>NZ_JADWOX010000012.1 GCF_016135805.1 Caulobacter hibisci
GACCAACCCGCCCAAGAAGCACGACAATATCCCGCTTTGATCAAGGGTGGGACGCGAGATGCTCCCCCTCTGGGGGAGCTGTCGCGAAGCGACTGAGGGGGCCGCCGAAGGCGGTGCTGACCCCCTCCGGCCCTCCGGGCCACCTCCCCCAGAGGGGGAGGATCTGCGCCGCAACCCCTACAAATCGAACCTAACCCCCTGCGCCAAAGGCAGGGCGCCGGAATAGTTCACCGTCGCGGTCTGGCGGCGCATGTACTGTTTCCAGCTGTCCGACCCGCTCTCGCGGCCGCCGCCGGTTTCCTTCTCGCCGCCGAACGCCCCGCCGATCTCGGCGCCCGAGGGGCCGATATTGACGTTGGCGATGCCGCAGTCGCTGCCCCAGGGGCTCAGGAAGCTCTCGGCCTCGCGCACGTCATTGGTCATCACGCAGGACGACAGGCCCTGGGGCACGTCGTTCTGGATCGCCACCGCCTCGTCGAAGTCCGAATAGGGCACGACGTAGAGGATCGGCGCGAAGGTCTCGCGGGCCATGCCGGCGGTGGGGCCGGGCAGGCGGGCCAGGGCGGGGCGGACGTAGAAGGCGTCGGGCGCCTCGGCCTCGCGCAGCCGCTCGCCGCCGCTGACCTGCGCGCCATCGGCGCGGGCCTGGTCGAGGGCGTGGACGAAGGCTTCGTACGACCCCTTGTCGATCAACGGACCCAGCAGCACCCCGTCCTGGCGCGGATCGCCGGCCGGCAGGCGATCGAAGGCGGCGGCGACCGCGTCGCTGACCTTGTCGATCAGGCTCTCGTGCACGATCAGCCGGCGCAAGGACGTGCAGCGTTGGCCGGCCGTGCCGGCGGCCGAAAAGACGATGGCGCGCAGGGCCAGCGACAGGTCAGCGCTTTCGGTGACGATCATCGCGTTGTTGCCGCCCAGCTCCAGGATCGAGCACCCGAAACGCTCGGCCACCAGCGGCGCGACGGCCTTGCCCATCCGGGTCGAGCCGGTGGCGCTGACCAGCGGGATGCGCGGATCGCGGGCCAGCCGCTCGCCGGCGTCGCGGCCGCCCAGCACCACCGAAGACAGCCCGGCCGGCGCGTCCTCGCCGAAGCGGGCGAGGGCGCGCTCCAGCAGGGCTTGCGTGGCGAGCGCCGTCAGCGGCGTCTTTTCCGACGGCTTCCAGATCACCGAATCGCCGCAGACCAAGGCCAGGCAGGCGTTCCAGGCCCAGACCGCGACCGGGAAGTTGAAGGCGCTGATCACCGCCGCCGGCCCCAGCGGATGCCAGGTCTCGCGCATGGCGTGGCCGGGGCGCTCCGAGGCGATCGTCAGGCCGTGCAGCTGGCGCGACAGGCCGACGGCGAAGTCGCAGATGTCGATCATCTCCTGCACCTCGCCGGCGCCTTCCGAGGCGATCTTGCCGGCCTCCAGCGTCACCAGGGCGGCCAGATCGGCCTTCGCCGCCCGCAGCTCTTCGCCCAGCAGCCGGACCAGCTCGCCCCGGCGCGGGGCCGGAACGCAGCGCCAGCTCCGGAAGGCCCGCGCCGCGCCGGCCACCTTGGCCTCGATGGCCTTGGCGTCGTCGAAGGCGACATGGGCCAGGACCGAGCCGTCGATCGGCGTGCGCACGGCCTGACCGCCGTCGGCCGATAGGTCGGCGACGCCCAGGCGGGCCAGGATCTCGCGGGCGTGGGCGGCGGGGGAGGGAAGCGGTGTCGACATGCCCCATGGACGCGCCGCTCGGCCGTCGGGTCAAGACCCGCCAGGGTAGGACCGCTTGGGTTGACGCAACGGCGGGGCGCCTTCAAATGACTCCGCCCGCGACGGGGTGGGAGGCGCGACTCGCGAGATGGACGACCAGGTCGCCTTGCAACAGGGACTGCTGCCCCGGGTCGAGACCCTGCGGGCGCGCGTCGACCGTCGCCTGGCCGAGCTGGCCCCGGCGCCGGGCACGGCCCCCGACCGCCTCGTCGAGGCCGTCCGCTATTCGCTGCTGGCCCCGGGCAAGCGCTTCCGTCCGATGCTGGTGCTGCTGGCCGCCGAGGCCTTCGGCGCGTCCGAAGGGGCGGCGCTGGACGCGGCCTGCGCCTTCGAGATGATCCACGCCGCCTCGCTGGTGCTCGACGACCTGCCGGCCATGGACGATGCGGGCCTGCGCCGCGGCCTGCCGACCATCCACCGCGCCTTCGACGAGGCCACGGCGATCCTGGCGGGGGTGGGTTTGTTGAACCAGGCCTATGCCGTCATCGCTGGCGACAAGGCGCTGTCCGGCGACCTGCGCGCCGAGATCACCGGCCGCGCCGCCGAGGCCGTGGGCTTCATGGGCCTGGTCGCCGGCCAGGCCCGCGACCTGCTCGACCGCGACCAGCTGCGCGACATGGCCGCCATTGATCGCCTGAACCACGAGAAGACCGGCGTGCTGATCATCGCCGCCGCCCAGGTCGGGGCCCTGATCGGCGGCGCCGACGACGCGGCCGTCGAACAGGTGGGCGAATTCGCCCGCCGGGTGGGCCTGGCCTTCCAGATCCGCGACGACATCATCGACGCCGAGGGCTCGGTCGAGGCGGCCGGCAAGGACGTCGGCCAGGACGCGTCGATGAGCACGGCCGTTTCGCGCCTGGGCCTGGCCGGCGCCCGCGCGGCCATGGAAGAGCACCTGTCCGCGGCCGAAGCCGCCCTAGCCACCGCCGGCGGCGGCGGCCTGCTGGGTCCCTACGCCGGCCGGCTGTTCGCCGCGCGCAAGGCGGCGGCGTGAATCCAGGCCCTATTCTGGTTGCTACAGGAGTCGTGCGTTCCTACGGCGACCGTCAGGTCCTCAAGGGCGTCGACCTGACCCTGAATCCGGGCGAGATCTACGCCCTGCTGGGCCACAACGGCGCCGGCAAGACCACCCTGGTGCGCGCCATCTGCGGCCGACTGCGGCCCGACGCCGGGACCGTCCGCCTGAACGGCGCCGACCCCGCCCGCGTCCCCGCCGCCCGCGCGGGACTGGGCCTCGTGCCGCAGGAGATCGCCCTCTACGCCAACCTGTCGGTGCGCGAAAACATCGAGACCTTCGCCGCCCTGGCCGGCGTGCCGCGCGCCAAGGTCCCGGCCGCCGTGCGCCGGGCGATGGAGCTGACCCGCACGCTGGAGCGCGCCGACGCCCCGGTCCGCACCCTGTCGGGCGGCTTCCAGCGCCGCGCCAACATCGCCGCCGCCATCGTCCACGAACCGACCCTGCTGATCCTCGACGAGCCGACCGTCGGGGTCGACATCGACGCCCGCGAGGCCGTCGACGCGGTGATCCGCGACCTGCGCGACCTGGGTGTGGCGGTGCTGATCGTCACCCACGACCTCGACCAGGCCGGAGCCCTGGCCGACCGCGTCGGCTTCCTGCGGGCCGGGGCCATGGTGCTGGAGGGCGAGCCTCGGGCCCTGGTCGCCGAGGCCTATGGCGACCAGATGGAGATCCTGGTCCACCTGTCCGAAGGCCTCGACACCGCCGGCGAGATCCGCCTGGCCGCCGAGGGCCTGGAGCCGACCCGCCGCCCGGGCGTCTGGACCCGCCTCGACGCCGGCGGCTATGCGGCGGCGGGCCGGCTGGACGCCAGGCTGCGCAAGCTGGGCCTCGCCCCCCGCGAGATCCGGGTGCGCGAGCCGTCCTTGGCCAATCTCTTTACCCTCGTGGCCGAGCGGAAGGCCGCATGAGGACGCGGGCGGTGATGGCGCTGGCCATGATGCGCGTCATGGCGCTCGAGCTGTGGCGCGACCGCGCTGCCCTGGTCATGACCTTTCTGCTGCCGCCGCTGGTGTTCCTGATCTTCTCGTCGGTGTTCGCCGGGACCTCGGGCGACAACCTGCAGCCCAAGCTGGCGCTGACCGACCTCGCCCAGACCGACGCCTCGCGCCGGGTCGCCGCGGCCCTGCTGAAGAGCGCCGACGTCCGGGCCGAGACCGCGCCCGACGCGGCCGCTGTGCGGGCCAGGGTCAAGTCCGGCCAGGCCGACGCCGGCCTCGTCATCCGCGCCGATCCCGCCGCGCCGGGCAAGCCGTTCCTGATCGTCGCCGATCCTTCCCGAGCCGTGGCGGCTCCTCTGACCCAGGCCCGCACCCAGCAGGCCCTGGCCGCCGCCGCCCCCGACGCGGCGCTGCGCCGTTCGATCGACTCGGTGAAGCCGGCCCTGGGCGACCTGACGCCGGAGCAGTCGGTCCGCGTCGAGGCCGCCACCGAGCAGTTGCGGGCCGAGCCCCATGCCGTGAAGGACGATCTTTTCGACCGCGAGGACATCGCCGGCGCCCGCAAGGGCGGGGCGGTGATCGCCTATTACGCCGGGGCGGTGATGATCCTCTTCGCCCTGTTCTCGGCCATGCAGGGGGCGCTGTCGCTGATGGAGGAGCGCCGGGCCGGCGTCGCCGACCGCCTGCTGGCGGGCGTGGCCGGCATGGGGCCGGTGGTCACCGGCAAGTTCTTGTTCCTGACCGCCCAGGCCATCGTCCAGGCGGTGATGATCTTCGTTGTCGCCCAGTGCGTCTACGGGGTCGAGGCCGCCCAGCACTTCCTGCTCTGGCTGCCCACCACCCTGGCGGCCGGGACCTGCTCGGCAGGCCTGGCCCTGGGCCTCGTCTCGCTGTGCCGCACGCGCGACCAGGCCCAGATGCTGTCGACCTTCGTGATCCTGGTGCTGGCGGCGATCGGCGGCAGCATGGCCCCGCGCTTTCTCATGCCGGCCTGGCTGCAGAGCCTGGGCTGGCTGACCCCCCACGCCTGGGTCATCGACGCCTACCAGGCCGTGCTCTGGCGCGACGGCGGGATCGGCTCGGTGTATAAGGCCTGGATCGTACTGGCCGCCGTCGGCGCGACAGGTCTGGGCGTCGCCCAGGCCCTGTCGCGCGATCCGTAGCGCTAGCGCCGGGATATTTGAGCCAGGACAAGGACGAGCGCTCGCGCCTGATGCAGTCAGGACGGCCGCTCCAGAGTAGGAAAGTGATGGTCACCTTCGGACTTCAGGTCGCCCTGTTCCTGGCCGCCTTCGCCTTCATGGAAGGCTTCGCCTGGTTCACCCACAAGTACGTCATGCACGGCTTCCTGTGGGTCTGGCACCGCTCGCACCACGAGCCCCGCCACGGCGCCTTCGAGCTCAACGATCTGTTCGCGGTGGTCTTCGCCGCGCCCGCCATCGTCGCCATCTGGTTCGGAACCAACGGCGGCGTGCCGTGGCTGCTGCCCGTCGGCCTGGGCGTCACTGCCTATGGCGCGGTCTATTTCGTCTTCCACGACGGCATGGTGCACCGGCGCTTCAAGGTGCCGCTCGGCAAGTCGGCCTATTGGAAGCGCCTGATCCAGGCCCACCGCATCCACCACGCGGTGCACACCAAGCAAGGCGCGGTGTCGTTCGGCTTCCTGCTGGCGAGGCCGATCCGCGAGCTGAAGGCCAAGCTGCGCGGCCAGGGCGTGCAGGCCTAGACTTTCAAGCCACCAAACTTACGTCATCCCGGAAAGCCCGAAGGGCTTATCCGGGACCCAGGAGGACTGGGCGCCGCGCCTGGGTTCACCGCCCCGGCGTTGGCGAGCGCGGTGCGTCGGCCCCTGGGTCCCGGCTCTACGCTGCGCTTTTGCCGAGATGACGAGCTTTTGGGATAGCGGGAGCGGCGAGGCCGCTCCCGTCCGGCTAGGATTACTCAGCCCCGCCCGGCTTGCGGTAGTCTAGCGGCGGCTTGCGGTCGCCGACCATGGCCTTGTACTGGAAGCCGTCGCCGCGGCGGGTGTTCAGCTCGGCCTTGGCGTCGGCGATCAGCTTGGGGTTCGTCAGCAGCTCCGCGCCGGTGATCGACAGGGTCTTGGCCGCCACGGCCGCGCCCTTGAGGCCGATCGACGAGCCCGCCGCCGCCACGTTCTGCCAGCTGTGACCGGCCGAGCCCGGCACGAAGGTCGCCGTCGACAGGCCCACGGTCGGGGTCACCCACGAGATGTCCGACACGTCGGTCGAGCCGCCGACGCCGCCGGTCATGTCGGCCGGGGCGTAGGACTCGATCTTGCCGACCGAGGCCAGGTCGCCGCCGCCGTTGTTGAGGCTCTTGGCCAGGGTCTTGGCGAACTCGGTCTCTTCGGCGGTCCAGGTGACGCCGCCGACGCTGACCAGGCTGTCGTTCATCACCTTGCCCAGCACGTCGTTGGGCAGCAGGTTGTAGACGCCGCCGGTCTGCTCGAACTCGACGCTGGTCTCGGTGGCCATGGCCGCGCCTTCGGCCGCCTTCTTGACCCGGTCCATGACGCTGACCACGACCTTCGGGTCGCTGTTGCGGACGTAGTAATAGACCTCGGCGAAGTCGGGCACGACGTTGGGGGCCTTGCCGCCGTTGGTGATCACGTAGTGGATCCGCGTGCCGTCGGGGATGTGCTCGCGCATGAAGTTGGCGGCGGTGTCCAGCACCTCGACGCCGTCCAGAGCCGAACGGCCGGCCCAGGGCGCGCCCGAAGCGTGGGCCGACTTGCCGCGGAAGCGGAACTTGCCGCTGATATTGGCCATCGAGGTGCCCTGGCGGGCCGAGTTCTCGTTGCCCGGGTGCCAGTGCAGGGTCACGTCGACGTCGTCGAACAGGCCTTCGCGCACCATGTAGACCTTGCCCGAACCGCCTTCCTCGGCCGGCGTGCCGTAGACGCGGATCTCGCCCTGCACCTTGTTCTGGATCATCCACGACTTGAGGGCGACCGCGCCGGCCACCGAGGCCGCGCCGAACAGGTTGTGGCCGCAGCCGTGGCCGTTGTCGGTCTCGGGACGCGGGGTCTTGGTCGGCACGGCGGCCTGCGACAGGCCCGGCAGGGCGTCGAACTCGGCCAGCACGGCGATCACCGGGCCCTTGCCCTGCTTGAAGCTGGCGACGAAGGCGGTTGGCTCGTCGGCGACCCCGGCCTTCACCGTGAAGCCCGCGGCCGTCAGCTGCTCCTGCAGCACGTTGGAGCTCTTGGTCTCGAGGTAGCCGAGCTCGGCGAAGCCCCAGATCTTCAGGGCCGCCTCGTTCATCTGCGGGGTGTAGGCATCGACGTTGGCCTTCAGCTGAGTCTTCTGCGCGGCGTTCAGCGGCGCGGCCAGGGCGCTCGACGCCATCAGCGCGCAAACCATGCCCGCGGCGGCGGTCTTGAGGATCGAAGTCACGAATAGCCTCCCTGATGCGACGCGAACGGCGCCGCTGTCCCTAGTCATGACGCAGGGAGGATGGGTTTCCGCAACCGGGGAGGGGAGAAAGTGGGCGAAGGTTCGTCCGATCTCCGGTCATTGCCGCCCTGGAGCCAGAGGCCCCCATCCCGTCGTGTCGCTTGCCGCAAGGTCATGCGGACACCAAGGTGGGTGCTATTTTGTCAGAGTATAGCTTGATGCCGTCCGGGCTTGCCGGGTTGACGCTCTGCGGCGAGTTTCAAAACGAACGTCGATCCAAGTGTTTGGAAATTCGTTCCCACGCATGGGAATGCCGGCGGTGACGGCGCCGAACGGGATTTCGAAATCTGTTGAAATGTGAAATCCTGATTTCAATTTTTGCATTGATCGTATCAATGGGATTGACCAAAAATGATCCCTCTGCACATTTAGTCTGACAAATGAAGCGACGGGGAAAATACCTCGCGCTCGACCTGGGAGGGATTGATGAAACGTATGGCGTTCATGCTGTCGGTTGCCCCGATGGCGCTTTTGGCCATGCCCGTGGCCGCGCAGACGACGGCCGCGACGGCAGCCTCTACCGCGGCCGCGGATACAGCCGGCGCCACGACGGAAACCTCGGCCGTGACCGAGGTCGTCGTGACCGGCCTTCGCCAGAGCATGCGCTCGGCGCAGACCATCAAGCGCAACTCGGACGCGATCCTCGACGCGGTCGTCGCCGAAGACATCGGCAAGCTTCCCGACAACACGGCCGCCGAGACCCTGGCGCGCATCTCCGGCGTGCAGGTCGAACGTTTCAGCGACGAGGCCAATCGCGTCCTGATCCGAGGCCTGCCCGACGTCGCCACCACCTATAACGGCCGCGAGATCTTCACCGCCGAACTGCGTCGCGTGCAGTTGCAGGACTTCCCGGCCCAGGCCCTGGCGGGGATCGAGATCTACAAGTCCGGCACCGCCGACATCGTCGAGCCGGGCCTGGCCGGCCTGATCAACGTCCGCACGCGTCGCCCGCTTGATTTCAAGGGGCGGTTCATCGGCGGCGGCGTGCGCCTCACCTACAACGACCAGACCGAGAAGCGCGACCCGAACGGCAACATCCTGCTCTCGGATCGCTGGGACACGTCGATCGGCGAGATCGGCGTCCTGGCCAACGCCACCTACGCCCAGTCGCAGTACCGCAACGGCGTGCGGTACAACAACCAATGGATCCGTCAGGTCAGTCCCGCCTCCAGCGTCTCGCCGGCCAGCGCCGGCAACAGCTTCTACTACCCCCACTCGGTGGGTCTCTATAACGACGGCGGCAAGCGCTACCGGCCTTCGGGCAACGTCGCCGTCCAGTGGAAGCCGAACGACAAGCTCGAGATCTATTTCGACGGGATCTACCAGGGCTATCGCGGCCGGCAGGCGACCGACAACCTGGACGTCAATCTTCGCGACTGGGACTCCACCGTCCTGCAGGACCCCACCCTGACGAACGTCACGCTGGTTCCCGGGACCACCGACCAGGCCGCCGGCTTCACCAAGACCGGTGGCGTCGCGCCCCAGGCCTATCGCTCGACCGGCGCCGATCACACCAACACCTATCAGGGCGCGGTCGGCGCCGTCTGGCGCGGTGATCGCCTGACCCTGTCGACCGACCTCGCCTACGAGGACAGCGAGTACGAGGCCCGTAACTGGAGCCTGGACAGCGCCTTCACCACCGCGCCGACCGTGGTCGTCAAGTTCAACGAGAAGGATGGCGCGGCGTTCGACCTCACCGGCTTCGACGCCGCCAACCCGGCCAACTACTACTGGCGCGGCTATTACGAGCGGCACTACATCGCCAAGGGCAGCGGGGTCCAATGGCGCGGCGATGCAGTGTTCGACACACGCCTGTCGTTCCTGCCCGAGATCAAGTTCGGACTGCGCTACACCGACCGCGACGCCTCGCTGATCCAGGGCTCGCGCTACGCCTGGGTGCTGCCGCTGAAGATCGCGCTGTCCAGTCTGCCCGTGGGGCAGCTCGAGATGATCGAGGATCCGTTCCGCGGCGATTCACAGGGCTTCACCCAGTATCTGATGCCGACCCGCGAGGGGATCGCGGCGAACGCCGCCGCCCTGCGGCAACGCTCGATCGACGCCCTGCAGCAACTGATCGCGCTCTACCCCAACGACCAGGGCTACAAGGACACCCTGACGGCCTTCAGCAGCCCGGACGTGCCCCTCGACCAGGGCGGCGCCTTCAGCGCCACCGAACAGAGCTACGCCGGCTACGTCCAGGCCAAGTACGACTTCGAGCTGGGTTCGATGGCGTTTGATGGCGTGGTCGGCGTCCGGGTGGTCCAGACCGTCGGCGAATACTCCGGCACCTCGCGCGTCGCGGCAAATGGCGTCACGACCCTGATCCCGAGGACGATCGAGCAGAACTACACGGACGTGTTGCCCAATATCAGCCTGCGGATCCGGCCGCTGGACAAGGTGCAATTGCGCCTGGGCTATACCGAGACCCGCACCCGCGTCGACTTCGGCGCGCTCAACCCGGCCCTGAACGTCACCCAGGTCGTTCGCGACCCCAACGAGCCCGTCGATCCCAACGCGCCGGTGCAACCCAACGCCTACGGCTCGGGCGGAAACCCCGACCTCGTGCCGCTCACGTCCAAGAACTACGACATCAGCGCCGAGTACTATTTCTCCAGCACGGGCAGCATCACCGTCGCCGGCTTCTATCGCGACCTCTTCGGGTTCACGAGCAACTACACCAGCCGGGTCCAGGATCCTGTCTATGGCCTGATCGAAATCAGCCGTCCGGAAAACTCCGGGGCGGGCAAGATCAAGGGTTTCGAGGTCAACGCCCAGACCTTCCTCGACTTCCTGCCCGAAGCCTTCAAGGGCTTCGGCGTCCAGGGCAACGTCACCTACATCGACGGCAAGAACCAGTTCCCCCAGACGCTCGGCGCCGATGCGTCCTACGTCAAGATCACCGGCCTTTCCAAATGGACCTACAACGCCGCTCTGTTCTACGAGCGCAACGGCGTGACGGGACGGATCTCCTACAATCGACGCTCGCCCTGGGTCAGCTACTACCGTCAGGCGACCGACGGTTCGCAATATACCGGCGTAGGGGTGCGGGCGACGTCCCGTCTGGACGCCTCGCTGAGCTACGACCTTTCCAAGCAACTGACCGTCAGCCTCGACGTCAGCAACCTGCTGGCCAAGCCGTTCGAGAACTACAACAACTATTCGCCCGACCGGACCTATCCGGTCGATGTCCGCTACGAGGGTCGCTACTACGGGGTGGGCCTGCGCTTCCGCTTCGGCGAGTGACAACGGCGCGGGCCGGCAGCCGAGAAGCTGCTGGCCCGTCTCGCCCTCGTCGGGTTGAGCCGCGGCTGAAGACCTCGATCTTGAGGGACGTTGATCGCCGCTACGGCGCGACCAGGACGATCTCGCCGCCCTCGCCGGTGCGCACCTTGGCTGCGCCATAGGCCGACAGGGCGTCGACGAAACCGCCGACGTCGCCGGTCTTGAACCGGCCGCTCATCGGGGTGGCGGCCACGCGGGGCGAGGCGATGCGGATCTTGCGGTCCGAATAGCGGTTCAGCTCGCCGACGATCTGCGACAGCGGCTGGTTGTCGAACACCAGGCTGCCTTCGCGCCAGCTGGTCAGGGCGGCGACATCAGCGGCGGCCACGGCCCACGTCGCGCCGGCGTGCTGTTCCAGGCGCGAGCCCGGCAGCAGGTCGACGCTGTTGTGGGCGGCCGGATCGGCGACGCGGATCTTGCCTTCCAGCAGGCTGACCGACCAGGCGCCCGGATCGATGCGCACGTTGAATGCGGTGCCCAGGGCGGTGACCGTGCGGCCCTGCGCGGTGACCACGAACGGCCGCTGCGGGTTCTTGGCCACCTGGAAGAAGGCCTCGCCGCGATCCAGGGTCAGGCCCCGGCGCGCGCCCCATTCGGTGACGCGCAGCACGGTGTCGGTCGACAGGGTGGCGACCGAGCCATCGGCCAGGGTGATGCTCTTCCGTTCGCCGACGCCGGTCTGGTAGACGGCCTCGGCCATCTGGGCGGGCGCGACGGCCGGCGCGGAATGGTCGGCCGAGGTGGCGGCCAGCCACAGGGCCGTGCCGAAGCCGCCGGCCATCACCATGGCGGCGATGCCCGCGGCCCAGCGCATCTGCGGCCGGGCGTGGCGACGACGGGCGTCGGCGGCCAGGTCTGCCTTCAGCGCGGCGCGCGCCGACCGGATCTCGGGTTCATCCGACAGCGCGCCGATGCGCGACCAGGCGTCGGCGGCGGAGTCGAAGGCGGGCTTATTGGCGGGATCGGACTTCAGCCAGGAATCGAAGTCACGCCGCAGGCTGAGGTCGTTCGGCCGATTGTGCAGGCGCGCGACCCATTCCGCGGCGTCCGGTTCACCGGAAGAAGCCAGGTTTGGGGCGAGGTGGCGCATCGTGTTCCTGCAGGCGGCTCGTCAGGTGTTTCAGAGCCTTGGCGACGTGTTTTTCGACCGCGCTGACGGAGAGTCCCAGTTGAGCGGCCGCCGCCTTGTAACTCATGCCTTCAAATCGGACGAGCATGAAAGCGGCGCGCGTCCTTAACGGCAGATCGGCCAGGGCCGCCGCGGCGACGGCGGCCTGCTGCTTGGCTTGCAGAATCCGGTCGGGTGACAGTTCGTCGAGCGGGTGGTGGATCTCCTCCAGCTCGCAGTGGGCCTGGCGCTTGCGCACGGTGTCGCGGCGACGGCGGTCCAGCAGGACGTTGGTGGCGGTCTGGAAAATGAAGCTGCCGAGGTTCGACACCTCGCCGCCGTCACGGCGGTTGTGCAGTCGGAGCAGAACTTCCTGTACGAGGTCGTCGACCTCGCCCCCGTCCACCCTTCGGCGGAAGAAGGCTCTTAGGGCCTGCTGGTAGGGCAGGGAGGCCTGGGCCAAGCCCTCGCCTCCACGCGCTCCAGCGGCCAGATTCGCCAGCGCCATTTCGTCGTCCCCGACACAACGAGTCTTTTTTGTTGCGATCATTCGTCAGCAGCGTGACGACCGGGTCAACCCACACTCTCGGTCTTGCCGTGAGGGCGCCCCGCCTGCCAGATTAACAGGCAGAGTCTCCGGATTGTCCGCCAGGCGGGCGCGCGGCGACGGGATCGCCGGCCAACGGCGACGAGGGGACTGGCCTTGGGGAACGCAGCGGTGAAGGAAGGGTCGCTGCCGCGTACTGGAGCCCCGGGGGTCTTGCTCATCCGCCATCGACGATCCGCCCTCGCGGGATGGCTCGCGCTCGCCGCCATGGCCGGGCCCGTGACCGTTCCCGTGGTCGCCGTCGCGGCCGCGCCGCGTCGGGTCGAGATCGAGGGCGGCGCGCCGATGGCCCGGGCCCTGACGGCCTTCTCCGCCCAGACCGACACCGAGATCCTGTTCAACCCCGCCCTGGTCACCGGCCTGACCGCGCCCCGCGTCAGCGGCCGCCTGGAGCCGGACGAGGCCCTGCGGCGGCTTCTGGCCGGCTCGGGCCTGGTCGCCCGGCGGCACGGCGGTCGGCTGCTGATCGAGCGCGCCCCGATGGCCCGCCCGTCCCTGGCCGTCGCCCCGCCGGCCGCGCCGGTCGTCTCGGCCGAGGTCGACGCGGTGATGGTCACCGCCCTGCGCCGCAGCACCGCCGAGCAGGACACGCCGTTGTCGATGCGCATCGTCGACGGCGAGGCCCTGGCCGCCACCGGCGCGGTCACCTTCGAGCGCGTCGCCCAGCGCCTGCCGGGCCTGACCCTGACCAGCACGGGCGTCGGCCGCATGCGCATGACCCTGCGCGGCGTCTACGGTTCGGGCGAGGCGACCACGGCCCTCTATTACAACGACGTGCCGGTCTCGGGCCCCAGTGGCACCACGGCCGATCCCGGCGGATCGTTCCCCGACCTGCTGCTGGTCGATGTCGATCGGATCGAGGTGCTGCGCGGACCGCAGGGCACGCTGTATGGCTCCAGCGCCATGGGCGGGGCGGTGAAGGTCGGCTTCAACCGCGCCGATCTGTCTCGCGACCTGACGGGACTGGAACTGGAAAGCGGCGTCGTCGGCGGGCGGATCGGCGGGGCGGTCACCGCCGTGGCCAACAAGGCCTTCGCCGACGACCGCGCGGCCGTGCGCCTGACCGCCTATCGCCGCGACGAGGCCGCCTTCGCCGACAACGCCCGCCTGGGCCTGACCGGCGTCAACGCCGGCCGAACGGTGGGCGGGCGCCTGGCCGCCGCCTGGCGGCCGCGCGAGGACATCCGCGTCGACCTGCTGCTGGCCGCCCAGGATTCCAAGCTGAACGACACCGGGGCCGGCGCGCCGGGCGAGCCCTCGCACGTGTCGCGCAACTTCGTGCGCACGCCCTTCGACAGCCATGTGTGGTTCGCGGCCCTGTCGATGGAGAGCCGCCTGCCGGGCGCCCGGTTCTCGGCCTCGCTGGCCCGCTACGAGTGGAACAACACCCGGCAGATCGACTACACCGGCACCCTGCAGTCCGAGCGCGGCAGCGCCGCCGCCTGCGCCCGCTGGCTGGTCCTGGGCTCCGACGTCGCCTGCGACGCGGGCCAGATGGGCGCCTACGCGTCCTATGTGGACAGCCGCACGCCCGGCCTGCTGTACCAGCCCATCGACCTCGTCGCCGACGTCCGCGAAGCGCGCCTGACCTCCGACCACGAGGGCGCGCTGCAATGGACGGTGGGGGTGTTCTCCGAGACCCGCCGCGACAGCATCGACAGCCAGGTGCGCGTCGCCGATCCGGCCACCGGCCTGCCCGTGGAGGCCGCCGGCTACACCGGCCGCCGCATCGTCGACACCCGCCTCGACCAGGCCGCCGCCTATGGCGAGGCGACCCTGTCCGTCGACGACCGGACCGACGTCACCGTCGGCGCCCGCCGCTTCGCCTACGACAAGAAGACCGTCGGCCACGTGCTGGTGGTCAACGTCATCTCCGACACCTCGGGCGGCAATTTCCGCAACCGGGTCGAAGAGGACGGCTGGAGCATGAAGGCCCTGGCCTCGCGCCGCTTCACCCCGCGGCTGATGGGTTACGCCCAGATCTCGCAGGGCTTCCGGCCCGGCGGGGTCAACACCGCCCCGGGCCTCGCCGCCGAGCTCCAGGCCTACGGCGCCGACACCCTGTGGAACCGCGAGCTGGGCCTGAAGTCTCGCTGGGGGCGGCTGTCGGCCAACCTGACGCTCTACAGCATCGACTGGCGCGACATGCAGTATTCGGCGACCAGCGCCAACGGGGCCTTCGCCTTCGTGACAAACCTGGGCCGGGCCCGCATCGACGGAGCCGAGTTCGACGCCACCTGGAGCCGCCGCGGCGCCAAGCTGGGCTTCAACCTGGCCGCCACCGAGGCCGTGCTGACCCAGGACCAGACCACAGGCGCCATGGCCGGCCTGGGCCGCGAGGGCGACCACCTGCCGGCCGTGCCGCGCCTGGCCTTCACCGTCTGGGGCGAGACCCGCCGCGAGCTGCCCGGCGGCGCGGCCCTGATCGTCAACGGCTCGGCCGCCTATGTCGGGGAGTCGCGCTCGACCTTCGAGTCCGTCAGCCCCGCCGCCGGCCGCGACCTGGGCGGCGTCACCCTGCTGGACGGCCGCATCGCCATCGAACAGGGCCGCCGCTCGGCCGGCCTGTTCGTCGAAAATCTGCTCGACGCCGACGCGCCTCTGTTCATCACCGCCGGCCGCCTGCCGCAGTCGTTCTCGGCCCAGCCGCGCCGCGTCGGGCTGAGCCTGCGCTTCTCCTACTGAGCGAGATTTCGCCTGTCAGGCGAGTTCGTGGTAAACCTCCCGTACGCGCCCGTCAGAGGCGTCATTCGTTAGGGAGGTTCAACATGGCCCACGCCATGCGTGTTTCCGCGCGTCCCGTGTCCTTCAGGAAGTGCGACATCAACAAGCCCGAAGCCGCCGAGCTTCGCCACGCCGGCCCCTGTATCCAGTGGGACCGCGTCGGCCTTGTCGCCATGGTGCTGCTGTTCGGCGCAGGGTTAGCGACCTGGGCCTACGCGGCGTTCTAGAAACCGCTACAAACCCGCCAGCGCGCGGCGTTTCCCAGGTGACGGCCCGGGTCTCGCCGCGCATGCTCGCTCCCTTCGACGCAAGGCTTGGGGGAGCACGTGGCGGATACCGACGACAATCTCTGGAACGAAGACCTGGCCCCGACCACGGCGGCCCAGCGCACCTGGCGCGCGCGCCACTTCGCGGCCCTGTGGCTGGGCATGGTCATCGCCGTGCCCGCCTACATGCTGGCCGCCGGCCTGGTGGAGCAGGGGATGTCGGCGACCCAGGCCGTCTGGGCCGTGCTGCTGGGCAATGTGGTCGTGCTCGTCCCGATGCTGCTGATCGGCCACGCCGGCGCCAAGCACGGCGTGCCCTATGCGGTGCTGGCCCGCGCCGCGTTCGGCTGGCGGGGAGCGCGGCTGCCCGCGCTCGCCCGCGCCATCGTGGCCTGCGGCTGGTACGGCATCCAGACCTGGATCGGCGGTGGCGCGCTGCTGACCCTGCTCGGCGTCATGGTCGGCCACAGGCTCGACGGCGCGCCGATCCCGCTGCTGGGCATCGGGGTGGGCCAGCTGCTGGCCTTCCTGGCCTTCTGGCTGATCCAGCTGGCCTTTGTCACCAAGGGGCTGGAGACCGTCCGCAAGCTCGAGACCTGGACCGCGCCGATCAAGGTGGTTGTTTGCGCCGCCCTGGTCTGGTGGGCGTTGTCCAAGGCCGGAGGCCTCGGACCCATCCTGCATGAGCCCTCGGCCTACGACCCCGGCGGCGCCAAGGCCGGCCGGTTCTGGAGCGACTTCGGCCCCGCCGTCACCGCCATGACCGGCTATTGGGCCACGCTCGCCCTCAACATCCCCGACTTTACCCGCTTCGCCCGCACCCAGAAGGACCAGATCGTCGGCCAGGCCCTGGGCTTGCCCGGCCCGATGGCCCTGCTGGCGGCGATGAGCGTCGTCGTCACCTCGGCCACGGTGCTGATCTTCGGCAAGGCTGTCTGGGACCCGGTGGCCCTGTCGGGCGACATCGGCGGCATCGCCGTGCTGGTCGGACTGGTGATCATCAGCCTCGACACCGTCTCCTGCAACATCGCCGCCAACCTGGTTGGCCCGGCCTACGACTTCGCCGCCCTCTGGCCCAGGCGGATCACCTACCGCATCGGCGGCTGGATCACGGCCGGCCTCGGCGTGCTGATCATGCCCTGGAAGCTGCTGGAGAGCACCGCCGGATACATCTTCGTCTGGCTCACCGGCTACGGCGCGCTGCTGGGACCGATCGCCGGCATCCTGATCGTCGACTACTGGCTGCTGCGCCGCACAGTCCTCGACGTCCCGGCCCTCTATGACCGCACGGGGGCCTACACCTACCGGGCGGGCTGGAACCCGGCCGCCCTGGTCGCCTTCGCCGTCGGCGTTGCGCCCAACCTGCCGGGCTTCCTGCACGCGGCCGCCCCGCACGCCTTCGCCGGCGTCGGCGCGCCGTGGACGCTCATCTACCAATACGCCTGGTTCGTCGGGGCGGGCCTGGCCGGCGGGCTCTACGGGCTGCTGATGCGCATAAAAACACCCGGGTAATATTGACTCCATAATTCATCCGGGTAAAAAGCCGCTCACAGTCAGGGAGACGGCGATGAATTCGCGCAAGGCGCTGCTGCGCGCCTACAAGGAAGAAAAGCCCCAGCCCGGCGTCTACGCCGTGCGCTGTGGCCGCACCGGCCAGGCCTTCGTCGGCGGGACCGAGAACGTGGCGACCCGCCAAAGCGGCGTCTGGTTCAGCCTCAAGCTCGGCTCGCACCCCAACGCCCGCCTGCAAGGGGCCTGGAACGCCCATGGCGAAACGGCCTTCGCCTTCGAGGTTCTGGAGACGATCGACGCCGAGGGCTTGGAGCCCAAGGGCAGGGCGCTGCGCCTGGCCGATCGCCGCAAGCACTGGTGCGAAACCCTGAACGCGGTAGATCTCGTCCGATGACCTACGCCCTGTTCGAGACCGGCCGTCGCCTCGCGGCCGGCGACAAGCTCACCGTCGCCGAGGCCGCCCAGGCGGTGGTGCGCGAGCGTCCCGACGCCCCGCTGCTGATCTTCGATCCCGACGGCCGGCAGGTGGACTTCGACCTGCGCGGAACCCCCGAAGACCTCGCCGCCCGCCTGGCGCCGGTCGAGCCCGAGCCTGAAACCCCGCGCGGCCGTGGCCGACCCAAGCTGGGCGTCGTCGCCCGCGAAGTGACGCTGCTGCCCCGCCATTGGGACTGGCTTGCCGCCCAGCCCGGCGGCGCCTCCGTCGCCCTGCGCAAGCTGGTCGAAGCCGCGCGCCGCGAGGCCGAGGCCCCCGACCGCCTGCGCCGCGCCCGCGACGCGGCCTACCGCTTCGCCAGCGCCGCCGCCGGCGACGCCCCGGGTTTCGAGGGGGCCATGCGGGCGCTCTATGCGGGGGATCGGGCGGGATTCGAGGCGGGGCTGGCGCAATGGCCAGCCGATGTGGCCGAGCACGCAAGAGCGCTGGCCGACTTCTAAATCCTTCTCCCCCTGCGGGAGAAGGTGGCGGCCGAAGGCCGTCGGATGAGGGGTCTCTCAGACTGCGACGCTCCGCCCAGCCTATCCGCTCCACGCAGCTTGCCGGGCTATCGACCCCTCACCCGACCTCCCTTCGGGAGGCCACCCTCTCCCGCAAGGGGAGAGGGGCGTCATTTGCCGCGCGGCTGCAACAGATCCCACCGATTGCCGTACAGATCCTCGAACACCGCCACGCTGCCATAGGCCTCGTGCCGCGGCTCCTCCAGGAACCTGACCCCCGCCGCGCTCAGCCGCGCGTGGTCGCCGTCGAAGTCGTCGGTGTGCAGGAACAGCCAGACCCGGCCGCCGCCCTGGTCGCCGACCAGCGCCGCCTGCTTGTCGTCGGCCGCCTTGGCCAGCAGGAACCGCGAGCCGCCAGGACCGGGCGACACCACCACCCAGCGCTTGCCCGCGCCCAGTTCGCTGTCTTCGACCAGCTCGAAGCCCATCTTGCCGACATAGAAGGCCAGGGCCTCGTCATAGTCGCGCACGAGCAGGGACAGGAGGGCGAGATGCTGGGCCATGGCGACTCACGCGAGGGAAGGGGAGAGGAGAGCCGGACTTTGACGCCGATCCTCCATCCGTGAAATCCCCGTAGAGGCGGGAGCCTCAGCCCCCGAACAGCTTGAGGATATAGCTCGGCGCGGCGTTGGCGATCGACAGCGACTTGATGGCCAGCTGCTGCTTGACCTGAAGGGCCTGGAGCCGCGTGGCCTCCTGGGCCATGTCGGCATCGACCAGCCGGCCGACCGAGGCCTCCAGCGTGTCCTGCAGCTTGTCGATGAAGGTCAGGTGGGTGTCGAGGGCGTTGGACTGGGTGCCCAGGCTCGAGAGGGCGGCGGTGACCTTCTGCATCACGCCGTCCATCGCCTTGATGTCGTTGGTGGTCGGCCGGGTCAGCAGGTCGGCGGGCATGCCCGACATCGCCGCGCCGCCGGTCGACAGGTCCACGTGGTCGACGTCGATGGTCTGGTCGGCCTTGGCGTTGGCCAGGGCCTTGATCGAGCCGGTCGAGCCCGATGAGATCAGGTTCACGCCGTTGAAGCTGGCGTTCTCCACCGCGCGGTCGATCTGCTTGCGCAGCGAGAGGTAGTCGTCGTTCAGCGCCTTGCGGCTGGCGGTGGTCAGGCTGGCGTCGGAGGCGGCCAGCATCTTCTGCTTCATCTGGTCGAGCAGGTCGGTGACCGTGTCGCCGGCCGCCAGGGCCACGTCCACCGTCGACTGGCCGCGCTGCAGCGAGGCGCGCACGGCGTCCAGCGACTTGGCCTCGGCCGACTGCATCTTGGCGGTGGCCCAGACGGCGGGATTGTCCTTGGGGCTGGAGATCTTCAGGCCGGTGGCGATGCGGCGCAGGGTCGTCGACAGATCACGATTGATCGTGTTCAGCGACTGCAGGGCGATCATCGCCCCCACGTTCGTGTTGATGCTGTTCTGCGGCATCGACCCGTTTCCCGGCGCGGCCATTCTGGCCAAGGACGCGTTTTGCATCCAAAGCCCAGTTCTGCACGTGTTGCGTTAGCGCATCGTTAGGCTGCGCGGAAAAGTTCGCGTTCGTGGTTCCTCGCTCTGAGAGCGAGGGCGGAGCTCAAGCTAAAAGCCCTTCCCCCTTGATGGGGGAAGGGTTGGGATGGGGGTGGAGCCGCGCGTTCCACCTGCAAGTCTTTTCAAGCTGAACCGCCGCAACCACCCCCAACCCCGGCCCTTCCCCCATCAAGGGGGAAGGGGGAAGAAAGGCGGACGGGGATAGAGCGCTTTCCATCCCCGGCGAACTCGAAAAAGAGTTCAACCAAAACAGCGCGCTATAACTTTCTCACCCAAACTTATCAGACGCGCCAAAACCACCCGCATACTCAAACCCATCCCAGCCATGGGGAGGGCTCTTGGTACCGGCCCAAGTTGCGGCTGTGATCGCATCGAGCGGGGCCGCTTGTTGCGTCATGGGAAGGGCGGGTTTGCAGGATCGCTCAGAAGGCGTGACTGGACCGCCAGCCGTTCCGTGACGCGACAAGCGGGTAGACAGGCCGGGAACGTTCAAACCGGTTCAACAGGATCAGCCGAGGCCGCGCCGGATTACCGCGGGGCTGTCGATCCTGCCCGTCCGAGGGCTAGCCGGGCCAATGGCTGAAATAGCGCCTACGCCCCCGGTCCTTCGAGCCAACGATGCGGCGGAGCGGTCTGACGAAGCCGAAACGCTAAAACCCATCACGGTCTCCGGGCTCCGCCCGGCCGCTCCGCGCCTTCCCACCCACTTTCGCGGATTTCCGCGAGAGGCCGCCAACCCGTGCCCTCTCCCCTTGCGGGAGAGGGTGGCCTCGCGGAGCGAGGTCGGGTGAGGGGTCTCTCAGACCTCAAAGCCGCTTGCTGTGGATAGATCGGGCGGAGCGTCCAACATCCGAGAAACCCCTCATCCGACGGCCTTCGGCCGCCACCTTCTCCCGCAAGGGGAGAAGGGTCTCCTACCACCCCAACGCCACTTCCCCGCGCAGGATCGCCTCGGCCTCCACCGAATGCTTCCCGCCCTCGCGATCGTGCAGCACCAGCGCCGGCAGCAGCGCCAGCGGCGCCTTGCCGGTCTTCACCGCCCGCACCAGCACCCGCTTGGCCGGCGTATCGGCGAACGGCTGCACCGGGCGGATGCGGAACGAGCCGGCCTTCGGCGCCAGCAGGGCCAGGATATCGGCCAGGCGGTCGGCGCGGTGGATCAGGGTGATGGTCCCGCCTTCGCGCACGGCCTTCAGGGCAAAGGCGGTCCAGGCGGCCAGACCGGCATCGGCCATCCAGGCGCCGGACTTTTCGGGCGCCGGCGCGCGCAGGGCCTTGGGGTCGTCGAAGAACGGTGGATTGCTGATCATCGCGTCGAACACCGGCAGGCCCACGGCCCGGAAACCGGCGGCGACGTCGCCCTCGACGATCTCGACTCGCTCGGCCAGCTGGTTCAGGGCCGCGTTCTCCCGGGCCAGGGCGGCGGCGGTCGGATCGCGCTCCAGCCCGACGAATCGCGCGCCCGGGCGACGGGTCGCTGCCGCCAGCAGCGCCCCGCCGACCCCGCAGCCGGCCTCGATCAGCCGCTCGCCTTCGCCGACGTCGCAGGCGGCCGCCAGCAAGGCCGCATCGAGCCCTGCCCGGTATCCCGCCGCCGATTGGCGCAGCCTCACGCGCCCGCCGAGAACGCGGTCTTCGGTGACGGAAGAGGGGATCGAAGGGGCAGTGGAGGGATCAGACAACGTTTCGGGCCTTGTGCTCGCCTTGACCCTGACCTATCCCGCCACCATTGTCGCTCGCAACGGTCCCAGCGCCGCGCGTGCCGTCGCCTGAGGAGTACATGGTCTTGGACGCAGCTGCAGCGACCCTCGCCCGACAACCGGGATCGGTGGATCGTCTCGTGCGCCTGACCGCCGCCGACATGGCCGGCGTCGATCGGCTGATCACCGACCGCATGCAGAGCGACGTTCCGGTGATCCCGGCCCTGGCCGAGCACCTGATCGCCGCCGGCGGCAAGCGCCTGCGCCCGCTGCTGACCGTGGCCGCCGCGCGCCTGGCCGGGTCCGAGAACGACCACTGCCTGAAGCTTGCCGCGGCCGTCGAGTTCATCCACACCGCCACCCTGCTGCATGACGACGTCGTCGACGGCAGCCAGCTGCGTCGCGGCAAGGTCGCCGCCCACCTGATCTGGGGCGCGGCCCAAAGCGTGCTGGTCGGCGACTTCCTGTTCGCCCGCGCCTTCGAGCTGATGGTCGAGACCGACTCGATGCGCGCCCTGCAGATCCTGGCCCAGGCCAGCCGCGTCATCGCCGAGGGCGAGGTGATGCAGCTGATGCGCAGCCACGACCTCAACCTGTCGCAGGCGCTGTATCTCGAGATCATCCAGGCCAAGACCGCCGAGCTGTTCGCCGCCGCCGCCGAGGCCGGCGCGGTGTCGGCCGGCGTCGACGCCGAACGCTCCAAGGCCCTGCGCGACTACGGCATGAGCCTGGGCCTGGCCTTCCAGCTGGCCGACGACGCCCTCGACTACGGCGGCGCCACCGAGACCCTGGGCAAGAACGCCGGCGACGACTTCCGCGAAGGCAAGGCCACCCTGCCGCTGCTGCTGGCCATCGCCCGTTCGGGTCCGCGCGAGGCCGAGTTCTGGGAGCGGGCCATCGGCCGTCGCGAACAGACCGAGGCCGACTTCCGCCGCGCCCGCGAGCTGATCATCGGCACCGGGGCCCTGGACGCCACCCTCGACCTGGCCGCCGAATATGCCGACAAGGCCAAGGCGGCCCTGGCGCTCTTCCCGGCCAACGAGCTTCGCGAAAGCCTCGAAAGCCTCGCCGACTTCGCGGTCAGCCGCCGGGCCTGATGGCGCAGGGCTACAACCCCTCCGGCGACCCTCACGGTCAAGACCGTCACCACGGCGCTCACGCAGCCGGCGAGGCGGCGGGCAAGGTGATCGGCGGCGGCGTCGGGGTGCTGGTCGGCTTCGCCCTGATCCTGCTGTTCTTCGGCCCGCTGCTGTGGGCGCCGCTTTTCGCGGGCCTCGGCGCGGCGCGGTTCGTCCCCGGCTCCTGGCAGCCCTGGCTGGCCGGCCTCGCGGCCGCCGGCGCGGCGCTGTTCGTCCAGTTCCTGCTGCTGGTCCAGAAGAGCCCGGTGCTGCGCTATCCGGTGGTGGCGCTGTTCTCGGTCGCCTGGGTGGGCGGCCTGTGGCTGGAGCTGACCGCGCCGAAGCACGACTGGCTGACCACGGCTCCGGCCTGGCATGCGCCGGGTCCATGGGCCTGGGCGCTGATCGGCCTGGGCGTCGTCGTCTACGCCGGCCTCTACCTCCTGGCCCTGTCACGCTTCGGCAAGGGACGCTGGGCCAGGCGCTGGCAACTGCTGCGGTGAATTCGCCGTAAGGAAGCTCGACAACGGCGAGTGAACGTCCCAAGTCTCCTGAGAGACGAAAGGCCCGCGATGATCCGCTTCATCCTCAACCTGCTCTGGTTCTTCCTCGGCGGTTGGCTGTCGGGCCTGCTGTGGCTGCTGGGCGGCCTTCTGCTGGCCATCACCGTCGTCGGCCTGCCCTATACGGGCGCGGCCTGGCGCATCGCGGGCTTTGCCTTCTGGCCGTTCGGCAAGGAGATCGTCAGCCGCGACCTCGTCACCGGGCGCGGCGACATCGGCACCGGACCGCTGGGCTTCGTGCTGAACCTGATCTGGTTCGTGCTCGGCGGCTGGTACATCGCGCTCAGCCACCTGCTGATCGCCGTCGCCGAGGCCATCAGCATCATCGGCATCCCGTTCGCCATCAAGGACCTTCAGTTGGCCTACATAGCCCTGGCCCCGATCGGCCGCACGGTGGTGCGTCGCTAGAAGCCGGTGAACAGCCTGTCGAGGGCGCGGCGGATGGCGTCCTCGTGGACGGCGAGGGAAGCGACACGCTCGCGGAGCAGCGTCGTCGAAACGCCGACCAGCTCGGGGATGAAGACCAGAAGCGCCTGGCCGTGGATTTCGACCTTGGCCGACAGCTCGCTGAGCGGCAGGGCGCTTTGCGGCAAATACAGCGGCGCCACGACGGCGGTAGGAAGATCCCCGGCATGGTGCGACTGGAGCACGACGACATAGGGCGCTGCCGCGCAGGTGCGGATCGAGGGATTGGGAAACACGTCGAACTGGCGGATCACCACCGGCGCAGATCGTCCCCAAAGGCGCCGTCGGCTTCAACCCGCTCACGATAGTGTCGGATCGCCTCGGCGTTCTCTTCGGTCCAGCGCCGAGCGCGCGCCTCGGCCCCGGCCGGGTCCACCTTCTGCAGGTGCAGCCGAAGTTGAGGCTCGCTCAGGCCGGCGACCGAAATCCCGAGACGCTGCGCCTGGGCCAGCAGTTCCGGATCGATGCCGCCGCCGGCCGCTATGTCGAGTTCGGGCTTGCCCATGGCCCGGAGGCTATCACGCCTCGTCGTCGCTCGACAGCAGGACGTCCAGGAAGGTCTGGCGACGGTTGAGGAAGCTGCGGGTCACCTGGAAGTGCTCGGTGTCCTCGTACTCCACCCGCTCCAGGCCGCGCTCGGAGGCCTGGTAGATCCAGGCGTCGGGGTAGCCCAGCAGGATCGGCGAGTGCGTGGCGATGATGAACTGCGAGCGCGCCAGCACCAGCTCGTGCAGCCGCGCCAGGAACGACAGCTGCCGCGTCGGCGACAGCGCCGCCTCCGGCTCGTCGAGGATGTAGAGACCGTCGCCGCGGAAGCGGTTGTCGAACAGGGCGAAGAAGGCTTCGCCGTGCGACTGCTCATGCAGAGGGACGTGGCCGTAGCCGGACACGCCGACATCCTCGATGTAGCTGGCGACGTTGAAGAAGCTTTCGGCGCGCAGGAAATAGCCGTCGATCGGCCGCAGATGTCCCCGGATTCTGCGAATGTGCTGGCTGAGCGGGGAATGCGAGGCGCGGGTGGAAAAGTTGACGCCCGTCGAGCCTCCTTCGGCATTGAAGCCCCACGCCACGGCGAGGGCGTCGATCAGGGTCGACTTGCCCGAGCCGTTCTCGCCGACCAGGAAGGTCACGCGCGGATGGAACGCCAGGCTGTCGAGGCCACGAACCGCGGCCAGGTTGAACGGATAGGCGCCAGCGTTCCAGCCCTCGCCGCGCTCGAAGCGGGCTTCGATCCAGTACGGGCGGGTCAGGCCGGTCAAGTGGCCGCCCAGGCCAGGCCGCCGGGCAGGTCGAAATCGGCGTAGTCGACCTGAAGCACGCGTCGGCGACGGGGCGGATCGGCTCGGTCGGAAGCGTGCAGGATCGGCGTCGAATAGGCCCAGACGTCGCCGGCCTTCGCTTCGCAGACGATGACCTCATGACCGGCGGTGGCCTCGGCGGCGCGGTCCGCCGGCACACGGCCCAGCCGATGGCTGCCGAGCGCGGCTTTCAGCGGCGCGTTGCCGAGATCGACGGGATCGAGATGGACGCGCAGGGTGACCATGCGGGCCAGGATCTCGAAAGGCGGGGCCACATGCAACAGGCCGTCCTTGACCGACCAGGGGCCGAAGCCCTGGACCTCGATCCGTTCGGCGACGGGCAGCACCCGGTCCTGGTGCCAGGCCACGGACCAGTTGGCGTCGGGGGTCTTGTCGAACATCGTCGCCCGCACCGGGCGCGCCCCGGCCGAGGTCAGGCTTGCGGCGAGGGCTCCGATCGGCCCCTCGGAGGAGAGCTGGGCGGCAAGGCCTTGGTCGCCGGCGTCGAGGCGGGCGCCTGGCTTGCGGGCGGTCCGCTCGTCGGCCAGCGCCCGGAGGCGTTCGAGCGCCTCCGGCGACAGGACGGCGGGAAAATGCGCCGCCCCGTCACGCTGGAAGTCGAGGTTCACCCTCAGCCCGGCGAGACCATCTTTTCCGGACGGACGTACTGGTCGAACTCTTCGTTCGTCAGGTAGCCGCCGCCGACGGCTTCGTCGCGCAGGGTGGTGCCGTTCTTGTGGGCGGTCTTGGCGATCTTGGCGCAGATGTCGTAGCCCAGGCGGCCGTTCAGGGCCGTGACCAGCATCAGCGAGTTCTCCACGCCCTTCTGGATGTTGTCGACGCGCGGCTCGATGCCGACGACGCAGTTGTCGTTGAAGCTGATCGCCGCGTCGGCCAGCAGGCGCACCGACTGCAGGAAGTTGTAGGCCATCACCGGATTGAAGACGTTCAGCTCGAAGTGACCCTGGCTGCCGGCGAAGGTCAGGGCGGCGTGGTTGCCGAACACCTGCACGCAGACCTGGGTCAGGGCTTCACACTGGGTCGGGTTGACCTTGCCCGGCATGATCGACGAGCCCGGCTCGTTCTCCGGCAGGGCCAGTTCGCCCAGGCCAGCGCGCGGGCCCGAGCCCAGGAAGCGGATGTCGTTGGCGATCTTGAACAGCGAGGCGGCGACCGTGTTGATGGCGCCGTGGCTGAACACCATGGCGTCGTGGGCGGCCAGGGCCTCGAACTTGTTCGGGGCGGTGGTGAAGGGCAGGCCGGTGATGGCGGCAATGGCTTCGGCCACGCCCTCGGCGAAGCCGATCGGCGCGTTCAGGCCGGTGCCGACGGCGGTGCCGCCCTGGGCCAGCTGCATCAGCTTGGGCAGGGTCTGCTCGATGCGCTCGATGCCGTTCTCGACCTGCTGGGCGTAGCCGCCGAACTCCTGGCCCAGCGTCAGCGGGGTGGCGTCCTGGGTGTGGGTGCGGCCGATCTTGATGATGTCGGCCCAGGCGTCGGACTTGGCCTTCAGCGAGGCGTGCAGCAGCTTCAGGGCCGGCAGCAGGTCCGAAACGATCTGCTCGGCGCAGGCCACGTGCATCGCCGTCGGATAGGTATCGTTCGACGACTGGCTCATATTGACGTGGTCGTTCGGGTGGACGGGCTTCTTGGTGCCCATCTCGCCGCCCAGGATCTCGATCGCGCGGTTCGAGATCACCTCGTTGGCGTTCATGTTCGACTGGGTGCCCGAGCCGGTCTGCCAGACCACGAGCGGGAAGTGGTCGTTCAGCTTGCCTTCGATGACCTCGTTGGCGGCCTGGACGATGGCGTCCTTCAGGCCGGTATCGAGCTTGCCGAGCTTGTGGTTGGTCTCGGCGGCGGCGCGCTTGACGATGCCCAGGGCCCGGACGACCGGCAGCGGCTGCTTTTCCCAGCCGATCTTGAAGTTGCCCAGGCTGCGCTGGGCTTGCGCGCCCCAGTAGCGGTCGGCGGCGACTTCGATGGGGCCGAAGGTGTCGGTCTCGGTGCGCGTGGCGGTCATGCGGCGGATCTCCGGAAAACGGTCGAGCGCGGTCTAGACCCTGAGGGCGGCCAGGGCAACGTTCGCAAGCTTACAAAGCGTGGCTGATCCGTTGCGCCGGCGGCCTCTGGCCGCGTAGAGAGCAGGCGACCGCTTGCCGCTCGGCTGGCCGAAGGGACCTGCGCGCTTGAACGACGACTGGACGCATCACGGCAAGGTCCGGGCCCGCGAGGCCGGCGGCGAGCTGACCATCGTCGTCGATGGCCTGACCACCCAGGCCAAGTACTACAAGCCGCTGATCTACGAGTTCTTCCGCAAGAGCTGGCGCGGCGCGCGGCCGGCCTGGGGCGAGTTCTCGGTCGAGATCGGCATGGAGTTCGTCGGCGAGCCGCCTTGGCTGGACCTCGACAACCTGGCCAAGGCCCTGCTGGACGCCATCAAGGGCTACGCCTTCCACGACGACGCCCAGGTCGCCCGCCTGCTGGTCGAGCGACGGCCGGGCGAGCGCGAGCGGATCGTGATCGTGGTGCGAAAGCTAGAGTCGCGCTTTCTGCGGGGCACGCTCGAAGGCTGACGCGCCGATCGAGATGTAGAGCACGACCAGGAAGGCCAGATACCGGCCCAGGCTCGACGGCTCCGCGCCAGGCGCCAGGGGGATCCAGCCGGTCAGGATCAGGTTGGCGGCCGCCGCGCCCGGCAGCACGAAGGCCATGGCCGGATAGAGCCGGCGGCTGCGAGGAATGCGCAGCAGCCGCGCCGTGGCCTGGAAGGCGAAGGTGACAAGGCCCGCGGCCAGGAAGGCGTTGGCCGCGTAGAACCAGAAGGCGCGCTCGATCAGGTCGGCGCCGAACGCCCCGTAGAACAGCGTCGCCGCCAGCCAGGATGCAGACGTTCCGTTTCGACACGCGCCAACTCCCCTTCGCCGTCAGCGAGGGAGAGCCTGCACGGGCCATGCCGCCTCAGGTGTTCCAGAACTCCAGGAAGCCCCAGGCGGCCAGCACGATGGCGAAGGCGATGAAGATCAGCGCCGTTATCGTGAAGGACAGCTTGCGCAGCTCGGTCCAGCTATCGACGCGGCGGCCCCCGCGCCAGACGATCGGGATCATGCCCAGGGTGACCAGGCTGAGCAGGGTGGCGATGAAGGCGCAGGCCGAGGCCGTCAGCAGCCAGCCGCTGGGCCAGCCGAACACCACGCCGGCCACGTCGCCCGAACCGGCCGCGAAGAGCGCCACGCAGGCCATGGCCGCCAGCCACAGCACCGCCTGGGTGGTCTGCAGCAGGCTGGCGCGGGCTTGGCTGGTGGTCTGGCGGGTGTCGCGCCGGCTGCGCACGAAGACGCCGGCCAGGGTGGCGATCGATGCCAGGGCGGCCAGCACGGCCACGCCGCCAAGCATGCCCTGCTGGAACATCGGGCCGACCCGCTCATAGGCCGAGGCGCCCGAGGGGGCGAAGAACCGCGCCACCGCGCCGTCCTGGCGCTGGAACACCAGCACGTCGGCGCCGTCGGCGGCCTTGAAGACGTCTTCGCGATCGGTCGGAACCCACAGGCGGGTGCGTCCGTCGCTGGTGATCGCCAGGCCGCCTTGGGCGCTGGCGCGAACCGTGGCCACGCCGATCAGCCGATCCACGAAGCCTTCCAGCCCGCCATAGGCGCGGCGGTCGGTCAGGTAGTCGCCTTCATAGGCCAGGGCCGCGTCCGGGCTCAGTCGCGTGAAGTTCGGCACGGCCCGGGCGGGGGCATAGAAGCGCTCGACGATCGCCGCGGGCAGGGTGGCCGGCAGGTCCTGGCCGGTGTCGGTGTTGACCGAGATGAAGATCCCCAGGCCCAGGTCGGGGACCAGCACCATGTTGGAGTGGAACCACAGCGTCGCACCGGCGTGGCCGAAGCCGCGGCGGCCGCCGGGCAGGGGGATG
This sequence comes from Caulobacter hibisci, assembly GCF_016135805.1. GTDB lineage: Bacteria > Pseudomonadota > Alphaproteobacteria > Caulobacterales > Caulobacteraceae > Caulobacter > Caulobacter hibisci. The sequence goes on from NZ_JADWOX010000012.1 coordinate 28,255, forward strand.
TCCTGGAAGCCGGCGTTCCAACCGGCCGCGCCAGCCGCCGGTCGGTAACTGGCCGTGCGGAACGCCTGGGCGGCGCGCGGTGAGAAGACGGTGCGGCCGTCGATCGTTCCGCCGTTCAGCAGCAGGGTCATGTAGCGCGCCATGTCGGCGGCGGTGCTCGAGGCCGAACCGGCCGGTGCGATCTGGCCGATGAATTCGACGGGCTGGGCTTCCAGGCCCAGCGGCGTCCAGCGGTAACCCTCGGCCAGGTCCGCGGCGAGGGCCGGGGCCATCGGCGCGGGCAGGTCTTCGCGCCAGGCGCGGGGCTCGCGGAAGGTGGTGCGGGTCAGGCCGGCGGGGATGATCACGCGCTCGGCGATCAGATCCTCGAACGGCTTGGCGCCGGTGTTGGCCAGGGCCGCGCCAACCAGGGCCACGCCGTAGTTCGAATAGGCCGGGAGTTGGCCGGGTTCGCGCACCCGGTTGGGGCGCTCCTGTCGCAGATAGACCTCAAGCGGGCGCACCCGGCGCTCGTCGCGCTCGAACAGCTGGCCCAGCGTTCGATCCTCGAAGCCGGGCGTGTGGGTGTAGAGGTCGCGCACCCGCACCGGCGTCTTCTTGCCCTGGTCGCGCACCTGCAGCTTCTCGGGCAGGTAGACGTTGATCGGCGCATCGGGACGGATGCGGCCGGCGTCGATCTCGTTCTGCAGGGCGATCCAGGTGAAGGTCTTGGAGATCGAGCCGATGCGGAACAGCGTGCGGTCCGGATCGACCGGCCTTCCGCGCGTAAGGCTGGCGGCGCCGTAGCCTTTCTTGAGCACGACCTGGCCGTTCTGGACGACCGAAAGGGTGACGCCGGCGATGTGTTCGTCGGCCATGGCGCGGCGCACGGCGCCGTCCACGAAGGCTTCGAGTTCGGGCGCGGGCAGGGGGGCGACACCGGGGAGGGCGGGAACCGTCGGCGGCGCGACGGCGGCCGTCGCAGCCGGGGCGACGCGGCGGATGGCCGGCCGCGCCGGGCGTGCGGGCGGCGTCGAGGCCGCGGGGGCGACAGACGCGGGCGCAGCGGTCGCCGTCGGCGTCGCGTCCTGGCTGCCGGCGCTTCCCGCGCCCGCCAACCAGAGACCGACGATCGCCGCGCACTTCGCGGCCTTGGACGACATACGCAACGTCACGAACCCCACCTCGTCGGCTAAACCGTCGGGAGGTCTTCTTAGGCCAATTCGTCAGGCGAGGGACACCGGCCTTGGGAAGAAAAGCGACCCGCGAGACGCGAGCCGTTCAATTTTCGACCGGCCGTGCGGAGGGCGTCGACGTCGGCGCCGGTTTGCGGGCCTTGTCGAAGGCATAGAGCGGCAGCAGCGGTCGCAATTCGGGCCCGATCCACATCTGCGGCTCCGATGGCGGGCTGGCGCCGGTGTCGACTTCCTTGCGGGCCACGCAGGCCTGGACCGCGCGGCCCAGGGCGACGAAATCGCGGGCCTTGCCGATCTCGCTCAGAAAGCAGTCGTCGAAATAGGGATAGCGATCGCTCTCGCCGCAGCCGAACGAGGTGCGGTCAGGCCGGGCGGCCGTCAGGATCATGCGGTCGTCGCGTTCCAGAACCGGCACGAACACGCCAGAGAAGCAGGCCGAGATCACCACGATCGACGGTCGGGCAGGGCAGGCGGAGTCGATCATGGCGGCCAGGCGCTGCGGGCGCAGAAGGTCCCGACCCATCACCACGCCTTCCGGCGCACCGTGCGAGGTGATGTAGACGAGGCACCCGGCCGGGGCGGTCTCCGCCGCCGACTTCAGGCCGGCTTGCACGGCCTTGGGGACCGCGCCGGTCAGGCCCTTGCCGCGATAGCGCCCGGGCCGGGTCGAGAACTGAACCGGCGGCGGGAAGCCCAGGTCGACGAGGCTTTTGGCGACGTCTCGGCGGGCGTTGTCGAAGGCCTCGGTCGAGCCGCCTTCATGGGCGCGCCAGTCGCCGGCGATCACCACAGAGGCCCACTGTTCGAACGGGCCGGCGGCGCGGGCGGGGGCGATCGTCAGGCAGGCCAGCAGCAGTGCGACCAGCAGGCTCGCGGCTCGCCCCATCATGCGGCCCTATTTCTTGAACTTGGCGAAGGGCGTCGGCAGGGCCGTGCCCGTCGAGGTCGCCAGCAACTGGCCACTGGCGTCGTACAGCTCGCCTTCCATGAAGCAGACGGTGCGGCCCCATTTCACCACGCGGCCGACGCCGCGCAGCGGACCGGGCAAGGCCGGCCGCAGAAAGCTGGTCTTCATTTCGAGCGTAGGCACGACATGGGTCATGCCCGAGGTGATCAGGCCGGCCACCGACATGCACTCGTCGAGCATGGCGCAGACGAAACCGCCCTGCACCTGGCCCATCGGATTGGCCAGCAGGTCGGCGCGGGCGTCGAAGGCGATCTCGACGCGCCGCTCGGCCTGGCTGACGGCGATGAGCTTGAAGCCCAGCGTCAGGGCGCTGGGCGGCGCGTTCTTCGAGGCGTTGAAACGCGCGAGGATCGCCTCGTCGGTGAGAGTGGACAGCTCCTCCGAGACGACGTCGTTCAAGGCCTATTTCTTCCTGAACTGGTCGAGGGAGATGATCTTGGGGGCCTCGTCGCCATCGGTGGCGGGCGGGGTGGGCTCGGGCTCCGGCTCGACCGGGGCCGGCTCGATCTCCGGCGCTTCGAACTGCAGGGCGAACTGCACCGACGGGTCGTAGAAGCGGGTTACGGCCGAATAGGGGATCGACAAACGCTTGGGCTGGCCGCCGAACTTCAGCGTCACCGAGAAGAAAGTCTCGCCCGGGGCGAGGTCCCAGTACTGGTGCTGGAGGATGATGGTCATCTCGTCGGGATACTTGCCCAGCAGGTCCTGCGGGGCCGAGACGCCGGCCGCCTGGGTCTTGAAGGTGATGTACAGATGGTGCGGCTCGGGCAGGCCGCCGGGCGCGGCCGCCTTCTTCAGCGCAGCCTTCACGACGCCGCGCAGGGCGTCCTGGGCCATGGCCTCGTACTGCATCAGGTCTTCGGTCGGAGGAGTGCGGGCCATGGGTCTTCGATTAAGCAAAAACGACAAATCCAGCCGTCAGCGTAACCTGTCATGGCCTTCCGGCAAAGGCGCCGGGATGCGGTAGCCGCGTACAATTTTTTGATCGGGAGGCGTTCTTGGAGAAAGTGGAGGGATTCTGTTGCCAGGCTCCCCCATGCCTTCTCAAGAGAGAGGAGGGAGCCGTCCACATTCCAGGGAAGTGGAGGGATTCTGTTGCCAGGCTCCCTCCGGGCCCCGCCTAAGGATCTGAACCCCTAGGACTTAAGAGGCGAATTCACCTGCACCGCATTACGCAGCGACGGCGAACTCTTCAGCGAAGTTATCGTTCGCATTTAGTTTAAAGGCCCGAAACGGTGGGCCATGCCGAGAGAAAGCAGACACCTTTACACGTCTGTCGATGCTGATCGGCCCCATGCAGTCCCGTGATAACTCGGGAGAGATTTGGTGGAGCCGCCGGGAATCGCACCCGGGTCCAGTCCGCTTATTACGTGCGCGTTTATCCCCATAGTTCGGCCGAAGCCGGACAAATCCAATATAGGGGCTCGCCCAGCCGGAGGGAAGGGGATGCGTCAAACGCTCCCCAGGCTGAGGCGACCGTCGGCCAGGCGGCCGGTGACCACGGCGCCGTGGTCCTCGAACAGTTTCAGGGTCTCGCCGACCAGGACGTAGGCGCCGGTGAAGATGCTCCGGGGCTCTTCGTGGATTTCGACGAAGCGGCCGTCGGGGTGAAGTTCGAGGCTGAAGCGGCCGTCGGGCGAGGACCAGACGCCGGAAACGGGGAGGTGATCGATCATCATGGCAGGATCCTCCAGGTAGATGCGGACGAGAGCAGGGCGGGCAAGGCGGTCGCGACGGCGGCGGCCGCCAGCAGAGCGGCGGCGAACCAGCGCGGAGCCGCCGTCGCACGACGGGGCGTGTAGCGGTTCATGGCTTGGCTTTGGTTTGGGCTTTGGTTTTGGGGAGGCCCCGCAGGCAGCTGCGGCGGCACGAGGTCACTATGCCCCGGCCGGCCGTCCAGCCGGTAGAGCGATGCTCCGCGTTGATTGCACGATCCTCCGGATCGATACGGCGGATCAGCGCGGCGCGGCGGGCATCTCTGGGGTTTCGGCCGGCGGTTCGGGCTCTTCGTCGTCGGTGACTGGTACGGCTTTGGGCTGCGGACGGTTCGAGGTCCCGGCCTTCAACTGGCCGCCCTGGGCGGCGAGATCGGCATAGGCCTTGGCCTGGCGCGAGAAGTCGCCGCCGCGCGGCAACACCGCGTCGAACAGCGGATCACGGCCGGCGGCCGCCCCGACCACGGCCGACAGCACGCCGGCGATCGAGCCGACCTCGGCGTCGTCGCAGGCGCGGCGCAGGTGGCGGGCCTGGCCGGGAACCAGGAGCGTGACGTCCCAGGAGACGCCGTCGACGCACAAGGCTTCGACCGAGCCGCCGCCATAGTCGACGATGACGCTGCGCGGCTGGCTCCAGGCCGGATCGCCGGCCAGGGCCTTGAAGGCGGCGATGCGCTCGGCGGGCAGTTCGGCGTTGATGTCGACCCGGCGGCCGATGTCGGGCGTGCAGCAACCCAGGCCCGCGCGAGCCTGGACGAAGGCGCGGCCGTCGCGGCGCACGGTGACCCGGACAACGGCCTGGCGCACGCCGCGGGCCGGTCGCGCCCAGGCCTCGAGCACCAGCTCGCCGCGGCGCACCAGCTGGGTTTGCAGCGGTTGCAGGCCCCACAGGCGATAGAGCAGGGGATCGACGCCGTTGTCGATCGGAACCGGCAGTTCCTTGCGACCCAGGCGACGGCCCGCCAGCGGTTCGATCTCGGACGAGGGTCTGGGGATTTCGTTCGACCACCAGACCGCCGGATCGGGCGCTGCGGGGGCGACGGGCGTAACGGGCTGATCCTGTGCGGCGAGCGCCAGGGCTCCCGCGAAGACGGCCGGTCCGATCACGCCCATGGCCTGCTACATCCCTTCGACGCCCCGCTCGATGGAAAGGACGCCCGTGCGGGAAAGTTCCACCAGGCCCAGCGGGCGCATCAGGTCGAGGAACTTGTCGATCTTCGACGGCGCGCCGGAGATCTCGAACACGAAGCTTTCCAGCGTGGTGTCGACCGGCTTGGCGCGGAAGATGTCGGCGATGCGCAGGGCCTCGACCCGCTCGGCGCCCGAGCCGCGCACCTTGACCAGGGCCAGCTCGCGCTCGACGCCGTTGGGGTCGCGGGTCACGTCGTGCACGCGGCGGACATTGACCACCTTGTTCAGCTGGGCCTCGATCTGGTCGAGCACCTGGCGCGTGCCGCGGGTGACCACGGTGATGCGGCTGGTGTGGGCCTTGCGGTCGGTCTCGGCCACCGTGAGGCTCTCGATGTTGTAGCCGCGCGCGGCGAACAGGCCGACCACGCGGTGCAGCACGCCCGGTTCGTTGTCGACCAGCAGGGCGAAGGTCGCCGTCTGCTCGGCCTGCTCGTTGGGGCTGAGGTCGTAGGCCGAGGCGGGAGCGGCCACGAGGGAGGCGGGTTGAACGTTGGCGGTCATCGCAGGTCTTCCAAGCGGATCTTGATGGCGGGGCGTGTCTGGCGGACAGCGGCGGAGGAGCGTCGGCTGGAGCCTACCTCCTTTTGCAGCAGGGATACGAATTCTCGTCGAGCGTCGCGCAGGGGCTGCTGCAGCAAGGCCTTCCGCTCCGGTCCGGCCTGGGGGATCAGGTGGGCCACGTCATAGCCGACGATCACCTGGTCGAGGATCACCACGCGCGAGCCGCGATAGGCCTCGGGCTTGTCGCCGCGCTGCTGGCCCGTGGACTGCACGTTGGGAAAGAACATCCGGCCCTGGTCGACCAGGCTGGACAGGGCGGCGGCCAGGGCCAGGCGGCGACGGTCGAACTCGACGCCCGGCCACAGGCCGGCAGGATTGGCGCAGAGGGTCTCCAACTCGGCCATGGCGTCCATCACCTTGGCGCCCCAGGCCAGAAGCTCGTCGTCGCGCTCGTCGGACCGCGCCCGCTGCGACATCAGCCATTGGAACAGGCTGAAGCCGCCGGCCACCACGGCGAAGGCCACCGGCGCCGCGGTGAGAAAGAGTTGTAACGGCATGGCGTCCCCCCAGAGCCCGGCCACCTTATGGCCGTCCCCGCGGGACGTCGTCGATCAGGAAGCGAGGAGGCATCAGGCGCGCTTCTTCTCTGCCTTGGCCACGTATTGGCGCAGCACGCGGTTGATCTCGGTCTGATAAGGCTTACCGCCCGCATGTTCCTTGAACCAGCCGACGACATCGGCGTCGAGCGCCACAGCGTCCGGATGGGCTAGGGTCTCGCCTTGTCCCGGACGTCGCGCCAGACGGGCGTTTTCGTGCGGCGCTTCGGGAATGTCCGTCGTGTCGATCCGGTCGTCGGGCAACGCGTCCAGAGCGGCCAGTCGTTCGAGTTGGTCTTCGCTAAGCGTTGTCTTGTTCATAGACCTTGCGCTCCCAGGGAGTCGCCTTCCGCGCGCTGATGATCCGGACGCGGTCCGCGCCAGCATCGCCGATATAGATGTGAACCACCAGCAGCACAGTCACAAGACCGACCACGCCCACGGCATGCCAGCGTTGCTCGTAGTCGATCACCCTGTCAGGGTAGATCACGTGCAACGGGTCCGCCCAGACCATGGTCGCGTCCTCGAAGGCCACGCCATGCTTGGATAGGTTGGCCTTCGCCTTTTCGGTGTCCCACTCGAATATCGGCATGGGCGCATTTTCGTCGAATGCGCCCATGGATTGTCAAGCTTAGACCAGCCCCGCGCCGTCCTCGCCGATGACGCTGCCGATGTCCTCGACCTCGCCCATGATCATCTCGTTGTGGGCCTTGCCCGAGGGGATCATCGGCAGGCAGTTCTCGTGCTTCTCGACGCGGCAGTCGAAGATCACCGGCTTGTCGCTGTTGATCATCTCCAGGATCTTGGCGTCCAGCTCGGCCGGGTCCGAGCAGCGGATGCCGACCGCGCCATAGGCCTCGGCCAGCTTCACGAAGTCGGGCAGGCTGTCGGAATAGGAGTGGCTGTAGCGCTCGCCGTGCAGCAGCTGCTGCCACTGGCGGACCATGCCCATCCATTCGTTGTTCAGGATGAAGATCTTGACCGGCAGGTCGAACTGGATCGCCGTCGACAGCTCCTGGATGCACATCTGGATCGAGGCTTCGCCGGCGATGTCGACGACCAGGCTCTTGGGGTGGGCCAGCTGCACGCCCAGCGCGGCGGGCAAGCCATAGCCCATGGTGCCCAGGCCGCCCGAGGTCATCCAGCGGTTCGGCTCCTCGAAGCGGAAGAACTGCGCGGCCCACATCTGGTGCTGGCCGACTTCCGTGGTGATGTAGACGTCCTTGTCCTTGGACAGCTCGTACAGGCGCTGGATGGCGTACTGCGGCTTGATGACCGTCTCGGAGCGCTTGTAGGACAGGCACTGACGGGCCCGCCAGGCGTCGATTTGGGTCCACCAGTCGGTCAGGGCGGCCTTGTTGGGCTGGTGGCCGGCGGCCTTCCAGGCCTCGATCAGGTCTTCCAGGACGCTGCCGGCGTCGCCGACGATCGGCAGGTCGACGCGGACGTTCTTGTTGATCGACGAGGCGTCGATATCGATGTGGATCTTCTTGCTGCCCGGCGAGAAGGCGTCCAGCCGGCCGGTGACCCGGTCGTCGAAGCGGGCGCCGACGCAGATCATCACGTCGCAGTCGTGCATGGCGTTGTTGGCTTCGAAGGTGCCGTGCATGCCCAGCATGCCCAGCCAGGCCGGATCGGCGGCCGGGAAGGCGCCCAGGCCCATCAGGGTCGAGGTGACCGGCGCGCCGGTCAGGGCCTGGAACTGGCGCAGGGCCTCGCTGGCCTTGGGGCCGGCATTGATGACGCCGCCACCGGTGTAGAAGATCGGCCGGCGAGCCTGGGCGATCAGCTTGGCCGCTTCGGCGATGCGATTGGCGTCGCCCTTGGTCTTCGGCGAGTAGGCATGGGTCGAGGCGACTTCGGTCGGGCCATAATATTCGCCCTTGGCGAACTGGACGTCCTTGGGGATGTCGATCAGCACCGGACCGGGGCGACCGGTCGTGGCGATCTTGAAGGCCTCGTGGATGATCTGCGGCAGGTCGCGGACGTCTTTGACCAGGTAGTTGTGCTTGGTGCACGAGCGGGTCATGCCGACGGTGTCGGCTTCCTGGAAGGCGTCGGTGCCGATCAGGTGGGTGGGGACCTGGCCGGTGATGACGACCATCGGGATCGAGTCCATCAGGGCGTCCATGATGCCGGTGATGGCGTTGGTCGCGCCCGGGCCCGAGGTGACCAGGACAACGCCCGGCTTGCCCGACGAGCGGGCGTAGCCTTCGGCGGCATGGGTCGCGCCCTGTTCGTGGCGGACCAGGATGTGCTGCAGGCGCGGCTCGTGGAACAGCGCGTCGTAGATGGGCAGGACCGCGCCGCCCGGATAGCCGAACAGGACTTCGACGCCTTGGTCCACGAGGCCGCGGACCACGATCTCGGCGCCGGTCATGGCGCGGCTGGCGGCATCGGCGGGAGCGTTGCTCTCGATGGTCTGGTGGGCGGTCATTGCGGAAGTCCCGGATGGACGTGGAAGCTGGGCTTTGGAGGCGACGGAAAAGAAAAAAGGCCCCGAAGGACCTTTGTGCGCGCGACCGATCTATCAACGTGACTTCGAGGTCACGCCGTGAACGGCCGCTCCATAAGTACGATCATGGTGGTGCGCACGAGTGTTGCTCCAAATGGATGATCGGGGAATGCCATGCTCGCTGGAGGGCGTCAAGGCGCGGTTTGACGCAAGAAACGACCCGTGGCGGATAAGTCGCAACGGGTCTGGCGCGAATTTCAGCCCAAGGTTTCCAGGAGCAGGGCAAGAGCTTGCTCGGCGAAGCGCTGCATGTTCGCCTGCCGATCATCCATCCTGGTCTCGATGGTAAGACTGACCTCGCGCTCCTGGCCGACGACCGCGAAACAGGCATGTCCCGCCGCGTCGCCGTACCGGTTGCCTTCCGGACCGGCGGCGCCGGTTTCCGATAGACCCCAGGTCGCCTTCAGGTTCTTGCCGGCCACGCGGGCCAGCAGCACGGCGTAGGGCTCGCTGGCCGAGCGCAGTCCGTCCATGGCCTTCTGCGGAATGTCCAGCAGGGTGAGCCGCGCCCGGGCGGTGTAGACGACCGCGCCGCCGACATAGAACTTCGAGGCGCCCGGCACGGCCAGCAGCGCCGAGGAGATCAGCCCGCCGGTGGAGGATTCGGCGATCGCCACGGTCTCGCCGCGCTCGGTCAGGCGGGCGGCGACGGCGGCGGCCAGGCGGGCGAGTTCGGTCATCAAGCGGTCCTTGTCGGCGAGCGGCGCGGTGGCGCGCGCTCCGCGTTCGTCCCAATAGGATGAAGAGGGCCCTGAAGCGAGGCGTGATCGACTATCGCCAAGATTGCGGCAACGTGCCACGAATGGCCAAGGTTCAGTGGGAGGTTCTTCGTGTTCGTTCAAGCGTCCGCTCCGCCGCCGGCCGTTGCGCCCGCGCCGCCCGCTCCCGTGATGCAGTTGGCGACGGTGACCCAGCGGGCGCTGCCACTCACCCTGACCAAGGCGGGCCGAGTCGAGCGGGCGGTAGTGCGCCAGCAGGTCTTCATGAAGATCTCGGTGCGGCCGGGGGCGACCGCCACGGTCGAGGGCCAGGCGGTGACGCCCACCCCCTGCGCCTGGACCATCGAAACCTACCTGCAGCGCGAGATCTGCTTTTCGTCGATGACGGGCCAGACCAGTTGCACGGATCCGGTGTCGACTTTGCTGGCGGCCGGCGAAGCGGGCCAAGCGGACCTGACCGGCCAGTCCTGCGACGTGATGGCCGAGCCCGTGACGCAGTCGGCGCGCCGGGTGCGGGCCGGCATCGAGCCGATGTCGACGGCGGTGTTCGAGGACGACTACAAGGTCAAGGTTCGGCCGCTGCTGACGGCTGGCGGCGTCATCCTGTCGGACCCGTCGGCGAAACCCCCGCCCAAACCCGCGTCCAGTCGGAAGTCTGGTTCCTGAACCAGGTCAGCTGGCGCTTGGCGTAGCGGCGGGTCTCCTGGCGGGCGGCGTCAAGGGCTTGGTCCAGCGTGGTCTCGCCGCGCAGATGGGCGGCCAGTTCGCGATAGCCGACGGCCTTCAGCGCGGGCAGGGCAGGGTCGAGGCCGCGGGCTTCCATGGCCGCCACCTCCCCCAAGGCGCCATTCTCGACCATCAGGTCCAGACGCGCGTCGCAGCGGTCGTAGAGTTCGCCGCGCGGCGGATCGAGGACCACGCCGCTCCATTCGCCGGGCTGCAGGACGGGCCGGGTGTCGGCCTGCCAGTCCGAGAGCGCCCGGCCCGTAGCCACCGCCACGGCGTGAGCACGCACCAGGCGTTGGCGGTCGCCGCTTTCGATACGGGCCTCGGCGGCCGGATCGAGCGGACGCAGCAGGTCGCGGAATGCGGCCTCGCCCTGGGCGGCGTAGAGCAGGCCCGAGATCTCGCGCTGGCTTTCCGGCACCGGCGGCACGTCGGCCAGGCCATGGGTGAGGGCGCGGAAATAGAGGCCCGTGCCGCCGACGACGATGGCGGGACGGCCGCGATGGGCGATGTCGTGCAGGGCCCTGACGGCTGCCGTCTGCCAGCGGCCGACCGACCAGCCCTCGGCCGCGTCGGCGACGCCAAACAGGTGGTGCGGCGCGCGGGCTGTCTCCTCGGCCGACGGCGCGGCCGTCAGCACCCGCAGTCCGGCGTAGATCTGCATGGAGTCGGCGTTGACGATCTCGCCGCCGGTGCGCTCGGCCAGGTCCAGGGCATAGGCCGACTTGCCGCTGGCCGTCGGTCCGGCGATCATCCAGACGCGCGAGTCGTCAGCGAAGGGCGTTGCGACGGTTGCGTATGGGGCGGCTTGGTCCATGAAGCGTACATACATGATTGCGGCCGCGATGGTCGCCTCCCTGACGGCTGGTCCGGTGCTGGCCGACGCCACGCCCGGCAAGCCCAAGTCGCCGCCGCCGGCGGCCGCGGCCGCCGCCAATGCGCCGGCGCCGGAACTGACCGCGCAGGAGAAGGCCGGTTGCGGGGCCGTGCTGGTCATCCTGGGCAAGGTGGCGACGTCCTATCCGCAGATCTTCGCCAGCAAGGGCGGCGACGGACGCGGCATGCAGTTCGTGCTCGAGGCCTTCGGCGCCAAGGGTCGCACCATGATGGACGAGGCCTTCGAGGACGGCGCCGAGAAGGGTGTGAAACCGAGCCGGGTCTATGAGGACGGGCTCCAGTTCCTGTTCGAGAACGTCAAGCCGGCTCCCGGCGAGACGGCCGAGGCCGCCGGCAAGCGCGCCGGTGTCGCCCTGCTGCAGCGCTGCACCGGCATCGACCCGAGCTGAGGTTCCGCTAATGCGGGTTGACGGGGCGCGGCGTGTGGCTTAGCCGCCGCGTCCATGCACGTCCTGACCCTCGTCGGCCCGCAGGCCGAAACCCTCGCCGCCGCTCTCGCGCTCGGCGAGGCCGTTCCGCTCGGCCCGAACGCCGTCGACGTGAGCTTCGAGGGCGATCCGGCCGCCGTGCGCGAGCAGGTGGTCGCCGCGATCGGCGAGCAGCCGGTCGACTTCGCCATCCAGCCCGCCCAGAACCGCAAGAAGCGCCTGCTGATCGCCGACATGGACTCAACGATCATCAATGTCGAATGCCTGGACGAGCTGGCCGACTTCGCTGGCGTGAAGGAGCAGGTCTCCGAGATCACCGAGCGCGCCATGCGCGGCGAACTGGCCTTCGAGGGCGCGCTGCGCGAGCGGGTCGGCATGCTGAAGGGCCTGGCGAACACGGCCCTGCAGACCTGCTTCGACGAGCGGGTGCGGCTCAATCCCGGCGCGGAGACCCTGGTCAGGACCATGGCCGCCCACGGCGCCCGCTGCGCTCTGGTCTCGGGCGGTTTCGCCTTCTTCACCAGCCGCGTCGCTGAGGCGGCGGGCTTCCATCTGAACCGCGCCAATACGCTCATCGAGCAGGGCGGCGCCCTGACCGGCGAGGTCGGCGACCCAATCCTCGGCAAGGAGGCCAAGCTGGCCGCCCTGAACGAGGAGACCTCGGCCCTGGGCTTGACGCCGGCCGACGCTCTGGCCGTGGGCGACGGCGCCAACGACCTGGCGATGATCGAGGCCGCCGGCCTGGGTGTGGCCTATCGCGCCAAGCCGATCGTGGCGGCGCGGGCCCATGCCAAGGTCGACCATGCGGACCTGACCGCGCTGCTCTACTTCCAGGGCTATCGCGCCGAGGAGTTCACCCAGTGAGCTTTCCCCGCCGGATCGAGGCGGTGGTCTTCGACATGGACGGTCTGCTGCTCGACACCGAGACCGTCTACCAGGCCGCGATGATCGACGCCGGCAAGGTGTTCGGCGCGCCGATCACGGCGGCGACCTACGCCTCGATGGTCGGCAAGACCAATCCCGAGTGCGGGGTCATGCTGCGCGAGCTCTACGGCCAGGACTTTCCGGTCAAGCCGTTCTTCGAGCGGCTGTGGAGCGACGTCGAGCTGTTGCTGGAGGCCGAGATCCGGCTGAAGGACGGGGTCGAGGAGATCCTCGACCACCTGGACGCGGTCGGCCTGCCGCGCGCCATCGCCACCTCGAACGGTTACCCGGCGGTGGAGCGTTATCTTGGCCGCTTCGACCTCTTGCCGCGCTTCCATGCGGTGGTCGCCCACCATGACGTGACGCGGCACAAGCCGTTCCCGGACCCGTACCTGCTGGCCGCCGAGCGGCTGGGCGTCGATCCGACCCTGTGCCTGGCGCTGGAGGATTCCCATCCCGGCGTCCGCGCGGCGCACGGGGCGGGGATGATGACGATCATGGTGCCCGACATCCTCGATCCGACCGAGGAGATGCACGAGAAGTGCGTGCACATCGCCGACAGCCTGCACGTGGTGCTCGACCTGCTGAAGCGGTCTAGTTAGGCCTGCTTCGCCCGCGGATCGGCCGCCTCGTCTTCGGCGCCCCAGCGGGTCAGGAACTCGGTCAGGGCCGGCAGGGCCATCGGCTTGGCGATGTGATAGCCCTGGGCGATGTCGCAGCCCATGACCTGCAACATGGCCAGGGCTTCGCGGGACTCGACGCCCTCGGCCACGACCTTGAGGCCCAGGCTGTGGGCCAGGTCGACGGTCGACTTGACCAGCAGGGCGTCCTTGGCCTCGCCGTCCATGCCCATGACGAAGGCCTTGTCGATCTTCAGTTCGTCGGCCGGGATCTGCTTCAGATAGGCCAGCGACGACAGGCCCGAGCCGTAGTCGTCGATCGACACCGCGATACCGGCGGCCTTGAACTGCTCCAGCACCTGCAAGGCGACGGCGGCGTTGCCGACCACCGCGGTCTCGGTGATCTCGAAGCACATGCGGGCCCCGGCTTCCGACACGCGCGCGATGGCCTGGCGGGCGAAGCCGAGATCGTCGATCAGGCGGCCGGAGATGTTGACCGACATGACGAGGTCGTGGCCGGCGGCGCGCAGGGCCTGCTGGTCGGCGATCGCCTGGTCGATGACATAGTCGGTGAGGGCGCGGATGTGGCCGGTCTCCTCGGCCATGCCGACGAACAGGTCGGGGCCCAGGAAGCCGCGGGTCGGGTGGATCCAGCGCGCCAGGGCCTCGGCGCCGGTGATGGCGCCGGTGCGCAGGTCGAGCTTGGGCTGGTGGTTGAGGAACAGGGCGCCGGTGCGCACCGCCTCCAGCATCTCGCTCATCAGGGACAGGTTGCTGGCCGGATCGCCGTAGGCGGCCTGGTCGAAGGGCGAGGCCTTGCGGCCGGCGTCGCGGGCCTGGTCCAGGGCGATCATCGCCTGCTCGATCAGGCGGTGCGGGGCGATTTCGCCGTGGCGGCCGGCCGCGAGGCCGTTGCTGACGTGGATGTCCACGAGATCGCCGCCCAGGCGCACGGGGGCCTCCAGGATCGGCGTCGCCGAGGTCACGATCGCGACCGCCTCTTCGAGGTCGGTGATGCTGGAGACGACGCAGAGGGTCGAGGTGGTCAGGCGGCCGACCATGACGTCGGGATTGTGGGCGCGGACCCGCTCGCCGATCTCGACGATCAGTTCGGTGGCCAGGGTGTAGCCGATGGCGCCGCGCACGAAGGTGAAACGGTCCAAACCCAGGGCGCCGATGATCACCGGCCGGGTCGGATCGGCCGCCATGCGGGCGGCGATCTCGGCTTCCAGGGCGTGGCGGTTGGCCAGGCCCGTCTCGGGGTCGTGCATGGCCAGGTGGGTGATCCGCGCCTCGCGGTCGCGGATGCCGTGGGCCATGCGGTTGAAGCTGTCGGCCAGGCGGCCGATCTCGTCGCGGGTCTGGACGACGACGTGGACCTCGCGGCCCTGCTCCAGCTCCTGGGCGGCGGCGTCGAGCTCGGCGATGGGACGGGCCAGGCCGCGCGACAGCATCCAGCTGGCGACGATCACCAGGGCCGCGCCGACCAGGCCGGCCAGGACCACGGCGGCCAGCAGAGGGCGATAGGGCGCCAGGGCCAGGGCCAGGGGATAGCGCAGGACCAGGGACGAGGCGCCGCCGCCCAGCGTCTTCAGCGGCTTGACCAGAACCAGTTCATCGCCGCCGGGGCCCTGGATGCGGCCGGGGGCGCCGTCGCCTTTCGCGGCGTTGGCGACAAAGGCGGAGAGGGCGGGGGTCTGGCGCTCGGCGTTCTCCGCTCGCCACTGCTGGCCTTCTCTATTGAAGACGTCGGCGTCGAGACGGATCGACGAAAGTCGTTCCAGCGCCTGCATCTCGCGGTCGTCGAGGCGGACGCCGAACACGACCCAGCCGGTGAGGGTGGGCGACAGGATCGGGGCCGAGATCAGCTGGTAGGGCTCGCCGTCGACCATGAACACGCCGCCGGCCCCGTCCTCGGCGTCGAGGGCGGTCCACAGGCGCTCGGCGTCGAGCTTGGAGGGATCCACGCCGGTCAGCTCGCCGTCGACGTTCATCATCACGGCCAGGTCCAGGCCCATGCGGCCGCGCAGATTGGCCAGGGCCGAGTCGATGGTCGGGGCGTCACGGGTGGCGACGGCGGCCCGGAAGCCGAAGTCGCGCGACAGAATGTCGGCGCCGTCGCGCAGGCGCTGGGTGCGCAGCGCCCAGACGCGGTCGAACACCCCGCCGGTCGCCGTCAGTTCCTGGCGCACCGCCTGCTGGGCCGTGCCGGCGATCGTCAGATAGACGGTCACGGCGATCGCCCCCAGCGCCAGGGCGAAGAGCCCGGCGTAGAGAACGGTCAGCTTGGTCTGCAGGCGGTTGAACATGGGAGCCTAGTGGGTCATCGCCGGGGCGCGCAGGTCGATGGCGACGTCCTGGGCGACTGCGCCCTTCAGCGCGGCCAGCGGCAGGGTCTTCTCGTTCTTGGGCGCGCGTAGATAGGGGTGCCAGACCTTGACCACGACGGCGCCGTCGGGCGCGCCGCGGATCACCGCCTTGCCCGAGGCGTCGCTCTTGGCGGCGTATTGGGTGTCGACCACCTTGATGAAGCCGACCATCTGATCGTGGATGTTGCAGCCGATCGCGGCCACGCCGACGGCGGGCATGCGCACGGTGCGGTTTTCCTCGCGGCCGTAGAGCTTCAGCTCGAACTTGTTGCCGGCCGAGAACGAATAGACGTGGTGGCGGACCTTATCGAGGTTGGGGAACGAGACCTCGGCGCCGGCCGGCGCGATCAGCACGAAGGGCGTGAACTGGATGTTCTGCTGGGCGACGCGATAGGGCCAGTCGAACTTGATGGGACCCTTGGTCGGCTGGCCGCCGGGATAGACCGTGACCACGGCGTCGGGCACGGGTTTGCCGTCGGAGCCGCGCACGGTGAGCGTGAGGTCTGCTGCTTTTGCGTGTCCTGAAAATAGCGCAACCGAAAATAGTGTTGCGGCCAAGCTTGCCGGAAGTTTGGCGGTCTTTCGCATGTCTTCCCCCAAGCCGATGGACAAATTGTCGCAGCGTTGAAGTCTAAGCTTAGGCGAGATGTTCTAACGATTGCGTAAAGTCTTGCGCGTAGCGTCGCTGTCGCTGGAAACCGGGGATGTAACGCGATGAAGACGGCGGCGACGGTTCTGGCGGGCGCGGGATGCGCTTTGGTCATGGCAGGCGGGGCCATGATGGCCGGATCGGCCGGCGCGGCCGAGCTGGAGTCCGGCGGCAAGCTGCTGCTGACGGGCGGCGTCAGCGCGCTCGAAGGCAGCGCCGGCGGCGGTCTGTCGACCTGGGCGGTGATCGCCGGCAACGAGACCTCGCGCGGCGTCGGCGGCAAGGTCCACGCCACCTATGTCGACGTCTCCGACTACAAGCTGCGGGCCTATGGCGGGGCCGTGGGCCTGTTCGACCGGGTCGAGCTGTCGGCCGCGCGCCAGGAATTCGACACCGGCGCCACGGGCGCCAAGCTGGGTCTGGGCAAGGGCTTCACCTTCAAGCAGGACATCGTCGGCGTGAAGGTTCGCGTGCTGGGCGACGCGGTCTATGACCAGGACACCTGGATCCCGCAGGTCGCGGTCGGCGCCCAGTGGAAGAAGAACGACCAGGGCGCCATCGTCCGCGCGGTCGGGGGCAAGGACGACAGCGGCGTCGACTACTACGCCGCGGCCACCAAGCTGCTGCTCGACAAGAGCCTGGTCCTCAATGGCACGGTGCGCCTGACCAAGGCCAACCAGACCGGCCTGCTGGGCTTTGGCGGCGACAGGAACGACGACTACAAGGCCCAGTTCGAGGGCTCGGCCGGCTGGCTGGTCAGCAAGCGCCTGGCGCTGGGGGCCGAGTACCGCACCAAGCCCAGCAACCTCGGCTTCGCCAAGGAGGACGACTGGATGGACCTGTTCGCCGCCTATGCGGTCAACAAGACCGTCTCGGTGACGCTCGCCTATGTCGACCTCGGCGACATCGCCACCTTCAAGGACCAGCGCGGGCTCTATGTCTCGCTGCAGGCCGGCTTTTAGGAGCGCAAGCAGATGATCCGTCACAACGCCCTCCGCTCGGCCCTGGCCGCTGGTTTCGCCCTGAGCCTCTCGGGCCTCGCCCAGGCCCAGGACGTTCCGCCCGGCGAGCAGCCGGTGGATCCCTACGTCCAGTCCAACGCCAACGCCGGGGCGACGCCCCTGGCCGACAAGGCGACCTTCGAGGCCTTCCATGGCAAGGCGGGCCTGGCCCGGATCGCCAGCGATCTCGTGGACCGCAACCTCGCCGACCCGCGCATCAAGGACATCTTCGCCACCGCCGACACCGTGCGCCTGAAGCGGACCCTGACCGAGCAGTTCTGCTACGTGCTGGGCGGCGGCTGCGACTACACCGGCAAGGACATGACGCAGGCTCACAAGGACCAGGGGATCACCGGCCGCGACTTCAACGCCCTGGTCGAGAACCTGCAGTGGGCGATGGACAAGGAAGGCGTGCCCTTCGCCGCCCAGAACAAGCTCCTGGCCAAGCTGGCCCCGATGGCGCGCCAGACGATCGAGCGGAAGTAGGTTTTCCTTCTCCCCTTGTGGGAGAAGGTGGCGGCGAAGCCGTCGTATGAGGGGTCTCCCAGACCCTTCAATCTCCGCATCGGGTCGTGCCGTGGTCGCGGCCCAGACCTCGGCAGGACGGTCGAGGTCTGGGCGGTCGCGGGCATGGACCCTCGCCACAAGGGCGAGGGAGGCGAAGTTTTATTTAGAGGGATGGAATCGCGGGCGGCATCATCCCTCAAGGTCGCTTTCCCCCAACGGGAAAGGAGCCGAAGCTCTCACTCCGCAGGCAGGCCCGCCCCAGCCGCGTTGATCCAGCCGACGATGTCGCCGATCACCTTGGCGTTGGCCTGGTCGAAGGCCGCGACGATGGCGCCGACGCGGTTGTCTGCGGCCCTGACCTTGGCTTCGAACACCTGGTCGCCGACCAGAGCGCGGTCGCCGGTGCGGCTGAGCACGCCGCGCACCTGGACCACGACTTCCGGCGCGGCCTTGGGATCGCCGCCGTAGGTCGCCTCGAAGGTTCGCACCTCCAGCCGCAGCACCATCTGGGCCTTGGCGACCTCGCCGCGGCCGATCAGGCGGGCGCGGCCCGGGTCGCCGTCGAAGGCCCGCGACAGGGCTTCGTCGAACTGCACGCTGGCCGGAGCGATCCAGCGGGCGCCGGCGACATAGGCCGCCTCGCCGCCGGGGCTGGTGGTCAGGATGCGGTCGCCGGCCGCCGGCCGGGTGAACACCGTCGGGGCCTTGAGCACGCCGAACAGCGCGCCGGGCGGGCCCTTGCTGGCCGTCGGGGCCGTGGTTCCAAAGCGGTACATGCCCGACGGCTTGGCCTTGGGGAACACGCTGATGCAGGCCGACAGGATGAGCGCCAGGCCGAGCGCCGCGGCGCCGGCGACCAGGGTCTTGATCCGGGATGCGGTCACGGCTTGATCTCCACTTCCTTGGCCGGGGCCTTGCCCACCAGGCCGCGCGGGTTCTGCTCCACCTCGCCGACCAGGCGGTCGAGCGACTCGGCGGCCGATTGCAGGGTGACGATGGCCGACGACAGTTGCGGCAGGCCGGTCGAGGCGAAGTCGCTGGTCGGGCCTTCCAGGCGGCCGACCATGCCGCGCACGTCCTTGGCGGCGGCCTTGATCTCGTCGGCGGCCGCGCCGAGGTCCTTGATCGCCTTGCGGCCGTCGCCGTCGACCACACCTTGCGTCGAGCGAGACAGGTTGGCGATCTCCTGCGACGTGGCGTCGATGCTTTGCAGAGCCTTCTGGGCGTCGGCGATGATTTCCTTGCGCTCGCGCAGTTCGGCGGTGACCGACTGGATGTCGGAAATGCCGGCGCTGAAGGTCTTGATGTTGCGGTCCGACAGCACGCGGTTGACGCGGTCCAGCGCCTCGATGGTGCGGCTGAGCACCGTGCCGCCGCCTTCCAGCAGGTCGGACAGGGCGCTGCGCTGGCTGCGGATGATCGGCACCTCGCCGTTCTTCACCGTCTCCTTGAGCAGCGGCTTGGTCGAGGTGCCGGCGGTCAGCTGGATGTAGTTCACCCCGGTGATGCCTTGCGGCTCGAGGGTGGCGTAGGTGTCGACGCGCACCGGCACGTCCGAGGTCAGGCGGGTGCGGGCGATGACGCGGTTTGGATCGCTCTTGTCGAGCTCGATCTTGGTGACCTCGCCGACCTTGATGCCGTTGAAGTGCACCTCGCCGCCTTCCGACAGGCCGCGCACCGCCCCGACGAACAGCACGTCGTAGAGGTCGTAGTCCTTGTTGAACTGCAGCTTGGCCAGCCAGACGACGAACACCACCAGGCCCATGAACAGGACCAGGCAGGCCGCCCCCACCAGGGCGTAGTTGGCGTTTCTTTCCATCAGCGGCTCCTCGCCGTAGCACCTTTCCCGGCCGCCGCGCGTCCGCGCGGGCCCAGGAAGTATTCCTTGATCCAGGGATGATCGGAGTGTTCGAGCTCCTCGACCGGGGCCTGGGCGATCACCTGCTTGTCGGCCAGCACGGCGACGCGGTCGGTGATGGCGTAGAGGCTGTCGAGGTCGTGGGTGATCATGAACACGGTCAGGTCGAGGCTGTCGGACAGGTCCTTGATCAGTTCGTCGAAGGCCGCCGCGCCGATCGGGTCGAGGCCGGCGGTGGGTTCGTCGAGGAACAGCAGCTCGGGGTCCAGGGCCAGGGCCCGGGCCAGGCCGGCGCGCTTGCGCATGCCGCCCGACAGCTCGGCCGGCTTCAGCGACCCGGCGCGGGGCGGCAGGCCGGTGAGGGCGATCTTCAGGTCGGCCAGTTCCAGGATCTCGCTCTTGGGCAGGCGGGTGTGCTCGAACAGGGGCGCGGCGACGTTCTCGCGCACGGTCAGGTTCGAGAACAGCGCGCCCTGCTGGAAGAGCACGCCCCAGCGCCGCTCCAGCGCGGTCCACTTGCGGCGCGAGGCTTCCTGCATGTCCTGGCCGAACAGGCGGATGACGCCGCCGTCGGGGATCTTCAGGCCGATGATGCTGTTGAGCAGCACCGACTTCCCGGTGCCGGAACCGCCGACCACGCCCAGCACCTCGCCGCGCTTGACGGTGAGGTCGAGCTTGTCGTGCACGACATTGTCGCCGAAGCACGAGACCAGGCCGTCGACCTCGATCGGCGGCGGCGCGGACGCCGGGGCGTCGGTCTTTTCCGGAGCGGTCGCGGCGGCGGTCATACTTCCAGCTCCATGTAGAGCAGGGCGAAGATCGCATCGATCAGGATGATGGCGAAGATCGCGTGCACGACGGCGGCGGTGACGCGGCGGCCAAGGGATTCGACGTCGTTGCC
This sequence comes from Caulobacter hibisci, assembly GCF_016135805.1. Lineage (GTDB taxonomy): Bacteria > Pseudomonadota > Alphaproteobacteria > Caulobacterales > Caulobacteraceae > Caulobacter > Caulobacter hibisci. Next base: position 48,514 of record NZ_JADWOX010000012.1, read on the forward strand.
GACCTCCATGCCCTGGCGGCAGCCGATGGCGGCGATGACCATGGCCATGACCGGGGCCTTGGACATGCCGATCCAGAAGTGGGTGGCCCCGACATAGTCGGTCATCCGCTGAAGGAAGAAGCTGGGCGACAGGTCCAGCACCACCCAGACCACGACCATGCCGCCGGCGAGGCCCGCCAGGGTGGCCACGAAGGTCAGCAGCGGGATGGTCAGAAGCAGGGCCGCGAAGCGCGGCAGCACCAGGGCCTCGTAGGGATCGACGCCGATCACCTGCATGGCGTCGATCTCCTGGTTCATCTTCATCGAGCCGATCTCGGCCGCGAAGCTGGAGGCCGAGCGGCCGGCCAGCAGGATGGCGGTGATCAGGATGTTGAACTCGCGCAGCACCGACACGCCGATCAGCTCGACGCTGAACACCTGGGCGCCGAAATCGGTCAGCAGGTTGGCGCCCAGCAAGGCGACAACCGCGCCGATGAAGAAGGTGGTGGTGGCCACGATCGGCATGGCGTCCAGGCCCGCGCGCTCGGCCAGGGAGATGATCGGCGCCCAGCGGATCTTGCGCGGATTGACCAGGCAGCGGCCCAGGGCCGTCAGCAGGTGGCCCAGGAAGACCAGAGTGCCGTAGCCGTCGTGCAGCAGATCGAACAGGCCGCGGCCGATGCGGTCGAGCAGGGCGACGAAGCCGTGCAGGCGTACGTCGGGCTGGGGCTCGGCCTGGATAGCGTCGCCGACCAGCTCCAGCAGGCGCAGGGTCTGCTTGCGGGCCTTGATCTGTCCGGCCGAGACCCGGCCGTCGGCGGCGCGGATGATGGCGTAGGCGCCGGCCGTGTCGCAGCGGTTCATGCCGGTCAGGTCGAGGTCGTAGTCGGCCGAATCCTTCATGGCCTCGGCCAGCCGAAGACCCGCGTCGGCCATGCCGCGCGCCGTCCAGTCCCCGGACAGGATCACGGCCTTGCCGCCGTCCTTGTCTTCCAGGGAAAATTCCGCCGGCACGCTCATGAACTACGCTGACCCCTCATGTTGCCGCCCCAGCCTAGCGGGACTGCGCCGCCGGCTCAAACGCGTCAAGGCGCAGCTTGTTGCGTCGAGATCGTGGCATGGCGCCGAAAGGCGATCTTGCAGGTTTATGCGGCGCCGCCGCAATGACGCCGTCAAACGGCGGTAATCCAACGCCTGGTTCGTAGCGCCATCCGGGCGCGCGGCATAGAAGGGGCCGCATGGAATTCGGTTCTGTCAGCCGGCGCGGCGCGCTCGGCAAGCTCTCGCTTGGGGCCCTGATGGCCATGCTTCCGCGCCTTGCTGCGGCGCAACCCGAGTCGTCCAGCGGCGAAGGCCAGCCCTTTTCGCCCGAGATTCTGCGCGGCCTGGCCCAGGCCCTGGCCCGCAAGCCCTATCGCGCCCCGGACGCCGGCGGCGGCAAGGGCCTGGCCGGCCTGTCGTACGACGAATATTTCCGCATCCGCTTCCGCGGCGAGCACGCCCTGTGGGCCGACCGCCAGCCGCCGTTCCGGGCCGAGTTCTTCCCGCCGGCCTATCTGTATCCGCGCGTCTTCCCGATCTACGAGGTCGAGGCGGGCGTGGCGCGGCCCGTGCCCTTCGATCCGGACATGTTCGACGTGCCCGGCGAGCACGCCGGCGCGGCCAAGGCCATCGGCGGCTTTTCGGGCCTGCGCCTGCTGTGGCCGCTGAATCGCGCCGACAAGCTGGACGAGATCGCCGTCTTCCAGGGCGCGAGCTATTTCCGCAGCCTGGGCCGCGACCAGTATTACGGCCTGTCGTCGCGCGGCCTGGCCATCGGGGCCGGCGAGCCCAACGAGGAATTCCCCAGCTTCGAGCGCTTCTGGCTGGAACGGCCGGCCGACGGCGCCGAGACGGTGGTCGTCCACGCCCTGATGGACAGCCCCAGCTGCACCGGCGCCTACAGCTTTCTGATCCGGCCCGGCCAGTCGGTGGTGTTCGACGTCGCCGCGACGATCTTCCCGCGCGTGCGGATGACCAAGATGGGCGTGGCCGCCCAGAGCAGCATGTTCCTGTTCAACGTCTCGGACGGCGAGCGCGGCGACGACTTCCGCACCGCGGTGCACGACAGCGACGGCCTGGCCATGCTGACCGGGCGCGGCGAGCAGGTCTGGCGACCGCTGGCCAACCCGACCGCGCACCGCCTGTCCTATTTCCAGGATGAGAACCCCAAGGGCTTTGGCCTCGTCCAGCGCGCCCGGCGGCTGGAGGACTATGGCGACCTGGAAGCCCGCTACGATCTGCGGCCCAGCCTGTGGGTCGAACCTCTCGGCGACTGGGGCAAGGGGGCGGTGGTGCTGGCCGAGCTGGCCACCCGCAAGGAGAGCGACGACAACATCGCCGTCTTCTGGCGGCCCGACGCGGCCTGGGAGGCCGGCTCGCGCGTGGACCTGTCCTACCGCCTGCACTGGGGCGGCGAGCGGGTCGGCGACGGCGAGGCCAGGGTGGTGCGCACCCGGACCGGCGCCGACACCCAGGCGGGCCTGCGGATGTTCACCATCGACCTGTCCGGCCCGATGCTGGCCGACGGTCTGGACGGGGTGAAGCTGGAGATCGAGGCCAAGGGCGGCGAGACTGCCTGGAGCAACGTCACGCCCTATCCGCGCGAAGCCACGGTGCGGGCCGCCTTCGGCCTCAAGCCCAAGGCCAGCCAGGCCGAACTCAGCCTGCGCCTGACCCGCGACGGGGTCCCGATCTCGGAGACCTGGCGCTACCTCTGGACAGCCTGAAAGCGACCTTCCGCCGCATCTGTCCGAACCCTTAAGGGCTCGACATCCGGCCTTTTGCGCGAGGTCGGTCCGGGGTTCAATCTTGGTTAATGAATTGCCGTCACGGCTCTCTTAACCAGGATTTCCAGTGACTCGGGGTAACCGCATGAGCGCGCAGAACCAGCTCGACCAGCGCATGAGCTTCATGCGGTTCGATCACAAGGACCGCGCCGCCCTGCGCGCGGCCAAGCCGCTAATCGACGCCGAGATCAACGGGGCGCTCGACGCCTTCTACAGCCAGGTCCGCGCCTTCCCCGAGACGCGCAAGATGTTCTCGAACGAAGCCCATATCGGCAACGCCCAGACCCGCCAGTCCTCGCACTGGCGCCGCCTGGCCACCGCCGAATACGGCGCCGACTACCAGCAGGACGTCGCCCGCATCGGCAAGGCCCACGCCGTCATCGGCCTGGAGCCGCGCTGGTACATCGGCGGCTACGCGCTGGTGGCCGAGAAGCTGATCCGCGCCATGGTCGAAAAGCGCGCCAAGGGCCTGTTCGCCAGCGCCAAGAACGACGCCGAGCTGGCCGACGGCCTGGTGGCCCTGAACAAGGCTGTGTTCCTCGACATGGACCTGGCGATCTCGACCTATCTGGAACTGCTGCAGGACGACCGCGACCAGCTGGAAGCCGAGCGCGCCGCCGCCGAGCAGCGCCAGGCCGAGGCCGTGCGCGCCATCGGCGACGCCCTGTCGCGCCTGGCCGCCGGCGACCTGTCGGCTCGCGTCGACGGCGCCCTGTCGCCCGAATTCAACAGCCTGAAGTCCGACTTCGACCAGGCCGCCGCCGCCCTGGCCGAGGCCATGGGCGCGGTCGATCGCGCCACCCGCGGCATCCGCTCGGGCGCCGACGACATCGCCTCGGCCGCCGACGACTTGGCCCTGCGCAGCGAGCAGCAGGCCGCCACCCTCGAACAGACCGCCGCCGCCGTCGAACAGCTGACCTCGACCGTCGCCAAGACCGCCCAGAGCGCCCGTGAGGTCTCGAGCCGTGTCGGCGAGGCCGCCACCGAGGCCCAGCGCTCGGGCGTCGTGGTCACCCGCGCCGCCGAGGCCATGACCCAGATCGAAGGCTCGTCCAACCAGGTCAACCACATCCTGGGCGTCATCGACGAGATCGCCTTCCAGACCAACCTGCTGGCCCTGAACGCCGGCGTCGAAGCCGCCCGGGCCGGCGACGCGGGCAAGGGCTTCGCGGTCGTCGCCCAGGAAGTTCGCGCGCTCGCCCAGCGCTCGGCCGAAGCGGCTAAGGAGATCAAGAGCCTGATCTCCGACTCCAGCCGCCAGGTCAGCGAAGGCGTCGAGCTGGTCCGCCAGACCGGCGACGCCCTGCGCGGCATCGTCGACAAGGTCGGCGCCATCGACGGCCTGGTCAACGAGATCGCCGCCTCGGCCAACGAGCAGGCCAGCGCCCTCAACGAGGTCAACAGCGCGGTCGGCCAGCTCGACCAGGTCACCCAGCGCAACACCGCCCTGGCCCAGCGCTCCAACGACGCCACCCGCGCCCTGCGCGCCGAAGCCGCCGACCTGGCCAACCACGTGGGCGGCTTCCGCCTGGGGGCGAGCAGCCAGGCCCAGCCGGCGCGCTATGCCGAGCAGGAGCATCCGGTGCACGCGGCCCGCGCCAAGGTCGCCGCCTTCGCCCGACCGGGGCGGTGAGGGCGGTTCAAGCCTTCTGAGTTTCAGGAAGGGCGCGGCCGTCGAGGCCGCGCCCTTTCTTTTTCGCCTGATCGCTGGATGCCGTCGGCTCGCCGCCATACAAGGGCGCAAGCGCGCCGCGATGGGGCGCTGGCGATGTGGAAGTCGGCGTCTTGATCAAGCAATACGGATGGCTCGAGGCGCTGACCAAGGCCTTCGCGCCGCACGCGCGGGCCGGACACGTCCCCGGCCGCGTCGTCGCCCAGCATCGCGACGGCTATCAGGTGATGACCGACGAGGGCGAGCTGCGCGCCAAGGCCTCGGGCCGCCTGTTCCACAAGGCGCGGGAAGCCGATCATCCCGCTGTCGGCGACTGGGCGGCGCTGTCGCTGAATCTCGTCGAGCGCACCGCCACGATCCACGCCATCCTGCCCCGCAGCAGCGTCTTCGTGCGCCGGGCGGCCGACAGCATCCAGACCCTCCAGGTCATCGCCGCCAATATCGACGTGGCCTTCGTGGTCACCTCGCTGAACGCCGACCTCAATCCGCGCCGGATCGAGCGCTATCTGGCGGCGGCCTGGCAGAGCGGCGCGCGGCCGGTGGTGGTGCTGACCAAGTCCGACCTCGCCGAGGATTCGCAGGAACAGGCCGACGCGATCGCCGCCCTGGCCGCCGGCTGCCCGGTGCTGACGGTCTCGGCGCGGCAGGGCCTGGGCCTCGATGCGCTTCTGGCCCATGTGGCGCCGGGCGAGACCTGCGTGCTGATCGGTTCGTCCGGGGTCGGCAAGTCCACCTTGGTCAACGCCCTGCTCGGCGAGGACCGCATGGCCACGCGGGAGATCCGCGAGGCCGACGACCAGGGCCGCCACACCACCAGCCACCGCCAGATGGTGTTGCTGCCCGGCGGCGGCCTGCTGCTCGACACGCCCGGTATCCGCGAAGTGGGGCTGATCGAGGCCGAGGAAGGCCTGGGCGTGGTGTTCGACGACATCGAGCGCCTGATTGAGACCTGCAAGTTCAACGACTGCGGCCACGCCGGCGAGCCCGGTTGCGCGGTGCGGGCGGCCTTGGACAGCGGCGCGCTCGACGCCGGCCGATGGGCCAATTTCCAGAAGCTGGGCGCGGAGCTGGCGGCGGTCGAGGCCAAGGCCGAGCGCCTGGCCAAGGACGCCGAACGCCGCCGCCTGGCCGGGCTTCAGAAGGCCTATCGCGCCAGCAAGAAGGACGCGAAGGGCGGGCTCGATAGCGCCGGGCGCAGGCGGACCTAGCGCCGGTCCGAAGCCCATTTTCAGAATTTAGCGCGGATTTCCGGACAAACGGGGCTAGGTGGGAGCCCTGTTTTATCGACGAGAGACTTCCCCATGCCCGCCTTCACCATCGTCACCACCAGCGCGACCCAAGGCAGCGATGCGGTCGAGGTCAGCACCCTCAGCGACGATTTCGCCAATGAGAGCGAAGCCCTGGGCTATTCGCGCCGCATGGCCGAGGAGATGGTGGGCATGGCCCATCAGCTGTCGCTGGACTTCGACTACAGCACGGTCGGTCTCTATGACGGCGATCTGATCGACGAGGATATCGATCCGTCGCACGCCGGCTTCGTGGGCGCCTGGGTGCTGGACGAAGAAGGCGTCGCGTTCGTTGGCGCCGAAGAATTCCGCGAAGGCGACGCCGAGCCCGACGCGGTCTAGCGTAAGCCTGGATTACGATATCGCCGGATGGCGCGCCGTGTTTTCAGCGGCGCGCCGTTCGCAACCTAGGCCACCGGCGGCGGCGCGGTCGAGGCCCGGTGGATCAGCTCGAACGGCAGCAGTTCGTCGATCGGGGCGGCCATGGCGCCGGCCGCGCCGCCCTTGACCTGACCCTTGATCAGCAGGCGGGTGGCCAGTTCGGCCATTTCGACGACCGGCTGGCGCACGGTGGTCAGTTGCGGGCGCGAGAAACGGGCGCTGGGGCTGTCGTCGAAGCCGGCCACCGACACCTCGCCGGGCACCAGCACGCCGGCCTCGGCGGCGGCGGCTAGCACGCCCAGGGCCATGTCGTCGTTGGAGGCGAAGATCGCCGTCGGGCGGTCGGGCAGGGCCAGCAGCGCCTTGGCCGCGTCGTGGCCCGACTGGAAGGTGAAGTCGCCCTGGAGGATCCAGGCTTCGTCGACCGGCAGGCCGCGGGCCTGCATGGCGGCGACATAGCCGGCGCGGCGCGCCTGGCTGGCGCCGTGGCGCGGCTCGCCGACCACGAAGCCGATGCGCTTGTGGCCCAGGGCCGCCAGATGCTCGGTGACGTCGCGGGCGGCGGCGAAATTGTCCATGTGCACGCGCGGGCCGGGGCCTTCGGTCTCTTCCGGGCCGAGGCGGACATAGGGGGTGCCGGACTTGCCCAGCAGCTCCAGCACGATCTCGTTGTCGGAGCTGGGCGGGGTCAGGATCACGCCGTCGGGCTTGAGGGCCGCCAGCAGGGCGCCGACCTCCTGGCGGATCTGCGGGGCCTCGTGGTCGATTAGTTCGACCAGCAGGTGGTAGCCGGCGTCGCGGCACTGCAGGGTCGCGCCCAGCTGGATGCGCGACAGGTAGTCGGCGCCGCGCTCGCTGCGCCAGTGGTCGATGGTCAGGGCCGCGTCGACGAAGACGGCGATGACGAAGCTCTTGGAGCCGGCCAGGCTGCGGGCCGAGAGGTTGGGGCTGTAGCCGAGCGCCTGCGCCGCCTCGAGCACCTTCTCGCGCATCATCGGCCGGACGTTGGGCTCGTTGTTCATGACCCGCGAGACGGTCTTGATCGAAACCTCGGCGCGCGCCGCCACGTCGTAGATCGTCACCGACGCCATCGCTTGCCTGTTTCCCCCGCTCAGGACTCAATCGTTGCCGCAAGCCTAGAGCATTTGCGGCGCCCAACGCGAGCCATGAAAAAACTTGCGAAGAGGCGGGATGGCCCCTTGCCCGGACCTTGGGCGGCGGCGAAGGTCCCCGGGCAGGCGAACGCGGCGGCAAAGACCGCGTCGGTCACAGGGAGCAGTCATGTCGCATAGCGGCGCCAGCCGGCCGGTCGTACCGGTCAGGCCGAGTTTCATCGCCGCCTTCACCTTCGCCCAGATGGGCGCCTTCGTCAGCTTCATGCCGCTGATCCAGGTGCTGCTGCCGCTGAAGGCGGCCGCCCTCGATCCCGCCCAGAAGGCGGTGGTGCTGAGCCAGACGGCGTTCTGGGGCGCCCTGATCGCCAGCATCGCCAACCTGCTGGCCGGGGCGATCAGCGATCGGACGACCTCGCGGTTCGGACGTCGGCGGCCCTGGCTGCTGATCGGCCTGGTCGGCACCCTGGTCTCGTACGTGGCGATCATGCTGGCCGACAGCCGGCTGGAGCTGATCGGCGGCGTCATCGGCTTCCAGCTGGCCTTCAACATGATGTTCGCCGCACTGCTGGCCCTGCTGCCCGACCGCGTGCCCGACGCCCAGAAGGGCAGGGTGGCGGCGTTCCTGAGTCTCGGCCATCCCATCGGCGCGGTGGCCGGGGCGGTGCTGGTCGGCGGCCTGCTGACCTCCGAGGCCTCCCGCTACCTGGCCATCGGCGTGGTCCTGGCCGTCGCCATCGCCCCCTTCGCCCTGCGCCTGAACGATCCGCCGATCACCGCGCAGGCGGCCGAGCGCTTCAGCCTGACGGGCTTCCTGAAGGGGCTGTGGGTCGATCCGCGCAAGCATCCCGACTTCGCCCTGGCCTGGATCAGCCGGTTCATGGTGCTGGTCGCGATCACCCTGACCCAGTGCTACATGCTGTATTACCTGCAGGACGCGCTGCGCTATCCGACCCTGTTTCCGGGCCAGCGGGCCGAGCAGGGCCTGGCCTTGCTGACCACCGTGGCCACCGTGGCCAATGTCTGCTGCGCGATGATCTTCGGCATGCTGAGCGACCGGCTGGGCCGGCGGAAGCTGTTCGCGGCCGGGGCGGCGATGATCCTGGCCACGGCCATGCTGACTTTCTCGATGACGCCCGGCTGGCCGGTGGTGCTGACCGGCTTCGTGGTCTTCGGCTGCGGGGCGGGCTGCTACTACGCCGTCGACATCGCCCTGGTCAGCCAGGTGCTGCCCTCGCAGTCGGACGCCGGCAAGGACCTGGGGGTCATCAACCTGGCCAACACGTTGCCCCAGGCCCTGGCCCCGGTGCTGGCGGTGTGGTTCCTGGGCCCGAGCCGGATGGACTATCATTCGCTGTTCGTGGTGGCCGCCTGCCTGGCGGCGGCTGGCGGACTGGCGATCCTTCCGATACGGGGCGTGCGGTAACTCTCTTTCCGGATCCGCCTTGCCGCACTTCCTGACCATAGCCGATCCCGCCGACCCGCGTCTGGCCGCCTATCGCGACATCCGGGAGCGCGATCTCGTGGGCCGCGAGGGGCGCTTCATCGCCGAGGGCGAGACGGTGCTGCGGGCCTTCGTCCGCGACGCGCCCGAGCGGGTCGAGTCGCTGCTGATCGACCCCAAGCGGCGGGACAAGCTGGCGGAGGTGTTCGACGGTCTCGCGGAAGAGACCCCCGTCTATCTGGTCGAACAGGCGGTGCTCGACACCGTGGCCGGTTTTCACCTGCATCGCGGCGTGCTGGCCGTGGGCCGCAAGCCCGAGGCGACGCCGGCCGCCGATCTGCTGGCGCGGCTGCCGGAGCGGGCGGTCGTGGTGGCGCTGTTCGGCATCGCCAATCACGACAACCTGGGCGGCATCTTCCGCAACGCCGCCGCCTTCGGGGCCGACGCGGTGCTGCTGGATCCCGACTGTTGCGATCCCTTCTACCGCAAGGCCATCCGCGTCTCGGTCGGCGCGACGCTCAGCGTGCTGACTGGTTACATCGGCAGGGGCGAGGACGCCGTGGACCTGCTGGCCGGCGCGGGCTTCACGCCGCTGGCCTTGACGCCGGCGGCACGGCGGATGCTCTCCGAACTCGATCCGCCGGCCCGCGCGGCGGTGCTGCTGGGGACGGAGGGGCCGGGCCTGTCGGCGGATGTCATCAAGCGGTCGGAAGGGATCGGCATTCCGATGGCGGGCGGCTTCGACTCGCTGAACGTGGCGACGACCAGCGGGATCGTGCTGCATCACCTAAGGTTTGGCGGCGGGCGTCGCTGATCTTGTCCACCGGTTACCGAGCGCTTTAAGCTCCGGCCCAACAGTAGAGTTCGGGAGAAACGTCATGCCGCAACTGAACCGCCGGGGCGCCTTCGCCCTGCTGACCGGGCTCGCCGCCCTGTCGACCGCGAGCATGGCCAGCGCGGCCCGCAAGCCGACCAATCCCGATCCCAGCGAAGTGCGGCCGATCTGGCCCAGCGATCCGCCCGGTTCGCAGGGCGTCACGGCGCAGGAGACGGTGTCCGAGCGTAGCGACGGCAAGGGTCCGCGCGACAGGGCCGTGACCCACACCCGCACGCCCACGCTCAGCCTGTTCCGTCCGCGCAAGCCCAACGGCGCGGCGGTGATCCTGATACCGGGCGGCGGCTACGAGCGCGTCGTCATGGACAAGGAAGGCTTCGAGACCGCCCAGTGGCTGGCCGATCGCGGCTACACCTGCTTCGTGCTGCTCTATCGCCTGCCGGGCGACGGCTGGGGCGCGGGGCCGGACGCGCCGCTGCAGGACGCCCAGCGGGCCCTGCGCCTGGTGCGCTCGTGGGCGCCGGCGATGAAGGTTTCGCCCAACCGCATCGCCATCATGGGCTTCTCGGCCGGCGGCCACCTGGCGGCCAGCCTGACCACCCGCTTCGAGGCCCAGGTCTATGACCGCGTCGACGCGGCCGACGACCTGTCGGCCCGCCCGGACCTGTCGGCCCTGATCTATCCGGTGATCACCATGACCGCGCCCCTGACCCATGCCGGCTCGCGCAAGCAGCTGCTGGGCGCGGCCCCGTCGTTCGAGGCGGTGCAGGCCTATTCGCCGGAAGCCGGGGTGGGCGGGCGCACGCCGCCGGTGTTCCTGGTCCACGCCGCCGATGACAAGGCCGTGCCGGTCGAGAACAGCCTGATGATGTTCGCCGCCCTGAAGGCCAAGGCGATCCCGGCCGAGCTGCACGTCTTCGAGGAAGGCGGCCACGGCTTTGGCCTGCGCGCGATCGCCGGCAAGCCGGTGGCGGCTTGGCCGGGGCTGTTCGAGGCCTATGCGAAGAAGAAGGGGATTTAGCGCTTCCCCCTTTTCCCGTCATTCCCGCCCTTGTGGCGGGAAACCCTGGTTCCGCTTCCGCGTGAGGCGCAAGCGGACTGCTCGGCAGTCCGCCCCATCCGCCCTTGCGGCTGACAGAGGGCTTCCCGCCACGAGGGCGGGAATGACGGGAGGAAAGGGGAGGGAGAGAGCCCTACCTTCCCCCGATCGGCGCCATCGTCCCCGCGCCCGGCACGTAGCTGTACCCGCCGCGCTTCAGGTCGCTGGACAGGGTCAGGGGCGCGACGCCGCCGCCCAGGCGGGCGCGGTAGACCATGGTGGTCTCCAGGGTGCGCATCACGTAGTTGCGGGTCTCGCTGAACGGGATGCACTCGATGAAGTCGAGCGGATCGGTGGACGCGCCGCGCGGGTCGCCGCACAGGGCCACCCATTGCGGCGGACGGCCGGGGCCGGCGTTGTAGGCGGCGGCGGCCATGATGTAGGAGCCGCTGAAGCGGCTGATCATGTCGCCCAGGTAAACCGAGCCTAGGCGCATGTTGTAGTCGGGCTCGAACAGACGATCGACGCTGTGGCTTTCGCCCAGCTTGCGGGCGACGCCGGCGGCGGTGGGCGGCATCAGCTGCATCATGCCACGCGCGCCGACGCCCGAGCGGGCGCGGGGGTCGAAATTGCTTTCCTGGCGCGAGATCGAATAGACGAAGGCGGTCTCGGCGGCGCCGGGGATCGGCGTGAAGTGATGGTCGAGCAGGGGATAGCCGCGCTCGGCGAGGATGAAGCCGCGCTGGGCGGCGGTGCGCACCGCGCGCATGGCCAGGTCCTGGTCGCCGGTGTTGCGGGCGAAGTCGACCAGCAGGGCCTCCTCGGCCGCGGTCGGCAGCTGGTCGTCGATATAGAGCACCAGCGAGCGGAAGGCGTCGTTAGCCCCGATGTCGTGCAGCAGCTTGGCGGCGCGGACCAGTTCGCGGCCCTCGAAGCGGGAGCGGTCGGCGGCCGTGATCATCGGGTCCTTGTCGAGCCGGATCTCCTGCACGCCGGCCTTCTCGGCGGCCAGCTGGCCGTAGAAGGTGGTGATGTGGCGCGCGCCCTCGCCGTAGAAGGCCTGGGCGGCGATGACGTCGCCCTGCGCCTCGGCCGCGCGGCCCTGCCAGTAGAGCGCCCGGCCGCGGGTGATCGGCGAGGCGCCGATCTCGGCGATGCGGCCGAAGTGGGCGGCGGCGGCGTTGGGATCCTTCAGGCGGGAGAGGGCGATCCAGCCGGCGAAGAACTCGGCCTCGGCCGCGTCGGCCCCGCCCGGCAGGCCGGCGGCGGCGGCGGCGTAGGCGCTGCGGCTGTCGCTGTTCTTGATCGCCGACATCACCAGTTGCTTGCGCTCGCGCCAGATCGAGGCGGCGGCGGCTTCCGACGGCGGCTTGGCGGGGAAGTAGCGCACGAGGTCGAGCGCCATCACGTCCATGCCCTTGCGGCGCAGATAGGCGGCGCGCTCGAAGGCCACGCCCGGCGACAGCTGCTGGGCCGGGGTGAGAGCGGCGACCAGGTCGTTGGCGTTGCCGGCGTTGGCGCGCAGGGCGATGCGGGCCTGGGCGGCGGGCTGCTGGTCGTAGGGCAGCAGGGCGACCATCTCGCGGGCGGCCGGGCCCTGCTGGCCGTACAGCAGCACGTCGGCGCGCTGGGCGTGGTCGTCGGCGGTCAGCAGCACGCCGAACCGCGCGAGCATGGCCCGCTGGGCGTCGACCTCGAAGCTCTTGTCGCGCCAGTAGCGGCGGATCAGGTTGGTCGCGTCCTGGGCGCGGCCGGTCGCCTGGTAGGCCGAGGCCAGGGCCATGGCGCCTTCGGGCGTCTGCGGCTCGGACCCGCCGAACCAGGCGATGGTCTCAGCGGGCGTCAGGCCGGAGGTCGACAGCGCCTTCTCGGCCGGCAGGTCGCGGCGCGAGGCGCGGGGCCAGCCGACCAGGTCGCGGCGGGCCTGGTCGAGCTCGAAGAAGCTCATGCTCTCGGCGCCGACGTCGGCCAGGGCCCACAGGGCGATCTTGCGGGCCAGCGGGTCGGAAATGCTGGTCATGGCCGCGCGCACGGTCGCGGCCGAGCGCTGACCCATGACGGCGGCGCGCAGGTTGGCCGCGTCGCTGTCGGACAGGCTGGAATAGTTGGCGGTGGGCGGGGTGCTGACCAGGCCCGGGCGGGCGTTGCCGGTATAGGGCTGGGGCGCGGTCGGCAGGCCCTCTTCGTCGACCTGCGCGCCAGTCTGGGCGTCCGCGACGCTCGCGACCAGGGCCAGGCTGACGCAACCGAGGAGAAGCCGACGAATCCCAAAAGCCAAAACGCGGTCTCCTTCACGGGCGGGCCTGCAGTCCCGCTCTTGATATGACGGCTTCGAGGGCCGATTTGGGGCCTAAAGCGCGATGATGCACGGTCTATAGCCCGGTTCGCCGCTGGATCGACCCGTTCAGGCGTGTTCAACCCGCGAAAAGGTCGGCTCGGCCAGTTGCGGTCGGACGGCGCCCGGACATATTGTCCGCCCCCACGTTTCAGCCGCAACACTCGCGGCGTCTGCTCACGGCAAATTGCAAGTCATGGTCCATTCCCCGTTCAAGGGCGTCATCCCGGCCCTGGTCACTCCGTTCCTGAACGGCGAGGTCGACGAGAAAGGCTTCGTCGCCCTGGTCGAGCGCCAGATCTCCGGCGGCGTGCACGGCCTGGTGCCGGTGGGCACCACCGGCGAGACCTCGACCCTGTCGCACGACGAGCACAAGCGCGTCGTCGAGCTGTGCGTGCAGACCGCCCGCGGCCGCGTGCCGGTGATCGCCGGCGCGGGGTCGAATTCGACCGACGAGGCCATCGACCTGGTGCGCCACGCCAAGACCGTCGGCGCCGACGCGGCCCTGGTGGTGACCCCGTACTACAATCGGCCCAGCCAAGAGGGCATGTATCAGCACTACAAGGCGATCAACGACGCCGTGGAGCTGCCGGTGTTCGTCTACAACGTGCCGGGCCGCACGGGCGTCGACATCTCCAACGACACCCTGGTGCGCCTGTCCAAGCTGCCCAACATCGTCGGCATCAAGGACGCCACCGGCGACCTGACCCGCATCAGCCTGCAGCGCATCACCTGCGGCGACGACTGGGTCATGCTGACGGGCGATGACCCGACCGCGCTGGGCTACATGGCCCACGGCGGCCACGGCGTGATCTCGGTGACCTCGAACGTCGCCCCGGACGCCTGCGCCACCTTCATGAACGCCTGCTTCGGCAATGACTGGGAAACGGCCCGCTACTGGCAGGACCGCCTGATCAAGCTGCACAAGGCGTTGTTCCTCGACTCATCGCCGGCCCCGACCAAGTTCGCCCTGGCCCAGCTGGGCCTGTCGAACGAGGACGTGCGCCTGCCGATCACGCCCTGCGCCGAGGCCGTGCGTCCCGCGATCCTGGAAGCCATGCGCGAGGCGGGTCTGGTCTGATGACCAAGCCGATCGCGGAGAACCGGCGCGCCCGGTACGACTACTTCATCGAGGAAACCTTCGAGGCCGGCATCATGCTGACCGGCACGGAGGTCAAGTCGCTGCGCGTCGGCCGGGCCAACATCGCCGAGTCCTATGCGTCGGTCGAAGGGCGCGAGATCAAGCTGATCAACGCCGATATCCCGCCCTATGGCCACGCCAACCGCTTCAACCACGAGCCGCGCCGGCACCGGAAGCTGCTGCTGCACCGCAAGCAGATCGAGAAGCTGATCGGGGCCGTCCAGCGCGACGGCCGCACGCTGATCCCGCTCAAGCTCTATTGGAACGAGAAGGGCCTGGCCAAGCTTGAGATCGGTCTGGCCAAGGGCAAGAAGAACCACGACAAGCGCGAAACCGAAGCCGCCCGCGACTGGGCGCGCGACAAGGCGCGGCTGATGAAGGGCGACCGGGGGGATTGATCTGATCCGCCCGTGAGGAACCTCCCCCTGTGGGGGAGGTGATCGCGAAGCGATCGGTGGGGGGCGTGACTGCGAGATCGGCCGACGCCCCGGAAGCTGACAATGTCCCCCCACCGGCCTTCGGCCGCCTCCCCCAGAGGGGGAGGTTCCCCTGAAAGGGGGAGGATCTTGAATTGGCCCACGCTTTGCTCCTTCATCCGCGAAGGAGCCCGCCATGTCCGATACTGGTGCAAGACCACAGAAAGCCGCGCGTCCGCTGTCCCGCGGCGGGCCGCTGGATGCGCTGAGGTTCTTCGCGGCCTTCTTCATCGTGGTCTATCACTACGCCGAGCAGGCGCCGGTCTCGCTGTTCTCGATCCATCTGGCCTTCGGGCGCGGCTATCTGGCGACCGATTTCTTCCTGATGCTGTCTGGCTATGTGCTGGGCCGGGCCTATGGTCCGCGCTTCACGGCCGGCCAGATGCACGACGGCGCCTTCCTGCTCAAGCGCGTAGCCCGGGTGTGGCCGGCTCACCTGATCATGATCGCCGCCTTCGTGGCCCTGGTGCTGGCCACCACGGCCCTGGGCATGCAGCCGCGCAATCCGCAATGGTACCAGTGGGACCAGCTGCCGGCGCAGGTGTTCCTCATTCAGACCTGGGGCTTCCAGGGACCGTCGGGCTGGAACATGCCGACCTGGACCCTGTCGGCCCTGCTGGTCTGCTACGCTCTTTTTCCGACCATCTGGCGCGTCTTTGGCAAGATCCGCTCGCCGTGGATGGCGCTGCTGGCCGGCTTCGTCATCTTCGTCGCGGTAGACGCCTTCGCCCGCGCCGTCTTCGGCCTGCCGTCGTTCCACCTGCACCTGCGCAACGGCCTCTACCGCGCCATTCCGCTGTTCCTGATGGGCGTGCTGATCGCCCGCCTGGCCCGCGAAGTGGTCATCGGCCCCAAGCTGGCCGACGCCCTGGCCGCCTTCGCGGTGGTCGGCTTCGTGGTGCTGAACGTGATCGGCGAGTTCGCCTATCCGAGCCTGGCCCTGCTGGGCCTGCTGATCTTCGCCGCCAGCGGCTCGGCCCAGACCGGCTGGACCTGGGCCAAGACCGGCGGCCGGCTGTCGTTCTCGCTGTACCTGACCAACCAGTTCGTCGGCGCCATCTGGTTCGCCCTGCAACGCCAGCTGGACCAGAAGGTCGAACTGCACGAGGCCGCCCACTGGGCGATCTGGGCCATGGCCTTCCCGGCCGCCCTGGTCTTCGCCTGGGTCTTCGAGCGCCTGGTCGACGCCCCGTTGCAGGACTGGCTGAAGCCGCGCCTCGAAAGCCTGACGGCCAACTGGGGCAAGAAGGGCGAGCGGAACCGCGGCGCCCAGGCGATGGTTACGACCCTGCCCTGATAGGGCGCCCTGAAATCGCCTTGCCGATCGCGGCGAGATAGGCGACGAGGGATAAAACGCGCGTTCCAAACGCAACGCGCAAAGGGAGTCGAAATCGAATGCTCAGGACCGCCATCCTCGCCGCCGTCGCCAGCGCCGCCTTCGCCGTACCGGCCATGGCCGCCGACATCTCCGGCCTGTGGCAGACCGAAACCAACGGCGGCCAGGTCGAGATCGCCCGCTGCGGCAACAGCCTGTGTGGCAAGCTGGTGACCTCCAACACCATCAAGGCCAATCCGGGCGTCAAGGACGACAAGAACAAGGACGCCTCGCTGCGCAATCGCCCCCTGAAGGGCCTGCAACTGCTGTGGGGCTTCAGCGGCGGTCCCGAGGAATGGACTGGCGGCAAGGTCTACAAGGCCGACGACGGCAAGATCTATTCGGGCACGATCACCATGCTCAACGCCGACACCCTGAAGCTCAAGGGCTGCGTCGTCGCCCCGCTGTGCAAGACCCAGACCTGGACGCGGGTGAAGTAGTGGCCCTGATCCCTCTCCCCTTGCGGGAGAGGGTGGGTGAGAGGTTGCACGTACAGAAACGCCGCGACAGCTGATCGGCTGTCGCGGCGTTTTGCGTTTGAGAGACCCCTCATCCGTCGCCTATCGGCGACACCTTCTCCCGCAAGGGGAGAAGGATCACAGCGGCTTGCAGACCTCTTCCAGCCAAGCCCGGACCTCCGGCTCCAGGCGAGGGCCGATCTCCCGCAGCACCCGCGCGTGATAGGCGTCGAACTGGGCGACCTCCTCGGCGCTCAGCAGGGCCTTGTCGACCAGCCGGCGGTCGATGGGGGCCAGGGTCAGGGCCTCGAAGCGGTGCATCGGGCGGTCGCCGCCGACGACGGTTTCGGCCGGCATGACCACTTCCAGGTTCTCGATGCGGATGCCGTACTCGCCGTCCTTGTAGTAGCCGGGCTCGTTGGAGACGATCATCCCCGGCTGCAAGGCGATGGTGTTGGGCGCCTTGCTGATCCGCTGCGGACCCTCGTGGACGCCTAGATAGACGCCGACGCCGTGGCCGGTGCCGTGGTCGTAGTCCAGGCCGTGCGCCCACAGCGCCATGCGGGCCAGGGCGTCGATGGCCGAGCCGGTGGTGCCGGCCGGGAAGCGCAGGCGGGCGATGGCCAGGTGGCCCTTCAGGACCAGGGTGTTGCGCTGGACCATCTCCGCCGAGGGCTCGCCGATGGCCACGGTGCGGGTGACGTCGGTGGTGCCATCCAGGTACTGGCCGCCGCTGTCGACCAGCAGCAGCGAGCCGAGGGCCGCGCGCTCGTTGCTGCGCTCGGTCGGACGATAATGGGGCAGGGCGCCGTGGCCGTTGGCCGCGCCGATGGTGTCGAACGACAGGTCCTTCAGCACGCCGGTGGCTTCGCGGAAGCTCTCCAGCTTGGCGACGGCCTCCTTCTCGTCCGGCGGGCTGATTTGGCCCTCGGTGGCCAGCCAATGCAGGAAACGGGTCAGGGCGGCGCCGTCGCGGCGGTGGGCCTCGCGCGTGCCGTCCAGCTCGACGCCGTTCTTGCAGGCGCGGGGCAGGGTGCAGGGGTCCATGCCGCGCACGACCTTGGCGCCGGCGGTGGTCAGGGTGTCGAAGTACCAGGCCGAGGACTGGCCCGGATCGACCAGCACGCTCTTGCCAGAGAGCTCGCCGAGCGCGGCTTCCAGGGCCTCGGGGGCCTCCAGCGACACCTCGTTGCCGAGCCAGGCGGGGAGTTCCTTGGTCACCTTGGCCGGGTCGAGGAACAGGCGGGCCGTGCCGTCGGCGCGGAGGATGGCCTGGGCCAGCGATAGGGGCGTGCGAATGACGTCGCCGCCGCGGATGTTGAACAGCCAGGCGATCGAGGCCGGAGCGGTGATCACCGAAGCGTCGGCGCCCAGGCCGGCGCCGACGCGGGCGCGCTTGGCCGAGGACTCTTCGCCAGCGTACTGCGTCGGGTGCGGAACCACGGGGGCCGTCGGCTGGGCTGGACGCTGCGCGCCCCAGGCCTCGTCCAGCGGGTTGGCGGCGACGGGCTTGAGGGTCGCGCCGGCGCGGGCGGCGGCGGCCTTCAGGGCGTCGAGGGCCGAGGGGCTGTGCAGGCGGGCGTCGTAGCCGATGACGGCGCCGCTGCGGGCGGTCTCCAGATAGGCCGGGACGCCGCCCTCGACGAGGTCGCGGATCTCGAACACGCCTTGGTCGACCTGCTCGCGCACCTGAAGCGTATAGCGGCCGTCGACGAAGACGGCGGCGCGGTCGCTCATGATCACGCCGGCCCCGGCCGAGCCGGTGAAGCCGCTGGCCCAGGCCAGGCGGTCGTTGGCGGCGGGCAGGTATTCGTTCTGGTGCTCGTCCTCGTGCGGCACGAGGAAGCCGTCGAGACCCTGGCGGGCCATGGCCTCGCGGATCAGCGGAACGTGGCGCGGGCCAAAGCCCGGATCGGTGGATTCATCGAAGGTCTGGCGCATGCCGACCGATTTAGGCCTCATGCGCCGACCTGAAAAGGGGACTTATTGCGGGGTGTCGACCTGGGGCGCAGGGGCCGTGCCGTCGGTCGTGGCCGGCGCGTTGGCGGCCGCGTCGTGGGCGGCGTCGGCCGCGGTCCGGGCCTGGGCCTCGGTCTGGCGGCGCAGGGCGTCGGACGCCGCGGCGGCGTCGCGGGCCGAGCTCTCGGCGGCGGCCTGGGCCTGCTGGGCGCCGGTCTGGAGGCCCACCTGGGCGCCTTCGAGCAGGCCGGCGGTGCGGCCCTGTTCCTGGGCCTGGGCGATCTGATCGGAGCTGGCGTCCATCGGCCGCGAGGTCAGCATGAAGGCCACGGCGATCACCGCCACGATGGCGACGACGCCGGCCACCAGCCAGCCCAGCGGGCTCGACTCGCGCCGCACCTCAATGACGCGCTCGGGGACGCGCTCGGGCTGGCGCTGGACGGGAGGCAGGGAAGGATCGGTGTAGGTCATGGCTTTCGTCCTGGAACGGTGTTGTCCCAAGAAACGTGGAGCCAAGCGGGGGCGTTCCGTTCCCTCTGCCGGAGAGCGCCTTAGGGCCGTTCGAGAACCAGCGTCGCCCAGGCGTCGCGGTGGATGCGGGTCTTCACGCGGAAGCCGCGCGACAGGTAGGCGGCCTTGACCATCCGCTCCTGGGTGCGCAGCAGGCCCGACAGTATGACCGTGCCGCCCGGGACCAGGGCGCGCTTGATGTCCTGCACCAGGCTGATCAGCGGGCGGGCCAGGATGTTGGCGAACACCAGGTCGTAGGGCGCGTTGTCGGCGACCAGGCGGTGGCCCAGGCCCGAGGCGTGGACGAAGCGGGCGTTGGCCTTGTTGACCAGGGCGTTCTCGCGAGCGATGCGCACGGACGGCTTGTCGATGTCGGTGCCCACGGCGAGCTTGCTGCCCGTACGGGCGGCGGCGATGGCCAGCAGGCCCGTGCCGGCGCCGACGTCGAGCACCTTGTTGAACTTCCTGGCCTTGATCAGGCGGTCATAGGCCTGCAGGCAGCCGACGGTGGTGCCGTGGTGGCCGGTGCCGAAGGCCGCGCCGGCCTCGATGCGCAGGTTGACGGTGCTGGCCGGCAGGCGGCCGCGGTCGTGCATCCCGTAGACGAAGAAGCGGCCGGCGCGCACCGGCGGCAGGCCCGACAGCGCCATGGCCAGCCAGTCGGCGTCGGCCAGGGTCTCGCGCACGACCTTCAGCGGGAAGCCGCCCAGCAGCTCCAGCAGGCCGGCGTCTTCCTCGTCGGTGGTCGGAAAGGCGTCGATGCGCCAGATGTTCTTGTCCTCGTCCTCTTCCAGGATCGAGTAAGTCGCGCCTTCGAGGCCGGGCATGTTGTCGATGGCGTCGGCGGCGGCTTCGGCGTCGGCGCGGGCGCCGCGGGCGACGATCTGCTGGGGCGTATAGTCGGTCATGCCGCTCCAATAGTCGTACGCGCCGCCAAAGGCGAGACCATGCGTCGTCCGAAGGCGGGGGCGGGGCTCCAAATTTCCGGCATCGGCTCGGGCGGGGCCAGCCGCCAGGTCAGCGGCGCCTCTTCACGTGGGGCGCGCGCGGCCTTCGGCTCGGCGCTGCGGGCCAGGCCCAGGGCCGGTCCGAGCAGGCGCGTGGCGGCCGCGCAGGCCAGGGCCCAGGCGATGCCGTTGCGCTCCAGGATGAAGCTTTCCGAGAAGGTGGTGATCAGGAAGATGACCAGGAACAGGGTCGACCAGTAGCCGTCGCGCACCTTGTCGAAGCGCAGCAGGGCGACCAGCACCGGCAGGCCCAGGACCAGCGCCGACAGCCCCACGCCCACCCAGCCCAGCTGGGCCAGCACGTCGAGCCAGCCGTTGTGGGCGGTCGGCACGTTCCAGCCGGTCTCCTTGCGGATGAACATGGCCGGCACCGACTCGTCGCGCCAGAACACCGCATAGCCGTAGCCGGTGATGGGGGCCTTGGCCGACTGGCGCAGCAGGGCGTCCCAGATCTCGGTGCGGCCGGTCAGGGTGGGGTCCTTGCCCAGGGCCTTGAACAGCAGGTCGGGGGCCAGCCACATGACTAGGGCCGCGCCGCCGATCACCGTGACGCCCAGCCAGACCATGGTCACGGCCGTCGCCGGTCCGCGCCGCATCGAGGCCAGGACGCCCGAGCCGGCCAGGCCGATCAGCAGCACCATCAGCGAGGTCTTGGACTTGCTCATCACGATCATGAAGGCGCAGATCACGATGGCGGCGACGAACAGCTTGCGATGGCGCGAGCCGGCCAGGATGGCGGCCGTGGCGGCCAGGGCGCCATAGACCATCATCGCGCCCATCTGGTTCTTCTCGAACCACAGGCCGCGCCAGTCGCCGGCGTTGATGTCGTGCTGCACGCCCATCTTGGGATAGGCGATCGCCGCCAGCAGGCCGCCGGCGCCGAGGATCAGGAAGGTGGTCGCCAGGATCTCGGCCATGCGGCGGCCGTCGAAGCTGGCGGCGAAATAGAAGCCGAACAGGGTGGTGAAGGCCGCGGCCAGGGCCCGGCGGTTGGTGGTGCCCGGATCGAACGACCAGGACGACGAGGCGAACACCCAGAACACCAGCAGGCTGAGCACGGTCGCCGGCAACCAGAACTTCGCCAGCCGTGGGGCGCGCCACAGGACGAGGGCGAGGATCAGGGCGTAGACCGGCAGCCACATCAGGCGAAGGATCGGCATGTCCTCGCCGCCGGCCTGGGCCGGGTCCAGCAGAGGCCCGATGAAGGCGTTGGACAGCATGAACAGCACGAAGCCGCAGGCCCAGGCCTCCAGCGTGCGCAGGATCCCGCCCTCGTGCTCCTCGTCCCGTTCTGGCGTTTCCGCGTCCATCGCCGTTCCCGTCTGGCGCGAAACGGCACAGGCGCGGTTCGCTCAGGGGGGCGGCTGCAAGGGGAGGGCCGGGAAAGTCTGGAAGGGCAGCCGGGATCCAAAGATCAAAGGTCATCGCCCGACTTGTTCGGGCGACCCAAGCGGTATGTCAGGATGGGGCGGAGTCAGCTTGGGTCGCCCGCATGAAGCGGGCGATGACTTCTATAAATTACTGGCTGGATCGGCTCAGTAGCTCGACGCCGCCACCTCGGTCCGCGCGGCGGCCGAGGCCGTGACCGGGATCACCTCTTCCGGCAGGCGCGTGTCGAGAATGTCGCCGCCCGTCGAGGCGTAGCTGCGGGCCGGCGGGGCGTCGGCGGGTTCGGGCGGGTTTTCCGGCTGGTCCATGGCGGCGGTGGTCGCGCCGGAGGCGGAGACGATGTCCTGGTCGGTGGGCTCGTAGCTGGCCGGCTCGATCAGGCCCATGTCCGACAGGTCCGCCGAGGTCAGCACCACCGGCGTCATTTCCTGCGGCGGGCGCAAGAAATCCGAGCCGATGACGTAGTCGGGCACCTTGCCGGCCGGCCAGACCATGGCGGCGGCCTCGGCATACTGGCTGCCGCGGGGCTCGACGAAGGCCATCGGCTCGGCGTCCTGCGGACCGATCTGCATGGCCATGCCCGCCACCGCGCCCAGGGTCAGGGCGAGAGGGAGGCCGACGATGGCGGCGCGGGTTTTGAGAAGGTCGAACGGCGTCATGCGAGGATAGCGCTTCAGCCGCCAATTCGTTCTGGCTAGCTTGCGATTCCGGACGAAGAGGCGAAGGAGCGGCGATGACGGACCAAAAGGGCGGCGGCCTGCTGCGGGCGCGAGAGGGCGGCCACGCGCGGGTGACCTATGTCGAGCTGTTCTTCGATCTGGTCTTCGTCTTCGCCATCACCCAGCTTTCGCACGGCCTGATCGGCCATCCCAGCCTGCTGGGCGTGCTGGAGACGGGCCTGCTGCTGATGGCCGTCTGGTGGGCCTGGGTCTACACCGCCTGGGTCACCAACTGGCTCGATCCCGAGCGGCCGCCGGTGCGGATCATGCTGTTCGTCGTCATGGCCGCCGGCATGGTGCTGGCCATGGCCATTCCCCAGGCCTTCGAGGGCAGGGGGCTGCTGTTCGCCCTGGCCTATGTGGCGATCCAGGTGGGGCGCAGCCTGTTCACCCTGTGGTGCGTGCGGCGCGACGAGAACCTGCGGCTGAACTTCCTGCGGATCAGCGCCTGGCTGATCGTCTCGGGCGTGCTGTGGATCGCCGGCGGCCTGGCCCACGACGAGATCCGCCTGGCCTGCTGGGCCGCCGCCATCGCCATCGAATACGCCTCGCCGGCCGCCGGCTTCTGGACCCCAGGGCTGGGCCGCTCGAAGACCGCCGACTGGACGGTGGAAGGCGCGCACCTGGCCGAGCGCTGCGCCCTGTTCACGATCATCGCCCTGGGCGAGTCGATCCTGGTCATGGGCGCCACCGCCGCCAGCCTGGAATGGACGCCGGCCGTGACGACGGCTTTCATCTCGTCCTTCGTCGCCAGCCTGGCGATGTGGTGGATCTACTTCTCCTACACGGCCGAGGCCGCCAGCGAGAGCATCAGCCATTCCGACGATCCCGGCCGTGTGGCCCGTCGGGCCTACACCTACAGCCACCTGCTGCCGGTGGCGGGGATCATCGTGGCGGCGGTCGGCGATGAGTGGGTGATCCACCATCCGGTCGGCCATGCGGACCTGAAGACCGCCATGGCCCTGATCGGCGGGCCGCTGCTGTTTCTGCTGGGCGGGACCCTGTTCAAGAAGGCGATCTTCCGCATCTGGTCGCCGTCGCGCGTCGCCGGGATGGCGGCCCTGGCGCTGCTGGCCCTGGTCGCCATGAGCGTCTCGCCGCTGGTGCTGTCGCTGCTGACGACGGCCGTGCTGCTGGCGGTGGCGGCTTGGGAGAGCCTGGCGATCAAGCGGCGGGGGAAGCACCTGGGGGATTGAGCGACTATGCCTCCCTTCTTTCCGTCATTCCCGCCCTTGTGGCAGGAACTCCTGGTTCCGCCCGCAAGTGAAGCGCAAGCGGCGTGCTGAGCACACCGCCCCATCCGCACCTGCGGCTGACAGAGGGTTTCCCGCCACAAGGGCGGGATGACGGGAGTTTAGAGGGCTAAACTACCGCCCGAACGCGGCTTCGGTCGCGCGGATCAGGCCGTCGATGACGCCGGGCTCGGTCGAGGCGTGGCCGGCGTCCCAGACGATCTCGAAATGGGCCGAGGGCCAGGCGCGGTGCAGGGCCCAGGCGCTGGCCAGGGGGGTGACCACGTCGAAGCGGCCCTGGACGATCCAGGTCGGGATGTGCCGGATCACGTCGATGTTGTTGAGGATCCAGCCGTCCTCGGGGAAGAAGCCGCGATTGACGAAGAAGTGGCTCTCGATCCGCGCGAAGGCGATGGCGAAGTCTTCTTCGTTGAACTTCGGGGGACGGGCCTCGGGCCCTCGCAGCGAGATGGTGTCGCCTTCCCACTGGCTCCAGGCGTTGGCGGCCTCGGCCTGGACGCGGCGGTCTGCATGGACGAGCCGCTTGTGGTAGGCGGCCATCAGGTCGCCGCGTTCGGCCGGCGGGATAGGGGCGAGAAAGCGCTCCCAGGCGTCGGGGAACAGCATCGAGGCGCCGTCCTGGTAGAACCAGCGCAGCTCCTTCTCGGTCAGCAGGAAGACGCCGCGCAGAACGAGGCCTTCGACCCGGTCGGGGTGCTTGATGGCGTAGGCCAGGGCCAGTGTCGAGCCCCAGGAGCCGCCGAACACCGTCCACTTCTCGATGCCCAGGTGCTCGCGCAGCCGCTCGATGTCGGCGATCAGGCTCCAGGTGGTGTTGTCCTCGAGGCTGGCGTTGGGACGCGAGCGGCCGCAGCCGCGCTGGTCGAACAGGGCCATGCGCCACCTGGCCGGGTCGAAGAACCGCCGCATGGTCGGGTTGATCGCCCCGCCCGGGCCGCCGTGCAGGATCACCGCCGGCTTGCCGCGCGGCGCCCCGCATTCCTCGTAGTAGATCTCGTGGGCGCCCCCGACCGGCAACCAGCCGAAGGAGAACGGCTCGACCTCCCGGAAGAGGCCCCGGCGGCCGACGGCGGACATGGCTGCGAGAGAGGCATGACGGTCCATGGGCTCACCCTAGCGCGCCAGAACCCGTTTTGACCATCCGCAGCCGTCGCATCCTCGCCCCGATTCCGGCTATGGTGCGTGCGCATGAGCACCACGCCTGAAGATCTCACCGACGACGACCTGCTGAACCTGCTGACCGACGATCAGCTGGAAGAGCTCGACAATTCGATCGCCGAGACCTTCGGCGCCGAGGGGCTGGACAAGGCCGAGGCCTTGCTGGTCCTGGCCCGGGTCTATTCGATGCGCGCGGCCGAACGCGACGAGGCCTCGGCCCTGGCCCTGCTGCAACTGGCCGCCGCCATGCGCCGCCGCGCCGAGCGGCTGATGCAGCGGCCGCAGTAGGGCGACAGGGCTCAGCCTATCCGCAGGTCGGCGGTGTCGATCGCCTGGCTGATCCGGACGCGGCCCTTCTCGTCGCGAACCTGGATCGTGACCTTCGGCGCCGGCGGCGACCAGTCGATCTCGATCAGGCCGAAATTGCGTTCGCGCAGCACGGCCGAACCGCGCAGGGCATTGGGCGGCGTGACGGGCCACACTTCGGTCAGGCCCGAGGAGGTGACGTCCCACATCGGGTAGGGGACGTTGAGGTCGAGTTTGCTGACCTCGGCATAGTGGGTGTCGCCGCTGACGAAGACCAGGCGCTCGGCCTTCTGGCGACGGATGGCCTGGAACAGGCGCTGGTGGTCGCGGGCGTAGTTGATCCAGCTTTCCCACCCGGCGAAGTCGGCCAGCACCTGAAGGCTGGAGCCGAAGATCCGCAGGTCGGCCGGCTGGGCCAGTTGGGCCTCCAGCCAGGTCCATTGCGGCTCGCCGATCATGGTGGCGTCCTGGTCGGCGATGCGGTCGTAGGGGCCCGGCGTTTCCTTGCCCTGCAAGCCGCGCGAGACCGCCCAGGCCTTGTAGCCGCCCTTGAAGGTCTTCTCGGCCAGGGGCGTGCGGTTCCAGCGCAGGTCGGGCAGCAGGATCTGCACCTGCCGGCCCTCGGGCCCGAACACATAGGCCGCGTAGACGCCGTCGCGGGTGCGGCGCCGGGAGGCGGCGGGTTCGCCCCAGAAGTCGCAGAACTGGCGGCGGCTTTCGTCCTTCATCGGATAGTCGCCGCCAGCGTCGTTCTCGCCGAAGTCGTGGTCGTCCCAGATGGCCACGACCGGAATCTCCTCGCGCAGGCGCTTGAAGTGCGGCTTGGCCGCCAGGGTCGCGTATTTTGCCGCCATCACCTTGGGATCGCGGGTATCGGCGTAGATGTTGTCGCCCAGGAACATGAAGAGGTCGGGCTTGGCGTCGAAGATCGCCTCCCAGATCGGCTGGTCCTTGTCCTGCTTGGCGCAGGAGCCGAAGGCGATGCGGGTCAGCGGCTTGTCGAGGGCGGGGTGGGGCGCGTCCACCACGGCTTGGGCGGCGGCCGGCGCGACGGCCAGGGCGGCGGCCGACAGGCCCAGGGCCGAGCGGCGGGAAAGGTCGGTCACGGGCGCTTCCCACGAAAAAGCCCTTCCCCCCCCGATGGGGGAAGGGTTGGGATGGGGGTGTCTGCGGAATTTAGGGGTGACGCGCCGTAGGTTGTCCAGCGCCGCATCACCCCCAACCCCGGCCCTTCCCCCATCGAGGGGGAAGGGGGGAGGCTTGCTTAGAACGCCTTCTTGATCGTCACGAAGCCCTGGCGGGGGGCGCCCGGCAGGAGAGTCATGGTCGTGCCGGCGGTGTCGTTGTTGACGAAGCCGCCCGAGCCGACGGTCGAGATGTAGTCCTCGTCGAACAGGTTGCTGATGTTGGCCTGGACCTCCAGGCCCTTGGTCCAGCCCTCGCCGTCGAAGCTGTAGCCGAGGGTCAGGTCGGCGACGGTGAAGCCGTCGACCTTTCCGCCAATGTTCTCGTAGGTGTAGTAGCGCTCGCCCGTGTAGTTGACGCCGAGCTTGGCGAAGAAGCCGCCCTGCTCGAACTTCACCTCCGCCTTGAAGGTGTTTTCGGGCGTGTCGACCACGGTCTTGCCCGCGGTGCGGGCGACGACGACGCCGCTGCCGTTGATGACGTCGTCCTGGTATTCCGACTTGTTGTAGGCGTAGGCGCCGTAGACTGACCAGGCGTCGCTGATGCGGTATTCGCCGGCCAGTTCCAGGCCCTGGGTCTTTACCGAGCCGACGTTCGACAGCACGGCGGGCAGGCCCAGGATCGGCGAGGCCGTGGCGGCGCTGAGCAGGCGGTCCTCGAAGTTGACGTCATAGATCGCGACCACGCCCTGGAACGGGCCCTGGCGATAGCGGGCGCCGGCCTCGAAGGTCTTGGAGCTTTCCGGGTTCAGGGTCTTGGCGACGTAGTCGACCACCGTCTGGCTCTGCGAGGCGAACGGGCCGGCCGTGGCCGCCGAGACGTAGGCGGCCATGTTCTCGGTGTAGCCGCCGAAGAACTCCAGGCCGCCGTCCAGGGCGTAGACGAAGCCGACCTGCGGCAGGAAGGTGTCCTTGCTCTCGATCGTGCCCGACAGGGCGCTGCCGACCACGGTCTCGACGCTGTTCTCGACCTTCATGACCTTGAAGCCGAAATTGACCTTCAGGGCGTCGGTGACGACCCAGGTGTCCTCGACGTGGCCGGTCAGGGTCTTGGTCTCGAAGCGGTACTGCCACTGGGTGGCGAACGGGTTGGCCTGGAAGTCGAGCGGGTCGCGCGACGGGGCCGAGGCGGTCTCGGCGTAGAACCGGCGGGCCTGGTTGAAGTGGTTGGTCTCGGTCCAGAAGCCGCCGCTGATGGTGTGGGCGCCCAGCTCGACCGACAGGCCGGCGACCAGGCCGCCGCGATCGATGTCGTATTCGGTGGTGCGGATCGACAGCGGGGCGGCGTTCGAGCCGGCCGTGCCGAAGCCGGGGCTGGCCAGGTACGGCGTGTACCACAGGCCCTGGCCCTGGTTCTTGTGCTGGTAGGCGGTGGCGTCGAACTTCACGCGCTCGCCGATCGGCAGGCTGAGGCTGGCGCCGTAGAGATCGTCGTCACGGATGCCGGCGCCGGCGTAGTAGGCGTCGTCGACCGAGGTGAACGGCGAGGGCAGGGCGGTCCCGGTCTGGTAGGCGCGGGCGGCGGCCACGGCCAGGGCCCAGTTGGGCTGGGTGTTGTCCCAGTCGCGGCCGAGACGCTTGATCATCTCGAACGACATGTCCTGGTAGTCCTGCTCGCGGCGTTCCGAGCGGTGGTAGAAGCCGGTCA
This sequence comes from Caulobacter hibisci, assembly GCF_016135805.1. Taxonomy (GTDB): domain Bacteria; phylum Pseudomonadota; class Alphaproteobacteria; order Caulobacterales; family Caulobacteraceae; genus Caulobacter; species Caulobacter hibisci. The sequence goes on from NZ_JADWOX010000012.1 coordinate 76,008, forward strand.
GCTCGCCTTCGCCCAGCGGCAGCACGGCCTTGGCGTCGTACTGGCGCTGCTTCTGTTCGCCGCCGCCCTTCCACTTGTCGCTCTTCTGGTCGGCGATGGAGACGTAGGCGCGCAGGCCGCCCAGTTGCTCGATGGCGCCGGTCTCGAAGCGGCCGAACACACGGTGCATGGCGTCCGAGCCGCCGGTCAGGTTCAACTGGCCGCCCAGGGCCTCGGAGGGATCGCGCGAGAAGAACTGCAGCGTGCCGCCGAGGTTGGACGAGGCGGCCACGCCGAGCGCGCCGGCGCCCTGGGCCAGTTCGACCTTGCCGATGTTCTCGCTGGCGATGGCGCGGCTGATGTGCAGGCCGTTGTGGTTGCCGTAGCTCATGTCGCCCAGCGGCACGCCATCGAGCGTGAAGCCCAGCTGGTTCTGGTTGAAGCCGCGGATCGAGATGCGGGTCGACCACTCGTAGGCGCCGAAGGCGTCGGCCGACTGGAAGTTCACGCCGGGCAGCTTGGCGATGGCCTTCAGCGGGCTGGAACCGGCGGTCTCGAGGGCCAGGGCCGCTTCGGTGATGGTCTGGACCTGGCGGCTCTGGCCCTGGCCGATGACGACGACGGCTTCGACTTCATTGGCGTCGGCGGCGGTCGCGGCGGGTTCGGCGGCGGGCGTTTCGGCGGCCAGAGCGGGCGCGGCGAGCAGGAGCGCGCCGAAGGCGGCGCTCAGCAGGAGCGTGGTCTTCATCTCATATCCCCTAGGCGTTGGCGGCGGAGAGGCCGCTTCGAACGCGTCTAGGAGGCTCGCCTAACGTTGATCGACGACGGGCTTGCGACGCTTATTTGTCGCCTCGCCGACAGTTCGACGACGAAGCCGTGAAGGGGCCACGATTGCGCAAATCTCCCCCAGCGGCTATTTGAGCGCCCGATCCCCGAACCCGACCCGAGAGACGAAAAGCCCCTCATGGCGCAGCAATACATTTTCCAGATGCAGGGCCTGACCAAGGCCTATCCCGGCGGCAAGAAGGTCTTCGAGAATATCTGGCTGTCGTTCTACTCCGACGCCAAGATCGGCGTCGTCGGCGTCAACGGCTCGGGTAAGTCGACCCTGCTGAAGGTGATGGCCGGCCTCGACAAGGAATTCTCCGGCGAGGCCAAGGCCGCCGACGGCATCAAGCGCGGCTATCTCCCGCAGGAGCCGGTGCTCGACCCGACCAAGGACGTCTGGGGCAACGTCATCGCCGACTGCGAAGACAAGCACGTCTTCGACAAATACAACGCCCTCGCGGTTCAGCTCGGTGAGGAATACACCGACGAGCTGATGGAGGAGATGACCAAGCTCCAGGAGATCATCGACGCCAAGGATCTGTGGGACATCGATTCCAAGATCGAGATGGCGATCGACGCCCTGCGCTGCCCGCCCAACGACAGCAACATCGAAAGCCTGTCGGGCGGTGAAAAGCGCCGCATCGCCCTGGCCCGCCTGCTGCTCAGCAAGCCGGACATGCTGCTGCTCGACGAACCGACCAACCACCTGGACGCCGAGTCGGTGGCCTGGCTGCAGCACCACCTGGAAGACTTCCCGGGCTGCGTGATCCTGGTCACCCACGATCGCTACTTCCTGGATCAGGTCACCAAGTGGACCCTGGAGCTGGATCGCGGCAAGGGCGTGCCCTACGAGGGCAACTACTCCGGCTGGCTGGAGCAGAAGCAGAAGCGCGTCGTTCAGGAGCAGTCCGAGAGCGAATCCCGCCAGCGCGCCCTGACCCGCGAACTGGAATGGGTGCGCAGCTCGCCCAAGGCCCGTCAGAGCAAGTCCAAGGCCCGCCTGGCGAGCTATGACGAGATGGTCGCCGCGCAGGAAAACGCCCGCGCCGCCCAGACCCAGGCCCATATCCAGATTCCGCCGGGCCCGCGCCTGGGCAGCCTGGTGCTCGAGGTCAACGGCCTGGAAAAGGAATACGGCGACAAGGTGCTGTTCAAGGACCTGTCGTTCCGCCTGCCGCCGAACGGCATCGTCGGCGTCATCGGCCCGAACGGCGCCGGCAAGTCGACGCTGTTCAAGCTGATCACCGGCCGCGAGCAGCCCGACGGCGGCACGGTCAAGGTCGGCGAGACCGTGAAGCTGTCCTATGTCGACCAGTCGCGTGACGCGCTGGATCCGAACAAGACCATCTGGCAGGAAATCAGCGGCGGCACCGACGTGATGATCGTTGGCAAGCGCGAGATCAATTCGCGCGCCTATGTCGGCAGCTTCAATTTCAAGGGCGGCGACCAGCAGAAGAAGGTCGGCCTGCTGTCGGGCGGTGAGCGCAACCGCGTCCACCTGGCCAAGACCCTGGCCACCGGCGGCAACCTGCTGCTGCTCGACGAACCGACCAACGACCTGGACATCGAGACCCTGCAGGCCCTGGAAGAGGCGCTGGAGGAGTTCGCCGGCTGCGCCGTGGTCATCAGCCACGATCGCTGGTTCCTGGACCGCCTGGCGACGCACATCCTGGCCTTCGAGGGCGACAGCCACGTCGAATGGTTCGAAGGCAACTTCGAAATGTACGAGGAAGACAAGAAGCGCCGCCTGGGCGCCGACAGCCTGATCCCCAAGCGGATCAAGTTCCAGAAGTTCGCCCGCTAATCACGGACAGGCTTTGGTCGAAACGAGAAAGGGGCGGTCCGCGAGGGCCGCCCCTTTTGCTTTGAAGCCTACTTGGGTTCCTTCGGCGGAAGGTTGGGATCGGCCCCGGGCAGGTTCGAGCCCGGATCGGCCGGCATGGCGTCGGCGGGCGAGGCGTTGGTCGGCGGCGTGCTCGGCATCGACGGCGGGGCGTCGGTCATCGGCGGGTTGACCGCCGTGCTGGCGGCCGCGTCGCCCGACATCGAACCGTTCATGGAGGCCGGGGGCAGGGTGGCCGAGGTGTCGGCCGCGGCGCCGGTCGCTGCCTGGCCGGCCCACCAGTCCTTGCTGGCCCGCAGCTTGGGCGAGGCCTTGGAGTAGGCGTCGAGCTGGTCGTAGGGGATCGGCTGTTTGGGCGAGGCGATGGCGGCGCCGGCCTTGATCTTCGGGTTCGCCACGGCCGCGCCAGAGGCGATCATGGCGAGCGCGGCGCCCGCCAGCAGAGTTTTCTTGAACATGGGAGCTCTCCCTGAAGCGCCGGTCTCGGCGCCAGCGGATAAAACCCTTTCGCGGCCAAGGCGTTCACAGCTTGGCCGCGGATTGCGGGCGCTGGAACCGGGCGGCGGGGCGCGGGTTCCTGGCCTGTGGGGCGTCGCCTTACATCGTCTTCAGATTGTCGTGCGTCGCGCGCTGAATGCTGGCGCGCGGCCACAAGAAGAGTAGCTTGTCCTTTGGAGCAATCGTCCCGCGGATCGGCGACGGAGATCTTCCGCCGCGCGCCGGGACCGGAGAGCCGCCCCCATGCCGCAGACCCCTGTCTTAAAGCCCCATATCGTTCTCTCCCACGAGATGCTGCTGCCCATGGAGCCGCTGCTGGAGGGCGCCTACGAGGTGCATCGCCTGTGGGACTATCCCGACCGACTGACCTTTCTCGAGGGGCCGGGCAGGCAGGTGCAGGCCATCGTCCACGCCGGCGAGATGGTGCTGCCGCGCGACCTGCTTTCGGAGATGCCGCGCCTGGGCCTGATCGCCTGCGTCAGCGCCGGCTATGACGGGGTGGACGTGCCCTGGTGCCGGGCCCACGGCCTGGCGGTGACCCATTCCGTCGGCCTCAACGCCGGCGACGTCGCCGACCACGCCCTGGGTCTGCTGCTGAGCGCCTGGCGCGGGATCGCCGAGGGCGACCGCCGGGTTCGCGCCGGCCGCTGGACTTCTATGGACCGGATGGGCGCGCGCCACGGTCTGCGCGGCCGCAAGGCCGGGATCGTCGGCCTGGGCCACATCGGCGAGGCCGTCGCCCGCCGGCTGTCGGCCTTCGACGTCAAGGTCGCCTGGTGGGGACCGCGCGCCAAGGAGACCGAGTGGCCGCGCGCCGACAGCCTGATGGCCCTGGCGCGCGATAGCGACATCCTGGTGGTCTGCGCTCGGCCCGACGCCAGTAACCGCCATCTGGTCAATGCCGGGGTCATCGACGCCTTGGGGCCGCAGGGGCTGCTGGTCAATGTCTCGCGCGGGTCGCTGGTCGACGAGGACGCCCTGGTGGCGGCGCTCAAGGACGGGCGGCTGGGCATGGCCGCCCTCGACGTCTTCGAGGTCGAGCCGACTCCGCCGGCTCGTTGGGTCGACGTGCCCCACACGGTGCTGACCCCACACATGGCCGGCGCCACGCTCGACAGCCTGCCGGCCATGGTCAACCTGACCCTGGAGAACCTGCGCCGCTATTTCCTGGGTGAGCCGCTGGCCAGTCCGGTGGCGGCGTAACGGGGCGGCGTGACGGTCTGGACCGCCTCTCTCGAAAGGGGAGGCGGGCGGGTGGTTGACGCGGCGCGTGTGGTCGCTTCCCTTGCGGATGAGGCTTCGAAAGGGAAACCCATGGCCAAGGTGCTCGGTATCGGCGGCGTGTTCTTCAAGGCGAAGGACCCCAAGGCCCTGGCCGAATGGTACACGCGGGTGCTTGGCTTCGAGACCGAGTCCTGGGGCGGGGCGGTGTTCCAGCATCCCAAGATCGGCATGGCCAGCTGGTCGCCGTTTCCGGCCGACACCCGCTATTTCGAGCCCTCGGCGGCGTCGTTCATGATCAACCTGATCGTCGACGACCTAGACGGCGTGCTGGCCAAGGCGGCCGCCGAGGGCGTCGAGGCGACGGGCCGGCAGGACGAGGAATACGGCCGCTTCGCGTGGCTGGTGGATCCGGAAGGCTTCAAGGTCGAGCTGTGGCAGCCCGCCTAGAGGTCACGGGGAAGATTTATCCCCTATGTCCTGCGCGGGACGGCGTTCCGGGGCTTTTTGATCTCCGTCGGACCGGCTAAGGAGCGCTTCCGCGTCGCAGAATTCGCTTGCCAAATCGGACATAAAGATATCTTTATGTCCTTATGGCGCTATCGAGCGAACAGGTTGTCGACGTCTTGCGCGCGGCGGGTGAAAGCACCCGTCTGCGTATCCTCGCGCTGCTGGCCGTCGAGGAGCTTTCTGTCCTCGAACTGTGCCGCATTCTCGACCAGAGCCAGCCGCGCGTCTCGCGCCACCTGAAGCTCCTGGCCGAGGCCGGGCTGGTCGAGCGCTTCCCCGATGGGGCCTGGGTCTTCTACCGCCTGGCCGAGACCTCGGGCGGCGGGGTGGTGGTCGCCTCGGCCCTGGGGCTGATCGACCGCGACGACGCCGTCATCCAGGCCGACGCCGGCCAGCTGGCGTCCGTCCGCGCCGAGCGCTCGGCCGGCGCCCAGGCCTATTTCGCCCGCAACGCCGCCCGCTGGAACGAGATCCGCTCGCTCTATGTCGACGAGAACGAGGTCGAGGCCGCGATCCTGCGCGCCGCCGGCGAGGGGCCGTTCGACGAGATGGTCGACCTGGGCGCGGGCGCAGGCCGCATGCTGACGCTTCTCGGCGGACGGGCGGTGAACGCCCTGGGCCTGGACCTGTCGCAGCAGATGCTGAACATCGCCCGCGACGAGGTGGGCAAGGCCGGTCTGGCGCAGTGCGAGCTGCGCCATGGCGACATCTTCGACACCGGCCTGCCGGGCGGTTGCGCCGACCTGGTGACCGTCCACCAGGTGCTGCACTATCTGGGCGATCCCGCCGCCGCCGTGAGCGAGGCCGCGCGCCTGGTCGCGCCGGGCGGCCTGCTGCTGATCGCCGACTTCGCCCCGCACGACCACGAGTTCCTGCGCGAGGCCCACCAGCATCGCCGCCTGGGCTTCGCCGACGACGAGATCCAGCCATGGATCCTTGCCGGCGGCCTGGTCCCGGAAGCCAATATCGCCCTGCCGCCGACCACGGCCGAGGGGCTCACCGTCAAGATCTGGACTGCCCGCCGCCCCGTTGCGGCGATCGCCGAGAGGACCGCCGCATGACCCTGCCGCCCACCCGCCGCGTCATCGGTCCCATCGCGCGCGCCGGCGAACGCCCGGTCGGCGCCGTGCGCCCGCGCGTGTCCTTCGAGTTCTTCCCGCCCAAGACCGAGAAGATGGAAGAGAGCCTGTGGGAGGCGATCACCCGCCTGGCCCCGCTGGACCCGGCCTTCGTCTCGGTGACGTACGGCGCCGGCGGCTCGACCCGCGAGCGCACCCACCGCACGGTCAAGCGCATCCTCGACGAGACCCGCCTGAAGCCCGCCGCCCACCTGACCTGCGTCGGCGCCAGCCGCGCCGAGGTGGACGAGGTGATCCACGACTACTGGAACATCGGCGTGCGCCACATCGTGTCGCTGCGCGGCGATCCGCCTCCCGGCGAGGGCGGCCTGGGCGGTCTCTACGTGCCGCGCGAGGACGGCTACAAGAACGCCACCGAACTGACGGCGGCCCTGCGCGGCATTGCGCCGTTCGAGGTGCTGGTCGGGGTCTATCCCGAGAAGCATCCCGAAAGCCCGTCGCTGGATCACGACATCGACGTGCTGAAGGCCAAGGTCGACGCGGGCGCCACTTTGGCCATCAGTCAGTTCTTCTTCGACATCGACGCCTTCCTGCGCTTCGTCGACAAGGCCCGCGGCGCCGGGATCACCATCCCGATCGTGCCGGGGATCATGCCGGTGACCAACTTCAACGGCCTGAAGACGATGTCGGCCGCCTGCCAGACCTCGGTGCCGGGCTGGCTGGCCAACCTGTTCGAGGGGCTGGACGGCGATCCGGAGACCCGCCGCCTGATCGCCTGCTCGGTGGCCACCGAAATGTGCGCCAAGCTGCAGGAACAGGGCTTCAACGACTTCCACTTCTACACCCTGAACCGGGCCGACCTGGTCTACGCCATCTGCCGGGTGCTGGGCGTGCGCGAGACCGTCCCCGCGGCCGAGGCGGCTGCGTGACCGGCGCCTACGCCGCCTTGACCCGCAACGACCCCAGCGCTCTGAAGCGCTGGGTGCAGGACCGCCGGCTGGTCGACGCCGACCGCCTGGCGGGGCAGGGCGACCTGGGCCCCGTGCTGGACTACGGCTGCGGCGACGGCGCCCTGGCCGCGCGGCTTCTGCTGGCCGGCCGCACCGACCAGGCCGTGGCCTTCGAGCCCGCGCCGACCCTGCGCGCCGAGGCCGAGGCCCTGCTGGACGGCGTGGCCGGGGCGCGGGTCGCGGCCCGCTCGACCGACCTCGCCGACGGCTGGGCGCGCACGGCCTTCTGCCTGGAGGTGTTCGAGCACCTGCCGCCGCGCGAGACCGAGACGGCCCTGGCCGAACTGCATCGCATCCTCGCCCCCGGCGGCCGGGTGGTGATCGGCGTGCCGATCGAGGTCGGGCCGCCGGCCCTGGCCAAGGGGATCTTCCGGATGATCCGTCGCGCCAGCGCCTTCGACGCCCGGCCGGGTCCGATCCTGGCCGCCGCCCTGGGCCGGCCGCCGCGCGAGCGTGAAGAGTCCCCGATTGGGCCGGGCCTGGCCTATTATCCGCATCACCTCGGTTTCGATCACCGGGCGTTCTTCAAGCAGGTCGGCGCATGGTTCCAGGTCGAGCGTATCGTCGGCAGCCCGCTGGGCGGGCCGCTGGCCGTCAACAGCGAGGCCTATCTGGTCGCGCGCAAGGGAGAAGCGGCATGAGGGCCCTGACCTTCGCCATCGCCCTGGGCCTGGCGAGCTTCGGCGTCGCCGGCGCGCAGGACAATCCCGCCTGGACCAAGCCCAATCGGCCATACCGCGTGGTCGGCAACATCTACTATGTCGGCTCCGAGGGGCTGTCGGCCTGGCTGATCACCTCGCCGGAAGGCCATGTCGTGCTCGACGGCGGACCGTCGGCCGACGGGGCCAAGCTGATCGAGCGCAACATCGCCACGCTGGGCTTCAAGCTCGCCGACGTGAAGGTGCTGATCAACACCCACGCCCACTTCGACCATGCTGGGGGCCTGGCCCAGCTGAAGGCCGACACCGGCGCGAAGCTGTGGGCCTCGCGCGCCGACAAGCCGGCCTTGGAGAAGGGTCAGCACTTCGGCGACAACGCCAACGGCGCGACGACCTTTCCGGCCGTGAAGGTCGACAAGGCATTCGGCGACGAGACCAAGCTGAAGCTGGGCGCCACCACCCTGGTCGCCCACCTGACGCCGGGCCACACCATCGGCTGCACCACCTGGACCACCCAGGTGGTCGAGAAGGGGCGGCCGCTGAGCGTGACCTTCCCGTGCTCGCTGTCGGTGGCCGGCAACGTGCTGGTCGGCAACAAGACCCACAAGACCATCGTCGCCGACTATCGGGCCAGCTTCGCCGCCGTGCGGGCGATCCCGACCGACGTCATGCTGCCCAGCCACGAAGAGCAGGGCGATCTGCTGGCCAAGCGCCAGAAGCAGCTGCGCGGCGACGCCGACGCCTTCATCGACTTCACCGAGCTTTCGCGCTTCGTCGACGCCGCCCAGGCCGCGTTCGACAAGGAATTGGCGCGCCAGCAAGGAGCCGCGAAATGACCGACCTCTCCATCCGTGCTGATCGCGTGGCCGCCCTCAAGGCCGCCGCCAAGGAGCGCATTCTCATCCTCGACGGCTCCTGGGGCGTGATGTTCCAGAAGAAGAAGCTGACCGAGGCCGACTACCGCGCCGACCGCTTCGCCGACTACGACGGCCAGATGAAGGGCAACAACGACATCCTGTGCCTGACGCGGCCCGATCTCGTGGCCGAACTTCATGATGCGTATTTCAGCGCCGGCGCCGACATCTCCGAGACCAACACCTTCTCGGGCACCACCATCGCCCAGGCCGACTATCGCCTCGGCGAACAGGACGTCTGGGACATCAATTTCGAGGGCGCCAGGATCGGCCGCCAGGTCGCCGACCGCTGGAACGCCGAGAACCCCGAGCGTCCGAAGTTCATCGCCGGCTCGATCGGGCCGCTGAACGTCATGCTGTCGATGTCGTCGGACGTGAACGATCCGGGCGCGCGCAAGGTGACCTTCGACCAGGTCTACGCCGCCTATCGCCAGCAGGTGGACGCCCTCTACCAGGGCGGGGTCGACCTCTTTTTGATCGAGACCATCACCGACACCCTCAACTGCAAGGCCGCCTTGAAGGCCATTCTCGACTGGCGCGACGAGGGCCACGAGGAACTGCCGATCTGGATCAGCGGCACGATCACCGACCGCTCGGGCCGCACCCTGTCGGGCCAGACGGCCGAGGCGTTCTGGAACTCGATCAAGCACGCCAAGCCGTTCGCCGTGGGTTTCAACTGCGCCCTGGGCGCGGACCTGATGCGGCCGCACATCGCCGAGATGGCCCGCATCGCCGACACCCTGGTCGCGGCCTATCCCAACGCCGGCCTGCCCAACGCCATGGGCGAGTACGACGAGGAGCCGCACGAGACCGGTCACGCCCTTCACGAATGGGCCAAGGACGGTCTGGTCAACATCCTGGGCGGCTGCTGCGGCACCACCCCCGATCACATCCGCCACGTGGCGGACGAGGTGCGCGGCGTCGCGCCTCGCGCTATTCCTGAGCGCCCGAAGGCCATGCGCCTGGCGGGTCTGGAACCCTTCGAACTGGCTTGAGCACGATGCGCACCACCATCCTTTTCGGCGGCCCCAGCCGCGAGCGCCTCGTTGCCGTCGGCAGCGCCCAGAGTCTGACCCGCGAACTGCCCGACGCCGACCTGTGGTTCTGGGCTCCGGACGGCCAGGTCTACGTCGCCAGCCAGGCCGCGTTGCTGGGCCATGACCGTCCGTTCGAGCTGGACCTGCCGACCGAAGGCGCGCCGATCGGCGACATCGAGGCGGCCCTGGACGTCGCCGCCCGCGAGGACCGCGTCCTGCTGCTCAGCCTGCACGGCGGCTTTTCCGAGGACGGCGGCCTGCAGGCCCTGTGCGAGGCGCGGGGCGTGGCCTTCACCGGCTCGGGCGCGGAAGCCAGCCGGCTGGCCTTCGGCAAGGTTCTGGCCAAGGAAATCGTCGCCAAGGCCGGCGTCTCGGCCCCCGAGACCATCGACCTGGCCGATGCCGAGGTCGCCCTGGCCAAGTACGGCCGGCTGATCGCCAAGCCGGCCGAGGACGGCTCGAGCTACGGCCTGATCTTCGTCGACGCGCCCGCCGACCTGGAAACGGTGGCGGAGGCGGCCAAGACCCTGGCCTATGTCATCGAGCCCTTCGTCACCGGTCCGGAAGCCACCTGCGGAATCCTGGAGCAGGACGGCGAACTGATCGCCCTGCCGCCGGTGGAGATCCGTCCGTCGGCCGGCAAGTTCGACTACAAGAGCAAGTACCTGGCCAAGGACACGCTGGAGATCTGCCCGGCCACCTTCGCGCCGGAGATCAACGCCGCGATTCAGGACCAGGCGCTGAAGGCCCACAGGGCCCTGGGCTGCCGCGGCTATTCGCGCACCGACTTCATCGTCTCCGAGCACGGCCTCGTCTATCTGGAGACCAACACCCTGCCGGGCCTGACCGCCTCGTCGCTCTACCCCAAGGCGCTGAAGGCGCAGGGGATCGAGATCGCGACCTTCCTCAAGGGCCAACTGGCTCTCGCCGAAGCGCGGGCCAAGCAAGCCGCGACGGCGGCCTGACCATGGCCTGGGACACCGGACCCTTCGACAACGACGAGGCGGCCGACTTCGTCGCCGACCTGGCCGAGGCGCCCGACTGGCGCGCCGTGCTGCTGATCCTCGACCACGTGACCAAGGCGGGCGGCTATCTGGAAGCCCCCGAGGCCGAGATGGCCGTGGCCGCCTCGGCCATCGTCGCCGCTGGTCTCGGCGACGGCGTCGTGCTGCCGCCGGACCACCAGGACCTCAAGGCCGCCCTCGGCGCGCCGCCGGAAGGCGCGGCCCGCCTGGCCAAGGCCGCCCTGGCCCGGGTGGTCGGTCCGGCTTCCGAACTCGACGAACTCTGGCAGGAAGGCGACGCCCACGATGCTTGGCTGATCCATATCGCCGGCCTGCAAAAGATCCTGAGCGCATTCCAATGAGACCTGTCTTCGTCAACATCGGCGAGCGGACCAACGTCACCGGTTCGGCCAAGTTCAAGAAGCTGATCGTCGAGGGCAACTTCAGCGAAGCCCTGTCGGTCGCCCGCCAGCAGGTGGAAGCCGGCGCCCAGGTCATCGACGTCAACATGGACGAAGGCCTGCTCGACTCCGAGCAGGCGATGATCACCTTCCTGAACCTGATGGCGGCCGAGCCTGACATCGCCCGCGTGCCGGTGATGATCGACAGCTCCAAGTGGGAGGTGATCGAGGCCGGCCTGAAGTGCGTGCAGGGCAAGGCGATCGTCAATTCGATCTCGATGAAGGAAGGCGAGGCCAAGTTCATCGAGCAGGCCAAGCTGTGCCTGCGCTACGGCGCGGCCGTGGTGGTCATGGCCTTCGACGAGGTCGGCCAGGCCGACACCGCCGCCCGCAAGATCGAGATCTGCGAGAAGGCCTACGGCATCCTGGTCGACAAGGTCGGCTTCCCGCCGGAAGACATCATCTTCGACCCCAACATCTTCGCGGTGGCGACGGGGATCGAGGAGCACGACAACTACGCCGTCGACTTCATCGAGGGCACGCGCGAGATCAAGAAGCGCTGCCCCTACGCCCGGATCTCGGGCGGGGTGTCGAACGTCTCGTTCAGCTTCCGCGGCAACGAGCCGGTGCGGCGGGCCATCCACTCGGTGTTCCTGTACCACGCCATCAACGCCGGCATGGACATGGGCATCGTCAACGCCGGTGACCTGCCGGTGTATGACACCCTGGACCCGGTGCTGCGCGAGGCCGTCGAGGACGTGATCCTCAACCGCCCGCAGCGCGATCCGGTGCAGACCAACACCGAGCGTCTGGTCGACATGGCCCCGCGCTACAAGGGCGAGAAGGGCGCGGCCCAGCAGGTCAATCTGGCCTGGCGCGAGGGCACGGTGGGCGAGCGCATCACCCACGCCCTGGTCAACGGCGTCACCGAGTTCATCGAAGCCGACACCGAGGAGGCGCGCCTGGCCGCCGAACGGCCGCTGCACGTCATCGAAGGCCCGCTGATGGACGGCATGAACGTCGTCGGCGACCTGTTCGGCGCGGGCAAGATGTTCCTGCCCCAGGTGGTCAAATCGGCCCGCGTGATGAAGCAGGCCGTGGCCTGGCTGATGCCGTTCATGGAGGCCGAGAAGGAAGGCCAGGTCCGCAAGGCGGCCGGCAAGGTGCTGATGGCCACCGTCAAGGGCGACGTCCACGACATCGGCAAGAACATCGTCGGCGTCGTGCTGCAGTGTAACAACTACGAGGTCATCGACCTGGGCGTCATGGTCCCGGCCGACCGCATCCTCGAAGAAGCGAAAAAGCACGAGGTCGACATGATCGGCCTGTCGGGCCTGATCACCCCGTCGCTGGACGAGATGGTGTTCGTCGCCGCCGAGATGGAGCGCCAGGGCTTCGACATCCCGCTGCTGATCGGCGGGGCCACCACCAGCCGTACCCACACGGCGGTGAAGATCGAGCCGGCCTATCGGCGGGGCCCGACGACCTATGTCGTCGACGCCAGCCGCGCGGTCGGCGTGGTCTCGGGCCTGCTGTCGGAAGGCGAGCGCGACCGGATCATCGGCGAGACCCGCGCCGAATACGTCAAGGTGCGCGAGCAGTACGCCCGCGGCCAGACGGTCAAGGCCCGCACCCCGATCGGCGAGGCCCGCAAGCGCAAGTTCGCCATTGACTGGAAGGGCTATGCGCCGCCCAAGCCCGTGTTCACCGGCACGCGCACCTTCGAGCCGAGCCTGGCCGAGCTGGAGCCGTTCATCGACTGGTCGCCGTTCTTCGCCAGTTGGGAGCTGATCGGCCGCTATCCGCAGATCCTGGAAGACGACGTGGTCGGCGAGGCCGCCACCGACCTCTATCGCGACGCCCGCGTGATGCTGGAAAAGGTGATCGCCGAGAAGTGGTTCGGGGCCAAGGGCGTGATCGGCTTCTGGCCGGCCCAGGCGGTCGAGGACGACGTGGTGCTGTATTCGGACGAGACCCGCACGGTCGAGATCGCCCGCCTGCACACCCTGCGCCAGCAGATGGACAAGGGCAAAGGCGAGGGCAAGGCCAACCTGGCGCTCGCCGACTTCGTGGCCCCCGTCGGCGGTCCGGCCGACTATGTCGGCGGCTTCGCCGTCACCGCCGGCCATGGCGAAGACGAGATCGTCAAGCGCTTCAAGGACGCCGGCGACGACTATTCGGCGATCATGGCCTCGGCCCTGGCCGACCGCCTGGCCGAGGCCTTCGCCGAGTGGCTGCACCACAAGGCGCGGGTCGAGCTGTGGGGTTATGCGCCGGAAGAGGGCTTCGACGCCGACGCCCTGATCGGCGAGAAGTATGTCGGCATCCGTCCGGCCCCCGGCTATCCGGCCCAGCCCGACCACACCGAGAAGGGCACGCTGTTCCGCCTGCTCGAGGCCGAGGCGGCCACCGGCATGTTGCTGACCGAGAGCTTCGCCATGAGCCCCGGCGCGGCCGTCTCGGGCCTCTATTTCAGCCACCCGCAGAGCCACTATTTCGGGGTCGGCAAGATCGACTTCGACCAGGTCGAGGACTATGCCCTCCGCAAGGGCTGGGACCTGGCCACGACCGAACGCTGGCTGTCGCCGATCCTGAACTACGACCCGCTGGCCCGGGCGCGGGGCGAGGCGGCTTAAGGATCCCAAATACTCCCGTCATTCCCGCCCTTGTGGCGGGAACCCCTGGTTCCGCTCGCAGGTGAGGTGCAAGCGGACTGCTCAGCAGTCCGCCCCATCCGCCCTTGCGGCTGAAAGAGGGTTTCCCGCCACAAGGGCGGGAATGACGGGAGTCTTGGGGTTGGCGGAGCGGAGCCTCACGCCAACCGCGCGTAGAGCCACACCATCGACGCCGCCAGCGCTCCGGCCCCGAGGGCCCAACGCGTCCACACCCCCGCCGCCCGTCGCCGCAGCACGAACACCACCGGCGCCACGGCCGCGACGATCAGCAGCTGCACCAGTTCGATCCCGAGATTGAACCCCAGGGTCGCGGCCACGAGTTGGCCGGTCGACAGGGACAGGGTGCTGAGGGTCTCGGCGAAGGCCAGGCCGTGGACCAGGCCGAAGCCGCCGGCCACCCAGGCCTCGCGCCGGGGGAAGATCGGCCGCAGGGCGTGCAGGGCCGAGATCCCGACCGACAGGGCGATCAGCGCCTCGACGCCCTTGCCGGCCGGCGGCAGCCAACCCAGGGCCGCGCCCATTAGCGAGACCGAGTGTCCGACGGTGAAGGCGCTGACCCGGGCGAAGGTGGCCCACAGCGCCTTGCGCGGCTCCTCCACCGGCCGCCAGCGGCCGTTCTCGGCCACCAGCGGCGCGGTCAGGATCAGGGTGACCAGGAAGGCCAGGTGGTCGGCGCCCTCCAAGATGTGGCGGGCGCCCATCACGACCATGCTGGTCCAGGCCGGCCAGGGCGAGCCTTGCACCCGGTCGATGCGGATCTGGCGGGATTCCGCCCGCAGCGTGCCCAGCAGGCGCGGCTTGTGCGGCAGCACGTTGCGCGCCCAGTCCTGCTCCAGGGTCAGCACCGCCGCGTGGGTGGCGATCTCGCGGACGATGACCCCGTAGTCCAGGATCAGCGTATCCGGCGCCGGGCCCGGCGGCGGCGTCAGGTCGACCTCGACCACCCATTCGTCGGTGGGGAAGGGGACTTCCTCGACGCTGAGCACGCGCTTGCCCCACACCGTCCCGTCCGGCGAGCGGGGGCGAATGTGGTCGGCGACATAGGCCGCGACCGCCGCCGCCGTCAGGGTGGGGCGTCCTTCGCCCAGCGGCTGGGGAACCAGACCCGCCTGGACGATGGCCACCTCCAGCCGGTCGGCCGGCAGTCGCAGGTGCAGCCGCCAGGCGTGGTCGAGCACGCGGATCTGGACGAACGACTTGGCCATCGGGTGAGCGACGGCCAGGCCGGTGGTCAGCAGGGCGAGGCCGGTGACGAGCATCGCCAGCCATATTCCTAATTTCTTCCCGTCATTCCCGCCCTTGTGGCGGGAAGCCCTATGTCCGCCGCTAGGGCAGTTGGGGCGGCGCGCCGGCGCGCCGCTGGCGCCGCGCATGCGGGCTGAACAAGGGGTTCCCGCCACAAGGGCGGGAATGACGGGAGTTGAGGGAGGGGCGGCGCAAGTCATTGGACGGAAGGGCTCAGAACGTGAAGTTGCCGCCATAGTCCGCCGTCTTGTCGCGCCAGATGCTGTGGTAGTGGTTGGCGCTGTAGACCACGCCGCTCTGGACGCTGAGTTCGATCCAGACCCGCGGGCCGTCGATGCGCACGTACGAGCCCTTGGTCGACAGGTCCGAGTACGAGGCCCACGCGATATAGGTCGAGGCCAGGGCCGTGTCGGTGGTGTAGGCGTCGCTCTGGCCCGTGCCGTTGGCGTCGGCGGCGTAGGCGTTGATCGCCGCCTTGACCAAAGCCTGCTGGGTCGAGCTCAGGCTCGACACGGCGAGCCCCGACTGGGTCGAGGGGAAGTCGCCGTCCTCCTGCGGACCGACCAGCACGTCGTCATAGGCCTGGGACAGCTTGGCCGAGGCCAGTTGCGTCGACGACAGGCCGCTCAGCATCGCCGCCAGGGTGTCGTGCCGCGTCTGCATCGGCGTGTAGGCCGTGCCGCCATAGGTGAAGGACAGCGGCTCCACCCCGACGAAGTTGGGGGTCATGCTGACATAGCTGCCCGTGACGCTGGCCATGAAGGTGTAGTGGTGGCCGGAGAACTCCAGGATCCACGGCTGGAGGTCGAGGGCGTGCCCAGGAAGGCGATGTAGTAGAGATTCTGGCCATAGCCGCTGGCGGCAGCGGCCAGGTAGCCGTCGGCGGCGCGCAGGCCGGTCATGGTCGACTGGCCCTGGGTGGTCAGGGCCGCGGCGATCAGGGCCTCGGCGGCGGTCTTCTGGTCGGTGCTCAGCGCGCTGAGCGCCAGGCCCAGGCGACTGACCGAGCCGACCGGCAGGTTCGACCAGTGCTGGGTGGCGTTGGATGAGGTCAGGCTGTAGCTGACCGAGCTGAGCTGACTGCTGCTGAGCGTCGCCCGGAACACGTTGGCCAGGCAGACCAGCTGCGCGCCCTGGGTGGTTTCCGAGCACGAGGTCGAGGCCGTGCTGCTGCTGGAGCTGCTCGAACTGCTGCTCGACGAAGCGCTGCTGGAACTGCTGGAGCCGCTCGAACTGGAGCCGCCGCCTCCGCCGCAGGCGGCGAGGCCTGCCGTCAGGGCCATTGCGATGCAGGTCGCCGCGAGGGCGAGGCGGCGCCGTGGGCCTTCGATGGTCATCGGTTCTTCCCAAACATTTGTTCTGGAAGGCAGCGATGAACGACGTTCTTTCCCGACCTATGTCCGGCGAGACAAGGTGCGCGGCGTTTGGCGAGACAAAATCGCGGACTGGCCAAGCATTCGGTTATAGCTGCATTCTGCCGCCAACGGAGGTTGTGAGCCTCCGATCCAAAGCTGGGGGTGGAGCATGGAAGGCGAGGGCGTAAGCCGTCGTGGGCTGGGCGCGCTGGCGGTCGGCGGCGCGGCGGCAGGGCTTTCCGCGGGATTGGCGGGCTGCGGAACAGAGCGGCCCGGCGACGTGCAGCCGAAGGCGCGGGACTTTCCTAAGGACTTCGTCTGGGGAACGGCCACGGCCGCCTTCCAGACCGAGGGCTCGCCGCAGGCCGACGGGCGCGGTCCCAGCGTCTGGGACCTGTTCCAGGATCTGCCGGGCAAGATCGTCGACGGCTCCGACGCCAAGACCGCCACCGACAGCTATCGCCGCTGGGCCGACGACGTGAACCTCGTGGCCGGGGCGGGGCTGGGCGGCTACCGGTTCTCGATCTCGTGGTCGCGACTGCTGCCGACCGGGGCCGGCGCGGTCGCCCAGGCGGGGATCGACCATTACGCGCGGCTGGTCGACGGCCTGCTGGAGAAGGGCGTCACGCCCTACGCCACCCTGTTCCACTGGGACCTACCCCAGGCGCTGCAGGACCATGGCGGCTGGGCGGCGCGCGACACGGCCCAGGCCTTCGCCGACTACGCCGCCCTGGTCGGCGAGCGGCTGGGCGATCGGCTCAAGCGGATCATCGTGCTCAATGAGCCGGCCGTGCACACCGTGTTCGGCCACGTCACCGGCGAGCACGCGCCGGGCTTGAAGGACGTCGCCCTGCTGGGGCCGGTGACCCACCACATGAACCTGGGCCAGGGGCTCGCCATCCAGGCCCTGCGGGCGGCCAAGGGCGACCTGTCGATCGGCACGACCCTGGCCTTGCAGCCCTGCCGTCCGGCGGGCGGCGGCCTGGCGTTCTGGAACCGGTTGGCGTCGGACGGCCTCGACGCCCTGTGGAATCGCGCCTGGCTCGATCCCCTGCTGAAGGGCGAGTATCCGGACGCCATGGGCGAGTTTCTGGGCGACCGCGTGCGGGCGGGCGATCTTTCGGCCATCCGCCAGAAGGTCGACTTCATGGGGGTGAACTACTATGCGCCAGCCTATATGCGCCTGGCGCCGTTGTCGCCGGGCCGGATCGCCCCGGCCGCGCCGCCCCGCGGCGTGGAGCTGGACGCCTTCGGCCGCCAGATCGACCCGTCGGGCCTGTCCGAAGTCTTGGCGCGCTTGCGCACCGAGTACGGCAATCCGCCGGTGTTCATCACCGAGAACGGCTGTTCCGACCCGTTCGGCGACGGGCCGGGCATCCAGGCCGACACCTTCCGCATCGCCTTCCTGCGCCGCCACCTGCAGGCGGTGAAGGCGGCCATGGAGGCCGGCTCGCCGGTGAAGGGCTTCTTCGCCTGGTGCCTGATCGACAACTGGGAATGGGCGCTGGGCTACCGCTCGAAGTTCGGCCTGGTGACCCACGACCGGACGACGGGCGTGCGAACGCCGAAAGCCTCGTACGCCTGGTACGCGGCCTTGGCGCGCAGCGGGGTTTTGCCGACGGCGCCGTGAAGCGTCGTCTCTGTCTCTGCATCCCTCTCTCTAAGAGAGAGGGCAGTTCAAAGGGAAAAGAGCGTCTACCGCAGGTCGTCAGGCTTGCAGATCAGCACGTCCTTGCCGCCGCGCTTGGCGGGCACGAGGCTGCCGGCGCAGGCCTGCGGGTTGGCCGGGTCGATGATGATCTCGCGGTTGGCCGGCAGCTTGGCCGGGGTCGCGCCGATCGGGGCCGCGGGCTTCTTGACAGCCGGAGCGGCGGCGGCGGGCTTGGCGACCGGCTTGGCGGCGGCCGGTTTCTGGACCGCCGGCTTGGGCGCCGAAGCCTCGACCTTGGCCGGAGCGGGCTTGGCGGGCGCTGGCGCCGGGGCCTCCTCGACCGGGGCAGGGGCCGGAGCGGCCAGCGCGGCTTCCGGCTCGACCGGCACGGCGCTCTTGACGTTGTAGTTCAGGGCCTGGCCGAACAGGTTGGACTTGGTTTCGAGCGTCTTGGCGCGGGTCTCGCAGTCGCCGGGCGGCGACCAGCTCATCCACACCTGGGCCAGGCGGGCCTTGTCGACGCTTTCCGAACCGCCCCAGATCGAGCGGCCCTTCTTCATCGAGGCCGCGCCATATTCCGAGATCGGGCGCGGGCTGGCCTTCTCGGCGGCGGTGATGGCCGAGGCGTAGATCTTCAGGTCCGAGCGCGCCTGGTTGCGCATGGCCGGATATTCCTTCAGCGCGGCGGCCGCGCCGTCGGGGCCGGGGAAGGCCTTCTCGATGCGGGTCACCTCGGGCATCACCTTGTCGTACAGCTCGACATAGCCGCCGAGCGCGCCGTAGCACCAGGCGATGTAGCCGTACTCGTCGTTCGGCGGCGTGGCGGCGGGCTGGGTGCGCGGCGGCGGGGCCGCGGTGGTCACGGGCGCGTCCTGCGCCATCAGGGCGAGGGCGAGAAGAAGAGCGGTCGCCATACGGCCGGAGATCCTTTTAGTGACGTCAGCGGACTGACTAGAGCATTTCGGACCGCAATGGGACCTCAGCATGGCGCCGACCCGACAAGGCGACGCTTCAAGCTCAGCCATAACGGCGAAGCCGCCGGATGGCTCCGCCGATCGCGACAATTCTGAACAAGTTTACATGTGCGACGCAGCAATCGCCGGGTGGGTCGCGTACGACACGTGTGCTATGAGGCGCTTCCGGAGCGTCATCCTGGGGACGTTCGGATCCGTATCTCCCAGGATCGGCCGGCTTTTAAGACCCCTCCGCATGACCTTCTGGCGCAACATCGCAAGCATCGCGGCCCGCCGTCTGGATTTGGCGGAGTGCGCCGAATGTCCGCCCGGCCCGCCCGGACAGGACCCGGCCTTCTCCACGGCCGTGACGGCGCTCGGCGCCAAGCTGGCCAAGGCCGACGGCAGCGCCGACGGCCACGAGTTCGCGGCCTTCTCGCAGGTCTTCCACCCGGATCCGGCCTCCGAGCAGAACATCCATCGCCTGTACGATCTGGCCCGCCAGACCACCCACGGCTTCGAGAGCTACGCCAAGCGGCTGGCCAAGCGCTATCGCTCGTGCCCGCAGCTGCTGGAAGACGTGCTCGACGGCCTGTTCCACATCGCCAAGGCCGACGGCGCGGTGACCCAGGACGAGCTCGACTACCTGGAGCGGGTGGCCGAGCTGTTTGGCCTGTCGGCCCTGGCCTTCCGCCGCCTCAGCGCCACCCACCTGGGGGCGGAGGCCGACGATCCCTACGTGATCCTGGACGTGGCGGCCGACGCCGACGACGCGGCCGTGCGCAGCGCCTGGAAGAGCGCCCTGTCGGACGCCCACCCCGATCGCGCCCGCGCCCGCGGCCTGCCGGCCGAGTTCATCGAGGTGGCCGAGGCCAAGGCCGCGGCGATCAATGCGGCTTTCAGCACCGTAATGCGCGAGCGGCGGGAACTGGGACTGGCCGCCGCGGGTTGAGCGAAAACCGCTTTGTGAATGAACCCAACGGGTGTTCAGTTGACGTTCAGACCTCGTGATCCAACCTAGTGGTCGTACGGACGGAGATTCCGGGCGCCTCGCGCCCTTGAGTGAAGGCCCCGAGAGGACGACGATGAACATGAGCGCGACATCGCCCGGCGGCGGGCCTTCGGCCTGGCGCGGTCTGGCGGCCCTGGTCGGCGCCGTGGCCACGGCCATCGCCGTTTCGGTCGCCGCCATCGTCGCCGTCGTCTTCGCCGCTACCCTGGTCGTGGTCGGCTTCATGGCCACCGCGCTCCTGGGCCTCGCCGCCTTCGCCCTGCGCGGCCGCCGCCAGGCCCACGCCAAGGCTTCCGCCGATCCCTCGCTGATCGAAGCCCGCAACGTCGGCGGACATTCCTGGGTCGCCTACGGCTGGAACGAGCGGCGGTAGGCTTATCTTGCTGAACGCCCTGGCCTCGGCGGCGCTGGCGTTGCCGCTCTTTTGCCTGGCCATCTTCAATCCGCTGTTCTTTCCCTTCAGCCTGCTTCCCGCGGCGGGGACGGCGTGCCTTGTCATGGGGGTGATCGGCGGCGTCAGGCAGCGGGCCAAGGCCCTGCTGCTTTTCCTGATCCCGGTAATTTTGAGCCACATTCTGCTTTTCGCGGCCGTTTTGGACGGGCCACGGATGCAGGTCGCCCAGTACGAAGGTTTCGACGACGGTCGATGGGATGTCATCGGACCGCTTTTTCTCGTCGCGCAATTGGCGCTCTGCGGCTGGGCCTTCAGCCGTGCCCGCGCAGCCAGGCGACCCGCGGTCCTGCTCTTGAGCTTCACGCTGCTGTTCGCGCTGTTCGCTGGCGTGATGACCCTGTTCCCGCTGACCAACTGAGCCGCGAGTTGGCCACTTGCACTTGCGCCGGCCATTGGCGACATTGGCTTTCAAACAAATGTTGGGAGGCGGGCATGATCGGCGTGGTGGCGGTGTTGAAGGTCCAGCCGGACAAGACGTCTGAGTTCGAGGCTGTGTTCCTGGATCTCGCGGCCAAGGTGAAGGCCAACGAGCCCGGCGCGATCGTCTATCAGCTGACGAAATCCAAGACCGAGGCCGGGGTCTACAAGGTGCTGGAGCTCTACGCCTCCGAAGAGGCCCTCAAACACCACGGCGGCACCGACTATTTCAAGGCCGCCGGCGCGGCCATGGGACCTTTCATGGCCGCGCGTCCGGAGATCGAATATCTCGACGCGGTGGAGTAGGGCGCGCTTGACGCAGGCCTGAGGTTTCGCGCATCCCGGCGGCCTGAAGTCCGCCTGGAGCAAGACCTTGAGCCGTTTCTGGAGCCCGCTGGTCCACACGCTGTCGCCCTATGTGCCGGGCGAGCAGCCGAAGATCGCCGACCTGGTCAAGCTGAACACCAACGAGAGCCCCTACGGACCTTCGCCCAAGGCCGTGGACGCGATCGCGGCGGCGGCCGGCGAGGCCCTGCGGCTCTATCCCGATCCGACCTCGACCGCGCTGCGCGAGACCCTGGCGGCCCATCACGGCGTGGCCGTGGAGCAGGTGTTCGTCGGCAACGGCTCGGACGAGGTGCTGGCCCACGCCTTCCGCGCCCTGCTGGGCCATGAGTCGCCGCTGCTGTTCCCCGACATCACCTACAGCTTCTATCCGACCTATTGCCGGCTGTTCGACGTGGCCTACGAGACCGTGCCCCTGGCCGAGGACCTGTCGGTGCGGATCGAGGACTATCGCCGTCCGGCCGGGGCGATCATCGTCGCCAATCCCAACGCTCCGACCGGCGTGGCCCTGACCCGCGCCGAGATCGCTTGCCTGCTGGCCGAGCACCCCGACAAGCCGGTGGTGATCGACGAGGCCTATGTCGATTTCGGCGGCGAGAGCGCCATTCCGCTGGTCGCCGACCACCCGAACCTCCTGGTCGTGCAGACGATGTCGAAGTCGCGGGCCCTGGCCGGCCTGCGGGTCGGCTACGCCATCGGCGACGCGGCCCTGATCGAGGGGCTGACGCGGGTCAAGGACAGCTTCAACTCCTATCCCCTGGGCCGTCCTGCCCAGGCCGGGGCGATCGCCTCGATCGAGGACGAGGCCTTCTTCCAGGATAGCCGCGCCAAGGTGATCGCCG
The DNA here is from genome assembly GCF_016135805.1 of Caulobacter hibisci. Lineage (GTDB taxonomy): Bacteria > Pseudomonadota > Alphaproteobacteria > Caulobacterales > Caulobacteraceae > Caulobacter > Caulobacter hibisci. Next base: position 97,940 of record NZ_JADWOX010000012.1, read on the forward strand.
GCCGCCTGCGGCTGGTCGAGGGGCTGGAGGCGCGGTGCTTCTCCGCGCCTGCGTCCTCGGCAAACTTCGTCTTCGCCCGCCACGAGTCGCGGCCCGGCGCCGAGCTGGCGGCGGAGCTCCGGGCGCGGGGAGTCATCGTCCGCCGCTTCGACGCGCCGCGCATCGGGGATCATCTGCGGATCACGGTAGGCACGGACGGCCAGATCGATCGGCTGCTGACGGCGCTAGACGAGATTTTGGGGTAGGGGCGCAAGGCTCTTACCCAGACAACTCAATTTCCGCGCATCCCCGCGAAGGCGGGGATCCAAGCTGGCTTTCAGGTCGTGGTGCGGCCGTGGATTGTCCGCTGACTCGGCTTGGGTCCCCGCCTTCGCGGGGAAACTCGGGTGAGGGGTGGGCGCAGAACTGCGGGCGGCGGGGCTGGTCGCTGATTTTCCCGGCCCGGCCTTCCCATCCCGCTCCCGTCTCACCAGATACAGCGACCGTTGCAGTATTTCTGCATGGCGGTGGATCCAAACAAATGTTTGGATCCTGGCAAATCATACTCCTGCCGGAGCGCCCGCATGGCCCTCGACGCCCTCTTCAAGCCGTTTGAATTCAAGTCGCTGAAGCTGCCCAACCGGGTGGTCATGGCGCCGATGACCCGCTCGTTCTCGCCGGGCGGCGTGGCGACCGACGACGTCGCGGCCTATTACGCCCGCCGCGCGGCCGCCCAGGTCGGGCTGATCGTCACCGAAGGCACGGGCGTGGCCCGCGACGCCTCGCTGAACGACGCCAACATCCCGCGCTTCCACGGCGAGAAGGAACTGGCGGCCTGGAAGAAGGTCGTCGACGAGGTCCACGCCGTCGGCGGCCTGATCGCGCCGCAGCTGTGGCATGTGGGTTCGGCCAAGGGCAAGGACGTGCTGGGCAAGATCGACAGCCCCTCGGGCGTGTCCAAGGCCGGCGGCGCGCCATTCACCGAGCCGATGACCGACGCCGAGATCGCCGACACCATCGCCGCCTTCGCCACGGCGGCCGCCGACGCCAAGCGCCTGGGCTTCGACGCCATCGAGCTGCACGGCGCCCACGGCTACCTGATCGATCAGTTCTTCTGGAACGGCACCAACCTGCGGGGCGACGCCTATGGCGGTCCCGGCATCGCCGAGCGCAGCGCCTTCGCCGCCGAGATCCTGAAAGCCGTCCGCGCCGCCGTCGGCCCCGACTATCCGGTGATCATCCGCCTGTCGCAGTGGAAGCAGCAGGACTATGCGGTCAAGAACGCCGAGACCCCGCAACTGCTGGAAGCCTGGCTGCAGCCGCTGGCCGACGCCGGCGCCGACATCTTCCATTGCAGCCAGCGCCGCTTCTGGGAGCCGGAGTTCGAAGGCAGCGACCTCAACTTCGCCGGCTGGACCAAGAAGCTGACCGGCGCCCCGACCATCACCGTCGGCTCGGTGGGCCTGTCGGGCGAGTTCATCGCGGCCTTCGGCGGCGAAGGCAGCCAGCCCGCCTCGATCGACGGCCTGCTGGAACGCCTCGACCGCGGCGAGTTCGACCTCGTCGGCGTCGGCCGCGCCCTGCTGCAGGATCCGGAATGGGTCGTGAAGATCCGCGACGGCCGCGAGGACGAGCTGCAGAGCTTCAGCCGCGAGGCGCTGGGGGTTCTGTACTAGTTAGAAGAAGACCCCCTCAGTCGCTCCGCGACAGCTCCCCCAGAGGGGGAGCATCTATCTGGCAAGGCGTCGGATCAGATCCTCCCCCTCTGGGGGAGGTGGCCCGGAGGGCCGGAGGGGGTGCGTTTTCAGCTGCCGAGGCCCTGGCCGACTTCGCTCCAACTCCCCCCACCGATCGCTGCGCGATCACCTCCCCCAGAGGGGGAGGTTCGCAGTGCTCAATCGGCCGCCTAAGCGATCGTCGTCACCAGGCCGCCCTCGACCTTCAGCGACGCGCCGTTGGTCGCCGCCGAGAGCGGGCTGGCGACATAGGCCACGAGGCTGGCCACTTCCTGCGGTTCGATCATCCGTTGCAGCAGCGACGACGTGCGGTGCTTTTCGAAGAACTCGGCTTCGTGCTCGGCCGGCGTGCCTTCCGGATTGGTCGAGACGCTCTTGAGGAAGTCGAAGATGCCCGCCGCGCGGGTCGGGCCGGGCAGGACCGAATTGACCGTCACGCCCGTGCCCTTGGTCGCTTGCGCCAGACCGCGCGCGACCGCCAGCTGGGCGCTCTTGGTCATGCCGTAGTGGACCATCTCGCCGGGGATCGCCAAGCCGCTTTCGCTGGAGATGAAGATCACCCGGCCCCAGTCGCGCTCCAGCATGCCGGGGAAGTAGCCGCGCGACAGGCGCACGCCGCTCATCACATTGACCTCGAACAGGTGCAGCCAGTCCTCGTCGGTGATGTCGGCGAAGGCCTTCATCTCGTAGATGCCGAGGTTGTTGACCAGGACGTCGACCTGGGGAACGGCCTTCAGGATCGCCTGGACCCCCTCGGCCGTGGCCGCGTCGGCCAGCACGCCCTCGACCTTGGCGCCGCCCGAGGCGCGGATGTCGGCCACGGCCTCGTCGAGCTTGGCCTGGCTGCGGCCGGTGACGAACACCTTGGCGCCTTCGACGGCGAGGGTGCGGGCGATTTCCAGCCCGATGCCGGCGGTCGAGCCGGTGACGAGGGCGGTCTTGTCTTCGAGTTTGAGATCCATCGCGGGACTCCGTGGCTTGCTGCACTCCAGGTGGGGGCGCAGCCGAGCGGGACCATGCGCAGACCGGGCACATGGCCTGTGAACTCAAGTCACAGATCAGCGGCGATCAGGCATTGAAGTTCAAGCTTAGGCCGGGCCGCGGCCAGCGTGTCTTGAACAGTATTCCCGTCCCGGAGGCGGTGATCCAGGCGTCGCGCCGGTCGACGCCGCCGAAGCAGATGTTGGTGACGATCACGTCGGGCACGGCGAAGTGCTCGGTCGTCCCGTCCGGCGAGAAGGCTGTGATCCCGCCGTTGATGATGGTCGCCACGCACACCCGGCCGTCGGCCTCGACCGCCAGGCTGTCGAGCAACTGGTAGCCCGGCAGGTTGCAGACCACGCGGCCGGGCTGGAGCGGGGCCGGCGGCGCCAGCTCACCGGGCGCGGCGACGTCGAAGGCCCAGAGGCGGCCCAGCATGGTGTCGGCGACATAGACCACGTCCTCGTCCGGCGACAGGCCCACGCCGTTGGGCGAGATCAGGTGGTCGCGGAGCCGGACGATGTGACTGCCGTCGGCCCTGGCGTAGTACAGCGCCCCGTACTTGCGGCCGTCCGGCGTCGAGCAGCCATGATCGGTGAACCAGAAGCCGCCGTGCCTGTCGAAAACGAGATCGTTGGGGCCGACCAGCCGCTTGCCGTCGCAGGCCTCGTACAGCGTGGTCACCGCGCCGGTGGAAAGGTCCACCCGCTGGATCGAGCCGCCCGTGTGGCTCTCGGGCGTCGGGCCGGGGATGTTGAGCCCGCCCATGTCGAAGAAGGCGAAGCTGCCGCCGTTGTTGGTGATGTAGACCGCCCCATCCGGGCCGATGGCCGCGCCGTTAGGGCCGCCGGGCAGGTCGGCGACGGTGGTCCGGGTTCCGTCGGGCGCGATCCGCGTCAGGGTCTGGCGCTGGATCTCGACCAGCAGCACCGAGCCGTCGGCCATGGCGATCGGGCCTTCGGGAAACTGCAGGCCTTCGGCGACGAGGGTCAGGTCCATGTCGTCTCGCTCCCTTGCGGCGTCTCTGTCGGACGCTCCATGGGAGTAAACGGTCGTTTGAGAGGGCCGGCAAGCTGCCGCTAGGTCAGTTCAGGTCAAACAGGTCGTAGGCGATCAGCTTCAGCCGCGCGTCGAGGAAGGCCCGACCGTAGCTGGAGCGCTTGAGAGCGGCTTGGTCGACGCCGTGGTCGGTGTCCGAACCGCTGGCGCCGGGCGCGGCGCAAGGGACCGACAGACGCAGGGTGCGACCGACCTTCAGCGTCACGCCCGGCTCGGCCCGATAGACCTTGGCGACCACCAGGCAGCGGCCACGCGGCCGACGCGCCAGGCCCACGTGCTGGACCTGGACCACGGCGATCTCGGCGGCCTTGTCGCGGGCGGCCTGGCGTGCATCGGCGGCGGCCGCCTCCGGCGTCGTCGTCTGGGCCAGCAGGGCCGCGGCGGCCAGTAGGGCGCTCACTTGCGTTCCAGCACGCGGAACACGAACGGGAAGTCGTCGCCCTCGCCGGCCGGGCGTTCCTCGCGGCGCACCTCGGTCCAGGCGCTCTCGTCGAAGGCCGGGAAGTGGACGTCGCCCTGAACTTCTGCCTGCACCTCGGTGACGTAAATGCGCTTGGCGCGGGGCAGGGCCAGTTCGAACAGGGCCGCGCCGCCGATGACGCAGACCTCCTCGACACCGTCCTCGGCCGCCTGCTCCTTGCCGATTTGGACGGCTTCCATCCAGGTGTCGCAGACCACGGCGCCTTCGGCCTCGAACTTGTGGTCGCGGGTGAGCACGATGTTCAGTCGGCCGGGCAGGGGGCGCCTGGGCAGGCTGTCCCAGGTCTTGCGGCCCATGATCACCGGCTTGCCCAGCGTGGCGGCCTTGAACATCGCAAGGTCCGACTTCAGCCGCCAGGGCAGGTCGTTGTCGCGGCCGATGACGCCGTTGAGCGAGCGGGCCACTGGGCCGACGGTAAGGATGGGGGCGGTCATGGGCGACTCTTAGCCGTCCGTCGCCTGATCCGGAAGGTCGGGTTTCAGACCGAGACCGCCGCCTTGATGTGCGGGTGGGCCTCGTAGCCCTCCAGCTGGAAGTCCTCGTACTCGAAGGCGAAGAGGTCGGTCTTGTCGGCGATCTTCATCGTCGGGAACGGCTTGGGTTCGCGGGTCAGCTGCTCGCGGGCCTGGTCCAGGTGGTTCAGATAGAGGTGGGCGTCGCCGAAGGTGTGCACGAACTCGCCCGGCTGCAGGCCGACGACCTTGGCGACCATCAGGGTCAGCAGGGCGTAGCTGGCGATGTTGAACGGCACGCCCAGGAAGACGTCGGCGCTGCGCTGATAGAGCTGGCAGGACAGCTTCCCGTCCGCGACGAAGAACTGGAACAGGCAGTGGCAGGGCGGCAGGGCCATGTCCTCGACGTCGGCCGGGTTCCAGGCGCTGACGATGTGGCGGCGGCTGTTGGGGTTGGTCTTCAGGCCCTCGACCAGGTTGACGATCTGGTCGATCGAGCGGCCGTCGGGCGTGGCCCACGAACGCCATTGCTTGCCGTAGACGGGGCCAAGCTCGCCGTTTTCGTCGGCCCACTCGTCCCAGATGCGCACGCCGTTGTCCTTCAGATAGGCGATGTTGGTGTCGCCCTTCAGGAACCACAGCAGCTCGATGATGATCGAGCGCAGGTGCAGCTTCTTGGTGGTCAGGACCGGGAAGCCCTTGGCCAGGTCGAAGCGGATCTGCCGGCCGAAGACGCCCTTGGTGCCCGTACCCGTACGGTCGCCACGCTCGACGCCGTTGGCGAGAATGTCGGCCAGCAGGTCGAGATACTGGCGCTCGGGATGGTCGACGGATTGCTGAGCGAGGATCGGCAGGATGGCGTTCACGGCGTCGCTCCACGGCATTCCCGGAGGCTTATAACACTAGATGTAGCGGTAAAAATCGGGCCGGGGCTCAAATTCTTGTGGAGAAATTAACGGTTCAGGCGTCGAGACGATCCGAGCGCCTCATACGAAAAACGCCCCGCGCGGCGAACCGGCGGGGCGTTCTCGTTCAGGTAGCCGCTAGGCCTACTTCGACGGCTCGAGGCCGGTGTTCAGCACCCAGCCGACATTGTCGTTCTCGTCGGCCACTTCCCACCACAGGTCCTGCTTCTTGCCGGTCGGATAGACGATCGAGCCGGCGGGCAGGGCGCGGACCAGCTTGCCGGCCGCCACGGGGGTGGCGCGCATGTTGACGACGCGGGTGGCCACGAAGGTCTTGGCCGGGGCGTTCTGCGCCGCGGCCGGGCTGTCGCCGACCAGGCCCAGTTCGCCGACCATCTTCGAGTAGCTGTTGATGAAGGCCAGGGTGACGATGCGGCCGATCTCGGTGTCCTCGTAGCCGCCGCCCACGGCGCCGGCGAAGCCGATGCCGCCACCCACGCCCCAGCCGATGTCGTTCTTCACCGCGTAGCCTTCCTGCACGGCCACCGTCTCGGTGGTGCGGACATTGGTCAGCGACAGCACGGTGTTGGCTTCCAGCTTCTTGGTCTTGATGCCGCCGATCAGGCCGCCGGCCCGGCCGCCGATCAGGCCGCCGATGGCGCCGGCCACCGCGCCGCCGCCGGCGTTGCTGTCGCTGGCCTGGACCTCAGCGACCAGCACGTAGTCGGCGGCCTTGATCTGGCCCTGACCGACATTGGAGCCGCGCTGAAGGCCTAGATTGCCGCCGATGTTGCGCTCGATCTGGGCGGCGTTCAGGCCCGCGCCGCGATCGACCAGGTTGAAGCAGCCCGACTTCTGCACCAGCGCCCGCAGCAGTTTCTGCGGCGAGGCGAGGTTGTACTGCGTCCAGCCGCGCGGATCATCGCCGTCGATGATCGACAGGGTGCCCAGCTTGCGCGAGCAGCGCGGCACTTCGGCGACAGCCTGGGCTTGCGCTTGCTGGGCCTTGCTCGCCTTGGCCTGGGCGGAGGCTTCCATCGGCGCCGCGACGCAGACCATCGCGCCTGCCGCGAGCATGAGTTTCTTCATCGACATGTAAAAGCGCCCTCCAGAGCCCCTGGGAAAGATCGGGGCGACACTACAATGCCGAGGTTGCGGAAGCCAAGCTCGCCTAACCCGCGAAGCCGCCTTCATCGAGAAAGGCCTGCTCGGCCGGGGTCGTCTGGCGGCCCAGGGCGACGTTGCGATGGGGGAACCGTCCGAACCGGGCGATGATGTCGCGGTGGATGATCGCCCACTTGATCGAGTCTTCGTCGCCGGTGTCGGCCTGCATGCCGGCGCACAGTTCGATGCACAGCTCCTGGTCGGCCAGCGATTCGGAGTGCTCGAAGGGCAGGTAGAAGAAGTAGCGCAGCTCGGGGGCGACCGCCGTGTCGTGGCCGGCGGCGATGGCGGCGCGGGCGATGGCGCGGGCCTTGCCGTCGGTGGCGAAGGCGTGGCCACTGCGGCGGTAGAGGTTGCGCGGGAACTGGTCGAGCACGATGACCAGGGCCAGGGCGCCGTCGGCGGTGTCCACCCAGTCGTCGTAGTCGCCCCGTGCCGCCTTGTGGTGGGTGGGCTCGTACTTCAGGCGGATGGCTTCGTCGAAGGCGTGGTTCTTCTCGAACCACTTCTTGGGTCCCGCCTGGGTCCAGAAGCCGAGAATGTCCTGGGGCTGCGCGGCCATCGAATCCTCGCTGCGGATTTCGTTCAATTACGGTTCATGCGCCAAGCGCGATGGTGTCATCAAGGGATGAGCCACGGGCCGGCGCAAGGTCCACGGAGCAAGAGATGAAACGTCTGATCACCGCCGCCATGATCCTGTCGCTGACGGGCGGCGCGGCGGCGCAGGCCGGCAATGCGGCGACGGCCGTCGCGATGCAGCAGCAGAACGAGCGCGGGGACCACGGTTCGCGCCCCGATCGCGGTCCGCGCGGCGGCGACCAGGGCGGCCGAGCCCAGCAAGGCAGCGGCGACCAAGGCGGCCGTGTTGACCGTGGCGACCGCCAGGACGGCGGCTGGCGCGGCGGCGGCGGCCGAGGCGGCGATTCCGCGCCTCAGGCCCCGCGTCCGCAGGAACCCCGCCCGGCCCAGCAAGCGCCTCAGGCGCCCCAGGCCGATCGCGGCGACCGTGGCGACCGTCCGGATCGCGGCGAACGCCCGAACGGCGGCGGCCAGGATCGCGGCCAGGATCGGGGCGAGCGTCCCGGCGGCTGGCAAGGCGGCGACAGGCCCAGCGGGCGCCCCGATGGACGCCCCGACGGACGTCCGAACGACGATCGCAACAACGGTCGTCCCGGCAATGACCGTCCGGGCGGATGGAATGGCGATCGTGACCGTCCCGGCGCCTCGCGTCCGGGCCAGGGCGACCAGCGTCCGGGCGGGCAACGTCCCGGCGACCAACGCTGGCGCGACCGCGACAACGGCCGGCCGCAGTACGACCAGCGCCGCTTCCGGCCCACCTACCGCTCCGCCCAGCGCTACCGCGCCCCGGCCTACCGCTATCCGCGCGGCTGGTATTCGTTCCGCTGGAGCTTCGGCGACTATCTGCCGGGCGGCTGGTACGGCAGCGGCTACTATCTCGACTGGTACCGCTACGGCCTGCCCCAGCCGCCGATCGGCTGTGAGTGGGTTCGGGTCGGCGACGACGCCATGCTGGTCGACGTGTGGTCGGGCCGCGTGCTGAGCGTCTATTACGACCTCTTCTGGTAGCGCCCTCCAGCGCTCTCGATCGCCGCCTTCCGGTCTCCGGAGGGCGGCGATTTTGTTTTCTCGGCGTGCGTCGCCGGTTCTTCCATGGGCAAGCTCGGCCCCAGGGTTTAAAAACCTCGCCGCAGAGGCTCCGAGGCCACAGGCTTTTGCCGCCGTCGCCTTGACGAAACGGCAAAAAAACGCTCAAACGCCCGGCCTTTGTCGCTCCGCCGTTGCGCGGGGTGGCCATATTGACCAGTCCTGGAGAAGAAATCATGCGCGTCTACTACGACCGCGACGCCGACCTCGCCCGCATCCTGGACCGGAAGATCGCCATCGTAGGCTATGGCAGCCAAGGCCACGCCCACGCCCTCAACCTTCGTGACAGCGGCGCCTCGAACGTCGCCGTCGCCCTGCGCCCGGGTTCGCCCAGCGCCAAGAAGGCCGAAGGCGAAGGCCTGAAGGTCCTGTCGGTGGCCGAAGCCGCCGCCTGGGCCGACCTGATCATGATCCTGGCGCCGGACGAGCATCAGGCCGCGATCTACAAGAACGACATCGCCCCCAACATCCGTGACGGCGCGGCCCTGCTGTTCGCCCACGGCCTGAACGTCCACTTCGGCCTGATCGAGCCGAAGGACACCATCGACGTGCTGATGGTCGCGCCGAAGGGCCCGGGTCACACCGTGCGCGGCGAGTACCAGAAGGGCGGCGGCGTGCCCTGCCTGATCGCGGTGCACCACAACGCCACCGGTAACGCCCTCGACCTCGGCCTGGCCTACGCCTCGGCCATCGGCGGCGGCCGCTCGGGCATCATCGAGACCAACTTCCGCGAGGAATGCGAAACCGACCTGTTCGGCGAGCAGGCCGTCCTCTGCGGCGGCACGGTCGAGCTGGTCCGCGCCGGCTTCGAAGTGCTGGTGGAAGCCGGCTACGCGCCGGAAATGGCCTATTTCGAGTGCCTGCACGAGCTGAAGCTGATCGTGGACCTCATCTACGAAGGCGGCATCGCCAACATGAACTACTCGATCAGCAACACCGCCGAGTACGGCGAATACGTCACCGGCCCGCGCCTGGTGACCGCCGAGACCAAGGCCGAGATGAAGCGCGTGCTGGAAGACATCCAGTCGGGCAAGTTCGTCCGCGACTTCATGCTGGAAAACGCCGTCGGCCAGCCGTCCTTCAAGGCGACCCGCCGCCGCGCTTCCGAGCACCAGATCGAGGAAGTCGGCGCGCGCCTCCGCGGCATGATGCCGTGGATCGCCAAGAACAAGCTGGTGGACGTCACCAAGAACTAAGCTTCGGCCTAACGGCTGAACAAGGAAGCGGCGGGCTCGCAAGGGCCCGCCGTTTTTCGTTTGGCGTCTCGCGGGCTTCTCGGCCAAGTTGAGGGAGAAAAGCGGACACAGGATATGGCCTTGAGGGCTTTCGACGCAGCGCTGGCCGACCTCTATGCGGCCTTCGACACAACCAAGCCGCGCGTCATTCACGGTTGCCCTTGCTGCGTCGACAAGCGCAACACCGACATACTGCTAGCCAAGCCTCTAAGACAGCTAACGGGCGATGATCTGGGCGGCTATGCGAGCGGCGTTTTCCTGACCGTCGGGTCTGAGAATGACTATCTGTATTTGCTGCCCCGGATGTTCGAGATCACGGCGACGGAAAAGCACTGGCAGTTATACCCGCAACTGGTCGTCGGCCATTTGCGCTTCGGCGATAGGGTCGCGTGGAAGCCCGGCCAGCGTCGAGCGCTGAGCGCATTTCTCGACGCCTGGTTCGATCGCCAACTCGATGAAATCGCCGGCACTGGGTTGGGTTTCCACGAGAGCGACGAGGTGGAGGCGCTGCTTTGCGGCTTGGCGATCGGGGGCGTGGACATCGCGACCTACCTAGATCGCCTGAAGCCGGTCGGCCTCTTGGTGACGGATCTCTACTGGCGCTTCGGCGAGGCCGCTTCGGAGGATCGCGGGCCGCCGAACTACTGGGAGGATGCGCCGGAAGGCTGGGCAGCGATGAAGGCGTTCATGAACGACCCTGAGATTTTCGCCATCGTGGCCCGGGTCAGCGGAATCTTTCCAACGCGATAAGCGGCGAATGACTGAAACGTGCAAGTATCCGGTTGCATGTCTGGCGCGCTCGAGCCTTTAATCAGCAACCAAGAGGTTGCTGAAATGACCGACCGCATCGAGAAGACCATCGTGCTGAACGCGCCGCTGGAGCGCGTCTGGAACGCCATCGCCGACCACGAGCAGTTTGGGGCCTGGTTCCGGGTCAAGCTGGACGGTCCGTTCGTGGCCGGCCGGGCCTCGACCGGCCATATCACCTATCCGGGCTACGAGCATATCCAGTGGCGCGCGCAGGTCGTGGCCGTCGAGCCGATGCGGCGGCTGGCCTTTCGCTGGCATCCCTATGCCATCGATCCGGCCGTGGACTATTCGGGCGAGACCCCGACCCTGGTCGAGTTCCTGCTGACGCCGGAAGGGCAGGGCGTGCGGCTGGATGTGATCGAGAGCGGCTTCGACGCCGTGCCGGCCCATCGCCGCGACGAGGCCTTCCGGATGAACGAGGGCGGCTGGGCCCAGCAGGTCGAGAACATCAAGGCGCATGTCGAGGCTTGAGGCGGCGACGGGCGCCGCTCCGCCCGATCCGGCGGCGGTGTTCGCGGCGCTGGGCGACCCGACGCGGCTGGCCTTGCTCGACCGGTTGAGCGACGGCCGACCCCGCTCGATCTCGGCCCTGGCCAGCGGCGGCGACATCACCCGCCAGGCCGTGACCAAGCACCTGCGGGTGCTGGAGGGGGCGGGGCTGGTCGCCAGCTTGCGCGAAGGCCGCGAGAGCCGCTTCGCCTACCGCCCCGAACAGGTGCGCCAGGCGCGCGCCTGGCTCGACACGGTCTCCGCCCGCTGGGACGACGCCTTGGGGCGGCTGAAGGCGTTCGTGGAGGGGGTGTGACGCCCCTTTCCCATAGGAAGAGGGAGTACGCCGCTACCCCAGCACCACCACCGGTCCCCAGGCCACCTGATAGCGGTGCGCGCCGCTCGACAAGTGCGGGCGCAGCTGCCAGGCGCCGGACGGGATGGTGACCGGCTGGGGGCGTTCGACATAGGTCTGGGTCAGCACCTCGCCGCCGGGATCCGACAGCGAGAACTGGTCGATGCGCGGGCTGGCGCGGGAGAGGGCGGCGGCGATGGCTTCGACCGAGGTCGCGCGTAGCGGGGCGGGGGCGGCCAGACGGGCCGAGACCTCGGCATAGACGCCCACGGCGATGACCTCGGGACCGTCGCGCAGGGCCGCGTAGCCGACATGGGTGAAGCCGGGCGCCAGCAGGTTGGCGCGATGGCCGGGGCTCGACTTCCATTGGCCCATGATCTGGTCGGGACGCACGGCGCCGGCGGCGTTGCGGCGCAGGGCGATGTTCTCGGCCGGGGCGCCGACCAGGTCGCGGGCCAGCAGGCCGACGCGGGCGGCGGGGCCGAAGCCCTCGCGGGTCATGTGGTCGTAGACCTCGGTGCGGGCGATGTCGGCGGCGTGGGCGCGGGCGGCCAGGGCCAGGCCCGGATCGAAGGTCAGCGGCGACAGGCGGCGGGCCTCGCGCTGGGCGTCGCCCTGATCCTGCAACTCGCGCTCGAAATCGGCGTCGAAATCCCCGCGCCGGGCGGCCAGCTGGTCGCGCAGCCGGCGGTCGTAGGCGAGATAGGCCTGGGCCGAGGCGGCCTGAGCCAGGCCCGGCAGGACAAGGCTCGCGGCCCCCAGGGCCAGGGCGGTTCGACGGGAGAGGGCGCTCATCGGACTAGGCTTTGATCTCCAAGACGGTTGACAGGACGGTCCGGTCGTCCGCTCTAAGGCCGGATGCGACCCGTCCGTTCCCTATGGCTGGCCGGCCCCGAGGCATGGCTCCCCGACGCCGAAGCCCAAGATCTTCGTCGAAAGGCGTTGTGCCTGGACGCCGGCTTCACGGCCTTTTCCGGCGGCCAGGCCGCGCCGGGCGACGACTTCGGCTCCGAGATCCAGGCTCGCGAACTCTATATGGACCGCATGGCCCAATTGCGTCGGGTCGACGCGGCCATCGTCAACCTGACCCCCTGGCGCGGTCCGTCCTGCGACTCGACCACGGCCTTCGAGGCCGGCGTGCTGGCGGGCCTGGGCAAGCCGATCTTCGCCTACATCAACGTCGAGGACGAAAGCCTGGCCGAATATGTCGACCGGGTCGACGTGATCGTCGGCGCCGAGCGCGGCGAGGACGGGATCTGGCGCGACGAGGACGGCTGCGTCGTCGAGGACCTGGGCCTGCCCGAGAGCGTCATGCTGTGGGCCGAGGCCCGGCGCCTGTTCGTCATCGTCACGCCCGACGCGCTGCACGACCTGACCGGGCTGGAGATGTGCCTGCAGGCGCTGAGGCTCTACGCGGAGTAAGAACCCCTCTCCCCTTGCGGGAGAGGGGGCCTCGCGAAGCGAGGTCGGGTGAGGGGTCTCTCAGAAGGTTGCGGAGAGGCCTTTCGACCCCTCATCCGTCGACCTTCGGCCGCCACCTTCTTCCGCAAGGGGAGAAGGATCCCCGCTAGCCCCCGTTGTACCCGCCAATGATCGGCAGCACTTCCCCCGTGATGTAGCTGGCCGTCTGCGGCGAGGCCAAGAACACGTAGGCCGGCGCGATCTCTTCCGGCTGGGCGGGGCGCTTCATCGGGGTCTTGGCGCCGAACTGGGCCACGTCGGGCGCCTGCTTGTCGGCCGGGTTCAGGGGCGTCCAGACCGGGCCCGGAGCCACGGCGTTGACCCGGATGCCCTTGTCCACGAGGTGCGTGGCCAGCGAGCGGGTGAAGGCGTGGATGCCGCCCTTGGTCAGGGAATAGTCCAGCAGGTCCTTGTTGCCCAACAGGCCGGTCACCGAGCCGGTGTTGACGATCGCCCCGCCCGGCGGGATCACCTTCACCGCCGCCTGGGCCATGTGAAAATAGCCGTAGAGATTGGTCTTCAGGGTGCGGTCGAAGTGCTCGGGCGTCAGGTCCTCGAAGGCCGTGACATGCTCCTGGAAGGCGGCGTTGTTGACCAGGATGTCGAGCTTGCCCAGTTCCTGCACGGTCTTTTCGACCGCGGCCTTGGCGTAGGCGGGGTCGGCCACGTCGCCGGGCAGCAGGATGGCGCGGCGGCCTTCCAGCTCGACGGCCAGGCGGGTCTCGTTGGCGTCGCGGTCCTCGTCCAGATAGGCGATGGCGACGTCGGCGCCCTCGCGGGCGAACAGCACCGCCACGGCCCGGCCGATGCCGCTGTCGGCGCCGGTGATCAGGGCGACCTTGTCCTCCAGCTTGCCCGAACCCTTGTAGAACGGCGCATCGTACATGGGCGCCGGATCCAGCGCGGCCTCGCTGCCGGGCTTGGTCTGGTGCTGCTCGGGGAACGGCGGCGCGGGGTAGGGGCGGGCGCCGGCCTGCATGGCCGGGCTTTCCTTCTCGCCGCCGTCCTGCTCCTTGAACGAGCGCTGCTCCTTGGCGTCCAGCGGGGCCTGGATGTCGCGCTCGGCCTGGGCGGCGCGTTCGCCTGCGGCTTCGAAGTCGGTGTCGGTCATGGCGCGTCTCCAGGGCTGGGAGACGGGCAAACCGATGGCCGCGACCGGCGTTCCAAGCGCCACTTGCCCAAAGCCCGGGCATCGGCCACTTTCCGCCCCCTCTTAGAAAGGCCCCTCCATGTCGCGTCCCGCGGCCGCGCCGGCTTCCGGGAAGCACCGCGGCGTCATCGCCCAAGACCTGATCGAGCTGCTGCGCCTGGCCGGGCCGGTGGTGCTGTCGCGCCTGGGCATCATGGTCATGGGTTTGACCGACGCCATCGTCGTGGGCCACTATTCGGCCCAGCAGCTGGGCTTCCACGCCATGGCCTGGGCCCCGACCTCGGTGTTCGTCACCGTCACCGTCGGCCTGCTGGCAGGAACCCAGGTGATGGGCTCGCGCGCCCTGGGGGCGGGCAAGCCGCACGAAGCCGGGGCGGTGCTGCGCCGGGGCGTGGTCTACGCCCTGTGGCTGGGCCTGGCCGGCACGGTGCTGCTGGCCCTGGCCGCCCCGCCGCTGCTGCGCCACGCAGGCATCGACCAGACCCTGGCCGATGGGGCGACCGCGCCGCTGATCGTCTTCTCCCTCTCCTTGACGCCCTACGCCCTGAGCGTGGCGTTGAGCTTCTGGCTGGAGGGCCTGGGTCGCCCCGGCCTGGTGACGATCCACATGTGGATCGCCAACCTGATCAACCTGGCGGTCAACCTGCTGCTGGTGCCCGGCGTCCTGGGTCTGCCGGCCCTGGGCGCGGTGGGCGCGGCCTGGGCCACCTTCGTCGCGCGGGTGGCCTTCACCATCCTGCTGGCGGTGGTCATCGTCCGCCTGAAGGACGCCCGCGCCATGGGCGTGTTCGACAAGCCCGCCCGAGATCGCGCGGCCGAGAAGGAGCAGCGCCGCGTCGGCTACGGGGCGGGCACGTCCAACCTGTTCGAGGTCTCGGCCTTCGCCGGCATGAGCCTGGTGGCCGGCTGGCTGGGCGGGCTGAATGTCGCCGCCTGGGCCGTGGTGCTGAACGTGGCGGGGATCATCTTCATGGTGCCGCTGGGCCTGTCGACCGCCACCGCCGTCCAGGTCGCCCGGGCCCATGGCGCGCGCGATCCGGCGGGCATGAGCCGGGCCGGCTGGATCGCCTTCGCGGTCACCGCCGTGTTCTCGCTGGTCGTGGCCGTGCTGCTCTATCCGCTGCGCCACCTGGTGGCCGGCGCCTATACCGCCGACCCGGCCGCCATCGCCCTGATCGCGCCCGCCCTGGCCCTGACCTGCCTGTTCCTGGTCCCCGACGCCACCCAGGTGGTCTGCGCCCAGGCCCTGCGCGCGCGCGGCGAGGTCTGGATCCCGGCGGCCACCCACATGGTCGCCTACGCCCTGATTATGGGACCGCTGGCCTGGTGGCTGGCCCTGCCGATGAAGCTGGGCGTCGACGGCATCGTCTGGTCGGTGATCGTCACCAGCTTCGCGGCGGCGGCGATGCTGCTGGGGCGGTATCGGATGCTGGATAAAAGAGGATGATCCTTCTCCCCCTGCGGGAGAAGGTGTCGTCCGAAGGGCGACGGATGAGGGGTCTCTCAGACGCAAAACGCCGCGACAGCTGATCAGCCGTCGCGGCGTTTCTGTTCGTGCGACCCCTCACCCGACCCGCTTCGCGGGCCACCCTCTCCCGCAAGGGGAGAGGGATCAGATGTTCGCCCCCAGGATCCAGCCTTCCTCGTGCTGGACCTCATCGACCAGCGCTTCCGGCGCGTCCTTGCCCGGCCCGAACAGGGCGGCCAGCTTGCCGGCCTCGTCGAGCTTGGCGAAGTGTTCGGCCAGGGTGCGCACCTGGGCCAGGTCCTTGATTTCGCCGGGACCGGGGACGGCCTTGACCAGCGAGGGATAGACCTCGGCCGCCACCACGTCGACGCCCTCCAGGTCGGCCTCGGTCAGGGGCTTGAAGCCGGTCTCGAACGGCCAGATGCGAACCGCGTCGCCGCGGGCGTCCTTCAGGCGGCGCACGGCCGGGATGCCCATGATCGCCTGGCCGCCGACCGAGCCGTTGTAATAGAGCTTCCAGATCGAGTGCGCGCCCTTGGCCGCCACGTCGGCGTGGCGGAACTCCGGCAGGTCGTCGGGACCATGCTCGCGGGTGCGCTTGGGCTGCAGGGTCGTCAGCGCGTCCTTGGGCGGGCAGCCCCAGAACGGGAACGGCCCGCCGGTCAGGCGGCGGTTGATCTCCGAGCCCACCCCGAAGCGGTTGTTGGTGTTGTCGGCCTTGTCCTTGACCATCTTGTTGATCTGGTCCCAGACCGCGCGCCAGGGCTTGTCGCCCGGCAGGTTTAGGGCCGCCGAGAAGCCGCGCGGGAAGCCCAGCGGGAAGTCGAAGCCCAGCAGGGCGCGCTCGCCGCGCTTCTTCAGGTCGTCGAGGATGACGGCGATCTTGGACTCGGCCTCGTTGCGGGTGGCCGGGTTGTAGCTCTCGAACGTCAGGCGGAAGCGCACGTCGCGCTTGAGCACGCCGATCCAGACGGAATCCGCGCCCGTGGTGGGCTTGGCCGCCGCGCTCCAGTCGACGATCACATAGGCGCTGAAAAGCCGCGACACAGCGGACGCTCCGTCAAATCCAAACGAAGCGCGCTTCTACTCCCCCGAAAGGCGAGCGGCTAGAGCCTTTTAGCCTCACATGAAATCATGTGAGGCGGCTAAAAAGGCTCTAAATCAAGCATTTAGAGCGTGGCAGGCGCCGAAACCGCTCACACTTTCGGCTGCCACGCTCTACGGGTTAAGCGGCGTTTTGCTCGGCCGCGATCGCGGCGATGCGAGGCGTACGGATGTTCCAGCGGGTCGGCGGCTCGCAGACCGGGCCCAGGGCGGCGCGGACGATGGCCGGCGGGGTGCGCTCGTCGGGGGTCATGAACAGGCCGTTGGCCTTGATCGCCAGGCCCGCGGCCTTGCTGGCGCCCAGCATTGTCAGGGGCACGGCCAGGATCAGGCCGGCCAGGATCGGGGCGGTGGCGGTCAGCAGGTCCGGCGTGAACCAGAACATCGCGGCCAGGGCAAGGCCCGTGGCGCTGATCCAGCCCATGGCGGCGCAGGCTTCACGGAAGCTGAGCTTGTCGGCGTCGCGGCGCTGGGCGCTCCAGCCGCCGACGCGGCCGGCCAGAATCTCGATCAGGGCGCGGGTCTGGGTGAACATCAGCATCGGGGCGACCAGGGCCGAGAGCAGCATCTCAACGCCCAGGCCGGCCATCACCCGGCGACGGCCGCCGAAGCCCTTGATCTCGTGCTTGCGCATGAAGATCAGGGTGGCGCCCATGATCTTGGGGCCAAACAGCAGCACGAAGGTGATGATCATCGCCCAGGCCGTGGCCTGGATCTCACGCCAGTCGATCAGGGCGTGGGCGGCGGCCTGCAGGTCGGCCATGGTGAAAGCGGCCTTCTTGACCTCGGGCATCAGGGCCCGCGAGATCACGCCGGCCGACAGGGCCACGAACCAGATCGGCGACAGGGCGTAGCTGAGCACGCCGATCACCAGGTGCAGGCGGCTCATCCAGTGCAGGCCCGGCAGGCCGATCAGCGGCACGTGCTGGACGTTGCCCCGGCACCAGCGGCGGTCGCGGGTGGCGAAGTCGAGCAGGTTGGAGGGGCTCTCTTCGTAGGAGCCTTCCAGATAGGGGGCCAGGTGCACGGCCCAGCCGCCGCGGCGCAGCAGGGCGCTTTCCAGGGCGTCGTGGCTCATCACTTCGCCGCCGAAGGGCTTGGGGCCGTTCAGCGAGGGCAGGCCGCAGGTCTGGGCGAAGGCCTTGGTGCGGATGATGGCGTTGTGGCCCCAGAACGAGCTTTCCGAACCCGACCACCAGGCCAGACCCGTCCAGGCCACGCGGCCATAGAGCTTGGTGGCGAACTGCAGGGTGCGGGCGAAGATCGTCTGGCCGTTGATGATCGTCGGCATGGTCTGGATCAGGCCCACGGCCGGGTGACGCTCCATGGCGTCGGCCAGGCGCACCATGGCGTCGCCGGTCATCAGGCTGTCGGCGTCCAGCACCAGCATGTGCTCATAGTCGCCGCCCCAGCGCGCCACCCAGTCGGCGACGTTGCCGGCCTTGCGGCCCACATTGTCCGCGCGGCGGCGATAGAAGGCGTGGCTGGAGGCCTCGCGGCGGAAGCGGGCGAAGCAGGCCTGCTCGGCCAGCGCCACGGCCGCGTCGCGGGTGTCGGAGATGATGAAGATGTCGAAGGCGCGGCTGTTGCCGGTCTCGGCGATCGAGGCGTCCATGGCCCGCAGGCGGGCGAACACCGCCTGGGCGTCCTCGTTGTAGACCGGCATCAGGATCGCCGTGCGGGCGCGCGGCTTGGGCATGGGCTTGCTGCTGTCGATGCCCAGCGGGTCCTTCGGCGTGCGCAGCAGCACCACGAAGCCGGCGACGGCGGTGACGAACCACAGGGCCAGGGCCAGGAACAGCGGGGCCAGCAGGGTGATGCAGACGGCTTCCAGGCGGGTGACGCCGCCCAGGGCCACGGTGTCGAAGGTGGCCTTCCAGCCGGCCGCGCCCATGATGGCGGTGGCGATGAACACCACCCAGCGGCGCATCGTCGTTTCCGAGCCCGGGGTGCTCACGGCGCGGGCCGCGCCCTGCCAGAAGCCCAGCGGCTGGACCGGCATGGCCAGGGGCGCCTCGGTCGGGATCTCGACCCGGTCGCGCGGGGAGATCACGGTTTCGAAGGCCACCGGGGTGGAGGTGGCCAGGTCGAAGAAGGCGCCGCGTTCGGTCATCGGGTCCGTCTCGGTGGATCCGACCGTAGTCGGACGAAATTCAGAGCCTCGATTCACGCCGAGCGCCTTCACGGGACGCCTCCGGTCCGCTAGGGATCGGCTGCGTTCGGGAGGGGTCTGGCGTTGCACGAAGTCCGGCGGGGAGCCGCCGACGCAGCTAGAGTAAAACTTCGATCACGAAATCGCTATCGAAAATGTGATCGATTTCGCAGTTGCGATAAAAAATCTGTGCAAATGCGCTTAATGGCGTAGCCGGAAGAGAGCTTGAGATTGGGCAAGGCTATGAAGTTCAAGGTGGTTTTGGCGCTTTTCGCGGTCGCGGGATTGGCCGCCTGCGGCCCTGGTCCGAAGAACGACGCCTCCAAGCCTGCCGCCGCTCGGCCCGCGCCGCCGATCTCGACGGCGCCCGAACACGAGACTCGAGGCGTGATCGCCTCGGTGAACGGTCAGGTCCTCACGCTCGATCACGACGGCGCGACCGCCGCGCCGCTGGCCGCGGGCCGCACGACCTTTCAGGCCTATGCCGACGTCCTGGCCGAGGCCCCGCTGGATCCCGGCGCGCGGGTGACCTTCAAGTTCCGCAAGGCGGCCGAGGGTGAGGGCTGGGAACTGACCGAGATGCGGGGGCGGTAAGACGTCAAAGATCCTCTCCCTGTGGGAGAGGTGTCCGCGAAGCGGACGGAGAGGGGAGTGGCTTATGACTTCCCACCGCGGCGGCTGAAAACGTCCCCCCTCCGGCCCTCCGGCCACCTCCCCAGAGGGGGAGGATCCTGCTCGGCGGGAGCTTCGCCTAGCGACTGAGGGGTTTAGAGCTTCACCAGCATCTTCCCGAGGTTCTCGCCCGAGAACAGCTTGATGAAGGCTTCCGGCGCGCTTTCCACGCCTTCCAGCACCGTCTGCTTCCACTTCAGCTGGCCGGAATTGATCCAGCCGGCCATGTCGCGGACGAATTCCGGGAACAGGTCGTAGTGGTTGGCGACGATGAAGCCCTCCAGCCGCAGGCTCTTGCCCACCGCCATGATGATGTTGGACGGGCCGGGCGCGCGTTCGGTGTCGTTGTACTGCGAGATCATCCCGCACAGGGCGAAGCGCCCGAACGGCCGGGCTGAGTTCAGGGCCGCCTCCAGGTGCGCGCCGCCGACGTTCTCGAAATAGACGTCGATCCCCTTGGGGGCGACCTTGGCCAATTCGGCGACGACGTCGGGCGTGGCCTTGTAGTCGATCACGTGATCGACGCCGATCTCCTTGAGGAAGGCCACCTTTTCCGGCCCGCCGGCCGAGCCGATCACCGTGTGGCCCTTGATCTTGGCGATCTGGCAGACGACCGAACCCACCGCGCCGGCGGCGGCCGAGACGAAGACGACGTCGCCTTCCTTCAGGGCGGCCACGCGCAGCAGCCCGGCATAGGCGGTCATGCCGGGCATGCCGGCCACGCCCAGGAACATCTCGGGCGGCATGCCGTGGGTGGAAAGCTTGGTGATCCCGCCCATCGGCCCGGCGGCGGCCAGGGCTTTCGGATTGGCGTTGAAGGCCTCGCGCCAGCCGAACATCGAGCTGACCAGGGCCCCGACCTTGAAGTCCGGATCGTTGGAGGCGACCACCTCGCCGACCGCGCCGCCCTGCAGGGCCTTGCCCAGCTCGAACGGCGGCACATAGCTCTTCCGGTCGCTCATCCGGCCGCGCATGTAGGGATCGACCGACATGTAGAGGTTCTTGACCTGGATCTCGCCGTCGCCGGGCGCGGGCAACTCGACGCTGGCCAGTTCGAAATTGTCGAGCGTCGGCGCGCCGACGGGGCGGCTTTTCAGGCGGATCTCACGCGACGTGGTCATGGCGACCTCCCTTTATGTTCTGGTTCAAACGAATGTTTAGCGCTCGTCCGCGTCGCCCGCCAAAGCTTTTCGCGGCATCCCGAAGCGGCTAGAGACAGCGCCCATGACCCAAGATCCTCAAGTCAAAACCCTGAAGGCCGGCGTTGTCGGCGCTGGCGTGTTCGGTGGCTACCACGCGAAGAAATACGCCGAGCTGCCGGGCGTCGAGCTGGTCGGCGTGTTCGACATCGACCTGGCGCGCGCCCAGGCCCTGGCCGGCCCGCTGGGCGCTGCGGCCTTTGACGACATGGACGCCTTCCTGGCCGCGGTCGACGTCGTCACCGTCGCCACCCCGGCCGTGCACCACGCCAAGGCGGC
The DNA here is from genome assembly GCF_016135805.1 of Caulobacter hibisci. Taxonomy (GTDB): domain Bacteria; phylum Pseudomonadota; class Alphaproteobacteria; order Caulobacterales; family Caulobacteraceae; genus Caulobacter; species Caulobacter hibisci. The sequence goes on from NZ_JADWOX010000012.1 coordinate 118,736, forward strand.
CCTGGCGGCGCTGAAGGCGGGCAAGCCGGTCTATTCCGAAAAGCCCCTGGCCGTGTCGCCGGAAGACGCTGACGCCATGATCGCCGCCGCCGCCAAGGCCGGCGTGCCGCTGGCCTGCGGCCACCAGGAACGGGTGGTGTTCCAGGCCATGGGCCTGCTCGACATTCCCGAACAGCCGCTGCGCCTCGAGGCCGTGCGTCGCGGCACGCCGTCGGACCGCAATCTCGACGTCTCGGTGGTGCTGGACCTGATGATCCACGACATCGACCTGGCCCTGGCGCTGTGCGCCGCCGATCCGGTGGCCGTGGAAGGCGAGGGCGAGGCCGCGCGCGGCTACGGCCTGGACTGGGTCAAGGTCGAGGCGACCTTTGCGAATGGGTTCACCGCCGTGTTCGACAGCTCGCGTGTCGCCGAGGCCCGCGAGCGGACGATGAAGGTCGTCTTCCCGTCGGGCGAGGTCGAGATCGATTTCCTGGCCCGCACCTTCCGCAACACCACGCCGTTCCCGCTGATCGAGGACTTCACCGAAACCCCGGCCGGCAAGGATCCCCTGGGCCAGAGCGTCGCCGGCTTCCTGAAGGCCGTGCGCAGCGAAGCCCCGCGTCCGGTCGTCACCGGCGAGGAAGCCGCCCGGGCGCTCGACCTGGCGCTGGCGGTCGAGCATTCGGTGGATTGAGGGGGAGCTTTCTCCCGCTTCCACAAACAGAAGTCATCGCCCGCTTCATGCGGGCGACCCAAGCTGACTTTGCCGAGTAGCCCTTGGCCGGCTCGGCTTGGGTCGCCCGGACAAGCCGGGCGATGACTTCTTTTTTTTGAGTTGCGAAGGGTCTACGCCTTCCGCCCCCGCAAGCTCCTCGTCTGCAACACCGTCGCCACGGCCGCCAGACCCGCGCCCAGCAGCGCCACGCCGGTCCAGCCGCCCGCGTGCCAGGCCGCCGCGGCCGCGGCCGATCCCGCCGCGCCGCCTAAGAACATCCCGCCCATGAACAGGGTGTTGAGCCGCGCCCGCGCCTCGGGCCGCAGGGCGTAGACCAGGTGCTGGTTGGAGATCAGCGCCCCCTGGATGGCGAAGTCGAGCAGCACGACCCCAGCGACCAGGCCGGCGATCGAGATCCAGGTCCCGAACAGGATCCACGAGGCCAGGGTCAGCACCGCCCCCAGGGCGATGGTCAGGTGCGGGCCGCGCTTGTCGGCGATGCGGCCGGCGATCGGCGCGGCCAGGACGCCGACCACGCCGACGATCCCGAACAGGCCCGCGACGTCCGCGCCCAGGTGGAAGCGGCGTTGCAGGTGCAGGGCCAGGATCGTCCAGAAGGCGGTGAAGGCGGCGAACAGGCAGGCCTGGGTCAGGGTCGCCCGCCGCAGGGCTGGGAACGCGCGCCACAACTCGCCCAGGGAGGTCAGCAGGGCCTTGTAGGTCAGGTCGGCGGCCGGCTTGCTGCGGGGCAGGGCGATGGCCATCAGGCCCGCCGCCGCCAGGGCGATCGGCGCGCCCAGCCAGAACATCGCCCGCCAGCCGCCGTGGGTGGCCACCACCCCGGCCAGGGTGCGGCTGAGCAGGATGCCGCACAGCAGCCCCGCCATCACCGTGCCCACCGTCTGACCCCGGCGTTCGGGCGCCGACAGGTGAGCGGCGAAGGGCACGATCTGCTGGGCCACGGTCGCCCCGGCCCCGACCAGCAGCGAGGCGGCCAGCAGCAGGGCGGCATTGGGCGCCAGGGCGGCGGCGACCAGGGCCACGGCCAGCACCAGGAACTGGCCGACGATCAGGCCCTTGCGCTCGACCCGGTCGCCCAGCGGCGTCAGCAGGAACAGGCCGGCGGCATAGCCCAGCTGGGTCGCGGTCGGCACGAAGGCCGTCACGGCGCCGGGCAGGTCGCGCTCCATCAGGCCCAGCATCGGCTGGTTGTAGTAGATGTTGGCCACCGCCAGCCCCGCCGCGGCGGCCATGGCGAAGGTCAGGCCTCGGCCCAGGGCATGGGTTTCCGGCGCGTCGGAAAGGGCGGCTGTACTCATCGGCGACTCCAGGCCGCCCGTCGTCGAAGAGGGGGTGGGGGCGGCGTTCCGTATCGGACGCCCGGCATATAGGGCTTCGGGGTGCGATTTATAGGACGGCATTGCGCGGTCTGGACCCTTCCTTCCACGGGTTTTGTGGTTTGATCGGGAAGGACTTTCTGGTTCATCCAGGTCTCACGCACCATCCGGAGCCTTTCTTGACCGACGACCGCACCCACAAGCAGCGCATGCTGGCCGGCGACCTCTATGATCCGATGGACGCCGAGATCGTCGCCGACCAGGAACAGGCCCTCGACTGGATGGAGCGCTACAACGCCCCGGGCCAGACGATCGCCCAGCGCCAAGTCCTGCTGAAGGAGCGTTTCGCCAGCGTCGGTCCCGGCGCCAACATCCGCGCGCCGTTCCACTGCGACTATGGCTACAACATCGTGCTCGGCGACGGGGTGTTCATGAACTTCGGCTGCGTGATCCTCGACGTGACCACGGTCTCGATCGGAGACCGCACGATGATCGGCCCGCACGTGAAGATCTTCGCCGCCGACCATCCCCGCGACGCCGAGACCCGCAAGACCGGCCTGGAATTCGGACGTCCGGTGACCATCGGCAAGGACGTCTGGATCGGCGGCGGGGCGATCATCGTCCCCGGCGTCACCATCGGCGACGGCGCGGTGATCGGGGCCGGCGCCGTGGTCACCCGCGACGTGCCGGCCGGCGCGACGGCGGTCGGCAATCCGGCCCGCGTGAAGGGCGGCTAGGAGGCCTTCTTGGTCTTTGCGGCCGTCTTCTTGGCCGGAGTCTTGGTCGCCGCCGCCTTGCCGGCCAGGCTGTTGCGCAGCGCCTCCATCAGGTCGACCACGTTGGTGTCCTCGGCCGGGGCCGCCGTGACCTTGGCCTTGCCGCCCTTTTCCTTGCGCTTGATCAGGGCGCGAAGGGCGTCCTCGTAGCGGTCCTTGAAGGCTTCGGGCTCGAACGGGCCGTCCTGCTGCTCGATGATCTTGCGGGCGATGGCGATCATCGAGGGATCGGCCTTCCTGGCCGGGATGTCGTCGAACAGGTCGGCCGGGTCGCGCACCTCGTCGTAGGACCTCAGGGAATAGGCGATCAGCCCCTTGCCGCGCGGCTCGATGGCTAGCAGCCGCTCGCGGGTGTGCATGACCACGCGGCCCAGGGCGATGCGCTTGGCGCCGGCCATGGCGTCGCGGATCACCGAATAGGCCTCGACCGCCAGCTTGCCGTCGGGGACCAGGAAATAGGGGTTGTCCCAGTACAGCCGGTCGATGTCGGCCACGTCGACGAAGCGCTCGATGTCGATCGTGCGGGTGCTTTCCAGCCGCACGCTTTCGATCTCTTCCGGCGTGACGATGACGTAGCGGTCCTTCTCGACCTCGTAGCCCTTGACCAGGTCGGACCGCTCGACGGGTCCGAGGTCCGGGTCCGTCGCCACCATCTTGATGCGGTTGTGGGTCTCGGGGTGCAGCAGGTTGAAGCGCACCTCGCCGCCGGGATTGGTGGCGGTGTAGAGCGCCACCGGGCAGGTCACGAGCGACAGCCGCAGGTGGCCCTGCCAGGTGGGACGGGCGGCCATGTCAGGTCTTGGCTCCGGCCAGGGTCTTCTTGACGGCCCGCAGCGGGGCTTCCTCGACCTCGGTATTGGCCGCCTCGGTGACCGGCGGGCGGCCCTTCAGGGCGGCCACGAAGTCGTCGCGCCAGGCGGTGACGTCCTGGCGGGTGACGTTATCCATCAGATATTCCCAGCGCCGCTTGCGCTCGGTCTCGTCCATGGCGAGCGCCCGGCTGAGGGCGTCGGAGATTTCCTCGGGGCTGTTGGGATTGATGATCAGCGCCTCCTTCATCTGCCGCGCGGCGCCGGCGAAGCGCGACAGGATCAGCACGCCCGGATCGTCGGGGTTCTGCGAGGCCACATACTCCTTGGCTACCAGGTTCATGCCGTCGCGTAGCGGCGTCACCAGGGCTGCCCTGGCCGCGCGATAGACCCCCGCCAGCTCGTCGCGCCGGTAGGAGCGGTTGAGGTAGCGGATCGGCGTGAAGTCCATCTCGGCATAGGCGCCGTTGATCCGCCCGATCAGCCCGTCCAGCCGATGGCGGATGTCCTGGTAGGCCTCGACCTCGTCGCGCGAGATCGGCGCGATCTGCAGCAGCATGACCTCGTTCCGCGCCTCCTCGTTGTCGTGCAGGAAGCGCTCGAAGCCGATCAGCCGCTCCTCCAGACCCTTGGAGTAGTCGAGGCGATCGACGCCGACGACCATCTTGCGGAACACGCTGTGGGCGGCCATCCGGTCATAGACCCGCGTGGCGCGGCTGCTCTTGGTGATGCGGGCGAAGTCCTCGGCGTCGATGCCGATCGGGAAGGCCCCGGCCTCGGTCACCTGGCCAAAGGCGCGCAGGCGGCCGTCCTCGGTCTTCTCGCCGCCCACCTCGTTGAGCACGTAGCCCTCGAAGGCCTGCAGGCTCTCCTCGGTCTGGAAGCCGATCAGGTCGTAGTGGAACATCGCCTCCACCAGCGGCCGGTGGCGGGGCAGGGTGACCACCAGCTGGTGGGCCGGCCACGGGATGTGCAGGAAGAAGCCGATGCGGTTGGTCACGCCGAGGCGCCGCAGCTCCCGCGCCATCGGGATCAGGTGATAGTCGTGCACCCAGATGATGTCGTCGGGCTCGATCAGCGGCCGCAGGGTCTCGGCGAAGCGCTTGTTGACCCGGTCGTAGCCCTCGCCGAACGAGCGGTCATAGGCCGTCAGGTCGACGCGGTAGTGGAACAGCGGCCACAGCGTCTTGTTGGCGTAGCCGTTGTAATATTCCTGGTAGTCGCCGTCCTCGAGGTCGACCGTGGCCACGGTCACGCCCTCGATGCGCTGCATCGACAGCTGGCCGGTGAATTCCGGCGTGGTCTTGCCGCTCCAGCCGAACCAGATGCCGGAATATTCGCGCAGGGCCGCGGCCAGGGCCATGGCCAGGCCCCCGACGCTTTCCTCGCCCTTGCCGGAGGGCGGGTTGACGCGGTTGGAAACGACGATCAGCCGGCTCATCGGGTCATCTCCTGCACGGCGGCGTCCAGCCAGGCGTGGACGGCTTGCGGACCCTCCAGGCGATAGGTCGCGGCGGTCGGGCGCTCGGCCCCGACCAGCACGCCGAAGCCGCCCAGGCGGGCGGCGGCCGCAAAGCCGTCCTCGTCGGTCAGGTCGTCGCCGACGAAGATCGGCACGGCGCCCCGGAAGGCCGGCTCGCGCAGCAGGGCGGCGACGGACGAGCCCTTGTCCTGGCCGGGGGTGCGCAGTTCGGCGACCATGTCGCCCAGTTGCAGGACGAGGCCGGTCTGGCGCGCTAGGCGCTCGGCGGCCTCGACCACGGCGTCGGCGGCCGACGGGGTGTTGCGATAGTGCAGGGCCAGGCTCAGGTGCTTGTCCTCGAGCAGCAGGCCGCGATCCGAGCGGGCCAGCTCGCCGAGGATGTCGCGGGCCTCCAGCAGGCCCTCGTGCGGCTCGGCGCGAAACTCGCCGGCCGGGGTGCGGCGCTCAAGCCCGTGTACGGCGGCCAGATAGGCCACGCCGTCGGTGCCGAGGATGCGGGAAAGATCGTCGAGCGAGCGCCCGCTGACCACGGCCACGCGGTCGTTCAGCGCCGCGCGCAGCCGTGCGAGCAGCGCCGCCCGCGCGGCGTCGGGGCCGACGTCGTCGGGCCGGGGCATGATGGGCGCGAGGGTTCCGTCGAGGTCGAGGAACAAGGCGGAATTACTGGGTATCTTGATGGGCGGCGGCGGAAGATCCGACGGCGCAAGCCGAGCGGCAGACCCGTACACGGTCATGCAGTTAGGCCCCTTTCACTATGGAACTAGGCGCCAACAACGCATCCGCGGCCGATTTCGATCCCCTGCACGGTCCAGCTGTGCGTCACGTTTCGCTCACCAAAACGTGCACCCTGCTGGGTTGACGCTCCGTCAGCGGACGGATGTCCACGGTCGGCTGAGCAGGGCCGCGCAGTTGATCAGCCCGACCAGCGAGTAGGTCTGCGGGTAGTTGCCCCACAGCTCGCCGTCCTCGAAGCCGATGTCTTCCGACAGCAGGCCGGCGGCCGTGCGGCGGCCCAGCATTTCCTCGAACAGGTCGCGGGCCTCCTCGATGCGACCCTCCAGGTAGAGCGCCTCGATCAGCCAGAAGGTGCAGATGTTGAAGGCCGTCTGCGGCGTGCCGAAGTCGTCGGGCAGGGCGTAGCGCAGCAGGTAGGAACCCTTGCGCAAACCGGCCTCGACGGCCGCCACCGTGGCCTTGTTGCGCGGATCGTCGGCGGCCAGAAAGCGCAGGTCGACCAGCTGCAGCAGGCTGGCGTCCAGCTCCTCGCCGCCGAAGGTGGCCGCGAACCGGCCCAGGGTCTCGTTCCAGGCCTGGCCGTCGATCGTGGCGCGCACCTTGGCCGCCCGTTCGTTCCAGAGGGCGGCGCGGTCGGTCAGGCCCAGCTTCTCGGCCACATTGCCCAGCCGGTCGCAGGCGGCCCAGCACATCACCGACGAATAGGTGTGGACGTTGGCCCGGCCGCGGAACTCCCACAGGCTGGCGTCGGGTTGGTCGTGCAACTGGAAAGCCCGCTCGCCCACCGGCTCCAGGGCCTTGAAGTCGTCGATCGTCGCGGGCCGCAGCAGCCGCTCGTCGAAGAAGGCCTGGGTCGAGGACAGCACGATCTGGCCATAGACGTCGTGCTGCTGGTGCTCGAAGGCCTGGTTGCCGATCCGCACCGGCCCCATGCCGCGATAGCCGGCCAGGTCCGGGGCGAAGCGCTCGATCAGGGCCGGCTCGTAGCCCACCCCGAACAGCGGCTGGATATGGCCGCCCGCCGCCCGGTCGACGATGTTGCGCAGGTAGGAGAGGTAGTTCTCCAGGATGTCGACCGCGCCCAGGCGGTTCAGCGCCTGGACCACGTAGTAGGCATCGCGCAGCCAGCAGTAGCGGTAGTCCCAGTTGCGGCCGCTGTTGGCGTGCTCGGGCACCGAGGTGGTCATGGCCGCGACGATCGCGCCGGTCTCCTCGTGGGTGCAGAGCTTCAGGGTGATGGCCGCGCGGATCACCGCCGACTGCCAGTCCAGCGGCACGGCCAGGCCCCGCACCCAGTTCAGCCAGTAGTCCTCGGTCTGCTGCAGCATCCGCGCGGCGGTGGCCCCGACATCGGCGTCGAAGCCCTCGTCCGCGCCCAGGAACATGGCGATCGGCCGCTCGATGCGGAACGTCCGCTCCTCCAGGATGTGCGAGACCGGACAGTCGGTGGTCAGCCGGATCGTCATGTCCGAGCACAGGTAGCGGATGTGGTTGGAGCCGTGCGTGTGCTCGGCCAGGCGCGCGCCCCAGCTGGCCGAGGGGCGCAGGCGGATGGTGGCGCGGCAGACCCCGCTCAACGGCCGCACCAGCCGGATGAAGGCCGTGGGCCGGAAGATGCGGCCGAACTGCTGGTAGCGCGGGGCGAAGTCGAGGATCTCCAGGCTCGCCCCGTCGGCGTCGGTGATCACCGTGCGCAGGATCGGGGTGTTGCGCAGATAGGCCTGGTCGACGCTGGTGGCGCCGTCCACGACCACGTCCCACAGCCCCTTGCCGCCCTCGAACGGCGCCTCAAGGCCGCTCAGCAGGGTGCTGAACACCGGATCGGAATCGACCCGGGGCATGCAGCCCCAGACGAAGCGGCCTTCGCGGTCGATCAGGGCGCTGACGGCGCAGTTGCCGATCGGAAACAGGTCGAGGTTCTGGGGCATGGGATGCTCTTCTTGCTTTTGGGTACGCGGGTACTAGCAGCGGGTCAGGATCGGCACGGTCGAGCGCCGACCGCCCTGCACCGTGACATGGCGTCCGACATGTTCGAAGGAAAGATCGGTCAGCCGCTCGCCGACGCCCAGGTTCTCGATCGACAGGCTGTCGATGCCAATCGGCAGGCGCGGCTCCTGGATGCGAATCTCGCCCGCCCAGCCATCGACGGTGATGCCCAGGCAAGCTTGTAGCATCATGAAGGCCGAGCCCGCCGCCCAGGCCTGGGGCAGGCAGGCCACCGGATAGGCCACCGGCGGCTCGCCCGGTTGGCGCGGGAAGCCGCAGAACAGCTCGGGCAGCCGCATCTCGTAGTGGGCGGCGGTCTCGAACAGGCCCGAGGTCATCCGCACCACCCCGTCGCGGTGGCCGTAGCGGGCCAGTCCCATGGCGCAGATGGCCGTGTCGTGGGGCCAGACCGAGCCGTTGTGATAGCTCATCGGATTGAAGCGCGGCTCGCCCTCGGCCAGGGTCCGTACGCCGAAGCCGTTGTGGAAGACGTTGGACAACAGGGTCTCGGCCACCTTGGCGGCCCGCTCGGGCGAGGGCAGGCCGCAGAACAGCAGGTGGCCGGGGTTGGAGCCGCGCACCCGGCAGGGCTGGCCGTGACCGTCAATGGCCATGGCGTAGAAGCCCTTGTCCTCCATCCAGAACCGTTCCTCGACCATGGTCCGCAGATGCTCGGCCTTGGCGCTCCAGCGTTCGGCCAGGTCGGTCTCGCCGCGACGGCGGGCCAGGTCGGCCATGCCCTTGAAGGCGGCGAAGGCGTAGCCCTGCACCTCGACCACGGCGATCGGTCCGTCGGGGAACTTGCCGTCGGCGTGGAAGACGCTGTCCTCGCTGTCCTTCCAGTTCTGGTTGGAGAGGCCTGTATCGGCGCCGCGGGCGTAGTCGATCAAACCATCGCCGTCGCTGTCGCCGAAGTGCTCGATCCAGCCGATGGCCGCCTGCAGGCGCGTCCAAAGGCTGTCGATGAAGGCGAGATCGCCGGTCCGCTCGGCATAGGCGCAGGCCAGGGCCACGAACAGCGGCGTGGTGTCGACCCCGCCGTAGTAGCGACCGAAGGGCAGTTCCCCCAGCGCGGTCATCTCGCCCTTGCGGGTCTCGTGCATGATCTTGCCCGGCGCGCTGTCGCGGAAGGCGCTGACCTCCTCGGCCTGATGCTCGGCTAGGTAAGCCAGCACGCCCTTGGCCAGCCGCGGCTCGATCCACAGCACCTGCCAGGCGGTGATGATGGCGTCGCGGCCGAACGGGGTCGAGAACCAGGGGATGCCGGCATAGGGGTAGGGGCCGGTGTCGAACTCGGTGGTCAGCAAAGCCAGATCCGCCCGCGACTTTTCCAGCCAGTCGTTGAACAGTCGCCCGGAGCTCTTCAGCCGCGCCCCGCGCCGGCGACGGCCGCGCATGTCGAGCCGGGCCCGGGCGGCGGCGGCGCGCCAGCGCTCGCGGGTCGGCGGATGGTCCGGAACCGGCCCGACCTCGAGATAGAGGTCGAAATGGGTGTCCGGCGTCAGCATGAACATGAATTCGGCTCGCTGCGGCGTCAGCCGTCCGGGCGGTTCGGAGAAGGCGATGACGCTGTCGCGCCGCAGCTCGTCCAGGCCCTGATAGGCGAAGTGCACCGAGCGGCCGTTCAGCTCGGCCGGCAGCACGCGCCCCCTGGCCTTTCGCTTGGAGCCGCGCACCTCGAACATGTCGTGGAAGTCGGCGTCGTACTCCAGGATCACCGGCAGGATGACCATGTCGCGGCTGTAGTTGACGAAGCGCAGGCGCTCGTAGAGCCGCTCGGCCCACAGGAAGCGTTTGCGCTCGATGTGGATCGCGCCGTGCGGCGCCGAGGCCCCGCCCAGCGACTGGACGGTCTGGTTGGTCGAGTGCGAGGTGAAGAACACGTTGTCCTGCGAGACGCTGGCGCTCAGCAGGGCCGGCGGCTGGCCGCCGATCAACAGGCGCAGGCGCGACAGCAGCCGGGTGTCGTCGTGGAACAGGCCGTCGGCCGCCCCCAGCACGTCGCCGAAGGCGTCGGCCACCAGGAAGGTGTCGCGGTCCTTCAGCGCGAAAAGCCGGTAGGGCACGCGCGGTTCGCCGGTCTCCCCCTGCTCGCCGGCGGTCAACGGGGTCGGTGCGAGGTCGTCCATGAGAGGCCCCTTTTCCGGAACGCTGGGTCCGAAACGCGATCAGCGGCCGCGCCGGTGAGGGCGCGGTCGCTGAAACTTGGAAACACAATGCGGCCTCAGGCCGGCAGCTTGGCCGTGGGGCTGGACCGCCGACAGGTCAGGCGCTTTGGGCGAGGGTCAGTCGCGGCGGCTTGGCCGCCTCGTCCAGGCGCGAATAGATGTCGAGATAGCGACGGGCCATGGCGTGGGCCGAGAACCGGGTCTCGAAGCGTTCGCGCACCGCCTGGCGCGACAGGTCGGGCAGCCGGCGCAGGGCGGCGACGGCTTCGTCCTCGTCGTCGACGATGAAGCCTGTGACGCCTTCCTCGATCACCTCGGGCACCGAGCCCCACTGGTAGGCGACCACTGGCGTGCCGCAGGCCATGGCCTCGATCATCACCAGGCCGAAGGGCTCGGGCCAGGCGATGGGGAAGAGCAGGGCGTCGGCGCCGCCCAGGAAGGCCGACTTCTCCGCGTCGCCGATCTCGCCGACGAACTCGATCAGCGGATGGTCGAGCAGGGGCTCGACGACGCTGTGGAAATATTCGCGGTCGGCGGCATCGACCTTGGCGGCGATCTTCAGCTTGCGGCCGACACGCTTGGCGATGGCGATCGCCCGCTCGGGACCCTTCTCCGGCGAGATCCGGCCCAGGAAGGCGAGGTAGCCGTCCGACTTCGGGTGGAAGTCGTAGATCTCGGCGCACATGCCGTGCAGCACCGTGCCGGCCCAGTTGGCGAAGGGCAGAGGCGCGCGCTGGCTGTCGGAGATCGAGATCAGCGGAAACTGCGGCCAGCGGCGATAGACGCCCGGCAGGTCCTTCAGGTCCAGCCGCCCGTGCAGGGTGGTCAGGGTCCGCTCCGCCATGTCCGAGAACATCGGGAAGTGGATCATGTCAGTGTGGAAGTGGATGACGTCGAATTCGTCGGCGCGGCGGCGCACCTCGGCCAGCATCGACATGTGGGCCGCCAGGTCCGACTTCAGCGGCGCGGGGTCGAGACGGATGGCCTGGTCGCGGACGACGACCAGATTGGCCTTGGTCTGGGCTTCGCCGGAGGCGAACAGGGTGACCTCGTGACCCAGGTCTACCAAGGCGTCGGTCAGGTGCGCGACCACCCTTTCCGTTCCCCCGTAGAACCGCGGCGGAACGGCTTCATACAGGGGCGGAACCTGGGCGATTCTCATGTGCGGCAATCCTGGCAAGGACGATTGTGGCGCAACGGCGCCGTCGACGAACAGCAAACCGCGAGTGTGGCTGTAAGGTTCCGCCACGTCAGAAAGAACCAAAAGGCGACCTTGGCCGTTCGCCTTTCACAATCCTCGCGTTGACGAAGCCGACGCGGAATTGCCATTTGGAAGTGCGCGGAGGGGCCGCGCGCAATGTGCGTGCGAGACCCGTTGACGGTGACCAAGAGCTTGAAAGTGACGACCGCCCTACTGGGTGCGGCCCTTTGGATGTCGGCGGCTCCCGCCGTCCAGGCTCAAGCTCAAGTCCGGCCAGTCCGCGCGCCGCAGCAGGCGCCGACCCAGGTGCCCGCGCCGCCGGCCCTGCGCGCCGACCAGATCGACCTGCTGGCCAAGGCGCTGAACGACGCGCCGGCCCACGGCTTCGATCCCGGCGCCTTTGCCCCCGATCGCGCCCTGGCCCTTCTCGACTCGCGCAGCGGCGCCGACCGCCAGGCGGGGCTGAACCAGCTGGTCGCCCTGACGATGCGCTACGCCAGGGCCGTGCACAGCGGCCGCCTGGCCGCCGCCGACTTCGACGCCAACTGGGGCCTGCGCCCCGCGCCCTACGATCCGGCCCCCGGCTTCGCCGCCGCCTTGCAGAGCGACCGCCTCGCCGCCTGGCTGGAAGACCTGTCGCCGCCCTATACCGGCTACCAGACCCTGCAGAAGGGCCTCGTCACCTATCGCGACATCGCCGCCCGCGGCGGCTGGGCCGTCGTCCCCGAAGGCGCGCCGCTGAAGCTGGGCGACAAGGGCGACGCGCGCATCGTCCAGCTCGAGGCCCGGCTGGCGGTCGAGGATCCCACGATCGCCGTCGATGGCGTGGCCGTGTTCGACGAAGCCCTGCAACAGGCCCTGATGCGGGCCCAGAAGCGCTTCGGCCTCAATCCGGACGGCGTGCTCGGCAAAGGGACGCTGACGGCCCTGAACGTGCCGGTGCAGCTGCGTATCGACCAGATCCTCGCCAATATGGAGCGCTGGCGCTGGCTGCCGCAGGAGCTGCCGGCCGACCGCATCCAGGTCAATATCGCCGCCGCCGTGATGAGCGTCTTCCACCACGACGCCCCGACCCTGACTATGCGCGCCGTCACCGGCCGCCCGGGCGACGAGACGCCGATGCTGCAATCGCAGATCCACTCGATCGTGCTCAATCCGCCCTGGAACGTGCCGTCCTCGATCGCCACCAAGGAGCTGTGGCCCAAGGAGCGGGCCAATCCGGGCTATCTAGCGCGCAACGACTTCATCGTCATCCCCACCGGCGACGGCGGCTCGCGCCTGCAGCAGAAAGCCGGCGACAAGGCCGCGCTCGGCGTGGTGAAGTTCGACTTCAACAACCCCTACGGCGTCTACCTGCACGACACCCCGTCGCGGGCCAAGTTCGCCAGCTACAGCCGCCTGGCCAGCCACGGCTGCGTGCGCCTGGAAAAGCCGATACCGCTGGCCAAGCAGCTGCTGAACGGCAGCGCCGAATGGACGCCGGAAAACGTCGACTCGACCATCGCTTCGGGCAAGACGGTGCGGGCCCAACTGGCCCAGCCGATGGCGGTGTTCCTGCTCTACTGGACCGCCTATGTGACCCCGGACGGGCAGGTCAACTTCCGCGACGACCCGTATGGCTGGGATCGTACGCTGGTGCAGCGTATCGCCGCATCCAAGCCCGGCTCAGCTTGACCCGAGCGCCCTCGTCAGGCCTCTTTTGGTGCGTAGGCCTTTCCGATCGGGAAAGTTTATCGTGTTCCAAGTGAGCTTCGGCGGCCCTCGGGCGGCCTGACGCAGCCAGTCGGGAAAGCGTATCCATGATCGAACGACGCAAGCTTCTGGGGCTTGGCCTCGGTGTGCTGGGCGCCAGCGCGGTCGGGCCCATGGCGGCCTTCGCACAGTCCAAGTTCAGCCCTGGGGCCGATCCTATCGCCGACCTGCTGATGAAGCAGGACATGGGCGCGGCGGCCGAGGGCATGGCTGATAACGAGCCTCCAACGCCGTCGGTTCCCGAGCCCGAGCCGACTCGCGTCATTTCGCGCGAACCCCGCTGGCTGAAGCTGCACAATGTGCACACCCAGGAAAAGGTCGAGGCGGTCTATTTCGAGAAGGGCGCCTATGTGCCCGACGCCGTCCAGGCCCTCGACAAGGTGCTGCGCGACTATCGCACCGGCGACGTGGCGGCGATGAATCCCAAGCTGTTCGACATCATGGCGGGCCTGGCCTCGCGGGTGGAGAGCAAGTCGCACTTCCAGATCATCTCCGGCTATCGCTCGCCCAAGACCAACGCGATGTTGCACGCGCGCAGCGGTGAGGTCGCCAAACGCAGCCTGCACATGGACGGCAAGGCCATCGATCTCTATCTGGAGGATGTCTCCCTGGATCGGCTGAGGACCGCGGCCCTCGACCTGAAGCAGGGCGGCGTCGGGTACTATCCCGTCAGTAACTTCGTTCACGTTGACGTCGGCGCGGTCCGGCGTTGGGTCGGCTCCTGAGCGAGGGAGCCCGCCCGAAAGGGAGCTCCAGATGGTCAAGGCCGAACGTCGCGGCAATCCTTTGGGATGGATCGTCCTGGGTTTCGTCGTCGGCGCCGTGGCGGCGCTCGGCGTGATCCTGGTGGTCAGCGCCGGGGTCGGTTTCGAAAGCTCCGGCTACGAGGAAGGCCCCGAGGTCCGCACCGCGGCCGATGACGCCGCCAGCGCCGCCGTCACCCGCACCCCGGCCACGGCCGCCGCGCCGGTCGCTGCGACGCCCGAACCCGAAAAGCCGCCGGTCGTGCAGGCGCCCGCCGCCGCGCCCCAGCCTGCGCCCGAAATCGATCCGCAGATGGTCGACGATGCCGCCGCCGCCGGGATGACCTCCCGGGCTAAGCGAGACTAAAGCCCGATCCGCCGCGATCCCTCGGCCACGGTCACCACGTCGAAGCCGGCGTTGACCGCGCCGTCGATCAGCCGTTCCAGCGTCTCCACCGTGCAGCCCCAGGCCGACGGGGCCTTCGCCACGTCGTGGGTGTAGAGTATCAGCCAGGCCTTGCGGCGGTGCGCCGCGTCCAGCCAGCGCAGGGCCACGGCCTCGCCGTCCTCGCCCTCAATGCCGACGGCCGGAGCCTGGTTGAGGTCGGCGCCGTTGGCGATCAGGCCGTGATGCAGGGCCCGGAGGGTCTTGAACCGGCCGGCCAGGGCCGTCTTGGCCGGGGCGGCGACGTCGCCATAGGGATAGGCGAAGCTGACGGCCTTCCCCACGCCCCAGGCGGCCAGGGCGTCGGTGTTCTGGGCCACGTCGGAGAGGGCGACCTGCGTCGAGGCCTGGCCGCAGTCGAGGTGGCTGAAGGTGTGGCAGCCGATCTCGTGGCCGGCCGCATGCAGGCGGGCGGCGTCCTCGCCGGTGGCGTAGCGGCCCATCGGCCCGTCGCGACCGGTCAGGCCGGCGGCGAAATAGTAGGTGCCGCGAAAGCCACGCTCTTCCAGGATCCGCGCGCCCGCCTCGCAGGCGCTGGCCGGGGCGTCGTCGAAGCTGAACGACACCATCGGCCGCTCCAGCTTCACCCGCGCCGGGCGGCGATGCTGCAGGCGGATCAGCCGGCGGCGGACCTTGCCCTTCAGCGAGCGGTCCGGCTCGTAGGCGTCCACCTTCTCGAAGGTCTGTTCGACTGCGGTCATCACACGGCGTCCGAATAGAGGGCGGCCCGGTAGAGCCGCATGGAAAACGCCCGCAGGGGCGTTGGCAAGCTTTCGGCCAGGGCGATGGCCTTCAGCCACGGCCGCCAGGTTCCGCGAAGGGGGACGCCCTTCAGGGCCTTGGCGACCTTGTAGCTGGGATAGGCGCTGACCAGGTCGTGGTGGGCGGCGACCACGCGGGCGAAGTTGGCGGCCGACTGCTCGTACTTGGCGGCGATCACCGGGGCGGGGTCGAGGCCCAGGTGCGTGGCGGTGTTGTCGATGTGCAGGATCGGGTGGGCGCGCCCCACGCGCATGCCCCACTCGACGTCCTCCCAGCCCCAGCCGGCGAAGCCCTCGTCGAAGGCGACGGTCTCGAAGACGTCGCGGCGGATCAGCAGGTTCGAGGTGAAGACGTGCTTTTCCGGCTCCTTCGCCCGCTCGGGGGCGGGGGTGCAGTCGCTCTTCAGCGCCATGGCCCGGTGCAGGGCGTGCTCGGGGCGGATCGGGGTCTGGTTCAGCGACAGGCCGCCGAAGGCGACCGGGGCGTCGTCGCCCGCCACCGCCAGCCAGCGCGAGAGGAAGTCGCGCGGGTCGGGCAGCATGTCGCTGTCGAGGAACAGCAGGTGGCGCCCGCGAGCGTGGGCGGCCAGGCGGTTGCGGCCCTGGGCGCGGCCGGCGTTACGCGACAGCCGCACGAAGCGGGCCGGGCGCTTGAGGCCCGCGATGATCTTGCCGATCTGCGCGGCCAGGGCCTCGTCGCCGCCGCCGTCGTCCAGAACCACGATCTCGGCCGCGCCGTCGGTCCCGTCCAGGGCGCGGAGCAGGGCGGTCGGGTTGTCGCGGAAAGTGGGGATCAGCACCGACAGGCGCGGGGCGGCCTGGCCCCAGGCGGCGTTGTTGGCGAGCGTTTCGGTGATTAGGGCGGTCATGCGGGGCGGAACCTGCGGGTCAGAAGGGCCAGGCGCGCGCGGGCGCCGCCGGCGTCGAGCAGCAGGGCCGCTCCGCCGAAGGTCGCCGCGCCGAGGCCGGCCTTGAGGATCAGTTCGGGCAGGCCCCCCAGGTCCGGCAGGGCCAGGACCAGGGCGGCCATCAGCAGGCTCGACAGCCCGACCTTGGCCAGCGCCTCCCACGGGATCGGCAGGGCGCAGGCCTGGCGGCCCAGCAGGCCGGCGGCGATCGCGCCCAGGGCGTAGCTGGCGGTGGTCGCCCACAGCGCGCCCGACAGGCCAAAGCGCGGGATCAGGATCAGGTTGAGGGCGAGGTTGGCGCCGGCCGGGATGGCCATGCAGACACTCAGCATCGTCGTGCGCCGGCCCAGGGTGAAGGCCTGCAGCAGGTAGTAGGTGGTCACGCCCGACAGCCAGCCGCTGGCGGCGATCCACGGTGTCACGCCGGCCGCGCCCTCGCGCAGGGCCGGGCCGATCATCACCTCGGTCAGGGGACGGGCGACCAGGGCCAGGCCCACGGCGGCGGGCAGGGTCAGCAGCACCATGAAGTCGGCCTGCTCGCGGGCGCTCTCATGCAGGGCCTCGCGGCCGCCGCGCTCCAGCGCCGCGACCATGGCCGGACCGCCGGCCATGCCCAGCCAGATGAACACCACGTCCAGGGTGCGTGAGCCCAGCGAATAGCCGGCGTGGTAGACGCCGACCGCGCTCTCGTCGAGGAAGGCGGCCAGCAGGAAACGGTCGGTGGTCGACAGCACCAGGGCCAGGATCAGCGAGAAGGCCACCGGCAGGCCGTAGGCGGCGTAGGACCTGGCCAGGGCCTTGTCGAAATGGCCGCCCTTCAGCCGTCCGATGTCGGCCGGCAGCACGAACACCAGGCACAGCAGCGAGATCGCGCCCATGCCGAGGATCGGGGCCGCGCCGCCCAGGCCGACCAGGGCCAGCACCAGCCCCAGGGCGAAACCGCCGACGGTCTGGACAACGTCCAGCAGGGCCGCGCCCGACACCTCGCCGGCGGCGCGGCGGCGCTCCTGCGACAGCTTGGCCAGGCTTTTCACCGCCGCGGCGGCGAAGGCGGCGGCGACCGCGACCTTCAGGGCCGGGGCCATCGGCCAGAACCGCAGGATCACGGCGGCGGCGACCGGGATCGTCAGGGCCATCAGGACCCACAGCCGATAGAGGGTGGCGAAGTGATCCGGCAGGCGGCCGTCCTCCTGCGCCCGGGCATGGAAGCGGGCCATGGCCGCCTCGGTCCAGGTCAGCAGGGCCGTCTGGGTCAGGCTCAGCGCCGAGAAGGCCAGCGCATAGGTCCCATACTCGGCCGGCGTCAGCAGCTGCGTGAACAGCACGATCGTCAGCAGGCCGACGACCCCCTGGACGATGTTGACCGGCAGGTAGCCGAGGACGCCGCGCCAGAACATCAGCGCACGGCGGTCTTGTCGCCGAGCAGGCAGGGCACGGTCATCAGGATCACATAGAGGTCCAGCCAGAACGACTGCCGCTCGATATATTCGACGTCGTAGGCCACGCGCTGGCGGACCAGTTCGGCGGTGTCGACGGCGCCGCGCGAGCCTTTGATCGCCGCCCAGCCGGTGACGCCGGGCTTCATGCGGTGGCGGTGGGCGTAGGTGGCCACCAGCTTGGCCGACTCCACGTCGCCGGTCATCATGCCGATGGCGTGCGGGCGCGGCCCGACGATCGACATCTCGCCGGTCAGCACGTTGAACAGCTGCGGCAGCTCGTCGAGGCTGGTCTTGCGAATGAACCTGCCGACGCGGGTGACGCGGTCGTCATTGGCGCTGATCTGGCGGGCGGCCTTGGCGTCGGCCATCTCGTGCCGCATCGAGCGGAATTTCCAGATCAGGATCGCCTCGTTGTTGAAGCCGTGGCGGCGCTGGCGGAAGAAGATCGGGCCGGGGCTGTCGAGCTTCACGGCGATGGCGACGACCAGCATCACCGGCGCGGCGACGATCAGGCCCAGCAGCGTGACGACCAGGTCCTGGGCGCGCTTGACCATGGCCCGGCGGGCGTCGGTCGGGGCCCCCGACAGGTCGGCCAGGTGCGAGAGGGCCGAGTCGCGGTCGGCGTCGCCGCCGATGTCGACGATCAGGCTGACCGGGTTGGGCAGTTCCGACAGGCGGTCGACCAGCTGGCCGACCCGGGCCTGGGCGGTGGATTCGACGGCGATCACCACGCGGTCGACGAAGGGCATGATGCGGTGGTCGACCAGGGCCTGGGTGTCGCCCAGCACCGGCACGCCCATGACTGCCTCCGGGGCGCGGGCGGCGCGGTCGTCGAACACGCCCAGCACGTTGACCTCGCCGGTGCGCAGGGCCGCGGCGATCAGGCGCTCGGCGTTGGTCGTGGCCCCGACCAGCACGATGTTGGGGGTCAGGGTCCCATTGCGGCGGCCGTTGCGGACCAGGGTCCACCAGCCGGCGTGCAGGGCTACGAAGGCGGGCAGGGCGATGGCCAGCCACTTGGCGACATGCGGCGGGCCCGCGCCCAGCGGCGTCAGGGCCAGGATCTGCACGGCGATCGTCGAGGCGCCGATCGCGGCGGCCACGCGCAGCAGGTGGCGGGTCAGGGCCTCGCGATGGGCGAAGGCGTAGGCCTCCAGGCCATGCAGCGCGCCCAGCGCCACGACGGCGCCAGCCAGGGCGGCAACGAGACCGCCGTCGCGGGCGACCCAGAAGGCCACGGCGAGGGCGAGAATCGCGTCGGCGAGCCGGAACCCGCGCGTCAGGTTCTGGATCTGGACGCGGGCGCGAGCGGGGGTCAGGCGCTCAGGACGAAAGGGACCGCGCCGGCTATGCACTTCGGCGGACGCAGGGGCTGCGTCCGCGGGGCGGGCGAGGGCTGAACTCATGATGACTCTTGGGCTTCTGCGCGCGGGAGAACGAGGTTCAACCTAGCGTGGCCGTCTGAGCGTCGCGTTAACGCGATTTTCCTTCACGGTTCGATTGTCATTCGCGAACGAACAGGCTATCGAACCGCTCCCTCTCAGGAGGAGACGTGGCCGAGAGGCTGAAGGCACCGCTTTGCTAAAGCGGCATACCCCAAAAGGGTATCGAGGGTTCGAATCCCTCCGTCTCCGCCAACACCCCTTCCATAGCAATCCACCGGCGTCCGCCGGCGTCCCGAAAACCTTTACGGAATAAGGGTTTGATCGCGACATTGTGTTTGGACGCGTCCACCCAAATCCATCACTGTCGACGCTCAGACCGTAGGTAGGAACTGGGGTAGCGATGGCCCGGCTTCTTGAACGCTTGAGTCCCTTGGAGGTCCGCCGGGCAGAATCGCCTGGCCTCTATCCCGATGGCGGGGGGCTCCACCTCCAGGTCACCGGCGAGGCCGGGCGCTCCTGGATTTTCCGCTACTGGCTCAACAAGAAAGAAAAGTGGATGGGCCTTGGGCCGCTCCACTGCGTCAGCCTGGCCAAGGCCCGGGAGCTGGCGCGCGGTGCGCGGGAGCTTCTTCACCAGGGCCTGGATCCGCTGGAGGAAAGGCGCAAGGCGCAGAAGGCCGAGGTCCTGGAGGAGGCCAAGGCGATCACCTTCGACAAGGCGATCGACGAGTTTATCGAGGCCAACCAGTCGGCCTGGCGCAACGAAAAGCACATCAAGCAGTGGAAGACTTCGCTGACGACCTACGCTTCGCCTCACATGGGTAAGCTGGCGATCGCTGACATCGGCGCCGACGAAGTCCTCAAGGCGCTCAAGCCCATCTGGGGCAGCAAGGCGGTGACCGCCGGCCGGGTTCGCGGCCGGATCGAGAACGTCCTCGATTGGGCGACCGCCCTTGGCTACCGGCAGGGCGACAACCCAGCGCGCTGGGGCGGCCACCTGGACAAGATCCTTCCCGCCAAGGCCAAGGTGGCCAAGGTCAAGCACCACGCCGCGCTCCCGTATGCCGGCCTGTCGATGTTCATGCGCAAGCTGGCCGAGTTCGACAGCGTCTCGGCCAAGGCCCTGACCTTCACCATCCTGACGGCCGCGCGCACCGGGGAGGTGCTTGGGCTCGAGTGGAGCGAGATCGATCTGGAGGAGAAGGTCTGGACCGTGCCGGAGGGAAGGATGAAGGGGCAGAGGGAACATCGTGTCCCGTTGACCGACCCAGCGATCGCGATCCTAAAGGACATGGCCGATCGCTGGCGAGACGTCGAAGCTAGGCGCTGGAAGCCCAATCGCTCCAAGGCGGCGCCCACCGAGCCGACCGGGCCGGTGTTCTTCGGCGCCAAGGCCGGCAAGGGCCTGTCGAACATGAGCATGCTCAAGGTCCTCAAGACCCTGCGCCGACCGGACCTGACCACCCATGGCTTCCGCAGCACGTTCCGTGATTGGGCGGCCGAGAAGACCGATCATGCCGGCGAAATCGTCGAGATGGCCCTGGCCCATGTCGTGGCCAACAAGGTGGAGTCGGCCTATCGCCGCGGCGATCTCTTCGGCAAGCGTCGGGTGTTGATGGAAGACTGGGCCAAGGCCTGCGCGGTGATCGGCTAACGGTCCATAGCAGGGGTGATGGGCTCAACCTCAAGCTTGGCTTTTGATGGGTCTCGCCGGTATCTAGGGCCTTCACTCACGCCGCTCGGTGTTCCCTAGACCGTGTCCATCGCCCTCGTCGCACCAAAGAAATTCACCTTTCAAGACCTCGTCTGCGTGGAGCTGGGTCTGCGTTGCAAGGACGCCGCGCTGCTGGCTGAGCCGACGGGGGGCGAAGACGCGCAACTTGACTGGAATGGAGCAGGCCTCTGCGAGGTGCAGGTCAAAGGCGCCGCCGGCGACGTCTCGGCGGCGACACTCGCCGAACATCTCTTGCATTTTCCCCCGCACGCGGCGGTCAACCCGTTGTTCGATCGCTTGCGTGATGATCCGACGCGTAGCGCGCTGTTCGTATTTTCGGGACGCTGCGACGATGAGCTGAAGCCACTGCTCGCCCCCATGGACTGGCAAGGGGGCGCGCGCGGGCAAGCCGTTGACGAAAAGATCGGGGCGTCACTCTGTGCAGCCTTCAAGGCCTTGGCGACAAAGCGCAAAGCAGGCACGACGCCAAGCAAGCTTGCCCAGAAGCGCAGTAAGCGTGTCGCCGAACTCGCCGCGCTCACGGCTGCCGATTGCACGGGCGTCTTGCAGCGCGTGTTCCTGCACGAACTTCAATCAAGCGAGACGATCGACGTGATCGTCCAGAAGCGCTTGTTGGCGCAAGGCGTGCCTACCGATCGCCTGGCCGACGGCGTCTCGCGCTTGGCCAAGATCGTAGCGGACGGCAAAGGCCTCGACATCGACCTCAATCCGACCCTCCATGATCTGCTGGCCACGTTTGGGCCGGAGCTAGTCGCCAAGTCGGGCTACCTTCCGCGCGGCGAAGATGCCTCGATGCTGGAGGAGCTGTCTCGGCTAGGCGCGATCCTGCTGAGCGGGCCGCCGCGGGTCGGCAAGTCCTGGACTGCGTTTCAGCTGGCTGGCGAGCTTCAGAAGCTAGGATTCGAGGTCCAGCGAAGCAGCCACATCGATCAAGCCGATCGCTTCCTCAATGAGCCCGTGCGGCGCCAGCGTGCGTACGTCCTCGAAGATCCGCTCGGACCACGACAGGCCGTGGCGGATTCCTCGGTCCGATTGGTGGCCCTCCAGAAGCTGCTAGATGGCCTTGGTGATGACCGCCGTCTGATCGTCGCTCAAAGCCAAGAGCCTTTGTTGGAAACGCGTCGCGCTGGAGCGCTTGCCCAATGCGCCGTTGGCGCCTGGCAATGGCGCGCTCTTGGTGCCTTGCCCCTCGAGGACGCCCAAGCGCTCTGGCGTAGAGACGCCGCTGAGGCCCAGGTCGAACCGGTGCTCATCGAGCGGATTTCCAAACTCATCGCCGAAACTGAGGCGTTGAGGGATGCGGGCGCGATCGCATATCTGGCAGCAACGATCGATCGTATCGAGGGGGTGCCGACAGACGCTGAACTATTGGCGGCTTCGCGGGCCGATGCGGTCGACTTTGCCCATGCCCTGGCGCAGGCAGACGCCCCGACGGGCGATGTCCTGAAGGCCTGCGCGATCGCCACGGAGCCTGGCCGGGACGCGCAGTTGCGGGAGGTTGCGTTCATTCTGGGGGGCGCCAAAGAACGCCCATCGCTTCGATCGGATTGCGGGATCGACGTTATGAAGCCGGCGCCAATCGTGGCTCCGGTCTACGAGAAAGATCCTCTCGCGCAAGGCGGCTTGGACTCGCCGATCTTGTCGTTGCGTCGGCGGAGGGTCCTTGAGCGTCATGGCGACCAACTGAACTTCGTCCACCCCTATGTTCGTGCGGGCGCACAAGCCCTACTGCGCCCCGAATTCGATGATGAACTGGAGTTGGCCGCTGGCCAGGTCGAGCGCGCCCTGGCTGCTGTCGACCGCGACGCTTCTCTGTCAGCCGCGAGGAACCTCGACTGGATTCTTGGCGCCTTCAAGGGGGCCGCCGGTGGTTATGACCGCACGCTGGACCTGGCCGAAACCGGACTGCGATCGCTCTATCCAGCGACGCGCGACGCCTGCTTCGATTTTCTCTCGCGAAGTGTTCTGTCCGCGGCGAGCGAAAAGAAGACGTCCATTTCGCATTGGGTCTCTTCGGTTGACCTCGATTTCGAGCAACTTGTTGCGGTCGATGGACAACTGATTGTCTGCCAAGGCCTGGAGGCGTTCTTTCATTCGTCAGACCCGCCAAAGGTTGCTGACGTGGCACCGTATGTGGATGCGATCCGTACGGGAGAGGTCATCGATCTAGACGCCGAGACATCTAAGCTGATCCTCGACGCCTATCGTTCTAGCACCGAGGATTTGCCTGCGGAGATCGTCGCACGACTGCTCGCCGCAAATGAGGCGGCGATCAGAGCCGAAACGGTGCGCTTGGCCCTAACGTCGAGTGAGGCGAACGGAGCGCTGCTCCTGAGCAAGATCGCGGACGATTTTGCTCCGGCCATTACAAAGACGATCTTCCTGCACGTCTGCAGGGAATGGGACAGCCTTGAAAAGGGCGACCGGGAAAGTTTCCTCGAGGTGCTCGACAGGCACGCCCATGCCATGGGCGGAGCCACCATACTTCTGTCGCTGCTGTCTCAATTCAGGGCTGACGACCACTTCGACGAGCTCGACGATTGGGCGAGCTCGCCTCGGTGGGAAGTTTTGTCCCGACTTGCGCCGGTTGCCATCCGCAATGCGCCCAACGTCATTTTCCGCGATGGTCGCCTAGTCGGGGCGATCGAAGAGGCCGCCGCGGCGGGCGAGGGTTTGCGATTGAAACCCTTGCTCGATAGCTGGGTCGAGAAGTTGCAAGCACGTCTGGCTGACAGAATTCCCGACGAGAACGAACTGTCTGTGATCGATCTTTTGGTGCGATCCGACGACAAAGCTTGGCGTTGGCCCCATGTGGCTTCGCTGTTGCAGGCTCAGAATACGGCGGCGAGGATTTATTTTACGGCGCGCCTGGCTTCGGCTTGGAGCAAGCTGACGCCTGACGAACAGCAGCGGTTTCTCGATGTTGTCGGGGCGTCCGTTGGCGATGAGCGCTGGCTTGTGGCGGCATGTCTCACGCGACGCGACGTAGCGTCAGATCTTGTCGAACGCCTCACCGGCGACCGAGATCTTTTGAGCCGTTCGCCGGAGGAACTGCTCGCGCATCTTGGCGCCCCTGTCTTCCAGGCCTGTATTCACCTCATGGTTGGCGCCCCCCAACCCCTCTGGTGGATCGGGCAACATCACCAAGGCGGGCGAGCATGGGCGCAGGCGGTGGAGTGGGTGGCAGGCGACCTGCGACGCCCGGGTTTTGCTGTCGCGCTCGATGACCTCGCAAACGAAGAGCGTAGCTCCGAACTGTTGAAAGTCGTTGAGTCCGTGGATCGCGAAACCCTTGTGGCGATAAGCAGGGTGCTGCTCTCGCGCCGGCTGGGGGAAGTCGGCAATTGGCAAGCCGAGGCTTGGGCGCGGCTGCTCGAGCGGGCTGAAGCGTTCGGGGATCTGGAGACCGTGATCGAGGCGATCGTTGAGGTCGCCCCCAACGCATTGGAGGATTTGCGGGAAATTCGCGAGTGGTTCGGCACGACGACTTATGCCGATCGCGTTCTTGGATCGTTTGTTGAGGACTTGAAGGCTCTTCAATTCATGTGGGGGCTCATAAAGGCGAGGAAGATGCTGGCGCCACCAACGGTGGGCTTTGGCTCTTTGGGTTACGACGACGATCTAGAAACCGAGACCTCGGTTGCGCTGAACGCGATACGGCGGGTGGCCGACGCTTTCAGGGACACATCAGAGAAACCCAAATTGTTTGGCACTTGGCAGCGTCTTGGCGAGGGGTTCAGGACGATCGGGGCCTCTGTCGAGACGCTCAAGTGGATTGAAGACGAACGGCGCAAGGCGATCGATCGTCGCTTCGCTTCGCGATCTCCGGAGGGCGAGGACGCATCGGTCTTCGCCGATTGGAAGGGGCCGCTCTAAGGGGGAGGAGATCTGAGCAAGCGATCAGGATCTTCGCGAGGTCCGCTTGGCGAGCGTCCGAGGCGAGCTGTTTGGCGCCGTTTCCAGCCGATCGAGGTAGGCCTGAAGTTCGCTTCGTCGGACCAGGGTACGGGAGCCATCCTTGAGAACCCGGATCTCGCCGGCCGCCACTAATTCGTACAGGCGGCTGCGGCTGATCGCCAGGACCTCGGCGGCTTCCTTGATCCTGTAGGCCAGGCGCTCGGGACCCGCTGAACGATCGCTTGGAGGGATTGGGTCCTGATGCATGGGGCGCTCTTGTTGTTACCGAGCGAGCTTGGCGCGGGCGCGACGAGCCGCAACCCCCGATCTGCTGACTGCGTATGCTGGCGTAGAAAGACAGGGTACCGGCGGGGGGAATCTTGAGGAGCGTGGTTCATGACCTCGTTCAACAAGGCCAGGCTCGCGAACAGGCGGTCTCAGCGTCGGCTATGGGGGAAGCGGCCGTTCGGACGCCGCCAGGATTAAGGCGGCGCGGGGACTCATCAAACCGCCTCTGCCTGTGGGCCAAAATTGGTAGCAGCTCGTCGATGGGGGGCGATCTGGAAGCTGCTTCAGCGGTGCGGAATGGCCCTGCGCTCTCGCGCTTTAAATTGCAATTCCTGATTGAGAAAAAGCGGCGCGGGATATACCCATGCCCACCCAAGTTCGGCCGGCGCCCAGCAAGGCCAGAGAGATTTGATGTCGACCAAGACCCACCTGAAGATTGCCGCTGCGCACCTCTGCGAGACGTTGGACACTAGGAGTTGGTACGACCTGACCACTGGCCCAAAGGTCCAGCTTGCCAGCCCCCTACAACTCGCCGACGGCGTGGATGAGTTGAAGTTTGCGGTGCCGCTTGCGGGGCATGATCTGCTCGACTGGGTGGAGAGGCATCTGAGCGGCCGCCTGCATGGCAAAGACGGGCGGCTACATTTCAAGGTCGCCGAGCCAGCTGATCACATCATCTCGGCCGACTACTTTGTAGAGGCTTTGCTGGGCTCTGCCGGCAGGATCGACAAAGCGTTGCGCAGCCTCACCAAAATCGTCACCGGCGCCGCTTGGACTCTACAGGTGGAAGAAGAACTGCTTGAGATCATCGACGGTGTTCGCGACGGCAAGGTGGACGCCGCCGCCTTCGCCGCTCGCATGGCGCAGTCGGACTTCGCGCCAGGGACCCCCGGGTATCATCACGTGTTTGCGCGAAACGCGCACATACTCATCGAGCAGACGCGAACGGCGTTGCTGCGTGCCTTCGACCATGCCGACCGAATGATGGCGCAGGTGCGGATTCTGCTGGCGAATGAGCAGGGCTTCTACCCGCCGCTCAAGCCGGGCCAGGAGATCGTCAACAGTTCAATGACTTCCGAGCGCATACATGGCGCCTTCGCCGATGGGGTCGGCGCGGTGGCGACCGCGCTGGATCTCCTGTACCGCGTTTTCGTCTATCTGGTGCGCGAGCCGTTTGGCGCGGCCGATCTGCCCGGCAAGCTCTATTTTCCCTACAACGAGGTGGGCAAACCCTATCGGCCGTTTCCGACCGACTCCGCAGCGGAACCGACGGATGTCGGCGCCGCCGACTTACCGTATGCGCTGCCGAACGTCGCGGCGGGCAATTTCTTCGCGCTGCGCGCGATGCGGAACGATCTCACCCACAACATGATGTCGGGCCATATCCAGCCGAGCTGCTTCGTGGGCCGTGGCACATCCCTCGTTGCCGGTATCTCGATACGCTACGTTCAGGCGGTCGCGCCGGACATCGACGGCGACGGCAAACCGCTAAAGCATGCCTATGTCGAGCGCTTCTACCTGCAACAGCGCGATGCGGCCGTCCAACTTCACGATCTGGTCGAAGAGCTCGCGCTGACCGTCGACCACTCCTTCCAATGGCTGGCGCATCGTCTCGAACAGCGTATAGCGCGCGCAGCGCCGGGGGGGGCTGATGACCGGTAGCTGATACTGAGACCAGCTGTTCGCGAACCTAGCTGTGGTGGATCTCGGCTATGGCGACGGGCGGATGATGCTTCGGCTATTGCGGGTGTCGGAGGACGGGGCGTCGGACGCGGGCGTAGGGGTATGGCGACAAGCTGGAGCAGGGTAGGGTCGGCGACCTTGATGTCTCTACGCTAGTTTTCGCCAAGTTCCCGTTCCTCGGCATAGCGTCGGCAACCTTCGTTGAAAGAACTGCTTTCGCCTCGGCAGCCGCTTTCGGAATCGATATTATGGTCTCGCGCCCAATCGTATCCTGCGTCGTGCCCTGACTCCATTCGATTCATTATTCCCTGGATAATCAACTGATCCTGGCGCGGTTTATCGGCCCTGAGCTCGGCCAAACGCGCTTGCTCCTTCGCAGCCCGCGCCCGCACGACCTCCAGGCAGCCAGCCGTGTAGTTGGGGTTCCAGCGCGGGCATTCTGCTTCGGTTTTGGGCCAGTTCATTTCCGCATCCGCGCGGCCCTGCGCCTTGCTCGCTGTCTGGCGATATTGCTCCATCAGCAGGCGACTCTCGCGGTCCTTATATGCTCGCCAGAGCACTGGCCCACCGACAAGGACTGACGCCGCGACACTTACCTGTAACGCCAGAAGGATGTAGTTTCGTGTGCTCGACATTCGTTCTCCTCACGTGTCCCATGTCATGAAGTGCCCGTTGGGAAAAGCCTGGGTCTGGCGAAGTGAGGGGCAATCTGAGCTTAGATCCTGTCGCTCGTGGGAGAGTGTCGAACGAAACCGACACTCTCCCACGATGATGACCTAAGGGGAGAATTTTTGTTCATTTCTCGGCGATGGAAATTTTAGTTTTCATCACCAAGTGGCCTGATTAAAGTTATCGAAATCCTTGATTGTATCTTTCGCCTCAGATGAAAATGACCAAATATCTCCATAGTCTTCGTGGAGCATATTTTGGTGCAGGTCCCATAGAATTCTTCTCCTCAGGTAGCGATATTCTTCGACTGGGTAGCAGCATAAGAATGATCGAGCTGTGATGTCGGCTGCAAGATACGCGCTTTCATCCGGACATTTGATAATTTTGTGGTCTATATAATTTTGTCCATATAGTTCTAAATACTCCTCAGCTTCCGGAAAGCGTGAAATATCTTCAAATTTCACTATATTGTCAAGGTCGTTAAAGAAGTGATACTCCAAAATTGCTCGTGAATTTTGCCAGTATCCTTCTCTTGATACTTTGAAAGACGTTGAGAATATTTTTCTGGCTATGGTGTTTATTTTGTCTGAAGCTAGATCTTCAAGAAGTTTGGCTCGAATCTCGCTTCTGTAGTTGCTGGTTATTAGCAATTCGGTGGCGATTTCCCTGTCGATGACGGCTCCGAACTCCCGGGATTGTGCCGCATCGAGTCTCTTTGCTTCGAGTAGGTCGGTCAACGCCTCGAAATTTCTCATGCGTTTCGAGAGAAGATTTGCCCTGTTTATATAAGGGGCAGGGTTTGGGTGAATTGCGATCGAATTTGTATATAATTCGATAGCTCGATCGCTTTCAAAGCGGCTGGCATGAGCCATGCCATCTTCAAATAGGCGCTGACCCTCTTGGTATTCTTTCGAGCGTCTACCGAAAATATCTCGAAACATGTTATGCCTTTTACTGATTTGTCGCGAATTTTGGTCGGCGTTGGTGTTTTTGCTGGGTGAAGCGCTATCACCCAACCTCGTGCGTCGGGCGTGCTCAATGATGGCGCCCGCGCAGGCACCGTCCTGCGCCGGTCGTACCCTGCCTGGCTATCGCGGTCCTTGGGGGCGCGCAGGTTGGCGTAGCTGGCATAGGCGATGAGGGCGGCTGAGGGACAAGAACGGGGAGATCAACCCGCTGGACATGACGCCAACGGTGATCACAGCCTCGAACGAGGGGGATGTCTCGGACATTTGCGTTCGGCGATGATCAGACGGGGAAGAAGCCGGCTCGCTCGCCGTCAGTGGCGAACTCGCCGGCGAACCAGGTGAAGGCGACCGCGCCGGCGACCGAGGGCGGGGGCGGCTTGTTTTCGATGACGATCACCTGGACCTCAGGGCCGATGCGGGTCAGGGAGTTCCAGAACTTGGCTTCCACGCCGTCGCTGACGCCGACCTCGAGCGGAGAGCCGGGCGCGAGGTTCTTCTGCTTGCTGAACGCCGTGAGCGGAGAGTCGATCACCACCAGGCCAGCGTGCGGACGTCCCCGCGCACGGCAATAGTTGAGCAGGCCGATGACGAAGGCCGAGTAGAGCACGCCGCGTACGCCCTTGCCGTGCGACTGACGTGGCTGGCCGTCGACCTCGATATCGTAGACGTTCTGGTCGAAGGTCACCTTCCCGCGGCCAGGCCAGCTCCAGTCCTGCAGAACCTTTTCGATCTCCGTGCAGAGATCATGTACGCCGCTGCTGGGCAGGGCTTCCCACTTGCGCGCCGTCGCCCGGGGGCGGTTGGCCTCGGCCTCGATGGACTGGCGAAGCGTGCGCAGGCTGACAGCCTGTTCCTTGTCGTTTCGCGCCGCTTCCAGCACCACCCGGCGTTCCACCAGCCGGGAAAGCCGGCTGTCGGCGTCGCGCAGATCCACGTTCATCAGACCGCGGACCTGGGCGTCCACGCGTGTGATCGTCGTGCGAGCCTCGTCACGCACCCCCACCTGGTAGACGCGGCGCGCCTCCACGTCCTGGATGGTCACCGTCAGGTCTTGGCGCAGGGCCAGGATCTTGGCCGCTTCGGCGCGGGCGGCGGTCTGGACCTCGGCGTTGTCGGCCTCGGCGTGCTGGTGGGCGTCCATGGCCTGGTCGCAGAGCGGGCAGGCGACCGACTGCAGGGCGTCCAAATAGTGCGCGCCCTCGGCTATGAAATCCAAGCGATCCAGATCCGACCCGTAGCGCCCGTCGAGGAGGCGATATCGCGCGAGGAGTTCGTCGATGGCCATGATCTGGCCTTCGGCCTTGAGCTGTCGCCCCAGTGCGACTTCGCGCTCGATCTGCAGCGCGGCGTGGGCCTGGGCGTTGTCGTCCATGAGGGTCGACAGGCGCGCGATCGCGCCCTCGACCTTCTCGATGGTTTCCTCCGTTTCGCCGTCGCTGACCTTCAGGCGCGCGTCCAGGGGCTCCAGAAGATTGTCGATGACCGCCAGCTTGGCGTTCAGCCTGGCCACGACGACGTCATTGCGCTCGGCCGACACCACCTCGCCGTCGTCGCGCCCCGCCAGCGAAAAGGCAAAAGCGCGCTCATTGATTGTGGTGTCGAAGCCTTCGGGCCCGCGAACGGGCGAGCGCGCATCGATCACGGCCACCTCATCGACCAGCATGGAGGGCATCCAGTGGCGGAAGGTCAGGCGCTGCAGTTCGCCATAGCGGTTCTTGCGTAGATTGGCCTCGGGCAGGTCGGCGAACGGGAACAGCACCGAGGTGACGTCGTCGGCCTTGCTCCTGCCGCGACGGCGGGGAACGACGGTGCTGGGGCTCTGGTTTGTCGGACGCACGCCGTCGATTTCCCACGGCGTGACGGTCAAGTCGCCGCCGGAAAGCGCCCTGGACAGGGTCAGCGGCTCTTCGTCATCGTTGGCGAACTGTACGAACAGGTGCGAATAGGGTTCGGACAGCGGAAACCGCTTGATCTTGTCGGCCCCGAAAATGAAGTCCAGGCACTGGACGAGATAGCTCTTTCCGGTGTCGGAAACGCCGGCCAGGATGTTGGCTCCGGGTTTGAAGGTCAGCTCGGCGTCGGGAACGCCCTTGCCGCGCACGACCACTCTACGCACCTGAAACACGGCTAAAGCTCCAATTCATTGAGCGCGGACAGGCGGTCGAACTCTGCGCCCCACTGTCCGATATTGCTTTCCATGAAGGACGCGAGGTCGGCATCCTCGAGTGCGCCGAAGCGCTCGATCACCCAGTGGGCGCGACAGCGCAGCGCCTGGGCGTAGTCGTTCGACAGAAGGTCCAGGAAGGCCTTGGTCAGCTCGCCGCGGCAGTAGCTGATCCCGGCGCTGTTCAGGTGCTTTTCGAGCAACTCGCGCGAGAACATCTGGTCCAGACCTGCGCGCAGGACGTCACGCTTGACGAGCATCTCGCCACCGCGGAAGGGCACGGCGGGATGCAGGCTGTGCGGACCCTCTTCGACGTCGCCGGAGTGGACCAGCAGATAGTCGTAGGCGATCAGGCGCTGCAGGTCGCAGGCCCTGCCCTCGGCGGCGTCCAGGACGAAGAGAAGGCGCAGGCCGCATTCCAGCGGCGTGTTGAACAACCGTGCTACCGGCCGGGGCGCTGGAGCCGGGCTCATGGCTTGCACCAGCGAACAAGGTCCTCATTGGCCATCTGGTGGCACATCCCCTCCCGATCGGCGGCTTGAACGTGGTCGGCCAGGATGTGGCCGCCCAACTGCAACGCCTGGGCGGCCTTGATCGTATCGACAAGCCGCTCGTAACCGGACGCCCCGGCGGCGCTGTAGTTGAAGAACAGGCCCTGGCTGAATTCTTCCAGCAGCGTGGTGAAATAGCCCTGATCGGCCATGTGGTCGCGAGCCAGCGCCTTGAGGCCTTCGGCCGCGTAGAAGGTAAGGCGCGAGCGGTTGAAAAGGACGCGACAGGTGCTGTCGTGGGCGAAGTCGTTCGGCTGGCTGACCGGGATCTTCAGTTCCTGGCCGATCACCTCGAACAACTGGCCGACATAGGCCGTCTCGAGCGGCGCGACGGTTGAGGGGGGAGGGGAGACTGGCGGCCGCGTGATCAGCGGAGCGCCGAAGATGATGTGGTGGTATTTGGTCTTGCCGTGCTCGTCGATCAGTTCGTGCGGCTGTTTGATCCGGAAGGTCGCAAAGTCGAAGCTCTCGACATAGGCCTTGAACGGACCGGCCAGGACCACCGACCCCTTGCCAGTGATCGCCTTGGCGCAGTGCTTGTCCCATTCGTCGAGAATGAACTGGCGAAGCTTGTCTGGGATGTCGATCAGGTCCTGGAGATGTCCGGTGACGCCCAGGTGGGTGACGAACCAGTAGGTCTCCGGCTTGGGGAAATCACCTAGGCACGTATAGTGGAGCAGCTTGGCGATCTCGCCCGCGGCGGCGCCGGCTCCCAGGCGCGTTGTGTAGTGCTTGCACTGATAGATCTGGCTGCGGCGCGGGGACGCCGTCGGGGGATCGAGCCAGACGACGATATCGCGACCCTTGTCGCCGGCGCCGCCGCGTTGCTGGACCTCAAAGGCGCCCGCCAGGTGATCCTTCAGATAGCCTTCAGCCCATTCGAGCGTGAAGCGTTCGAAGTCGTCGGCGCTGAAGTGCGCCAGGCGTTGGAGCGGGGCGATAGGCAGTCCGGCGTGACTGCTCAGGAGGCGAGCGTTGACGCCTGGCCACGGGGTTGGACTTGGCAAGGTCTGGGCCGTGGTGCTGCCCGAAACTTTGGCTACGACTCCCAAGACCTCACCCGCGATACTCGTGTTCTCAAGCACCCAGGATGGTGCTTGTGCTTTTTGGCGCGACTCAAGACGCGATGCATCTCACGCGATAGCCGTG
>NZ_JADWOX010000013.1 GCF_016135805.1 Caulobacter hibisci
GCCTCTCGGGCCGCGGGCCGCCCTACCACCCCCGCCCGGGGGGGGGGCGGGGGGCGCGCGGGGCGGGCGGCGCCCAGCGCGTCCCCGGATCCGGCTGCGGGTCGATGCCCACGATCAGGCCGTCGCGCAGCAGGGAGGCGATCACGGCGGTGTTCTGCGACCACAGGCGGCCGTCGGGGCGGCGCAGGGCGATCTCGACGTCGGCGTGGACCCAGCCGTTGGCCTGGGGGCGCACGCGCATCAGGCTGATATCGACGCCGGCCATGGCGAACTGGCGCTCGAAATAGCCGCGGGCGGCCTCCATGCCGACGACGTCGCCGCCTTCTAGGATGTTGGCGAAGGCGATGTCGGGGTGCAGCTGGGCCACGACGGCCTCGAGATCGCGTCGCCGCGTCGCGTCGAAGTGCCGGGTCAGCAACACTTCAGCCTTGGCCATGCCTCACGTCCCGTCTCGCTCTTCGGCGACATCCATGCGCGCCACCCGACCCTCATGGAAGGTGTAGATATGTCGCACGCAGATGTCGGACCAGAGACGTCCCTGAAGATTGCGCACGGTCTGGTTCGTCGAGACCGCGACCCGGCCGTCGTCCAGCGGGATGAATTCCATCGGCGCGGTCTCGACCTGCACGATCGCGTCGCGACGGGTCCAGAAGTCGCGCATCGCCTCCAGGCCCACGACCCGGCCGCCGACGAACTGATCGGGCCAGTCGACCGCGGGGTCGAGCTCGGCGACGAAGGCCTCGAAATCCCCGCGGTTGAAGGCCGCGTAGAGCCGGGTCAGCAGGGCGATGCGGGCGGGCATGGCGAGGCGGTCTCGGACGGGTCAGGGAGCGGGCTTGTAGCCCGTCTCCACTTTCAGATAGGCGATCAGGTCGACCCGGTCCTTGGGGTTGGCCAGGCCCGCGAAGGTCATCTTGGTACCGGGCAGGGCGGTGCGCGGGTTGGCCAGCCAGTGATCCAGGTGCTCGGCGTCCCAGGCAAAGCCCGCGCCCTTCACGGCGTCTGAATAGCTGTAGCCCGGGTGCGAGCCGGCCTTGCGGCCGAAGACGCCGTAGAGGTTGGGGCCGGTCATGTTGGGGCCGCCCTGCGTGATGGTGTGGCACGAGCGGCAGAGGGCGAACTTGCTCTGGCCGTTCAGCAGGTCGCCGGTGTTGTAGGGCGCGGGCAGGGCAGCCAGGGCGGCGGCCTTCTCGGCGTCGGTCGGCGGCGGCGTCGCGGGCGCGGCGGCGACGGTGTCGCTCGACGTCTCGCCGCCGGGCGAGCAGGCGGCCAGGGAAACGCACAGCATGGCTGCCGCGACGACGGAAAGGGTACGCATCACAATCCCCGATAGGCGTTATGTCGCAAGGCTTGCGACGCCGCGCCGCATTCAAATCCAAGCCGGTTTCTGACCCGTGAATTCATTGTGGAACGACGTTATTCGGTCAAGGTCTCGCCGCAGTGTTTTGGGCCTCCCTGCGACAACGCACGCTATCTAGCGAGATTCCCACGGGAAATGTGATTTCGAGAACCGTGGGTATGCACGGAAGAATTTGACCGTCGTTAACCATGATTCTACCCAAGAGAGGCGGGGGCTGATCCCGCGCCCCGAAAAAGAAGCGGAAAGCGTCATGGACTGGAACGAGGAACGTACCGCCACGCTCAGGAAGCTGTGGCTTGAAGGGTTGAGCGCCAGCCAGGTGGCTCGCCAACTGGGCGGCGTCAGCCGCAGCGCCGTCATCGGCAAGATCCACCGCCTGGGCATCACCGCCCGCGAAACGCCGATCCGGCCGCGCACCGTGGCCGTCCGCGTTTCCCGCCAGGCCCCGCGCACCCGCGCCGCCGCCCCGGCCCAGGCCCGTCCGGCGCTCCGCCCGCAGGTCGCGGTGATGGAAGACCTGACCCCCACGGCCGGCATTCTCGACCTGTCGATGCACTCGTGCCGCTGGCCGATCGGCAATCCGGACGCCGGCGACTTCGGCTTCTGCGGCCGCGAGACGATGAGCAAGCGCGCCTCCTACTGCCCCGACCACACCCAGGGCGCCTTCCGTCGCTTCCGGTCCCCCTCCGAGATCGACGCCTGGACCCGCCAGAGCCTGCCGCAGGAACGCCGCGTCCTCTGACGCGTCCCGCTCTTCAGACCTTCAAGCCTCTCAAGCCCTCTCAAGAGAGACATCCCATGATCCTCATCGAGAACGCCGCCGGCAGCAGCCAGGTGATCACGATCATCGAAGAGTTCGCCGGTCACTCGATCTCGCGCGACCTGCAGCCGGGCGACGCCGCCCGTATTCCGGTCGGTCAGTTCAAGTCGATCGTCGTGCGTGAAACCTACCCCGAAGACTGGATGAGCCGCGTACGCAGCCGCCAGGCCGCCGCCGCCTGAGACCCTAAGGATCGATCTTCGCGGAACAGCGCGCTCGCCCGTAGGGAGGCTTGAGCCGGCGCTGAGGATTGCGAAGCCGATCTTGTAAAAGCGTTTAAGTACGAGCCCCGCGAGCCTCCGGTTCGCGGGGCTTGTCTTTTGTGGGCCCTGAGTTCAGCAGCCGCCTTCGGCGATCGCCGCCAGGCGGGCCTCGCCCAGCACCGCGCCGGCGCCGCCGCCGTCGCCGGCTACCGGTTCCAGGGTCAGGCGCAGGCGGGCCTTGCCGTCGCCCAGGCCCTGGCGGTCGACGCGGAAACCGAAGCTCTGGGGCGGATCGCCCTTGCCGGTCGAGAACGGCGCCTGCGGAAAGACGGCCGTGCGGCCCAGGGTCTGGACGCCGCCGTTGGTGACCAGGGCGAAGACCAGATCCACTTGGCCCGAGCGGGGCGGGGTGTAGCCGTCGAGACGCGCGACCAGTTGCAGGCCGGGGCAGCGTTCGGCGGCGGCGTCGCGCGCCAGGATCCTTTCGGCCGGGCGGCCGACCGCGGCGTTGGCGGTCGGCGCGGCCGAACAGGCGGCGAGACTCCACGGCGCGGCGAAGAGGGCGGCGGCGAGGGCGAGGAAGCGCGACATGATCCTGTCTCCGCCCCGACGCTGCGCGCCGCCTGTGGTCAAACGATGACGACTTCGACCTTGGCCGAGGCGATGGCCGCCGGGACGGGCGCGCCCGTCTGGCTGTCGACCGCCTCCAGCCGCACCCGGATGTCGTCGCCGGTGGAGACGCCGGCCGCGGCCAGGGCCTGCAGGGTCTCGGTCAGGTCGGCCGAAGCTGAGATCCCGCCATCGCCGCCGTGACCGGCATGGGCGCCCGAGCCGAAGAAGCCGATGGTCGTGACATAGCCCGGATCGCTGGCCTCGCGGCCGCCGCCGCCATTCGGCCCATCGACATAGACCTTGACCTCGACATTGTCGGACGGCGGGGTCAGGCCGCTGATCAGGGCCACGGCGCGCGAGCCGAGCAGGGCCAGGGGCGTGGCCTCGGTTTGCGGCTTGGCCACCGCGGCCAGGGCCTGGCGATCGCCGCCGCCGGCCGCGCTGGCCAGGAACTGCACGCCGGTGTCGCTGGTGCGCTTGCGGGCCGCCAGCGAGCGGACGCCCAGGTCGGCCGCCGCGCCGGCCGAACCGCGGGCGAAGATCTGGGTGATGCGCTGGTCCGACAGCCGCCGGACGGGCGCGGCGGGAAAGCGGAGCGGCGAGGAGCCGTAGGTGTAGCCCAGGGCCGTGACCTGCTGCACCTGGTTGGGGGTGGTCGACCACCAGCCGCCGCTGGGGGTCAGGTAGTTGTTCTGGAAGACCATGTTCTGCCAGAGACTGTCCTGGGTGTTCTGGCGGCCCAGGCCGTTCCAGCGCCACCAGATGCGGTCGATATTGCCGTGGTGCATCTGGAAGATCGGGTCCATCGGCGAGCGGGGCGAGGGCATCCAGCCGCCCAGCCGCACGTGGATGGTGTTGTGCGGCGTCGCCTCGAGCACGCCTTGAGTACCGGTGCGGGTGGTGATCCAGCTGGGAGCGAGGCTGTTCTGGCCGGCCGGGCGCGAGGTGCCGAACAGCTCGTAATTGGTCTCGCCGTAGATCCGGTTCATCACCGTCGGGCCGACGATGTCGTCGGTGAGGACCACATTGTTGTTGCGCGTCGGCTCGTACAGCGAATTGGGCTGGCCGTTGTAGGTGGGGTCCGAGAAGGCCTGGGGCACCTTGCGGTTGGCCGACCAGTCCCAGTAGGGCATGGCGAACTGCCGATAGCCGGTGACCGCGCGGATCATCCGCTCGTACATGGTCACGTAGCCGCGGTGCCAGGGCAGGAAGTACCAGTTGCCGTGCGGGCACTTGTTGAAGCCCGCCGAGGTGCCGTGGATGTTGGCCATGTCGGTCCAGGTCGGCAGGGCGCCCGGCGTGCGCGCCTTGAGGATCCGCACGCCGTCGCGTAGGGCGACGACGACCGGGTCGTTCAGCTTCAGCGAATTGATCTCGCGGCGCACCGGCACGGTCGCGGCCAGGGCCGAAAGGCCCGGCGCGGCGCCAGCGAAAACGGCGACGCCGCCACCGCTGACCAGCTTGAGCATGTTGCGGCGCGAGGCCATGGCCGTTCCCCCCGGTTTTGGATCCGTTGGACTCGACTATGGCGAAATATCCGGGAAATGCAATTTATGCGCGTCTATCCGGCATGGTCCTGGGCCGTGGCGCGGATCAGCTCCGACAGCAGGGTCCGGCCACGCGGCCAGGCCCCGTGGCCGGAGTCGACATTGATGTGGCCGGCCCGGCCCAGGTCGACGAAGCGCGAGCCCCAGCCGCGGGCGAAGGCCTCGGCGCGATCGATGGCCACATAGGGGTCGTCGCGACTGGCGACCACCAGGCTGGGGAAGGGCAGGCGGCTGCGCGGGATGGGCGAGAAGCCGATCAGCAGGCGGCCGGCGGGGCCCTCGCGATTGACGTCGGCCGGCGCCACGAGCAGGGCGCCTCGGACGCCGCGTCCGCCGGTCACCTGGGCCAGGTGGCCGACCAGGGCGCAGCCCAGGCTGTGGGCCACCAGGATCGCCCCGGGGCGGCTGCGCACGGCCTCGGCCAGGCTGATGGTCCAGTCGCCGAGGGTGGGTCGCTCCCAGTCGGTCTGGTCCACCCGCTCGGCGTTGGGCAGGGCGCGCTCCCAATGGCTCTGCCAATGCTCGGGACCGGAGTTGTAGAGGCCGGGCACGATCAGGATCGGCGGATCGTCGCGGGAGGCGGCGGACGGCGCGCCGTCGGTACGCGGCGGCTGCGGAAAGGGCGGCGAGGCGAAGGACATCGCTAAACTCTTCAAGACGGAGGCCGCCGAAGCGGCTTTGGTCCGCTTTTCGCTCTCGCGGACCGCGTGGAGCAATCCAGATCAATTCAATAGGAATTGAGAACTGCTGATGACACCATGCTGGCAGCAGTCCGCGTTGCCCTTCCGGCGCGGAACGCCCAAGCTCCGGGTTCGTTGTGGTCACCAGTCCGCGCGCGCGTTCGCCCGCGCGGGCCGTCCTCGCCAGGAGCGTGCATGAGTCCCGACGACACCCTGGTCCTGGCTTCCGTCGCCCAGGCCGCCGCCGACAGCCCGCTGGCCCGCTTCCGCGCGGTGCGGGAGAGAACCGAAACCCTGGCCGCGCCGCTGTCGCCCGAGGACCAGGCGGCCCAGTCCATGCCCGACGCCAGCCCGACCAAGTGGCACCGGGGGCATACGACCTGGTTCTTCGAGACCTTCCTGCTGGCGCCGTTCCAGCCGGGCTACAGGCCCTACGATCCGGCGTTCGGCTATCTGTTCAATTCCTATTACGAGGCCATGGGCCCGCGTCAGCCGCGTCCGCAACGGGGCCTGCTGACCCGGCCGTCCTGCGTCGAGGTGGGGGCCTATCGCCGCCACGTCGATGCGGCCATGGCCCGGCTGCTGTCGGGTCCGCTGTCGCCGGAGATGCTGGAGCGGCTGGAGCTGGGCCTGGCCCACGAGGAGCAGCACCAGGAACTGCTGGTGATGGACATCCAGCACCTGTTCGCCCAGTCGCCGCTGCAGCCGGCCTATCGCGAGCGCCCCGACGTCCCGCGGCCGCCGGCGCGCGGTCTGGGCTATGTCGGCTTCGAGGGCGGGCTGGCGACGATCGGCGCCGACGAGGGCGGCTTCGCCTTCGACAACGAGCGGCCGCGCCATCGCGTGTTCCTCGAACCCTTTCGCCTGGCCGACCGCCTGACCACCAACGCCGAGTGGCTGGGGTTCATGGAGGACGGAGGCTACGAGCGGCCGGAGTTCTGGCTGTCGGACGGCTGGGCCATGGTCCAGGACGAGGCCTGGGACGCGCCGCTCTACTGGCGTCGGGAAGAGGACGGCGCCTGGACCGAGTTCGGCCTGGCCGGCCGCCGTCCGCTCGACCTCGCCGCGCCCGTCGTCCATGTCAGCTTCTACGAAGCGGCCGCCTTCGCCGTCTGGTCCGGCGCCCGCCTGCCCACCGAGGCCGAGTGGGAAGTGGCCGTGCGGTCGGACGCCCGCCTGCGGCAGATGTCGGGCGAGACCTGGCAATGGACCGCCAGCGCCTATGCGCCTTACCCGGGCTTCCGCCCCGGGGCCGGGGCGCTGGGCGAGTACAACGGCAAGTTCATGGTCAACCAGATGGTCCTGCGCGGCGGTGCGGCGGCGACGCCGCCGGGCCATGCGCGGGCGAGCTATCGCAACTTCTTCCATCCTGGGCAGCGCTGGATGTTCGCCGGCGTGCGTCTGGCCCGCGACGGCGCGGGAGGGCGTGAGAGAGCCATGGACTCAGAGTTCCGGAAAGACGTGCTGGCGGGCCTGGCCTCGAGCCCCAAGAGCCTGCCCAGCAAGTATTTCTACGACGCCGAAGGCTCGCGCCTGTTCGAAGAGATCACCGAGCTGCCGGAATACTATCCGACCCGCACCGAGACGGCCTTGCTGCGCGCGATCGCGCCGGAGATCGCCGCCCGCATCCCGCAGGGCGCGGCGATGATCGAGTTCGGCAGCGGGGCCAGCACCAAGACCCGGATCCTGCTGGACGCCGCGCCGCAGCTTGCGGTCTACGCGCCGATGGACATCAGCGCTTCGGCGCTGGATGCGGCGGCGGCGGCGATCCGCGCCGACTATCCCGGCCTGGAGGTCGCGCCCGCGCTCGGCGACTTCACCCATCCGCTGGGCCTGCCGGCGGCGGCGCGGGGGCGGCCGACGGTCGGCTTCTTCCCCGGCTCGACGATCGGTAATTTCCCGACGGACGAGGCGGTGGCCTTCCTGGAAGCGGCGCGCCGCCTGCTGGGGCCGGACGCGCTGTTCGTCGTCGGGGCCGACATCGCCAAGGGCGAGGACGTGCTGATCCCGGCCTATGACGATGCGGCGGGCGTGACGGCGGCGTTCAACAAGAACCTGCTGGTCCGCGCCAATCGCGAACTGGAAGCGGATTTCGACCTCGACGCCTTTGCGCACCTGGCGGTGTGGAACGCGGTCGAGAGCCGCATGGAGATGCATCTGGTCAGCCTGGAGGACCAGGTGGTTTCGGTCGCTGGCAAGGCCGTCGCCTTCCTGGCCGGCGAGACCATCCACACCGAGAATTCCTACAAGTACGAGCCGGCGGCCTTCGCGGACATGGCGGGCCGGGCCGGCTGGCGGGTCGAGGCCCGCTGGATCAGCGAAGATCCCGCCTTCGGGGTCTTTGCGCTGAGGTCCTGAACAGGCGTCCTGAACAGGCAATAGCAAAGTCGTGGCCGGCCACTCGATAGCGGACAGCCCAAGAGCCCGGATCGGCAGACCGATCCGGGCTCTAAGATCCTGATACGTGCGGCGCTACGCTCGGCTGCGTCGCCCGTCCCCCCCTAGATCGCGGCATTGCTAGAGGTCGCGTCCGCCGAGGCGGCCGCCGCCACGCGAAGAGGAGCCGCCCTTGCGGCCGGCATTGGCGGCCAG
Organism: Caulobacter hibisci; assembly: GCF_016135805.1. Taxonomy (GTDB): domain Bacteria; phylum Pseudomonadota; class Alphaproteobacteria; order Caulobacterales; family Caulobacteraceae; genus Caulobacter; species Caulobacter hibisci. The sequence continues at coordinate 7,815 of NZ_JADWOX010000013.1, forward strand.
ATCGCGATCCTTGGCGAAGCTTCGTTTTTCGCTGGGGACGCTTGCGCCGCCCTTGCGAGCTATCTCGCGGCGACGCTCCGGGTCCATGGCGGCGAAGCCTCGGCGGCCACGGGGCCGTTCGCTGTCGAGGTCCATGTCTTGCTCCTAGTCGGGACTGGTCACGGGAGGGAACGGAGCCGGATTGGCGCCATAGGGCCGGTCGTCGCCCGGCTGCACCGGGGGCGGCTGCGACGGAACTTCGTCGGGCGTGGAGCCCGGCGGATCGTCCGGCGTTTGCGGCTCGAGAGGCGGCGGGGCGGTGGGATCGGTCATGGCGTCTTCCGGTGTTCCGGTGAAGTAACCGGTGAAGTCGCGTTCGGTTTCACGCAGCAGGCGAGACAAATGCATCGGCAAGGACGATTGTCGTGCGGAACGTTAGGTTGAGAGTGATGCGCAAGACGACTGCGAAATCCGAAAATACCTCACTCTTTACAAGGCATTGGAAGCTCGGGGCGGGCTTCCTGGCGGGGCTCTTGGGGTGGGTTTTGGCCCGCCGAATGAATCTGCCCGGAAGCACGCATATTTTGATCGGCTGGGACGTCGGCGCCGCGATTTACGGCGTTTTGCTGTGGCGTCTGTTCCTCACCGCCGACGAGGCCAAGCTGCGGGCCAAGGCCGCGGCCGAGGACGAAGGGCGCTCGATCATGCTGCTGATCGTGCTGGCGGCGATCGCCGCCAGCTTGGCCGCGGTGGTGGCGGCGATGATCGGCGCGCGCTCGGCGACGGCGTCGGTCAAGGACCTGACGGCGGCCTGCGCGGGCGTGACCCTGCTCTTGTCATGGATCGTGCTGCACTCGGTGTTCGTGCTGCACTACGCCCACCGCCATTTCGGCGAGGGAGCGGGGAAGGGCGGGTTCGGCTTTCCCGGCGAGCCGGCCCGCACCTACAAGGACTTCGTCTACCTGGCCTTCAGCATAGGGGCGACCTTCCAGGTCTCCGACAACGACGTGCGCACCGGGGCGCTGCGCAACCTCGTCACCGCCCATGCGGTGACGGCCTATTTCTACAACACCGCCATCCTGGCCCTGGGGATCAACATCATCGCCGGGGTCGTCAGCGGCTAAGGCGGCTTAGCCGCGAGGCGGGGGACCGCCGCGGCCGCGACCACGACCGCCCTTGCCGCCGCGATCGTCGCCTTCGCCGTCGAGGATCTTCTGCATGGCGGTCTTGGGCAGCTCGGCCAGGGTCAGGCGTCCGTCGCCGTCCTTGTCGAGCAGCTTGAAGCGCGAGGCGGCGGCCTTGGCCTCCTCGTCGCGGGTGACGCGGCGATTGAAGTCGGCGTCGGCGCCCATGACCGGCTGCGGCTCGGCCAGCAGGGCGAAGGGCGTGGCGCCCAGCAGCATGTTGCCCAGGCCGTTGGGACGCCGGCGCGGGCCGTCGCCGCCCGGACCGCCGTCTTCACCGCCGGAGGGCGCTTCCATCGCCTGCTGCGGCATGGCCGAGGCCTGGACGATCTCCGGCGCGATGGTCCGCTCGTAGGTCGAGACCTCGAAGCCGTCGAGCACGCCCGACTTGTCGGTGTCGAGGCGATCGAAGAAGCGCAGGGAGTCGGCGACGAACTCGGCCTTGGTCAGGGCGCCGTCGTGATCGGCGTCGGCGCCGGCGAACCAGGCCGCGACGGGATAGGGCTGGCCGCCCTCGGCGCGGAACGGCTCGCCCGCCGGGCTGATGAACACCTGCTTGCCGCCGCCGCCCGGACCGCCGGGGCCGCGAGGACCGCCTTCGCCAGGAGGCGGGCCGAAGCCGGGGCGACCGCCGGGTCCGCCCTGAGGACCGCCCGGAGGGCCGTCGGACGGCCCGCTGGCGCAGGCGGCGAGCGACAGGGCGGCGATGGCCAGGAAGGGCAGGGCGCGTGCGGTCATGGAAGAACTCCTTCCCGTCGCTTGAAGCGGCGCCGCATTGCGCTCTGATGTCGGCGACGCAACAGTCCTGCTCGTGCTTAGGCCGGAAGGGTCACGCGCGCGCGCAGCCCGCCTTCGGGGCGGTTGGACAGGGACACGTCGCCGCCGTGGGCGCGGGCCAGGGAGCGGACCACGGCTAGGCCGAGGCCGATGCCGCCGGTTTCGCGGTTGCGTGAGGGCTCGCCGCGGAAGAACGGCTCGAACACCCGCTCCAGCTCGGCCGCCGGCACGCCGGGGCCGTCGTCGTCGATCTCGATCACGGCGCAGTCGTCCTCGCGATAGACCCGGCCGCGGGCGGAGCCGCCGTACTTCAGGGCGTTCTCGACCAGGTTGGTGACCAGGCGCTTGAGGGCGATCGGGTCGCCCTCGACGACGATCTTCTGGCTGTCCTCGGCGACGGCGTTTCCGCCGGTCTCGGCGGTCTCGTCCATGACGCTTTCCAGCAGGGAGGCCAGCTCCAGCTTGGTGCGCTCGGCCTCGCGGCTGGTGTCGCGCACGAAGGCCAGGGTGGCCGAGATCATCGCCTCCATCTGGTCGATGTCGGCTTCCAGCTTGGTGCGGACCTCTTCGGGCGCGGCCTCGATGCGGAATCGCAGGCGGGTCAGGGGCGTGCGCAGGTCGTGGGCGATCGCGCCGATCATGGCGGTGCGATCCTCGACATAGCGGCGCAGGCGCTCCTGCATGTTGTTGAAGGCGCTGGAGGCCGCGTTGACCTCGGCCGAGCCCGACAGGCTGAGCGGCGGCGCGCGCGGGTCCCGGCCCAGGCGCTCGGCGGCGGCGGCGAAGGCTGTGATCGGCCCGGCCAGGCGGCGGGCGAACAGCCAGGCCAGCGGCGAGACGGCCAGCACCGACAGGGCCAGGATCAGCAGGATGCGCTGCTGCCAGCTGTCGAAGCGGAAGGTGGGCTTGGGCTCGACGACCAGCCAGCCTCCGTCGGCCTGACGGACGCCCAGCTCGAAGTCGCCGAACAGGAAGGGCTCCTCGCGCATCATCGCCGCCAGGCGCTCAGCCTGGGAGGACGCACGCAGGCCGGGCGGCGGGCCGCCGATGCCGTCCGGTCCGCCCGGGCCGGGGCCAGGGCCAGGCCCGGGGCCGCGCGGACCGCCGGGCTCGCCGGACGGCGGCGGGGGAGGGGTCTTCTGCCGCTGGGTGCGCACGAAGAAGCGCGGGCCGTTGTCGGTGAGGATCGAGATCCGATCGACCGGCACGCCGAGGTCGCGGCCGACGGCGGCCTTGAACTCGGCCCGGCGCGGGGAGTCGTCCGCGTCGAGCTTCATGGCCGAGCGGTGGCGGATGACCAGCGGCCGGCCGTCGCGCGCGTGCACGGTCTGGCCGCTCTTCACCGTCCGGACGATCTCGCTGAGGCGATAGAACTCCGGCGGCGGCGGCGGCAGGGTGAAGATGACCGCGATGGCGATCAGCTGCGCCGCCACCAGGGTCACGATCACCAGTCCCAGGGCCTGGGCGAACAGGGGGGCGCCGCCACGCCCCGGGACCGCTAGTCTCATGGCGTGCGGGTGACCTTGGGCGTGAACATGTAGCCCTCGCTGCGGATCGTGCGGATCAGTTCGCCGCCGCCGCCGTCGTCGAGCTTGCGGCGCAGGCGGCTGATCTGGACGTCGATGGCGCGGTCGTAGGCGTCGCTGTCGCGGCCACGGGCCAGGTCCAGCAGCTGGTCGCGGGTCAGGACGCGCTGCGGGCGTTCGACGAAGGCGCGCAGCAGCGAGAACTCGCCGCTCGACAGGTTGACCACCACCGACTGCGGCGAGCGCAGTTCGCGGCGGACCAGGTCCAGGCGCCAGCCGGCGAACTCGCAGGCCGCGCCCATGGTGTCGTCGCTGGAGCGCGGCTCGGCGCGGCGGCGCAGAACGGCGCGGACGCGGGCCAGCAGTTCGCGCGGGTTGCACGGCTTGGGCAGGTAGTCGTCGGCGCCGAGCTCGAGGCCGACGATGCGGTCGGTCTCCTCGCCCATGGCCGAGAGCATGATGATGGCGGGACCGTCCTGCGCCGCGAGGCGGCGGCAGATGGCCAGGCCGTCTTCGCCGGGCAGCATGACGTCGAGCACGACGAGATCGACGGGGCCCTTGGCGAGCGCCTGTTCCATAGTGCGGGCGTCCTGAGCCGCGTCGACGACGTAGCCGTGGCGGACCAGGAAGTCGGAGACGACGTCGCGGATGCCGGGATCGTCATCGACGATCAGGATGCGGGCGCCGGCGCCCTTGGTGGTGTCCGCGGCGACGGCGGACGAGGCTGTGGTCGGGGAGGTGTCCATATCGTTGGTCCTTTCATGCCCCTGTCACCGTCAGATTTCACGCTTGCAACAGCCGCGCAACCTGATCGTGACTCCCTAGCGTCAAATCGCCACGGAGCTTTTCCATGAACCGACTCGTTCCCGCCGTCCTGGGCCTGTCCCTGCTGGCCGCCACGGCCGTCCACGCCCAGCCTGGCCAGGGCGGTCCCGGCGGCATGCGCGGCCCCGACGCCGACGGCGACGGCGCGGTGACCGCCGCGGAGTACGACGCCTTCGCGCTGCAACGCTTCGAGCGCTTCGACGCCAACAAGGACGGGGTGATCGACGCGGCCGAGATCGACGCGATCAAGAAGCGTTTCGAGGAGCGCGAGGGCCAGGGCGGCGGCGGTTTCGGCGCCCGGATGCTGGCCCAGCTGGCGGCGCAGGACGCCGACAAGGACGGCAAGATCACCAAGGACGAGGCCCTGGCCGCGGCCCGCGACCAGTTCGCCAAGTCCGACGCCAACAAGGACGGCAAGCTGACCGGCGACGAGTTCCGCATGGGACCGCCGCCGCAGCGCTAGTTCGGGGCTCGCGGACGCCGGCGGCTCGTCCTTCGACAAGGTCGGGATGAGCCGCCAGGGGTGTCGGTGGAGGGGCGCGCCCCGAGCCTGTCGAAGGGCGGGGGTCTGCCCGTTCCGGAAATGTCTTGGAATATCAGCCCGGCGAGCGGTTCACCGGCGCCGCGTAGCCGGGGCCCTTCATGGCGGCGACCGCGCGGTCGCCGACGAAGGGGTTGTTCCGCCGCTCGGCCCCGAAGCTCGACATCGGGCCATGGCCCGGCACGAAGCGCACGTCGTCGCCCAGCGGCCACAGCTTGCCGGTGATGGCGTCGATCAGGTCCTGGTGGTTGCCGCGCGGGAAGTCGGTGCGGCCGATCGAGCCTTGGAACAGCACGTCGCCGACCTGGGCGAACTTCATCTCGCGATGGAAGAAGATCACGTGCCCCGGCGTATGGCCCGGGCAGTGCAGGACCTCGAACTGCGTCTCGCCCAGGGTGACCACGTCGCCGTCCTCCAGCCAGCGGTCGGGCACGAAGATGCGGGCCTCGGGCACGCCGTACATCTCGCCGCTTTCCTGGATGCGATCGATCCAGAACTGGTCGTCCTTGTGCGGCCCCTCGATGGGAACGCCGGTCCTGGCCTTCAGCTCGGCCGCGCCGCCGGCGTGGTCCATGTGGCCGTGGGTGATCCAGATCTTCTCCAGGGTCAGGCCCTGCTCGGCCAGGGCCTTGAGCAGGCGGTCGACCTCGCCGCCCGGATCGATGACAGCGGCCTTTTTCGTCCTGGAGCACCAGACGATCGTGCAGTTCTGCTGCAGCGGCGTGACCGGGGCGATGACGGCGCGGATCGGCGGTTCCTGGCTCACGGCGAACTCCAAACGAAAACGGGCGGGACCCGAAGATCCCGCCCGCTCTGAACTAGAGACTACCGTCTCGAGATCAAGACCGTTCCTCGGGCGAACCCGGGGCCGGAGCGCCCGGCATCGGCGGAACCGAGGTGCCCGGCGCCTCGACGGCCAGTTCCGGCACGTCGGTGAGGCCGCGGCCCAGGTGGCTCTTGCGGATGCCGTAGGCCAGATAGATCACCAGGCCCAGCGCGCCCCAGATCGGCAGCACCAGCATGGCTTCCAGCGGCAGGTTGAAGTAGAGGGCCGCGCAGCCGACCATGGCCAGCGGGGCCACGACCCAGATCGCCGGCGTCTTGAACGGACGCGGACGGTTCGGATCCTTCACCCGCAGCACCATCACCGCGATCGCCACCATGAAGAAGGCGAACAGGGTGCCGGAGTTGGAGATGTCGGCCAGCTGGCCGACCGGGAAGAAGGCCGCGGCGATGGCCACGAACACGCCGGTGACCATGGTCACGATGTGCGGGGTCTTGAACTTCGGGTGGATGCTGGCGAGCTTCTCCGGCAGCAGGCCGTCGCGGGCCATGACGAAGAAGATGCGGGTCTGGCCGTAGATCATCATCAGGATGACCGAGGGCAGGGCCAGGTTGGCGGCCAGGCCGAGCAGGTTGCCGACGACGGGCCAGTTGATCTCGCGCAGCACGTGGGCGAGGGCTTCGTTCGAGCAGACCAGGCGGTCGCTGTTGGCGGCCAGCGAGCAGGCGGCCTGGAAGGCGGCCGAGCCGGGCTGGACGGCCGAGCCGTCGGCGCCGAGCACCGGCTGGGCGCCGATCGCGCCGATCGCGCCGGAGGCCACCAGCAGGTAGAACACGGTGCAGAGCGCCAGGCTGCCGATCAGGCCGATAGGCACGTTGCGCTGCGGGTTCTTGGTCTCTTCGGCGGCGGTCGAGACCGCGTCGAAGCCCACATAGGCGAAGAAGATCGAGGCCGCGGCGCCGACGATGCCCATGCCGGTGGTGCCGTGCGGACCGAACCAGCCGTTGGGGGCGAACGGCGAGAAGTTGCCGCTCTTGATGGCCGGGATGGTCAGGATGATGAAGGCGGTCAGGGCGGTGACCTTGATGGCCACCAGCACGGCGTTGACGCGGGCGCTCTCGGTGGTGCCGACGACCAGCAGGGCGGTCACGGCCAGGGCCACGATGATCGCCGGAACGTTGACGATGCCGGCGCTGAAGTCGGCGACCGGGATGAAGCCGTTCATCGACCAGGCCGGACCTGCCTTGAGCAAGACGGGCCACTGGAAGCCCAGCGCGTTCTCGATCAGGCCGAGGAAGTAGCCGGACCAGCCGGCCGAGACGGCGCTGGCGGCGACGGCGTATTCGAGGATCAGCGCCCAACCGACCATCCAGGCCAGCGGCTCGCCCATCACGGCGTAGGAGTAGGTGTAGGCCGAGCCCGAGACGGGGACCATCGAGGCCAGTTCGGAGTAGCAGAGCGCGGCGATGGCGCAGACGGCGCCGGCGATCACGAAGCTCCAGATCATCCCGGGGCCGGCCTTCTGGGCGGCGGCGGCGGTCAGAACGAAGATCCCGGTGCCGATGATGGCGCCAACCCCCAGCAGCGTCAGCTGGATCGGTCCGAGCGAGCGATGAAGGGATTTTTTCTCAGCCGTCGCTAGGATCGCATCAAGCGATTTTACGCGCCACATAGTTCCTCCTGGATAGGCAAGACTCCCCCCCGGGGGTCGCCTTTAGAAAATTTTGCGGACGGTGACCCGTTTATGAGCATGGGGTCAAGGCCGCGCCTCCGAAGCGCGTAAATGTTCTCCTCGCCCAGGCGTCGTCCAGTGCTGCTTGGCGTTCATCCCCAGCCCAGCTAAAGCCGGCGCGATGCTGCCCATTTTTCAGGCCATTCCCGCGCTCAAAGGCGCCCTGCAGGATCGCGAGACCGCCGTTCTCGTCGCGCCGCCCGGCGCGGGCAAGACCACGGCCGTGCCCTTGGCGCTGCTGGACGAGTCGTGGGTCGGGGGCGGCAAGATCGTCATGCTGGAGCCCCGGCGCCTGGCCGCCCGCGCCGCCGCCGCGCGCATGGCCCAGACCCTGGGCGAAAGCGTCGGCGACACGGTGGGTTTCCGCGTGCGCCTGCAGTCGAAGGTGTCGGCCCGCACGCGGGTGGAAGTGGTCACCGAGGGCGTCTTCACACGGATGATTCTCGACGATCCGGGCCTGGACGGCGTGGCCTGCGTGATCTTCGACGAGTTCCACGAGCGCAGCCTCGACGCCGACCTGGGCCTGGCCCTGGCGCGTGATTCCCAGGGGCTGCTGCGCGAGGATTTGAAGATCCTGGTGATGTCGGCCACGCTGGACGGCGCCCGCGTCTCGGCCCTGCTGGGCGATGCGCCGGTGGTCGAGAGCGAGGGTCGGATGTTCCCGGTCGAGACCCGCTATCTGGGCCGCGACGATCGCCTGCGGCTCGAAGAGCGGGTCGGCCGCGCGGTGGAGCGGGCGCTGACCGAGGAGACCGGCAGCGTGCTGGTCTTCCTGCCCGGCCAGGGCGAGATCCGCCGGGCCGAAAGCTGGCTGGCCGAGCGCCTGCGCCGGCCCGACGTCGACCTGGCCCCGCTCTACGGCGCGCTGGACCCGGCCGAGCAGGACCGCGCCGTGCAGCCCGCCCCGGCCGGCCGCCGCAAGGTGGTGCTGGCCACCTCGATCGCCGAGACCAGCCTGACCATCGAGGGCGTGCGGGTGGTGATCGACGCGGGCCTCTCGCGGGTGCCGCGCTTCGACCCGTCCAGCGGCCTGACCCGGCTGGAGACCGTGCGCGTCGCCCGCGCCGCCGCCGACCAGCGCCGGGGCCGGGCCGGCCGCACCGAGCCGGGCGTCTGCTACCGCCTGTGGGACGAGCCGGAGACCCGGGCCCTGACGCCCTTCGCCCGGCCGGAGATCCTGGAGGCCGACCTGTCGCGCCTCGCCCTGGATCTCGCCCGCTGGGGCGCCAAGGACGCGGATGGTCTCGCGTTCCTCGACCCGCCGCCGCGCGCGGCCTTCAGCGAGGCGCGGTCGCTGCTGACCCGCCTGCAGGCCCTGGACGCGGCCGGCGGGCTGACGGCCCACGGCAAGGCGCTGTCGAACATGCCGCTGGCCCCGCGTCTGGCCCACATGGTCGCCCGCGCCGCCGCCTCCGGCCAGGCTCACCGCGCTGCCGAGATCGCCGCCGTGCTCAGCGAGCAGGGGTTGGGCGGGCGGAGCGTGGATTTGCGCCAGCGGCTGGAGGGCTTCGGCCGGGACCGCACGCCTCGCGCCCGCGACGCCCGGGCCCTGGCCGAGCGCTGGTCGCGGCAGGCGGGAAAGCCGAGCGGCGCCGATCCCTTGGACGACGCTTTGCTGCTGGCCGAGGCCTATCCCGAGCGGGTGGCCCGGGCGCGCGGCAAGCCGGGCGAATACCAGCTGGCCAGCGGCCGCGGCGTCTATCTGGAGCCGACCGACGCCCTGGCCCGCGAGACCTGGCTGGCGGTGGGCGAACTGGGCGGGGGCGACGCCCGCGACCGCATACTGCTGGCCGCGCCGCTGGACGAGGACGCCTTGCGCGCCGCCTTCGCCGATCGCCTGGTCGCCGAGGACCGGCTGGAGACCAGCGGCGGCGGCAAGCTGCGCGCTAAGCGCCTGCTGCGCCTGGGCAAGCTGGTGGTCGACGAGAAGATCATCGACAAGCCCGACCCCGCCCTGATCGCCGCCGCCCTGGCCGGCCAGGTGCGGGCCGATGGCCTTGCGGCCCTGAGGCTGGGCGAGCGGGGCAGGGGACTGCTCGACCGGGTGGCCTTCCTGCGCGCCAATGACGGCGAGCTCTGGCCCGACCTGTCGGAAGCGGCCCTGGTGGCGCGGCTGGACGAATGGCTGGAGCCGCTGCTGGCCGGCCGCTCGTCGCTGGCCAGCCTCGATGAAGGCACGCTGGAAGCGGCGATCAAGACGCTGGTCCCGTGGGACATGCAGGGCAAGATCGAGGCCCAGGCCCCGGCGCGCTTCACCGCCCCGACCGGCTCCAGCTTCGCCATCGACTATGGCGCGGAAGGCGGTCCCCGCGTCGAGGTGCGGGTGCAGGAGCTGTACGGCGTCGCCGAGCACCCGGCCGTCGCCCACGGCAAGGTCCCCCTGACCCTGGCCCTGCTGTCGCCCGCCCACCGCCCGATCCAGATCACCAAGGACCTGCCGGGCTTCTGGAAGGGCTCCTGGCGCGAGGTGAAGGTCGAGATGAAGGGGCGCTATCCGCGGCATGTGTGGCCGGACGATCCGGCCAGCGCTGCGCCGACGACGCGGGCGAAGCCGCGGGGAACGTGAGGCGACGATCGCGCAGGCCCTTAGATCGGCCTGTAGAACGCTCTATTGCGCTTGATCGACGGTCAGCGTCGTTTTCACGCCAGCCTCCGGAGCGCCGTCCATACGGGCGCGGCGATCGGCTTCCTTTTGCTTGTCCTTCTTGGCTTGATCATGATGCCACTTGATCGAGAAGAACATGCCGACGCCCAGCACGATGATCTTGAGTGGGAAGAAAACGATAGGAAACCAGTTTTCCCAGTCCACGACTTCACTCCACCAAGATTTTCGAAAAACGCCGCGTGTCGCTATTCTGAAGCGTGGGCTGTCTATCAATTTTGTCCGTTCAGGTGTCGTGGACAAAGTGTCCAATCGCGCCAGTCAGTCTGGCGCTGGCTTCCACCTCGGAGCGAGTGCGGGCTGGGCGCTGGAAGGGAACGCTGGAATAGGCCTCGGCGCGCCTCACGGCCCCGCCAGGAACGGCCGTCGCCCACGGCAAGGCCCACTTGATCCTGGCCCTGCTGTCGCCCGCCCACTGCCCGATCCAGATCACCAAGGACCCTGCCGGGCTTCTGGAAGGGCTCTTGGCGCGAAGTGAAGGTCGAGATGAAGGGCCGTTACCCGCGGCATGTGTGGCCGGATGATCCGGCGCGCCGCGCGACGACGCGGGCTAAGCCGCGGTGGATTAGGGGGGGGCTATTGTGGATCGCAGCGTCTGCCATTGAGTGCCTGCGCCTGTATTATATTGTGCTTTATTGCAAAGCACAGGAACGTCGATACCGACGCCGATCTATATGCAAATGCCGGCGCAGATCCGACACAAACCGTGTGGAGCAGCTATGGAAGCCCCAGATCCTGATATTACCAAGGTCGCCGGTCAGATCGCCGCTGATACTGCCAAAGATCTTCGTGGTGCGTTCGAAAGATTGTTTGGCGACGCGTGGAATGAACTCGGGCTATCAATTGCGGATCGCGCGAAACTTCACCGTTTTGAGAATCTTGTAAAAATTTTGAGAAAGGTAGAGCGTATCGCTCTTGCCGAGGGTTATGGTCCAGAGCAATTGAAGGCATTGCCGTTTGGCGACGCAATACGCATCACTGAAGCTGCATCCCTAGAGGAGGACGACGACGTTCAAGAAATGTGGGCGCGGTTAATAGCGAAAGCTAGTGCGCCTGAAGGAGGCTTTCCCATACAGAAGGTTTATATAGAACTCCTGAAATCCCTATCAGGCCCCGAAGTGCTGCTCCTCAACCTGATCTGGAGCTTTCGAACGTCAAAATTCGATAATCGGGAGGAGTTGGTGGCCTTCAACGAGGCAGCCGAAGCGGCGGCGGAAGCCGGGTGGCGAAAAGTGCCGTCGCAGTTACAGTCTGCATCTATACAGAACCTTCAACGTCTCCGGTGCATTTTCCTGCCTGCTGAGCGCTTATCCGCAAGCGGTCTTGTCGCTAAAATGCCAAATGAGCTGATCGAAAACCGCTTTGGCAATTGGTCCCTTGTTGATGCGAAAAAGTTCGATGCGTTGCTGACGCGCGTCTCTGAGCAACTCGCTGTGATTGGCGGCTCCAAGGAGCTCTCCACTGCGAGACGTGACGCCCAATGGGGCTACCATCAATCTAAAGTTCAAGAGCTGAGATACGGGCTTACGTCACTTGGCAGCGCCCTGATGGAGGCATGTAATTCAATTGATGGCGCAGTCAGCGCTGATCATAATGCGGATGAGGATTAGAGCGCGCTTCCAGGCGATTTTCAGCGAGTATGGGTGCTGCGGGCGGTCTCAATCAAATTATTTACTAACAAAAGCTTAGACACTTGGTGGTGTTTTCGGGTTTCGGGGGCGCTTTTGTTCCGTTTTTTGTAGTTCAGTTTGTTTCTGCCAGTGCCTTTTTAGCGCCTCATGTTCTGCCGTTCGATCTGCTTGATCGTAGATATCTGCTTTTATACGGCTGGATCCCTGTGCAATACGCTGCCAATCTTCTCGTATCTTCTTGAGATGAGTCGATATTTGGATGAGCGGGTCGTTATTTTCCAGTTGAGACATGCCTTCGTAGTGCGAAAAATTATATTTGTACCGAAGGGATTCTGTTTTTATATCGGTGGGTGCTCGCTTCCATCGAGCTTCAATTATATATTCTAGGCCTTTTATTTTTTCATATTCGCAAAGAAAGCTTGATAGAGACTGTCCGGGCCTGAGGACGCTGATTGCTTGAAAAGGTATTGGTTGGTCACCTCGGACTTCTCCGTTGTCTAACGGAGGGTCGAACGAGAGCTCTACATCGTAGGCTGCTGCGTTACCTGCGTTCACCACTTTCAGGTCCACATACATCATGGCCCACGCGTTTGGTTCTATAGTCGCGACCACATGGGGCTGGGCCGCTTGATCGGCCATTCGCTCCGTTTCTTTTGCCAGTACCTTTGTCACGCGCCACAACGCGACTGTTGCCCCTGCCGTTACAAGAGCCATAAGCACTTGAGCCCAGGCTAAGGCATTAGCCGGTGTAAACCAGTCCATAAGAACGATCTCCCCCATCGCAAGCAGGGCGAGCTATTGGGCCATGTCAATCCAACATCCACAACCGCCAAATTTTGTCGTTCGAGCCATACTCTGTCGGGAATGACTGGTGTTTCGGTGGCCTTCTCTAAAATGTGGAAAGGCAGGAGGCAGACCCGCCACCTCCCTCTCCCCCGCAACAAACCACCCCGCCAGCCTTGCCTTCAACGACACCTGCGGTGCATGAGGAACCCCTGAAACGGCGAGGCCTGCTTCGCCGCCCGCACTAACCGGCCTTCCGGCGACGGAGGGAGGATAAGAGACATGACCGAAGCTGCTTCCAAGACCATCAAGGGTCGCACCGGCGACTGGGAAATCGTGCTGGGCCTCGAGGTCCACGCCCAGGTGGCCAGCAAGTCCAAACTGTTCTCGGGCGCGGCCGTCGGCTTCGGCGCCGGTCCCAACGAGCAGGTCAGCCTCGTCGACGCGGCCATGCCGGGCATGCTGCCGGTGCTGAACGGCTTCTGCGTCGAGCAGGCGGTGAAGACGGGCCTGGGCCTGAAGGCGCAGATCAACCTGAAGAGCCGCTTCGACCGCAAGAACTACTTCTATCCCGACCTGCCGCAGGGCTATCAGATCAGCCAGTTCGACCAGCCGATCGTCGGCGAGGGCGTGGTCGTGGTCGAGCGCGACGACGGCACGACCTTCGACGTCCGCATCGAACGCCTGCACCTGGAGCAGGACGCCGGCAAGTCGCTGCACGACCAGGATCCGAACGCCACCTATGTGGACCTGAACCGCGCGGGCACGGCGCTGATGGAGATCGTCTCCAAGCCCGACATGCGCACCTCGGAAGAGGCGGCCGCCTACGTCAAGAAGCTGCGCACGATCCTGGTCTATCTGGGCACCTGCGACGGCGACATGGAGAAGGGCAACCTGCGCGCCGACGTCAACGTCTCGGTCTGCCGCCCCGGCGACTACGAGAAGTTCCGCGAGACCGGCAGCTTCAAGCACCTGGGCACGCGCTGCGAGATCAAGAACGTCAACTCCTACCGCTACATCCAGCAGGCCATCGAGTATGAAGCCCGTCGGCAGATCGAGATCCTGGAAGACGGCGGCGTGATCGACCAGGAAACCCGCCTGTTCGACCCGACCAAGGGCGAGACCCGCTCGATGCGGTCGAAGGAAGAGGCGCACGACTATCGCTACTTCCCCGATCCGGACCTGCTGCCGCTGGTGCTGGACCCGGCCTGGGTGAAGTCGATCGAAGAGACCCTGCCCGAACTGCCGGACGCCAAGAAGCAGCGTTTGCAGAGCCAGTACGGCCTGTCGGCCTACGACGCCGGCGTGCTGATCATCGAGAGCGACCGCGCCGACTACTTCGAGGCCGCCGCCAAGGGTCGCGACGCCAAGCTGGTCTCTAACTGGGTGACCAACGAGCTGCTGTCGAAGCTGTCGTCGGGCGGCCACGAGATCGCCAACTCGCCGCTGCCGTCGTCGGACATCGCCCAGCTGGTCGAGCTGATTGAGAACGGCACTATCAGCTCCAAGATCGCCAAGGAGGTCTTCGAGCACATGTGGGCCGGCGAGGGCCGTCCCGCCGAGATCGTCGAGAAGCGCGGCCTGGTGCAGATCAACGACACCGGCGCCATCGAGGCGGCGATCGACGAACTGATCGGCGCCAACCCTGACAAGGCCGCCGCCGTGAAGGACAAGCCCCAGGCCATCGGCTGGTTCGTCGGCCAGGTCATGAAGGCCACCGGCGGCAAGGCCAATCCGGGCACGGTCAACGACCTGCTGAAGGCCAAGCTGGGTCTCTGAGGCTCGGCCTTAGCGGTAAAATGAAAGGGCCCGTCGCGAAAGCGGCGGGCCCTTCTCTTTGGAACGTGCCGAAGCGCCTATTGCGGCGTGCTCGGATCCTGCGTGCTCGAAGCGGCGGCCGGGTCTTCGGCGGGCTTCTTGTGCTTCTTGGACTTCTTCTCGGGCTTGGCCGCGTCCTCGGCGGCCGGGGCGGTGGTGGTCGAGGTCTCGCCCGGCGCGGTGGCCGAGCTGGGCGAAGCCGCGCCCGTGGCGCTGTCGGCCTGTGGCGGCGTGGTGCTGTCGGTGGTCGGGGCGGTGGTCGAGGCCGACGGATCGGTCGTGGTGGTGGACGAGCCCCAGTTGCCGGCGCCGGTCGACGGCGGGGTCTGGGCCGAGGGATCGGCGGCGGGGGCCTGCTGGGCCAGGGCCGAACCGGCGTAGCCGGCGGCGGCGAGCGCGAGGACGGCGGCGGAGATGCGCAAGCTCTTCATCGGTAAGCGCCTTTTTGTGGCTGCTGCGTCGGACTGTGACGCGGGGCCGACGCTGGGGGCGGCTTGCGGCCGAAATGACCCCGCAATCGGGCTTTGCGGCCGCATGCGTGGCGCACGCGCGGCGAGCATGGCGCAAAAGCGGCGCCCCAGGTGGAGTTCCCGGGGCGCCGCAAGAGGCTTCAGATGCTGGTCAGATACCGGCGATCTAGTTGTTGATGATCTCGAAGATCAGGCCGGTGGCGATGGCCGCCAGCACGTAGTCGTTGCCGGTGCGGTACCAGTAGTAGCCGCGCGGCGGGTGACGCAGGTGGTAACGGCCGTAGTCGTGAACGACATAGCCGCCGCCG
Source organism: Caulobacter hibisci (assembly GCF_016135805.1). Taxonomy (GTDB): domain Bacteria; phylum Pseudomonadota; class Alphaproteobacteria; order Caulobacterales; family Caulobacteraceae; genus Caulobacter; species Caulobacter hibisci. The sequence goes on from NZ_JADWOX010000013.1 coordinate 22,835, forward strand.
CGATAATAGGGCGGCAGGTAGCCGCCGCGGCGCCAGGCGGTGTAGCCGGGGCGATAGTCCGGACGGCCGTAGTAATGGGCCGGCGGCGCGCCGTAGTTCCAGCGGTTCTGGTAGTAATAGCCGTTGTAGCGACGGTCGTCCCAGCCGCGGTTGTCGCGACGGTCGTCCCGGCGATCCCAGCGGCTGTCGCGGCGGTCGTCGCGCCGATCATCACGGCGGTCGTCACGGCGATCCCAGCGCGCATCCCGACGATCGTCACGACGATCATCGCGGCGGTCGCCGCGGTCGTCCCGGCGGTCCCAGTCGCCGCGGCCTTGCGCTGAGGCGTCGGTGGCCATGGCGGCCATCGGGCCGGCGACCGAGGCCACGACGGCGATGGTGAGCAACAGACGTTTCATGTGGACGTCTCCTTGTGGTCAACGGTCGCCTCGCGGCGGCCAAGTCCCTCGACCTTGAAGACGACGATGATCCTTCCCGCCTGAACCCGCGCTGAACGGTCATGTCAGGATGCGTCTTGGCGTCGCGCGCCCGGGTGGCCATGTTGGCGCGCAAGAACAGAGGGTCCGGGAGGCACGCATGACCAGCCCCATCGAGCTGCACTACTGGCCCACGCCCAACGGCTGGAAGATCTCGATCGCCCTCGAGGAGATGGGCCTGCCCTACGAGATGATCCCGGTGAACATCGGCACGGGCGAGCAGTTCAAGCCGGAATTCCTGGCCATCAGCCCCAACAACCGCATGCCGGCCATCGTCGATCCGCAGGGTCCCGACGGCCAGCCGATCTCGATCTTCGAGTCCGGCGCCATCCTGCAGTACCTGGGCCGCAAGACCGGCCAGTTCTATGGCGAGACCGAGCGTGACCGGATCGGCATCGACCAGTGGGTGATGTGGCAGATGGGCGGGCTTGGTCCGATGGCCGGCCAGACTCACCATTTCCGCCAGTACGCGCCGGCGATCATCGCCGATCAGCGGCAGCTGGCCTATGGCGTGATCCGCTACACCAACGAGACCCACCGCCTCTACGGCGTGCTCGAAAAGCAGCTGGCCGGGAAGGATTTCGTCTGCGGCCAATTGTCCATCGCCGACTTTGCGATCTGGCCGTGGGTCGTGCCGTGGAAAAATCAGGGCATCCAGATCGAGGAATTTCCAAAAGTGAAGGCCTGGTACGACCGCGTCGCCGAGCGCGAGGCCGTGCAGCGCGGCTTCAAACTCGGGGCCGAACTTCGGGCCGGCGGCCTGCAAGCGTCTGGAAAAGCTGCGGAAGAGGCTCGTAAGGTTTTGTTTGGACAACGCGCGCGTTAACCAACCATATACCGGCGTTTATCAACCGTAACTTTGGTTAGCGAGACGTATAGTCGCGGCTCGATTCATGATCTCTGCGCGCTTAACTATATGTTCAGCGAGCAAGGTTTTCTCTGTGTTCATGGCCGAGCTGAACCATTGGGGTTAGCTCGGCAAGACCAGGAACCGAAGTCATGATGATGAGCATCGAACCGCCCGCCGCCATCGCGGCCATGCCGCTGCCGAGCGTCGACTCCACCGGGGACGAACTGTTCCGCATGGGCATGCTGTACTCGACCGGCCAGGGCGGCGCGCCGCTGGACTACGTCTCGGCCCATATGCTGTTCAACCTCGCCGCCATGCGCGGTTCGGTCGAAGCCAAGGTCTATCGCAAGGAACTGTCGCAAGAGATGGCCAGCGAAGACGTCGCCGAAGCCCAGCGCCAGGCGCGCCAATGGCTGGCTCACGGCTGAACCACGGTTTAGCCGTTTCTACTCTCGGGCCGGACGCCGCCGTGGGATCACGGGGATCCGGCCGTGATTTTCTGACTACTTGCTATAGCCGTTGACGGCGTAGCTGAAGCTGATCGGCAGCAGGTCGCGCAGATACTGCTGCATGAACAGCCCCGCCTCGGACGCGCCGCTGCGGGGCACGTAGACGACGTCGAAGCGGCGAAGCGGCACCAGGTCCGCGCCGCGCGGATCGGTCAGGCCCTTCAGCAGGTCGACCGTGCGCATCATGGCCCGCCCTTCGGGGCCACGCCGGATGACGATCACCTGGCTGCGCTTGGACGAGCTCTTGAACCCGCCGGCCTGGATGACGGCCCGCAGTGCGTCGCCGTCGCCGGCCATGTCGTAGACGCCGGGATTGCCGACCTCGCCACCGACGAACACCTTCAGCGGAGCCGTGCTCTTGACCGACACCTGCACCTGCGGGCGCAGCAGCTGCTGGCCGTAGGCCTGGGTCAGAGAGGTCTCCAGCTCCTCGATCGTGCGGTCGGCGGCCATGATCGGACCGACCAGCGGCAATGCGACGCGGCCGTCCGGCTGCACCACCACCGACTTATTAAGTTCCGCCGCCGAAGGTACCGACACCTCGATCTCGTCGCCCGGATAGAACCGGTAGGCGGGCTCGGCCTCGCTCCAGTCGGCATAACCGATATCGGGAAACTGGCCGGTGGGGCGCGGGGCGGGCGTGATCGGCTCGCCATCGACGTGGCCGCAGGCCGAGAGGCCGGCGCTCGCAAGCGCCAGGGCCAGGGCGGTGGTGAGGGCGGTGCGGCGATCCATGCGACGGTTCTTACCAAACATAGGTAACCAAACCTTAAGCCCGAACGCCCCAGGGTCACGTGGAAGTTTGGACCCATTGGATTCGCATGTCGACGAGCGCCTGGACCAGCGTGCCGCACGACCCGCCGTCGCGACGCGACTGGGCGGCGCGGGCCCGCTATGCCCCGACCGATTTCGTCACCCTGCTGTGGCGTGAACGCTGGCTGATGCTGGGCGTCTTCGTGATCATCATGGTCTTGGGCGTCGGCTTTGCCATGACACTGAAGAAGACCTACACCGCCAGCTCCAGCCTGTTTGTCCGCCTGGGCCAGGAATATGTCTACGAGCCGCGCGCCGGCGACGCCGCCCGCGGCGCGGTGCCCGACGTCGACCAGGTGATCCAGTCGGAAAGCGAGATCCTGGGCAGCGGCGAGCTGCGCGAGCGGGTGATCCGCAAGCTGGGCTTCGCCACCGTGTTTCCGGACGCCGCCGGCAAGTTCGCCGCCGCCAATCCCGAGCAGAAGCGCAAGATGATCGCCGAGGGCCGCGACAGCGTCGGCCGCAATCTCAAGATCGAGACCGCGCCCGACAACTCGATCATCCGGCTGTCGTACCAGCACCGGGACGCCGAGACCGCCGAGAAGGTGCTCAACACCCTGCTCGAAGAGTACCTGATCTATCGCCGCAGCCTGCTGATCAACGACGACGACAAGGTGCTGGCCAAGCAGCGCGATAATTTCCAGGAGCGCTTGGCCGAGACCGACACAGCCTACCAGGCCTTCCTGCAGACCAACGACATCGGCGACTTCACCGCCCAGAAGACGGCCCTGACCCAGCTGCAGGCCCAGGTCGAAGCCCAGCGCTACGCGATCGACGCCCAGCTTCAGGACCGCCAGGGGCGCCTGGCCTCGGTGCAGTCCGAGCTGTCGCGCACGCCGGCCGAGTCGGTGCTCTATCGCGACCAGGACATGTCGGCCGCCAACAAGCTGACCCAGCTGAAGCTGGACCGCGAGGGCCTGCTGTCGCGCTACCTGCCCAGCGCCCAGCCGGTGCGCGACATCGACGCCCAGATCGCCCAGCTCGAGCAGGGCCTGGCCAGCGGCCGCACCAACGCCGAGGGCGCGCGCCGCAGCGGTCCCAACCCGATCTGGCAGACCCTGCAATCGACCCGCAACGACCTCGCCGCAGAGGTCGCGGCCCTGCGCCAGTCGCAGACCGCCTACGCTGCCCAGGTGCAGGAAGTGAACGAGCGCCTGCTGCGCCTGTCGGAGCTGGAGCCGCAGTTCAACCAGCTGACCCGCGACCGCGACGTGCTGTCGGCCAATGTCCGCGACTTCACCGTCAAGGAACAGCAGGACGAGGCCCAGCGGCAGATGTCGGCCGAGAGCAGCGACAACATCCGCATCGTCCAGCGCGCCGTCGCGCCGTCGGAGGGCAAGAGCCTGCGCAAGCCGGTGTTCGTGCTGGCCTTCCTGTTCGCCGCCTTCACCGCTGCCTGCGCGGGCCTGGTCCGGATGCTGCTGCGCCCGGGCCTGCAGACCCCGGCCTCGGCCTCGCGCACCCTGGGCCTGCCGGTGCTGGCGACCGCGGGCGTGAAACGCGCGGCCTGAAACCGCCGTTCTGCACCTGAGCGATTTGGTCGCCTTTCGCGCGAACATGGTTAGGCATTAGTTTCTACGGTCTTCAACGCGCGGCGATTCGGACGAATGGTGGATTTGAACGTCGAGATGGCTGAACTGTGGGGGTCGCTCGGCGCCCCTGCGGCTGGCCGTGCGCACGTCGTCCAGTTCGTCTCCGCCCGGCGGGGGGAGGGGACCTCGACGGTCGCCCGCGAATTCGCCCGCTTCGCCTCCAAGCGCGCCGGTCGCCGGACCTGGCTGATCGACCTGGACCTGACCACCTCGCCGCAATATCAGGCCATCGCCGCCGATCCCGGGCTGTACGGTCCGCTGGGCGCGGGTGCGGCGGCTAGCCCCGACGGCTCGATGTTCTTCACCGTGCAGCCGCCGGCCCCCCGGCCCGACGGCGGTGTGTGGTCCGACTCCAAGTACGTGGCCGCCCACAGCGTCGGCGGGCCGCGGTTCTGGGTGACCCGCTTCAAGCGCGAGGCCCTGCGCGGCCGCCAGAAGGTCCATGTCCTGCCGGGCGTCGAATACTGGGCCGCCCTGCGCCGCCACGCGGAAATCATCGTCGTCGACTGTCCGTCGGCCGACCGCTCGCAGGCGGCCCTGACTCTTGCCCAGCACATGGACCAGACGATCCTGGTGGTCAGCGCCCAGGAGGCCGACGTGCGGCCGCCGGGCCTGCTGCGCGACGCCCTGGCCTCGGCGGGCGGCCGCTGCGCCGGCGTGTTCTTCAACCAGGCCTCGGTGACGCCGCCGGGCTTCCTGCGGGCCATCCTGCCGTGACGCACGGCGTGGGCTTTGGCGGCGGACCGGTCAGCGTCGCGCCGCCGAGGCTCTTGCTTCCCCAGATCGCCATCTTCGTCGGATCGGTTCTGCTGCTGGTGCTGTTCAGCGGCGGCTGGGAGCTGCCGCTGGTGGGCGAGAACGCCGACGAGGCCGGCTCGGCCATCCTGCGGGTGGCCTATCTGCCCGCCTACGCCGCCGGCTTCGGCCTGATCGCGCTCGACCCGCGCAACAGCCTGCGGGCGGCCGTGCGCCAGCCCTTCCTGTTCGCGCTGATGGGCATCGTCTGCCTGTCGGTGCTGTGGTCGATCGCGCCCGACGTCACCACCCGCCGCGCCTTCGCCGTGACCTGCACCACCCTGTGCGGCGTGGCCCTGGCCGGACGCTTCCGTTGGCGCGCGCTGGCCGAGGTGATGGCGGCGACCTTCGCGGTGCTGATCATCGCCTCCTACGTCGTCTGCATCGCCGTGCCCCGCATCGGGGTGATGACCGAGCTGTTCCCGGGCGCCTGGCGGGGCCTGTGGCGCGAGAAGAACGGCCTGGGCGGCATGATGGCCTTCGGCTTCTGCATCCTGTCGGCGGCCGCCCTGCTGAACCCGGTGCGGGCCAAGCTGTGGTGGGGCTTCGCCGTGCTGGCGATCGGCCTCGTCCTGATGTCGACCTCCAAGACCTCGCTGGTGTCGCTGATGCTGGGCGTGGCGGCCCTGGGCTTCGTGCTGATCGCCCGGCGGGGACCTGCGGCGGGGGCGGCGGCGACCTGGACGGCGGTGACGGGCGTGGTTTTGCTGGTCGCCTTCCTGGTCCTGGCCTCGGACGTGTTCTTCGCCATCCTGGGCAAGGACGCCACCCTGACCGGCCGCACCAAGATCTGGAGCGCGGCCATGGTCGAGATCCAGGAGCGGCCGTGGCTGGGCTATGGCTACCACGCCGTCTGGGGCGACAAGAGCGGCTGGGGGCCGTTCGCCTGGATCAGCAAGAACGCCGGCTTCCAGGCCCAGCACGCCCACAATTCCTGGCTGGAGCAGTGGCTGGGCATGGGGCTGTTCGGCCTGGCCGCCTGGGGGCTGTTCTACATCCAGACCATGGCCCTGGCGCTGCTGGCGGTGTTCCGCGACCGCGGCGCCTTGCTCGCCTTCCCGTTCCTGGTCGTTTACAGCCTCGTGGCCCTGACCGAGAGCATAGCGGTGGCCTATAACGACTTCCGCTGGGTGCTGTTCGTGGCCCTGGCGGCCAAGCTGGCCTTCCCCGACCGGGAGATGGAGCGCTGAGCGGTTTGCTTGCGCCGACCAGGGTCCCCACGCTTGAGGCAGGGGCGGCCGCCTTGCTCGAGCGTGAGGGATACCTGCTGCTGCGCGAAGCCGTGCCCGAGTCCTGGCGGCAGGCGCTGCGAGACGCCTTCGACGCAGGCATCCTCGAACAATGGCCTGTGCCCAGGGCCGCCGGCTGGCGTCACGCCCTGGTCGATCTGGATCCCACGGTGCTGAAGACCTGCCGTCTGCCGGCCCTGCTGGCGGCGGCGGGGCGGATCCTCAGCGAGCCCTTCTTCCTGTCGCAGGTCGAGGGCCGCGAGCCGTTGCTAGGCGGCGGCCATCAGCCCCTGCATCGCGACGGCGTGGAGACGAACGCGGTCGTCGCCATGGTCTTCCTCGACCCCTATGGCCCCGACAACGGCGCGACCCGCGTGGTCCCGCGCGCGCTTGATCGGGGCGAGCCCGACGAGGCCCTGTGCCTGACCGCGGCCGGGGAGGCGGGGGACATCCTGGTGTTCGACGCCGACCTGCTGCACGGGGCGACCCGCAACGGCTCGGGCGCGCGGCGGCGGTCGCTGCTGGTCAACTTCATTCCCGAGCGCCTCAGGGCCGGCGAGGACGCCTGCCGGGCGATCCGCAACGTGCGGATGGACAATGGCGAGGTCTTCGTTCCCTGAGGGCTGGCGACAGCCCGTGCCTCTCCCCAATCCGTGTCTCCCCGCGAAGGCGGGGACCCAAGCTGGCTTTCAGGATGAGGCGCGGCTGTGGACCATCCGCAGACTCGGCTTGGATCCCCGCCTTCGCGGGGATGCTCGGGGAAAAATCAGCCTAATTCCGTAAATGTCGATTTCGACCTAGATCTTCGACCACAGGGCTGGCCGCTGGGGCGTCTTGCCCAGCCGGTCCAGCGTGGCCGAGCGCAGGGCGACGATGCCGCCTTCCAGGGCGCGCCAGGCTTTCTTCCGCCCACTGACGACCACGCGCTCATCCCAGGCCGCGCCGCCGGCGGCCACCACGTCGAGACCGATCTGGCGGTAGACGCCGCGCGCGGCGGCGATCGCCCAGGCCGAGCGGACGGGCAGGTCGCGCAGACCCCAGCGGGCCGAGGCGTAATAGGGCTCGGCGGCCTCGACCAGGCGGCGGGCGAGGGCGGCGACGTCGTCGCGGCGGGCGGGGTCGGTCAGTTGCTCGACCGGCAGGTCCAGCTCGGCCAGCCAGGCGCGGGGCACGTAGACGCGGTCGTTGCGGGCGTCCTCGACGATGTCGCGGGCGATGTTGGTCAGCTGAAAGCCCAGGCCCAGGTCCTGGGCGCGGCGCAGGGTGGGCAGGTCGTCGGGCGGCACGCCCATGACGATGGCCATCATCGCGCCGACGACGCCGGCCACGCCCCAGCAATAGGCCAGAAGGTCTTCCAGCGTCTCATAGCTGCGGCCCTCCACATCCATGGCGAAACCGTCGATCAGATCGAGGGCGTAGCGCTCGGGTATGCCGCGCCCCAGGGCCACGGCCTGGAAGGCGGCGAACACCGGATCGGTCGGGGTCTCGCCGGCCAGGGCCGCGCGGGTCTGGGCGTAGAGGGCTTCCAGCCGCGCCGGCGCGTCGGCCACCGGGCTCATGCCGTGGCCAAGGGTCTGGCCGTCGATGACGTCGTCGCAGTGGCGGCACCAGGCGTAGAGCATCTCGGCGTCGACGCGGGTCTGGGCGTCGAACAGCGCGGCGGCGGCGGCGAAGCTCTTGCTGCCCTTCTGGATCGCCTCGCGGCTTTGAAGCTCCAGGTCGCTCATTCGGCGACCGGGGCGGGCAGGGCGAAGTCGTCGATCATCAGCCCGGCCGTGGCCTTGGCGCTGCCCACCACGCCGGGAATGCCCGCGCCCGGATGGGTGCCGGCCCCGACGAAATAGAGGTTGGGGATCACGTCGTCGCGGTTGTGGGTGCGGAAAAAGGCGCTCTGGGTCAGGATCGGCTCCAGCGAGAAGGCCGCGCCCTTCCAGGCGTTGAGGTCGCTCACGAAGTCGTCCGGGGTGATGAAGCGGCTGGTGACCAGATCGGCGGTCAGGCCCGGAATGTAGTGCTTTTCCAGATAGGCCAGGATGCGGTCGCGGTACTTCGGCCCCTCGACCGACCAGTCGATGTCGGCGGTCTGAAGGTTGGGCACGGGCGACAGGGCGTAGAAGGTCGAGCAGCCGTCCGGGGCCATGGCCGGATCGCTGGCGGTCGGATGGTGGAGGTAGAGCGAGAAGTCCTCGGCCAGGGCGTTCTTGCCGTAGATCTCGCCGATCAGCTCCCGGTATCGATTGCCGAAGCAGATGGTGTGGTGGCGGATCTCGGGGTGCTGGGTCTTGAGGCCGAAATAGACCACGAACAGCGACGGGCTCCAGCGCTTGTTCTCCAGCGCCTTGCCGACCTTCTGGCCGCGCGGCTCCTCGCGCAGCAGGTGGCGGTAGGTGTGCATGACGTCGGCGTTGGAGGCGACGGCGTCGAAGGCTTCGAAGCCCTCGTTGGTGATCACGCCGGTGACGCGGCCTTCGCGCACGGCGATACGCTCGACCGGCCGCGACAGGTGCAGCTTGCCGCCCAGATCCTGGAACAGCTTGGCCAGGCCACGCACCAGGGCGTGGGTGCCGCCGCGCGGGAACCAGACGCCGCCGCGACGCTCCAGGGCGTGGATCAGGGCGTAGATCGACGAGGTGGCGAACGGGCTTCCGCCGACCAGCAGGCTGTGGAACGACAGGGCTTGGCGGACGTGCTCGTCCTTCACGAAGCCGGCGACCTTGTCATAGACGCTGCGCCAGGCCTGCAGCTTCATCAGGGCCGGGGCGCTGGAGATCATGCTGCCGAAGTCGAGGAACGGCACCGCGCCCAGCTCGACATAGCCCTTCTGGTACAGCTCTTCCGAATAGGCGTGGAAGCGGCGGTAGCCGTCGACGTCGGCCGGGTTGCGGGCGGCGATCTGGCGATCCAGGCCCTCCTGGTCGTTGACGTAGTCGAAGACGTCGCCGTCCTCCCACATCAGCCGATAGAAGGGATCGACGGGCAGCAGTTCGACATAGTCCTCGATCCGCTTGCCCGAGAGCGCGAACAGCTCCTTGAGGCAATCGGGGTCGGTGACGACGGTGGGGCCGGCGTCGAAGGTGAAGCCGTCCTGCTCCCAGACATAGGCGCGGCCGCCGGGCTTCTCGCGGCCCTCGAACAGGGTGACGTCGAAGCCCTCGGACTGCAGGCGTATGGCCAGCGAAAGACCGCCGAAGCCGGCGCCGATGACGGCCGCCTTGGGACGGGGCGGGGCCGAGGCGTGGGCGTTCATGCGTCTTGTCCTCCGAACACGGAACTCTCGCGAATACATTTGAGGGCGGCCGAGATCGGCACCGGCGGCTTGCCGATCAGGATCCGCGCCCGGTCGCGCCAGGTCAGGCGCGCCGCATAGAAGCGCTGAATGAGCGGCACCGATAGCCGGTAGAAGCGCTCCAGCACCCGATAGCGCTCTTCCGGCGCGCAGGCGCGAAACAGCATGCGGTTCAGCAGGCGCAGGAACCGCCGCCGTCGCCAGACGGCCTTGGACTGGGTCTCGACGCAGGTGCGGACGCTGGCGCTGGTGATGCGGGGCAGGCCGGCGATCTTGTCGGCCAGGCGCGCGGCGTCAGGCAGGGAATAGCCGGTGGTTGGCTGGAACAGCGCCGCGCGCAGGCCCACCTCCGCCACCTGCGGCCGGGCTTCGCGCCAATAGCCGTCGATGTCGCCGCCCAGGGCGATGGGCAGGACGCCGTGCTCCTCGCGCTCGACCGCCTCGACGGTCCAGCCCTGGGTCTTGGCGTAGTCGGCGATGGCTTCGGACAGGGCGATGCGGTCCAGGGCCGGGCCGTCGCTGTAGCGGGTGTCCTCGACCAGCAGCCGGCGGGCGTCGAGCGGCAGGACGTAGACGAAGCGATAGCCGTCGGTCTGCGGGACGGTGGCGTCCATGATGATCGGCGCGGTCAGGCCGTGCGGGGCGGTCAGGCGCAGGTCTTGCCCGACGAACTTCTGCCAGCCCAGGGCCAGCCGCTTGCTGCGCCGCGCGCCGCGGCCGTCGATCACCGCCCCGGCGACGATGCGGCGGCCGTCGGCCAGGGTGACCTGATGCGGATTGACGTCGACCACGCCGATGCCGGTCCAGGCGTCGGGACCCAGGGCGCGGGAGACCACCTCGTGCAGCCGCCTGGAGGTGATGGCCAGATAGGGCGTGGGCAGGCGGCGGCTATGGGCGGGAAAGCGCACCTCGTAGCCGCTCCAGCGATGGGCGATCAGCGGCCGCAGCCAGCCGCCGATGGCCTCGTCGACGTCGGTCTCGAAGTGGCACCAGGTGTGCTGGCCGCCGATGGTCTCGCCCCGCTCGAGCAGCAGCACGCGCAGGCCCGGCCGCAACGCCTTCAGGCGCAGGGCGATCAGGCTGTTGGCCAGTCCGCCGCCCACCAGGACGACGTCGGCGCGCAACGCGGACGCGGATTCCATTGTTCTGGCTCTAGCACGAATGGATGACGTCCACGCCAGGGCCTTCGTGCAAAGCCTCGCCGGGTTGCGCGATAGGGGGCGAGGCGATAGGGGAGCGCGCACAGGAGCGCCGCCAATGACTGAAGCCGCCATCATCGACGGGAAGGCCTTCGCCGCCCGCCTGCGCCAGACCATCGCCGCCGACGTCGCCGGCCTGAAGGCCGAGCACGGCCTGACGCCGGGCCTGGCCGTGGTGCTGGTCGGCGAAGATCCGGCCAGCCAGGTCTATGTGCGCAGCAAGGGCGAACAGACCCTGGAAGCGGGCATGCATTCGGAAACCCACCGCCTGCCGGCCGAGACCTCGCAGGCCGAGCTTTTGGCCCTGGTCGAGCGGCTGAACTCCGACCCGGCCGTGCACGGCGTGCTGGTGCAGTTTCCGGTGCCCGACCACATCAGCCAGGCCGCCGTGGTCGCCGCGATCTCGCCCGACAAGGACGTCGACGGCCTGACCGTCGCCAACGCCGGGCGCCTGGCCAGCGGCCTGCCGGCCCTGACGCCCTGCACCCCGACCGGCTGCATGATGCTGCTGCGCGACCAGCTGGGCACGCTGTCGGGCAAGCGCGCGGTGGTCATCGGCCGCTCGAACCTGATGGGCAAGCCGATGGCCCAACTGCTGCTGGCCGCCGACTGCACCGTCACCATCGCCCACTCCCGCACCCACGACCTGCCGGCCGTCGTCCGCGAAGCCGACATCGTCGTGGCGGCCGTCGGCCGTGCGCAGATGGTCAAGGCCGACTGGGTCAAGCCCGGCGCGGTGGTCATCGACGTCGGCATCAACCGCATCCCCAAGGATGACGGCAAGACCCGCCTGGTCGGCGACGTGGCCTTCGACGAGGTCAAGGCCGTGGCTTCGGCCATCACCCCGGTGCCGGGCGGCGTGGGGCCGATGACCATCGCCTGCCTGCTGGCCAACACCGTGCTGGCCGCCAAGCGCCTGAACGGGATCGGGGAATAGTGCCCAAGACCCTCTCCCTGTGGGAGAGGTGTCGGCGAAGCCGACGGAGAGGGGCGTGACTCACATTACAGAAGTCATCGCCCGCTTCATGCGGGCGACCCAAGCTGAATGAGCCGCATCCTGACACGCCGTTTGGGTCGCCCGGACAAGCCGGGCGATGACTTCATGTAAAGAGGGCGGAAGCTGAAAACGGCCCCCTCCGGCGCCTCGCGCCACCTCCCCCAGAGAGGGAGGATTTCCCTCAATCGGCCCGCTGGTACACCACCAGCGACGACTTGCTGAGCTTCACGGTCTTCACTACGCGATAGTGAGCAGCCAGCTCCGCATCGATGATCCGCACCACGGCGAAGTTGAAGTCCCGGGCGCGCGGCGTGCGGTCGACGATGACGCCGGGCTTCGTCGCCAGGATGCGCCGCACCTCGGTCTCCTGGTCGACGCCGATCGCGCCGTGTTCGCGCAGCAGGTTCAGGTGGCCGGCGAACGGCCAGCGCGAAGGCATGGGCGCGCCGGTCAGGTGATAGAGGATGCTGTCGCCGTTCCAGACCCACAGGCCTTGCGACAGGCCCGGGCGGATGGCGGCCAGCAGCTCGCTCATCTGCGCCGCGCCGCCGCGCTTGGCCTGGCCGCGCACGTAGGCCACGCCATCGGCGATCCCCATCACGGCGATCAGGCCGGTAGCGAGAATGACACCCAGCCGACGCGGGCGGGCGGCGAACAGCGGGGCCATGGCCACCGCCAGCGGCGCCAGCAGCGGCAAGGCGTAGTGGTCGAAGAAGGTGCCGAACGCCAGGTAGCCGCCGATGGCCGCGGCCAGCCAGGCGACCGCGAAGCCGAAGGCGAGCTTGCCGCCGGGCCGGGCTCGCCAGCCGCCGATCCAGGCCGCCAGGCCGACGCCGATCAGGGGAGGGACCAGCAGACGGCAGGCCTTCAGCAGGCGCCAGGCGAGCTCGGCCTCGCTGGCGCCCGAGCGCGCGCCGATCGACAGGAAGTTGGCGTAGACGAAGGCCTCGGTCTCGCCACGCCAGGCGTAGAAGACCAGGGCCAGAACGGTCGGCATCAGGGCCATGCCGATCCAGAGGGCGGCGTCGAGCGCCAGCCGGGTCCACGACTTCGACACCCGCCAGGAGACGCCCAGCAGCAGCACGCCGAACGCGAAGCCCTCGAACACCACGGTGTACTTCAGCTGCAGGCCCAGGCCGACCAGCAGCATGGCCAGGCAGCCCAGTCGTCGCACCGAACGGGCGTCGTCGCTGCGCAGGGCCTTGAACGCCGCCAGGGCCGCGCCGACGAGCAGCAGGTTGTAGAACACCGGCGCCTGGCCGCCCCAGCCGCCGGCCAGGGGCAGGGCCAGCAGGTAGACGAGCCCGGCCGCGGTCGCCGCGACGATCCCGGCCGCCGGCGCCGCGAGCCGGGCGATCAGCAGGGCGGTTCCGGCCGCGAACAGCGTGGCGACCACCTGGTACTGAACGATCCCGTCGCCGCCGAGCAGGCGGATGGCGGCGTAGAGCACGAACAGCCCGACCGGCTTGCGGTCCCAGATGTCCACATAGGGCAGGGCCCCGTGCAGCATGCGGTCGCCGACCAGCAGGTAGAAGTTCTCGTCGACATGGATCAGCGGATTACCGAACTGCCAGGCGCGGATCGCGAAGGCGGCGGCCAGCAGGAGGCCGCCGGCCAGGATCCAGGCGCGGCGGTCGGGGGAGGGCGAAGACGTCAGGCGCGGCTCTCCCCGGCCAGCGGCGCGGCGGCTTCGGCCGCATCGTTCTCGGCATGGTCGGCCTCGTCGCGCCAGGTGACCCGGCGCGAGGCGTGGTAGTTCCACAGCGCGCCCAGCACCGCCCCGCCGGCCCCGGCCAGGGCCCAGGACGCGCCGATGGCGTTGAGGCCCGCGCCGGCCAGGTCGTTGATCAGGGCCCCGCCCAGGCAGGCGGCGTAGAAGCTGAGCAGGCCGCGCCACAGGGCCGCGCCGCGCAGGCGCTTGTCGCGGAAGGTCAGGACGTTGTTGAGCGCGAAGTTCCAGCTCATGGCGATCAGTATGGCGATGGTCTGGCCCGACCAGAAGGCCATGTCGGCGGCCTGGGTCGCGCCCAGCACGCCCAGGTGTACGACGAGGCCGCTGACTCCGACCGCCAGGAACTGGAACAGCCGCGCCGACAGCACGCCGTTGGTGCGCTTCTCGGCCAGCAGGCCGATCAGGTCGAAGGCCACCCGCAGGTCGAGCTTGGACTCGCCGCCGGCCCTCGGCAGCAGGGCGGTGGGGATCTGGACGGCGGCGGGCCGGCGCTGGCCCGAGGCGACGACGTCGACCAGGATCTTGAAGCCGACGCCCGACAGGCGGGGGCGCACGGCCTGGTACCAGTCTCGGGTCATCAGAAAGCAGCCGCTCATCGGGTCGGCCAGGCGCAGGCCCAGCAGCGCGCCCGCCAGGTTGACGCCGCCGCGGCTGATGGCGTGGCGGACGCCGGACAGGCCCGAGCCCGCGCCGTCGAGATAGCGGCTGGCGACCACCAGGTCGGGCTCGCCCTTGGCCATCTTGCGCAGCATGGCGCCGATAAGGCGCGGATCGTGCTGGCCGTCGCCGTCCATGACCGCCAGGGTCGCGCCTCGGGCGCTGTCCCAGCCGGCGATCGCGGCCGAGGCCAGGCCGCCGACCCCGTCGCGTTTGAGCAGGCGGATGGCGGGACGGCGCATGGCGACGTCGAGCACCGCCCGGGCCGTGCGGTCGTCGGCCGAGTCATCGACGACGATGATTTCATGGAAGACGTCGGCGAGGTCGGCGCTGAGGGCTTCCAGCACGCCGCCGATGGCCTCGTGTTCGTCGAGGGTGCAGATGACCACCGAGACCTGGGGCAGGTTCCAGTCGGCGGCGGCGGGCGAGGGGGCCCGGCGCGCGGGACGGATGGTGGTGGTGTGCGGACCCATGGGAACGGCGCTCCGTGATCGGGAGCGACAGGTTCCGGGATAACTCCGCCGGCAGTTTGTTGGCTTGGTATCGGGCGTTCGTCGAACGTGTTACCGCTCTGACGCAAAGGGCATTCTGGCAGGGATCAGCCGGCCAGATATTCCGCCACGCGGCCTTCCAGCTCGTGGGACAGGGCCCGTCCGACGGGATGTTCGTCGGTCTTGATGCTGTCGCGCACGCAGGCCTTGATCGCGTCGATATGGGCGTCGACGAGGAACATCGGCGCCGACAGGCGGGTAGCCGGATCGTCGATCAGCTTGCACAGAGAAGCGGCCAGGCGGGTGATCAGCGGAAATTCGTAGGTGGCCCCCAGGCCCTTAAGGTCGTGGGCGCGCAGATAGAGGGTCTCGACCGTCACGGCGGTCAGGCCGTCAGCCCGCACGCCCTGGCGCGCGGCTTCCAGCTTGGTGATCTCGTCGTCGAGCCATTGGGCGAAGTTGCCCGACAGGCTCTTCAAGGCCGCCTCGGCCTTGGCGATCGCGGCCATGTCGATGCCGCCGCGTCCGCCCACCTTGAGCTTCAGCATGTTCGGAACCTGGATTACTTCAGCGGTGGGCTTGTTCATCAGGGTCGCCTCCCCGTCGGCGTTACTTAGGGAACGGTCACATGCCAGGCGTTAAGAATGAGTGAGACGACCGTCTCGCTTCACGCCCATTATTACATTTCCGACTGTATCTAAGCCGAAAACTGTTCGGTCAGTACGCGCTCCTCCAGACTGCGGCCCGCGTCGAACAGCATCGACAGGGTCAAGCCTCGGTCCTCGGAGATGTGCACCTCGACGACGTCGCGGACTTCGTAATTGTCGGCCACGGCGCTGACGGGCCTCTTATCGCATTCCAGGACCTCGAACGTCACCCTCGCGTTCTGCGGCAAAAGCGCGCCCCGCCACCGCCTGGGTCGAAACGCGCTGATCGGGGTCAGGGCCAGCACCTGGGCGCCGATCGGGATGATCGGCCCGTGGGCCGACAGATTGTAGGCCGTGGAGCCGGCCGGCGTGGCCACCAGGGCGCCGTCGCAGACCAGCTCGCCCATCCGCACCTTGCCGTCGATCGAGATCCGCAGCTTGGCGGTCTGGCGGGTCTGGCGCAGCAGCGAGACCTCGTTGATCGCCAGGGCCCGGTGCTGCCGGCGGCGGGAATCGATGGCGACCATGGCCAGGGGGTGGATGACGGCGCGCTCGGCGGCGTTGATCCGGCCCAGAAGGTCGTCCTCGCTGTACTCGTTCATCAGGAAGCCGACCGAGCCGCGGTTCATGCCGTAGATCGGCCGCTGGCTGCGGATGGTCTCGTGCAGCATCTCCAGCATGAAGCCGTCGCCGCCCAGGGCCACCACGATCTGGGCGTCGTCGCCGGCGTCGCCATAGCGGGCGGTCAGGCGCTCGCGAGCCTCCTGGGCCTCGGGGCGGTCGCTGGCCTGGAAGGTCAGGCGAGTCGAATAAGGCTGGGCTTGGAACATGCCGCCCCAAGTGGCGGGATCGCCCCGGTGTTGTCAAACGACGGCGG
This sequence comes from Caulobacter hibisci, assembly GCF_016135805.1. Lineage (GTDB taxonomy): Bacteria > Pseudomonadota > Alphaproteobacteria > Caulobacterales > Caulobacteraceae > Caulobacter > Caulobacter hibisci. Next base: position 38,985 of record NZ_JADWOX010000013.1, read on the forward strand.
TCAAAGCCTCCGTCAGGCGGCGCTGACGGCTTGGCGGAAGGCCATGGCGGCGATGTCGGGGCGGAACGGGCCAAAGGCGCCGCTGGCCTTGCGGGCGGCTTCCGCGCCGCCGCCGGGACGGCCGCCGTTCAGCTGCCGCACGAGCTCGAGGATGGTCGGGAAGACGCTGCGGTCGATGCCGACCGCCGAGCAGGCCAGGGCCAGCAGTTCGGGGCGGTTGCTGTCGATGGCGCGGCGCACCTGGCGCACGTCGAAACGCCCCAGCCGCGCCATGGCGAAGACGAACAGCGGCAGGCGGCCTTCGCGCAGCACGCGCAGCAAATAGCCGGGACGCAGTTGGCCGGCGGAGTCGAGCTTCTCGACCAGGGCCGCCTCCATCTCCTCGCGGTCGGCCTCGTCCTCGATGGTCACGGCGCCGGCCGCGGTGGGTTGCAGGCCGAGGTGGGCGCCATGGGTGGCCTCGTCGACGGCGGCGCGCAGCTTGGCCGGGTCGAGCTCGAAGCGGTCGGCCAGGGCGTCGCGCAGGGCGCGGCCGACCCACAGATAGAGCTGCTCGGCCAGCAGGGGCGACAGGCCCGGATGGCGGGCCAGGGGCGAGCGCAGGGCGACCACGTCCTTGGCCTCGGCCACCAGCCGGCCCATGGCGTCGGCGCTGATCTGGGCGGTGGTGTTGCCGGCCAGGGCGGTCAGCACGGCCGGCTCGCCCTGGGTGAGGATGGCCTCGACGACCGGCGAGTGCAGGTTGGGACGGCGGGCGACCTCGATCTGGTGTTCCAGCGTGGCCTGGACCAGCAGGCGGATCAGGTCGTGGTCCTGCAGCACCGGGCTGCGGGCGATGATCGGGCGGGCGATCTCGATCTCGTCGAGGGCCAGGATGTTGACCAGGGTCGAGGGCGCCCAGGCCGCGTCGGCCAGGCGTTCGGCCAGGCGCTGGCGGATGTCGCGCTCGGCCTCGACCACCAGGCTCATGAAGATCGAATCGAGCAGGATCTGGATTTCGGGCGCGGCCGGCTGACCCTGGGCCTCGCCGGTTTCGCAAAGGTCGATGATGCCGGAAAGCAGGCGCTCGCGATCTTCCGGCTCGCGGCTGCGGGCCAGGGATAGAAGCGCGGCGGTCTGTGCGGCCTGGCTCACGACCCTCCTCGAACGCCAAACTTGGGGGCGCCAAACGAGACTTTGGCCACCTTGGTGTTTCCTGATGAAAACATGTTTAAACAGGTCAAGCCATTGAACCTGGAGAATAGCGGCGCTCTGTCGCAGATGAATCCCAGGTCGCGATAGAGGAAACGCCTATGGGGCGAGCACTGATCCTGGCTCTGGACCAGGGCACCACGAGCACGCGGGCGATCCTGTTCGACAGCGAGGGTGCGGCCCTGGCCGAGGCCGGCCGGCCTCTGCGCCAGAGCTATCCGCACGACGGCTGGGTCGAGCACGACGCCGACGAGATCGCCGCCGCCTGTGTGGGGGTGATCCGCGAGGCGGTCGAAAAGTCGGGCGCGGACCTCGACGAGGTCGTCGCCCTGGGAATCACCAACCAGCGCGAGACGTTGGTGGTCTGGGACAAGGCCACGGGCCGCCCGATCCATCCGGCCATCGTCTGGCAGGACCGCCGCACGGCCGAGGCCTGTGAGGCGCTGCGAAAGGACGGCAAGGAAGCCGAGGTCACGGCCGCCACCGGCCTGCTGCTCGACCCCTATTTCTCGGCCACCAAGATCGCCTGGCTGCTCGACAACGTGCGCGGCGCGCGGGCCAGGGCCGAGGCGGGCGAACTGCTGGCCGGCACCATGGACAGCTGGGTGATCTGGAAGCTGACGGGCGGGGCGCGCCACGTCACCGACGCCACCAACGCCTCGCGCACCCTGCTGTTCGACATCCAGACCCAGGACTGGTCGCAACCGATGCTCGACCTGTTCGGCGTGCCGCGTTCGCTGCTGCCGCAGGTGCTCGACTGCGCGGCCGACTTCGGCGAGGTCGGGGCCCAGGTGCTGGGGCGGCCGCTGCCGATCCGCGGCGTGGCCGGCGACCAGCAGGCGGCGCTGATGGGGCAGGGCTGCATCCGCCCCGGCGAGATGAAGGCCACCTACGGCACAGGCTGCTTCATGCTGATCAACACCGGGACGACCCGGCCGGTCTCGGCCTCGCGGCTGCTGACGACGGTGGCGGCGCGGGTGAACGGCCAGACGACCTATGCCCTCGAAGGCTCGATCTTCGTGGCCGGGGCGGCGATCCAGTGGCTGGGCGAGGGCCTGGGGATCACCGGCGGTCCGCGCTCGGCCGAGGCCCTGGCCCGCTCGGCCAAGGCCGACCACGGCGTGGTCGTGGTGCCGGCCTTCACGGGTCTCGGCGCGCCCTGGTGGGACGCCAAGGCGCGCGGCGCGATCTTCGGCCTGACGCGCGACGCGGGCCTGCCCGAGATCGCCGCGGCCACCTACGACGCCTGCGCCTTGCAGAGCCGCGACCTGATCGAGGCCATGCGCGCCGACGCGCCCGACGCCTTCCTCGGCGAGGCCCAACTGCGCATCGACGGCGGCATGTCCAAGAGCGCCTGGTTCAGCCAGCGCCTGGCCGACCTGACCGGCCTGCCGGTGGCGCGGGCCAGCTACCAGGAGACCACGGCCCTGGGCGCGGCCCTGTTCGCGGGGCTGGGGGCGGGGGTCTACGACTCGCTGGAGGCGGCCGCCAAGGCCCGCCCCGCGGCCGAGGACCTGAAGCCGGCCATGGCCGTCCACGTTCGCGAGGCGGCCTATGCCCGCTGGCTGGACTGCGTGCCGCGCGTGCGTTCTTAAAGGAGCGCCGCAAATCTCAGGACGTGTCGACAAGCGTCTCGCTAACCTGGGCGGGCATTGCTATGACATCGCTGTCAAAAGCAATAACCGCACAAGGGAGGCCTCACGCATGACCGCGACGCGCCGCACTGTCACGCTGGCTCTTGGAGCCGGCGCCGCACTCGCCGCCGGAGGCCTTTCGATGTCCGCCCAAGCCGCCGCCCCAACCCTGGGCTCGATCCGCCGCCTGTCGCCCGCGCTCGACGCCGTGATCGCGCCGGACGCCAAGATCGAAAAACTGGCCGACGGCTTCGTCTGGTCGGAAGGGCCGGTCTGGGTGAAGGACGGCCAGTATCTCGTCTTCTCCGACGTGCCGGCCAACATCATGTACCGCTGGAGCCGGACGGACGGCAAAAGCGTCTTCCTGCAGCCTTCCGGCTATGACGGCCCGCCGACCAAGATCTTCCGCGAGCCGGGTTCGAACGGCATGGCGCTGGACGCTAGGGGCGACCTGCTGGTCTGCAATCACGGCTACCGGGCGATCACCAAACTGGACCTGAAGACCAAGGCCAAGTCGGTCGTCGTCGACCGCTACGAGGGCAAGCGCTTCAACAGCCCCAACGACCTGGCCGTGGCCAAGTCGGGCGCGATCTACTTCACCGATCCGCCCTACGGCCTGGAAGGGCTGAACGCCTCGCCGGCCAAGGAGCTGAGCTTCAACGGCGTCTATTTGCGCCGCGCCGACGGCTCGCTGGCGGTGGTCGACGACAAGCTGACCTTCCCCAACGGCGTGGCCCTGAGCCCCGACGAGAAGGTTCTGTACGTCGCCGTCTCCGATCCGGAAGGGCCGGTGATCATGGCCTACGACCTGGGCGCCGACGGCCTGCCGACCTCGCGCAAGGTGTTCTTCGACGCCGGGGCCCTGCACAAGGCCGGCGGGCCGGGCCTGCCGGACGGCATGTGCCTGGACACCGAGGGGCGGCTCTACGCCACGGGGCCGGGCGGGGTGCTGGTGATCACCCCGGCGGGCGAGCTGATCGGCGTCATCGAGACCGGCGGTCCGATCGCCAACTGCGCCTTCGGCGAGGACGGCAAGACCCTGTTCCTGACCGCCGACAAGACCCTGGCGCGGGTGCGGCTGAAGACGACCGGACTGGTCTTCTGAGCGTGAATTCCTCGCCCTTCGACGGGCTCAGGGTGAGGAATTCATAGCGGACGCCGAGCCAGCATTAGCCCTCATCCTGAGCTTGTCGAAGGACGAGGGCGGTTCAAGACGGAGATGTTTCGTAATGGACAAGCGCACGTTCCTTCAGGGCGGCCTCGCTGCCGGCGCGCTGGCGGTAGCGGCCCCCGCCGCCGCCCTGGCCCAGGCGAAAGCCGAAGGCCGCAAGCTGGGCTATGCGGTGCTGGGCCTGGGCTACTACGCCACCCAGATCATCATGCCGCGCTTTGCCGAGTGCGAGCACTCCAGGCTGGTCGCCCTGGTCAGCGGCTCGCCCGACAAGCTGGCCAGGTACGGCGCCCAGTACGGCATCCCGGAAAGCGGCCGCTATTCCTACGAGACCTTCGACCGCATCGCCGACAATCCGGCCGTCGACATCGTCTATGTGATCACCCCCAACAGCCTGCACCGGCCGTTCACCGAGCGGGCCGCCAAGGCCGGCAAGCACGTGATGTGCGAAAAGCCGATGGCCAGCACGGCGGCCGACTGCGAGGCGATGATCGCCGCCTGCAAGGCCGCCGGCCGCAAGCTGATGATCGGCTATCGCAGCCGCTTCGAGCCGCACAACCTTGACGCCATCGCCCTCTCGCGTGGCGGAGCCTTAGGGGCGGTGCGGACCGTCGTCGCCGACCACGGCTGGACGGCCAGCGATCCGACCATGTGGCGGGTCAAGAAGGCGCTGTCGGGCGGCGGCAGCCTGATGGACATCGGCATCTACAGCCTCAACGCCGCCCGCTACCTGACCGGCGAGGAGCCGATCGCGGTCAACGCCATGGAATCGACCGACCGCTCCAACCCGGTGTTCGCCGAGGTCGAGGACACCATCAACTTCCAGCTCCTGTTCCCGTCCGGGGCAACGGCCAACTGCGTCTCGACCTACAGCGCCAACTGCAACCGCTATCGGGTCTCGGGTCCCAAGGGCTGGGTCGAGATCGATCCGGCCACCAGCTACCAGGGCCAGGCCATGCGGGCCAATCTCGACGGCCAGGCCAAGCCCCGCACGCCGCCGCCGGTGAGCAAGAGCCAGTTCGCCGGCCAGCTCGACCACCTGTCGGAATGCATCCTCACCGGCCGCGATCCGATCGTCCCGGGCGAGGAGGGGCTGAAGGACCTGCGGATTATCGAGGCCATCTACAAGGCGGCCCGCGAAGGCCGGACGGTGAAGCTGTGATGCGCCGCCGGATCCTCGTCGCGACGATCGCCGTCGCCCTGCCGAGCCTGGCCTGCGCCCAGCAGCGCGTGGCCCTGTGGCCCAATGGCGCGCCGGGCTTCGAGGCCCGCAAGGCCATCCCCGAGCAGGCGGCCGAATACTGGGCCAAGTCGATCAACGACCCGTCGGTGACGGCCTATCTGCCGCCGGCCGACAAGGCCACGGGCGCGGCGGTGATCGTGCTGCCGGGCGGCGGCCACAAGATGCTGGTCATCCATCCGGAAGGCACCGATGTCGCCAAGGTGCTCAATCCCATGGGCGTGGCGGTGTTCGTGCTGAAATACCGCCTCAGCCAGGAAGAAGGCTCGCCCTACACCACCGACCATGCCCGCCAGGACGCGGTGCGGGCCGTGCGGCTGGTGCGCTCGCGCGCCGCCGAGTTCGGGGTGGATCCGAAGAAGATCGGCCTGATGGGCTTTTCCGGCGGCGGCGAGGTCGTCGACCTGGCCGTCTACGGCTCCACGGCCAAGGATCCGAAGGTCGATGCGGTCGACGCCGTCAGCGGCCGGCCCGATTTCCAGGTGCTGATCTATCCCGGCCCGGCCGGCATTCCCGACAAGATCCCGACCGACGCGCCGCCGGCCTTCATCCTGGCGGCCGACGACGACGAGTGCTGCTCGGCCCCGCCGGTGGAGCTGCTGCAGAAGTTCCGCGCCGCCAAGGTTCCTGTCGAGTTCCACCTGTTCCAGAGCGGTGGTCACGCCTTCAACATGGGCTTCCGCACCGAAAAGGCCGCGATCAAGGTCTGGCCGGAGCGGCTGCGCGACTGGCTGGCCGACAACGGGTGGACGAAGAAGCCATAGGCCCTTGATCTAGAGTGCGCTCTACCTTGTAGCCTCGTTCCGGAATTCGGAGAGGTCGCGATGGTCGAGCATCTGAGTATCGGCGAGATCGCCCGGGAGACCGGGCGCAGCATCCACGCCCTGCGCTGGTACGAGGCCCAGGGCCTGATCCCCGGCGTGACCCGCGACGGCGGGCGCAGGCGGGTCTACCGCCAGGCCCATGTCGGCTGGCTGCGCTTTCTGGGGCGGCTGAAGCGTACGGGCATGAGCGTCGGCGACATGAAGGCCTATGCGGCCCTGGCGGCGCGCGGCGGGGCGACGGCTGGCGAACGCGAGGCCATGCTGACGCGCCATCTCGAACGGGTCGATGGCGAGATCGCCGCCCTGGCCGAGGCGCGGCGGCTGCTGGAGGTCAAGATCGCCTTCTATGCCGAGTGGGGACGCTCGGGCCGCCGTCCGCCCGATCCCGAGATCCCTCCGGAGCTTCGGTCATGAGCGCCCGCATCGCGCCGGCCCAGCCGCCTTGGCCCGAAGCCGTGCAGGCCTCGTTCGACCGCATGCCGCGCGACTGGATGCCGCCGTTCCAGCTGTTCACCGTCCTGGCGCGCGACCCGAGGCTCTACACGGCCTTCGTACGCGGGGCGGTGACCTACCTGCCGGGCTCGCACCTGACGATCCGCCAGCGCGAGGTGCTGCTGCTGCGGGTCACGGCGCGCTGCGGCTGCGCCTACGAATGGGGGATGCGCGTGCACTATTTCGCGAACGAGGCCGGGCTTTCCGACGCCCAACAGCACGCGAGCGTCCATGCCGACGCCGAGGCGGACTGCTGGACAGAGGACGATCGGGTCCTAGTCCGGCTGGCCGACCAGTTGAACGACGCCTGCGACGTCGATGACGCCCTGTGGCGCGATCTGGCCGAGCGCTTCACGCCCGAGGCGATCCTCGAACTGCTGATGCTGGCCGGCTACTATCGGACGGTCGGCGTGCTGGCCAACAGCCTGCGCCTGCCGCTCGAACCAGGCGTTGGCCGGCCGTTTCCACCCGCTCAGGCCGCGTCCACGTAAGCCTTCACCCGCGCGAACAGATCCTCGAACATCGGCGTCGTCAGCCGTCCGGTGTTCGTGTTCAGCCGCGAGCAGTGATAACTGTTGAAGATGCGGTAGGGACCGGCCTGGAATTCCGAGCCGTGGCCGGGGATGCCGGCCGAAGCCTTCAGGCCCAGGGTCTTCAGCACATTGCGGCGCGAGACGTCGCCCAGGGTGACGATGGCCTTGAGGTTGGGGAACATCTCCAGCCGGGCCTTCAGGAACGGCCGGCAGGTGTTCTCTTCGGAGGTCTCGGGCTTGTTGCCGGGCGGTGCGCAGCGGACGGCGTTGGTCACCGCGCAGCCGACCAGCTTCAGCGAGTCGTCGGGCCGGGCCTCGAACTTGCCGGTGGCGAAGCCGAACTTGATCAGGGTGTCGTAGAGCAGCGTGCCGGCATAGTCGCCGGTGAACGGCCGGCCGGTGCGGTTGGCGCCCTTGCGGCCGGGAGCCAGACCCACGACCAGCAGGCGGGCGTCCTTGTCGCCGAACGATGGAGCCGGGCCGTTGAAATAGTCCGGATAGAGGTCCTGGTTCTCGTGGCGATAGGCCACCAGGCGCGGGCACAGCGGGCAGTCCCGGGGCGGCTCGGCCGGGGAGGGAACGACCTCGCCGACGATGTTGGAGTGCTGCATGTGGTCGGCCTTCAGTATTCGTCTTCGGCTTCGCGCTCGGCCGGGGTGCGGGCGTCGGCGGCGTTGTAGCGCTGTTGCGGCGCGCGTTGCGGGCGGCCGATGATGTTTCCCAGGTCGGCCAGATCGACGAAGTTGTCGGCCTGGCGGCGCAGGTCGTCGCTGGTCATCGGCGGCTGGCTCTTCATGGTCGAGACCACGGTGACTCGGCGGCCCTTGCGCTGCACGGCCTCGACCAGGGCGCGGAAGTCGCCGTCGCCCGAGAACAGCAGCAGGTGGTCGACGGTGTCGGCCATCTGCAGCATGTCGACCGCGATCTCGATGTCCATGTCGCCGCGCCAGCGCTTGCGGCCCTGGCTGTCGGTGTATTCGCGGGCCGGCTTGGTCACCAGGGTGAAGCCGTTGTAGTCGAGCCAGTCGACCAGGGGCCGGATCGGCGAATAATCGTCGTTCTCGGCGATGGCGGTATAGTAGTAAGCCCGCACCAGCAGGCCGCGCTTCTTGAACTCGTCGAGGAGCTTGCGGTAGTCGATGTCGAAGCCCAGCGCCTTGGCGGCGGAATAGAGATTGGCCCCGTCGATGAACAGCGCCAACCGCTCGGTCGGATAAAAGGTCACGGGTAAATCCTTGAAATATCGGCTTGATCAAAATGCTTTGGAGGCGGCCGTGGTCGTCGCCCTCGGCTGCAATCTGCCTGGAGCCTATACGAGTCGCGAGGCCTTGTTGGAAGCCGCCGTGTCGGCGCTGGCCGGCGAGGGGATGGCGGTGGTTGCCCGCTCGAATTGGTGGACCTCGGCCGCCTGGCCCGATCCGACGGGGCCGGCCTATCTGAACGGCGTCGTGCTGGTGGCGACGGTGCTGGAGCCGGCCGATGCCCTGGCGGCCTTGCATCGCATCGAGGCCAGGTTCGGCCGCGCCCGTGCCGAGCGCAACGCCGCCCGGACTTTAGATCTCGACCTGATCGCCCATGGGCGGACGGTGATGGAAGGGAACCTCGTTCTGCCCCACCCGCGCGCCCACGAGCGGCTGTTCGTCATGGGGCCGTTGGCCGAGGTGGCGCCGGACTGGACGCATCCCCTGTCGGGGCGGACGGCGATCGAGTTGGCGGCGACGGCGACGGTGGGGGCGGACGCGCGGCCTTCCCTCCACCCGTAAAATCCCCGCGAAAGGGATTTTACGGTGAAGAGAGCGGTTCACCACGCATACCCATGCAGCCGAATCTCCCGCGCGAAGATCTTCTCGATCCGCACCGCTTGGCGCAGGCTGAGCACCTCGCGATACGACCGGCGGTCGGGACGCCAGCCGCTCTTGGCCTTCACCGGCAGGCGGCCGGGCCAAGGCACGTCCAACTTATCCAGCACCTCCCCCAGTTCGCGGTCGAGATCCTCGTAGCGCAGCACTCGGTCGACCAGCGGCTTGCCCGAAAGCCGGCTGGCGTAGAGCGGCAGGTTGAGGGCGTAGTCGCCGGCCGCCAGATAGCGGTCCAGGCACAGCTTGCGGTCGCCGCCATGCGCCGCCGAATGCTTCTTCATGAAGAAGTGCGACAGCGTCTTGTCCCACGGATTCCGCTCGACGCAGAAGGTGAAGTAGTCGCGCCACAGGTCCGGAACCCGCGCGGCGACCTGGGTGGCCGACATGTGGTTGGAAAAGCCGTCGGCGTTGCGCGGCTGGTGGCCGGGCTCAGGCGGATGGACGGGCGTGACCACGTCGTCGGAGCCGCAGAGGCCCGACAGATAGGCCTCGATGCTGGTGCCGGCGGTCTTGCGGGTCTTGATGAAGACGAAGCGGTGACGGTGCGAGATGATCATGGCGACAGGGTCGGTGAACGATGTTGCGGTCGATTTTCGGGTTTCCGGAGCTTGTCGCGCCCCTGTATCGAAGCGACTTCCCGATCGTGACCGTTGTTGCGGCTGGACTTTGGCTGGAGGAGGAGGCATACACGCCCCCTCGCAAAAGTTGGGTGACAACCGAAGCGACGTTGCGTGACGTCGCACGGAGCCCTATTTTGCAAGAGCCCACGCTCAGCCCGAGGAATTCATGGCCCGCGTCACCGTCGAAGATTGCGTCGAGAAGGTTCCGAACCGCTTCGCGCTCGTCCTGCTGTCGGCGCATCGCGCCCGCGGCATCTCGGCCGGTGCGGCCCTGATGGTCGATCGCGACAACGACAAGAACCCGGTCGTCGCCCTGCGCGAGATCGCCGACGACGTGATCGATCACGAGGGGCTCAAGGAGCACCTGATCAGCACGCTGCAACGCGTCGACGAGCACTCGGAAGCCGAGGAAGAGGCCGAAACCCTCGCCCTGCTGGCCGATCCGACTCACATGCAGATGAGCGAACTGGAACTCGTTCGCGCGCTGCAAAGCGACCGCGACGGCGGTCAGGAGGAGCGGTACTGAGCCCCGACGGCGCAGACCCTCTGATCCTTGAAGCGGCGCCCGCCGCCGCTACGTCCGAACGCGCGCCCGAAGCTGTCTCGTCAGAGACGGAGTCGGGCGCGTCTTCGTCTGAGCTTCCCGCCGCCGCGGCCCTTGCCGCCAGCGCGCCCGAAGCCCAGCCGGCCCCCAAGCCGCGCAAGTTCCTTCGCCAGTACGAGCTGATCGAGCGGGTCCACGCCTACGACCCGACGGCCGACGAGGCCCTGCTCAATCGCGCCTACGTCTTCGCCATGCGCATGCACGGCAGCCAGACGCGGGCCAGCGGCGACCCCTACTACGCCCACCCGATCGAGGTGGCGGGCATCCTCACCGAGTACCGGCTGGACACCGCGACCATCGTCACGGCCCTGCTGCACGACGTGATCGAGGACACGCCGGTCACCAAGGAGGAGATCGGCAAGCTGTTCGGCGAGGAGATCGCCGAGCTGGTCGAGGGCGTCACCAAGCTTTCCAAGCTGGAACTCCAGGCCGAGCACACGCGCCAGGCCGAGAACCTGCGCAAGTTCATCCTGGCCATCTCCAAGGACGTCCGCGTCCTGCTGGTCAAGCTGGCCGACCGTCTGCACAACATGCGGACGCTGCACTTCATCAAGACCCAGGCCAAGCGCGAGCGCATCGCCCGCGAGACGCGCGACATCTACGCGCCCCTGGCCCGCAACATCGGCTGCCATCGCATCTGCACCGAGCTGGAGGAGCTGTCCTTCCAGCACACCAATCCGGTCGCCCGCGACGCCATCGTCCGCCGGCTGGAGAAGCTGCGCGAGGAGCAGGGCGGGGCGGTCCAGCTGGTCAGCCAGGAGATCCAGGCGCGCCTGGAATCGGCCGGCCTGCCGGCCCGCGTCTTCGGCCGCGAAAAGGCTCCTTACTCGATCTGGCGCAAGCTGCAGCGCAAATCGATCGGCTTCTCGCAGATGTCCGACATCTACGCCTTCCGCGTGATCGTCGACAGCGAGGAGGATTGCTACAAGGCCTTGGGCGTCGTCCACCGCGCCTGGTCCAGCGTGCCCGACCGCTTCAAGGATTTCATCTCTACGCCCAAGCGCAACAACTACCGTTCGCTGCACACCACGGTGGTGGGACCGCGCGGCATGCGCATCGAGATGCAGATCCGCACCGAGTCGATGGACCGGGTGAACGAAGAGGGCGTCGCCGCCCACTTCCGCTACAAGGACGCCTCCTACGGCCTCGACCTGGAAGGCATGGAGGCCGCCGGCCGCGACCCGCTGGCCAACCTGCGCCAGCTGGTCCAGGTGCTGGAGCATGGCGGGGATTCCGAGGAACTGGTCGAGCACGCCAAGCTCGAGATGTTCCTCGACCAGGTGTTCGTCTTCACCCCCAAGGGCAAGCTGGTCAGCCTGCCGCGGGGCGCGATGCCTCTGGACTTCGCCTATGCCGTCCACACCAGCGTCGGCGACACCTGCATCGGCGTGAAGATCAACGGCGAGCTGAAGCCGTTGCGCACCATCCTCAACAATGGCGACGTGGTCGAGGTGATCCGCGGCTCCAAGCCCGTGGTGCCGCCGGACTGGCGCTCGCTGACGGTGACCGGCCGGGCCCGTTCGGCCATCCGCCGTCACATCCGCCAGACCGAGAAGGAAGAGTTCCTGCGCCTGGGCCGGGCCTCGGTGGAGCAGGTCTTCGAACGGGCCGGCAAGAACCTCAAGGACGTGTCGCTGCGGCCGATCCTCGAGCGCTTCGTGCTGGAGGGCGAGGAAGCCCTGTTCGACGCCGTCGGTCGTGGCCGGGTCTCGCCTAGCCAGGTGCTGGAAACGGCCTTCCCGGGCATGAAGGACGCCGATCGCGAGGCCGCCACGGCGCGCCGCAAGATCGAGGGCGGCAAGGGCGCGCGGCTCTATGTGCGCGGCGGCGGACTGACGCCGGGCGTGTCGCTGCACTTCGCCCATTGCTGCAGCCCGGTGCCGGGCGACCGCATCGTCGGGATCCTGCGCGAGGATGGTGAGGGGCTGGACGTTCACACCATCGACTGCCCCAAGCTGGCCGAATTCGAGGAGCGCGAGGATCTCTGGCGCGACCTCAACTGGACGCCGGAAGCCGAGCGCGACACCGTCTCCCTGGCCCGCCTGCACGCCACCATCGGCAATGCGCCGGGCGTGCTGGGCCAGGTCTGCACGATCATCGGCGAGGCGGGCGGCAACATCGTCAACCTGCGCATGCACCACCGGCAGAGCGACTTCTTCGACACCGACATCGACGTCGAGGTCCGCGACGCCCGCCACCTGACCAACATCTCCGCGGCGCTGCGCACCTGCCCGTCGGTCGAGACGGTGGATCGGACGCGGGGCTGACCGCGGCGAAGTCAGTGCGTGGTCCTCGTCCTTCGACAGGCTCAGGATGAGGACCATTTACAGGCTCGGGCGGTAGAAAAACCTCATCCTGGGCCTGTCGAAGGACGAGGTTTCGCCCCGGAAGTCGAACCTAGGCCTTGCTCGCCTTCAGCGCCGCCACCGCGTCCCGGGTCGCCTGGGTCAGCGGTGCTGGCAGGGCGTCCAGCACAAACCAGCCCCAGTCGGCGATGGCGTCCGGCTCCTGGATCGCCGGTTCGCCCACGCAGCCGTCGGCGCGATAGGTGACGGCCAGCCAGTGGCTGTCCTCGCCGATCATGTCGGTGACGGCCAGGACCGGACCGGCCACGACCTGGATCCCTAACTCCTCGCGGATCTCGCGTTCGGCGCAGGCGCGCCCGGCCTCGCCCCAGTCGAGCTTGCCGCCCGGCTGGCCCCAGTGGCCGGCCTCGGGTTCGCGGCGGCGCTGGACCAGCAGGATGCGGCCCTGGCCGTCGATGATGGCCGCGCCGCAGCCGACGCGAGGGCGGGGAGGGGAGTCGTTCATGGCGGCGGTCTACTACTTGATGCCCGAAGCATCCGGGCGCACTTTCGCATGATCCTTTGGCACAAGGCGCGACCGATGGCGACCAGCGTCCAGTTGACCGACGACCTCGAACGTTTCGCTCGCGATTGCGTCGAGGACGGGCGGTACGACACCGTCGACGAGGTGGTGCGATCGGCGCTGCGCCTGATGCGTGACGCAGAGCGTCAACGCACCGAATTCAACGCCATGCTGGTTGAGGCGACGGCGCAGGCGGATCGGGAAGGGACTTTCACTGCCGAGGAGATCTTTGCGGATATCGACGCAAGGTCCGCTCGCGCTTGAGCCAAGCGGCCTTTTCGCCGCTGGCGCGCCTGGACCTTATCGAGGCCGAGGCTTGGATTCGCGCGGACCGACCGTCTGCTGCGGTAGGATTCCGTCGCGCCGTGTTGAAGGCGGCCGGACTGGTCTTCGATCAGCCGAACTGCGGCGTGGAACGCCTGGAGATCGCGGCCGCGCCGCATCGCCTGTTGGTCGTGCACGGCTTTCCGTATCTTTTTGTCTATAACGCTGAAAGGAGGCCGCCGCTGATCGTGCGGGTGCTGCATGGCGCGCGCGACCTGCCCAGCCTCCTGAGCAGTTTGTAGACTCGCCGCGCTGGCCTTATATCCACGGCTCATGACCAACGAAGACGTCCTCGAAGAATTCCGCGCCGCCGGCGCCCTGCGCGAAGGTCACTTCGTGCTGTCCAGCGGCCTGCACAGCCCGGTCTTCCTGCAGAAGAACCTGGTGTTCATGCGGCCCGAGCGCTGCGAGCGCCTGTGCAAGGCCCTGGCCGACAAGATCGTCGCCACGGTGGGCCATGTCGACGTGGCGGTTTCGCCCGCCGTCGGCGGCATCATCCCGGGCTACGAGACCGCCCGCCACCTGAACGTGCCGTCGATCTATGTCGAGCGCGAGGGCGGCGGCTTCAAGTTCCGTCGCGGCTTCCACCTGGAGCCGGGCCAGAAGGTCGTGATGGTCGAGGACATCGTCACCACCGGCCTGTCGTCGCGCGAATGCATCCAGGCGATCAAGGACGCCGGCGGCGATGTAGTGGCCGCGGCTTGCATCGTCGACCGCTCGGGCGGCAAGGCCGATGTCGGCGTGCCGCTGATCGCCCTGGCCAGCCTGGACGTGCCGGCCTATCCGGCCGACGCCCTGCCGCCCGAACTGGCCGCGATCCCGATCGAGGATCCGGGCAGCCGCCGGCTGAAGGGCTGACCGCGATGCTCCGGCTCGGCGTCAACATCGATCACGTGGCCACGATCCGCAACGCGCGCGGGTCGAGCTATCCCGAGCCGGTGCGCGCCGCCGAGCTGGCCCTGGCGGCCGGCGCCGACGGCATCACCGCGCACCTGCGCGAGGATCGCCGCCACATCAGCGACGCCGACATCGTCGTGCTGACCGACCTGTGCCTGAAGCGCGGCAAGCCGCTGAACTTCGAGATGGCGGTCACCGACGAGATGGTCGGCATCGCCATCGGCGCGCGGCCGCACGCGGCCTGCCTGGTGCCCGAGCGGCGCGAGGAGGTGACCACCGAAGGCGGCCTCGACGTGGTCAAGGGCGGCAACCGCATCGCCGACGCCACCGGCCGGCTGCGCAGCGTCGGCGCGCGGGTGTCGCTGTTCATCGAGGCCGACCCGGCCCAGATCCGGGCCTCGGCCGATGTCGGCGCCCAGGTGGTCGAGCTGCACACCGGCGCCTATTGCGACGCCGCCCGCGAGGGCGACGCCGAACGCGCCGCCGCCATTCTCGAACGCCTGAAGACGGGGGCGGCCCTGGCCGCGTCGCTGGGGCTGGAAGTCCATGCCGGTCACGGCATCGACTACGCCACGGTCAAGCCGATCGCCGCCATCCCGCAGATCGTCGAGCTGAACATCGGCCACTTCCTGATCGGCGAGGCGATCTTCGTCGGCCTGCCGCAGGCCATCCTGCGGATGCGGACCCTGATGGACGCGGCCAGGCTGGAGTTGGCGGCGTGATTATCGGGATTGGCTCGGACCTCAGCGACATCCGCCGGATCGAGAAATCCCTCGAACGTTTCGGCGAGCGCTTCACCAACAAGGTCTTCACCGAGATCGAGCGCAAGCGGTCCGAGCGCAAGCCCGACCGCGCTTCCAGCTACGCCAAGCGTTTCGCCGCCAAGGAGGCCTGTTCCAAGGCCCTGGGCACGGGGCTGAAGCAGGGCGTGCATCTGGCCGACATGGGCGTGGTCAACCTGCCGTCGGGCAAGCCGACCATGGCCCTGACCGGCGGGGCGGCGGCCAAGTTGGCCCAGTTGATCCCCGAGGGCATGGTCCCGGTGATCCACCTGTCGCTGACCGACGACCATCCCTACGCCCAGGCCTTCGTGATCATCGAGGCCCTGCCGGCGACCTAAAGCATTTTCGAGCGAAGTGGCTTCCGGTTCGCGTGAAGAAAATGCGTCGAGGCAACAACAGGAGCTTTTGTCTGACGCAGTCAGGCAGAAGCTCCTAACGGCGCGCGGCTTGCAGTCTGTCCCTCCGAACACGGCCGATGCGCCGTTTCGAGACGGGGGAGACGTCATGACCATCTGGACCGACGAGCACTTGCCACGGCCGCGCAAGCTGGCGCCCTGGCAGCAACGGCCCTTCGCCTGGCTGGCGATCGGCTGGGGCTTCCTGGCGCTGGTCGTGGTGGCGGTGCTGGCGACCCTTCCGGTCTAGCTCGCCGGCGCGGCCTCGCGCCGGAAACGCGAGCCGCCACCGTCGGAGGTGACCGCCTCGAAGGCCGTTACCGCGCCCTTGGCGTCGCGCTCGAACACCACCCGGCGGCTGGGTTCGCCCTGCACGGTGAAGCTCTCCCCGCCCAGCGGCAGCAGCACGTTGATCGGACGCCGCCCGCGCTTCATGGCGATGCGGCCATCGACCTGGACGATCTCGATCGCGCCATAGCTCCCCACATAGTCGCCCAGAGGCTTGGCCGTCGGAGGCGCGGCCTCGGCGCGGATCGCCTCCAGCGCCCAGCGCGTGTCCTGGGCGGACGGGCCCGATGCGGTTTTCAGCACGGTTTCCAGCGCGAGGGCTCGGGCCGTGTCCAGCGCCTTGGCGGACGCGACCGCCACGTCGGGCTGCACCCCGTCGCCTTCCCAGTTGGTCTTGGTGATCGGGCTGACGGGCGAGCCGTTGGAGACGAAGATCTTGAAGCCGCCGGCCACCGGCACCGGGCCGCCCGGATTGGCCGCGCCGCCGCTGGCCTCGCCGACGATCACCGCGCGCCTGGCGTTCTTCAGGGTGTAGGCCAGGGCCTCGGCCGCTGAGCCGGTGCGCCCACTGGTCAGGACGTAGAGCGGCACGTCCAGGCGCGGGGCGGGATACCAGTCCTTGGGGGCCTCGCTCTGGGTCCCCTCGCGGTAGTGGAAGGTGTTGTAGATGTCGGCGCCCTTGGGCGTGAAGGCGCTGGTCAGATAGCCGACCATGGCCGGCGAGCCGCCGCCGTTGTCGCGCAGGTCGATGATGACCGCGTCGGTGTTGGCCACCATCTGCAGCGCGGCCTCGATGGCCTTGCGGGCAGGTTGGTTGGCCTGCCCGAACTCGAATTCGGCGAACATCCGCAGGTCGATATAGCCCAGATTGCCGCCCAGGATCTCGACCCGGCGCACGCCGTAATTGCCGCGTCTGAAGGGATCGGCGGCCTGCGCAGGCGCGGCGGCAGGCGCGGGACCGGGCGGCGAGGCGTCGGTCGAAGGCGGCGACCACGAGACGTTGAAGTGGTGGTCCAGCGGTCGCAGCCGGTCACCCAGCGCCGTGGCCAGGTCGCGTGGATCGGTCAGGCGGTCGTAGGCGCCCTTGGCGGCCTCGGCCCGCAGCTGGCCGGCGACCGCGGCGCCCTTGGCGGCGTCGTAGTAGTTGTCGGCGATCGCCTTGGCGACGCCCTCGACCACTGGTCGCGGCGCGACCTCGGCGGCCTGCGCGATCGAGGCGGCGCTCAGCGCGGCGGCCAGGACGAGAAGCGAGCTGAACGGGCGCATGACGGATCCCCTGGCGAACTTGGCCGGAGAACATCATTCGGCGAAGGCCTGGGCCAATGAATTATCTTTAAGGCAAGGCCCGCCGGCTTCGCCCAATCGCCGCCATGAAGCGCCACTATCGCGGCGATGCTTGCTCGCGGCGACAACCGCGTCTAGCAAGACCTGTCGGGCTCGCCCGACCCCCATTCGCTGAAGAGCCGCGCGCGCATGACCGAAGCCGTCGAGACCACGCCCCCCGAAGAAAAGGGCGGCGCCGTCAACGAATTCATCGAGATCATCAAGACCGTGGCCTACGCCCTGGGCATCGCCCTGGTGCTGCGGGTGCTGCTGTTCCAGCCGTTCACGATCCCGTCGGCCTCGATGGAGCCCAACCTCTATCAGGGCGACTACATCATCGTTTCGAAGTTCTCGTACGGCTATTCGAAGCACTCGATCCCGTTCAGCCCGCCACTGTTCAAGGGCCGCATCCTGGGCGGCAAGCCCAAGCGCGGCGACATCATCGTCTTCAAGCTGCCGCGCGACGGCCACATCGACTACATCAAGCGTCTTGTGGGTCTGCCCGGCGACCAGATCCAGGTCCGCGGCGGCGCGCTCTACATCAACGGCAAGGCCGTAGAGCGCAAGGAACAGGCCGACGTGCTGGTCGACAGCGGCTACGGCTTCACCCAGCCGATGAAGCGCATCCAGGAAACCACGCCGGAAGGCCGCACCTACCTGACCCAGGCCGACGCTGGTCCGGACACCCAGGGCGACAACACCGGCGTCTATGTGGTGCCCGAGAACTGCTACTTCTTCATGGGCGACAACCGCGACAACTCGGCCGACAGCCGCTTCAACCCGGGCATCTCGCCGTTCAAGACGGATCCGAGCGCCTGCAAGTGGAACTACGAGAACGACCAGTACACGGGCGACTCGATCGGCGTGGGCTTCGTCCCGGCCGAGAACCTGGTCGGCAAGGCCCAGATCATCCTGCTGTCGTGGAACGCCGATGCGCACCTCTTCAAGCCCTGGACCTGGTTCATGGACGCGCGTCCGAGCCGCTTCTTCCGCGTGCTGAAGTAGTATCATGGCCGTGATGGACAGACGGGTCGTCGCCGTCGGCGACCTTGAGCGCCGGGTCGGCCATCGGTTCGAGGACCGCGAACTGCTCGAGCGGGCGCTGACCCACGCCAGCGTCGGCGACGGCGCCAAGGCCAAGGTTCGCGACAACGAGGTGCTGGAGTTCATCGGTGACCGGGTGCTCGGGCTCCTGGCCGCCGAGGCCCTGGCCGAGCGCTTCCCCAAGGCCAAGGAGGGCGAACTCGCGCCCCGCCTCAACGCCCTGGTCAGCCGCGAGACCTGCGCCCGCGTGGCCAAGGGCGCGGAGCTGGGTCCGGCCCTGCGCCTGTCGGCCTCGTCCAGCAAGATCGGCGGTCGCGAGACGGAATCGATCCTGGCCGGCGCCTGCGAGGCCCTGATGGCCGCCCTCTATCACGACGGCGGCCTCGACCTGGCCCGCCGGGTGTTCCTCGACCTGTGGTCCGAAGAGTTCGACCGGGCCGGGGAGGGGCGTCCGCGCGATCCGAAGACGGCGCTGCAGGAATGGGCGCAGGGCAAGGGCAAGCCCCTGCCGACCTACCGCGTGCTCGATCGCACCGGCCCCGACCACGCCCCGGTGTTCACCGTCGAGGTGACCGTGAAGGACGTCGACCCGGCCATCGCCAAGGGCAAGTCTCGGCAAGAGGCCGAGAAGGCCGCCGCCAAGGCCCTGCTGGAGCAGGTGGGCGCCGATTGAACCTTCTTCTCCCTTCCCCCTCGATGGGGGAAGGGCCGGGGATGGGGGTGAAGCGGCGGTTCAGCCGCTAACATCGTAGCCACCCCCACCCAACCCTCCCCCATCAAGGGGGAGGGCTTTTTCAGTGCTCTGTGCTACACGCACGCCCAATGACTGAAAACACCACCACCGCCCGCGCCGGGTTCGCCGCCATCATCGGCGCGCCGAACGCCGGCAAGTCCACCCTGGTCAACCGCATGGTCGGGGCCAAGGTCTCGATCGTCACCCAGAAGGTGCAGACGACGCGCTTCCCCGTGCGCGGCGTCGCCCTGTCCGGCAACGCCCAGATCATCCTCGTCGACACCCCCGGGATCTTCAGCCCGCGCCGTCGCCTCGACCGCGCCATGGTTCGTGCGGCCTGGGCCGGCTCGGAAGAGTCCGAGGTCACCGTCCACCTCGTCGACGTGCAGGCCGAACTGGCCGACCGCGCCCGCAACGCCACCCCGGCCGAGCACCGCGCCGTGCAGGACGTTCAGACCATCATCGAGGCCCTCAAGGAGAGCGGCCGCAAGGTGATCCTGGCGCTCAACAAGATCGACGGCATCAAGCGCGACACCCTGCTGGCCATCGCCAAGGACTTCTTCGACGCCGGCGTCTACACCGACGTCTTCATGATCAGCGCCCAGACCGGCGCGGGCGTCGACGACCTGCTGGCCAAGCTGGTCGAGGCCATGCCGGAAGGGCCGTGGCTCTATCCGGAAGACCAGACCGCCGACCTGCCGGCCCGCCTGCTGGCCGCCGAGATCACCCGCGAAAAGATCTACCTGCGCGTCCACGAAGAGCTGCCCTACGCGGCCACCGTCGAGACCACGTCGTTCGAGGAGCGGGCCGACGGCAGCGCCCGCATCGAGCAGACCATCTATGTCGAGCGCGACGGCCAGCGGGCCATCGTGCTGGGCAAGGGCGGCCAGGTGCTGAAGTGGATCGGCCAGGCCTCGCGCGAGGAGCTTCAGGAGATCCTGGATCGCAAGATCCACCTGTTCCTGCACGTGAAGGTCAAGGAAAACTGGGCCGAGGAACGCGGCCTGTTCAGCGCCATGGGCCTCGACTTCGATGTTTGACGCACAGGTCGCTCCGACGGTGGACCTCGACGCCTATTTCGCGCGGATCGGCTATGCCGGCCCGCGCGAGCCGAGCCTCGAGACCCTGCGGGCGATCTGCCAGAAACATCCGGACGCCATCCCGTTCGAGAACCTCGACGTGCTGCTGGGGCGGGGGATCAGCCTCGTCCCGGCCGACATCGACGCCAAGCTGATCACCGCCGGCCGCGGCGGCTACTGCTTCGAGCAGAACGGCCTGCTGAAGCGGGTGCTCAAGGCGCTGGGCTTTACGGTCCAGTCGCTGATGGCCCGCGTCTGGTGGATGAAGCCGCCGGAAGCGCCGACCCGCGCCCGCTCGCACATGATCCTGAAGGTCACCATCGACGGCCGCGACTGGCTGGCCGACGCCGGTTTCGGCGGCTGCGTGCTGACCGCGCCGCTGGACCTGTTCTCCGACGAGGTGCAGGCCACGCCCAACGGCGGGTTCCGCATCGAACCGGCCGCGCCGGAAATGGGCGGCGAGCGCCTGGTGCTGGCCGACCTGTCGGGCAACTGGGCGCCGCTCTACCAGGTGGCGCTGGGGCCGTGGGACGACGTCGACTACGAGCCGGCCAACTTCTTCACCTACACCCACCCCAGCTCGCACTTCACCTGGAGCATGACGGTGGGGCGCACGACGCCGATCGCCCGCTATGCCCTGAAGAACAATCGCCTGACCCACCGCGACGCCACCGGCGCCCTGGTCGAGCAGCGCGATCTTTCGGTCGACGAACTGGAAGCGACCCTGCGCGACGTCATCGGCCTGGCGGTGCAGCCCGACTGGCGCCCGGTGCTGGAGAAGGTCGTGGGCTGGGGAACGCCGGCCTAAGGGTCTCGGACCCCCGGCTCAGACCCCGGGCTGCGGCTTGGCCCAGCTCTGGGCGGGCAGGCGTTCGGCCGGCTGGTGGAAGAGGTCGTAGCGGCGGATCTTGGCCTCGCGCAGGTGGGCCTCGATGGCGTCGACGTCGGACTGGCGGGCGAACATCAGGTTTTCGCCGTCCGACTTCCACAAGCCCCGCGCCCCGGTGAAGACGCCCAGCGCCGACAGGGTCGACTCATAGGCCGCGGCGCGCTGCTCGTCGGCGGCGAGGCGGGCGTAGATGTGTTCGCGCACCAGGGCCGGCGGAGCCGCCCGCTGTATCGCGCCATCGATCGCGGCCCTGGTCTGGGCCGTGCGCTCGGCGTTGCGGGCCTCGGCCTCGTCCATCGCCGCCAGGGTCTTGACCAGCAGGGCGCTGGCCTTCTGGACATCGGCCTGCGAGGCGATGGTGATCGGCGAGATCTCCAGCACGTCGTCGGTCGCCTCGAACTGGGGTTTCAGGACGGCGAGGTCGGCGGCGTCGCCGGCCCGGTCGCGGGCAGCGATCGCCGTCAGTTCGGTCTTCAGGGCAGGCACGGTCGCCCAGGCCTGGCGGGCCTCGTGCAGGGCGATCTGCCGCTCGACGTACCAGATCCCTTGCACCGACAGCGGCGCCAGCACCGAGGCGCCGAAGATGCCGATGCCCAGGACGTTGAAGCACATCGGGCCCATCGAGGCGTCGCGCCAGCGCACATAGCCGAAATAGAGGATGGCCCACAGGGTCAGGGCCAGCACGCCGCACGGCACCAGCGAAAACAGGAAGCGGGAATTGAGCAGCTCGGACGGATCGAAGGCCCGGTTCGTGCTGTCCATCTGGCCCAGGCTGTAGGCGGTGATGATCGCCACGCCGATCAGGGTGGTGACGATCAGCGCCGGCCAGACGTTCTTGGGCTTGTCCAGCTTGCGGCTGTAGACGTGCGACGCGATCAGCGACTCTTCACTCATGGACGGCCCCCCGGCGTTACGGACCTTGCTTAGCGTTTCCACCATGAAGGGTGCAATGGGGTTCGGCTCGCTCGTGACGCGTCGCGGGTTTTGCCGTCGCGCGCGGGGCGTCGTATGGACGGGAATGATCCTCGATCGCCGCGCCGTTCCGACCCGCCCGCACCGCCTGGGAGCCGCCTGATGGAGTGGGAGGACGACGCCTTCGTGTTGTCGGCCCGCGCCCATGGCGAGACCGGGGCGATCGTCGAGTTGCTGACCCAGGACCGCGGCAAGTTCGTCGCCCACGTGGCCGGGGCGGCCTCGCGGCGGATGAAGCCGTTCCTGCAGGCGGGCGCGCGGGTGATCGTCCGCTATCGCGCCCGCGGTCCCGACCAGATGGGCTCTGCCCAGCTGGAGCCGATGGGCGAGGGGCCTTCGTCGCTGTTCGACGACCGCCTTGCCCTGGCTGGGCTGCAATCGGCGGCGTCCGTCGCTGCCGGCGCCTTGCCCGAGCGCGAGCCCCATCCGGGCGCCTTCCTGGCCCTGGAGACCCTGATCCGGGTGCTGGAGATTCCCGACATCTGGCCGGCCGTCTATGTGCGCTACGAGGCGGGCCTGTTGCAGGACCTGGGCTTTGGCCTGGACCTGTCGAAATGCGCCGCCACCGGCGATGTCGATGATCTGGTCTATGTCAGCCCGCGCACGGGGCGGGCGGTCAGCCGCAAGGCCGGCGCGCCCTATCATGACAAGCTGATGCCCCTGCCGCGGTTCCTGCTGTCGGCGCAGGGCGGGCTGGACGACGGCGACGTCAAGGCGGGCCTCGACATCACCGGTCACTTCCTGGAGCAGTTCGTGTTCGGCCCGTTGAATCGCCCCCTGCCGCCGGCTCGGATGTGGCTGCTGGACCGGCTGGGCGAGGCGGAGCGGCTGTAGGCTCTACTCGATCCGCTCGTGGACGCCCTCGGCGCCGCGCACCCAGTAGCCGGCGGCCTTGATCTGCTTGGGCGACAGGCCCCGCACCTCGACCAGGTGCGCCCGCAGGGCCTTGGCCACCCGGGCCTCGGCGGCGAGCCAGACGAAGCCTTCCTTGTCGGCCGGCAGCACGGCGTCGAGCGCCGCGATCAGCGTCTCGGCGTCGTCGCCGCCGTCGCGGACCAGCCAGTGCGGCGTCCAGGCGGCCTTGGTCTCGACGGCCAGGGCGTCGTCGGCGGCGTCGACCAGGCCCAGGGTCGTGATCGTCTCGTCGGCGCCGGCTTCTTCCAGCCGGCGGCCGATGGCGGGCAGGGCGGTCTCGTCGCCGATCAGCACCAGCCAGGGCAGCGCTTCGGGCAGAAGCACCGAACCGCGCGGGCCGCCGATGTTCAGCGTGTCGCCGACCTTGGCCGACAAGGCCCAGGCCGTGGCCGGCCCGGCCTCGTGGACGGCGAAGTCGATGACCAGGGTCGCCGCGGCGGTGTCGAAACTGCGAGGCGTGTAGTCGCGCATCACCGGCTCGCCGCCCTCGACAGGGAAAAACAGCTTGATGTGGTCGTCGAAGCCGGCGCTGACGAAGTCGTGCAGATCGGGCGAGGCGAAGGCGAGGCGCAGCATGCCCGGCGACAGCCGCTCGACGGCGGCGACCGTCAGCACGCGGCGGCGGATCTCGTGGCGCACGCGGCGCAGGGCCCAGCGGTCGGTCGCTTCGGCGGCTTCGGGGGAGAGGGTGGTCATCGGCGGGATATCCCTTGCGAAGGATCTGGTGTCGGCCCGGACCCGCCGACCCTAGACCCCTCTGTCGACCCGAGCATGTCCGGCGGCGAAATAAAAACGGCGGGATCCCAAGGACCCCGCCGCTTTCAAACTCAGAAGAACACCTTGCGGACGCTGAGCCGGATATTGCGGCCCGTGGGGTCCAGATAGTCCTGCTGGTAGGTGCTCGGGATTTCGCCCGTGGCGTCGCGCACGGTCTGCTTCTCGTCGAACAGGTTGTTGACCCCGAAGGTCACCCGCGTGCCGCGCAGCACGGGATACTTGGCGACCAGCTCGCGCCGCGCGCCCAGATTGGCGAACAGGCGCAGGTTCACCGTCGTCAGATCGGAGAACCGCAGCGTGCCGGTCGAGCTGCCGGTCGTGCCGCCGTCGACTTCGGTGGCTTCCTTCCAGTTGGCGGTCAGGCGCGCGCCCAGGCCCATCTTGGTGAAGCCGAGCTGGGCCTCGACCTCGTTGCGGGGCGTGCCGCCGCTGCTGCCCAGGGCGTCGCCGTCCAGCAGGTCGAGCGGCGTCGCGCCGTCGTAGATATAGACCCGCTCGCGCAGGCGCACGGTGTGGAACAGCGCCATCTGCAGACGCGCCGCGCCCAGGCCGCCGCCGGGGCCGCCCGGACCACCCGGCCCGCCGAAACCGCCGCCGGGACCGCCGGGACCGCCGAAGCCGCCGCCCGGTCCTCCGCCGAAGCCGCCCTGGCCGCCGCTCTGATTGCCGCCCGTGGCCTGGTCGCCGCCGGTCCGCGTCGGGTCCGACGGCGGCTGGGCGTTGTCGCCGCTACCGCTACGCTGTTCGCCGCCCTGGCGCTGGAGGCCTTGCAGCAGGTCCATGCCGGGAGGCTGCGCGGCGCCGTCCGCAGTCTGGGTCTGGCCCTGACCTTGAGCGGTCTGGCCCTGCGCCTGGCCCTGACCCTGGCCCTGACCCTGGCCCTGACCCTGGCCCTGACCCTGACCCTGACCCTGGCCCTGCCGGCGTTCGCCCTGGCCGTCCTGGCCCTGGCGTTCGCGCCAGCGCTGCATCTCTTCGGGCGTCGGGGTGGGACGCGGCGGGGTCTTGCCGATCTGGCGCGAGAAGTTGAAGCCCCAGCGGATCTGCTCGCTCTCGCGCTTGGCGTAGTTGATCGGCCGGGCGTCGATGCTGATCAGGCGGCCGACAGGCTCGACCACGCCGTCGCCGTCCTCGTCCGTCGGCGCGGCGCGGGTGAAGCGGTCCTCGAAGGCGGCCTCGATCGCGGCCGTGGCGCTGGGGAACGACGAGATCGGATTGTCGATCCGCGTGCGGGTGTAGTTGGCGTTGACCGACAGGCCCTCGATCTGCGGCGGCTTCACCGTGACGCCGAACTTGAGGATGTTGCGCTCTTCGGACTTCAGGTCGGGATTGCCGCCGCTGATGCGGGTGATCTCGACGCTCTCGCCCCGGACATAGTCGAACACCTGCACGCCGGTGGTCGTGACCTGGGCCCCGCCCAGCTGCGACATGCTGGGCGCGTTCTCCTGGCGGGTGCCCGAGACGATGAAGCTGACCGGCTTGATCGGCGACCAGTTCAGGCCGCCGCCGACCGTGGTCAGGGTCCCGAAGTCCGACAGCTGGTTGACCGCCAGGTTCAGGTTGGCCGACAGGTCGCCGACCTTGGCCATGTAGTTGTTGCGGCGGCTGGTGATCGGCAGGTCGAAGCTGACCTGGGCGTTGGCCGTGCCGCGCGACAGGTCGGCATTGGTCAGGGTACCGCTGCGGCGCGACCAGGAATCGACCCAGGCGCCTTCCGCCCCCAGCTTCACCGTGGTCGAGAGGTCGCCGGCCGGCAGGCGGGCCAGGGCGCCGTTCATCACCAGCTGGGTGTTGACGGTGTCGTTGATCGAGTGGGCCGTGTTGCGCTGGAAGCTGCCCGTCGGCAGGAAGTCGTCATAGGGATCGAAGGTCGGATCGAGGGCGGTCAGCCGATCCTGCAAGTCGCGGACGCTGGCGTCGCGATCCGACGAGGTGCGGCTTTCGTCGTGGTCGTAGTTGCCCGTCAGGTTCCAGCGCCACGACTTCATCGAGCCGTCCAGCGTGAAGCCGCCATGGGCGTTCCACGAACGGCTCCACTGCTCCATGGCGCCCAGGTCGGTCAGGTAGCGGTTGAGCGTGGTGGCCTCGCCCGTGGTCGAGGTCGAGAACGGGCTGGCCGCCGGGATGGTCAGCCGGGCCTTGGACAGGCCCTGCAGCGACTGGCTCTGGTCGTAGGACAGGCTGCCGTTGACCGTCGCCGAGACGCCGTTGTCGAGCACGCGGTTGTAGACGGTGTTGTAGGACAGGCTGTCGGTGCGCGGCTTCAGGGTGCGGTAGTCGGAGACGTCGCCGCCATAGAGCGTGTCGGTGGCGGACGGATCGATGTCGCGGTCGCTTTCCAGCAGCTTGTCGCTGTGGACGTACTTGAAGGCGCTGTTCAGGCGGCCCTGGCGGTTGAGGCGCAGGGTGCTGGAGTCGATCTGCTCGGTGGTCTGGCCGCCCTCGGTGGGCGCCGCCAGGGTGATCTCGCCGGTGCGGGCGCGGAAGCGCTGGCGCAGCACGACGTTGACCACCTTCTGGTCGGCCGAATAGCCGTACTTCAGGGCCACTTCCTCGGGCAGGATCTCGACGCGCTGGATGGCCTCGGTGGGGATGTCGCGGATCTCGCCCATGCCGGAGATGCGGCGGCCGTTCAGCAGCACGACGGGCGAGCCGCCGCTGGCGCTGGTGGTCTGGGCCGACAGTTCCGACAGCAGTTCGGTCACCGAGCTGACGCCGAGGGAGCGGACGTCGGCGGCGCTGAAGGTCTCTTCCGGCTGGATGTCGCCCAGCACCGCGCCGTACTGGCGCTGGCCGGTGACGACGATGCCTTCGACCTCGACGTCCTCGGTCTCCTGAGCGGCGCGGGCGGTCGTGGTCGCCGTGGTCGTCTGACGCGTCTGGGTGGCGGGCTTGGCGGCTTCCTGCGCGTACAGCATCGACGGCGTGATGCAGCCCAGAAGGCCCAGCAGGGCCATCTTCCTCGTCATTTCCTAAATCCCCACGATGGTAAGCCGAATCCCTCGATCAGAGCCTCTCTAACGCATCGAACCCCGACACAGCCTGAACGAACTGGTTCAGGTTCGGTTTGGGTTCATCGGCTAAGGATGGGGGATGCGCATCCTGTTGGTCGAAGACGACGCGCCGTTGGCCGAAAGCATCGCCCAGGCCCTGCGCGACGAGCAGTTCGCGGTCGATATCGCCGCCGACGGCGAGACCGGCGCGCACCTGGGCGCGACCGAAACCTACGCCGCCGCCGTGCTCGACCTGGGCCTGCCCAAGCAGGACGGCCTGTCGGTGCTGCGCGGCTGGCGCGAACAGAACCGGCCGCTGCCGGTGCTGATCCTCACCGCCCGCTACGGCTGGACCGAGAAGGTCGAGGGCTTCAAGGCCGGCGCCGACGACTACCTGACCAAGCCGTTCCGGGTGGAGGAGCTGGTCATGCGCCTGCGCGCCCTGGTGCGCCGCTCGGCTGGCCATCATGGACCCAAGATCGTCTGCGGCCGGCTGACCTTCGACGCCCAGCTGGGCGGGTTCGAGTTCGACGGCATGCCGCTGAAGCTGACCAGCTTCGAGTGGCGGGTGCTGTCGTGCCTGATCCTGCGCAAGGAGGTGGTGGTCGAGCGGATGGACATTCTCGAGCAGGCCTATGAGGGCGACGCCGGCGGCGACTCCAACTCGCTGGAGGTCATCGTCGGGCGGCTTCGGCGCAAGATCGGACACGAGATGATCGAGACCGTGCGCGGACGCGGCTATCGCCTGACGGCCGGGGGCGCGGCGTCGTGATCGCGGCCCTGACCTCCATCCGCGCCCGGCTGCTGATCAGCGGCGTGCTGTTCACCGTCGTGGCGGTGGTGCTGGCGGCCCTGACCATCCAGCCGACCCTGGACCAGTTCGTCCGCCGCAGCGTCGACGCCAGCCTGGAATCGCAGATCTCGGTCCTGGCCCGGGCGGTGAAGCCGGACGGTTCGCTGGATCAGGAACGCCTGCAATCGGTCGGGCCGTTCGTGCGGCGCGGGGCCGGCTGGGCCTGGGTGGTCAAGGGACCGGCCGGCGTGGTCCGCTCCCAGACCGTGGCCTCGGTGGATCCGCGCCAGAGCGGCGGGCCGTCGCCCTGGCCCAAGAGCGAAGGCCCCAAGGACGGCCCGCGCCCCGATCGCGACCGCCCCCAGGGCGAGCGCCCGCGCGAGGCTCATCCCGACAAGCCGCCGACCGGTCCGCTGAAGGAGTCGCGCCGCTGGCGCTCGCGCAGCGGCTGGAACGAGAGCTTCTATTTCCGCACCCTGACGGTGAACTCCAGCCGCGGTCCGGTGGTGATCACCGCCGGCGCGCCGCGCTATATCCGCGACCGCATGCGCGACGAGGGGCTGCGGCCGCTGCTGCTGTCGCTGTCGGTGCTGGGCGTGGGCCTGCTGGCGGCGATGGTCGGCCAGCTGGAGCTGGGCCTGCGGCCTCTGCGCAAGCTCGGCGCGTCGCTGGCGGCCGTCCGGGCTGGCGACCAGCGCCGCATCGAGGGCCAGCAGCCCAAGGAGCTGGAGCCGGTCGTCGCCGAGCTGAACGCCTTGCTCGACCACAACGAGGCCGCCCTGGCCAAGGCCCGCAGCCACGTCTCCAACCTGGCCCATGGCCTGAAGACGCCGCTGGCGACGCTGGCCGTGCGGCTGGCCGAGCCGGGACGCGATCCCGACGGCAGCCTGGCCAGCCTGATCGCCCAGATCGACGGCGCGATCGGCCACCACCTGGGCCGGGCCCGGGCGGCCTCGCCCGGGGCGCCCGGCCGTCCGGCCCTGCCGGTCAAGTCGCGGCTGGACGACCTGGTCGCGGCCCTGTCGCGCATCCATGCCGCCGCTGGCGTGCGGGCCGAGCTCGACGTTCCCGACGACCTCTTCGTGGCCTGCGACCCGCAGGACTTCGACGAGATGACCGGCAATCTGCTCGACAACGCCTGGAAGTTCGCCGAGCGCACCGTGCGGGTCACGGCCCGGCGCGAAGGCGCGCGGGCCGTGCTGCTGATCGACGACGACGGCCCGGGCCTGACCGACGAGGCCGCCGCCGCCGCCCTGGTGCCGGGCAGCCGCCTGGACGAGCGCGGGCAGGGGCATGGCTTTGGCCTGCCGATCGCCCTGGAGCTGGCCGAGCTGCACGACGGCGCCCTGACCCTGGGGCGAGCCCCGATCGGCGGCCTGCGCGCCACCCTGGTCCTACCCGCCCGCAGCGGCGATCCGGTCGAGGCCTGACGCCGACTTCCCAAAGCCGTGATGCGTCGGCCAGGCGACGAACAAGCCTTGCCGATCTGCTACGGTCACGGTGAGGGCAAGCTATCGATGAAAACCTACACCTTCGTCTGTCTGGCCGCGAACCAGGTCGCCACGGCCGTCGATATCCAGGATCTGGGTGACGACGCCTATCGCCGCCACGCCCTGTCGCTGCTGCGCGACCACGCCAGCGCCCAGGCCGTCGAGGTGTGGCGTGACGAGGCGGTGATCGACCTGATCGAGCGGGCCGGAGCCGTTCTTGGGGCGCCGGCGGCGGGATAGACCGCAAAAAGCCCCCACGCGCCTCGAATCGAGCGGCCGACATCTGCTAGGCTGCCGGGCCGAAACGAATCTGATTGATGAACAAGCCCGTCACTCCTCCCCCCGGCGGTCCCGGCGACGGCGACCGCATCCTCGAAGAGCCGCTGACCGAGGCGCTGTCCAAGCGCTACTTGGCCTATGCTCTGTCGACCATCGGCTCGCGGGCTCTGCCCGACGTGCGCGACGGCATGAAGCCGGTGCACCGGCGCGTGCTCTACGCCATGAGCAACATGCGCTTGAACCCCGAGTCCGCCGCGCGCAAGTGCGCCAAGGTGGTCGGCGAGGTGATGGGTAACTTCCACCCGCACGGCGACCAGTCGATCTACGACGCCCTGGTGCGCCTGGCCCAGGACTTCTCCCAGCGCATCCCGCTGGTCGAGGGGCAGGGCAACTTCGGCAATATCGACGGCGATAACGCCGCGGCCATGCGTTACACCGAATGCAAGATGACGGCGGCCGCGACGCTGCTGCTCGACGGCATCGACGAGGACGCGGTCGATTTCCGGCCCACCTATGACGGCCAGGACGAGGAGCCGGTGGTTCTGCCGTCGGGCTTCCCCAACCTGCTGGCCAACGGCTCGGCCGGCATCGCCGTCGGCATGGCCACCTCGATCCCGCCGCACAATCCGGCCGAGCTGATCGACGCCTGCCTGCTGCTGCTGAGCAATCCCGAAGCCACGACCGCCGACATCCTCGAACGCGTGCCGGGTCCGGACTTCCCGACCGGCGGCGTCATCGTCGAGCCGGCCGCCAGCCTTCTGGAAACCTACGAGACCGGCCGCGGCGGCGTCCGCACCCGCGCCAAGTGGGAGAAGGAAGAGACCGGCCGCGGCACCTACCAGATCGTCGTCACCGAGATTCCGTATCAGGTGAAGAAGTCCGATCTGGTCGAGCAGCTCGCCGACCTGATCGAGAGCAAGAAGGCGGCCCTGCTGGGCGACGTCCGCGACGAGAGCGCCGAGGACATCCGTCTCGTCCTCGAGCCGAAGTCCAAAAACGTCGAGCCCGAAGTGCTGATGGAGAGCCTGTTCAAGCTCTCGGCGCTGGAAAGCCGGTTCTCGGTCAATATCAACGTGCTGGACGCGCGCGGCACGCCGGGCGTCATGGGCATCAAGCAGGCGCTGATGGCCTTCCTGGCCCACCGTCGCGAGGTGCTGACCCGCCGGGCTCGCCACCGCCTGGCCAAGATCGAAGCCCGCCTTCACATCCTCGACGGCCTGCTGATCGCCTACCTCAATCTCGACGAGGTGATCCGCATCGTCCGCTACGAGGAAAAGCCGAAGGAAAAGCTGATCGAGACCTTCGGGCTCTCGGACGTCCAGGCCGACGCCATCCTCAACACCCGCCTGCGCCAGCTGGCCAAGCTGGAAGAGATGGAGATCCGCCGCGAGCACGCCGAACTGGTGGAAGAGCGCGACGGCATCCTGGCCATGCTGGCCAGCGACAAGAAGCAGTGGGACCTGGTCGGCACGGGCCTGCGCCAGGTGCGCGCCACCCTGCTGAAGATCAAGCATCCGCTGGACAAGCCGCGCCCGACCGGCGTGACCGGCCGCTCGGTGTTCGACGTGGCCCCGGTGGTCGACGCCGACGCCGCCATCGAGGCGATGATCGTCCGTGAACCGATCACCATCATCCTGTCCGAGCGCGGCTGGATCCGCGCCGCCAAGGGCAGGATCGAGGACCCGTCGGAGCTGAAGTTCAAGGAAGGCGACAAGCTCGGCTTCCTGGTCCCGGCCGAGACCACCGACAAGCTGCTGCTGTTCACCTCGGACGGCCGGTTCTTCACGCTGGGCTGCGCCAACCTGCCTTCCGCGCGCGGCCATGGCGAGCCGGTGCGGATGATGATCGAGCTCGACGACAAGGTGAAGATCATCGACGTCTTCCCGTTCAAGGCCGGTCGCAAGCGCATCCTGGCCTCCAAGCAGGGCTACGGCTTCCTGCTGCCGGAGGAGGAGGCCCTGGCCAACCGCAAGGCGGGCAAGCAGGTGCTGACGGTCGACGCCTCGGGCGCGGCCTTCTGCCTGGAGGCCGTCGGCGACCAGTTCGCGGTCGTGGGCGACAACGGCAAGATCCTGATCTTCCCGCTGGAGGAGCTGCCGGAAATGCCGCGCGGCAAGGGCGTCAAGCTGCAGGCCTATCGCGAGGGCGGCCTGCGCGACGGCCTGTCGTTCAACGCCGAGACGGGCGGCTTCTGGATCGACTCGGCCCTGCGCCGGCGCGACTGGGCCGACTGGCAGACCTTCGTCGGCCGCCGGGCCGGCGCCGGCAAGCTGGCGCCCAAGGGCTTCCCGACCTCCAAGCGGTTCCGACCCAAGTGATGTGATATGGCGAGGGCGGGCGCGCTGATCGGACGCCATGCTCTCGCCAACCACCTGTGAGATACGTCGACTTATGAGCTTGTGGCGCAAGTCCGTCGGGGCCCTGGCCGGGTTCCTGGGCCTGACCGCCGCCCATCCCGGGGTGGCGAGCGCCTTGCCGCGCGCCAAGCCCGAGGCCGTCGGCTTCTCGTCCGAGAAGCTCAAGCGCCTCGACGAGACCATGCAGCGCCTGGTCGACCAGGGCCAGATCGCCGGCGGCGTGACCCTGCTGGCCCGCCACGGCAAGGTCGTCAGCCAGCAGACCTTCGGCAAGCGCGCCCTGGAAGACGTCCAGCCGATGCCGGCCGACGCCATCTTCCGCATCCGCTCGGAAACCAAGCCGGTCACCGGCGTGGCCATGCTGATCCTCTATGACGAGGGCCGCTGGAAGCTCGACGACCCGATCACCAAGTACGTGCCCGAGTTCGAGAGCCTGCGGATCGCCAGTGGCGTCGACGCCAGCGGCCGGCCGATCCTGTCGCCGATCAGCCGCCCGCCGACCATGCGCGAGTTGATGACCCACACGGCCGGCTTCGCCTACGGCATCGCCGACGATCCCGGCAGCGCCGCCGACCAGGCCTATTACCGGGCCGGGGTGCTGCAGTCGGACTCGCTGTTCTCGATGGTCCGCAAGATCGCCGACCTGCCGATGTATTCCGAGCCCGGCAAGCTGTGGCGCTACAGCGTCGCGGCCGACATCCAGGGGCTGATCATCGAGCGGTTGTCGGGCCAGGCCCTGCCGGTGTTCATGCAGCAGCGGATCTTCAAGCCGCTGAAGATGCGCGACACCGCCTTCTGGGTTCCGGCCGACAAGACCGCCCGGCTGGCCGCGATCTACGACGCCGATGCCGCCGGCAAGTTGATCCCCGCCGTCGAGGGCGGCTGGCGCGACGTCACCAAGCCCCCGCCGGCGCCGTCGGGGGGAGGGGGCCTGCTGTCTACCGCCGGTGACTTCGCCCGTTTCGCCCAGATGATCCTCAACGGCGGCGACCTGGACGGGGTGCGCATCCTTGAGCCGGAGACGGTGGCGCTGATGCGGCTGAACCACCTGCCGCCGAGCTTCCAGGTCACCACCGACGGCACCTCCGGCGTGCTCAAGCCCGGCCAGCAGAAGGCTTTCCCGTTCGCCCTGGGCATGGGCTACGGCATCGACGTGGCCGTGGCGGTGGATCCGGCCGCTTCGGGCGCGCCGGTCGGGCCCGGCACTATCAGCTGGGGCGGCAGCGCCGGCACCTGGTTCTGGATCGACCCGGCCAACGACCTGTTCTTCATCGGCATGATCCAGCGCCTTGGCGGGGTTGGCCCCGGCCTCGACGCCGAGACCCGCAAGTGGGTCTATCACGCCCTCGAAAAGCCGCTGGTTCGCCAGGCCGCCAACACCGCCGCGCCAATGCGCGAGACTTCGACGCGTTCCGCTCGCAAGTAGTTGATTTTATGTCATTTGTCGGCTTTCCGACCGAGGAACGCGTAGCCCTATAGGTCGTTTGTCTCCCGCCGACGCATCCGCGCCGGCCAAGCATCAGGGAAGACACGATCATGGGCGAGACCCCCAACAATCAAGGCCTGCAGCAGCAACCCAACGACGCTTCGCGCCCGCAGGTCGAGCAGCAGAACCAGCAGGGCGAGCGCACGCCCCAGCAGCAGCAACAGAACCCGCAGCAGGCCCAGCCGGACCAGCAGAACCGCCAGGCCGATCGCCGTGACGGCGAACGGGCCGATGGCGACCAGCTGAACGACGGCCTCGCCGGCGGCGTCGACACCGGCGCCATCGAGCCCGGCCGCACCGACGAAGGCGGCGCCGAGCGCTAGCCGCCCGAACACTAGACGCCGGAGCAGGGGAGGCCGGCGACGGCTTCCCCACCTTCGACGACATGTCCCCCCCACAGTCCTGGAGTTCGTATCGTGTTTGGCGGAGAACGCTTGGCGCGCCTTGGCGCCTTCAGTCCCCGATTTCCCGACGCCGAGGCCCTGCATCGCGGTCTCGCCCACTGGAACCACCAGCGCCTGGCGGTCGCCACGCCGTCGCCGAATTGGCGCGAGGACCTGGACGAGAGCCTGCGGATGCAGCGCATCGAAGGCGCCTTGATCGAAGCCTTCCGCGCCCATGTCGCGCCCCTTGTCGCCGATGTCCCCACCGATCCCGACAGCTTCATCGCCTGGTTCGAGGGCCTCAAGGATCACGGCCCCGGCCAATGGGATCCGCTGTTCGACTGGCTGGAAGGCCAGGCCAGCCTCGAGGACCTCAAGTGGTTCCTGACCCAGGAGGCGGCCGGCGAGGCGGGCTTCGACGATCTCGTCGCCATGACCCAGGTCAAGGTGCTCGACCGCGCCAAGCTCGAACTGGCCCGCAACTACTGGGACGAGATGGGCCGCGGCAAGGCCGGCGGCATGCACGGCCCGATGCTGACCCGCACCACTGAGACTTTGGGTCTGACCCCGACCATCGACTCCACCCTGTGGCAGTCGCTGTGCCTGGCCAATGTCATGACCGCTTTCGCCACCACCCGGCGCTACGTCTACCAGTCGATCGGCGCGCTGGGAGTGGTCGAACTGACGGCGCCGACCCGGGTGTCGTGCGTCGATGCGGGCCTCAAGCGGGTCGGCGTCTCGCCCGAGGCCCGCAAGTATTTCGCCCTGCACGCCCAGCTCGACATCGAGCACTCCAGGGCCTGGAACGCCGAGGCCCTGCATCCGCTGGTGGCGAACGACCCCAACTGCGCCCGGTTCATCGCCGAGGGCGCGGTGATGCGGCTGATCTGCGGCGAGCAGTGCTTCGAGACCTATCGCGCCCATCTGTGGGCCCACGTGCATCCGGTGGTCTACGCCGCCGAATAGGTGCGGGCCCGGGTAAACGCCCGAGGGGCTTGGACTTCGGGCCGTTCGCCGGTATCACGCCCGCTTCGGCGGGCGCGGGCTCGCCTCCAAGACTTCGAAAGCCGATCCGATGAGCGATACGCCCCCCGACCGCCTGTCCGCCAACCCCGACAGCCCCTTCTACGACGCCGCCGCCATGGAGCGGGGCGTGGGCGTGCGCTTCAAGGGCGTCGAGAAGAACAATGTCGACGAATACTGCGTCAGCGAAGGCTGGGTGCGGGTGACCGCCGGCAAGACCGTCGATCGCAAGGGCAACGCCATGACCATCAAGCTGCAAGGCGAGGTCGTGCCGTACTTCCGCGATGAAGCGCCGTCCGAGTAGGACGCGATGAGCGATCCCGACCTGCAGGCCATGGCCGACGACGAGCTGTCGCGCGCCATGACCCTGACCTGGCGCGACCTGTCGAAGGTGATTCCCTGGGGAGACACCTTCGAGGGCGTTTCGCCGGCCGGTCGCGACGTCGAGGTCGAGCGAAACTACCTCTGGGCCGCCCAGGAAGGCGGCGACATCCTCTGTGAAGTCGCCGTCTATGGCGGCGCGAGCCGTTATGACCAGGGCGCCCGGGCCCGAGGCGTGATTTCCCGCCGCTGAACCCAACCTTCGCCGTGCAACCGTCGTCGGCTTGCGTTAACCATAACGCTGCTCGTCGAGTGCTGATCGCGGGAGGGCTGGGTGTATCAATCCGAGTTTCCGGTCGAGGCGTCGGTGCCGATCTTCGACCCGACCCTGCTGGCGGGCATCGTCCTGATCGCCTTGGCGGTGGCGGCCCTGGCCTTCTGCGCCGGCCGCTTCCTGGGCCGGCGCAAGCGCGACGACGACTGGCGCGACGTGCCCAAGACCATCCACAAGGCCATCCTGGCCCGCTGCGTGGCCGCCACCAGCGCGCCGACCGGCGAGCTGCTGCGCCGGGCCGAGGAACTGGCGGCCGAGGTCGACGCCCGGGTCGGGGCGCTGATCGCCTTCGGCGCCAGCGGCAAGGCCCTGAGGGCGCTGGAGAAGGCCTGCGTGGGCGAGTTTCCCAAGCCCGAGGTCAAGCCCGAGCCGAAACCCAAGGCCAAGCCCAAGGTCTGCACCTGCAGCCACGAGGCCTCGAAGGACGACCACGGGCATGGCCATGCTCACAAGCCGGCCGAGACCTCCTGCCGCGCCCCCGGGCCCTGCCAGTGCGTGATCTGCTGCGTGCCGGTCACCGTTGGCGGCCTGGCCCTGGCCTCGCCGCAGGTGAAGATCCACAGCAAGCAGACGGTGATCGTCAACGCGGCCTGCGCGCCGGCTTTGGCCCCCGCGCCGAGCCGCTGCACCTGCGGCGCGGCCGACGCCCATGACGACAAGCACGACAAGGCCGAAGACCACGAAGAGGAAAAGCCCGAGCCGCCGCTGGAGTGGAACGAGCACATGCGCCGCCTGCGGCTGATCGTGGTCGAGTTCGCCGACGTCTGGAACAGTCCCGACAATCTGCGGCTTCTGGAACGGTGTCAGAAACAGCTGACCCGCACCGAGCCGCCGGCCAAGGGCGGCGGGGCGCACGGTCACGATCACGGCGACGCCCACGGTCATTGACGGCGCCGCTTGGTTGGGCGCGATTAGGTGCGTATGCTCACGGCAAGTGCGAAATGTCCGGTTTCGACCCGTGTCGCGGACGGACGATTGAGAGCATTTCCATCGCGGCGCCACATCGACCGGCGCTGGCGATGGGTTGCCAGTGCGTGATTCGGCGTAGAGACGGCTCCGTCTTCGCGGGCCGCGAGCCGGAGCAGGAGGAAAGGAAAAGGCATGGCCGCGACGGTCTCATCCCTGACGCCGGGTTCGCCGGACACCGCCAGTGAGCAGCTGTCGCTCTCGGACTATGTGCCGTATCGCCTGGCGACGGCCTCCAGCGCCGTCAGCCGCCTGATCGCCCGCGCCTACGAAGACCGCTTCGGCCTGTCGATTCCGCAGTGGCGCCTGATGTCGATCCTGATCGAGGGGCCGCTGACCCAGCACCAGGCCGTGGCCCGCACCGCCATGGACAAGGTCCGCGTCAGCCGCGCCGCCCAGGACCTGGTCGAGCGCCGCCTGCTGGCCCGGGTCACCAACCGCACCGACCGCCGCTCGCACACCCTGGAACTGACCGCCGCCGGCCGTCGGCTGTTCGCCGAGATTCGTCCGCTGGCCCTGGCCTACGAGGCCGCCCTGCTGGCCGGCCTGGCCCCGGGCGAGGTTGCGACCCTCAAGCGCCTGATGGGCCGCCTGGAAGCCGCCGCCGTGCAGCTCTACGGCGCCGACGCGCCGCCGGACGCGCCCAGCGCCCCGCTGCTGGAAGACTGAGCCGCGAAGACCCCGCGGGCGATGGCCCGCGCCAGGGTGTCGGCGGCCGCCGAGCCCAATCGAGCCAGGGCCACCGCCCGCGCCGGACCCTCGCCCAGCGACTGAGCCGCCGAGGCCAGGGCGAAGACCACGTCGCCGTCGAAGGGCGTGTGCACCGGCCGGATCGCGCGGGCCAGCCCGTCCTGGGCCATCATCGCCAGCCGCGTGCACTCGGCGGTCGTCAGGTCGGCCGTGACGGCGACCACGGCCAGGGTGGTGTTGGCGCCCGGCGTCAGCCGCCCGATCGCCGCCAGCTTGGAATCGTCGGGGATGGGCTCGGCTTCGAGGGGCGCATCGGGCACCGGCCGCCTGCCGCCGAACTCGCCGTCGATCTCCCAGGGCCAGGCCCAGAAGGTCTCGCCGTCAGCCATCCGCACCGAGCCGACCGGGTTGACCGCCGCCAGCGCCCCGACCACCAGGCCTTCGCCCAGATCGAGCGAGGCGCTGCCGATCCCGCCCTTGGCCAGCCCCGCCATGGCCCCGACGCCCGCACCGACCGAGCCCAGGGCGAAGTCCTCGCCCGCGGCGGCCGCGGCCTCGATCCCGAGCCAGCGATAGGGCGGGTCCAGGCCCCAGTCCTTGTCGCCGCCGTTGCCCAGGTCGTGCAGCACGGCCCCCGGCACGATCGGGATGGCTGGCAGGTTCGGCGCCCGGCGGATGCCATGCCCGGCCGCCGACAGGGCCGCGACCACGCCGTCCGCCGCGCCCAGCCCGAACACCGAGCCGCCCGACAGGCAGATCGCATGGGCCTTGCTGAAGGTGTTCTCGGGCCTCAGCACGTCGATCTCGCGCGTGCCCGGGCCGCCGCCGCGCACGTCGACCCCGGCCGTCCAGGCCTGCGGGCAGAGCAGGGCGGTGACCCCCGAGCGCACGGCTTCGTCCTGGGCGTGACCGACGCTCAGGCCGGCGACGTCGGTGATCAGGTTGCGCGGGCCGGGACGGGGCATGCGAGGCGCTCGCCTTAGGCCGCCGTCGGCGCGTAGGTCAGGCGGCAGACGGTCCAGCCGTCGATCCGGGCCATGCTGAAGGCGCCGCCCAGCTGGCGGGCCATGGCGTGGACGATACGCAGGCCCAGGCTCTTGGAGGTCGCCGGCTCGAAGCCGTCCGGCGGGCCGGCGCCGTTGTCGCGGATGGTCAGCACGTGGTTGTCGCCCTCCTGGGCGAGGGCCACGACGATGCGCCCGTCCGAGCCGGGCTCAAAGGCGTGCTCGAGGGCGTTGTTGAAGCATTCCAGCATGACCAGGGTGACGGGCGTGGCCTGTTCGGGATGCAGCGGCGCCTCGCCGCCTTCGACACGGACCGCGTGGCGGGCCCCGGCCGCCTGGCCGGCGTCGTTGAGCAGGGCCTCGGCGAAGACGCGGAAGGGCGTCGGCTCGCCGGTCTGGTCGTGCAACTGGCGCTGGATCTTGGCGATGGTCTCGATGCGCACGCCGGCCTCGGTCAGGGCGTGGCGGGCGTCCTCGTCGGCGACGCCGGCCGACTGCAGCCGCAGGAGGGCGCCGACCATCTGGATGTTGTTGCTCGCCCGGTGGTGCATCTCGCGATAGAGCAGGTCGCGGCTGCGGGCCAGCTCGGCCAGGCTCTCGCGCTCGACGGCCAGCTTGCGCATGGCCTGGCGCATGCCGTCGATGAAGAAGATGTCGACCCCCGCCACGAAGACGAAGAAGCCCACCGCCACCAGGGTCGCGAAATCGAAGGCGAAGCCGCCGAACGGCGGGATGAAGAAGCACCAAGCCAAAAGGCCTGACAGAACGGCGCATAGGATCCCGGGGCCGCGTCCCGCGAAATAGGCGGTCAACACGATGGCGGGAAAGAAGGTCAGATAGGGGAAGCCCGGCGGAAACCAGGCGTCGAGACCGAAGCGCAGGGCGAAGGCGGCTGACGCGGCGGCGATGGCCTGCCCGTAACCTATGGCGGTTGTGGGCGCGCTTGCTCGCGACATGATCTTCCAGGAGCCCCGATTCTATGGGCGCCTCACCCTACGCCGCCTTAGGCGGAAGTATTTCCGAAAAACAGTTTCGGGTCACGGCAAATCCATCTCGCCTGTTCCGAATACGGAAAGGCCCGCCCGTTGGACGGGCGGGCCTCAATAGTGGTCGCGGCGAGGTTTAGAAGCGCTTGCTCGCGTTCAGGTACCAGTAGCGGCCGGTCGAATTGGCCAGCGAGCCGTAGTAGCCGAAGTTCGACGAGTTCAGCGGCGGGTCCTTGTCGGCGATGTTGCGCACGCCGAGGCGGAAGGTCGTGCCGTCCATGCGGCCCTCCTTGAAGGCGTACTGGCCATAGAGGCTGACCGTGGTCCAGTCGTCGACCTCGTAGTAGCGGCCGCTCACCTGGGTCACGCCGGTGTCGTAGACCGAACCGACGTAGTTGACGAAGGCGCCCGCGCCCCAGCCGTCCTTGCGCCAGGTCATGCTGACGCTGCCGCGGAACTCGGGGTTGCCGTCCATGCGGATCTGGCTGCCGGCGCTGGAGATCGACAGGCCCGACAGCGTGCCGTCGGCGACGGCCTTCATCAGGATCTGCTCGATCGGGCTGGCGGCCTGATCGTACTTGGTCAGCTTGGCCACGTTGACCGTGACGCCGAAGTCGCCCCAGGGGGTGTCGTCCAGGTCGTAGTCGAGGCTGAAGTCGACGCCCTGCAGCACCCGCGGCTGCAGGTTCAGGTAGGTGTCGTTGATGTACGAGATCGTGCCGACCGTGTTCGTGCCGGTCGCGGCTTCACGCACCACGTTGGGGTTCGAGCTGCCTTGCAGGCGCAGCAGGTAGTCGTAGGCGATCTGGTTGTAGCCGCCCAGGATGCCGATGACGTTCTTTTCCCGGATCGACCAGAAGTCGGTGGTCAGGGTGACCTTGCCGAACTCGAGCGGGATGAAGCGCGGCTGGTAGACGAAGCCGATCGAGGCGTTGTCGGCTTCTTCCGGCTTCAGGTCCTTGTTGCCGATTCGCACTTCCAGCGTGCTGGCGCTGGAGCAGGTGACGTTGTTGATCCGGCAGGCGGCGTAGTCGGTGCGGCTGTTCGAGACGGTCGCGCCTTCGCTGTAGAACTGCGGCAGGTTCGGCGCGCGGAAGCTCTGCGACACCGAGGTGCGGAACGACAGGCCTTGGCCGACCTTCCACAGCAGGGCGCCCTTGGGCTTCAGCACGTTGCCGAAGTCGGAATAGTACTCGTCGCGGGCGGCGAGCTGCAGGGTCACTTCCTCGACGAACGGGATGTTCATGTCCGACGAGATGATCGGCACGGCCAGTTCGCCGAACAGCGACGAGATCTGGCGGTGGGCCGAAACGTCCGGCGCGGCCGAGGCGCCCATGACGTCGCTGCCGTAGGTCACGCCGGTCACCGAGTTGGTGTAGGTCGTCGTGCCGTCCAGGCGGTTGTCGCGGTCGTCGCTGAAGGTCTCGCGACGCCATTCGGCGCCCAGGGCCACGCCGACGTCGCCGCCGGGCAGGCTGAACAGGTCGGCCTTGTTGACCTTGAAGTCGGCCAGGGTCAGCGAGGTCTTGCTGATCCGATAGACGTTGATCAGGAACGAGTTGATCGTCGGCTGGCTGTTGGGCGTGGCGTCGTCACCCGAATAGTTGGTCAGCGAGCCGCCGTTGAACGGGTTGTAGGCGCTGGAGTCCGTGCGGTTGATGGCCGCCTGGAAGAGCGAGTTGCTGATGGCGTTGTGGGTGGTGTCCTTGGTGTTGGCCTCGGAATACAGCAGCGCCGATTCCCACTTCCAGCCGTTCCACTTGCCCTTCACGCCGCCGAGCAGGCGGAAGTTGTTGTCGGTGACGGTGTAGGTGCGCGGACCCGCATCGACCGGACGATAGGTGGTGATGTTCATCGCCACGCCCGAGGTCGACACGCCGGTCAGGCCCGACAGGCGGTTGGGGTTGGCGCTGCCGTCGGCCAGCAGGGTGGGGCCGAAGGGGTTCCAATAGGCGTTGGCGGCGATGCTGATCGGGGCTGACGACAGCGGCGCCGACTGCTCGCGCTGGCCGGTGAACAGGGCGTGGTAGTAGCCCGCCTCGCCAAACAGGGTCAGGCCGTTGTCGAGATCCTTCTCGGCGGTCGAGAACAGGTTGGTGCGTTCCAGGCCGCCCTTCAGGGTGCGCTGGGCGTTCTCGTCGTAGCGCAGCACGCGGTCGTTGGTGCCGGTGATGGTGCCTGACTTGATGCAGATGTCGCCGCTGAGCGTGGCGCTGCTGCAGCCGGCGGCGGTGTTGGCTGCCGGCTCGATGTGGAACACGCCCGACGAGGTCAGGGCCGTGCCGTTCTGGCGGGCCACCGTCGAGGACGGGATCAGGGTGAACGAACCCCAGGGGCTGGAGGTCGAGCGGTTGTCGAAGCTGGTCGAGCCGGCGAACAGCTCGTCCTCGATCTGGCTGCGGTGATCCTCGCTGGCGGCGTAGTCGCGCTCGGTGGCCATCATCCGGCTGTGGGCGGTGTAGTTGCCGAAGAAGGTCAGGCGCGTGCCGTCGTCCAGGCGCGTGCCGGCCTTGATGTTGACCGAGCCCTCGCGATAGCCGGTGCCTTCCGAGCCGCCGACCTGGCTTTCGATCTTCAGGCCCTGGAATTTGGTGTCGAGCACGGTGTTGACCACGCCGGCCACGGCGTCGGTGCCGTAGATGGCCGCCGCGCCGTCGCGCAGCACTTCCACCCGCTTGACGCCCGAGACGGGC
This sequence comes from Caulobacter hibisci, assembly GCF_016135805.1. Taxonomy (GTDB): domain Bacteria; phylum Pseudomonadota; class Alphaproteobacteria; order Caulobacterales; family Caulobacteraceae; genus Caulobacter; species Caulobacter hibisci. The sequence continues at coordinate 80,237 of NZ_JADWOX010000013.1, forward strand.
AGGGCGTTGGTGTTGGCCGTCTGCACCGGAACGAAATTCTCGGTCTGGGTGCCCGGGTGCAGGACCAGGCGGCGACCGTTCAGCAGCATCAGCGTGTTGCCGGTGCCCAGGTTGCGCAGGTTGATCGACGAGACGTCGCCGCGGGCGTCGTTGAGGTTGCCGGTGGTGCGGGCTTCCTGGAACTGCACGTCGCCGGCCTGCGGGATCGAGCGGAACAGCTCGTCGCCCGAGACGGCGCCGGTGGCGACGATGTCGCTTTCGCTGAGGACGGTGACGGGCAGGGCTTCGGTGGTCTTGGCGCCTTCGATCTGGCTGCCGACAACGACGATGGCTTCGACTTCGGCGACTTCTTCGGGAGCCGCGCTAGTCGCCGCGGCGTCCGACTGGGGGCGGGGAGCCTCGGCCGCGCGCAGGGTGATGGTCTTGCCGTCGTCCGACGCGACGACCAGGCCGGCGGCCTGCGCCAGGCGCGTCAGCGCCTCGGCGTCCGACAGCTCGCCGGTCACCGCCGGGGTCTTGCGGCCGGTGGCGGCCTCGTACGGGAACAGCACCTGCTTGCCGGTCTGCTTGGCGTAGGTCTGCAGCGCCGAGACGGCGTCCTGCGACGGGATGTTGAAGGTGTGGCGCGACCCTTGCGCGGCCACCGGGCCGGCGATGGTCAGGACAGCGGCCGAGGCCAGCAGCAAGCCGCGGACGGTCCGCCGGCTCTGGTTCTTACGCATGGACAAGTTCGTGAGACCCCTTTGTCCGCCGCGCCCCCTCGACGCGACGTTCTTACCGCCTTCGACGGGGGAGGGTGGGGAAACCTCCACTGCCCGGTGAAATTTTGTGGCGGAGATGTTACGGGGAAGCCTGGTCCTTCTCCCCTTGCGGGAGAAGGTGGCGGCGAAGCCGTCGGATGAGGGGTCTCTCAGAACGAGGCCGTCGCACCCGACAGTCAGCTTGGGAAGCTGACGTTCCGTGCGACCCCTCACCCGACCTCGCTTCGCGAGGCCACCCTCTCCCGCAAGGGGAGAGGGATTATCCGACTTTCCGCGCCAGCCGGATCACCCCGTCCTCGCCCGCGCTGGCCCGCACCGGGAAGGCGCTGGTGACGGCGGCGACGAAGGCCTGGGGTTCGGTGCTCTGGAAGTAACCGGCCAGGCGTAGGTCGGCAATGGACGGGTCGGCGATGCGGACCTTCTGGCGGTTGTAGCGGTTGAACTCGGCTACGGCCTGGCTCAGCGACTGGCCGTTCAGGGCGATGGCCCCCTGGCGCCAGGCCAGGGCGCGGTCGATCTCGGCGTCCGACAGCGGCTGGGCGTGGCCGCCGTGCGGGCCGTAGACCATGGCCGTGCCGGCGGCGATCCGCACTTCCTTGGCCGGACCCTGGCCGTCGGGCTCGATCTGGGCCGCGCCGCGCCGCACGGTGACGGCGGCGTTCTCGGCGCCCAGGCGGACCGACAGCTCGCCGGAGCCGGTCTCGATGCGGGCGTCGCGGGCCTTGACCACGAAGGGGCGGGCGTCGGGGGCGGCCTCGAACAGGGCCTCGCCCTTGACCAGCTTCACCTCGCGCACGCCGTTCCGGTAACGGACCACGACCTTGCTGTCGGTGTTGAGCTCGATGCGGCTGTTGTCGGCCAGCACCACGACACGGCGCTCGCCGATGTCGGTGGCATAGGCGGTCGAGGCGGTGGCGCTGAGCACGCCCGTGCCGATGACGCCGATGATCGCGGCCGCAGCGGCCATCATCGTCCAGGGCGAGCGGCGGTCGAAGGTGCGGCGGGGCTCTTCCGGCGCGAACAGGTCGGCGTCGGGCTTCGAGAGGGCCGGCTTGAAGACGCGCAGGCGGTCGGTCCGCTCCCAGGCGGCGTGCTCGCGCTCGAAGGCGGCTTCGTTTTCGAAGCTTTCGGCGCGCCAGGCCTCGAAGGCGGCCCGTTCGCCGGGCGCGCAGGCAGGATCGGACAGCCGCACCACCCAATGGGCGGCGGCCGCTCTCACTGCTTCGCGTCGCGATCCCGCTTCCCGACCCATGAACGCCCTTCGTCGATACGCACGGACTGGATCGCGCCCGGGCGGCCCAGTCTTTCGGAACAGTAGCGAAGCCCCTTGATCAGGTGCTTCTCGACAGTCGAGACGGACAGGCCCATGCGAACCGCTATCTCGCCCGGCGACAGGCTATAGACTTTCCTGAGGGTGAACACCCGCCGACATTGCGTCGGCAGCTCGGTGATCGCCTCGCGCAGCTGGCGCAGCTCGTCGCGGGCGACCAGCGTGGCCTCGGGACCAGGGGTCTCGTCCATGCCGCCGACCTGCTCGAAATCGGCGACGGCGGTGATGGTCAGGACCTTGCGACGACGCAAGGTATCGAAGGCGATGTTGCGCACGGTGCGGGAGGCGAAGGCGGCCGGATTGGCGATCTCGCGCCAGGTCTTGCAGGCGATCACCCGGGCGAAGGCGTCGTGGACCAGGTCTTCCGGATCGCTCTCGCCGTCGCGGCAGAACTTGCGGGCATAGGCCAGGAGCCGCGGTTCCAGGGGCAGGATTTCCCGTCGGAACCAGGCTCGGCGCTGTTCGTCTTCTGGTGTCATCGCCCTCGTTCCCCGGCCGGGAACCAACCCCGGCGACGCCGTCGTGGCAAGAGGCGAACACGCGCCCCGGCGGCGGGGAGGGCTTATGCGCCACGTTTCCGTTGGTAACATTGCGAGGCGGGGCAAGGACTTGCGTAGCGGAAGGCGACGCCGAAAGATTCAGCAGATTTCTTGCGCGGCCTGTCCGTCAGGCGAGCGCCAGCGCCGCCTTCAGTCGAGCAGTCCGGCCAGCTCGCCCGCAAGGCGCAGATCTTCGATGAACTCGGCGCGGGCCCGTGCTCGAGCGTCCGGATCGGGCAGGCGCAGCAGGAAGGACGGGTGGTAAGTCAGCACCGCCCGCGTCTGGTCGGGCAGCTGCAGAGCCTTGCCGCGATTGACGCCGATCGGCGTGGCCTTGCCCATCACCGCATTGGCCGCTGTGGCCCCGAGCGCGACGATGACGCGGGGCCGCACCAGCCGACGCTCATGGTCCAGCCACCAGCGACAGGCCTGCACCTCGCCGCCGCCCGGCGTCTTGTGGATCCGCCGCTTGCCGCGCGGCTCGTGCTTGAAGTGCTTCACGGCGTTGGTGACGTAAGTTCGGTCGCGCGGCACGCCGGCCTCGCTGAGGGCCTCGTCGAACACCTGGCCGGCGGGGCCGATGAAGGGCAGGCCAGCCAGGTCCTCCTGGTCGCCGGGCTGCTCGCCGACGAACATCAGCCGAGCGTTGGCGGCGCCCTGGCCCGGCACGCCCTGGGTGGCGTCGCGCCACAGGTCGCAGCGCCGGCACAGCTGCACCCCGGCGGCGACGGCCTCGAGGCTGGTCGGCACGTCGCTGTTGTACGACCCGTCGCGGGCCTGGCGCATCGCGGCCTTCAGCACGCGGTCCGGAGCGGGGGAGGGCGTGGCGGCGACCATGGCGGCGGCGCGCGCCTGGGCGGTTTCGATCAGCTGCGGAATGAGCCGCGCCTCGGGGAGGTTGCGCCAATAGCGCTTGGGCATCTCCTGGCGCATCATCTTCTCGTTCAGCCGCGCCGGGTTGAAGATCGAGGCGTAATAGGTGCGCCAGAGCTCCTCCTGGGCGTCTTCGGACGGCGCCTCGGCCGGATCGGCGCCGTCCGACACCTTCAAGGTTTCGCCGTCCCACGCCACGCAGGCGTCGGGTGTCAGGATCGTCCAGGTCATGGTGGTGAAGCGGCGGGCGAAGAACGGGGCGGCGGCTTCGGTCACGCGATGGGCCGGCTCGAACCAGGCGGCGTAGGTCTCCGGATCGGTCTCCACAAGCCGGAAGCGGACGAAGGCGTGCATCTTGTGGATCGCCCGGGACACCGCCTTCTGCATGTCGCGGGCCTTGGCGACGTCGGGATCGGCCGGGTTGTCGATCAGCCTCGGCTCGCGCTCCAGCCGCCACAGCAGGCGGTAGAGCAGGGGCAGCCGGTCGGGCGCGCGATGCAGGATCACCGACCGCGCCAGGTCGACGAAGGCCGGCGGCACGGTGAAGGCGCCGGCCGGGGCGGAAGGCGTGGCGGGCGCCGGGGCTTCGAACAGGTCGCGCTCGACCTTCCAGATCACGGTCTCGGGCGTGACGCCTTTGGCCCGTAGCCGGCGCGCCGCGATCCGCCAGCCGTCGAAGTCGATCTCGGACGCCAGCCGCACCACCCGCATCAGAACAGGCTCAGCTGCGCCGGCTCGACCAGGCGGGCCTTCAGGTGTTCGCCGTCGGTGGCCATGCCCGGCGTCCAGCCCTCGGCGACGACGAAGGCCTTGGCCCGCTTGACCACGGCCCCGACGCGCTTGAGGTCGTCCAGCGTCAGCCGCGTCTGCCGCCGGGCCAGCAGGATGCGGTCGACGGCCTTGGCGCCCAGGCCCGGAACGCGCAGCAGGGTTTCGCGGTCGGCGAGGTTGATGTCGATGGGAAACTTGTCGCGATGGCGCAAAGCCCATCCGGTCTTGGGATCGACGGAAAGATCCAGGTCCTCGCCCGCGCCGATGATCTCCGGCTGCTCGAAGCCGTAGAACCGCATCAGCCAGTCGGCCTGGTATAGACGATGCTCGCGCAGCAGGGGCGGGCGGCTGGACGGCAGGCGGTGGCTGGAATCCGGGATCGGGCTGAAGGCCGAATAGTAGACGCGGCTGAGGCGATAGGCGCCGTAAAGCGAGGCGCTGCGGGCCAGGATGTCGCCGTCCTTGGCCGCATCGGCGCCGACGATCAGCTGGGTCGACTGGCTGCGGGCGAAGGTTCGGCGCGGCGCCTTGCGGGCCGGCTCGGCCTTGTCCTCGATAGCCAGGCGCATGCGGCCCATGGCCCGCTTGATGTCGCCGACGTCCTTCTCGGGGGCCAGGGCCTTGAGGCTGTCGTCTTGCGGCAGTTCTATATTGATCGACACCCGGTCGGCATAGAGCCCCGCCTGCGCCGCCAGCTCCGGCGAGGCCTCGGGAATGAGCTTGAGGTGGATGTAGCCGCGAAAGTCGTGGTCGAGCCGCAGCGACTTGGCGATGCGGACCATCTCTTCCATCGTGTAGTCGCCGTTGCGGATCACGCCCGACGACAGGAACAGCCCCTCGATATAGTTGCGCTTGTAGAAGTTCAGGGTCAGGTCGACGACTTCCTTGACCGTGAACCGCGCCCGGGGCGTGTTCGACGACACCCGATTGATGCAGTAGGCGCAATCGTAGATGCAGAAGTTGGTCAGCAGGATCTTCAGCAGGCTGATGCAGCGCCCGTCGGGCGCATAGGCGTGGCAGATGCCCATGCCTTCGGTGGAGCCGACGCCCTTGCCGCCGACGGAGTCGCGTTTCTCGCCCCCCGATGAGGCGCAGGAGGCGTCGTACTTGGCGGCGTCGGCGAGGATGGAAAGCTTGCGGCGAAGATCGAGAACGGCCATCGCTTACCGTATCGTTCTCCATATGTTCCGTCCAGCGGCGTGATGTCGCGCGTCCTGTGCGAGGAGACGGAACAACCGCCTTCGCCACGCGATCCCCTTTCAGCAAAAGGAGCCTTTCATGGCGCGCCGCAAAGACGACTGGTCCTCGACGATGCTCGACGCCTGGGCGCTGGGGATGGAGGCCTCGGCCGTCATCGGCCTGCGGACCATGGTCCTGGCCGGCGGCGGGGCCAAGGCCCAGACCGAGGCTGTGCGGATGACCACCGAGAAGATGGCCGCCGCCGCCGACATCGGCCTGAAGTTCTGGACCGGCGGCCTGCCCCAGGCCCCGGAAGCCGCGACGGCGGCGGTGGTGAAGCACTACCGGGCGAAGGTGCGGGCCAATCGTCGGAGATTGGGACGGGGCGGGTAGGGGGCGGGCAGCGGCCCGCGGCGCCATTTGACGTCGCCGAACGACGCCCTACCTAAGAGTCATGGCCGTCTGGATCCAATACCTCGTCGCCTTCATCACGCTGCTGGTGCTGGCGCCATTGATCGCCTGGGTCGCCAGACGGTTCGGCTCCAAGACAAAGGGCGGCTTGATGCTCGCCTCGGTCCTGCTCGGGTTTGGCGGCATGCTCGACCAACCGGCCAAGCATGCCATCGAAGCAGCCGAACCCGTGAAAAGATCGCCGGAGAACGACGAACCGCCGCTCTCCTAGCCGTGAACTATGATGATTGTACAGCCTCGGCGACTCAGGTCTTCGGAGGAGACACACAGGGCACGTCGCTGGCGGTCCAGTCGAAGTCGTAGGGCGCTGGGACCCTCGCTCCACTACCGACAACGTTCTTGCTCGCCGAGGGGCGGTAGTAGATCCAGCCCATGCTGTTGTCGAACGCGGGGATCCTGTCGTTGTCGCGTTGAGCGGTGGCGGAATCGATCTCCGGCTGCTCGATGCGTGATCCGCGGATCATGCGAATTGCGCCCTCACGCAGTTCCCAGGCCCGATGATAGTTGCGACCGAAGATGCGCGTATCGTAGCTCGTCTCGGAAGACCATTGGGCCGGCCGGGTGGAGCTCGGCAGTCGCACCGTGGTGACGTGGCAGACGTATTCCGGCTTGGTGTAGAACGGCACGTCCTTGTGATCCATTCTAACCCGTCGCTCTGGAGGGTTGAACCCGCCTCCGGGAAGCGCCAGGGACCTCTGGCCGGAGCCGTCATCCTCCCAATCCACGGCCGACGTGCCGCTGATCGTCAGGATGCTGGCGCCCGCCTTTTGATCATAGCGCCACTTGACGTCGTCGATGGTTTGCCAAGTGCCGCCAAGGGCGCGCTGACGGAAGAACTCGAGTAGCTGTCCTTCGCTCACCGCGGAAAACTGCACCTGCTGTTCCAGGGCGGGCACGCCGCGGACGATTTCGGTGGAGACGATCCGCGCCGGCTTGTCGAAACCCGCGCGTGCATCGATCTCGAACAGACTGATCTCATCGGGCGCCGCGGCCGGACGCCATTCCATTCGCTCCAGGTCGCCGCCCTGCGCGGTCACGGGCAGGACCCATCTGACCGGGAAGACGGGTTCCGAGCTGGGCGAAGCCACCGGCGGCAGGGTGCCGTCCAGCCAGTAGGCCTTGCCGTCGATACGCGCACGCACCAGCACGTGGTCGAACAACTGGGGGATGGGCAGGCGCTGATCGAAGCCGTCGTCGACCCCGGCGGAGTTCACGAGAACAGCTTCGGCGTCGATGCCCAGCTCGCGCAAAAGCGCCAGCAGGAGCGTGGTCTTCCCCTTGCAGTCGCCATAGCGGCGCCGCCAAGTTTCATCGGCGGAGGCGGGAACCAGATTGCCGCCGTTGAGGCCCACATAGACGTACCGCACGTTCTGCTGAACCAATTTCAGCGCCGCACTGGCGCGATCAAGCTGGCTCGTATTGGCGGAGCGAAGACGGGCGGCTTCGAGCTTGAGAGAGGATTCGGGTTCGAGGGTCGATGCTTTCGCATACAGCGGCGCAAAATGGCGGGAGAGAGCCGGCCAGTCGTGGAAATCGCTGTATTCTACGGCGCGCTGCCACTGGTAGCGGAGCGGCGCATCATTCGGCGCGGTCTGCACCCGAGGATTATCGAACTGGAAATGGATCGCCCGCTCGGTGCTTTGCATGGCCGCGGTCATGTCCGCGGTCATCTTCAAGTCGGGCTTGTGCCCTTCGTCCCAGCTCAATCCGAGGCGATATCGTCCGGGCGACGGGCTGGGTCCAAGCAGGAGCAGGCCGGATTCGTTGGTCCCTAGGGCCGGGCTGTGCTGGAACGTCGTCAGTTCGACCTCGAGTTCGTCGCCAACCCGAAGGTCAGGAACGCGGAGGACCGCCGTCAGCCTTCCGTCCAGCTTGGCCTGTTCGAGTTGGTCCTCGCGGCGCAGGATTTCGAAGGTGGCGCCCTTCAGAACGTCGGTGACTTGCTCGTCTCGAAAGACCTTGATGCCATGGACAATCGGAGTGCCGGCCGACGGATCCCAGGCAATTGAGATATTGCCAAGCTGCAGGGCGCTGGATTGGAGAATCTTGATGCGATAGCCGATATACTGCGCCTCGCCTTGAGCGCTCAGATGAACTTCCGCGTCCTGGCGACGGAAGAACACCGACCCGGTGGCGTTCTCCGGCACGGGCATGGGCGAGGATGCGACCGCCCAGGCAGGGGCAGGGCCCGCCGGACCTCTTGTGGCTGTGCGAAGGCCGACGTGGCGGCGAACACGCAGGCCGAAACCAGCAACGAAACTTTCAAAACCATGAGTACCCCCTGCCGAACTCATGCGGCAGAAAAGCCAAGCTTTCAAGGCGCTTGCTTTCGCCCTGTCATCCATAGATTTCGCTGACTTCATCTTCCGTGAGGGAGAAGGGCCAAGTGTTCGTTCCCTAACCTTCGCGCACCTTCTCAGGTCAGGCTTGGCGCGGGCATTTCGCACCTGTCGTTCAGCAGGACGTCACTTTGCCTGTCCGATGTCGGAAGTGTTCATGTCGTTGGAGATTTCCACCACAACGGCGGCAATGACGGTAAGCGTAAAGACGAACTCACCCGCCTTCCGACAGCCGCGCATAGGCCTCCCGCGCCCGCCCGGACCGCACGAACACCCGGGTGATCCGGCGGTCCACGCCCTGGATCAGCTCGGCGAAGTGGTCGCTGGCGGCTTCGATGTCGGCGGCGGTCAGGTGGTCCTGGAAGTCGAGGGTGACGCCCAGCAAGATCTCTTGAGGCCCCAGGTGCATGCTCAGCACCTCGGCGACGCTGTCGATGCGCGGGTCGCTCTCAAGAGCCTTGCGGACCTCGGCGACGATGCGGGGGGAGGCGGCCTCGCCGGTCAGCAGGCTGCGGGTCTCGTTGGCCAGGAAGGCGGCGACCACCACCAGCAGGACGCCGATCGCGACCGAGGCCGCGCCGTCGGCCCAGGCCAGGCCCAGCATGGCGCCGGCCACGCCCAGGGCGGCGATGGCCAGGCCCGCCAGGGCCGCGCCGTCCTCCAGCAGCACCGCGAAGATCGACGGGTCCTTGCTGCGGCGGATGGCGGTGAAGAACGGCGCGTCGCCGCGCAGGGTCTTGAATTCCTTCAGCGCCACCAGGAACGAGCCGCCCTCGAACAGCGCCGCCAGGCCCAGGACCACGAAGTTGATCCACGGCCGGTCGATGGCCTCGGGCGCGCGGATCTTCAGGATCCCCTCGTAGATCGAGAAGGCCCCGCCCAGGGCGAAGATCATCAGCGCCACCACGAACGACCAGAAATAGACCTCCATGCCGTAGCCGAACGGATGGGTGACGCTGGGCTTCTTGCGGGCGCGGGCCAAGCCCAGCAGCAGCAGGCCCTGGTTGCCGGTGTCGACGCTGGAGTGGATGGCCTCGGTCAGCATGGCCGACGAGCCGGTCAGGGCGAAGGCCACGAACTTGGTGGCGGCGATGGCCAGGTTGCCCGCCAGGGCCGCGTAGACGACGATGTGGGCGCTGTTTCTGTTCGCGGTCGAGGCCATGGCGGCGCAACGCGGGCTCGGCCACGGGCGTTCCTCCGGCGATCGCGGCCCTCACCCTTTACCCGCGCGCGGCGAGCCCTTACGCAGGGCGCTCTTCCACGGCCGCGCGGGGCGGCCGAATCCACGCAAGGTCTCTCCATGCCCTCGGGTCTCGTCGCGCTCCTGGATGACGTCGCCGGCATCGCCAAGATCGCCGCCGCCTCGGTCGACGACATCGGGGCCGCCGCCGGCAAGGCGGGGACCAAGGCCGTCGGCGTGGTGGTCGACGACACCGCCGTGACCCCCGGCTACGCCATGGGCTTCACGCCCGACCGCGAGCTGCCGATCGTGGCCAAGATCGCCGTCGGCTCGCTGCGCAACAAGCTGCTGTTCCTGCTGCCCGGCGCCCTGCTGCTCAGCGCCTTCGCGCCGTGGGCGGTGACGCCGATCCTGATGCTGGGCGGCTCGTACCTGGCCTTCGAGGCGGCCGAGAAGATCATCGAGATCTTCGTCCATCACGACGAGGCGGTCGAGACCGAGGACCTGGCCCTCAGCGGCCCCGAACTGGAAAAGCAGAAGATCGCCGGCGCCATCCGCACCGACCTGATCCTGTCGGGCGAGATCATGGCCATCGCCCTGGCCGACGTCGCCGACCGTCCCTTGCCGATCCAGGCCGCCGCCCTGGCGGTGGTCGGGGTGGTCATCACCGTGCTGGTTTACGGCGTGGTCGGTCTGATCGTGAAGATGGACGACATCGGCCTGCACATGGCCAAGGGCAAGACCGCGGCGACGCGCGGCTTTGGTCGCGGCCTGGTCAAGGGCATGCCGGTGGTGATGGACAGCCTGGCCTATATCGGCACCGCGGCCATGCTGTGGGTCGGCGGCGGCATCATCGTCCACGGCCTGCACGAGTTCCACTTCACGCCGATCCCGGCCTGGGTCGAGGGCTTCTCGCACTGGGCCGGCCAGGTTCCGGGCGTCGGCGCGGTCACCGGCTGGCTGGCCATGGCCCTGGGCTCGGCTGTGGTCGGCATGGTGGTCGGCGGGGCGATCGCCGCCGTGCTGCACTTCATTCCGCGCAAGAAGGCGCATTAGACGCGTGGCCGAGGCGGAGCCCCAGCCCCCCCAGGCCAAGGTAAAGGCCAAGGCCGTCAAGAAGGCCGCGCCGCGCCGGTCGGTTAATGCGGCCAACCTGGCCTATCTGGGGCCGGAGGCGCTGTCGGAACTGCTGATGGAGGTCGCCGAGGGCCATCCGGCCATCAAGCGCCGCCTGAAGCTGGCCCTGCTGGGCGAGGTCGGGGCCGCCGACCTGGCCGCCGAGATCGACAAGCGCATCGACGCCATCGCCGACAGCCGCGCCCGCATCAACTGGCGCAAGTTCAAGGAGTTCGTCCGCGACCTCGACGCCCACCGCGCCTCGGCGGCCGGGCGTCTGGGCGAGCTCGATCCCAACCTCGCCGTGCCGGTACTGGTGCGGCTGGTGCGGGTGTCCGAAGACCTGGAAGGCCGGATCAAGGATCCCAAGGGCGAACTGCTGGCCGTGTTCGACCAGGCCGTGGCCGATGTGGCCCGCCTGTCGCCCAAGGCCCTGACGCTGGACAGCCGCTCGCTGGCCGACGCCCTGCTGGCGTTCGTCACCGACGCCTCGACCAAGCTGTCGGTCGATCTGCTGCGCGCGGCCGCGCCCGCCCTGGCCGGCGACGCCGTGGCCGTGCTGCGCGGCCAAGTGCGCGAGCGCCTGGCCGTCCAGCGTCGGCCCGATCCGCGCCTGCGCGCCGCCGCCCAGGTGCTGGCCGACCTGGAAGGCGACGTCGAGGGCTTCGCGGCCCTGTTCACCGCCAGCCAGCAGGTGCTGCCGCCGATCGGCGCCCAGATCGCCCGCCGCTACCTGGCCGTCGGCCGCACCGCCGAGGCCCTGGCGGCTCTGGACCAGTCCACGCCGGGTCCCGCCGACCGGGCCGATCCCGGCGCGCTCGCCTGGGACGAGGCCCGCATCGCCGCCCTGGAAGCGGCCGGTGAGCCGCTGGAGGCCCAGGCCGTGCGCTGGGCCAGCTTCAAGGCCACCCTGTCGGTCGAGATGCTGCGGGCCTTCCTCAAGGGCCTGCCCGACTTCGAGGACGTCGAGGCCGAGGACCAGGCCCTCGACTACGCCCAGACCTATCCCGACCCGCACAAGGCCCTGGCCTTCCTGACCGCCTGGCCCTCGGCGGCCGGCGCGGCAAAGCTGGTCATGGAGCGCGGCCCGGCGCTGCGCGGCGACCGCGAGGTGGTGCTGGAGCCGGCCGCGCGGCTGCTGGAGCACCGCTATCCGCTGGCCGCCACCGTGCTGCTGCGGGCCATGGTCGACGACGTGGTGCGCTACGGCCGCGCCGACCGCTATGCCGACGCCGCCCGCTGGCTGCTGGAGGCGGAGTCGCTGGTCCCCGGCCTGCCGGACGACGCGGCGATCGACGACCACGTGACCTGGGCCAGGCGCGTGGCGGGCTATCGGCGGCTTTAGCGCCAGCCTGCGACATTGCGCCACGCCTGGGCGGCGAGCGTTCAAACCCCAGCATAATCAGCCATTAAACGTCCAAGGCGCAGGAGTGACGGCTGTCCCGCAAGCCGCCGCGATGCTCCATTGCCCTGGTTCCGACCCGTCCCGCCGACACCCGAACTGCTGAAGGCGCAGGTGCGCGCCTTCTCGCGGCAGGTGCCGATGATGTACGCGCTGGTGCTGGTCAACACGATCGCCCTGTCGGCGACACACCTGGACAACTCGCCACCGCTGCTGACCCTCGGTTTCCCCGGCCTGCTGGGCGTGATCAGCCTGGTGCGGCTGGTTACCTGGTGGCGGGCGCGCGGCACGACCATCGACCAGGCCGGCGCCAAGCGGATGCTGCGCCAGACCCTGGTGTTCGCCGGCGTCCTGGGCCTGGGCTTCACGCTCTGGGCGTTCAGCCTGTTTCCGTATGGCGACGCCTTCACCAAGGCGCACGTGGTCTTCTACATGGCCATCACGGCCATCGGCTGCGTGTTCTGCCTGATGCACATGCGGGCCGCCGCCTTCCTGCTGACCGCCATCGTCGTCGGGCCCATCGCCGTCTTCTTGCTGGCCAGCGGCAATCCGGTGCTGACGGCGATCGGTTTCAACATGGCCCTGGTGGCGATCGCCATGCTGGTGATCCTGCTGATCTCCTACCGCGACTTCTCCAACCTGGTGGAATCGCAGCGTGGGCTGGAGGAGCGCCAGGCCGAGATCCAGAGCCTCAGCGACGACTATCTGCGGATGGCCAACCTGGACGGCCTGACCGGCCTGCCCAACCGCCGCCAGTTCTTCTCGCGCCTGCAAAGGGTGACCGACCAGGCCGCCGCCGAGGGCCGCCGCTTCGCCGTCGGGGTGATCGATCTGGACGGCTTCAAGCCGGTCAACGACGCCTATGGTCACGCGGTCGGCGACCGCGTGCTGGTCGAGGCCGGCGAGCGCCTGGGCCGCAACCATGGCCAGCCGCTGTTCGTGGCCCGCTTGGGCGGCGACGAATACGGCCTGATCATCGAGGCCGACCTCGCCCCCGAAGCGCTCCAGCGCCTGGGCGCGGACCTCTGCGCGGCCCTGCGCGAGCCCTACTGCTTCCCGGGCGTCACGGCCCAGGTCTCCGGCTCGGTCGGCTTCGCCGTCTATCCGCAGGCCGCGACCGCGCCGAACTTGCTCTACGAGCGCGCCGACTACGCCCTCTATCACGCCAAGCAGAACATCCGCGGCGCGGCGGTGGTGTTCTCGGCCGACCACGAGACGGCGATCAAGACCGCCGGCCTGATCGAGCAGGCCCTGCGCCACGCCGACATGGACACCGAGTTCCGCCTGGCCTTCCAGCCCCTGGTCGATATCCGCAGCGAGCGCACCGTCGGTTTCGAGGCCCTGGCCCGCTGGACCAGCCCGACTCTGGGCGTCGTCTCGCCGGGCGACTTCGTGCCGGTGGCCGAGCGCTCGGGTCTGATCGCCCGCATGTCGCCGGTGCTGCTGTCCTGGGCGCTGGACGCCGCCAAAACCTGGCCCGAAGACCAGCGGCTGTCGTTCAACCTGTCGGTCCGCGACATCGCCTCGCCCGAGCAGATCGCCCGCATCATCGAGATCATCGAGTTGAGCGGCGTCGATCCGGGCCGCATCGACCTGGAGGTCACCGAGACCGCCGTCATGCGCGACTTCGACCAGGCAGCCCGCTCGCTGGCGGCGCTGAAGGCCCTGGGCGTGCGCATCGCGCTCGACGACTTCGGGGCCGGCTATTCCAGCCTCAGCTACGTGCACCGCCTGCCGATCGACAAGCTGAAGATCGACGGCAGCTTCATGCGCGGCCTGGGGGCGGCCGACAAGCGCCGGGCCATCGTCAAGACCATCCTCGACCTCTGCCGCAATCTCGGCCTCGACTGCGTGGTCGAAGGCGTCGAGGAGCCCGAGCAGCTGGTGCTGCTGCGCCCGCTGGGGTGCCGGGTGGTGCAGGGCTTCCTGTTCGCGCGGCCGATGCCGGGCGAGGCGGTGGCCGGCTATCTGGCGGCCGAGCGGGGCGAGGCGGACGCGGTGGAACTGCGGTCGGCGGGGTAGGGGCTAGCCGATCGATCTAGTCGCCGAAATGTGTGGTGAGGCGCTTTAGCACCTCGATCGCTGCACTCTGCCGTTCGCGAAGATGGTCTGAAGCCGCCGCCTTTATTTCCGCACGGCGCAGCAGTTCGCGCAAAAGGGCCCGTCCTTGAATGTCCTTGGTTAGCGCGTTGCGGAGGTCGTCGTGCAGATGCGCGATCTCATCCTTGAGTTGTCGCATACGTTCGTGCAGTTCGGCGGCGTCGTAGGCGACTTCAATCGCGGCCAGCCTCTTCGCGCTGAGCGTCTGTCGCGTATCGCTCCAGGCGTCATGGAAGATGGCGTGGCGGTCGTAAATCTCGACTTCGATTCCCTCCTCCGAGTCCGAGAACCCTTCAAGGGCGGAGGCATCGAAATCGACGTCTTCGAAGACAAGCGACCATACCGGTCTGGCGTCCGGGTCTTGCGTGAATTCTAGCGGGTGAAATCTGATCTCGGCCTGTCCATGAGCGAAGGCGCAGCGTGAATAGAAGCCGCAGAACTTGATCTTCGGGGTAGGCGGCATTTGGTTTCTCGAACGCAGAACAATGAAACTTGAGCACGGCGTGAAGCCTGTGTCAGCATGTCGATCATGGGAACTCAACTGCCCCAATTTGCCGCGCGGCCGTCATAGGCTCTCGTAACGCCGGTCCTCGAATTTCTCCCCATACGATCAAACAAGTAGCGCTGTGCGCGAAGCTGTGATTGCATCGTTAAAAATAAGGGGAGAGAAACAATGGAACTGGTCCAATGGCCGGCGCTGATTGCGTTGGCGGTCGGCGCGGTGGTGTGGGGCGGCGTGATTCTGGCCAGGAATTGGCGGGAAGTCCCGGCCACGGCCGAGGAAGATCTCGACTAGTCTTTCAAGCTTTCATGGATCGATAGACAAAGCCGCCTGACGCCGGCGGCCTGATCTCGCGCCGGTCTATTCCCGCGCCGCTGGCGCTTGTGGCGGTCGCGGCGCCGCGCGATATCGCCCATGGGCAGGCTTGGCGCCCGCTGACGGCCTCGACTAGTTTGCCGCCATGACAACCCCGCTTGCCGCCCTGAAGCCCATCGTCCTGACCAATGACGCCGGCGTCGAGTTCCTGCGACGCCACCCGGCGACGCGCGAGGTGGTGACGGATCCCTCGGCGAGCGGCCTGGTGCGGGCGGCGCTGCATTTCGTCGACGCCATGGAGCCGCCGCCGGAAGAGCAATGGGCCATGCCCAACGCCGATGTTCCCGAGGACCGGGATCATGACCTGAGCTTCGGCAACACCGGCCACGCGCCGCCCTACGGGTTCTGGATCACCCATCCCGACATCCTGGCCTGGGCGACCGACTTCGTCGAGGACGACGCCGCCGACTGGCAGGTCAGGATCTGGCTGAAGAAGGATTCGACCTGAGGTCGGATGGTGCGGGCGGTCGGGGTCGAACCGACACTCCTTTCGGAACCGGATTTTGAGTCCGGCGCGTCTACCAGTTTCACCACGCCCGCGCTCGGCTCCGAGCCGATGGCCCGAAGCGAAGGACGGCTTTCCTAGCAGCGGTCGCGGGGAAGTTCCAGAGGCGTTTCACCTCATGCCAGCCAAGGCGCCTTCGCCAGCCGTTCGGCCAGGAACTCCATCAGCACCCGCACCCGTGCAGGCCGGATGGCGCTGGGCGGGGTGACGAGGTGCATGGCGATCGGCGGCGGGGTCCAGTCGGCCAGCACCTGTTCCAGCCGGCCCTCGGCGACGTCGTTCCAGACCATGAAGTCCGGCTGCATGGCCACGGCCTGACCGGCCAGCAACAGGGCGCGGAAGACGTCGGCGTTGTTGGCCCGCAGCGGCGCGGGCACGCTGATGGCGTATTGGCCGTGCTGGGCGTGCTCGAACCGCCAGGCGTCGCGCGAGCGGCCGCCGGTGTAGAACAGGGCGCGGTGGCCGGTCAGGTCCTTCGGATGCTGGGGCCGGCCATGGCGGTCGAAATAGTCCGGCGAGCCGACCAGCATCACCCGCACCGGGCACAACCGCCGGGCCAGCAGGCTGGAATCCTCCAGGGCCGAGATCCGCAGGGCCAGGTCGAAGCCGTCTTCGACGATGTCGACCAGCTGGTCCGACAGCGACAGCTCGACCGACACCTCGGGATACAGCGCGAAGAAGTCGGAGAGGGCAGGGCCGAGGTAGCCGATCCCGAACGACATCGGCGCGGCCAGGCGCACCAGGCCGCGCGGGACCGCGGACTGGGCCGAGGCCTCCAGCTCCAGGGTCTCGCCGTCGGCCAGCAGACGGCTGGCGGCCTCCAGCGAACTCTGGCCGCTGTCGGTCAGCGACAGCCGCCGCGAGGTGCGGTGGAACAGCGTCGCGCCCAGCCGCTGCTCCAGACGAGACACGGCCTTGGACACCGTGGCGTTGGACAGCCCCAGGTCCTTGGCGGCCCGCGCGAACGAGCCGGTCTCGGCCACCTTGGCGAACACGGCCCAGGCCTCGAAGTCGGGAAGTTTCATCATGTCGTTTTTGGAAATGGTTTCTTTCGACCATTTCTATTTCGGATCGAGCGATCTGTCTCCATCTTCCTCGTCAACGGAGACGCCGCCACGGCTTCTCCACCCAGACACACCGGGAGATCGACATGATCGAAGTTCGCAAGTTCGACAGCCTGGGCGGCGCCAATCACGGTTGGCTCGACGCCAAGCACCACTTCTCGTTCGCCGGCTACCATGATCCCAAGCGCGTCAACTGGGGCGCCCTGCGGGTCTGGAACGACGACACCATCGCCGCCGGCACGGGCTTCCCGCCGCACCCGCACAACGACATGGAGATCATCACCTATGTTCGCGAGGGGGCGATCACCCACCAGGACAGCCTGGGCAACAAGGGCCGCACCGAAGCGGGCGACGTGCAGGTGATGAGCGCCGGCACCGGCATCCGCCACTCGGAATATAACCTCGAGCCGGGCGTGACCAAGATCTTCCAGATCTGGATCATTCCGGACCGCGGCGGCGAACCGCCCGCCTGGGGCGCCAAGCCGTTCCCCAAGGGCGACCGCTCCGGCAAGTTCGTGGCCCTGGCCAGCGGCTTCGAAGGCGACGCCGACGCCCTGCCGATCCGCACCGACGCCCGGGTCCTGGGCGCGACGCTGAAGGCCGGTGAAGAGACCGAATATACGCTGGGCGACGGCCGTCATGCCTACCTCGTGCCCTCGACCGGCAAGGTCGAAGTCAACGGCGTGGCGCTCGACACCCGCGACGGCGCGGCGATCGCCAACGAGAACACCATCCGGGTCAAGGCTCTGGAAGACGCCGAACTCGTGCTGGTGGACGCCGCCTAAACCTTCAAGACGCGGCGGCAGTCGCCGCGTCTTTTCCTCCCCAACCTCAGACTGAGCTTTCTCTAGGAGACTCCCATGGCCAAGGTTCTGGTCCTTTACTACTCGTCGTACGGCCACATCGAGACGATGGCCAAGGCCGTCGCCGAAGGCGCTCGCAGCACGGGCGCGACCGTCGACATCAAGCGCGTTCCCGAAACCGTGCCGGAAGAGATCGCCAAGGGCGCTCACTTCAAGCTCGACCAGGAAGCCCCGATCGCCACCGTCGCCGAACTGGCCGATTACGACGCCATCATCGTCGGCACCGGCACGCGTTTCGGCCGCTTGAGCTCGCAGATGGCCGCGTTCCTCGACCAGGCCGGCGGCCTGTGGGCCCGCGGCGCGCTGAACGGCAAGGTCGGCGGCGCCTTCGTCTCGACCGCCACCCAGCACGGCGGCCAGGAAACCACCCTGTTCTCGATCATCACCAACCTGCTGCACTTCGGCATGACGATCATCGGCCTGCCCTATAGCCACCAGGGCCAGATGAGCAACGACGAGATCGTCGGCGGCGCGCCCTACGGCGCCACCACGGTCGCCGGCGGCGACGGCAGCCGCCAGCCGACCCAGATCGACCTGGACGGCGCCCGCCACCAGGGCGAGCTGATCGCCGCCGCGGCCATCAAGCTGCACGGCTAACGACCCCGGCCGGGTTCCTCCCCCAAGACCCGGCCGATCCCGCCGCGTCGCGCTTCTTCTCTCCCCCCAAGAGAAGCGCGGCGCGGCTTTTCTTTTGGAAAACGGCGGCTTAACCCCGTTTCTAAGCGTCGCGTTGAGGTTGATGCGCGAGTATGCTCGCACGCAGGGGACAAGCGAGGCGGGCGTGGCGAAGAAGGCGAAAGCAGCGAAGCGGAGGTCGGGCATGGCCGATTTCATGACGCTGCTCGTCTGCATCGGCTGCACCGTATGGGCCTTCCGGACGATCGTCGGCCTGGCCGGCTGATTAGTCCTTGAGGGGCGAGCCGGAAGGCGGCACTTGAGCGGCTGAAGCTTCTTTTCAGTCCCAAGGACCTCGCCCGATGCAAGGCGTCACGATCGTCGACCACCCGCTGGTGCAGCACAAGCTGACCCTGATGCGGGACAAGGAAACCTCGACCAAGACCTTCCGCGCCCTGATGCGCGAGACCGCGACCCTGATCTGCTACGAGGTCACCCGCGAGCTGACCATGGACGAGGTCGAGATCGAGACGCCGGTCGCGCCGACGAAAGCCAAGGTCATCGCCGGCAAGAAGCTGGTCTTCGCCCCGATCCTGCGCGCCGGCCTGGGGATGGCCGAGGGCATGCTCGATCTCGTGCCATCGGCCCGCGTCGCCCACATCGGCCTCTATCGCGATCCCGAGACCCTCAAGGCGGTCGAGTACTACTTCAAGACCCCCGAAGACATCGCCGACCGCCTGGTCATCGTCGTCGACCCGATGCTGGCCACCGGCCACACGGCGGTGGCGGCGATCGACCTGCTGAAGAAGCGCGGCGTGCGCGACCTGCGGTTCGTCTGCCTGCTGGCCTCGGTCCCGGGCGTGGAGACCCTCCGCGCGGCCCATCCGGACGTGCAGATCTGGACGGCGGCGGTCGACGAGGCGCTCAACGACCACGGCTACATCGTGCCGGGCCTGGGCGACGCTGGCGACCGCACCTTCGGAACCAAGTGATCAGGCGGCGCGCGGTGACCCCAAAGGGGGGCCGTTTGTGCGCATGAGCACTTGCGCGACTCCACCGGCGCAGTAAGCAGCAGCGTTAACCTTTCGGAACGCCATGCTGGTCACGCCGCCGCTGATCTACGTCGCCGACGACGACGCCCTGACGCGCGAGCTGGTCGAGATCCAGCTCGGCCGGGGCGGCTACGCCGTGAGGACCTTTCCCACCGTCGAGGACCTGCTGGGCGCGGTGGCCGCCGCGCCGCCGGCCCTGATCCTGCTCGACGTGCGCATGCCGGGCCTGTCCGGCCTCGACGCCCTGCGCGCCTTGCAGGCCGCCCCGGGCGGGAGCGAGATCCCGGTTCTGATGCTGACGGGGGAGGGGCGGCTCGACCGCATCGTCCAGGCCCTGCAGCTGGGCGCGGCCGGCTACGTGATGAAGCCCTTTACGGGCAAGGCCTTGTTGGAGAGGATCGGCGAGGTCCTTCAGGCCAAGGTCTGACACCAAAACAAAAAGGCCGGGGATCGCTCCCCGGCCTTTCGTTCGTCAGGGGGCTGAGCCCGATCAGATCTCTTGGTTGTACTTGCCCACGCGGGCGCCCAGGCGCGGCTTCACTTCCTCGCGGAACAGGGCCTTCATATCGTCTTCCGACTGGGTGCTCTCGACCACGACCACCACTTCGGGCTTGTTCGACGAGGCGCGGACCAGCACCCACGAGCCGTCTTCCAGGTGCACGCGCACGCCGTTGACGGTGATCACCTCGGTGATCTTCCGACCCAGGATCGAGCCGCCGGCGGCGAACAGGTCTTCGTATTCCTTCACCACCTCGGCGACGACGCCGTACTTCTTCTCGTCGTCGCAGTGCGGGCTCATGGTCAGCGAGGTGAAGGCGATCGGCAGGGCCTTGCGCAGGTCGCTCAGCTTCTTGTCCGGGTTGCGATCGAGCATGGCCAGCACGGCGGCCGCGGCGGTCAGGCCGCAGTCGTAGCCGTAGCCCAGCGGGGCATTCATGAAGAAGTGGCCGCTCTTCTCGAAGCCGGCCAGGGCGCCCGTCTCGGCGCTCTTGCGCTTGATGTAGCTGTGGCCGGTCTTCCAGTAGATGACCTTGCAGCCGTGTTCCTTGAGGATCGGGTCGGTGGCGTAGAGGCCGGTCGACTTGACGTCGACGACGAAGGTCGCGCCCGGGTGCAGCGGGGCCAGGTCTCGAGCCAGCATCAGGCCGATCTTGTCGGCGAAGATCTCCTCGCCCTCGTCGTCGACCACGCCGCAGCGGTCGCCGTCACCGTCGAAGCCGAAGGCCAGGTCCGCGCCGTGCTCACGGACGGCCTTGGCCATCTCGTGCAGCATCTCCAGGTCTTCCGGGTTCGGATTGTACTTGGGGAAGGTGTAGTCGAGGTCGGTGTCCATGCCGATCACGTCGCTGACGCCCATGCGCTGCAGGGCCTCGACGGCGAAGGCGCCGGCGGTGCCGTTGCCGCAGGCGGCCAGCACCTTCAGCGGACGGGTGATCTGGGCGCGGGTGGCGACATTGGCGATGTAGCGCTCGGCCTGGCCTTCGACGCGGATCAGCTTTCCGCCGTCACGCTCGACGAACTTGGCGCCCAGGACGATGTCCTTGAGCTTGCCCATCTCGTCGGGACCGAAGGTCAGGGGCTTCTGGGCGCCCATCTTCACGCCGGTCCAGCCGTTCTCGTTGTGGCTGGCGGTGACCATGGCCACGCACGGGATGTCGAGGTCGAACTGGGCGAAATAGGCGGTGGGCGACAGGGCCAGGCCGATGTCGTGCACTTCGCAGCCGGCGCTCAGCAGGCCCAGGATCAGGGCGTTCTTGATCGACGACGAGTAGGAGCGGAAGTCGTGGCCGACCACGATCTTCGACTCGCCCAGCTCGTGGATGTAGGTGCCCAGGCCCAGGCCAAGCGCCTGGATGCCCAGCAAGTTGATCTCGGGGCCGAACAGCCAGCGTGCATCGTATTCGCGGAAGCCCGTCGCCTTGACCAGCGGTTCGTTTTCGTAAGCGGCCGTATTAGGAACCAGATCAGCACGGGGAGTTGAGAACATAGGGGCTCGCTTCAATGAGCGGTGAGGTGCGTTTAGCTGTCGGAGTGGTTGCACACCACCCTCTTCGTATGACGTTGATCGATCAATGTGACGATTGAACGAGTTCAAGGCCGGTAAATATGCTTACTGCCCGCCTTCGCCGCTAAGGGCAGCGGCGGCGGCCTCGCGCTGGCGGCGCTCTTCGCTGAGGCGGGCGGACGCCTTTTCCTTCTCGATCAAGGTCTTCATTTCCGGGGTCTGTTGAATGGGCGTCGAGCCGAAGGGGCCGGGCGAGCGTTCGCCGAAACCCTGCGGCCAGACGAGGGAGAAGGCGATCATCGCCAGGGCGATGAACGCGCAGATGGGCATGAAGATGCGATCGGGCATGGCCCGGCTATAGCACGTCGTTCGTGGCGGGACAGGGGCGTTGCTTGACATGGCGTCGCCTGACCTTGTCTTGACGCGGGCCCCGCGCGGCCTTAGCCCGCCCTGGAACAATCAAGGGAGTTCCGATGCCCGTCCTCGTCCTGCTTCGCCACGGCCAGAGCCAGTGGAACCTCGAGAACCGCTTCACCGGCTGGGTCGACGTTGACCTGACCGCCGAGGGCGAGGCCCAGGCCCGCAAGGGCGGCGAACTGATCAAGGCCGCCGGCCTCGACATCGACGAGGCCTTCACCTCGGTCCAGACCCGCGCCATCCGCACCTGCAACCTGGCCCTGGACGCGGCGTCGCAAAGCTTCGTGCCGGTGACCAAGGACTGGCGCCTGAACGAGCGCCACTACGGCGGCCTGACCGGCCTGAACAAGGCCGAGACCGCCGAAAAGCACGGCGAGGAGCAGGTCACCATCTGGCGGCGCTCCTACGATGTTCCGCCGCCGGAACTGGCCCCGGGCGGCGAGTACGACTTCGCGTCCGATCGTCGCTACAAGGGCGCGAGCCTGCCCTCGACCGAGAGCCTGGCCACCACCCTGGTGCGCGTGCTGCCCTATTGGGAAGACGCCATCGCCCCCAAGCTGAAGGCCGGCGAGAACATCCTGGTGGCCGCCCACGGCAATTCGCTGCGGGCCATCGTCAAGCACCTGTTCGCCGTGCCCGACGACCAGATCGTCAAGGTCGAGATCCCCACCGGCAACCCGCTGGCCATCGATCTCGACGCCGACCTCAAGCCCGTGGGCGCCCGTTACCTCGACGAGGCCCGCGCCGAAAAGCTGCCGACGATCGGCTGATTCAAGACCCTGCGGGGATCCCTTCGTCCGCCGGCGAAGGGGGCTCTGGGTTGTTTCCAGGCTTCCTGCGCGCAGGAAGTGCCTGGAAACACGACGTTAATGCTGCCGGGCGCATCAAGTTGGCGTACCTTCGGGTACGGAAACGCGAGCTTGCATGAACACCCCGGCAGCGGCGGGCCAGGAACACCGGCGCCTGACGCAACAAGAAGTCGACGTGATCTGCGCCAAGCATGACCGCCTGTGGTCGGCTCGGCTGGGCGGAGCGCGCGCGGTGTTCGCCTTCTGCGACATTTCCGGACTGGTGCTGGCGGGCCGCAATCTGTGCGACGCCGACTTCACCGGCGCGCTGCTGGTCGGGACCGACCTGCGCCGTTGCAAGCTCGACAACGCCAATCTCTACGGGGCCGACATGCAGGGTGCCGACCTGACCGACGCCTCGCTGCGTCGCTCGGACCTGCGCGGCTCCAGCCTGCGCGGCGCCAACCTGACCGGCGCCGACATGTTCGAGGCCGACCTGCGCGAGGGCCAGATCGCCGCCGCCGACCGCAAGGAAGGCTACCGCATCATCGAGCCCGTGCAGCGCGAGGCCTATGCCGCCGGCGCCAACCTGTCGGGCGCCAACCTCGAACGCTCGCGGCTGTCGGGCATCGTAGCCACCAAGGCCGACTTCAGCGACGCGATCCTGAAGGACGCCAAGCTGGTGCGCGCCAACCTAAAGCAGGCCAATTTCAACGGCGCCAACATGGCCGGCGCCGACCTGTCGGGCGCCAACCTGACCGGCGCGGATCTGCGCAACACCGTGCTGGTCGGGGTCAAGACCCTGTCCTGGAACGTCACCGGGGCCAGTATGGAAGGCGCCCTGACCGACAAGGCCTCGGGCGTCGACGTGTCCGACATGCCTTACGAGCAGATGATCTCCGACCATGCCCGCTGGTGCGAGACCGGCGGGGCGGAGGGCAAGCCCTCGGCCTTCGACAAGGCCGACCTGCGCAATCTGAAAAGCATCCGCGGCTTCAACCTGACGGCCCTCTCGGCCAAGGGGGCGGTGTTCTACGGCCTCGACATGGAGGGCGTGCAGATGCAGGGCGCCCAGCTGGAAGGGGCGGACCTTCGGGCCTGCAACCTGCGCCGGGCCGACCTGCGCGGAGCCCGCCTGAAGGGGGCCAAGCTTTCCGGTTCCGACCTGCGCGACGCCCAGTTGGGCCCGCTGCTGATCGGCAAGGACCGGCTGCTGCCGGCCGACCTGACCGGCGTGCTGCTGACCAATGCCGACCTGGCCCGGGCCGACCTGCGCGGCGCCTGCCTGGCCGGTTCGGACCTGTCGCGCGCCAACTTCACCAACGCCAACCTCAAGGATGTCGACATCACCGGCGCGATCCGTCTGGGCGCGCGGGGGCTGGACGACGTCATCTGAACAAATGTGACGAAACGACGCGACCTTAACCGTTCGCTCGTCGATTGCTGTTATCCGATGAAATACAAGCGACTAAAGCACCGACGGGAGGGGGTCCCGCAATGAACGCTGCACAGAGCATGGCGGGACGCCGCAAGCTCAGCCAGGCCGAGCTCGACATGCTCGTCACGGCCCACGAGAAGTTCGTCACCGGCAAGCAGGGCGGCAAGCGCGCCTCGCTGCGGTTCATGAACCTGTCGGGCCTGGACCTGTCGTTCCGCAACCTGACCGACGCCGACCTGTCGGCCTCGATCCTCGACGGCTGCCGCATGGTGCGCACCAAGCTCGACCGCGCCAGCCTGTTCGGCTGCGACCTGCGCAAGGCCGACCTGCGCCAGGCCAGCCTGCAACGCGCCGACCTGCGCGGCGCCTGCTTGCGCGGCGCCAACCTGTCTCAGGCCGACCTCACCCAGGCCGACTTCCGCGAAGGCCAGATCGCCATCCCGCACCCCCGCAAGGGGCTGGACACCCTCAAGCACGAGACCCGCAGCGGCGAGGTCGACGAGGTCAACTTCTCGGGCGCCACCCTGGACGGCTCGCAGTTCACCGGCGTCTCGGCCTTCAAGGCCGACTTCTCCGACTGTTCCCTGCGCGGGGCCAAGCTGTCGGGCGCCAACCTGAAGGAAGCCAACCTGTCGGGGGCCATCCTCGACAACGCCGACATCAAGGGCGCCAATCTCGAGGGCGCCAACCTGCAGGGCTCGGTGATGGCCGGGGTCGACACCTCGACCGCCCGGGTCACCGGCGCGCACATGAGCGGCGCCCTGATCGCCTCGACGCCCGACGCGGTGAACAAGGCGCGCGAGCTCTACGCCCGCTGCCTGGCCAACCAGCAATGGTGCCAGACCGGCGGCAAGGAAGGGCAGGCGGCCCGTCTCGACGGCGAGGACCTGCGTCCGCTCGGCGATCGGCTGAAGGGCCTGCGCCTCACCGCCATGACTGCCAAGGGCGCGTGCCTGGTCGGCATGGACCTGTCGGGCGCCCAGCTGCAGGGCGCCAACCTCCAGAACGCCGACCTGCGCGCAGCGAATCTGCGCGGGGCCGACCTGCGCGGCGCCAAGTTGACCGGCGCCAACCTGACCAAGGCCGACCTGCGCCAGGCCTTCCTGTCGCCCCTGCCGCTGGGCCCCGAGCGCAAGACCGTGGCCAACCTGGCGGCCGCCCGCCTGCGCTACGCCATGGTCCAGACCGCCGTCCTCTCCGAAGCCGTCTTCGACGGCGCCGACCTGCGCGGCGCCGACTTCACCGGCGCCCGCCTGGCCAAGGCCAGCTTCCGCGACTGCGACCTGACCCAGGTGCAAGGCGTGGATTTCGCACCGGCCTAAGCCCCCTCTCCCAGAGGGAGAGGGAGGGGCCCAGGCGATAGCCTGGGAGGGTGAGGGGTTACGCCGCCAACCGGCGTGCCGGCACTGACCCTACCGCCTCAAGCCAACAAACTCCGCCTCCCTCGCCCTCGTGGCGAGCCGGCGACCGCTCAGACCTCGACCGTTCTGCCAAGGTCTGAGCAGCGGAACGATGGATCCTGGGCACAAGGCCCAGGAAGGCGAACTTTGGGTTGGTCGGACGGGGATTGGCAGGCGTCGATCCCCGTCGCTACGCGAACGGATTCGAACGAATTCAACGCCCTAAGACTTTCTCACCCGAACTTATCAGACGCGTCCAGACCGCTCGCATAATCACAGCTGTCCCGTTGCAGGGAGAGGGCGCAAGGATCCGGCCCGAAGCGTGCGACGGCGATGCGATCGAGCGGGGCTGACGGAGCTGCGTGAGCAGGGCCTGAAAGCTTAAATGAGGATGGGGGACGTAAACCCATCCATCGGGAGCTTGCCCAATAGGCTCCCGCCCGTCCGAGGGTCCGCGCCGCATGCACGCCTGGCCGCCAAGAAACGGGGCGCATTGCATGGGGAAGGGGCACAGGGCGGAAGAGGCCCGCGCGTCCCGGCCTGAGGTTCAACGATCGCGCGGGGCGTCAGAGCTTCGTCGAAACGGTATTCAAAACTCACACATCCGGGCGTAGCCCGGACGCCCCGCGCCCTCTCCACATCCCCTCAGCGGTTCACCGCGTGAGCGCGAAAGCGCGTGTTCAGCGACAAGGAACCTCCCCCCGTGGGGGAGGCGGCCGAAGGCCGGTGGGGGGCCGTTTTCAGCTTCCGAGGCGTTGGCAAATCTCCCACCAACTCCCCCCACCGATCGCTTCGCGATCACCTCCCCCACGGGGGGAGGTTCCTTTGTCGTTGAGCGGCCGGCTCACACCTTGTCCGGATAGACCGGCGAGATATCGACGGGGATGTCCTTCAGCGTGGCGATCACGCCGCGGGCGTCGTCGTCGAGGTGGGCGTAGCGGTCGAAGAAGGCGACCATGCCGGCATAGTCGCCGTCGCCCTGCAGCTTGACGATGTCGGCCACCAGGTCGCGGATGCCGGCGGCCATCCTGGCGTCGTCGATGCGGTAGCGCTTGGCGGCCGGATCGTAGACGAAGGCGCCCTTGGCCTTGAGGTAGCCGTACTGCAGGGCCGCGCCCCGGCCGTGGGCCTCCTCGTCGCCCCAGCGGGCGGCGCGGAAGATGCCGGCGGTGTAGGTGGCGAACAGCTGCGAGCGTTCGGCGGCCGGGATCTCGTTCTTCTGCATCATGAAGAGGATGTTCCAGGCCCCCATGACGTCGGCCTTGGCCTCTTCGGCTGTGCCGCCGATGTCCTTCAGCTCGGCCGAGACGGTGGTGGCGCGGCCGCCGACGACGATCGAGCCCGGGCCGAGGCTGTGTGACAGCTCGTGGAACAGGGTCTCCAGCGTCATGTACTTCTGGCTGACCAGGGCGGCCTGGTCGGCGACCAGCACGCGGCTGGCGATCGGCGACAGTATGCCCTCGTACTTGGCGGCCAGCACGTTGGACAGGATCACCTTCTTGGCGCCCTTGGCCTCGCGCACGCGCTCGTCGTTGGGCAGGTTGAAGGCCACGGTCTGCGGGCCGTGCAGATTGTCGCCGCCGCCGCGGATCTGCTCGGCCACGGCGATCGGCGAGGCCCCGCCGCGCTTGAAGTTCTTGTAGGTGTCGGCGACCGGGAGATTGGCCTCCATGTCGCGCAGATAGCCCTTGTACTTGTCCAGGGCCTGGCTCTCGGTCGGGTTCTTCAGGGTGACGAAGGCCTCGAACGCCGCCTTCTGGCCGATCATCTCGTCGGTGTAGGTCTCGTACGGACCGATGGCCACCTCGATCGGCGTGCCCTCCAGGTCCATCCAGGCCATCTCGGACTGGAAGTAGTCGTTCGAGCGGAACGACTGGGCCCGCAGGGTCAGGAAACGCTTGAGGCTGGCGTTGGTGGTGACCTTGGCGGCCTCGTCCAGCAGGGCGGCGGCCTTGGTCAGCTCGGGCTTGTAGGCGACCGAATAGGGCACGGCGACCAGCTTGTCGCCGTCGCGGCGGACCACCGTATAGGCGTCCATCAGGGCGGCCTTCTGGTCGGGATGGGCGGCGAGATAGGCCTCGAACGCGTCCTTGGTCAGGCCCGGCGGATAGAAGCCGTGGCCGGGGCCGTCGGCGCCGCCCTGGGCGACCGCCTGCTTGTCGTAGATGGCCGTCATCTGGTCGGCGGCCTGGATCAAGAGGTTCACCACCTTGCGCTCCTCGGGGCTGAGGAAGGCGGTGTCGGTCTTCATGTGGATGGTCGCGTAGCTCTCCGGCGCGGCCAGGGCTGGAGCGGTGGAGAGGGCGGCGGCCGAGACGCCGAGGATCAGGGCGAAGGGGAGAAGCGCGCGCATGAAGAGCCTTTGCGAAACGAGCGAAGGCCACGCTTACACCCGCCTAATGGCCAAGACGAGGCGATCCGGCTGCTAAAACCGTCGCCGTCTCACCGAGGCGAAGGCGTCCAGCATCACCGCGGCCAGGGCGGTCTGGGTCTGGGCGAAGGCCGGGTCGCTGGCCGTGCCCGTCAGCCGCATGCCGTCGGGGCGGGTGACGGTCCAGGTGCAGCGGCCGGCGGCGATGTCGAGCTCGACCTGGCAGTCAGAAGCGGGCGGGGCGGCGGTCAGCATGGCGATCTCCTGTCGGGAAGAGATCTCAGCCTGGACGCGGCCCAAGGCGCGGTGATGAACCGGCCGTGGAGATTTCGTGCAGACGCTCGATATCGGCGCTCAGGCCGTCGGCAGCCACAGCACGAACCGCGCCCCCGTTCCCCTCGCCACATAGGCGGTTTCGCCGCCATGGGCTCGGGCCAGCGATCGCGCGATCGACAGGCCAAGGCCGGTTCCGCCCTGGCTTCGGCGGGTCGTGAAGAAGGGCTCGAACAGGCGGGCGGCATCGGCCTCGGCCACGCCCGGCCCGTCGTCGGAGACTTCCAGCACGACCTCGCCCTGCTCGTGGCGGGCCTCGATCACCACCCGCTTGGCGCCGGCCTGGCGGCTGTTGTCGACCAGCACGGTCAGCACCGTCTCGATCACCGCCAGCGGGGCGGCGACCGGCGGCAGGTCGGCCGGGAGGTCGAGAACGACGGCGAGGTCCGGACCAGAGAGGGCGGCGGCCACGGTCCGGGCGGCGGCGGCGGGCGCGGCGGCGACCCCGGCCTCGGGCGTGGCCATGTCGGCGCGGGCCAGCTCCAGCAGCCGCCCGACCAGGGCCGACAGCCGGGCGCTGTCGGCGGCGATATTGGCCAGGAAGCGCTCGCGCTCCGCCTGGCTCATGGTCGGATAGTGGTCCTGCAACAGCTCGATGGCGCCACGCACCCCGGCCAGGGGCGTCTTGAACTCGTGGCTGAGGGCGGCGGCGAAGTCGCGCAGATAGCGCGAGCGCTTGTCGATGGCCCCGGCCATGGCCCGGAAGTCGTCGTACAGCGCCTGGATCTCGATGGCGGCCGTGCGCGGCGTGCCCAGCGGCTCGCCGCGGCCCTGGGCCATGGCGCGGGTGGCGGCGCTGAGCTGCTCGATCGGCCGGGTGACCCCGCGCGAGATCAGGCCCGCCAGGCCAAACAGCACGGCGATGATGACCCCAGCGCCCAGCAGCAGCTTGCCGCGATCCTCGTAGAGGCCCTTGAACAGGCCGCGCGGCGAACGCGACAGCAGCAGCACACCGACGGTCCGGCCCTCGACCACGACGGGCCGGGCATGGTGCAGGCGGACGGAGGACGCGCGGCTGACCCACTCCCACGAGGAGCGCTGGCGGTACTTGCCGATGTGGCGCAGCACGGTCCGGGAGCCGCCTGCCAGGGCCGTGCGCACCTCTGGCAGGGCCGAAAGGTCGCCGCCGGTCCCCAGGCCCCGCACCACTCGTCCGTGGACGTCGGTCAGGACGATGGAAGCCAGGGTGCTGCGGGTGGTGTCGGCGAAGATCGGGTCGAGCCGCGCGGCCGCCGCGGCGGCGTCCGGCTCGGCCGGCAGCTTGGAAGCCGGCGGCGTCGGGCGCTCGGGCAGGATCGCGGCGGCCGACAGGTCGATGCTGTGCCTTTCGGGACGGTAGTAGTCTGGATCGTCCGGATCGGGTTCGGGCAGGGCCGAGACCGGAGGTGCGCCGGGCCACAGGGCCGCCGCCGTCGCCGCCAGGCCGCGCCCTGGGCGGTCAGCTCCGCCTCGGTCTGGCGCACCAGGGTGTTCTCGTAGCTGCGCAGGAAGACCCCGCCGATCGCCGGCATGGCGGCGGCGAACAGCAGCACCGCCAGCAGGATCGAGCGCAGGCGCAGGGCGGGCCAGCGTCGCTTGATCGCCTCCTTGAAGGCCGAGAGCGCCCCGATCACGCCTCGGCGTCCTGGCCCTGGCAGGCCCCCAGGCGGTAGCCGACGCCGGGACGGGTCTCGACCACGTCGACGCCGCCCAGCTTGGCGAACTTGGCGCGCAGGTTGCGCACGTGGCTGTCGATGGTGCGGTCGGTGAGGGCGAAACCCGGGCCGCGCAGCCGGTCGATGATGGCGTCGCGGGTGAAGACCCGGCGCGGAGCGCTGGCCAGGGTCCAGAGGATGCCGAACTCGGTGACCGTCAGCGCCGTCTCGGTTTCGCCCCAGGCCGCCCGCCAGGCCTCGGCCTCAAGGCTTAGACGGCCATGGCTGAGCAGCTTGGCCTCCTCGGCCGGCGGCGTGGCGGCGGCGCTGGCCCGGCGCAGGATCGCCGCCACCCGCGCCGTCACCTCGCGCGGGCTGAACGGCTTGACCACATAGTCGTCGGCCCCCAGCTCGATGCCCAGCACCCGGTCGATCTCGTCGTCGCGTGACGACAGCAGTAGCACCGGCAGCTGGCCCTCGGCGCGGATGCGGCGGCAGACGTCCAGGCCGTTGAGGCGCGGCATGTTGATGTCCAGCACCACCAGGGCCGGCTTGTGGGCGGCGATCGCCTCCAGCGCCGCCTCGCCGTCGCCGGCCTCGACCGTGGCGTAGCCGGCCTTGCCCAGGGCGAAGGCCAGAAGCTCGCGGATGTGCGGCTCGTCGTCGACGATCAGGATCGGCTGAGTCATGGCGCAGATGTTCCGCTTGCGGGGGCGCAGGTCAACGGCTGTAGGCCATCGGAACGCCCCGGCAGTCGAGCGTCCCGGCCGGAACCGAGATCGTCCGATCGCGCGGGGCCAGAGCCAGGGCCTCGTCCAGCCGGCGCTCGGCCCGCCAGCTCCAGCCGCGCCAGCGGCTCTGGCGATAGGTCAGGTCGTTGAGAACGGTCTCACGCGACCAGGCCACCCGCGCCGCCAGCACCGGGGGCAGGGCGGTGACGCGAAGCTGGCTCAGCGCCACGATCGAGGAGTCGCCCAGGCGCTCCAGGTAGCAGACGTCCAGCGCCTCGCCGTTCCCGCCCAGCTCACGGGCGTGGCGGACGTTCCAGGCGGCGGCGACCGCGCCCAGATCGACCACCGTGCAGGCGGCCAGCACCAGGCCCGCGGCGGCGGCATTGGCGTTGATCAGCCAGGCCGCGCTGCTGCCTCGCAGCATCCGCCAGCAGATCAGCAGCAGGCCCACGCCGACCAGAACCATCCAGATCAGGGCGGCCAGCCGCAGGCGGGTCAGGGCGTAGACATCGACATAGTCCAGGGTGCGCAGGATCGACGAGGCGACGAGGAAGAGATTCTGGGCCACCCACAGCACCACCAGCCGCCGCAGCCAGGCCGACCGCGCGGTCGCCGATCCCGGCGCCAGGGCGACCAGCACGAACAGGCCGGCCAGCAGGGCGGTGGCGATCAGCGGATAGGCGCCGCGATGGGCGTATTCGGCCAGGCTCACGCCCTCCGGCAGCGGTGCGCGCGACCACAGGAAGGCGATGTCGAGGCCGTTCTGCAAGGCGAAGACCGCGTTGAACACCACCAGCGACAGGCCGACCGAGGCGACGCTGAGACCGGGCAGGGGCGCGGCGCCAGGCTTTGGGGCCGGCAGACCGTAGGGCGGGCGCTTGAATGCCGGCCGCAATAGCATCCAGACCCCGAAGGCGACCAGAACCGCAAAGCCGGTGCGGGGCAGGTCGAGCTCGGGGAAGCGCCATTGGCCGATGGCCTGGGCGATCACCGGATTGGCGGCCGTGAACAGGGCCAGGAACACCATGCCGCCGACCACCGGCAGCACCAGCACCGGCAGGCGGCGCAGAGCCGCGCCCGATCCGGGGGCGCGGCGGCGGGCGCGCCCGAAGTCGCGGAACGGCGCGACGAGGCCCAGCGCCAGCATGGCCGCCAGTCGCTGCAGCCAGCGCCAGGCGTCCTCGGCTCGGCCGACCCGGGCGGACAGGGCCGCGACGGCGATGGCGACGATCCAGAGGCCGAAGGCCAGCAGGCTGGGGGCTTCGATCAGCACGCTGGCGAAGAAGATCGCCGCCAGCAGCGGCGCCCAGGCCTTGCGCGCGGCGGGCTGGACCAGGACGACGGCGGCGATGGCCAGCAAGGCGAACATCCCCAGAGTCGCGCCGACGGGGTGGCCGTAGAACAGCTGGTCGGCCGCCAGCACCAGCAGGGCGGCGGCCACGGGCTTGATCCAGAACGGCGCTGCGGCCGGCGGCGGGCGGAAGGCTTTCATCGGAAGGTCCCCATCTTGGAGCCTTCTCGATAGGGACGTGGGTTGCAGCCCCGGCGGCGAGGCCGTGCACGGACCGCCCGATCGTCGTGCAGAACGGGTGCAGACACGAAAAAGGGCGGCGCATTGCTGCGCCGCCCGAAGTCGGAGGGGACTTAAAGCAGAGGGAAAGCGGTCGGCGCGGTTAGGCGGCCTTTTCGCCTTCGATCACGGCGGTGTCGGCGCCGGCGATGCTCGGGGTGGTGCTGATCGGAATGGTCCGGGCCTTGAGGGCTTCGGGCAGTTCACGCTTCAGCGCGATGGTCAGCAGGCCGTCGGCCAGGGCCGCGTCGGTCACCACCACATAGTCGGCCAGCTGGAAGCGACGGTCGAAATTGCGCTCGGCGAGGCCGCGATGCAGGTAGCGCTTGGCTTCGTCATTGGCCGCCTTGCGGCCCGAGACGGTCAGCAGGCCTTCCTTGGCCTCGATCGACAGTTCTTCCGGCTTGAAGCCGGCGACGGCGATCTCGATGCGATAGGCATTCTCGTCGGTGCGCTCGATATTGTAGGGCGGATAGCCCGAGGCGGCTTCGGTCTTGGCGGCGGCGTCGAGTTGCGCGGCCAGGCGGTCGAAGCCGACGAGCGAGCGGTAAAGGGGCGACAGGTCGATCGTACGCATAGATGTAGAACCTTCTCTTCAAGCAAGGTTGCGATGTGTGTTCGGACCTTCGACGACCCGATCTCGGCCTCGTCTGCGATCCGGAAGGCCCGGTTTGCCAGCGCCTTCGGTTGAATAGTTGGGAGGTCGTTTTTCGACTTCAAGGGGTGCGTCATTCAGTTTCGGAATCGCTTGATCGCGGGTCATGTGCAGCTAAGGTCGGCGCGCCCGGAACGCGGGTCGACGACGGAGACAGACGCCATGCCCGCCCGCCGCCATTTCCTCATCCTCGCCGCCATCGCCGCGCTCGCGCCGGCCACCGGGGCCCTGGCCGCCGACGCGGCCCTGAAGGCCGCGATCGCCTCGCCCGACCGCACCCCGGCCAGCGCCGCCCGCGACGGCGCCCGCCATCCATATGAGAGCCTGGTGTTCTGGGGACTGAAGCCTAGCCAGACGGTGATCGAGGTTTCGCCCGGCGGCGGCTATTGGACCGAAATCCTCGCCCCCTACGCCAAGGCCACCAAGGGGACCTATGTCGCCGGCGTCGCCGACCTGGCCAATCCCAAGCTGTCGGAAGGCGCGCGCAAGGGCCGCGCCGCCTTCGAGGCCCGCTTCGCCGACGAGGCCAAGTACGGCAAGGTCAAATACGCCGACTTTGGGCCGGTGGCCGCGCCGCTGGGCGCGCCGGGCTCGGCCGACATCGTGCTGACCGCCCGCAACGTCCACAACTGGACCGTCCAGCCGGGCGTCGCCGACAAGCTGTTCGCCGACTTCTTCGCCGTGCTGAAGCCGGGCGGGATCCTGGCGATCGAGGAGCACCGCGCCGACCCGGCCGACGAGAAGAGCGCCGGCGCCGACGGCTACCTGTCGACCGCCACGGTCGTGGCCCTGGCGCAGAAGGCCGGCTTCAAGCTGGACGCCAAGTCCGAGATCAACGCCAATCCCAAGGACACCAAGGACCACCCCTTCGGCGTCTGGACCCTGCCGCCCGTGCGCCAGTCGGCGCCGGCGGGCCAGCCGGCCGATCCCAATTTCGACCGCGCCAAGTACGACGCCATCGGCGAGAGCGATCGCATGACCCTGCGCTTCAAGAAGCCGGGGTGAGCGGGCGTCTCTTGGTCCCGGAGCCCGCGCTCCGCGGGCGTCTTTTCGCCAAGGTCGGGACTTAGGCTGGATCCGTGCGTAGAGGGGGATCGATGGATCCAGCGTTTTCGTGGTCGCGACGCGGCCTGATGGTCGCCGCCGGCGCGGCGGGCCTGATCGGCTGTGGCCGCAAGAAGGACGAGCCGGCCAAGACGCCAGCAGCGGCCAAGCCTGAAGCCAAGGGTGGTGCGTCCACCCTGGCCGGCGCCGTGGCCGGCGACTGGCGCACGCCCGCCGACAAGGCCCGCGACGCCTGGCGCCATCCCGCGCAGAGCCTGGAGTTCTGGGAGATCAAGCCCGGCCAGACCGTGGTCGAGTTCTGGCCCGGCGCGGGCTGGTACACCGACATCCTGGCGCCGTTCCTGGCCGCCACCGACGGCAAGCTCTACGAGGCGGTGCTGGAGGCCGATCCGGCCGATCCCGCCGCCGCCGAGATCGTCGCCGCCTATCGCCGCCGGCTCGAGGACAAGCCAAAGCTCTACGGCAAGGTGGAGATCACCACCTTCGGCCGGGGCAGCGGGCCCGTGGCTCCGGCCGGGACGGTCGATCGCGTGCTGTTCCTGCGCAACCTGCACAACTGGATGGCCGGCGGCGTCGCCGAGAAGGCCTTCAAGGACGCCCTGGCGGCGCTGAAGCCCGGCGGCATCCTGGGGGTCGAGGAGCACAGGGGCGAGCCCGGCCGCGTGCAGGACGTGCTGGCCGCCGACGGCTACGTGCAGCAGGCCTATGTCGAGGAACTGGCCAAGGAGGCCGGCTTCGTGCTGGCCGGATCGAGCGAGATCAACGCCAATCCCAAGGACACCAAGGACCATCCGTTCGGCGTCTGGACCCTGCCGCCCACACGCCTGTCGGCGCCGCGCGGCGAGCCGGCCGAGCCCGACTTCGACCACGCCAAATACGACGCCATCGGGGAGAGCGACCGCATGACCCTCAAGTTCTTGAAGCCGAAATGACCGGCCGCATCGCAATACGCGCGGCCCTCGCCGCCGCCGTTGTGGCCCTGGCGGCCGGCTCGGTCGCCCTGGCCCAGGGGGGCAAGATCGCCCCGGCCGACAAGGTGTTCAGCTATCTGGAGAACTTCCTCAAGGTGCCGGCCCAGGAGCGCTCGCGCACCCGGGTGGCCTTCGCCCTGTCGCGCGACGGCAAGCCCGCCGCCGGCCTGAAGGCGACGCTGGTCGAGGCGGGCGGGGCGCGCACGCCGCTGCCGATCAACGCCGAAGGCCGCTTCGAGCGCCTGCCGACCCTGGCCCAGTTGCAGGGCGGAGCCAAGGTCGAGTTCGACGCCCCGGCCGACGCCAAGTTCGGCTCGACCCTGATCATCGAGCCGGTGCTGAAGCCCGCCGCCGAATACGACGTCGCTGAGCTGAAGGCGGTGGTCGAGAGCACCAACGGCGTGATCGGCAAGGCGGCCGGACCGATGGCCATGCTGGCCCCGAAGATGACCGGTCTGAGCTTCCCGGGCGCCGGCGGCGGCGTCGTGGTCGGCGCCGACGGCAAGACCCAGACCCTGCCGCTGTCGCCGAGCAAGGCGCCGATTTTCCGGCTCTCCGACTTCAAGGGCGCGAGCCGCGTCCGGCTTTCCGCAACGCCTTCGCAGGTGCGCTTCGTCCAGAGCAAAAAATAGGGTGGAGAGCGTCTGAACGGTGTTTACTTGCGCGCCGCGCCCGGCCAGGGTGCACGCCAAGTTCTCACGCGCAATATTGAACGCGCAAATAAGAGGGAGATCGCGTTTCATGGCCACTCTGCAGGAAATCACCGACAAGATCAAAACCGCCGTCGGCGACGACAGCGGCCTCGGCAAGAGCCTGAAGTTCGACCTGAAGGGCGAAGGCGTCATCCTGATCGACGGTGGTTCGGTCACGAACGACGACGGTCCGGCCGACCTGACCATGACCCTGTCGAAGGAAGACTTCCTGGCCATCGGCGCCGGCTCGCTCGACCCGACCATGGCCGTCATGACCGGCAAGCTGAAGCTGTCGGACATGGGCGCGGCGATGGCGCTGCAGTCCAAGATGGCGGCGCTGTTCTCCAAGCTGCGCTAAGCCGATGGGGGAGCCCGCGCCTCTGGTCTCGATTCCCGAGGCGCCGGTTCCCGACCACGGACAAGCCGAATGGTTTCGCGGCGCGGACGGGGCGACCCTCCGCGCCGCGCTGTTTTCCCCGCAGGGTGAGACGCGCGGATCGGTGGTGGTCAGCCCCGGTCGCAGCGAACCGATCGAGAAATATTACGAGGTCGTCTCCGACCTGCTGGCGCGGGGCTTCGTCGTCCTGGTGCACGACTGGCGAGGGCAGGGGCTCTCGCACCGCATGCTGCCCGACCGGCTGAAGGGCCACGCGGCCGGCTTTCACGACTTTCTCGGCGACTACCGGGCCCTGCTGGCCGCCTTCGAGACGCGCCTGCCCAAGCCCTGGATCGCGCTGGGCCATTCGATGGGCGGCTGCCTGACCAGCCTTGTCCTGGCCCATGGCGAGGCTCGTTTTGCCGCAGCCGTGCTTTCGGCCCCCATGCTGGGGCTGAACAGCGGCCGCACGCCGGCTTTCCTGGCGCGGACCCTGGCCTGGCTGGCCGCCCGCACGCCGTTGCGGGGTGATTATGTGCTTGGCGACGTTGGCGATCCGTTCAAGCACGTCTTCCCGCAGGACGCCCTGACCCACGACGCGGCCCGCTACGCCCGCCACCAGGCCCAGATCCGCGCCAACCCGGATATCGCCCTGGGCGGCATCACCTGGGGCTGGACCGACTTCGCCTTCGGCGCCTGCGACTGGCTGGCCCGCGCGAAGGGCGTCGAGGCCATCTCGATCCCGGTGACCATCGTCGGGGCGGGCATCGACACGCGCGTTCTGACCTCAGCCCAGAAGGCGATCGCCGCCCGCATCCCCAAGGGCCGCTACCTCGAGATCGAGGATGCCTTCCACGAGATCCTGATCGAGACCGACGACCGCCGCGCCCGCTTCTGGGCGGCGTTCGACGAGACCGTCGATCCGGTGGCGCCGCGATGAGCAGCTGGCGGCCCAAGCAGGCGGTGCGGGTCGTCGCCATCGGCCTCCTGCGCGATGAGGGCCGGCTGCTGGTCGCCGAGGTGTGCAACGACGACGGCTCGGTGAAGGGCTGGCGGCCGCTGGGCGGCGGCGTCGAGTTCGGCGAGACCTCTGAACAGACCCTGCGCCGGGAGTTCCTGGAGGAGACGGGCTTCGCCATTGAGGTCGCCGGCCCGCCCAAGGTGCTGGAGAACCTCTACGAACACGAGGGCCACATCGGCCACGAGATCATGTTCGTCTACGAGATCACCACAGCAGATCCGCGCGCCGCCGAGCGCGAGCGGTTCGTGATCAATGAGAACAGCCAGGACGTCTGGGTCGAGTGGGTGGCCGTCGAGCGCTTCACGGCTGGCGAGCGACTGTTGCCGGATGGTTTGACGCTCTGATCAAGGGAGCTGGGGCAAGGCTCTACACGCACCTGAAACCCGCATTCAAAAAAGAAGTCATCGCCCGCTTTATGCGGGCGACCCAAGCCGACCTAGCCACATCCTGACATGCTGCTTGGGTCGCCCGGACAAGCCGGGCGATGACTTCTGAAAGTTAGGACAGGCATCTTCTGAAAATTGGCCCCGTCCGAAGGCAGGGGCGTCGCCTTGGCCTACTTCGCCGACCGCTTCAGCGCCACCAGCGCCTCGTCCAGCACGCGCTGGTCGCCGGCGATGGCCATCTGGCCGCCGTGCTGGCCGATCGGGGCGCCGCGCCAGTCGGTGACGACGCCGCCGGCGCCTTCGATCAGGGGGATGGCGGCCTCGACGTCCCAGCTCTTCAGGCCGGCCTCAATGACCATGTCCATCGTGCCGGCCGCCACCATGGCGTAGGCGTAGGCGTCGCAGCCCAGGCGGGCCAGCTTGGCGGCCGCGCGCACCTGGCGCCAGGCGCCCAGCTCGGCGCCGTCGAAGCAGGCTTCGGGATCGGTGGTGGCGATGATGGCGTCGGTCAGCACGGCGCAGGGGCGCACGCGCAGGGCCTTCTCGACGCCGCGGGCGATCAGGCGCGAGCCGCCGACGGCCGAGCCGATATAGATCTCGTCCAGATAGGGCTGGCCGATCGAGCCCAGCACCGGGCGGCCCTGATGGCGCAGGCCGATCAGGGTGGTCCACAGGGGCAGGCCGGAGATGAAGGCGCGGGTGCCGTCGACGGGATCCAGCACCCAGACGAACTCGGCGTCCGGGCGGTCCTCGCCGTATTCCTCGCCGATCACCCCGTGTTCGGGATAGCGCTCGGAGATCAACTTGCGGATCGCGGCTTCCGCGCCGCGGTCGGCCTCGGTCACCGGATCGAACGCCGCATGGCTCTCGCGCGGCAGGTTCTTGCCGGCCGCCTTGTCCTCCAGCCCGTGGTCGGACCGGAACAGCGGCAGGATGGCGCCTGCTGAGGCGGCGTTGAGCTCGACGGTGAAGGCGTCGAGGGCGGCGAGGCGATCGGCGGAGAGCGTCATGACGCAGGGCTTTAGCGCGCCCATGCGCCCGACGCTACTCCACTGATGCGAGCCCTCGGGACACGCGATCAGGCCTCGATCTGCTCGACGCCGTTCAGCGACTTGGCCAGGTCCAGCAGGCGGCGACGCGGACGTTCGCCCAGCAGGTAATAGGCCCGGATCAGGTCGATCGTCTCCTTGCGGGCGAACATCTCGCCGCCTTCGGAGTCGTTGCTGGCCGGGGCGGCCTCGCGGGCGGCGACCGTCGACAGGCCGTCGTAGAAGTAGCCGACCGGCACTTCCAGGGCTTCGGACAGCTGCCACAGGCGCGCGGCCGAGATGCGGTTGGCGCCGCACTCGTACTTCTGGATCTGCTGGAAGCGGACGCCCACGGCGCCGGCCAGCTGTTGTTGGGTCAGGCCCAGCAGCCGGCGACGGCGGCGAAGGCGCTTGCCCAGGTGAGTGTCGATGTCATTGCCCATGATGGACCCTTGACCCCCGATGGCTTTCCCCCGTCCCGAAACGGAACGGTCTGCCCTGACAGCCGCAAGTCGCGCGCCAAGCGAGGCCGAGTCGCCTGAAAGCACTGAAAACGCGCCGCGATGGTCCGGATTGCGGCGATTTCTGGGTGATAAAATCAGACGAATTCAAAGACTTATGGTCGGGTGTTGCGCTGGGGTGACTTCCGTTTCGGCGAGTCCCGCTCTAGTAAGGGGCGATGTCCCAAGACCGCGCTTCCCGCACCCAAGATCTGTACTGGCGTATCGAGGCCGTCGGCTACGACCTGTTCATGGGTCTGTTCCGGATGCTGGGCGTGGACGCGGCCTCGGCTCTGGGCGGCTGGTTCGGTCGCACCTTCGGTCCGCTGAGCGGGGCCCACAAGGTGGCCGACCGCAACCTGCGCCTGGCCTTCCCGGAAAAGGACGCCGCCTGGCGCGCCGACATGCTGCGCAAGCAGTGGGACGGCCTGGGCCGCACGTTCGGCGAGTTTCCGCTGATGGACAAGCTTCTGCCCTCCACGGGACGGGTCGAGGTGGTCAACGTCGAGCGCCTGGCGCAGATCGCCCGCGACCGCGAGCCGGTCGTGTTCGTCTCGGGCCACCTGTCGAACTGGGAGGTGATGCCGGCGGCCATCGTCGACTCCGGTGTCACCTGCCAGATGACCTACCGGGCGGCCAACAACCCCTATATCGACGAGCGCATCAAGAAGAGCCGCTTCCGCTACGGCGTTCGCCTGTTCGCCCCCAAGGGTGGCGATGGGGCGCGTGAGCTGCTCGACGCCATGAAGCGCGGCGAGTCGGTGGCGCTGATGAACGACCAGAAGTTCAACGGCGGCGTCGCCGCTCCGTTCTTCGACCACGACTCCCGCACCGCGCCGGGGCCGACCCGGCTGGCGATCCGTTTCGGGACCGTGCTGCAGCCGATGTCGGTGCAGCGCACCAAGGGCGCGCGCTTCCGCGCCGTCGTCCACGACCCGATCGTCCCGCCCAGCACCGGCGACCGCACGGCCGACATCGAGGCCGGGGTGCGGATGATCAACGCCTTCATGGAAGACCGCATCCGCGAGCGTCCGGAAGAGTGGTTCTGGGTCCACCGCCGCTGGCCCAACGAGGTCTATGCGGCGTTGCTGGCCGGGGACGCGGCGAAGGCCTGATCCTCAGGCGGCCACGGGCGGCGCTAGTTGGTGAACCAGCGCCACCAGATGTTCGGCGCGGCTCTTCCAGGTGTGGTGGGCGACGATCTTGGCCTGGGCCGAAACCGCCATGGCATGCAGCCGATCGGCGTCCTCCGCCAGGACCGCGAGGCGGTGCAGGTCGTCCTCCAGGCTCGACCAGCGGAAATAGACCATGTCGCGGCCGATCTCGAAGGCGCTGTCGTAGAAGGTGCTCGGCTCGGAGGCGCAGACCGCGCCGGCCAGCATCGCGCACAGCGGCCGCTCGTGGCTGCCCTCGCCGAAGTTGACGTTGACGTTCAGGACGATGCGGCTGCGGGCCATCTGGGCGAGGACCTCGTCGAAGCCGACGGGGCCGCGATGATCGATGTTGGGATGGAGGTGCAGGTCCTCCTCGTAGCCCGCGCCGAACACCGTCAGGGGCAGGTTCGCCTCCGTTGCCGCCCTCAGGAACTGCTGGCGTCGATGGGCCCGCACCCATTCGTGGATGCGGGCGCAATGAGGCATCAGGGCCTTGGCGACCTTGTGGTCGGCGTCCAGTCCGCGCACGGCCAGGGCGGCGCCGAGGGCTCGGTGCGGGGCGATCCAGTCCTGCGACAGCGCCAGATCGGCGGCGTCGTCGAAGATCCGGCTCACCTGCGGCGGGAAGTCGGCCCACAGCTTGTGGCGCGGGCGATAGTTGCTGCCCGTGAACATGAACCTTGTCGGTCGCGCCGCCGCATGGGCCTCGGCGTCGCCTGGCAAGGGCGCGGCGCGCCCGAGGGCGGCGTGCGGATTGAACCCCACGTGCGCGAAACGGCTTTCGCCGGAGACGGTCCG
This sequence comes from Caulobacter hibisci, assembly GCF_016135805.1. Classification (GTDB taxonomy): domain Bacteria; phylum Pseudomonadota; class Alphaproteobacteria; order Caulobacterales; family Caulobacteraceae; genus Caulobacter; species Caulobacter hibisci. The sequence continues at coordinate 120,607 of NZ_JADWOX010000013.1, forward strand.
CAACACCTCGGCATGGCCTTGGTCGATGGTCAGGATCACGGCGTTGGACGCGGTGCGACCGACGCGGCGCAGGTGGGTCAGCGGATGGTCGACATGCTGGATGATGTGCGGGCCGCCAATCAGCTGTCCCAGATCGCGCCCATCCGGCGCGCGCCAGTCGCCGCCGATGGCGTAGGAGAAGGCGAAGTCGAACGGGCCGAGGGCGAGGACGCGTTCGGTCAGGCTCGCGAATACTTCGGGATCGGTCAGGTCGAACATGACGACCTGGTGCCCGAGCGCGATGAGAGCGGCGTAGGCCTCGTCCAGAAACACGCGCAGGGCGTCGTATTGAGACTGCCCCTTGAGCAGCAGAATTCTCATGCGGGTCTCTAATTCGCGTCAAAGTTCAAAAGAACCTTGAGTCGATTCGAGCCGCTTTAGGTTGTGTTTGTGGGGTTGAGAGTCGGATCGCGGGCTGATTGCTTTTAATGTCGCAATACAGCGAAATCGAAAAGCTTGGATCGCAGTGGAAATGTTTTGAAGATCGGCTCGGCGACTTAGAGTTCGATCGCCTTCCGGTCGGTGCCGCGGCGGAACGGGCCGCCATAGTGCGGGTCCTGGCGACGGCGGCGGCAGGGGCCGAAATAGTCGGCGCTGCGGATGAACGGCCGCGGCTTGAAGATCACCATGTCGATGCGGTCGAGCAGCGAGCGGGCCGTGACCGGCTTGACGACGATCTCGGTGACCCCGGCGTCGCGCGCCTCGAACACCCGGTGCCGCTCGGCGAAGCCGGTCAGCATGATGATCGGCAGGAACGGGTCGGTGCTGTCGGGCGAATTGCGCACCAGCTGGGTGAACTGCACCCCGTCCAGCGGCGACATCTTGAAGTCGACGATGGCGATGTCGATCTGACGATCCTTGAGAATCTGCAGGCCCTCGGCGCCGTCGATCGCCTCGTGCACGTGACGCACGCCCACGCCCTTCAGGATCGTGCTTACGATGGCCCGCATATGGTGGTTGTCGTCCACCAGAAGGAAACGGAGCTTGTCTAGCACCGCGGACATGCGGGTTTACGCCTCATACGCGAAAAACAGGGCGGGCTGGGGATAACCATAATGGGCGAGCGCTGTCGATAGGCGCCGTTCCCGAATGGTCAAGTTTGCGGGTGTCAGTGTCGCATTCCTGCGTCGGCGACCCACAGGCTGGGATCGAGGTTGCGGTCGCGCCACTTGAGGCGCCAGCACAGGTGGGGACCGGTGGCGCGGCCCTCCTTGCCGACGGCGCCGATGCGCTGTCCTTGCGTCACGCTCTGGCCGGCGGCGACGTCCACGCGGGAGAGGTGCAGATAGGCGCTGATCAGGCCCTGGCCGTGGTCGATCAGGATCAGGCCGCCCTCGAAGTGCAGGCCGGTCTCGGCGAAGGCGACGACGCCCGCGGCCGGCGCGACCACCGGCGTTCCGACCGGTGCCGCCAGGTCGACGCCGTAGTGCGGGCGCTTGGGCTCGCCGTTGAGGATGCGCTGGCCGCCGAAGCTGGAGGAGCGGCGCGTGGCCTTCACCGGCCAGATGAAGCCGGTGCGGAAGAAGTCGCCGTCGATGCGGCTGGAAAAGCCCGCAGCCTTGCGCGCGCCCTCGGCGGCGATGCGGGCCAGCAGCGCCGGATCGTCCGGCGTGACCTGCGACGGCGGCAGGCCGTCGATGCGCTGGACGTCGAAGGTTCCGGGCGCGATCGCCACGCGGTGGCTCGCCGCGCCGTCGGGCGTCTGCACCGTGATCTCGGCGGTCGGAGGGGCGTCGCGGTCGAAGCCGACCATGAACCAGCCGTCGGCCGAGCTCTGGGTGACCGAAACGCCGTCCACCAGCACGTCGGCGCGGGGCGCGGTGCGGCCGACGACGTAGCCGCCCTGTTCCAGGCGTCCATTCAGCGTCAGGCCAGGGGCCGCGGCGCGGGCGGAGAAGGCGAGGGGAAGGGCGGCGCCGACCAGGACGGCGAGAAGCCCCCGGCGGTTCAGGCCTTGGTCTCCTGCCAGCGCTTCAACGCCTCTTTCGGCGTGGCGTAGGCTTCCTGCAGCTCGGGGCTCCAGTAGCGCAGGGCCTCCAGCGGCACCTTGGCGCCGGTGACGGCGCAGACCACGTACTGGCCGGGGCTGAGCACGGCGAAGTCGCCGTCGCCATAGTGCAGGACGGCCAGGCCGGATTTGCCGATGTCGCGATCGTAAGCGTTCATGGGACTCTTCTACGCCAAAGCGCGGGACTAGAACAGATCGCCCTGGCCGGGTGACGGCGGGGGCGCGGGTTTCGGGCGCGGAGCCGGCTTGGGGGCCGCCTGCACGACAGGAGTGGGCGGAGGCGGCGGCGGCGTCGAGCCTTCGCCGTCGATCACCGCGTCGCGTTCGCCCAGCTTGAACTTCAGGTTCACACGCTCGCCGGCGGCCAGGTCGGCGGCCGAGCGGGCCAGGGTCCCGTCCATCTTGCGCACCAAGGCGAAGCCCAGCTCCAGCGGGCGTTCCGGGTTCAGCGACTGGCGCAGCTTGTCCAGCCCCGCCAGGCGATCGGCCTCGCGGTCGAGGCGGCGGCGAGCGACGGCGTTCAGGCGATCCCACAGGGCCGGCAGGCGGGCGTGCTGGGCGGCGCGTTCCGGCGCGCGGCGGGCGGCCAGGTCCAGGCGGCGGGAGAGGTCCGACAGGCGCTCGGCCTTGGCCTGGCGCTGGCGGGCCAGGGCCTCGGGCGACAGGCGGGCGGTGACCTTCAAGAGGTCCTGGGCGTGGACCGAGGTGTTGCGGGCCAGGGCCGCGTCCAGCCGGCCGGCGGCGATGTCGAACCGCTGCTGGGCCAGGGCGAGCAGGTCGTTGGGGCGGGGCAGGCCGCGTGCGGCGGCTTGCAGGCGCGTGCGGCGCTCTTCCACCACCCGGCCGGCGCAGCGCGACAGGCGGCGGTCGTAGTCGGAGACCAGGCCCCGCAGCTCGGCCAGCACGGGCGTGGCCATCTCGGCCGCCGCCGTCGGGGTGGGCGCGCGGCGGTCGGAGACGAAGTCGATCAGGGTGGTGTCGGTCTCGTGGCCGACGGCCGAGATCAGCGGGATGGTCCCCTCGGCCACCGTGCGGGCCAGGGCCTCGTCGTTGAAGGCCCAGAGGTCCTCCACCGAACCGCCGCCGCGCGCCACGATCAGGATGTCGGGGCGCGGGACGGGGCCGCCGGGCGTAAGGGCGTTGAAGCCCCGGATCGCGCCGGCCACCTGGCCGGCGGCGGCGTCGCCCTGCACGACCACCGGCCAGACGATGACGCGGCAGGGCCAGCGGTCGCGGATGCGGTGCAGGATATCGCGGATCACCGCGCCGGTCGGGCTGGTGATCACCCCGACCACGGCCGGCATCGAGGGCAGGGGCTTCTTGCGCTCGGAGGCGAACAGGCCCTCGCCGGCCAACTTCGCCTTCAGGCGTTCAAGCTGCGCCAGCAGAGCGCCGACGCCGGCGGCCTCCATGCTTTCGATGACGATCTGGTAGCGCGAACCGGCCGGATAGGTGGTGATCTTGCCGGTGACGATGACCTCGAGCCCGTGCTCGGGCCGCACGCCCAGGCCCCGCACATTGCCCTTCCAGACGACGCCGTCGATGGCGGCCTTGTCGTCCTTGATGGTCAGGTAGACGTGGCCGTTGGAGTGGTGGGTGACCTTGGAAAGCTCACCACGCAGCCGCACGAAGCCGTAGCGGTCTTCCAGCGTGCGCTTCAGCGCGAAGGCCAGTTCCGAGACGGAATAGGCGGGCGCGTTGGAATCGGGGGCGAGGTCGGTCATCGCATACAGCATAAAGCCCTCCCCGCGGAACGGGGAGGGCTGCATGGCGAGAGCGCCTTGGCGACGCTTCTCTTATTGTCTTTTTGGCTGGCGCTAGATGTAGCGGCGCAGCGAACGGGCGAGCTCGGTGGCGCCGCCCTTCTTCTTGGTCTGCTGCGGCTGGTAGGCCACCCGGGCGTGTTCGCCGCAATAGGGGCCTTCCGATGAGCGGCGGCCGCAGAAGGTGAAGCCGTCCGACGACGGGTCGCCGATCGGCCACTTGCACATGTGGGCGCCGAGGGTCAGCACGGTGGCCGAGCCGGGGGCTTCGTTGCGCAGCACCGGAACCGACGGCTGCTGGTGGGCGGCGACCGGAACCGGGGCCGGGGCGACCGGTTCGGCGGCGACCACGCGGCGCGGCGCGGCCGGCATGGCCGTGGCGGCCGGGCGAGCCGGACGCGGGGCCTTGAAGGCCGGGCGCGCAGGCTGCGACGGCGCGGCGCGACCCGACAGGCCCAGGCGATGGACCTTGCCGATCACGGCGTTGCGGGTGACCCCGCCGAGTTGTTTGGCGATCTGACTGGCGGACAGCCCGTCCAGCCAAAGCTTCTTCAGGGTGGAGACCCGTTCGTCAGTCCAGCTCATGGCCTTCTCCGCCTTAAAAAGGCGCCACGACGAGAACCCCACCTCGCCATGACCCTACATCTGGTGTACAGACCGCCCCGCCGGCGGCTGACCTACCACATAGTGTAAAGAATGCGTTAAGGCGCACAATAGGCGCCCGGTAGTCTGTCCACAGAAACAATATATTGATTCTCGAAGCGGGACGCTTGCGCCCGACCCCTCCCTGGCGCACATGGCGAAGGAATTTCCAGGATCAGGCCGATGAGAGACATGGCAGACAGCGTCGTTCCGCCGCAGCCGCGCGATTATCACGGCTGGAACTGGAGCGGGTTCCTCACCCTCTATCAGCGCGAGATCCGCCGGTTCTGGAAGGTGGGCATGCAGACCGTGGCCGCCCCGGTGGTCACCACGCTGCTCTACATGCTGGTGTTCGTGGTCGCGGTCGGCGCCAGCCGTCCGGCCGTCGAGGGCGTGACCTTCGGACATTTCGTGGCTCCGGGCCTGATCATGATGGCGGTGCTCAACAACGCCTTCGCCAATTCGTCCTCGTCGCTGATCCAGGCCAAGATGATGGGCCTGACCTCGGACTTTCTGACCCCGCCCCTGACCCCGCTGGAACAGGTGGCCGCCTTCGGCCTCGGCGCGGCGACCCGCGGCGTGGTGGTCGGCGCGGTGACGGCGGCCGTGATCGGCGTGCTGCCGGGCGCGGGCCTGCAGATCTCGCACCTGTGGGCGATCCTCTATTTCGCGGTCGGCGCGGCGGTGATCCTGGGCATGGCCGGCGTTCTGGCCGGCCTGTGGGCCGAGAAGTTCGACCAGCTGGCGGCGGTGACCAACTTCGCCATCATGCCGATGACCTTCCTGTCGGGCACCTTCTACCTGGTCGACAAGCTGCCCGAGCCGTTCCGCACGGCCAGCCACTTCAACCCGTTCTTCTACCTGATCGACGGCTTCCGCTACGGCTTCATCGGCCACGCCGACGGCTCCATCGCCATCGGTGTCGTGGTCACGGCCGTGCTGACCGTCGGCCTCTTCCTGTGGTGCTGGGCGCTGTTCCGCAGCGGGTACCGCCTGAAGAGCTGAAGGCTCTCTCCCTATCTCTTCTCCCGTCATTCCCGCCCTTGTGGCGGGAACCCCTCCGTCAGCCGCAAGGGCGGTAGTGGCGGCGTGCTAGGCACGCGCTTGCGCTTCATGTGCGAGCGGAACCAGGGTTTCCCGCCACAAGGGCGGGAATGACGGGAGGAGGGATTGCCGTCGCTGCCTACCGCCCCACGCCCTTTACCAGCACCTCTACCCCGCTCACCGGCCCGTCGTTGATCACCGCGATGTGGGTGTCGTTGATGAAGCGCAGCTGGCCCTCGACCTCGACCCGCGCCGACACCGAATAGCGGTGGTTCGGGACGATCGCCTTGGGATCATAGGCCAGCTTGAAGGCCGCCGGCGGGGCGTGGACGCCTTCGAGGACGTCCTCGGCCAGCACCTTGGCGGGCGCGTCGGCCAGGCTGACGTCCTGCAGGCGCACGATCACCCTGGTCGTCGGCGGCAGCAGGATCCGCTCGCGCCAGACCACGGTTCCGGTGACGCTCGCGGCGGCGGGCGGGGCCGGCGCCGAGGCGCAGCCGGGCAGGGCGGCCAGGGTCAGCAGAGCCAGGGGCAGAACGGCCTTCATCGCGGATCCTCCGAACATCTCGGCCCAAGGCTTAGGACGGATTGTCCGGCGGCGGCAAGTTAGCGGTCCCGCGCCGCCAGGGTGTGTCCGCCAGGTCCCGCACGCGCAAAATTCACAGTCATTTCATTGACAGGGCGGGGCTTCCCGCCGACAACGTCGGGCCTTCCAGTCCCCGCGCGAAAGCCCGGGGGCTTCTTGCCTTTTGGGAGGCCGCTTTGAGCACTGCGACGTCGTCGAACCCCTCGCAACACCACATCATGGGCGTCTACAGCCGCGCCCCGCTGGCGTTCGAGCGAGGCCGAGGCGCGCGACTGTTCTCGACCACCGGCGAGGAGTACCTGGACTGCGTGGCGGGCATCGCCACCTGCGGCCTGGGCCATGCTCACCCGACCCTGGTCGAGGCGCTGAAGACCCAGGGCGAGAAGCTCTGGCACGTCTCCAACATCTACACGATCCCCGAGCAGGAAGTGCTGGCCGACAAGCTGTGCGCGGCCACCTTCGCCGACGTGGTGTTCTTCACCAACTCGGGCACCGAGGCGATCGAGTGCGCCCTGAAGGCCGCCCGCCGCTATCACGCGGTGGCCGGCAATCCGGATCGCATCGACATCATCGGCTTCGACGGCTCGTTCCACGGCCGCTCGTACGCGGCGGTCAACGCCTCGGGCAACGCCGGCTATCTCGACGGCTTCGGCCCGCGCCTGCCGGGCTTCATCCAGCTGCCGTTCGGCGACCTGGAGGCCCTGAAGGCCGCCATCGGCCCGACCACGGCCGGCGTCATCATCGAGCCCGTGCAGGGCGAGGGCGGGGCGCGGTCCCTGACCGAGGCCCAGCTGGTCGAACTGCGCGAGATCACCCGCGAAGCCGGTATCCTGCTGATCTTCGACGAGGTGCAGAGCGGCATGGGCCGGACCGGCAAGCTCTTCGCCCATGAGTGGGCGGACGGCGCCGAGCCCGACATCATGTGCGTGGCCAAGGCCCTGGGCGGCGGCTTCCCGGTCGGCGCCTGCCTGGCCACCCACGAGGGCGCCAAGGGCATGACGCCTGGCACCCACGGCTCGACCTACGGCGGCAACCCGCTGGCCATGGCGGTCGGCACGGCGGCCTTCGATGCCATCAACACGCCCGAGATCCTCGATAACGTGAAGACCATCGCCGGCTACTTCACCCAGCAACTGAACGGCCTGAAGGACCGCTTCCCGGACGTCGTGCTCGACGTGCGCGGCAAGGGCCTGCTGATCGGCATCAAGCTGGCCTCGAACAACCGCGAGTTCATGGCCCTGGCCCGCGACCAGAAGCTTCTGGTGGCCGGTGGCGGCGACAACTGCGTGCGCCTGCTGCCGCCGCTGAACCTGACGCTGGCCGAGGCCCAGGAAGCCGTGGCCAAGCTCGAAAAGACCTGCGAGGTCGTCCGCGCTCAAGCGGCCGCCTGATCGCATCCCTGACCCGACGCCTCCGCCTATCCGGCGGGGGCGTCCACTTCAGCTCATTCCGGAAAGGTGGCCTGCAATGACCGCCCCCCGCCATTTCATCGACCTCTGGAAGCTCGACGGCGCCACGCTGCGCCTGATCCTGGAGGACGCCAAGGCCCGCAAGACCGCACGCAAGGGCTGGCCCAAGGGCCGCGTCGACGCCGACGCGCCGGCCAAGGATCACGTGCTGTCGATGATCTTCCAGAAGAACTCGACCCGCACCCGCTTCTCGTTCGACGCCGCCATGCGCCAGTTGGGCGGGGCGGCGATCATCTCGACCTCGGGCGACATGCAGCTGGGTCGCGGTGAGACCATCGAGGACACCGCCAAGGTGCTGTCGCGCATGGTCGACGCGGTGATGATCCGCGCCAACCTCCACGCCGATGTCGAGCGCTTCGCCCAGGTCTCGACCGTGCCGGTGATCAACGGCCTGACCGACAAGAGCCACCCCTGCCAGATCATGGCCGACATCCTCACCATCGAGGAGCATCGCGGCGACATCGGCGGCAAGACCATCGCCTGGGTCGGCGACGGCAACAATGTCTGTTCCAGCTTCATCCACGCCGCCCCGCTGCTGGGATTCGAGCTGAAGATCGCTTGCCCGAGCGTCTATCACGCCGACCTGCACGACTTGGCCCGCGCCGAGGGTCTCGGCGCCAAGGTGTCGATGACCGACGATCCCAAGGAAGCCGTGCGCGGCGCCGACGTGGTCGTGGCCGACACCTGGGTCTCGATGGGCGACACCGACCACGACGAGCGCCTGAAGGCGCTCGAGCCGTACCAGGTCGACGACGCCCTGATGGACCTGTCCAAGCCCGACGGCGTGTTCCTGCACTGCCTGCCGGCCCACCGCGGCGAGGAAGTCACCGACGCCGTGCTCGACGGCCCGCGCTCCCTGGCTTGGGACGAGGCCGAGAACCGCATCCACGCCCAGAAGTCCGTCCTGGCCTGGTGCCTGGGCGCGATCGGCTGATCATGGCGAAGATCGAGCTCGACAAGGCCGTCCGCGAGGCGGCCCTGCGCAAGCTGACGCTCTACATGCGCGACGAGCTCGATCGGCCGGTCAGCGGCCTGGAGGCGGGGTTTTTGCTCGACTTCATCGGCGAGACCCTGGGGCCGGCCTTCTTCAACCAGGGCGTCCGCGACGCGCAGACCCTGATGCTGCAGAAGCTCGACGACGTGGTCTACGAGATCGAGAAGCCCTTGGACTGATCCCTCTCCCCTTGCGGGAGAGGGTGGCCTCGCGACGCGAGGTCGGGTGAGGGGTCTCTCAAAAGCAAGACGCCGCGACAGCCGATCAGCTGTCGCGGCGTTTTTCGTGGGGGCGACCCCTCATCCGTCAGCTTCGCTGACACCTTCTCCCGCAAGGGGAGAAGGAAGCTAGCGCCGCTTGCCCCGCCGCACGCCCTTCGGCAGCCCGCCACGCGGCTTGATCGCCGCCTGCCGCCTTGCCCCGAGCCGCGGCCGCGGCAGGTTCGGATCGGCCGGCACGGGATCGCTGAGCATCTCGAACAGCAGGCCGCCGGTCACCGGGGTGGCCTCGCGCAGGCGGATCTCGACCGACAGGCCCAGCGGCCAGCGCTTGCCGGTGCGCTCGCCGACCAGGGAGTGCAGCTTCTCGTCGTGGACGAAGAACTCCTCGCCCAGGCCCGAGATCGGCACCAGGCCGTCGGCGCCGGTCTCGTCCAGCTTCACGAACAGGCCGAAACGCGTGACGCCGGTGATGCGGCCGGCGAAGGTCGCGCCGACGCGGTCGGCCAGGAACGAGGCGATGTAGCGGTCGGTGGCGTCGCGCTCGGCGGCCATGGCCCGGCGCTCGGCGTGGGTGATGACCTCGGCGGTGTCCTTGATGCGGGCGATGTCCTGGTCGGTCAAACCATCGTCGCCCAGCCCCAGGGCGCGGATCAGCGCCCGGTGCACGATCAGGTCGGCATAGCGCCGGATCGGGCTGGTGAAGTGGGCGTACTTGGCCAGGTTCAGGCCGAAGTGGCCGATGTTGTCGCTCGAATAGTGGGCCTGCATCTGGGTGCGCAGGACCACCTCGTTGATGATCGCCGCGTGCGGGCTCTCGCGGGTCTCGGCCAGCAGCTGGTTGAAGCGCGCGGTCTGCGGGGCCTCGCCCTTGTTCCAGCGGATCTCCAGGGTGTGCAGGAAGTCGGCGAGGTTCTGCACCTTCTCCAGGCTGGGGGTGTCGTGCACGCGATAGATCAGCGGCGTGCGCTTGGCTTCCAGGCTCTCGGCGGCCGAGACGTTGGCCTGGATCATCATCTCCTCGATCAGCTTGTGGGCCTCGAGGCTGGCGCGGCGGGTGATCGAGGCGATCTCGCCGGCCTTGGTGATGACGATGCGGCGCTCGTCGCTTTCGATGGCCAGGGGCGAGCGCTGCTCGCGGCCCTTGCCCATCAGGCGGAAGGCCTCCCACAGGGGCTTCAGGATCGGATCGAGCAGCGGCGGGGCCTTGTCTGGATCCTGGCCGGCCGGCGGCGGCGTGCCGTCGATGGCGGCCTGGGCCTGTTCGTAGGAGAGCTTGGCGGCCGAGCGCATCAGGCCGCGCACGAAGCGGTGGCTCTTCTTGCGGCCCGACTTGTCGAACACCATCCGCACGGCCAGGGTCGCGCGGTTCTCGCCTTCACGCAGGCTGCACAGGCCGTTCGACAGGGTCTCGGGCAGCATCGGCTCCACCCGGTCGGGGAAGTATACGCTGTTGCCCTTGTCGCGGGCGTCGCGGTCCAGGGCCGAGCCCGGGCGCACATAGGCGGCGACGTCGGCGATGGCCACCCAGACGATCCAGCCGCCCTTGTTGTGCTCGTCCTCGTCGGGATGGGCGTAGACGGCGTCGTCGTGGTCGCGGGCGTCCACCGGATCTATGGTCACGAACGGCAGGTCGCGCAGGTCCTCACGGCCCTCCAGCGTCGGCGGCTTGGCGGCCGCGGCCTCTTCCTCGGCCGCCTCGGAGAAGCCGGTCGGGATGCCGTGGCTATGGATGGCGATCAGCGAGGCGGCGCGAGGGTCTTCCTCGTGGCCGACCGTCTCCAGCACGCGGCAGGGCTTGGGACCGTAGCGGCCGGCATGGCCGGCCTGCTGCACGACCACAAGGTCGCCTTCGCGCAGATCCATCACCCCGGGCTGGGCTGGGTCGAGGACGTAGCTGTCCTTGGACTTGCGATCGACGGGCTCGACGCGGATCTCGCGGCGCTGCTTGCGCACCACGCCCAGCACCTTGTGGGCGCTCTGGCCCAGGCGCTTGATCAGCCGGGCCTCGTACTCGCCGCTTTCCAGCTTCTCGAAGCGGACCAGCAGGCGGTCGCCCAGGCCCGGTGCGCCGGCGGCGGCCTCGTTGCGGTCGGGAGCCAGGCGCACCGGGGCGACGTCGTCGTCGCCCTTGGTCAGCTTGACGAACAGGTCGCCGTCGCCGTCGCGCTCGACCACGTCGACGACGCCGACGGGGGGCAGGGAGCCTGCCTCGGCGAAGCCGCGGCGGCCGCGCTTGCCCAGCTGGCCTTGGGCTTCCATCTCGCGGATCATCTCGCGCAGGGCGCGGCGATCGCCGCCCTTCAGGCCAAAGTGGCGGGCGATGTCGGCCTTGGCGGCCTCGCCGGCGTCACGCAGGAACGCCAGCAGGGTCTCCTTGTCGGGCAGGCCGGCGGGCGGCCGGGCCTTCGACGGCAGCTTCGGCGGCGCGGTCTTGGGCGAGCCCGCCTTGGCGCGCGCGGACTTCGGGGAAGCGGACTTGGGAAGGCGAGGTTTGGCCATGTCCCCCGTCTAAGCCGTTTCCCGGGCGAAGGAAACGAGGAGAACCTAGTACAGGTCCTCGATCCGCTGCGGCGCCTGCTGGGCTGGCGGGACCTCGGGCTTCTTCTCGGCTGGAGCCGGCGTCACCGGCGCAGGCGGGGCTTCGATCACCGGCGGGGCGGCAGCGGCGGCTTCCGTCGGCGCGGTCTCTTCGGCCTTTGGCGCGGGCGGCGGGGGCGGTGGGGCCTCCACCTCGAGCGCGGCCGGCAGGGCGTCCTTGATCGGCACGCCCGAGACCTCGGCCAGCGGCGCGGTCGAGACCGCGTCCGCCGGCTTGCCGGTGTCGAGCACGCCGCGCAGCCCCATCACGAAGCCCACGACGCTGACCGCCGAGAGCAGCACCACCACCAGCGGCAGCGGCAGAGGACGTTCGAGCGTGGTCATGGCCAAAGTCTACTCCCCCCGACTACCTGCCGTCACGCCTCGGTCTTGGCCTTTGCCGGCGCCTTTTTCGCGGCCGGCTTCTTGGCGGCAGGCTTCTTCGCCGCCGCCTTCTTCGGCTTGGCCTCGGCCTCGTCGCCCTCGGCTTTCGCGGCCTTGGTCGAAGCCTTCTTCGGCGCGGCCGCCTTCTTCGCAGGCTTCTTGCCGCCGCCCTTGGCGACGCGTTCGGCCAGCAGGGTCACGGCCTCGGCCAGGGTCAGGGCCGCCGGATCCGCGCCCTTGGGCACGTTGGCGTTGGTGTCGCCATGCTTGATGTAGGGGCCAAAGCGCCCCGACAGCACCCGCACCGGCTTGCCGTCCTCCGGGTGGGCGCCCAGCTCGGCCAGGGCCGCCGCGGCCGCGCGCTGCGGACGCCCGCCGCCGGCCCGCTTGTCAGCCAGGACGGCGACGGCGCGGTTGAGACCGACGTCGAACACCTCGTCGGCGTTCTCCAGATTGGCGTAGGTGCCGTCGTGCAGCACGAACGGCCCAAAGCGCCCCAGGCCCGCCGTGATCGGCTTGCCGTCATCGGGGTGCAGGCCCACCTCGCGCGGCAGCGACAGCAGGCGCAGGGCCTTTTCAAGATCCAGCGCCGCCGGCGTCCAGCCCTTGGGCAGGCTGGAGCGCTTGGGCTTTTCGCCTTCCGCCGCCACTTCCTCGACATAGGGGCCGAAGCGGCCGTTCTTCAGCCACACGGCGCGGCCGGTGGCGGGATTGATCCCCAGGTCCTTGTCGGCGCTCTCGGCGTCGCCGTCGCCTTCCGACACGCCAAGTTGGCGCGTGTAGCGGCATTCCGGATAGTTCGAGCAGCCGATGAAGGCGCCGAACTTGCCGGTCTTCAGCGACAGTTGTCCCGTGCCGCAGGTCGGGCAGGTGCGCGGGTTCGAGCCATCGCCCCGGTCGGGGAAGATGTGCGGGCCCAGGGCGTCGTTCAGCGCGTCGAGCACGTTTGTGGTGCGCAGTTCGGCGATCTCACCGACGGCGGCGTGGAAGTCCTTCCAGAACTCGCGCAGGAATTCCTTCCAGTCGAGCTTGCCGTCCGAAACCAGGTCGAGCTTTTCTTCCAGGGCGGCGGTGAAGTCGTACTCCACGTAGCGGCGGAAGAACTGCTCGAGGAACGCGGTGACCAGGCGGCCCTTGTCCTCGGGGATGAAGCGCTGCTTCTCCATCTTCACGTATTCGCGGTCGCGCAGCACGGTCAGGACCGAGGCGTAGGTCGACGGACGGCCGATGCCCAGCTCTTCCATCTTCTTGACGAGGCTGGCTTCGGAATAGCGCGGGGGCGGTTCGGTGAAGTGCTGGTCGGCGCGGGCCTCGATGACCTTGGCGGTTGCGCCTTCCTCGATCACCGGCAGGCGGGCGCTGTCTTCGTCGCCCTCGTCGTCGCGGCCTTCCTCGTAGACGGCCAGATAGCCGGGGAACAACACCACCTGGCCGGTGGCGCGCATGCCGGTCTGGCCGTCGGCGCTTTCCAGGTCGACGGTGGTGCGCTCGATGCGGGCGCTTTCCATCTGCGAAGCGATCATCCGCTTCCAGATCAGCTCGTACAGGCGGCCCAGATCCGGATCCAGGCGCAGCGAACCGGGGTTGCGGTTCAGGCTGGTCGGCCGGATGGCTTCGTGGGCCTCCTGGGCGTTCTTGGCCTTGGCCTTGTAGTAGCGCGGGCTCTCGGGGACGTAGGGTGCGCCGTAGACGTTGCCGATGACGCTGCGCGCCTCGGCGATGCCTTCGGGCTCCACCGACACGCCGTCGGTCCGCATGTAGGTGATCAGACCGACGGTCTCGCCGCCGATGTCGATGCCTTCATACAGCTTCTGGGCGGCCTGCATGGTGCGCTGGGCGGAAAAGCCCAGCTTGCGGGCGGCTTCCTGCTGCAGGGTCGAGGTGGTGAAGGGCGGGGCGGGCGAGCGCTTGCCGGGCTTCTTCTCGACGGCGACGACCTTGAACACGGCGCTGGTCACGGCGGCCTTGGCGGCCAGGGCCGAGGCCTCGTTGCCCAGGTCGAACTTGGTGAGCTTCTTGCCCTCGTGCTTGACCAGGCGAGCCAGGAACGGGTCGGCGCCGGCCGAGACGTCGGCGTCGACGCTCCAGTATTCCTGGGTCTTGAAGCGCTCGATCTCCAGTTCGCGGTCGACGATCAGGCGCAGGCAGACCGACTGCACGCGGCCGGCCGAACGCGAACCGGGCAGCTTGCGCCACAGGACGGGCGAAAGGGTGAAGCCGACCAGATAGTCCAGAGCGCGGCGGGCGAGGTAGGCCTCGACCAGCTCCATGTCGAGGTCGCGCGGATTGGCCATCGCCTCCAGGACCGAGGTCTTGGTGATGGCGTTGAAGGTCACGCGCTGGATGGACTTGTCCTTCAGCGCCTTCTTCTTGTTCAGCACCTCGAGCACGTGCCAGCTGATCGCTTCCCCTTCGCGATCCGGGTCGGTGGCGAGGATCAGGCGGTCGGCCTTCTTCAGCGCGTCGACGATGTCGGACACGCGCTTGGACGACTTGGCGTCGACCTCCCAGCTCATCGTGAAGTCGTTGTCCGGCTCGACCGAGCCGTCCTTCGACGGCAGGTCGCGGATATGCCCATAGGAGGCCAGAACCGTGTAGTCGGACCCGAGGTACTTGTTGATGGTCTTGGCCTTGGCCGGGCTCTCGACGACGACGACGTTCATTACGACTCTGGGCTAGGGGAGGTTGGATCGCCTTCCGGGCGAACCAGGGGGCGAGCGCCGGAAAGTGGGGGCGAGCCTATGACAATGTCAACGGCGGCTGTGCGAACCTTCGCAATTGCCGATGTCTCGCCTGTCGACCTCTCTCTTTAGAGAGAGGGGCGCGGAGGTCCTTGTCGGAAATCGCACAGGCCGGGATCGCGCTCGGCCTCCGGCGTCAGGACGAGACGCTGATAGGTCTCGACGCCGTCGCCTTGCGGCAGGAACGTCACCACCTGCGTCGGGCCGTCGCCGGTCCGCACGACCAGTTCGTAGGGAATGCTCGCGTCGCCGCCGCGGCCCTTGCGGCGCTCGACGATGATCATGCCGTTGCGCAGGCCGGCGCGATAGGCGGCGCTGGTCTCGCGCAGGTCGGCGACGCTCATCGTCCCCTTGTCGTCCACGCTGGGCTCGAAGCCGCGGTCGAAGGTCGGCGTCGTCGCCTGTTCGACGCGGGCGCAGGGCAGGAAGGCGGCCGAGGGCAGCCTGATCGGCGCGCCCAGGGCGACATGGGCTTCGATGTCGTCGGCGACGTTCAGCCCGCGCGCCCTGGCGGCGTCGATGAAGGCGGCCAGCATCGTGGCCTCCGGCTTGGCGTCGCGGCCCGCGGCCTGGTCGCGCAGCACCTGGTCGAGGCTCGATCCGGCCTGGCGCAGCCTGGCGTCCCAGATCGCCGCCAGCAGCGATCCGCGCTGATAGGCCAGCTGGTCGACGCCGGGCTCGGTCCAGAACTTCTCCGCCGCCTCCTTGTTGGGCATGGCGATGACCGGCGAGGTCCCATAGGCCTTCAGCGTTTCGTTCCAAGCGGCGGTGAAGCCCGCCGGCGTCATCAGGCGCGTGCGCGCCAGCAGCCGGCGGGCGTAGAAGTCGGTGAAGCCCTCGCTGAACCAGTAGCCTCGCGGGCCGAAGGCCTGGCCCAGGCGGCTGGGATTCCAGGCGTGGAAGATTTCGTGCGCCAGCAGCACGCGCATGTCCTCCAGCGTCATGTTCGAGGTCGTGACCATGGCGAAGGCCTGTTCCTTGCCCGTGCCGTGGAAGGCGGCGGCGTTCTCCGGCTTCAGGCTCTGGGCGGTCACCAGGAACGGCCGCTTCTGGTTGTCGCCGAAGAAGCCGCGCTCGGCGGCCAGTATGGCTTCCAGTTCGCGGGCCAGGTCCGCCTCGGCGAAGGCGTAGGTTCCCCGGATGGCCAGACGGACGGGGCCGGAGCGGATGATTTTGACGTCACGCCCGCCCATGAAGACGCTGTGGCGCAGATCGCCCGTCCAGTCGGCGGCGTCTTCGAGATTGCTGGCCAGCTTGAAGTCCTTTGGCCAGTCCTTGCCCCAGTCGAATGAACCGGGACCGTCCTCGCGGCCGTCGATGACGACCAAGGCGCTGGCGCCGTCTACATAAAACCACGACGGGCGGACCCACGGTTCGCTGGGATAGCCGTCGGACTGGCCCGGGTCGCGACCCAGCGTGTCACGGACGGTGTAGCGCAGCACCAGCCTGCGCCCGGGCTTCGAGCGTACGATTCGCTCCTTGGGCGTGTCCTCGACGATCGAGTCCGCTCCCTCGACCGTCAGGTTCGACAGGTTGCGCCAGATTTCCTTCCGACCCATCCAGTTGTGGGGCAGGGACAGGCGGGTTTCGCCGTCGGCGTCGGCCTTGAAGGTCGCAGTGATCCGCAGCCCCGTCAGGTCCTGGCCGTCCATGATCGGCGAGACGGCGTAGGCGACCGGCGCGGGCTTCAATTTCGGCTCGGCCAGCGCCGGAGCCGTGAAAACGAACAGCGCCGCCAAAGCACCAGAAATCCTCGAAATCAAGCCCACGCCCCCATGCACGCCGTCAGGCGCTCGACACCAGTCCGCCCGGCAGAAGATCCGCCCGCTCGGCCAGGGCCAGCTCCACAAGGGCAGCCATCACCGCTGAAGTCGGCGCTTTTACGGCCCGCACCAGTTCGTCGCGCGAGACCGGGGTGGGCGAGAGCAGGGCGGCCAGGCGTTCGCGCAGGGCGTCGTGGTCGAGGTCGTCGGCGGCCGGGTCCGGATCCCAGGTCCGCTCGCGTTCGCGCATCGAGGGCGAGGCCGACAGCGAACGCAGCACGTCCTCGACACCCTCGCACAGGATCGCGCCCTGGCGGATCAGGTCGTTGGGGCCCTTGGCGCGCGGATCCAGCGGCGAGCCCGGCACGGCGAAGACGTCGCGGCCCTGCTCGGCGGCCAGGCGGGCGGTGATTAGCGAGCCGGACTTCAGCTCGGCCTCGACCACCACGACGCCCAGCGACAGGCCCGAGATGATGCGGTTGCGGCGGGGAAAGTCTTTGGCCTGGGCCCGGCGCAGGGGCGCGCTCTCGGAAACGATGCAGCCGGCCTCGGCGATGCGGGCGTGCAGGCCCGCGTGCTCGGGCGGATAGATGTCGGCGATCCCGCCGCCCAGGACGGCGATCGTGCCGGTCGACAACGAGCCCTCGTGCGCCGCGCCGTCGACGCCGCGCGCCAGGCCCGAGACCACGACATGGCCGTGCTGGCCGAGCTCCGCCGCCAGTTGGCGGGCGAAGCGCTGGCCGGCGGCCGAGGCGATGCGGGCGCCGACGATGGCGATGCTCGGCTGGGGCAGGAGTTCGTAGTGGCCCAGCGCCCAGATCACCGGCGGCGGCGGATCCAGGCTGGCCAGGCGGTGCGGGAAATCAGGCTCGCAGGCGCAGATCAGGCGAGCGCCGAGCCGGTCGCCATCGTCCAGTTCGCGCAGGATCTCGTCTTCCGGCGGCGGCCGCAGCGGGGCCGCGCGGCCCGCCCGACGGGCTAGGTCGGGCAGGGCGATCAGCGCCCGCTCGGGCGAGCCGAAGCGCTGAAGAAGGTGGTCGAAGGCGACGGGGCCGACCGTCTCGGTGCGCGCCAGGCGAAGCCAGGCCAGGCGTTCCTTGTCCGAGAGGCCCCGCGTCATCAGGCTTCCGGAGGCGGCGTCTCGGCCGTCTTCTTCTTGCCGATCCGGGGCTCCTCGCCCTTGAGCAGCCGGCGGATGTTGTCCTTGTGGCGGATGTAGATCAGCACGGCCATGAACAGGCACAGGGCCAGGATTGGATAGGGGCGGTCGGTGGCCAGGGCGAAGGGCGCGGCCAGGGCGGCGGCGGTCAGGGCGGCCAGCGAGCTGATGCGGAACAGGGCGGCCATGGCCAGCCAGGTCGCCGCGGCCAGCAGGCCCACGGGCCAGGCGGCGGCCAGCAGCACGCCGTAGAAGGTGGCCACGCCCTTGCCGCCGTTGAACTTCAGCCAGACGGGGAAGATGTGGCCGGCGAAGGCCGCGCCGCCGGCCAGGGCGACGACGGCCGGATTGCCGTGGCTCAGCCAGTGGGCCAGGCCCACGGCGACCGCGCCCTTGCCGCCGTCGCCCAGCAGGGTGATGGCCGCCAGGTCCTTGCGGCCCGAGCGCAGCACGTTGGTCGCGCCGATGTTGCCCGAGCCGATCTTGCGGATGTCGCCGGCGCCGCCCAGGCGGGTGGCGATCATGCCGAACGGGATCGAGCCCAGCAGGTAGCCCCCGATCACGGCGATCGCGAGGGTCAGATAGACGGCGGGGGCGAGGCTTTCCAAGAATGCTACCTTTGCGCGAGCGAACCATGGCCAAGCTTGCCGAGAGAGGCAAGCCCGTTCTGCGCCTCTTACAGCGCTTCTGGCTCCCGGCGAAGCGGGCGTGAGGCTAGACGGCGATCGGCGCGTCGCGGCGCTGCGGCGGCCAGCGGGTTCGTATCGCGCAGATCAGGGCGGCGACGCCGCCGATCCCGGCGAACAGGCCGGCGGCCAGAGGGCGGGGTTCGTCCGGCGCCAGCCAGTCGACGGCGAAGGCGAGGCTGCCCGTCGCGGCGCCGGCGGCCGTCACGGCCAGGAGGTAGAGAAGGGCGCCGCGCGCCTCGCTTACCCGCCACGACACCAGCCCCAGGGGAAGGGCGGCCAGGAAAAGCGGCGGCGCCGCCCAGGGGAAGCTGAGCAGGCCGAAGGGCGATGTCCAGATCACGTAGCCTACGTCCGCCATCCGGATCAGCATGCGCTCGGTCCGGATCGTGTAGGCCCATGTGCAGACCCACAGCAGCACGAACGCGGTCAGCGCCCAGCCGAGGGGGAACCAGAGCAGGGCATGGGCCAGGGGCCGTTTCGCGCTTCCTGCCGACATCTCCGCTTGCGCGGTCATGGCGACACCGGCTCCATCCGGGCTCAAGCCGGCCGGGCCGCGCGCGGAACGGCGCAAAGCGCGATGCTGCCCACGATGGCCGCGCTCAGCGCCCCCAGCAGAGCCGCTTGCGCAATGCCGTCGAACCTCATGGCCAGCAGCGCGAACACCGCGCTGAAGCCGCCGCCGACGAGGGCGCTCGCGACCAGCCATGGCAGGCGCGAAAGGCGCGGCGCCATCCCGGCGGCGACGAGGCCGGTCAGGCTGGCCGGGCCGGCTTGCCAGAGCCAGGCCAACACCAGTGCGGGCGATTGGGCCGTCAGGCTGGTCCAGCCGTAGCCCGGCGGCGCGACGTCGCGCCAGGTAGAGACGACCGCCAGATAGAAGGCGCACCACAGCGTCATGTGGACGGTCGGGCCGGCCAGCGTGAAGATCAGCCAGGTCCGCAAGAACGCCCGTCGATCGTCCATAATCGCCTCCTGTTTGAAGGCGATGAAATTGCAGCCTGGGCGTGCTGTCAATCGCGATAGATCAACCGCCGGAGGGGCTCAGCCCTCCGCGCGGTGCACTACGCGGCCATCCACCACCGTCATCAGCACCTGGCCTTGCAAGCGGCGGCCGTCGAACGGCGAGTTCTTCGACTTGGACAGCAGCTTGGCGGCGTCGACGATGATCGGGGCGTCGAGATCGCACAGCACCAGGTCGGCCGGAGCCCCCGGCGCGATGCGGCCGGTCTGCAGGCCCAGCAAGCTGGCCGGCGACAGGGTCACCGCGCGGATCAGGTCGATCAGCGGCAGGCGCTCGTCGTGATAGAGGCCCAGCAGCGCCGGCAGCAGCGTTTCCAGGCCCACGGCGCCAGGCGCGGCCTGGTCGAACGGCAGGCGCTTGTCTTCGGCGGGAGCCGGGGCGTGGGCGCTGACGACGACGTCGATCAGGCCGTCGGCCAGGGCCTCGATCAGGGCCTGGCGGTCGTCCTCGCCGCGCAGGGGCGGGGTCAGCTTGGCGAAGGTGCGGTAGTCGCCGATGTCCAGCTCGTTGAAGCACAGGTGGTTGATCGACACGCTGGCGTGGATGCGCAGGCCCCTGGCCTTGGCGCGACCGAGCGTCTCCAGCGCCTGGGCGCTGGTGACCTGGTCGACCAGCAGGCGGCCGCCGGTGGCCTCCAGCAGGGCGACGTCGCGCTCCAGCATGATCCGCTCGGCCATCGGCGAGATCGACGGCAGGCCCATGCGGGCGGCGAACTCGCCGCCGTGCGCCGCGCCGCCCTTGGCCAGCCACGGGTCGAGCGGGCGGTGGGCCAGGATGGTGTCGAAGCCCTTCGCATAGGTCAGCAGGCGCTGCATGACCTTGCTGTCGGCGATCGGCCGGTCGGCGTCGGTGACATAGACGCAGCCGGCCTCGCGCATCAGGCCGATCTCGGCCATCTCCTCGCCCCTGAGGCCCTTGGTGGCCGCCCCGGCGCAGAGGATGCGGGCGCTGTCGATGTCGCGCGCCCGGCGGAGCAGGAAGTCGACCGTGCTGGGATCATCGACCGCCGGGTCGGTGTCGGGCTGGACGACGAAGCTGGTGACGCCGCCGGCGGCGGCGGCGCGGGCGGCGCTGGCCAGGGTTTCCTTGGTCTCGGCCCCCGGCTCGCCGGTCTTGACCCGCAGGTCGATCAGCCCCGGCGCCAGCATGGCTCCGCCGCAGTCGACGACGCGGACGCCCTTGGTCAGCTTGCCGAACTCGCGGCCCTTGGCCACGTCGGCGATGACGCCTTCGGAGACGATGACCCCGCCGGGGCCGTCATAGCCGCTTTCGGGATCGACGAGGCGGGCGTTGACGAAGGCGAGCGGCTGGGCGGCGGTCATCGGCCTTCCTCCTCGAAGCGGTGGGCGAGGGAGGCGAGCACGGCCATCCGGGCGGCGACGCCCATCTCGACCTGGTCCTGGATCAGGCTGACGGCGGGGTCGTCGGCGACGTCGCTGTCGATCTCCACGCCCCGGTTCATCGGCCCCGGGTGCATGACCTTGGCCCCCGGCGCGGCGCGGGCCAGCTTCTCGCGGTCCAGGCCGTAGAAGCGGAAGTATTCGCGGGTCGAGGGCACGAAGCCGCCCTGCATCCGCTCCAGCTGCAGGCGCAGCATCATCACCACGTCGACGCCGGCCAGGCCCGACTTCATGTCGTGGTGCACGGTCACGCCCCAGCGCTCGGCCTGGGCCGGCATCAGGGTGGGCGGGCCGACCAGGCGCACGCTGGCGCCCAGGATCTGCAGCAGGGCGACGTTGGAGCGCGCCACGCGGCTGTGCAGCACGTCGCCGCAGATGGCCACGGTCAGGCCCGAGACCCGGCCGAAGGCGCGGCGGATCGACAGGGCGTCCAACAGGGCCTGGGTCGGGTGCTCGTGCTGGCCGTCGCCGGCGTTGACGACGCTGCCGCTGACCTTCTGGCTGAGCAGGGACGCCGCACCCGACGAGGCGTGGCGCACGACCAGCAGGTCGGGCCGCATGGCGTTCAGCGTGACCGCCGTGTCGATCAGGGTCTCGCCCTTGGCCACCGACGAGGTCTTGGGATTCATGTTGACGACGTCGGCGCCCAGCCGCTTGCCGGCCAGCTCGAACGAGCTCTGGGTGCGGGTGCTGTTCTCGAAGAACAGGTTCATCAGCGTCCGCCCCTTGAGGATGTCGAGGGACTTGGACGTCTGCCGGCTCAACGCCACGAAGGCGTCGGCCAGATCCAGCAGGTCGGCCGCCTGGGGGGCGTTGAGATCGCCCGCCGAAAGGAAGTGCCGCTTGGGGAACGAAAAGAGGCGCTTGCGGATCGTTTCGATCGCCGCGCTCGGGTCATGGGCTGAAGCCGTCATGAGCCCGCGTCATAGGCGGCTTTGGCGGGGAAGGGAAGGACAGTCTGGTCCCTCTCCCCTTGCGGGAGAGGGTGGCCTCGCTGCGCGAGGTCGGGTGAGGGGTTGAAGGCGCTGTCCGCTCGGAAGCGGTCAGGCCGGGCGGGGCGTTGGAATTCTGAGAGACCCCTCATCCGTCGGCTGCGCCGACACCTTCTCCCGCAGGGGGAGAAGGGAAAGTTAGACTTCCCCCCGGATCCCCCGCATCCGTTCCAGCGCGCCCTGCAGGATCCAGCCGGCGGCCATCTTGTCGACGACCTCGCCGCGGCGCTTGCGGTTGACGTCGTGCTCGTCGATCAGCACGCGGGTCACCGCCGCCGTCGACAGGCGCTCGTCCCAGAAGGTGATGGTCAGGTCGGGGCGCAGGCGCAGCAGGTTGCGGGCGAGCGCCCGGTTGGACTGGCAGCGCACCCCTTCGGTGCCGTCCATGTTGACCGGCAGGCCGATGACGATCCCGGCCACCTTGCGGTAGTCGATGATGTCGAACAGCGCCTCGGCGTCCTGGGTGAACTTGGCCTTGTGGATCACGGTCAGCGGGCTGGCGACCGTCAGGGTGACGTCCGACACGGCCACGCCGATGGTCTTTTCGCCCGGATCCAGGCCGATGATCGGCTTGTAGTCGGGGATGGCGGCGGTGAATTGTTCGATGTCGAGAACGGGCATGGGCGGCTTCTACGCTTTCGTGGGCTCCGAAGCGAGGTCCAGCCGATAGAAGATGGTGTCCAGGGCCATGCGCGGGAAGCCGGGCGGCAGGTCGTCGGCCGTGACGCGGGTGAAGCCCTGCTTGTCATAGAAGCGATGGGCCGCCTGGAAGGCGGTGGTGGTGCCCAGCCAGATCCGTTCGAACCCCTCGGTGCGGGCGAAGGCCAGCAACGTCTCCACTAAGCCTGCCGCCACGCCGAGGTCGCGACCCCGGAAAGCCTTGTCCACGAACATCTTGCGCAGCGCGCCGTCCTTCGGGGCGAACCGCCTCAGGCCGATGCTGCCGACGACCGCGCCGTCTTCCTCCGCCACCCAGAAGCCGCCGTAGGCCTGGTAGAAGCCGGGAATGTCGGCGAGGTCCGGCTGGTCCGCCAGGGTGATTGGCAGGCCGAACTCCTCGCGCTGGATCGAGACGATCAGCGCGCCCACCGCTTGGGCGTGCTCGGGAGCGAAGGAAGCGATGGTCATGGCGGTTCCGGCGCGTTCTGGCCGCCGATCTTGCCGCCGCTGTGCGAAAAGGCCTAGCGAAGGGGAGGGCGGGCTTGTCAAAGACGAGGCTAGGCGGGTAACCCACCCCTCGAAAGTCGGAAATTTCCGACGACCAACACTACTGTTTGGAGAAGGCCCCATGGCCATCGACGCCGCGACCGTCCGCAAGGTCGCCCGGCTCGCCCGCATCGCCGAACCCGAAGAGCGCATCGAGGCCCTGGCCAGCGAGCTCAACGGGATCATGACCTGGATCGAGCAGCTGGCCGAGGTCGACACCGACGGCGTCGAGCCGCTGACCAGCGTCGTGGCCGCCGGCCTGCCGCTGCGTGAGGACGTCGTCACCATGGGCGGCGAGCCCGAAGTGGTCACCGGCAACGCGCCCAAGACCGTCGGCAACTTCTTCGTCGTGCCCAAGGTGGTCGAATAATGAGCGCGCTCACCAAACTCACCTTGAAGGGCGCCCTAGACGGCCTGGCCGCCAAGGACTTCACCTCGGTCGAACTGACCCAGGCCCATATCGACGCCGTCGAAGCCGCTCGCGGCCTCAACGCCTACATTCTCGAGACGCCGGAAAAGGCGCTGGAGATGGCCGCCGCTTCGGACGCGCGCCGCGCCAAGGGCGAGGCCGGCGTGCTTGACGGCGCGCCACTGGGTGTCAAGGACCTGTTCTGCACCAAGGGCGTGCGCACCACGGCCTGCTCGAAGATCCTGGAAAACTTCGTCCCGGGCTACGAGTCGACGGTGACGTCGAACCTGTGGCGCGACGGCGCGGTGATGCTGGGCAAGCTGAACCTCGACCAGTTCGCCATGGGCTCGTCGAACGAGACCTCCTATTTCGGCCCGGTCACCAATCCCTGGCGCGGCAAGAACAGCAACAAGGCCCTGACCCCGGGCGGCAGCTCGGGCGGCAGCGCCGCGGCGGTCGCCGCTGATCTCTGCCTGGGCGCCACCGCCACCGACACCGGCGGCTCGATCCGCCAGCCGGCCGCCTTCACCGGCACCGTCGGCATCAAGCCGACCTACGGCCGCTGCTCGCGCTGGGGCGTCGTCGCCTTCGCCAGCTCGCTGGACCAGGCCGGCCCGATCGCCAAGACCGTCGAGGACGCGGCCCTGCTGCTGAACTCGATGTCGGGCCACGATCCCAAGGACTCCACCAGCCTCGACATCGCCGTTCCTGACTTCACCCAGTTCGTCGGCAAGTCGGTCAAGGGCCTGCGGATCGGCGTGCCGAAGGAATACCGCGTCGACGGCATGCCGGCCGAGATCCAGAAGCTGTGGGACGACGGCGTCGCCTGGCTGAAGGAGGCCGGCTGCGAGATCGTCGAGATCAGCCTGCCGCACACCAAGTACGCCCTGCCGGCCTACTACATCGTGGCGCCGGCCGAAGCCTCGTCGAATCTGGCCCGCTACGACGGCATGCGCTTTGGCCTGCGCGAGGACGGCGCCAACCTGACCGAGATCTATGAGAACACCCGCGCCTCGGGCTTCGGCGACGAGGTCAAGCGCCGCATCCTGATCGGCACCTACGTGCTCTCGGCCGGCTATTACGACGCCTACTACCTGAAGGCCCTGAAGGTGCGCCGTCGCATCGCCGAGGACTTCGACAACGCCTGGACCAAGGTCGACGCCATCCTCACCCCGACCGCGCCCTCGGCGGCGTTCGGCCTGGGTGAAAACAGCAACGATCCGATCGCCATGTACCTGAACGACGTCTTCACGGTGACCACCAACCTGGCGGGCCTGCCGGGTCTGTCCCTGCCGGCCGGCCTCGACGCCAACGGCCTGCCGCTGGGTCTGCAGATCATCGGCAAGCCGCTGGACGAAGGCACGGTGTTCTCGGTGGCCGGCGCCATCGAAAAGGCCGCCGGCTTCACGGCCAAGGCCGACAAGTGGTGGTGAGCTAGCCTCGGCTGGACCCAAAGAAAAAGGGCGGCTCCAGCGATGGAGCCGCCCTTCGTCATTCTAGGCCGTTACTGGCCAAGCCCTTACTGGGGCGTGTCCGGCGTCGCGGGGGCAACCGGCGCGGCGGGAGCCGCCGGCGCGGGGATGGCCAGCGGGGCCGGTTCGGCGACGATCGCCACCGGAGCGGCCGGCGCGGGCGCGGGGGCAGGAACCGTGGCGCTCACATTGGTCGAGGCCTCTTCAGCCGAGGGCGCGCTGGGCGCCGGACGAGCGGCGGCGCGGCGGGCGGCCGGACGCGGCTCGGCGCGGGCGACTTCCGTGCGGGCGACCGGCGCCGGGGCCGGCGTGGCGGCGGCCGGTTCGGGCATGACGGCCGGGGTCGGCGCCGGGGCGGGCGTCGTGACCGGCGCGGCCTCGGCGACCTTCAGGCTCTCGCCGCTTTCCGGAGTCTGGGCCGGCTGGCTCATCAAGCCCCAGGCCAGTCCGCCGATGGCGACGGCCAGAACCGGCACGCCGATCAGCAGCGGCAGGTTGCTGGAAGACTTCTTCGAGCGGGTCGAGGTGCGCGCATAGACGGGCGCTTGCGGAAACAGGGCCGAACCATCGCTGTTGACGGCGATCGCGGGTTCAGGACCATCGAGATTCAAGGCAGGCATTTGGATCCTCCTCAGCTATCCTTGTCGGGATAAGTAACGGGAGGTGTCGAACGCGGTTCCGTCTGTCGCGGAATGGTTCTGTTTCTGCCGGATTCGGGTCTTAATTGCTGTGGCGCTTAAACTTCCCTCTCCCCTTGCGGGAGAGGGTGGCCTCCCGGCGGGAGGTCGGGTGAGGGGTCTCTCAGAACCGTCCGCGCGACCCCTCATCCGTCATCCTTTGGATGACACCTTCTCCCGCAAGGGGAGAAGGAGCATCAATACCCCAGCGCCACCCCGTCCTTGCGCATCTCCGTCGCCGCCGCATAACGCCCCGGCCAGCGCTCGATGGCCTGGTAGCCGCCATAGCCGCCGGCGTCGGTCTTCAGTTTCCAGCCGATGGCTTCGAGCGCCTTGCGGGTCTCAAGCGGCACGCCGCTCTCCAGGTCGAGCGCCGTGACGTCCTCGGCCGCGATCCCCGTCGGCTCGGGCGAGCCGCCGTGGTGCCAGCGCGGGGCGTCGCCGGCCTCCTGCACGCCCAGGCCGAAGTCGACCATGTTGCTGATGATCTGGGTCTGCCCTTGGGGCTGCATGTCGCCGCCCATGACCCCGAAGCTCAGCCACGGCTCGCCCTTTCGGGTCGCAAAGCCCGGGATGATCGTCTGGAAGGGCCGCTTGCCGGGGGCGTAGATGTTGGGATGGCCGTCGGTCAGGGCGAACAACTCGCCCCGGTCCTGGAACATGAAGCCCAGGCCGTCGGGCGACAGGCCAGACCCCATGCCGCGATAGTTCGACTGGATGATCGACACCATCATCCCGTCCTTGTCGGCGGTGGTGAAATAGGTGGTGTCGCCCTTGCTCGGCGCGGTCCCTGCAAACGACGGCGTCCAGATCTTGTCCGGACGGATCAGCTTGGCGCGCTCCTTGGCGTAGTCCTTGGAGATCAGCCAGTCGATCGGCGACTTGTAGAAGTCCTGGTCGGCGTAGAAGCGCGCGCGATCCTCATAGGCCAGGCGCTTGGCCTCGACGGCGTGGTGGATCGCCTGGGCCGACTGGAAGCCCATGCCGGCCACGTCGAACTGCTCGAGGATGCTCAGCATCTGCAGGGTGGCCAGCCCCTGGGTATTGTCGGCCAGGGCATGGACATCGACGCCGCGATAGCCGGTGGTGTGGACGCTGGTCCAGACGGCGCGGTTGGCGGCGAGGTCGGCCTTGGTCATCCAGCCGCCGATGCGCTTGAAATAGGCCTCGATCGTCGTGGCGATCTCGCCTTCGTAGAAGGCCCGGCCGCCGCCCTGGGCGATCAGGCGATAGGTTCGGGCCAGGGCCGGGTTCTTGAAGATCTCGCCTTCGACAGGGGTCTTGCCGGTCGGCGCCCAGACTTTCTTGAAGTTCTCGACCTCCTCGATGCCCGAGGCGGGATTGGTGAAGCGGCGATGGCTGCCGGCCAGGTAATAGGCGACGTTCTGGGTGACCGGGTGGCCTTCCTCGGCCGTGGCGATGGCCGGCTCGAACAGCTCGGCCCACTTCAGCTTGCCATAGCGCTCGTGCAGCGCCCGCCAGGCGTCGACGGCGCCGGGCACGCTGACGCTGACCGCGCCCCAGCTGGGAATCTTGCCGTCCTTGGCGCGGCTGCGCACCGTCTCCAGCGACAGCCCCTTGGGCGAGCGGCCCGAGCCGTTGAGGCCCACCACCTTGCGGGTCTTCGGGTCCCAGAGCAGCACATAGCAATCGCCGCCGATGCCGCAGGCAATCGGCTCGCACAGGCCGAGCATGGCGTTGGCGGCGATGGCCGCGTCGGCCGCCGAGCCGCCCTTCTTGAGCACCGCGATCGCCGCCTGGGTGGCCAGCGGATGGGCCGTCGCCGCCGCGCCATGGATGCCCCAGGCCGCCGAGCGCGAAGCGAAATTGGCCCCGGCGACGCGGTCGCCGCCATGCACGTCGGGCCGTTTCAGGTTCGGATTGGCGCCAGGGAGGATCTGCGACTGCGCATAGGCCTGGCCGGCGAAGGCGGCGGCCGGCAAGGCGGCGAAGAAGGTGCGGCGGCGCATGTCGAGGTCCCCACGAAAACGGCGACTCCGTTTCTAGGGGCGGCAGGGAAGGGAGGCTAGGCGTTGCGGGAAAAGTGGGTGGCGGTGGAAAGAGCGTGCGCCGCCGAGGTCATATCTATCAGAAGTCATCGCCCGGCTTGTCCGGGCGACCCAAGCGGCGTGTCAGGAGATGGCTGGCTCAGCTTGGGTCGCCCGCATGAAGCGGCGATGACTTCCTTTTATGGGCTGTCAGCCCAACGCCAGATCGTCCAGCTCCTTGCCCAGCATCAGCGCCAGGGCCTCGACGACCAGCACGTGGTCCTGGCGCTGAGGCAGGCCCGAGACGGTCACCGCGCCGATGCAGCCGAGGCCTCGCACCAGCAGCGGAAAGCCGCCGCCGTGGCTGGCGTAGTCGCGGGTCGGCAGGCCGTGCTTGGCTTCCAGGGTCTCGCCCTTGGCCGCCAGGGCCAGGCCCACGCCGTAGGAGCTCTTGGAGAAGTGCAACACGGTGTTGCGTTTGCGGCGCAGCCAGTCGGCGTTCTCACCGGTCGAGCCGGGCAGGGCGGCGTGGAACAGCGCCCGGTCCCGCAGCGACACGTCGATCGCCAGCGGCGCCTTGCGGGCCAGGGCCGCGTCGCGCAGGCCAGCCCCCAGGGCCCAGGCGGTGTCGAGGTCGAAGCGTTCGAACACCAGCGCTGCCTCCTGGGCGGCGATGCGGGCGATGTCGTCCTGATGGCTCATCAGGCGGCCTCGACCGGCAGTTCGCGGCGCTCGGCGGCCGAGCGGGCGGCCAGGTCCAGCAGCTCCATGACCAGCAGCGCCTCGCGGGCCGGTACGGGATTGGCCGCGCCGGTCAGGATGGCGTCGCGGATCCCGGCATAATAGGCCGCGTAGTCGCCGCGCGCGCCGGCCACCGTCGCGCTGGTCAGCACGTCGCCGTCGGCGCGGGTCAGGGTTCCGGGGCGAGGATCGACGCCGAAGCCCTCGTCGGCCGGGGTGAGGCCGCGCTTCAGGGCGTCCTCCTGGGCGTCGAGGCCCTGCTTGACGAAGCTGCCCTGGGTCCCGTGCACGGCCAGGCGCAGGTCCGCGGCCGCGGTCAGCAGGCTGCCGTGCAGGATCACCCGCAGGGCGTCATAGCGCAGCACGACGTGGAAATAGTCGTCGGCCCCCGCGCCCTCGCGCTGGACGCCGATGTCGGCGGAGACCGCCAGGGGCTGGCCAAACAGCTGCAGGGCCTGGTCCAGCAGGTGCGGGCCAAGGTCGAACCAGGCGCCAGCTCCTGGGCCGGCCCGCTCGCGCCAGCGGTCGCGGACCACCGGGCGGAAGCGGTCGAAATGGCTTTCGTACTGCACGACCTCGCCCAAGGCGCCATCGGCGATCAGGCCCTTCAAGGTCAGAAAGTCGGCGTCCCAGCGGCGGTTGTGAAATACCGACAGCAGACGATCATGGGTCTCGGCCGAGGCGACCAGGGCGCGAGCCTCGTCCAGCGTGACGGCGAACGGCTTGTCGACCACCAGGTGCTTGCCGGCGGCCAGGGCGGCCTGGCCCTGCGGGGCGTGCAGGTCGTTGGGGGTGGCGATGACGACGAGGTCGATCTGCGGATCCGCCAGGGCCTCGTCGAGCTCGGCCACGACCTTGGCCTCGGGATGGTCGGCCACCACCTTGGCCGGGTCGCTGGAAACCACGGTGTGCAACACCAGGCCCGGCGTCGTGGTGATCAGCGGGGCGTGAAAGGTCTTGCCGACATAGCCGTAGCCGACGAGGGCGACATTGAGCGGGGCGGTGGCGGTCTTGTCGAGCGCGGGAGACAACGTTGTCATGGCTTCCAGCTTAGGCCGCGATCACGGCGAGGTCACGGCGCCGAAGCTCAAAATCCCCATAAAAAAGCCCCCGGCGCGGTTGCGTCCGGGGGCTCGATTTCAGTCAGGTTGCGAAGATCAGATCTTCACGGGCTCCATCTTCGGGGCGAGCAGGTGCACGACCAGCAGGGCGACGAGATAGGCGCTGCCGGCGACGATGAAGATCGGGGTGTAGGTCCCGATCGTCTCGAGGACCTGGCCGATGTACTTGGAGAACACCATGCCGCCCAGGGCGCCGAGCATGCCGCCGATGCCGACC
>NZ_JADWOX010000014.1 GCF_016135805.1 Caulobacter hibisci
CGTCGGCATCGGCGGCATGCTCGGCGCCCTCGGCGGCATGGTGTTCTCCAAATATATCGGCCAGGTCCTCGAGACGATCGGGACCTACACCCCGATCTTCATCGTCGCCGGCAGCGCCTATCTGGTGGCTCTGCTGGTCGTGCACCTGCTGGCGCCCAAGATGGAGCCGGTGAAGATCTGAGGGTTGGCCGCCTGGCCTATAACCGGGCGGCATAGCCGTTCCGACGATCCGATACGACAGGCGTCGGCGGGGCGGGCATTTTCCGGCCGAAGACGCCTAGTCCGGCAAGGAAACGCATGAGCCTGATCATCGACTGCCACGGCCACTACACGACCGCGCCGGAGCCGCACAACGCCTGGCGCGAAGCCCAGGTGAAGGCCTTCGAGGGCAAGACCGCCCCGCCGCCCTATCCCGAGATCTCCGACGACCTGATCCGCCAGTCGATCGAGGGCGCCCAGCTGAAGCTGCTGCGCGAGCGCGGCGCCGACATGACCATCTTCAGCCCCCGCGCCTCGACCATGGCCCACCATGTCGGCGACGAGGCCGTCAGCCGGGCCTGGGCGCAGCGCTGCAACGACCTGATCAAGCGGGTGGTCGACCTCTATCCGGAGACCTTCGCGGGCGTCTGCATGCTGCCCCAGTCGCCGGCCGCCGATCTTTCGGGCTCGATCGCCGAGCTGGAGCGCTGCGTCAACGAGCTTGGCTTCATCGGCTGCAACCTGAACCCCGATCCCGGCGGCGGCCACTTCGCCCATCCACCGCTGACCGACCGCTACTGGTATCCCTTCTACGAGAAGATGTGCGAGCTGGACGTGCCGGCCATGATCCACGTGTCGGGCTCGTGCAACCACGCCCTTCACGCCACCGGCGCCTTCTATATCGCCGCCGACACCATCGCCTTCATGCAGCTGATCGAGGGCGACCTGTTCGCCGACTTCCCGACCCTGAAGTTCATCATCCCGCACGGCGGCGGCGCGGTTCCCTATCACTGGGGGCGCTATCGGGGCCTGGCCGACATGCTGAAGAAGCCCGGCCTGGACAAGCACCTGATGAACAACGTGTTCTTCGACACCTGCGTCTATCACCAGCCCGGCGTGAACCTGCTGGCCGAGGTGATCGAGAGCAAGAACATCCTGTTCGGCTCGGAAATGGTCGGCGCGGTGCGCGGCATCGACCCGACGACCGGCTTCTATTTCGACGACACCAAGCGCTATGTCGACGCGCTGGACATCCCGGACGCCGACCGTCACGCGATCTTCGAGGGCAACGCCCGCCGGGTGTTCCCGCGCCTGGACGCCATCCTGAAGGCGCGCGGCCTCTAGCGGAGGTTCCAGCCGGCGAGCACCGCTCGCTGGCTCATCCCTCGGGCCTCGGCCGCCGTCAGCGCGCGGCCACGCCGGAACGCCGCCGCGCCGGGGCCGCCGGATCCGAACTGCGAGAAGCGAACGCTTTCGGGCTGCAGCATGGTGCGTGGGTTGCCGTCCTTGCCGGTGTACCACATCTCGGTCCAGCCCTCGGGCGCGACGTGGTCGTCCATCCAGCAATCGATGAAGGCGGCGGCCGCGACATATTTCGGATCGCCGTAGCGGCCGTCGGGAAACACGCCGGACGGCCGCCAGGGCCGGCCCAGATAGACCGAATGGCGCGCCGTGCCGGGCGCCTTGGTCAGCTTGCAGTCCTTGAACACGAAGCCGAACGGCTGGTCGATCGGCGTGCTGGGGGCGACGACATAGCCGTCGACCGGATTGACCGGGCGCGGCAGCGAGCGGATCTCGCAATCGCGGAAGAACGCCCTGCCCGCCCCGAAGATGAAGTCGTAGCTGCCCGCGATCAGGCACCGCTCGAACAGGCTGCGTCCGGCGTCCGGGAACAGGGTGTCCTGGTAGCTGAGGATGTCGACCTCGGTGATGCGCGCGCGGTCCGATCCCTTGTCGAGCATCAGGGCCACGGCCTGCGGGCCGCCGCCGTCGTGCGAGTGCAGGCCACCCGGCTTGCTCATCTGGGCCAGGCCGTCGAAGGCGTTCTGGATGGTCAGGTTGCGGGCGGCGAAGTCGGGCGCGCGAACGAACAGGGTCGGGGTGCGGAACGTGCCCCAGCGCTTGCCGTCCGGCGCGATCAGGCCCGAGGCGGCCAGGTGGCTGATGACGCTGGCCTGGCGGTCCTCGCCGACCAGGTGGATGAAGGGCCTGTCGATCACGACCTGCTCGTCCCAGACCCCGCGCGTCACCAGGATACGGAACGGCCGCTTGCCGTCCTTGGGCGCGGCGGCGACGGCGGCCGAAAGGCGCTCAAAGGTTGGCGCGGAGAAGCGGCGCGTATCATCCGACCGCTTCAGCACGGCGTCATAGCGCGACGCGGCGACGGCCACGCCCGGGATCAACAACAGGCCGGCCGCGACGGCCCGGCGCGAAACGATCGTCATCGAAGCCTCGAAAACAAAAAGATGGGCGCCGGCCCTGGAGGATCGGCCGACGCCCAACATTCCCCTGGGAGGAGGAAGCCTAGAACGAATACCGGAAGCCGAAATTGTACTGCCGGCCGGTGTGGGAATAGACGTAGACGCTGTCGCGCTGGCTGTCGGTGTACTGGTCGTTGAATTCGTCAGTCAGGTTCAGCCCCTCGAAGGTGACCTTCAGGCGCTTGTTGATCGCGTAGGAGGCCGAGGCGTCGACGGTGAAGGTGTCACGCACCCCGTCGATGTCGTTGGTCGACGTGCCGCTGGGCACGGCGGTCAGGTACTTGTCGCGGTAGGCGCCGGAGACGCGGGCGCTGAACTTGTCGTCCTCGTAGTAGAGCGTGGCGTTGAAGGCGTTCTTCGACAGGCCGACCAGGTCGTTCTGCACGAAGCCGGTGGTCGAGCGCGACGAGATGTAGTCGATCTTGGAGTCGACGATCGTGACGTTGAAGATCGCCCCGGTGTGGCTAAGCGGCCCCGGCAGGAAGCTGAAGGGCTGCTGGTAGCTGATCTCGATCCCCTTCAGCGGCCCGCCCTTGGTGTTGACCGGCTGGCTGAACAGGAAGGTGTCGTTGGCCGAGACGCCGGTCAGGCCGTCGAGCAGGCTGACCGGGAAGCCGGAGGCGGCGAAGGTCTGCGAGATCCGCTGCGTCTGGATGTAGCTGTCGATGTCCTTGTAGAACAGGCCGACCGACAGCAGGGCGTCTTTGGCGAAGTACCACTCGGCCGACAGGTCGTAGGTGGTGGCCCGGATCGGGTCGAGGTTGGGGTTGCCCGAGCTGACGCTGAACACCCCGACGACGCTGAGGCTGCCGCCCGGCGTCAGGCTGCCGAGGTTGGGACGGGTCATGACCTTGGCTGCGCCGAAGCGCAGCAGGAAGTCGGCCGTGACCTCGGCGGTCAGGTTCAGGGCCGGCAGAACGTCCTCGTAGTCGCGCTTGACGGTGGCCTGCTGGGCCGCGCCGGACACCAGCTGATAGCCGGTCGAGCTCTGGTCGGTCTTGACGTAGCGCACCCCGACATCGCCGCGGATCGGCCAGGCGAACCGGTCGCTGTTGAAGTCCAGCTGGACGTAGGCGGCGCTGTCCTTTTCGGTGACGCTGCGGATGTTGCCGCGAGCGGCCGAGTTGCTGGCCCCGGACAGTTCGAACAGGCCCGTGCCGCTGTAGATGTTGAACAGCTTGGCAAAGGCGTCGAGGTCGGGGGCGGCCCAGCTGGTGGGATAGCCCGAACCGCCGAGGTTCTTGCCAAAGCCGCTGACCAGCTTGGTCAGGGTCGCCAGGGTGACGCCGGCCGGCAGCGTCGGCACGACGGACTCGTTGACCCGCGCCAGGGCCCAGGAGTCGAACTCGTACTTCTTGAGGTTCACGCCGGCCTTCAGGCGGAAGGTGTCGTTCAGCTCATAGTCGCCGTCGAGCTGGGCGGTCTGGATGGTGTTGGTCACGCCCTGCGGCCGCAGGCGGATCTCCGAACGCGCCGCGCCGAAATTGTAGGCCAGCGGATCGGTGACGTCGAAACCGAAGTTCATCGCCGGCAGGTTGGCGTTGTTCCGGTAGTCGTAGGAGAAGCCGTCGGCGTTCTCGCGGTTGAGGATCACCGTGGTCTGGATCGGGTTGTCGAAGTCCGACTTCGAGAAGCCGACCAGCCCCGTCACCTTGAAGCGGTCGGTGAAGTGGTGCTCGGCGGTGAAGGTGGCCTGGGTGTACTTGGTCTCGAGCCTGTCGAAGCGGGTCTCGCTCTCGACGTCGACGTCGTCGAACAGGCCGTAGGCCATGTCGCCCTTGGCATTGACCACGCCGTCACGGACGATGATCTCGGGCCGGCCGCCCTGGGCGGCGTTGCGGGCGAAGGACAGGGCCTCCAGCCAGTTCTCGGTGCGGGTGGCCTTGAAGTCCGAATAGAGGAAGTCGGCCGAAATCAAGGTCTTCTCGTCGGGCCTGAACTGCAGCGAGCCGGTCAGGCCCAGGCGCTTCTGGTCGTGGGTCAGGCGGCCGTAGCGCGGGAAGCGCGGCGAGAACACGCTGGCCGAGCTGGCCTGGGTGAAGGTCGAGGCCGGGCTGTAGCCGCCGACCTCCGTGCCGTTCAGCCAGCCGCCCGAGCCGTGGCCCTCTTCCAGCAGGTTGCGCTCGGTATAGGCCACCGAGACCAGCGCGCCGAGCTTGCCGTCGAACCAGGTATCCGAAGCCAGGGCCGCGAAGCGCGGGTCCCAGCTTTCCGACAGATCGTTGTAGCCCTGCTGGGCCGAGACCACGAAGGTCGCGCCCTTGTAGTCGAACGGCCGGCCGGTCTGCAGGTCGACGGTGGCGCCGAGCGAGCCCTCCTCGGTCGAGGCCGAGGCGGTCTTGCGCACGGTGATGCTGTTGAAGAGCTCCGAGGCGAAGACGTTGAAGTCGAACGAGCGGTTGCGGTTGGCGCCGCCCGAGCTGTCGGTGCCGCTGGCCGTGCTCTGGCCCTCGACGCCGTTGATGCGCACGCGGGTGAACTGGGGACCCAGGCCCCGGACGGTGATCTGGCGGCCCTCGCCGGCGTCGCGGGCGATCGACACGCCCGGCACGCGCTGGATGGACTCGGCGAGGTTGGCGTCGGGGAAGTCGGCGATGTCCTCGGCCTTGATGACGTCGACCACGCCGCTGGCCCGCTTCTTGACGTTCAGGGCGCTGCCCAGGCTGGCGCGGAAGCCGGTGACGACCACCTCCTCGACGGCGGCGGGCTCTTCGATCGTGTCGCCGACGGGATCGGCCTGCTGCGGGAGGGAGACGGGGGCGGTCGAGGCCAGCTGCACCGAGGCCTTCTGGCCCAGCACCGCCGTGCGGCCGTCGTTGGACACCACGGTCAGATTGCCGCCGGAGAGCAGGCGCGACAGGCCTTCGGAGACGGTGAAGGTTCCGCGCACGGCGTTGACCTGCTTGCCCTGGACCGCCGCCTGCGGGGCCAGGATTTGCAGGTCGGCCTGCTTGCCAAATTGAGGAATGCCAGTGGCCGCGGCCTGGGCCGGAATGTCGAACTTGCGGGTCTGGGCCTGAGCCTGGGTCCCCACCAGCACCGCCGCGGCGCCCGCCGCCAGCATCAGCGCCGACTTGCCGTAGATCTGTCGCGGATAAGCCATGCCGCGCCCTCCCTTTTTGTTTGTTTCGCACGGCGCTTCTGGGAGCGCCTGTCTAGAGCGATGCGGCGGAAACCGGTTTCCGTCAGACATCGGCGAAGTTTTTCGAAAAATTCGTACGGAGCCCTACTCCGCCAGGCGCGTACCGGCCTCGACGAGAATGGCGTCGCCGCGCACCGTCACCCGGCCGCCGAAGCTGGCGGCGGCGGCGCGGGCGAAGCTTTCGGGCTCGTTGGTGCGGAACCACCCGACCAGTCGCTGATCGGCCAGGCCGCGATCGACGATGACGATCTTGCGGGCGTTGTAGCGATTGAATTCCTCGGCCGCCGCGCCGAAGGCCTCGCCGTCGAGCACGATCTGCCCCTCGCGCCAGGCGAGCTCGCGGGTGATCTCCAGCGAGGCTGGGACGGGGCGGGCCGCGCCGGCGCTGTCGGAGGCGAAGACGCGCTCGCCGGCGGTCACGCGGCGCGGCGCCTCGCCGGTCCCTTCGGACCAGACCTCGACCACGCCCTCGGTGACCAGAACCTCGCTGCCGCCGTCGCGGCGGCGCACGGAGAAGGCCGTGCCGACCGCCCTCACCCGCACCGGCCCGCTCTCGACCACGAACGGCCGCTGGGCGTCCTTGGCGACCTGGAACCAGGCCTCGCCGCGATCCAGGCGCACTTCGCGCTTGCCCGGCTTCATCGCCACTTCCAGCGTGGTGTCGGTGTTGATGGCGGCCATCGAACCGTCGGCCAGGGGCACGCGGCGGATCTCGCCCACGGCGGTGCCGTAACGGGCGGCCAGCAGGCGCGGGACGAACAGGGCCGCGATACAGGCGGCCGCCGCGGCGACGCCGCCGCCGGCCAGCAGGGCGCGGCGCGAAGGCGGTCTGGCGGGCGCGGGCGTCGTCGCTTCGCCGCCCAGCACGCGGGCGCGGTCGAGCAGGGTCCAGCCGGCCTGGGCGCGCACATAGGCCCCGAGCCGGCGCGGATCGCCCGCCAGCCAGGATTCGAGCTCGGCGGTTTCGCCGGCGGGGAGTTCGCCTTGATCGACGCGCACCACCCATCGGGCGGCGCACGCCTCGATGTCAGCGGCGCTTTCGCGTTCGGTCATGCGTGCTCGGCCTCCTCGCGGCCGTCGATGGTTGCTCGGTTTCACCCTCGGCGAGGGCGGCGAGGATGGCGCGAAGCCCCCTCACGGATTCATTCTCGACCACGTTCTCGCTGACCCCCATGCGGCGGGCGATCTCGCGTTGGGGCAGGCCTTCGATCTTGCGCATCTCGAAGATCAGGCGACAGCGGTCGGGCAAGGCGGCGATCAGCCGCCGCACCCGCTCCAGCTCGCGCCGGCCGCCGGCGATGCGCTCGGGCGAAGGCTCGTCCAGCTCGACGTGCAGGGCGTCGATCTCGGCCGCGGTGTCGATCCGCACCACCCGCGCCCGCCGAAGCTGCTCGAGGGCGACGCTGCGGGCGGCCTGGAAGAGATAGGCCCTGGGCTCGCCGATATGCTCGACGGCGCTGAGGCCCGCCAGGCGGCAATAAGTCTCCTGCACGATGTCGTCGACGTCGCCCGCGGCCGCGAACGCCCGTCTCAGCCAGGCGCGCAGGTCGGCTTCATGGGGCAGGATTTCCCGCCCTATCCAAGCCACGACGCGCGTACGCCCCTCCGACACCGTTTCCGCCCTAGTTGTTCTGAAGGGAGCGATGCACGGCCGCGCGATTTCCGTCAAACATCGACGAGAAAAGCGCCTTCAGCCCATCCGGGCGCTGATCAGGAAGCGGCTGCGGCTCTCGGCGGTCTTGCGTTCCAACTCCTGGCGCTCGCGCTGCTCTGTAGCGTCGAGCATGGCTTCCAGCAGGCGCGAGAAGTGCAGCCGCATGGCCTGGCGGGCGGCCTTGGCGTCGCGGCGGCGCAGGGCCTCGACCACGGCGGCGTGCTCGTTCTGGCGGGCGTCGCCGTCGTGATGGCAGATCGACTGGTGGGTGCGGCGCACCTCCGGATCTTCCATGCGGAACTTCCAGAGGGTCTTGATGGTGTGGATGATCACCCGGTTGCCAGAGGCCGAGGCGATGGTCATGTGGAACTCGCGGTCCACCGCCGTCGAGCGGGCGTCGTCGTCGCCAGCTTCGACCATCTCGACCAGCAGGGCGTCGAGCTTGGCCAGATCCGCGTCCGAGATGATCGGCGCGGCCAGGGCGGCGGCTTCGGATTCGAACAGCGAGCGGGCCTCGGTCAGCTCGAAGGCGCTGACGGTCGGCAGGGCTTCGGCGCCGGCGCTGTCGGGGGCGACCGGACCGCAGACATAGACGCCCGAGCCGGCCCGGATGCGCAGGATGCCGCGCGCCTGGAGGGCGATCTCGGCTTCACGGACCGTGACCCGGCTCACCCCCAGCCGTTCGGACATCTCGCGCTCGCCCGGCAGGCGCGAGCCAGACGGGAACTCGCCCGCCCGCACCATGCCGGAGATCTTGTCGGCGATTTCCTCGAACAGCCGGCGGTCGGCCATGGCGCCCCTCTAAGACGTTGTTGCGTCGCCAGATTTGCCCCAACCGGATTAAAATTGGAATAGCAAATTGGTCTGCGCCATGGCCGCCGATCCGGCGCTAGAACCTGGCCCGGATCGAGGCGAAGAACTGCGGCCCGAAATACTGGTAGTTGCGGGTGCTGCCGGCGACCGGCATCGAGTCGATCTTCACCTCGTTGAACAGGTTCAGGCCCTGCAGGCGAAGGTCGATGTGCTTGTTCAGCTTATACTGGGCGGTGAAGTCGAAGACCTCGCTGCCCGAGATGTAGCGCAGCTGGGCGTTGCCGCCGACAAAGTCCTGATAGTAGCGCGAGCGGTAGCGGTAGATGCCTTGCAGGGTCAGCGGACCGTGCTCGTAATAGAGCTGGGCCGACAGCACGTGCTTGGAATAGCCGTTCAGGCCCGCGGCCGGGATCATGCCGTCGGTCACGTCGCCGGTCTCGGCGTCGATGACGTCGCCCAGCCGGATGTCGTGGTTCTTGAAGTTGGTGATCGCGTAGTTGTAGCTCAGCTTGCCGCCGAACCCGTCCAGCGGCTTGGGCAGCCAGGTGAACTGGTTGGAGAGGGTGAACTCCGCGCCGTAGACGTGGCTCTTCTCGTCGCTGTTCTGGGTCTGGGTGACCGGCACGGTGACGTTCTGGCCGTCGATGACGAACTGCTCGTCGATGGTCACCGGGATGAAGCCGCCGGTGAACTGCTTGTAGTACAGCGTCGTCGCCAGGATGGTGTCGCGGTTGTAGTAGTATTCCAGCGCCACGTCGGCGTTCCACGACATGATCGGCTTCAGGCGCGGGCTGCCGCTGGCGACGATCTCGCCGATGGCGTCCTGGACCGAGGTGAAGTCTGTCCCGTCCTGCAGGGTGATGGTCCGCCCCGCCGCCAGGCTGCTCGGCGCCGGCCGCGACATGGCGCGGTAGAGGGCCAGACGCGCGACCGTCTTGGGGTTCAGGTCGAAATTGGCGTTGACGCTGGGCAGCACGCGGAAGCTGGAGGCCTTGATCCGGGTCGGATCGAATTGGCCGGTCTCGACCAGCCGGATCGAGCCGTCGCTGTTGTTGACGATGTCGAGCTCGGCCCGCAGCCCCTTGGAGACCACGCGGGTGTCGACGACGCGCACCCCGAAATTGCCGCGCACCGGCAGGCCGGCCGTCTCGCCCTTGTACGAGGCCATGACGTAGCCCGACCACACCGTCTCGGTGACGTCGGCATTGGCCACCGAGCGGGTGTCGCCGCTGCCGCCGGAATCTTCCGCGCCCAGATAGTTGCGGAACTGGCAGAGGGTGTCGAAGGTCGCCCAGCTCTTGATGGTGTTGTTGGGCGCGTCGGCCAGATAGTCCGACTGCGGGAAGTTCGTGCGACAGGCCAGGTTCACCGCCCGGTCCACGGCCAGGCTGGCCTGATCGATGGTGACTAGGTCGTCATAGGTGGTGTAGCGGCGGCGCGAATAGCGCAGGCCGGCGTCGATCTTCTCGATGAAGCCGTCCAGATCGTAGCGGGCGTCGAAGCGGGTCGCGAAGATGCGGTCCTTCTTCTCTTCCTCCTCGCGGGTCAGGCGGGCGTCGTCGCTGAACAGCGACCAGTCGTTGAGGTTGAAGCGCGGATCGACGGTCAGGGTCGGGGCGAAGCCGTTGCGGGCGTCGTAGGTGAACGGGATCCGCTGGTTGTTGATGGTCGTGCGGTTACCGTAGATGTCCAGCGGATCGGTGCGCAGGCGGACCGAACGGGTCAGGTCGGTGCGCGTGGTCTGGCTGTAGGAGAGGTCGCCGCTGAGGGTCAGGCGATCGGTGGCCCGGAACTCGATGTCGCCGCCGCCGCCCAGATACTCCTCCTCGCGCTGGAACAGGGTCGAGACCGATTGCAGGGTGCTGGAGCCGGTGGCGTAGAGCAGCCGGTGCTGGTCGTCGTACTGCACGTTGCGCAGGGCGTAGCGGCCTTCGGCGAAGCCCAGGTCGTGGCGGTCTTCCTGGTAGTTCCGCTTCGAGTATTCCATGTCCAGATTGATGTCGAAGCGGTCGTTGGGCTGCCACTGCACCGCGCCGAAGATGGCGTCGCGCTTCTCCTTGGCGGTCAGCTGGCGATAGGTGATCGAGTTGGGCGCCAGGTAGAACGGCGTGCCGGCGGCGGCCTGGGCGCGGGTCACCTCGGTGCAGTTGCCGGTGGCGTTGATATTGGCGTTGCAGGCCAGCCAGGTGTTGGAGGCGACGTAGGATTCGGCCGGGTCGTCAACCTGATTGCGCTGCACGCCGAGAGAGACGCCGACCTCGCCCAGCTTGCCCAGCTCGTACTGGTCGACATAGCTGGCCGTGCCGCGCCAGCCCCACGGGTCGGAGCCCGTGATCCGCTTCTGGTAGGGGTTGTAGTTGCCCTTCAGCTCGGTCTGCAGAAGGCGCTTGCCGTAGTCGAGCGGCTTCTTGGTCTCCATCTCGATGGTGCCGGCCACGCCGCCCTCGATCAGGTCGGCCTGCTGGGACTTGTAGATCTTGATGCCGTTGAAGAGTTCGGACGGGAACTGGCCGAAATTGACGGCGCGGTCGCCGCTGCCGTTCGAGGCCTCGCGGCCATTGAAGGTGGTGGCCGACAGGAACGAGCCCAGGCCCCGCAGCGACACTTCGGTCGGGCCGTAGTTGCCGCGGTCGGCGGTGGCGCCTGTTATCGTCATGATCGCCTCGCCGATCGACTGGCCGGGAAGATCGCCGATCTCGTTGGCCGACAGGGCGTCGACGATGGCCGTGGTGTCGCGCTTGACCGCGATGGAATTCTGCATGGTCTGGCGGACGGCGCTGACCACCACCTCGTCGACCGAATTGTCGGTGATCTCCTGGTCGGCCGGCGCGGTGGCGACCGCTTCCTGGGCGCAGGCGCCGGCAGCGAACGCGATGGCCGAGGCGGCGACGCCGCAGCTCAGGACCGACCGCAAAACAGCGAACCGTGATTGGGCGCGCAGAGTATTGGCGACGTGCATGTTTGCTCCCTCCCCTTCTTTTCTTATGCCGGAACCGTGCGACCTGACCGCAGGTGCGTCAAGGTGGATTCTCGGACCAATTTTAGAAATAATTAGGCCAATTATGGCGCATCGATTTGCATACCAATTTTCGATGCGCAGGCGCGCGGAAGCGATCCCCGGCCAGGGCCGTGGCGCGAAGCCGCTTCCGCGTCCTTCCCGGCTTAAGGAACCAGTTGGCTGCGCAGCGCCGGAACGGCGGCGGCCAGATCGTCGGCGACCAGCTTGGCGAACACCCGCGCGCCGGTCTCGCCGACGTGGGTGTAGTCGAACTTGCGGGCCACCTGGCCCCGCGGCCCCGTCGCCGTGGTCGGAACGTCGGGTAGGCGCGCCTCCTCGGCCGCGCGCGGCGGCAGGGTCGTGCCGGCCTGGGCGGCGGCCAATTCCTCGGGGATCGGCTCGGCCATGGCCAGCTTCATGGAGTCGACGGGACCCAGCTTCTGCACGACGCGAGCGCTGGCCTTGTTGAGATCCACCAGCGGGGCCTTGGTCTCGGCGGCGACCTTGCGGACCTCCTCCGACCACGGCTCCAGGGTGTTCTTTAGCTGGCCGCCGGCGAACTCGCGGCGGCTGAGCGGGGTCAGCAGCACCGGCTCGGCGCCGGCCGCCCTCACCTCCTCGACGAACCGCTTCAGGTTGGCCGGGAACTCGGTGGTCATGTCGGTCCAGCGCTCGCCCTTGGACGACTGATCGTTGTGGGCGAACTGGATCAGCACGTAGGTGGCGGCGTAGCCCTTCACCCGCGCTTCGTTCAGCGCGATCTCCCACGAGCCCTCGGCGCGGTAGCTGCGGGTCGAGCGCCCGCCCCGGCCGAGGTTCAGGCAGTTCAGCGACGACTTGACGTGATAGTCGCAGAAGGCCGAGGCCCAGCCGCTGCCGGGGGCCATGGTGGAGTCACCCACCAGGATGATCTTGTAGGGCTTGATCGGCGCGGCGTCGGTGCGCGGCTCGCGCGCCTTTTCCGGACCGGGCGGCTGAGCCAGGACGGCGGCCGGAGCCGCCGCCAGGACCAGGGCCGCGAGCATCGCGGTTCTTATTTTCATTGGATCCTCCCTCCTGTTCTTGTCGGCTTTTTTCGTGTTCTGGACCGGCCCTACGAGAAGGCCAGCCCGCCGTTGATGTCGAGATTGACCCCGGCCAGGAACGAGGCGTCCTGCGAGGCCAGGAAGGCCACCGCGGCGGCCACTTCCTCGGGCGCGCCCTCGCGGCGCAGGGGCGTACTGCCGGCCACGGCCGCGCGGCCTTCGGGCTTGGAGAAGATGTCGTGGAAACTGGTGCCGATCAGGCCCGGGCACAGGGCGTTGACGCGGATGCCGCGCGGGCCCAGCTCCTTGGCCCAGCCCCGGGTAAGGGTCATCAGCGCGCCCTTGGAGGCGGCATAGACGCTGGCCCCGGGACCGCCGCCGTCGCGGCCGGCCAGCGAGGCGATGTTGATGATCGCCGCGCCGTCGGGGATGTGCGGCAGGGCCGCCTTGGTCACCAGGAAGGCCGACTTCAGGTTCAGGGTCATGACCTGGTCGAAGAAGGCCTCATCCATCTCGGCCAGGCTCTTGCGGGCGACCATGCCGCCGGCGAGATTCACGAGAATGTCGATCCTGCCGGTCACGCCGGCCGCCGCCTCGATGAGGCTGGCGACTTCGGTCGCGTCGGTGACGTCGGCGCGGTGGAGCACCGCCTTGCCGCCGGCCGCTTCGATACGCTGGGCCGTCTCCTGGGCCGAGGCTTCGTCGCCCCGATAGTTGACCACCACGGTCGCGCCTTCGGCGGCCAGACGCAGCGACACTTCGCGGCCGATGTCGCGGCCGCCGCCGGTCACGAGCGCGACCTTGTCCTTGAACCTCATGCGGTCCCCTTTTCACTGATGTCGGAAGACGGCGCGGGCACGGGGCTTTCGCGCCCGCCCAGCAGCCAGAGAGAGATGACGCCCAGCGGCACGATGGCCGCCGCCAGGACGAAGATCGGGGCGTAGCCGTGCTGGGTCATGACAGGCACCAGCCAGGTGGTGACCAGGGTGCCGGCCACCGCGGCGGTGCCGCCGACGCCGGCGATCGTGCCCACGGCCCCGCCGCCGTAATAGTCGCTTGGCAGGGTCTGGATGTTGTTGATGGCGACCTGGAAGCCGAACAGGATCACGGCGATCAGCAGCACGGCGGCCAGCGGCGTCGCGGCCTGGGCCGTCAGGATCAGGGCCGGCAGCATGATCACCCCGCCCAGGGTCACGGCGAAGCGCCGGGCGCTGAGGGTCTTCCAGCCGCGCCGGATCAGCGCCCCCGACAGCCAGCCGCCGCCGAGGCTGCCCAGCATGGCGCCGACGAACGGCACCCAGGCGAACAGGCCGATCTGGCGCACGTCGAAACCGAAGCTTTCCGCGAGGTAGATCGGCAGCCAGGAGACGAACAGCCACCAGACCGGATCCAGGAAAAAGCGCGAGACGATGATCGCCCAGCTCTGCTTCTGGCGCAGCAGCTGGCGCAGGGTCGGCGACCAGCCGGCCTTGGCGTTGGCCTCGCCGCGATCGGCGATATGGGCCCGTTCGGCCTCGCTGAGCCAGGGGTGGGCGCCCGGATCGGCGCGGTAGATGAACAGCCAGGGCAGCAGCCACAGGAAGCCCAGCACCCCGACCACCAGGAAGGTCGCCCGCCAACCCAAGAGCTCGAACAGGAGGGCCACCAGGGGCGCGGAGATGATCGCCCCGATCGCCGCGCCGGAGTTGAAGATGCCTTGCGCCAGGGCCCGCTCACGCGGCGGGAACCACAGGGCGTTGGCCTTGACCGCGCCAGGCCAGTTGCCGGCCTCGCTGATCCCCAGCGTCACGCGCAGCAGGCTGAGCAGCCCGAGCGACCGCACCAGGCTGTGAGCGGCGATCGACAGCGACCAGACCAGGATCGAGACCGCGAAGCCCATGCGGGTGCCGATGACGTCGAACACCTTGCCGAACAGCGACTGGCCGAAGGCGTAGGCGACCATGAAGATGGTCACCAGCAGGGCGTAGTCGGCCTTGTCGGCGCCGATGTCCTTCGACACCGCCGGCCACATCACGGCCAGGGCGTTGCGGTCGATGTAGTTGATGACGGTCGCCAGCCCGACCAGGCTGACGATCAGCCAGCGCAAGCCGCCCTTCATTGGCCCGCGCCCTTGCCATCGAAGCGCGCGAAGTGGCCCTTCCAGCTGATCGGCTTGCCGTCGACCGTGGCCTTGTGGGTCGCCCTAGCTTCGGCGCTGTCGGCGATGGCGAGCGTGACCGTGCGGCCGCCGGCCAGGACGAGGGTGACGACGTCAGCGTCGGCCGTTCTCACATGGCGCAGGCTCTCGATGCGGCTGGTGCTGCCCTCGGTGGTCTCGGCCGAAGGGTCATAGGCCCCGTGCGGCTCGAGCACGCCGACGAAGGTCGTATCGCCCGGACTCTTCACCCGCTGGATCAGCACCGGCTCGCGGCGCAGGTTGAATTTGGGGTCGTTGGCGCCGCTCTCGCCCAGGATCACCTGGGCCCCGGCCGGCGGCAGCATGCGCCAGGTATAGAAGCGCTCGCCGTTGATCCAGGTCAGGCGGGCGTTGGACGCGTCGGGCGCGCCCGTCGCATC
Source organism: Caulobacter hibisci (assembly GCF_016135805.1). Classification (GTDB taxonomy): domain Bacteria; phylum Pseudomonadota; class Alphaproteobacteria; order Caulobacterales; family Caulobacteraceae; genus Caulobacter; species Caulobacter hibisci. Next base: position 14,648 of record NZ_JADWOX010000014.1, read on the forward strand.
GACCCACAGGTGCTGGTAGCCGTCGTCCTTGCCCAGCACCGGCCGCTCGGCCAGGTTCTGCTGCAGCGGGAAGCCGGCGTCGATGATGTGGCCGGCAAAGTGCAGCGGCAGGTCGTACTGGGCCGGCTTGTCGCCGTGCACCTTGAGCAGGTCGAGCACCAGCGGCGGGCCCTTGCCGACCTCGATCTGGACGATCGAGCGGCGGAAGGTCACGCCCGGCCAGGCCCCGGCCATCTCGGCGGTGCTGATCCGCGTATCGCCCTCGGCGGAGAAGAAGATCTGCCGGGGCGCCAGCGTGTTGGCGACCTTGACCTTGCCGTCGAACTGGCTGGTCTCGTTCACGACAAGAGTGTTGTGGGCCACGGTCTGCTTGGCCCAGGTCTCGTTTTCCTTGAGGTAGCGGCCGCCGTCCTTGGCCTCGATGTTCAGGAAACGGGCCGCGCCGTAGTCGGTGACGATGGGCCGGCCGGCGTCGTAGAGAATCCAGTTCAGCTTGTCGTAGTGGCCGTGACCCATGCCCTGGGCGGTGTTCTTGACGGCCACGACCTCGTCGTCGTCGCCCGGTCCGGCGCGCATGACGGCGATGGCGCCCTGGTCGCCGTCGGGACCGTCGCGGAACAGCATCGAGGCGTAGGGGAACGGCTTTTCCTTGCCAGCGGCCAAGTCGCGGGCGACCTCCAGGCCGTCGGGCGTCAGGGTGGTGCGACCCTGCCAGCGGGCGATCGACAGCAGCGACGGATCATGGGTCGCGCCATAGGCGATGGCCACCGACTGGTAGAGCTCGTCGGTCTTCAGGCTCTTCTCGGTCAGGGCGTCGTTGAACGGGAAGAAGTAGCCGTCATAGGTCAGTTGCACCGCCGCGCGGACCGCCTTGGTCAGCACGCCGTCGCGGTATTCGAAGATCTTCCGCTGCGGCTCGTTCTGCTCGATCGCGTGGGCGAAGACAACGAACGGCTGCAGGGCGTAGCGCTGATAGTACGGCCCCTCGGCGTAGTAGCCGTCGGGTGAGAACAGCTGGTCGATCTGCTTGAGGAAGCCGACCTTGCCCGAGCGGTCCGTGCCCTTCAGCGCCTTCTCGACCATCACCTGGTCGCGCAGCACGTAGCCGGTCATGCCGACGGCGGCGCAGGCCCAGGTGGCGTGGTTGTGGATGATGTCGAAGACCTGCGGCTGGTCGTCGGCGATGAACTTGGCCATCGGCCGGAAGACGCCGTCGTCGATGGTCTTGCGGTCGGCGTCGCTGAGGGTGTCGCGGATCGCGTCGTAGCCCTGGATCGAATAGACCACCCAGACCGCGTCGTTCAGGCTCTGCCAGAACAGCTTGCCGGCGGAATTGTTCTTGGCGGCCGGGTGCAGGCCCAGGGTCGGATAGAGCTTGGCGTATTCCAGAAGCAGGCGGCGGGCGTAGTCGGCATAGGCCTTGTCACCGGTGGCGCGGTACAGCATGCCCGCGCCGTAAATGGCCATGTAGTTGCGCTTGTGCTGCTCGTGGGTGCGGCCGCCGCCGGGATCCTTCGGCACGGGCACGTCGATCCCGGCCTTCATGGCCGCGTCGACTTCCTTGCGGACCCGCGCCAGCTCGTCGGCGAACATAGGATAGCGCGCGCCCTCGGTGCGCATGGCCGCCAGGCCCGCCCCGCCGATCAGCACGGGCTGCTGCCCGCTCGGTTGAGCCATGGCCGGCAGGGCCACTGAGACCATCAGGGCCAGGACCAGGCCGCTCGCGCATCGCCGAATGTTCCGCACGCCTACTACTCCCTCGACGCCGCCGGCTCTGTGGCCGGTCCGCAGGTTCGAGAAAACGGCATACAGCCGAGCGGACCATTTGTCCTAACAAATTTTCAGATCTTGACCCATTTTTGGTCCGGCATTTTATCTATACCAATTTAGACCAATTTGGTTCGACGCACGGCCGGTGGCTGGCAGGCATGGCGGAGCACACCCGCGCGCTGACGGATCAAGGGATGTGGACGGCGATCGGGAGTGGAACGGCGCGCAGCCGTCAGGTGATCCGGCGCTTTTCCAGCTTCCGGGCCAGGGTGCGGCGGTGCATGCCGAGGCGCCGGGCGGTCTCGGAGATGTTGAAGTCGGTCTCGACCAGGGTCTGGTGGATCCGCTCCCACTCCAGGTTCTTCAGGGAGGTGGCGCGTTCGCCAATGACCGCGCCGGCGTCGCCTTCACGCTTGTCGAAGGCCGCCTCGATGTCGTCGGTGTTGGAGGGCTTGGCCAAGTAGTGGCAGGCGCCCAGCTTGATCGCCTCGACCGCCGTGGCGATGCTGGCGAAGCCGGTCAGCACCACGATCAGCATGTCCGGGTCACGGGCGATCAGCGCCTGCACGCAGGTCAGGCCCGACTCGCCGGCCAGCTTGAGGTCGACGACGGCGTAGCGCGGCGTGAAGGTCTCCAGCGCCGCCAGGGCCTCGTCCAGGCCATGGACGTGGACCACCTCGTAACCCCGGCGCTCGAAGGAGCGCTTGAGGGTGGCGGCGAACTTCTCGTCGTCCTCGACGATGATCAGCTTGCGCTCAGCGGGCATGATGCCTCCGGATCTGCAGCGAGGCCAGGGGCAGGATCAGGACGACGCTGGCGCCGCCCTCGGGGCGGTTCTCGGCCCGCACCTCGCCGCCCAGCTTGCGCAGCACGTTGACGACCAGGAAGAGGCCCAGGCCGCCCCCTGCTCGCCCCTTGGTCGAATTGTAGGGCCGGCCGAAGTTCTCGAGGGTGTCGGGCGCGAAGCCCGGACCGTCGTCGTCGACCTCGATGACGATCAGCCCGCCGCTGACCCCGACATGCAGCCGCACCGCCTCGGGCGAGGCGTCCAGGGCGTTGTCGAGGACGTTGTGGATCACCTGCTTGAGGGTCGATTCCGCGACGATCGAGAACGGCGTGACCAGGTCGGTCTCGTAGACCAGCACGTCGCTGTTGCGGGTGGCGCGCCACTCGGCGACCACCTCGTCCATGAAGGCCCGCAGGCCGCTGACGCGGACCTCGTCGCCCCGCGCCTCGCCGGCCGACAGCAGCACGCCGGTGACGATCTGCTTGCAGCGCTGGACCTCGCCGCGCATGTCCTCCAGCTCCTGGGCGAGCTCGGGGTCGGCCATGAACACCGGCATGCGCCGCCAGTCGCCGAGGATGACGTCCAAGGTGGCCAGCGGCGTGCCCAGCTCGTGCGCCGCGCCGGAGGCCAGCAGGCCCATGCGGACGATGTGGGTCTCTTCGGCGGCCCGCTGGCGCAGCTCGGCCAGGTGGGCGTCGTGGCGGCGCAGGTTGGTGTTGATCCGCGAGACGAAGGTCACCAGCAGCACCGCGTCCAGCACCACCCCCATCATCATGCCCATGATGAACAGGCCGAAGAACGCCTGGTCGCTGAGGCCGCTGGCGATCACCGGACGGTTGAAGGCCACCAGCATCAGGAAGCAGAAGCTGGTCAGGAACACGATCGCCCAGGTCGCCCAGACCTCGAGCAGCACCACGCCCAGGATCACGTGCAGCAGGTAGAGGGTCGTGAACGGGTTGGTGGCGCCGCCGCTGAAATAGAGCTGTGCGGTCAGGGCCAGGGCGTCCAGCGCCAGGGCCGAGAACAGGTCGTAGGGGCCCAGCGGCTGGGCGCTCTTCAGGCGCAGCAGACTGGCGAGGTTCAGCACCACCAGCGCGGCCAGCACCAGCATCATCGCCGCTAGCGGCAGCGCGAAACCGAGACTGAAGTGCACGGCCAGGATGGTCACGACCTGACCGACCACGGCGATCCAGCGCAGGTGGATCAGCTGCAGCATGTTCTGGCGGGCGATGGCGTCGGCGGGGTTCGCCGCGTTGTCCGCGGCCCGCGCCCCCGAAAGCCAGCCCGACATGCCGGCGATCAGGAGGCGGGCGGTCGGCGTCATGGGGCCTCTTTAACCCGGTTCCGGCGCGCGTCGAACAGAACATAGGCGGCCGCGCCGCCGGTCAGCAGCGCCAGGCCGAACCATGTCAGAGCATAGACCAGGTGGCTGTTGGGGAAATTGACGACGGTCAAGCCGCCCATGGGCCAGCCCCCGGGATTGGCCGTGGCGTCCGCGTCGATGAAATAGGGCGCGGTCGGCCCCAGCCCCTTGGCCTTGGCGATCGCCGGGACGTCGCGGGAGTACCAGCGGCCGCCGGCCGGGTCGTTGCTGCGCAGGAAGCCGCCATGCGGCTCGGTCAGGCGCAGCAGGCCGACGACGCTGACCGGACCGGCGGCCTGGGCGGCCAGACGGGTTCCGGGCGCGCGGTGATCTGCGGGTACGAAGCCGCGATTGACGAGGACGTCGAAGCCTTGATCGGTGGCGAGCGGAGTGACGACCCAGAAGCCGGGCCCTTCGCGGGTCACGGCCTGAACCAGAGTCTCGCGGTCGTGCAGGAAACGCCCCGCGAGGCGCACGCGGCGATAGCCGTCGGAGGCCTGGCTGATCCCCGCCCAGCGGTCGGGACCGGGGGGCGGGGTCGGCTCTGCGTGGATGCGCTGCTCGACCCGGGCGATCAGGTCGAGCTTCCAGGCCCTGCGCTGGACCTGCCAGCCGCAGAGCGCCAGGAAGAACGCCGTGAAGGCCAGGCAGAGCCCGACCAAGGCGATCGTCCGGGCGCCGCCGCGGCGGGCCTTGATCACGGGGCCTGCCGCATGTCGTGCGGCATCGGAGCCATCATGTGGGTGTCGAGGTTGTGCATGACCCAAAGCGAACCGGCCAGGGCGATCACCACCACGATCAGGGTGAACACCAGGGCCAGCATGGTCCAGCCGCCTTCCGACCGCGGGTTCATGTGCAGGAAGTAGATCATGTGGACGACCACCTGGATCGCGGCTAGGCCCATGACCGCTACGGCGGTCATCTGGTGGGTCGGCAGCACGTCGGCCATGACCAGCCAGAACGGGATGGCGGTGAGGATCACCGCCAGCACGAAGCCGATCACATAGTCTTTCAGCGTGCCGTGAGCGGCGCCACCGTCGTGGTGGTCGTGCCCATGATCGTGAGCGTCGTGCGCATCGTGGCTGGCCGCGCTCATTTCAGGACTCCGAGCAGATAGACGAACGAGAAGACGCCGATCCAGATGACGTCGAGGAAGTGCCAGAACATCGACAGGCACATCAGGCGGCGCTTCATTTCGACGCCGAGGCCGCGCTGGCTGACCTGCACCATAAGGGTGACCAGCCAGATGATGCCGAAGGTCACGTGCAGGCCGTGGGTGCCGACCAGGACGAAGAACGACGACAGGAAGGCGCTGCGCTGCGGACCCGCGCCCTCATGGATGAGGTGATGGAACTCGTAGAGCTCCAGCGACAGGAAGCCGAGGCCGAACAGGCCGGTGATCGCCAGCCACACCAGGGTCGGCGTCACCTTCTTGGCCTGGGCCGAGAGCATGGCGAAGCCGTAGGTGATCGACGAGAACAGCAGCAGCGCGGTGTTGACCGCCACGATGGGCAGATCGAACAGATCCGCCCCCGAGGGGCCGGCCGCGTAGTTGCGGCCGAGCACGGCGTAGCAGGCGAACAGGACCGCGAAGATCAGGCAGTCGCTCATCAGGTAGATCCAGAACCCCAGCAGGGTCCCGTTCTCCGGATGGTGGTCCTCGGTCAGGTGGAAGCGGGTGTTGTCCGCTTCGGTCAGGGTCTGGGCGTGGGCCATGATTACGCGAGGCTCCGCAGGGCTTCGGTGCGGGCGTCCTCGATGCGGACGACCTCCTCGGCCGGAATGTAGTAGTCACGCTTGAAGTTGAAGGTGTGGACGATCGCCGAGACGATCAGCGCGGCGAACGAGATCACCGCCAGCCACCAGATGTGCCAGATCATCGCGAAGCCGAGCACGATGCTGATCCCGGCCATCACGACCCCCGCGCCGGTGTTCTTCGGCATGTGGATCGGGATGAACCCGTTGGTCGGACGCTCGTAGCCGCGCTGCTTCATGTCGTGCCAGGCGTCGATCTCATGGATGACGGGCGTGAAGGCGAAGTTGTAGGCCGGCGGCGGCGACGAGGTCGACCACTCCAGCGTACGGCCGCCCCAGGGATCGCCGGTCACGTCGGCGTACTGCTCGCGCTTCATGAAGCCGACGACCATCTGCAGGATGAAGGCGATGATGCCGATCAGGATCAGAACGGCGCCGAAGGCGGCGATCACGAACCAGATCTGCAGGCTCGGGTCCTCGAAGTGGCTGACGCGGCGGGTCACGCCCATCAGGCCCAGGACATAGAGCGGCATGAAGGCGAAGAAGAAGCCGATCTGCCAGAACCAGAACGAGACCTTGCCCCAGAACGGGTCGAGCTTGAAGCCGAAGGCCTTGGGGAACCAGTAGACGATGCCGGCGAACATGCCGAACACGACGCCGCCGATGATCACGTTGTGGAAGTGGGCGATCAGGAACAGCGAGTTGTGCAGCACGAAGTCGGCGGGCGGGACGGCCAGCAGGACGCCGGTCATGCCGCCGATGACGAAGGTGACCATGAAGCCGACGGTCCACAGCATCGGCACTTCGAAGCGGATGCGGCCGCGGTACATCGTGAACAGCCAGTTGAAGATCTTCGCCCCTGTCGGGATCGAAATGATCATCGTCGTGATCCCGAAGAACGAGTTCACGCTGGCGCCCGAGCCCATGGTGAAGAAGTGGTGCAGCCACACCAGGTACGACAGGATCGTGATGACGACCGTGGCGTAGACCATCGAGCTATAGCCGAACAGGCGCTTGCTGCAGAAGGTCGAGACGACTTCCGAGAACACGCCGAAGGCCGGCAGCACCAGGATGTAGACTTCCGGGTGACCCCAGATCCAGATCAGGTTCACGTACATCATCGGGTTGCCGCCGAAGTCGTTCGTGAAGAAGTTGGTGTGCAGGTAGCGGTCGGCGGTCAGCAGGGCCAGGACGGCCGTGAGGATCGGGAAGCTGGCGACGATCAGGACGTTGCTGCACAGCGAGGTCCAGGTGAACACCGGCATCTTCATCAGGCTCATGCCCGGCGCGCGCATCTTCACGATCGTGACGATCAGGTTGATGCCCGAAAGGGTGGTGCCGACGCCCGCGATCTGCAGGGACCAGATGTAGTAATCCACCCCGACATCTGGACTGTACGCCAAATTCGATAGCGGCGGATAAGCCAGCCAGCCGGTGCGGGCGAACTCGCCGACGAACAGCGACAGCATCACCGTCACCGCGCCGCCGACCGTCATCCAGAAGCTGAAATTGTTCAGGAACGGGAAGGCCACGTCGCGGGCGCCGATCTGCAGCGGCACGACGAGGTTCATCAGGCCGGTGATCAGCGGCATCGCCACGAAGAAGATCATGATCACGCCGTGGGCGGTGAAGACCTGGTCGTAGTGGTGCGGCGGCAGATAGCCGGCGGCGTCGCCGAAGGCCAAAGCCTGCTGGGCCCGCATCATCAGGGCGTCGGCGAAGCCGCGCAGCAGCATGATGATGGCGAGGATGATGTACATCACGCCGATCTTCTTGTGGTCGACGCTGGTCAGCCACTCACGCCACAGATAGCCCCAGACCTTGAAATAGGTCAGGGCGGCCAGGACGGTGATGCCGCCCAGCGCGACCATGGCGAACGTGCCGAGCAGGATCGGCTCGTGGAAGGGGATGGCGTCCCATGTGAGACGGCCGAAGATCGTTTTTACGAGGTCCGGGGACATGATGATCTCTAGGCTTTGATCAGCGCGCTTCGGCGGGCGCGGACTTGGGGGCGCAGAGCGCGGCGACGAACGAGCGGATGCCGCCCTCCCCGCGCCGGACCCGCTTGTCGTATTCGAGGGTGGTGACGTTGGTGGTCCCGGCCATGCCGAGGCCGCCGGCCTTGTCGATGGCCATCATGTCGTGTTGGCACATCTTGCCCGGCTCGACGCAACGGTTGACCGCCTTGTCGAACAGGCCGGCCTCGACCGAAGCGAAGCGCTGGGGTGGTACCTTCTCGCTGGGCTTTTCCAGGACGAGGTAGCGGGTTCCATCGAGGCGGCCGTCGCTCTTGCGGACGTCGGCGGCCCACTTGTCGAACTCGGCCTTGCTCATGCCGTGGAACTTGAAGCGCATGTGCGAGAAGCCCTCGCCGCTGTAGTTGGCCGAGAAGCCGTCGAACGTGCCGGGCTTGTTGATCACGGCGTGCAGCTTGGTGCGCATGCCGGGCATGGCGTAGATCTGGCCGGCCAGGGCGGGCACGTAGAACGAGTTCATAACCGACGAGGCCGTCAGGTCGAAGTCGATCGGCGTGTCGACCGGCGCGGCCAGTTCGTTGACCGTGGCGACGCCCAGTTCCGGATAGATGAACAGCCACTTCCAATCGAGGGCGACGACCTGGACCTTCAGCGGCTTGACGCCTTCGGCCGAGCGGCCCGGCGCCAGGCGGTCGAGCGGACGGTACGGGTCGAGCAGGTGAGTGCTGGTCCAGGTGACGGCGCCCAGGATCATGATGATCACCAGCGGCGCGGCCCAGATCACGATCTCGAGCTTGGTCGAGTGGTGCCATTCGGGGTCGTACTTGGCCGTCTTGTTCGACTGCCGGTACTTCCAGGCGAAGAACAGGGTCAGGAAAATGACCGGAATGATGATGACCAGCATCAGCAGGGTCGAGAGGATGATCAGGTCGCGCTGCTGCGTGGCGATGTCGCCGGATGGATTCATCACGACCCAGTCGCACCCGCTCAACGCGAGCAGGACGGGCAGCAGGGCGAGCTTCTTCAAGGGACTCAGAGTCATGAGGAACCTGGACTTCGGACGTACTGGCGGCGCGCGATAAGCTAACGCGCGGGGCCGGGACATTGGACCATTTGTCCTAGGCGCCGCAGTGCAACACGGAAATGCGGAGCCGAAGACGCATCAAGGCGTTTGCCAGAACGGGGCAGTTGGTCTCATGCTCACGTTCAGACCGTCGGCAAGACGGCATGAAAAGAGTTTGGGACGGAACAACAGGAACAGGCGGTAGCCATATGAGTCAAGATTTCGCACTGCCAGTTGGACCAGGGCCAGCCGGACCGGGGCCGACCTCATCGGGCCTGGAGCGCGACGCGCGGCGATTGCACGCCGACCACAAGGGGGTCCGGCCCGGCGAGATCGCCATCGGGGTGATCATCGGGCGCACTTCCGAGTTTTTCGACTTCTTCGTCTATGCCATCGCCTCGGTGCTGGTTTTCCCTCACCTCTTCTTTCCGTTCTTCGACCGCCTGACGGGCGTGCTGTGCTCGTTCGCGATCTTCTCGCTGGCCTTCATCGCCCGGCCGATCGGCTCGGCGATCTTCGGGGTCATCGACCGCAACTACGGTCGCGGCGTGAAGCTTACCATCGCCCTCTTCCTGCTGGGCGGCTCGACCGCCGCCATCAGCTTCCTGCCCGGCTACGCCGCGGCCGGCGCCTTCTCGATCTGGGCCCTGGCGGCCTTCCGCATCGGACAGGGCCTGGCCCTCGCCGGCGCCTGGGACGGCATGGCCTCGCTGCTGGCTTTGAACGCCCCTGAAAAGAAGCGCGGCTGGTACGCGATGATCCCACAGTTGGGCGCGCCGTTCGGCTTCATGCTGGCCAGCGGCCTGTTCGCCTATTTCGTCGCGAGCCTGGGCTCGGCCGACTTCCTCGACTGGGGCTGGCGCTATCCGTTCTTCGCGGCCTTCGCGATCAACGTGGTAGCCTTGTTCGCCCGCCTGCGGATCGTCGCGACGGAAGAATTCGGCAAGCTGTTCGAGAAGGGCCAGCTCAGCCCCGTGCCGCTGACCAGCCTGATGAAAGCCCAAGGCTCCAACGTGATCATCGGCGCCTTCGCGCCGCTGGCCACCTTCGCCATGTTCCACCTCGTCACGGTGTTCCCGCTCTCGTGGGTGAGCCTGCACGACGACGGCGGCGAGGCGCTGAACTTCCTGCGCATCGAGCTGGTGGGCGCCCTGGTGGGCGTCGTGGGCATCATGGTCTCGGGCTGGATCGCCGACCGCATCAGTCGCCAGAACCATCTGGCCCTGTCGGCGGTGCTGATCGCGATCTTCAGCCTGGCCGCGCCCTGGCTGCTGGACGCCGGCAGCGTCGGCCAGACGGTCTATGTCGTGGCGGGCTTCGCGATCCTGGGCCTGTCGTTCGGCCAGGCTTCCGGCGCGGTCAGCTCGGGCTTCCAGCGCCGCTATCGCTACAGCGGCGCGGCCCTGACCTCGGACCTGTCGTGGCTGGTCGGTGCGGGCTTCGCGCCCCTGGCCGCCCTGGCCCTGGCCAGCTTCTGGGGCCTGCCGGCCATCGGCCTCTACCTGGCCTCGGGGGCGGTCGCGACCCTGGTCGCCCTGTCGATCGACCGCCGCCGCCGAATGCGCCATCACAACAAGCCGCCGGCCGCCTAGCGACCGGGTTTTGAAACCAGAAGGGGCGGCTCTCATCGAGAGCCGCCCCAGTCATGTCAGGTGAACAGCGGAGCGTGATCCAGCCGCGGCAGCACGTGCCGGGCGAAGAGGTCGGCCTCGGCGATATGCGGGTAGCCCGACAGGATGAAGGCCTCCAGGCCGATCTCGCGATAAGCGTTGATCTTGGCCAGCACCTGGTCGGGATCGCCGACGATAGCCGCGCCGCAGCCCGACCGCGCCCGGCCGATGCCGGTCCACAGATTGTCCTCGACATAGCCGTCGCCCGCCGAGGCCTCGCGCAGCTCGGCCTGACGGCGCACGCCGAACGAGGCCGCGTCCAGCGACTTGGCGCGGATGGCCTCGCCTTCCTTGGCGTCGAGCTTGGACAGCAGCCGGTCGGCGGCCGCCCTCGCCTCTTCCTCGGTCTCGCGCACCACGACGTGCACGCGATAACCGAAGCGAAGCGTGCGGCCATGGGCGGCGGCGCGAACGCGCAGGTCTTCGATGGTCTCCTTCACCACCTCCATGCGGTCGGGCCACATCAGATAGACGTCGGCGCCCTGGGCGGCGACCTCGCGGGCCTCGTGCGACAGGCCGCCGAAGTAGAACGGCGGGCACTTGCCCGAGACGGTGCGCAGGCGCGGCGGGTCGAGCTTCAGCTGATAGAACTCGCCCTGGAAATCGATGCTCTCGCCGTTGAGCAGCGAACGCAGGATCTTCATCGCCTCCAGCGTGCGGGCGTAGCGCGGCCCGGACGCCAGGGTCTCGCCCGGCAGGTCGCTGGAGATGATGTTGAGGGTCAGGCGGCCCTCCAGCATCTGGTCCAGCGTCGCGATCTGGCGGGCCAGCTGCGGCGGCCACATCTCGCCGCAGCGGATGGCCAGGAGCAGTTTCAGCTTTCGCAGGATCGGCGCCAGGCCGCCGGCGAAGGCCACGCCCTCAATGCCGAGGTTGTAGCCCGACGGCAGCAGCAGGTTGTCGAACCCGCCGCTTTCGGCCGCCAGGGCGATGTCGCGGCAGTGGGCGTAGGACGCCTTCAGAGCCGGATCCGGAACGCCGAGGAACTCGTAGTCGTCGTCGCACAGCGCCGAGAACCACGAGACTTCGCAGGGAGGAAGCGTGCTCACGGCAGGGGAACTCCGCGGCTGGCGGTCAGGATCGCGTACCACTGGGTGCGGCTCAGCTTCACGCGCAGGGCGTCGGCCGAGGCCGTGATGCGCTCGGGCGTCTGCGAGCCGACGATCGGGATCGGGCGCGACGGGTGGGCCATGATCCAGGCCAGGGCCACGGCGGCGCGATCGACATGCTGTTCGCGAGCGATGACGTCGAGGGCCTCGATCACGGCGCGGCCGCGATCGTCGGTCCCCTGCCCCACGAGGCGTCCGCCGCCCAGCGGCGACCAGGCCAGCACGGCCAGGTCACGCTCAAGCGCCTGGTCGAGCACGCCGTCCGACAGCGGCTCGATGGTCAGGGGCGAGAACTCCGGCTGGATGCTGGCCAGGGCAAACGGCAGGTGGGCCTGCAGGGCCGCCACCTGGCTCGGCAGGTAGTTCGACACGCCGACGGCGTCGATCTTGCCCTGGTCGCGCAGCTTGGTCAGCGCCTGGGCGATCTCGGCCGGGTGGGCCAGAACGTCGGGGCGGTGGATCTGGTAGAGGTCGATCTTCTCGACGCCCAGGCGCTGCAGCGAGGCTTCGCAGGCGGCGACCAGATAGTCGGCGCTGGAGTCGTAGGGCACGCCCAGGATGATGCCGCCCTTGGAGGCCAGCACGAACTTCTCGCGCAGGTGCGGGGCGTCACGCAGCACCTTGCCGAGCAGGACTTCCGACGAGCCGAAGCCGTAGGGCGTGTCGGCGCCGTAGACGTCGGCGGTGTCCAGCAGGGTGATCCCGCTTTCCAGCGCGGTCTCGACCAGCAGGCGGGCGTCGGCGACCGATTCCCCCTTGAAGCGCCACATGCCCCAGGCCAGCGGAGAAACGGAAATACCGCTCTTGCCGAGCGGACGGGGTTCGTGTGACTGGCGGCTCTCACTCATATGTACGTGCTTTCAGTTCGGGGGATTTGAAGATGGTTGAGAAGCTCAGGGTCGGTCTGATCGGGGTCGGCATGATGGGCAACGAGCATCTGCGCAACCTCGAACTGATGCCCGACGCCCGCGTGGCGGCCATCGCCGACCCGACTCCAGGCTCGCTGGACTGGGCGCGGGCGACCCTGGGCGACAAGGCCGACGGCGTCGAGGCCTTCGCCGACGGCGCCGAGATGCTGGCCAAGGTCGAGCTCGACGCGGTGATCATCGTCTCGCCCAACTTCACCCACCGCAAGTTTCTGGAAGCGGCCTTGGCCACCAATGTGGCGATCCTCTGCGAAAAGCCGCTGTGCAGCGATCTGGCCGACGCCCGCTGGGCGGCCGAGGCCGCCGATGCGCGCACGGCCAAGACCGGCGCCCTGTTCTGGACGGCGATGGAATACCGCTTCATGCCGCCGGCCGCCGAGTTCATCCGCCGCGTCCACGCCGGCGACGTCGGCAAGCTGGCCATGCTGTCGATCCGCGAGCACCGCTTTCCGTTCCTGGTCAAGGTGGGCGACTGGAACCGCTTCTCGGCCAATACCGGCGGCACCATGGTGGAGAAGTGCTGCCACTTCTTCGACCTGATGCGCCTGATCGTGAAGGGCGAGCCGGTGTCGGTGTTCTGTTCGGGGGCCATGGACGTCAACCACCTGGACGAACGCTACGACGGCAAGACGCCGGACATCATCGACAACAGCTACACGGTCGTCGAGTTCGACAACGGCGTGCGGGCCATGCTGGACCTCTGCATGTTCGCCGAGGGCGTCGAGGAGCAGGAGACCCTGACCGCGACCGGCTCGCAGGCACGCCTGGAGGCCCTGATCCCGCCGGGCGACCTGGTCTTCGCCCCGCGCGTGCCCCTGGGCGCGCCCAAGAAGGTGGTCCGCGAGCACGTGCCGGTCGACGAGGCGGCGATGAAGGCGGGCACGCACCATGGCTCGACCTTCTACCAGCTTCGGGCCTTCCTCGATGCGGTGCGCGACGGTGGAACCGCCGTGGTGACAGCCCGCGACGGCCTGATGGCCGTAGCCATCGGAACCGCCGCCGAGATCAGCGCCCGCGAGAAGCGGGTGGTGACGCTGGCTGAACTGGGGTTCTGAGAAACTCTCTTACTCCCGTCATTCCCGCCCTCGTGGCGGGAAACCCTCTTTCAGCCGCAGGTGCGAGTGAAGCGGACCGCCTGCGGTCCGCCGCATTTTCACATGCGAGCGGACCCAGGGGTTCCCGCCACAAGGGCGGGAAAGACGGCAAGTTGGGAGAGGGCCCCTAGAACTCCTTGCGCACCGACAGGCCCCAATAGCGGGCGTTGTCGCGAGGCACGTAGCGGACCACCCCGGCCAGGCCGCCATAGACCAGGTTCGGCGAGTAGGACTTGTCGGCGATGTTCTTGACCACCGCGCGGACCGTCCAGCCGTTCTCAGCCCCGACCAGGCCGATCCCCGCGTTCCAGATGCCGTAGGCCTTCTGGATGGTGTCGGGCGTCTCGGCCAGCGAGTACTGGGTGTCGTCCTTCCAGCTGTAGTCGGTCGACAGCACGACGTCGAAGGCGTCGGTCAGGCGCGTGCGGTACTCGACGTCGGTATAGGTCTTCCACTTCGGGGCGAAGGGCAGGCCGCGCCGGTCGGGCAGTTGAAGTGCTCGACCGTGGCGTCGGTATAGGCGAACGAGAAGCCGAGCTTCAGGCCCTGGGCCGGACGCAGGGTGAAGTCGCCTTCGACGCCCTGGCTCGACACCGAACCGGCGTTGATCAGACGACTGATGATCGCCGGCGGCGTGCCCGTCACGTCGGTGAAGTTGGCCTGGTAGTTCTCGTAGTCGGTCTTGAAGATCGCCAGGGCGCCGACGAAGCGGCCGCCCAGGGCCGTGCCCTTGATGCCGGCTTCATACGAGTCCGAGGTCTCGGGCTTCAGCGAGATCTCGTCGATCGCCTGCATGTTGAAATAGGTATTGTAGGCCGGGCCCTTGTAGCCGCGCGAGTAGGTCGCATAGACGTTGACCGTCTCGGCGAGGTCGTATTGCAGGCCGGCGCGGCCACTCCAGCCGTCCTTCTCCAGCGAGCTGGCGCTGGTGTGGTTGGGACGGATGCCGGTCAGGGCCACGGCCGTGGTGGCCTGGCGGTCGTGGTAGTAGCTGAGCTTGTCGCGGATCGCCCGGGCGCCGAGAATGGCGCGGAACTTCGGCGTGAAGTTGATGTTGCCCTCGCCGAACAGCGCATAGTTCTCGCTGGTCGTGCCGTAGCGGGCGATACCGTAGTCGCTGACCGCGGCGCCCGAGACGATGCGGGTCAGGTCGCGGCGATAGACCTCGTCGGTGTCGGCCTTCAGGTAGTAGAGGCCGGCGACGTAGTCGATCAGCCCGCCCTTGGGCGAGGTGATGCGCAGCTCCTGCGAAACCTGACTGAAGTCCACCTTGCCGTCGTCGCGGGCGGTCGGGATCGAGGCCGTGGCCACGGCCAGCTGGTCGAAGTCCTGGCGCTGGTGGTTCTTCCAGGTGCGACGGCCGGTGATCGAGGTGATCGTGAAGTCGCCCAGCTTCCAGTCGGCCTGGATCGAGGCGCCGGCGTTGCGGTCGTTCACGAAGCTGCGGATGTCGGCGTTGGTCTTGGTGTTGTTGGCGCCGGCGGTGACGCCCGAAGCCGCCAGGGCGGCCACCAGCAGCGGGTTGGCCGTCACGACGTTAGTCGGATAGGCGACGCGGTCGCTGGAGGCGAAGACGCCGGTCGGCGGATCCTCGTCCGAGCGGCTGAAGTCGAGGCCGAAGCTCAGGGTCAGGTCGTCATTGGGCGTGGCGACGATCTTGGCGCGGCCGCCGAAGCGGTCATAGCCGTTCACCGTGTCGCCGGTGGTGACGTTCTTGACGTTGCCGTCCCAGCCGCTCTTCAGGACCGACAGGCTGGCGCCGAGCTTGCCGTCGATCAGCGGGCCGGAGACGCCAGCCTTCAGGCGGTACTCGTCGCCTTCGTACCAGGCGGCCTCGGCGAAGGCGTGCGGCTCGGCGCCCGGGTTCTTGCTGACGATGTTGATCACGCCGGCCGAGGCGTTCTTGCCGAACAGCGTGCCCTGCGGGCCGCGCAGCACCTCGATGCGCTCCAGTTCGACCAAGTCCAGCGTCGTCTGGCCCGGACGCGACAGCACCACGCCGTCGATCACGGTCGAGACCGAGGGCTCGACGCCCGGCGAGGTGGTGATGGTGCCGACGCCGCGGATGAACACGGTACGGTCCTTGTTCGAGGCCCCGGTGCGGAAATCGACCGTCGGGATCGTCGAGGCGATGTCCTGCAGGTTGTTGAGGTTCTTGGCGGCGACGGCGTCGCCCGACACGACGCTGATGGCCACCGGCACCTTGGTCACCGACTCCTCGCGATAGCGGGCGGTCACCTTGACCTCGTCGACGACATTGGTGTCGGCGGTCTCGGCGAGGGCGGCGGTTCCGCTGGCGAGAACGGCGGCGCCGGCCAGCAGGGCCAGGCGCAGGGTGTGGGCGCGACCCTGGCGGGCGGCGGTACGAACAGTCATGGCATATCCCCAAGGGCCGGCGTTCGGCGTCGGCTTCCAGGGACAGGTTCCTATTCCTACTAATCCAGTGGGAGTACGAAGATATTCTTGGTCGACCCTCGGATTTCCTTAAGCCGCCAGAGGGTTACCCAACGTCATCGACGGTCGGGCGCGCCTTCAGCAGCACCGCCGGGAAGTCGGCCGGAACCGCGCCGTCGGCGTCGCGCAACAGATGACGGCCGCCCAGCGGCAATGGCAGCGGGATCGACAGGCCGTCCTGCTCCTCCAGCCGCTGGAACAGCCGCTCGGTCAGCCGCGCGACCACCGCCTCGTGGCCTGGGCTGTGGATCAGGTTCACCGTCTCGTTGGGGTCGGCCTGCAGGTCGTAGAGTTCGTCGATGTCCCAGACGCCGTGATAGTGGATGTACTTGTAGCGGTCCTGGCGGATGGCGTGGACCGTCGGGGTCTGCGGGAAATTGCGCTCCCAGTAGTATTCGTAGAGCAGCTCGGTGCGCCACGGCACGTCCTCGCCGCGGGTCAGGGGCAGCATGTCCTGCCCTTGCAGGCCCTCGGGCGTCTCCAGGCCGGCGACGGCCAGCAGGGTCGGAGCGACGTCGAGATTGGCCACCACCTGCTCGACCACCGTCCCGCCGGGGAACAGCTCAGGACAGCGGGCCAGCATCGGGATGCGCATCGACTCCTCATAGGCCGTGCGCTTGTCGATCAGGCCGTGCTCGCCAAAGGCAAAGCCGTTGTCGCCCATGTAGAGCACCAGCGTGCTGTCGAGTTCGCCCTTGGCCTCCAGGTGGTCGAGCACCCGGCCGATGCCCTCGTCGACCGACAGCATCGTCTCGGCATAGCGCTTGTAGTAGTGCGCCAGGTCCAGGTTGGTGTGGTACGGGAAATCGGCCCCGTGCCAGCTGTTGCGCTGGTTCTTGACCCAGACCGGCTGCCCCTGGGACTGCTCGTCCGAAAGGTTCAGGCTCTCCGGATAGCGGAACTCGGCGCCGTCGTAGCGGCCCAGATGGCGCGGCGCGGGGATGAACTCGGCGTGCACGGCCTTGTGGGCCAGGAACAGCAGCCAGGGCTTGTCGCCCTCGCGGGCCTCGAGCCAGTCCATGGCGTAGTCGGTCAGCTCGTCGGTCAGGTAGCCTTTCTGGGGCACCCGCTCGCCGTTGACGTTCAGACCGTCGCCGTTGGGCCAGTAGTCGCCCTGGCCCTTGAAGCTGATCCAGTGGTCGAAGCCGCGCTGCGGGTCGTCGCCCTCGACGCCCATGTGCCACTTGCCGATGAAGGCGGTCTCGTAGCCGGCCGCTTGCAGGTATTCCGGGAAGAAGGTCACGTCCGGCCGGATCGGGTGGTTGTTGTCCACCACCCGGTGCTGGTGGGCGTAGAGGCCGGTGAAGATGGTCGCGCGCGAGGGCGAGCACAGGGCCGTGGTGACGAAGGCGTTCTTGAAGTGCGCGCCCTCGGCCGCCAGCCGGTCGAGCACAGGCGTCTCGACGAAGGGCTGGGCGCCGGTGAAGCCCATGGCGTCGAAGCGATGGTCGTCTGTCAGCACGACGACGATGTTGCGCGGCTTCACGCCGGGCTTGGGCTTGAGGACGAGGTCCTTGGGTTCGGGCGCGGCGCCCTCCCCCTCCGCCGCGTCCCAGGAAACGGCGTGGAACGGCTTGTCCAGGCCCTCGGCCGCGAGCAGCACGCCACGGGTGGTGGTGTCTTGCGTCATCGTCGATCTCCCGCTCAGGCCTGGGCCGTCTCGAGACGGGGCACGAAGACCTGCAGCCAGGCCACGGCGATCAGGTACGAGACGGCGGCGATGGCCAGCAGTGGCAGGTAGCCCGCGCCCCGTTGCAGCAGCTCGCCGGCCAGCAGCACGATGCCCATGCCGGCGAGATTGCCGCAGAAGGCGCCGAAGCTGGTCACCGAGCCGACCCGGTCCTTGGGCGTGATGTCGGCGATGGTGGCGAACATGTTGGTCGAGAAGCCCTGGTGCGCGGCCAGGGTCAGGCCCAGCAGCAGCACCGCCAGCCAGTAATTGTCGACCAGCACCGCCAGCGGCACGGGCGTGACCAGCAGGGCGCAGACCAGCATCGAGCCCTTGCGCACGGTGTTGATCGACAGGCCCCGGGCCAGCAGCCGCGAGGCGATCCAGCCGGAGAACACCGAACCGACGGCGGCGAAGCCGTAGACCACGGCCAGGGGCTTGCCGATGTCGTGCATGCCGACATGGAACACCCGGTGGAAGAAGTCCGGCGCCCAGAACAGCAGCAGCCACCAGACCTGGTCCGACAGGGCCTTGGCCCCGGCCACGCCCCAGGTGCGACGGTCCGACAGCAGCACCTTCAAGCCGATCTTGCCTTGGGCTTCGACGGGTTTGGGCTCGGGCGCCAAGGGCAGGCCGCGCGTGGAGACGAACCATAGGGCCACCCACAGGAAGCCCAGCGCCCCGACGATCACGAACGAGGCCCGCCAGCCGACCACCGCCGACAGCAACGGAAGCAGCAGCGGCGTGACGATCGCCCCGATGTTGGAGGCGCCGTTGGAGATGCCGAACGCCACCGACCGCATCCGCGCCGAGAACAGCGCGCCGATGGTCTTCACATAGGACGGCGTGCCCATGGATTCCGTCGCGCCCAGGGCCACACGGGCGGCCGAGAACTGCAGCATGGTGTTGGCCCCGCCGTGGGCCATGGCCGCCAGGCTCCAGGTCGCCACCCCGACGGGTGCGGCCCACTTCACGCCCAGCTTGTCGACGATGCCGCCGGTGAACAGGAAGGCGATCGCCGCCGAGAACTGGAACAGTGAGGCCAGGCGGCCGTAGTCGGCGTCGCTCCAGCCCATGTCCTGCTCGATGATCGGCTTGAGCACCGCGATCACCTGTCGGTCCACGTAGTTGAGGATGCCGGCGAAGATGATCAGGCCCAGCAGCAGCCAGCGGCGGCGCTCGGCCGCGGTCTGCGGCGCGGATGCGGCGTCGGTCATCGAACGATCTCCAAACTCCGCCAAACCCGACGGCAACGCTAGGATTTACGCCTTAGACGAGGGCGCGGGACGCCGGTCGCCAGAATTTCTGGACGCCCTGCCAGTTCGCACAAGTCCTGAAACCGGCGCCAAGCTTTACCGGCGGCAATATCCGACATGAGAACACCGCGTTGGTCGCCGCCGCGGGGCGAGGTCTAGCGTCTTCAAGCGCCGCGACGCCCCAAGGACGCGTTAGCTCACCCTCCCCCTCCCGATCGCAACCAGAGCCGACCACAGAAAGCTCGACGTCATGTTCCGTCCCCTTCTTCTCGCCACCGCCGGCCTGCTGGCCCTGGGATGCGCCGGCGCGTCCCACGCCGCCGATATCGACGCCAAGGCGGTCCACGCCCGCGCCCTGGTGCTCGACAGCCACGTGGACGTGCCCCAGGACCTGGGCGTCGGCGCCCACGAGGCCGCGACCGACGGCGACGGCCAGGTCGACCTGCCCAAGCTCGAGCGCGGCGGGGTCGACGCGGCGGTGCTGGCGGTGTTCGTCTTGCAGGGCCCGCGCACGCCCGAAGGCTATGCCAAGGCCCGCAAGGACGCCGACGCCAAGCTGGCGGCCATCCGAGGCGTGGCCGAGCATCATCCCGACCGCGCCGTGCTGGCCTTGAAGGCCGCCGACGTCGAGACCGCCGCCAAGGCCGGCAAGCGGGCGATCATCGTCGGCTTCCTCAACGCCTACCCGTTCGGCGAAGATCTGGCGCCGATCGACGCCTACTACGCGGCCGGGGTGCGCAGCTTCGGCTTCGTCCATGCCGGCAACAACGCCTTCGCCGATTCCTCGCGCCCGAGCGGCGGGACCAAGGTCGAATGGGGCGGGCTGTCGCCGCTGGGCAAGCAGGCGGTGACCAAGCTCAACGGCCTGGGCGTGATCATCGACGTCTCGCAGCTGACGCCAGACGGGGTGAAGCAGGTGCTGGCGCTGAGCCGCGCGCCGGTCGTCGCCAGCCACTCGGGCGTGCAGGGCGTGGTCGACAGCCCGCGCAACCTGTCGGACGCCGAGCTAGACGCCATCGCCGCCAAGGGCGGGGTCGTGCAGATCGTCGCCTTCGGTCCCTACCTCGTAAAGCCCGGCCCCGACTTCCAGCCCAAGGTCGCGGCCCTGCGCACGCAGTACGGCCTACCGGCCGCCTATGTCCGCACCGCCGACGGGACCGAGGCGCTGTCGCCGGACAAGCGGCTGGACTACAGCCACGCCGTCAACGCCCTGCTGCCCAAGGCGACGGTCAAGGACCTGGTCGATTCCGTCGACTATGCGGTCAAGCGCGTGGGCGTCGACCACGTGGGCCTGTCGTCGGACTTCAACCACGGCGGCGGCGTCGTCGGCTGGACCAATGAGGGCGAGGCCGCAAACGTCACCGCCGAACTGCTCAAGCACGGCTATTCCGAAACCGACATCGACAAGCTGTGGGGCGGCAACTACCTGCGCGTCTTCCGCGCCGTCGAACAGGTCGCCAGCCGCTAGGCTTCACGACACGCCGCGAGGATCGGGAAGGCCGGGCGCACGTCCGGCCTTCTCGGCGTCAGGGCTTCGCAGCCGTCATGACTCCAAGAATTTAGACGCTGTTTCGTGCGGTCGCCCAGACTTCGCTCACGTGGTGATGGCGGCGCCCAACACGGCGGCACAACGTCGTTCTCCAGGCGACGAGGCGGAGCTTCCGCCCTAAAAGGATTGCCGCCAACAAACTGAAATTTCGAGATGCACACCTCCGGCCCCTCGGCCGGCAAGAAAAAGCAAAGAACAAAGAGCGGGGCCGGACATGGACGGGGTTCTGACGCGTCGTCGGTTTTTCGAGAGTCTGGCCGCCTATGGCGGGGTGTCGCTGGCCATGGCCGGCATGGACGCCCTGGGCTACGGCTTCGGTTCGGCCCAGGCCGCCCCGCCCACGCTAGAGGGCGGCGGCAAGGGGACAAAGGTCGTGGTGCTGGGCGCGGGCCTGGCGGGCCTGACCGCCGCCTACGAGCTGACCAAGCACGGCTACGAGGTGCAGGTCCTGGAGGCCCGCGAGTTCGCCGGCGGCCGATGCCAGACCGCGCGCAATGGCTTTCGCCACGTCGACCTGAACGGCAACGACCAGACCTGCCAGTTCGACGAGGGCCTCTACATCAACCACGGCCCCTGGCGGATCCCGTACCATCACCGCTCGACCCTGCACTACACCAAGCTGCTGGGCGTGCCGCTGGAGAGCTTCGTCAACGACAACGACGCGGCCTATGTCTATTTCGAGAAGGGCGACGGCCCGCTGAAGGGCAAGCCTGTCCGCAAGGGCGAGATCGCCGCCGACGCCCGCGGCCACGCCGCCGAGCTGATCGCCAAGGTCGCCGCTAAGGGCGGTCTGGACAGCGCCCTGACCGCCGAGGATCGCGACCTGTTCGTCGCCTACATGGTCAACGAGGGCCGCCTGTCGGCGACGGACCTGGCCTATACCGGCACGGAAGGTCGCGGCTTCGACGTGCAGCCCGGCGCCGGCGTCTCGCCGGGTCCCGGCAAGCCCTCCACGCCGCGCAGCCTGGCCGACGTGCTGCATTCGGGCGCCTGGCAGACCCTGACCTCTGTGACCGGCTACGAGCAGCAGCGCACCATGCTGCAGCCGATCGGCGGCATGGACCAGATCGCCAAGGCCTTCGAGCGCAAGGTCGGCGGGCTGATCCGCTATTCCTGCGTGGTCGAGACCATCCGCCAGGACGCCAAGGGCGTGAAGATCGGCTATCGCGACGCCTTGGGCCAGAAGACCGAGGTCGCCGCCGACTACTGCATCTGCACCATCCCGCTCAGCGTGCTGCGAGGGATCGACCTGCAGGCGTCGAAGCCGTTCAAGGCGGCGATGGAGGGCGTGGCCTATGCGCCGGTCAACAAGATCGGCCTGCAGATGAAGCGGCGGTTCTGGGAAGAGGACCACTTCATCTACGGCGGCCACGTCTACAACGACATGCCCGGCGTCGGCACGATCAGCCTGCCCTCCAGCGGCTGGCAATCGCAGAAGGGCGTGCTGCTCGGCTACTATTCGTTCGGCGCCGAGGCGGCGAAGATCAGCGCCAAGAGCCCGGCCGACCGCGCCGCCTTCGCCGTCGCCGCCGGCCAGAAGGTTTTCCCCGAATACGCCGAGAACTACGAGAACGCCTTCTCCTTCTGCTGGCACCTGGCCGAGCACAATCTGGGCGGCTGGGCCGAGTGGAGCGAGGACGGCCGCAAGACCGCCTATCCCGTGCTGTGCGAACCCGACGGCCGGCTCTATCTGGCCGGCGAGCACCTCAGCTACCTTGGCGGCTGGCAGGCCGGAGCCATCGAGTCGGCCTGGCAGCAGATCGGCAAGCTGCACGCCCGCGTCCGCGCCGCCTGATCCACTTCGACCTCGGGGAGACTTGATGCTTCGCAACACCATCTTCGCCACCCTGGTCCTGACCGCCGCCGCTTCGCCCGTCTGGGCCGCGCCGCAATCGGGCCAGACCCTCTACGCCGACAATTGTTCGGCCTGTCACCAGGTGACCGGCAAGGGCGTCAAGGGCGCCTTCCCGACCCTGGTCGGCGCGCCGATCGTCCAGGGCGACGGCAAGCTCATGGCCGGCGTCGTGCTGAACGGCCGGGCCGGCATGCCCGCCTTCAAGGACGACCTGTCCGACGCCGACCTGACCGGCATCCTGAACTATGTGCGCGGCGCCTGGGGCAACAAGGGCAAGCCGGTCAGCTTCGCCGACGTCGCTTCTGCCCGCGCCCAGTCGAACGCCAAGGCCAAAGCCCGCGGCCTGCAGGCCCACTAAAGATCACAAGACCAAGAAGGAAACGCCGATGAAACGCCTCGCCCTGCTTGCCGCGGTTCTTGCCGCCGGCGCCGCCCCCCTCGCCGCTCACGCCGAGGACGTTGTTCGCGGCGGTGATCCCAAGTCACCGATCGCCAGCGTGGTCACCGTGCCCGCCGGCTACGACATGATCTATGTCAGCGGCATGGTCCCACCGGTGATCGACGACAAGGCCGTGGGCGTGGCCAAGTTCGGCGACACCAAGACCCAGACCATCGGCGTCATCAAGCGGCTGGAAGAGGCCCTGAAAAGCCAGGGGGCCAGCCTGTCGGACGTGGTGATGATGCGGGTCCTGCTGGTCGGCGATCCGGCCAAGGACGGCAAGATGGACTTCGCCGGCATGATGGAGGGCTACAAGACCTTCTTCGGCACGGCCGAGCAGCCCAACAAGCCCTCGCGCATCACCAGCCAGGTCTCGGCCCTGGTCGCAGATGGCATGCTGGTCGAGATCGAGGTCCAGGCCGCGCGCAAGCCGAAGAAGTAGAGGATCGACACGGCCACAATTTTCAGGACTTGCGGGGCGTCATGCGGCAACTTCGCCGTATGACGCCAACCACCGTCGAACTCGTCAACGGCCTGTCGACGCGTGTGCTCGATACAGGCGGACCGGGTCCCGCCGTCGTCCTGATCCACGGCCTGGCCAATTCCATCGAGATCTGGGACCGCGTGCTGCCGGCCCTGGCCGTGCGCCATCGTGTCGTCGCCTTCGACATTCCGGGCTTTGGCCAGGCCAGCCGGCCGGCGGACGCGGCCTATGACGAGGCGTTCTTCTCCGCGCAGCTGGAGGCGGTGCTCGACACCCTGCGGATCGAGCGGGCCCATCTGGTGGGAAGCTCGCTGGGCGCCGGCATGATCGTGCGCTTCTCCGGCCGGGGCCTGGCGCGGATCGATCGCGCGGTGCTGGCCGCGCCGGGCGGTTTCGGACGCCGAACCCATCCTTTGATGCGCTTTGTCGGCCTGCCGCTGATCGGCGGCTTCCTGGGACGGCCGACGCCGCCCAACAACCGCCTGACCCTGCGTTTGGCGATGGCCGACCAGCGCCAGGTGACCCCCGAGCTCATGGAACTGACCAACCGCTACGCCCGCCTGCCCGGCAGCGACCGCTCCTATGTCAGGACCTTGCAGAGCGGCGTCGGCCTGCTGGGGATCAAGGGGCGCGACAGCTTCGAGGCCCTGGCGCGCCGCTTCGATCGGCCAAGCCTGGTGCTGTGGGGCCGGCAGGACCGCGTGTTTCCGGTCGCCCACAGCGAGCGGGCCATGGCGCTGTTGCCCCAGGCCGAACGGGTGTTGATCGACGACTGCGGCCACTACCCCCATTGGGAACAGCCCGAGGTCTTCACGGCCGAGGTGCTGAGGTTCCTGGCATGAAGGCTCGCGCGATCACCCGCTGGTGCGTGTCCCTGGCGCTCCTGGCGTTCGCGGGGTCCTGCGCGCCCGCCCCGCCGCCGCCGGCCTCCGGCGCAGCGGCCTTCGCCCATCATGACTTCGGCGCGATCAACTTCCGGGCTCTCAACAGCGTCGGCGTGCCGTGGAAGCTGGTGGCCGCGGCCCTGGTGCTGGACGATCCGGCGAGCGGCGGCGTCGACCACGCGCACCTGCGCCGGCGCATGACCGACTATGGCTTCCTGTGGCCCGAGCGGCTGGAAGGGACGGCCGCGCCCGTCGCGCCGTCCGCCGACCATCCGCTCGGCCTCAATGTGGGACCCGTGACGCCCGGCCTACCGCCGGTGAAGATCACCGTGGCCAATCTGGGCTGCGCGGCCTGCCACGCGGGTCCATCCTATGGCGCGGACGGCGCGCCGCAGCCGCAAGCGGCCTGGCTGGGCGCGCCCAACACCAGCCTCGACCTTGAGGCCTATACCCGGGGCGTGACCCGCTCGCTGAAGCGCGGCCTGACCGACGAGCCAAGGCTGCTGGAGGCGGTCAGGACGCTGTTTCCCGACACCGGGGCCTGGGAGATGGCGAGCCTGAAATGGGCGGTCGTTCCACTGGCCCGGCGACGGCTGGACGCGATCCCCGACGGCGGCAGCCCCCTGCCTTTCTCCAACGGCTCGCCGGGTGTGACCAACGGCGTCGCGGCCCTGAAGCTGCAGAGCAAGGCGCCGCTGGCTCCGATCGAGGCCGGCTTCACCTCGATCCCGGATCTGGCCGACCGGAGCTTCAGGAGCGCCCTGCTGCAGGACGGCGCCTACGCCCCGGTGGGCGAGCCCCGCTGGCGACCGACGACCCGCGCCGACCTGACGCCGGCCCATCGGGACCGCCTGGCCGACATGGTCAGCTTCTTCACCGTGCCCAGCATGGGCCAGCCGCCCAAGGCGGCCCATCGCCAGATCCCCGCCGCCCGCAGCGCCTTCGCCTGGCTAGAGACGCGGCGGCCACAGGCCTTCCCCGGCTCGATCGATCCGGTGCTGGCGGCCCGGGGCGCGGTGGTCTACGGCCAGAGCTGCACCGCCTGCCACGGCGACTATGACGGCCCGGCCGATCGTCCGCGTCTCGCCCGTTTTCCCAACTGGCACGGCGTGATCGGCGCCGACCCGGCCCGCGCGGCGGCTTTCACGCCGGCCCTGTCGCGCTATATCGACGGCGGACCGTACCAGGCGGTGATGTCGGCCCGAACGACCGGTGAATACGCCGCCCCGCCGCTGTCGGGCGTATGGTCAAGCGCGCCCTATCTGCACAACGGCTCGGTGCCCACCCTGGAGCAGTTGATGCTGCTTGAACCCCGCAGCCAGCGCTTCCTGGTCGGCGGTCATCGCCTGGACTTCCGGACGGTGGGCATAGCCGGAGCGCCCGGCGCCGACGGCGTGAGGCGCTATCCGCCCGGCTATGCGCCGTGGTCGACGCCGGCCGTCTACGACACCCGCCAGCCCGGACGCTCGAACCTCGGCCACGAGGCCCCGTTCGCCAGCCTTAGCCGCGAGGACCGCTGGGCGCTGATCGAATATCTCAAGCGCCTCTAGGCCGGCAGGATCAGCGTTTCCAACGACAGGCGCGGCTTGGGCGGCAAGGCCCGTTGCGGCGCAACGCCCAGCCGGAAGGCGGTGATCAGGCGACAGTCCGGCGACAGGCCGTATTCGGCGGCGAGGGTCGCCGAGGTTTCGGGATCGTCGGCCAGCACCGCCATCGGCGAAGCCGAAAGGCCAGCCGCGGTGAAGGCCAACCACAGCCGATAGAACCGCCGTCCGGTCTCGAAGGGTGCCTCGTCGGCGGGGCGGTGGAACAGGGCGATCCCCGCCGCCGTCCGCACCACCGGCGCCTCGGCCACCAGGGAACCCGCCGCTCCGACCCGATCCAGCGCTTCGAAGATCCCGGGCTTCAGGACGAGACCCGCACCAAGCGCCTCGATGGACGACATCTCCATCGCCTGGGCGTTCAAGCCGTCGTGCGTCCAGTTCGGATCGCGCCGCGACAGGCGCATCCACGACAACAGTTCGGCGCGATAGGCCGAGCGCCGGAACCAGCGCAGGCTGGCCTCGTCGTAGAGCGCGGCCAGGTCGGCTATCCGGCTCGGCGCCTGAACCACCACCAGGTCGGCATGGACATAGGCCAGGGCATCGCATGCGGCCGAGACTTCTGCGGCGGGCTCGAAGCGGCCGCGATAGGTTCTCCGGCGAGAGACCTGGGCCGCCAGCGGATCGGGCTCGGCGGCGCCGTCCAGGGTCAGGGCCGCGACCGCGCTTCCGCCGGGCTGGACCGCCAGCCGCAGGCCGCGCGCCGCCGCCGCCAGGCTTAGGCCCTCCACCGCGCAGCCGTGGCTCACGGCGACGTCGCGCCCCTCCGGATCGCCGATCGGCAGGCGTCGCGCCGGATCGGCCAGCACGGCGATGCTGTCGTCCAGCAGCCGCCAACGGGTCGGCTGGATGTTGTGGACGCTGGGCGCCAGGCTGGCCTCGGCGACCAGCGCCCGGAACAGGTCGGGGTAGAGCATCAGGCCAGGGCCTTTCGGAACAGGTGCAGCCGGTGCAGCCGCCGGGCGCCCAGCTTCTCCATCTGGCGCAGCGATGCCTGGTTCTGGTCGCTGACCCAGGTGACGCCGCAGCGCCGATAGCCGCCCGCGTACAGCGCCTTGATCACCCGATGCAGCATGGCGCCGTTGACGCCCCGGCCGTGCAGGGCCTGCTTGACCGAATAAAAGATGATCACCGCCCGCCGGCGTCGCAGCCGCGCCTTGAGGAAGTGGACCAGCGTCATCAGTCCGATCCGGCCGCGCGTGGCCTTCTGGAACGGGTTGAGGTCGGGAATGCAGATGATCACCCCCGCCGGCTCACCCTTGTAGCGGACGAGGCAGGCGATCCTGGGGTCGATGAACCACATCATCTCGCCGGCCTGGAAGTCGAACTCGGCCGGCGACAGCGGCACGAACATCGGATTGTCGGCGAACCCGTCGTTGAGACACTGGCGGGCCTCCTCGAACCGCGCCTTGAAGTGGCGACGGTCGATGGGCGCCCAGGTCCAGCCGTCGCCGTCCAGGATCGCGCGCTGGCGATCGCCCAGCAGGCTGTCGGCCGTACCGGGCCCGACCTCGAACTCGAAGGTCGACATCGGAAAGGTGGGCCCCAGGCCGCAGTCCCGCAGCAGGTCCGGCAGGTAGGCCGGTCCCCAGATCATGTCGGTATAGGGCGTCTCGTCGAAACCGCCGGTCAGCACGCCCGACTGCTGCATGGCCGTCAGGTTGAAGGATCCCGCCAGCTCGTCGCAGCCCTGGTCGCGGGCGAAGGCCTCGGCCGCGTCGAACAGGGCCCGCGCCGCCTCGACGTCATCGGCGCAGTCGAAGAAGCCGAACTGGCAGCGGCGCGTGCCGTGGCGCGCGTTTGACGCTGGGTGGGTGTGGACCACGAGCCGGCCGATCGGCCGATGGTCGCGATAGGCGGTAAAGTAGGTCAGTTGGCCGCCGCCGTCGCGCATCAGCGGGTTGAGGGCGGGATCGAGATACCGCTGCAGGTCCGCCAGCATCGGCGAAACATAGGGGCTGTCGGCCGGATAGACCTCGAAGGGAACCTGGAAGAAGCCCGTCAGGTCGCGTTCGCGAAGCGTGATGCTCATGACTTGCCGCCCGCGCTGAGCCGCGCCAGCCGAAAGGCCAGGGCCAGGTCGGTCTCGGCCGCCTCGCCGCCGGAAAGCCCCGAGAGCTGGATCAGCCCGATCCGCACCGGCGCCATGCTCAGCAGGCCGAGATGCGTCGCCCCGCCGCGTTCGAGCAGGTCGATCAAGGGCTCGCTCTCGGTCTGGCTGGCCCTCGCCTCCCCGGCCTTCAGGCGTTCGAGGCTCCAGATCGGGGCGCGGGCCAGGGTCTCGGCCAGGGTCGCCGGGCCGTGATCGACCAGGTCGCCTTCCCGCAGGATGGTCATGTCCTTGAGCAGCGGCTCCTCGCCGAGATCGGCCAGGAAAGCCGCCAGCGACCGGGTGTCGGCCTCCGCCAGCCGTTGACGCAGACCCAGGCGATCCCGGCGAGCGCTGACCGCCAGCAGACGGGTCAGCAGCGAGGCGGCGATCAGCCCGGCCAGGATCAGCGCGCAGAGCCTGACGAGATCGGCCGCGCCTCCGATGGCCAGGGCTCGCGCCAGTCCAAGGCCAAGGCCAGCGGCTAAGGCGAGAAGCAGGGGAACCTCGACGACGGCGCCGCGCGGCTCGCCGCTTCCCGCGGTGAGGATGACCAGGACGATCAGCAGCACGCCGATGGCGCTGAGCCCCAGGGGCGCGTTCACCAAGCGCACGAAGTCGGTAAGCATCAGCGGCAGAGACACGGCCAGGCCCAGGGCCAGGGCGCCGACGACACGGTTCTCGCCGGCAGAAAGCTGGCCACGATCCCGCGCGCCCAGCAGCGCCAGGATCGCCAGCAGGGACAAGCCGATCGGCGCGGCCAGGCCCATGCGGGCGTCGAAACCCATGTCCCAGGCGGTCAGGAGCGCGAAGCCGACGGCGACGGCGCTGGCGGCCATCACCGCCAGCTTCAGCGCCTTGGGCGCATGACGGCGCAGGACGCCTTCGGCCAGCAGCAGGGCGGCGACCGGCGTCAGGGCCACGGCGGCGAAGGCGCCGATCTGCAGCCCCTCGACGCCCGTGAAGGCGTAGAGGCTGCGCAAGGCGTAGAAGGCCGCCATCAGGCCGAACAACAGGATCAGGCGCGGGGCCAGCGGCCCCTCCCAGCGCCGGACAGCCAGGGTCAGGGCATAGGCCAGCAGGCCCACCGCCCCCAGGGCGTCGAGGCAGGCCTGGGCGTCGATGCGGATCACGGCTGGCCCTTCATCATCCGCGCCATGAAGGCCCGCACCAGCGCGCCCTTGACCACCGCGACGGGCCAGGGCGCGGGCTTCTCGACCCGTCCCGCGAAACCGTTGAGGAACCAGCCCCGGCAGTCGGTCGCAGAGCGCCGTCCCATCAGCAGCCAAAGCGCCTCATAGGCCATCAGGCATCCCGTCCCGATCACCATGGGCGCGAACGACATCCGCTTGGCCTTGCCCGCCGCCACCGCCGCGGCGACGCCCAGATCGACGTGCCGCGCCGCCGACGAGTGGGTCAGGACGTATTCCAGCTCCTTGAGGAAACTCTGGCCCAGATCCTCCGGGGTGATGGCGTCGAGGGCCTTGCCGCGCGTGGGATAGCCCAGCCGCGCCTCGGGCCGGGGATCTTCGGGCCGCACCACGATGACCGACGGAAGCGGCGAGGCGTAGGCGTCGATCACCGTCGCGCCCGCTGCCTGGGCCGCGCGATAGAGCGCCACCCCGGCCGCGATGTCGTCGGTTCCGTTGACGATCACCCGATAGCGCGCGCAGAGGTCGTCCAGCCGATCCACCCACTCGCCGCCCAGGCGCTCGATCTCGACGTCGGGGTTGATCCGCCGGGCCGCCTCGCAGGCCGCCTCGGCCTTGTCCCGGCCCACCGTGTCGGTGAAGGCGAAGACCTGGCGGTTGAGGTTGGACGTCTCGAAGACGTCGATGTCGCAGACCGCGAACCGCCCCACGCCGGCCCGCACCAGGGCCTGGAAACAGGCCCCGCCCATGCCGCCGACCCCGGCGACGAACACCGCGCCGGACCGCAGCCGGGCCTGCTCCTCGGGCGTCACGAAGCCGATGTTGCGGGTGGTGAACTCGGCGTAGTCGAACTCGTTCAGCGCGTCCAAGGTCGCAGGCTCCCCCAGGCTTGTGTGTCGTCCATCCAGTGCACCAGCGGCAGGATCGCGGTTTGAGCCAGCACCAGGGCCAGGCTGGCGACCAGGCCCGTGACGCTGTCGGGCGGGGCCACCTTGGCGAGGTAGCGGGCGGCCGCGCGCATGTCGATCTTGCCGATCTGCAGCAGGTCGTCGCCGCGACCATAGTCCAGCTCCGCCTCGCACAGGGCGTTGTAGCGGCCGTCTCGGTGCTTGGGGGCCTGGTCGAAGGTCTTCTTCAGATTGTCGGAGCCGCCGGTATAGGCGTCGGTGATCACGAAGCGGTCCTCGTCGAAGCCCGCCTCGAGGCCGACGCCAAAGGCGTGGCGCCAGTCGCGGAGGATCTGGCGGGCCAACAGGCGATGCTGGAACGAGGCGCGGGTTCCGGCCTGGCCGGGACTGACCTCCGAAAAGGTCTCGGCCACCATGCCGACTACCGCCGGCACCTGGGTGACGCTAGAGATCCACAGCGGCCGGCATTGCCGCCGGACGAACAGCAGCACGCAGGTCAGGCCATAGAGCACCGCCGACAGGCCGCCGCCGCGCACCTGCGGCGAGGTCATCACCAGGCCCAGGTGCAGCACGTCGATCCGGCGTCCGCCCAGCGAGACTGCCAGCAGGGCCAGGGCGTTGAAGGCCACTGGCTGTCCGGTCCTGGTGTCGTAGACCACCGTCAGCACGGTGCGAGACAGCGTCTCCCGATCGCCGGAAAAGACGCCGTACTCCAGCTCGTTCTCGCCCAGGGTGGTGCGCGCCACGGCGCGAACGTCGGCGATCAGGGCGGCCAGAGCGTCAGCGTCCAGCGCCAGGGCCGGCCGTTCGACGATCCGCGACCGCAGGCCCTTACCCGCCGGCAGCGTCGTGTCGATGTATCGCGCCCGCCCGCTCATGCGTCCCTCGCGGCACCCAACCGCCAGCACGTCGAATCATGCTGGCGCCTTTCAAGGGTGTAGCGCGAGAATCCCTCAAGGGTTGAGGTTCGACCAGGGGCCGCGTCGGACGTTAGCGCGCAAACGCCGACTTCGAGCCCAGCGACGGGGTCTTGGCGAGGCGGATCCGCGCCACGGCGGTGAGCAGGATCGAGACGATCAGGATCAGCTCGCCGGCGTTGCCGAGCCAGAAGACGCCGGAGCCGGCGCTGGCGAACATCGCCACCGCGCCCAGGCACAGCCACGGCACGCCTTCGCGTTTCCAGAGAAGGACGCCGACGCCGATCAGCACCAGAACCGTCGCGATGGCCGGAATGGGCGGACCGGCGGCCGCATGGGCGTAGCGCAGCGTGCCGGCATATTCCCGCAGCTCGAGATGCAGCTTGATGATCTCGGTATAGACGCCCAGCGCGATCAGCCCGCCGGTCAGCGCCCAGACCCAGAGCCGTCGCCGCAGTTGGGCGATGCCGAACACGATCGGGATCAGCAGCGGCGTCAGCACGGCGTGCGCCACGTAGCGGGGCACGGAAAGCGCGCGCAACAGGTCGCCGGCGCCGATCAGCGCCCCGGCCGCGACGATCAGGTTGTCCCAGGTCAGCGCGACAACGACGACGGTCAGCAGCCACAGGCGCAGCACGCC
Source organism: Caulobacter hibisci (assembly GCF_016135805.1). Lineage (GTDB taxonomy): Bacteria > Pseudomonadota > Alphaproteobacteria > Caulobacterales > Caulobacteraceae > Caulobacter > Caulobacter hibisci. Next base: position 46,057 of record NZ_JADWOX010000014.1, read on the forward strand.
GGAGAAGACGGCGGCGGTCAGCATGCCCGCGGCCAGCAGCCAGAACACGAGGGGAATCAAGGAGCGCTCCGTGTGTTTCGCTGCTTGCGGCAGCCTAGCCGAAACTAGACGGGACGCGCAGACGCGGACCAACGGCAAGCAAAGTCGTCGCTACACGATCAACGCCGGCGGGCCGGCGGCAGCGACGATCGCTAGCCGCCCGGGTGCAGCCCCGGCGCTTCCTGGCCCGTTCGGCTGACATATTCGGTGTAGCCGCCGCCGTACTGGTGGACGCCCTCGGGCGTCAGCTCCAGCACGCGGTTGCTCAAGGCCGCCAGGAAATGGCGATCGTGCGAGACGAAGAGCATAGTGCCCTCGAAGTCCGCCAGGGCCGCGACCAGCATCTCCTTGGTCGTCATGTCCAGGTGGTTGGTCGGCTCGTCGAGCACCAGAAGGTTGGGCGGATCAAACAGCATCTTGGCCATGACCAGACGCGCCTTCTCGCCGCCGGACAACACGCGGCAGGGCTTTTCGACATCGTCGCCGGAGAAACCGAAGCACCCCGCCAGGGTGCGCAGAGCCCCCTGCCCCGCCTGCGGGAACGAGCGCTCCAGGGACTCGAAGATCGTCTCTTCGCCGTCCAGCAGGTCCATGGAGTGCTGGGCGAAATAGCCCATCCTGACGCTGGCGCCGATATTGACCGTGCCCTGGTCGGGCTTGGCGTCGCCGGCCACCAGCTTCAGCAGCGTCGACTTGCCGGCCCCGTTGGCGCCGAGCACGCACCAGCGTTCCTTGCGGCGCACCAGGAAATCCAGGGCCTCGTAGATCGGCTTGTCGCCATAGCCCTTGTGGACGTTGCGCAGGCTGATCACGTCCTCGCCCGAGCGCGGCGGGCTCTGGAACTCGAACTGGACCGACTGGCGACGGCGCGGGGCCTCGACGCGTTCGATCTTGTCGAGCTTCTTGACCCGGCTCTGGACCTGGGCGGCGTGCGAGGCGCGCGCCTTGAACTTCTCGATGAACTTGATTTCCTTGGCCAGCATGGCCTGCTGGCGCTCGTACTGCGCCTGGCGCTGGGCCTCGCCGAGCGCGCGCTGCTGCTCGTAGAAGTCCAGATCGCCCGAATAGGTGATCAGCGAGCCGCCGTCGATCTCGACCACCTTGCCGATGATGCGGTTCATGAAGGCGCGGTCGTGCGAGGTCATCAACAGCGCGCCGTCGTAGTTCTTCAAGAACGCTTCGAGCCAGATCAGGCTTTCCAGGTCCAGGTGGTTGGAGGGCTCGTCCAGCAGCATGCCGTCGGGCCGCATCAGCAGGATGCGGGCCAGGGCCACGCGCATCTTCCAGCCGCCGGACAGCAGGCCGACGTCGCCGTCCATGCGCTCCTGGCTGAAGCTGAGGCCGGCCAGAACCTCGCGGGCCCGCGCCTCCAGCGCATAGCCGTCCAGTTCCTGAAAGCGCTCCAGCACCTCGCCGTAGCGTTCGAGGGTGGCGTCCAGTTCGTCGGCCTTGTCCGGATCGACCATGGCCGCTTCGAGCGTGGCGATTTCTGCGGCCAGCGAACTGATGGGACCAACGCCGTCCATCACCGCGGCGACCGCGCTCTGGCCCGACATCTCGCCGACGTCCTGGCTGAAATAGCCGATCGTCATGCCCGGATCGATCGCGACAATCCCGTCGTCGGGCTGCTCCTGGCCGGTGATCAGGCGGAACAGCGTCGTCTTGCCGGCGCCGTTGGGGCCGACCAGACCGACCTTCTCGCCCTTCTGGACGCCCATCGAGGCTTCGATGAACAGCAGCTGGTGGCCGTTCTGCTTGGAGATATTGTCGAGGCGGATCATGGGCGGTCTGCTAGCTCGGGCGGGCGCAGAACACCAGCCCTGGAGCGCGATGAGCGGCTATCATCCCCAACACGCCGGCAGATTGGCGGCGAAGCCGCGGATCAGCGCCCGTCCTTGGCGAGATGAAGGGCGTAGCGTTGGCGGACCTGGTCGGCCTCGCCGCTCTCGACAAGCTTCTGCAGGGCGTAGGCGCGCGTGGTGTCGAGCAGGCGATAGGACACCGCGTTGCCGACCGGATCGGCGGTGACGAGGGATTTGTCGACGAGGTTGGCCAGGTCGTCGATCGTCTTGGCGGGGTCGCACTCGGCTCGGGCGATCATGCAGGCCGACTCCAGGCTGAAGCCCCCTGGAAAGACTGCTAGCCGTCGCAGGACCGCGCGTTCGTCCGCCGGCAACAGATTGTAGCTCCAGTCGAACGTCGCCGTCAGCGTCTGGTGGCGCTCCGGCCAGGAGCGAAGCCCACCGATCAGCCGGAAGCGGCCGTCGAGCAGGCTTCGAAGCTCGTGCACGCCGAAGGCGCTGGCCCGATTGGCGGCCAGCTCGATGGCCAGCGCCACCCCGTCCAGGCGCTGGCAGATCTCGGCCACGACCAAGGCATCGCCGTCCTGGAGGTGGAACATCCTGTTCCTGGCCATCGCGCGCTCGACGAAAAGCTGCGTGGCGGGAAAGGCCAGGAGCGTATCGGGCTGGAGCCTCTCTTCGAGCGGCGGGGCGTCGAGCGGCGTCAGGCGATAGACGCGCTCCCCATTGATCCTCAGCGGCTCGCGGCTGGTCGTCAGGATCCGCACCCCCGGCGCGTCAGCGAGGATTGCGGCCGCGCAGTCGGCGGCCGCCTCGATCACGTGCTCGCAGTTGTCCAGGACCAGAAGCAGGTCGCGGCCGCGCAGGTGGTCGAGGAGATCGGCGAGCACGGTCGCCGGTTGCGCCGCGACGCCGAGGGCCTTGGCGATGGCGGCGGGCAGCCGAGCCGGATCGTCCAGGCTGGCCAGATCGACAAACCACGCGCCGTCGCTGACGCGTGCGGCAAAGCCTTCGGCGACGGCGACCGCGACGGTGGTCTTGCCTATGCCGCCGGCGCCGACGATCGACAGCACCCGTTCGGCTTCCAGGCCTTTGCGGATCTGGGCGATGTCCTGGGCGCGCCCGACGATGCCGGCGATGGCCGGCGGCAGGTTGCTCTGCCCGCTGGGCTGGCGGCCTTCGCGGACCGGGCCGGCCGCCTGACCTGGCCGGACAGGCGCGACGAAGCGATAGCCGCGGCCGATCACGGTGGCGATGTATTGCAGGCTGCCGGCCTTCTCGCCGAGCGCCCGGCGAAGGGCGGCGATGTTGACCTTCAGGTTGGCCTCCTCGACGGTCAGGTTGGGCCATGCGCGCTCGATCAGTTCGGTCTTCGAGATGACGACGCCGGGGCGCTCGACCAGGGCGGTGAGGATGTCGAAGGCGCGCCCGCCGAGGGTCACGGGCGCCTCGTCCTCGACCAGCATCTGCTGCTCGGGATTGAGGACGAAGGGGCCGAAGGCGAACGACCTTGGTTGTTCGAAAAAGGGCGTCATCGGCAGGCCTCCAGGGTTCGAGCCTTGGCCGGGACTGCCGGCGACGGCGCGGCCGCCTGCCCGTCCACGGCGGACGAACTGGCGACTTGGAACTCGGAGACGCAGGGCTTGGGAAAACCCGTAAGCGAACGGCGGTTTTTACAACACTTTACCAGAGCCCCCGGCGACAGATTGGTAGCTTGCGCCCGTGGGAACTGGAGCGCCGGGCCTTAGGGCGAGGCCTCCAGCATGGCGGAACCTCAATCTCTCCAACGCCGGATCGACGATCCGGCGCCGTGCGGGCGTGGTGCGAGGTTCGGCCGGGCAGAGCTTTGGGGACGACGATTTGGGGCGGCGCGGACTTTCTATCCTGGCATTTGCCGCCGCGTTGAGCCTTGCGCAGAGCGCCGATGCGCGCGGCCTGTTTGGCGGCGGCCGGATCGTTCTCAAGGAAGGCCGCCTGGCCGACGCCCTGAGAGATCTTTCGGTGCGAAGCGGCTCCGACCTGCTGTTCAATCCTGATGTCGTCGGGAACCTGCGGAACAAGCGGGTCGCCGGAACGCTCGCGGTCGAGCCGATCCTGGCGAGCCTGCTGGAGGGCACCGGCCTCGGCTATCGCCGTGTCGGCGATGGGACCTACATCGTCTTTCGGCTGGAGCCTGAACAGCCGACGGCGCTGCCTGAGATCCTCGTGGTGGGTCGAAAGACCCAGAACGCGGACATCCGCCGGACCGAAAACGACATCCAGGCCTATCGCGTGGCCACCGCCGAGGACATCCGGTCCTCCCATGCCGACAATCTCGACCAGTTTCTGCGGACGCGGCAACCCAGCAACGCCGAGCGACAGGGGCCCTCAAGCGAGCCGGGTTCGCAGTACGCCAGCAATCGCTCGGAGGTGAACCTGCACGGCCTGGGCTCGAACCAGACCCTGGTGCTGGTCGATGGCGCGCGAATGCCCAGCGTTCTTTCCCAGCTCTACGACCTGGAGACCCGCCAGCCCGACCTCAACGGCTTGCCGTTGCTGGCGATCGACCGGGTCGAAAGCCTGACCGGCACGGCGGGCGGCATCTACGGTCCAGGCGCCACCGGCGGCGTGGTCAATGTCATTCTCAAGCGCGACTATCGCGGCGCGGAGATCAGCGCCACCTACGGCCTGACCGAGCGTGGCGATGGTGAGCGCCGGCGGATCGACGGGCGGATCGGGTTTTCGCCGGACGAGGGCCGCACCGACGTGATGATCAACGTCTCGCGCGCCGAGAGCGATGGACTGCGCGCCGGTGATCGCGCTTTCGGCGAGCGGGCCCGGGCGCTGCGGATCGCGCGAAACGTCACGGACTATGCCCAAAGCTTCCAGATCGTCGACGGGGTGCTGGCCCGCAGCCTCTTCGGCGACCCGCTCACGCTCAGCCCCGCCCTGGGCGGCGCGTCCCTGGGCTCGACCTTCACCTACCTGCCGATCGGCGGCTCAGGCGCCGGCGACGGATCGGTCTTGCTGTCCAACGCCGGCCAGCTTCCGAGCACCCTGTCGCCGGACGGCAACGGCGCGAGACGCGGCCTCGTCAGCGCCACGACCGTCTCTTCGTTGCTGCTGAACGCGCGCCATCGCTTCGGCGATCGGGTCGAGGTCTTTGTCGATTTCATCGGGTTCGAAAACGAAGGCCGCTCGGAGATCGGCTATTTCGGCACAGCCTCGTACACCGGACTGACCACGGTCATGCAGCGTGAAGACGGCGTGGCGGTGACGGACAACTACCCTTTGCAGCAGGCGGTGATCCTCACCTTTCCCCTGCCCGGCTTCGACGCGGCCGTACGCAATCGCCTGCGCACCACCCGGCTGTCCGCCGGCGCCATCGTCCGCCTCCCTGGGGCCTGGCGCGCGGAAGCCACCTATAGCGACGGGGTGACCCGCAATCGGGTCCGCGCCAACGGCTATGCGCTGAACAGCAACTTCTCGTCGGCGTTGAGCGAGAGGACCCTTGGCGCCGCCGGCGAGCCGATGCCGGATCCGTTCGGTCCTTGGGAAGCCTTCGCCGCGGCGCTGCAAGCCTACAAGGTCCAGGACGACTCGCGCGTCGAGCGCAAATCCTACCTTCGGGACTTCAGTGTTCGGCTGGGCGGGCCCCTCCTGCGGCGCGAAGCGGGCGATGTGGCCCTGTCGCTGCTGGCCGAGCGTCGGGAGGAGCATGCCACCCTCACGGCCTGGGAGTATACGCCAGGCACGCCTCGATCGACCCTGTCCGACCCTTCGTTCTCGCTGAGCGTCTCATCGCTCTACGGCGAGCTGCGCGCGCCGCTCGTTTCGCGAGGGTCGAGCCTGTCGCCCCTGCGTGGCCTGGAGCTGCAATTGGCCGCGCGCTACGACGACAACCAGGCGGAAATTCCCGGCAACGCCTATCCGTCGCTGGGAACGCCGTTGCTGCGGTATCGCCGCGCCGGCGCGGTCTATACGGCCGGCCTCCGTGTCTTTCCGATGGACCACCTGCTGGTGCGCGCCAGCGTCGCCACCGGCGTGCTGCCGCCGACGCCCGAGCAGATGGTTCCGTCGCGCTACAGCTTGAGCCTGCCGAAAAACTACGTGTTCGACTATTACCGCGACCCGCAGCGCGGGGGCGTAACCGTCGGCTCTGAAAAGCCCGTCGTGATCCTGGGCCGAGGCTCGACGGGCCTGAGGCCGGAGAAGGCGCGCACCCTGGCGATCGGCTTCGTGGCCAATCCCGACGGCGGCCGTTGGCCCCGGATATCGCTGGACTACACCCACACCGAAAAGCGCGACGAGATCAGCCAGACCTACAACGGCAACCTCGCCTACTTCCTGGCCAATGAAAGCCTCTATCCCGGCCGCATCACGCGTGATGCGCTGTCGTCGGCCGATATCGCCGCCGGCTATTCGGGCGGCGTGGTCACCCAGATCGACGCGACCTATCTGAACGTCGGCAAGACCGACAGCGATGCGGTCGACCTGAACCTCGATCACGCGGTTCGCCTGGGCCAGGACCGTCTGAGATTTTATGGCGGCTTAACCTGGACGCCGCGTCTGAAGCGCCAGGCCGCGCCCGACAAGCCCAAGCTGGACTATGTCGGCACCGACGACGGACCTCTGCGCTGGCGGGGAGCGGCTGGCGCGGCCTGGGACCACGGCGACCTGACGATCGGGCTCAACGCCCAATATTACGACGACTACTACGCCATCGGCGCCTTCGCGTCGGCAGCCGAGAAGAGCGCCGCCGATCTGCCAGGCCTTCGCATTCCCGCCCAGGTCTATTTCGACGCCACCGCGACCTACCGACTCGAGGTCACCGACTGGCGCGGCCTAGCCCGGGACATCGAGATCCGCTTCGGCGTGCAGAACCTTCTGGACCACGATCCGCCGACCGTGAACGACATCGACCTCGGCTACAGCCTCTACGGAGACCCCCGCGGCCGACGGTTCGAACTCAGCGCCACAGCCCGGTTTTAGAAATCGCGGCGAATTTTACGGGTTTCCATCGGACGTGCGTCACGGGTGGCATGAAGGGACGCCACCCATGTTCGCCACACCTGACGGAGCCCCGGTTCTTGCAGAAGATCGGGCCAGCGTCTCGCCAATGTCGGACGGACATCCACACTCAAATTCGATCGGGGTCGCGCGGCAGTTTCGCGATGCGAGAGGCAAGCTTCTGGGCTGGATCCGGCGACGCATTCCCGATCCCGCCGAGGCCGAGGACCTCCTGCAGGACACCTTCCTGCGGGTCACGCAGCGCGATGCGCCAGAGGGCGTGGCGCATTTCGAAGGCTACCTCTATCGCACCGCCGAGAGCGTTCTGGCCGATCGCTACAGACGGCGCAGCGTCCGGCGCGCCGATGCGCATATCGCCCTTGAACCCGAGGAGCACCGCGCCGACGACGCCGACGCGTTGCGGTCCTTGCTTGCCAGAGAGCGGCTTCGCGCCGTGTCGGCAAGCCTGATGATGCTCCCGGAACGGACCCGTGCGGTGTTCGTGCTGCGCCGCCTGGAGGGCCTTCGGTATGGCGAGATCGCCACGCGCCTGAAGGTCTCGCTGAGCACGGTCGAAAAGGAGATGGCCCGCGCCATCGATCACCTGATGCTGGAGGAGGACAAGGCATGACCCCCGATCTGCCCTCCCCGCAGTTCCTGCGTGGCCTGGAGCCGAAAGCCGCCGCGGCGCTGTGGCTGGAACAGCTGCAACGCGACCCATCGCCCGAAGCCGACGCGGCGTTCGCCCAGTGGATCGAACAGAGCGACGCCAATCGGCGAGCCTGGGACGGTGCGCGCGACCTGTGGGACGTCTTCGAGGACCCCCAGAGCGACGAGATCCTGGCCAGCCTTCGAAAGGACGCCCTTTCCCTGCGGGCCAAGCCGACCGGCGCGCCGACGGCCTGGTATCTCGCCGCCGCGTCGATCGCGGCGGCCGTTATCGGCGGCGTGCTGTTCTCGGGCCTCGGACGCGAGCACGACGCGCCCAGCCCAGTTCGGATCGCCAGCGCCGACGGGCCCGATCTCCACGCCTTCGGCCAGGTCGACTACCAGACCGCCGCCGGCCAAAGGCTGGACGTTCGGCTCGAAGACGGGACCAGGCTGAGGCTGGAGCCCGGCGCCGCGGTGGACATCGCCTATGTCGATGGTCAGCGCCTTGTCCGCATGCCCCGTGGCGAGGCGTCGTTCGAGGTCAGGCACGACGAGACCCATCCCTTCAGGGTCGCCGCCGGCGGCCGCGTGGTGTCGGATTTGGGCACGCGCCTCAACATCCAGGTGAAGGCCGACGAGACCCGGGTGCGCCTGGACGAGGGATCGCTGGGCGTGACGGTCGGCGACGACGCGCGCGTGGCGAGCGGCGCGGCTCGGATCCTGGTCCCCGGCCAACAGCTCATCGCCCGTCGCGGGCATGCCGACAAGATCGTCCAGGCCGGACCGGCCGCGGCGGATGCGGAGCACCAGGTGATCCAGTTGGACAACGTCTCGCTGGCCGAGGCCGTGGCGCAGATGAACCGCTACACCGGCAGCAAGCTGGTCGTGGTCGACCCCAAGGTGGCCGCCCTGCGGGTGAGCGGCGCGTTCCGCACGGACGATCCAGCCCGGTTCGCGACGACCCTGACCACCCTCTATCCCGTGCGCCTCGTGCCCCTGGCTGACGGCCGGACCGAGATCGCGCCTCGCGGCAAGTCCAGGCGGTAAGCCATGGCCCGCCGTTCCGGAGTCGAGATGAAGTTCCGAGTGATTGCGCTTTTCGTGAGCGCCCTGACGCCCCTCATGGCCCACGCGGCGTCGCCGCCCGGGGCGCCGCAGTTCGGCGCTTTCGGCGTCGATCTGGACGCCAGGGACGCCAAGGTCAGGCCCGGCGATGATTTTTGGGCCTACGCCAACGGCGGCTGGTCAGCGCGCACCGTCATCGCCGGGGATGTCGACGCCGTCGGCGTCGCGCCGACGCTCGCCCGCGAAGGACAGGAACGCGTCCGCATCCTGCTCGATACCCTGGCGACCGGTGAGGACGCGACGCCCAGCGAACGCCGGGTCGGCGACCTCTATGCCAGCTGGATGGCGCAGGCCGAGATCGACAGTCGTGGCCTGCGCACGGCCCGGCCCTATCTGGCCAAGATCGCCCAGGCCAGGACGCACCAGGCCCTTCAACTGCTGATGGCGGACGTAGCCTACGCCGCCCCGATCCGTTTCGGCGTCGGCGCCGATCCGACCGATCCCACGAGCAATCTCGTCACGGCCGCCCAAGGCGAACTGGGCATGCCGCGAGACTATTTCCTTAATCCCGACGCTCGCTACGTCGCCATCCGGCGCGACTACGCCGGCTATGTCGAGCGCATACTCCAGGCGGGCGGGATCCCGGAGGCCGGGACCAAGGCCGCCGCGATCTGCGCGCTTGAGACCCGGCTCGCCCGCTCGCAGAGCACGCCGGCCGAGCAGCGCGAGGACGCCCGCACCCGCCTGATGTCGCCGAAGGCGCTTCAAGCCGAGATCCCGCAGTGGGATTGGCCCCGGATGCTGAAGGCGGCCGGACTGGAAGGCGCGCCCGAGGTGCTGGTGAGCGACACCTCCGCCCTGACGGCGCTCGGAGATCTCCTCACCGGAGAGCCGACGTCCTTGTGGAAGGACTACCTCGCCTATCGCTTCCTGAGCGAACACGCCGAGCTGTTGCCCAGGCCGTTCGCCACGGCGCGCTTCGATTTCTATTCCAGGACGCTGTCGGGCGTCACGGCGCCCCCGCCCCGCTGGCGACGCGGCGTGGCCCTGATGAACCAGGAGTGGATGGGCGACGCGGTCGGCGCGGCCTACGTGGCGCGCTATTTCCCGCCCGATGCCGAGCGCCAGGTCCGGATGATCTTCGACGACGTCAAGGCGGCCTTCCAGGCGCGCATCGAGCAGTCGACGTGGATGGACGCCCAGACCAAGGCCGGTGCGCTGGAAAAGCTGGCCACCCTGAAGGCGCGCATCGGCTCGGCGGGCCAGGTGCAGGACTATTCAGGACTGCGCGTCGATCGCACCGACCTGCTGGGCAACGTCCTGCGCCTGGCGCGTTTCAAGCGCGAGCGTGAACGCTTGAGCCTCGCCACGACCAACACCCCGGACTACCCGGTCACCCCGGTGAGCTCCAACGGCTACTACTACGCCGCCGCCAACAGCATCACGCTGGAAGCGGGCCTGCTGCGCCCGCCCTTCTTCGACCCGAGCGCGGATCCGGCCGTGAACTACGGCGCGATCGGAGTCTTCATCGGCCACGAGATGGGGCACGCCTTCGACGACCAGGGCAGCCGCTATGACGCCAGCGGCCGCGTGCGCGATTGGTGGAGCGCCGCCTCGCGCGCCGGCTTCGACCAGCGGATCGCCGCGCTGAAGGCCCAGTACGGCGCCTACGATGTCCTGCCTGGCCTCAAGGTCGACGGGGCGCTGACGCTGGGCGAGAACATCGCCGACCTGGGCGGCCTCGAAGCCGCCTACGCCGCCTATCAACACTACCTGGCCCGAACGGGACCCGCCCCCATCCTGAACGGCCTGACGGGCGACCAGCGCTTCTTCCTGGCCCAGGCCCAGACCCGCCGGACCAAGCTTCGCGAGGACGTCGCCAGGCAACTGGCCGCGATCGACACCCACGCGCCGTCGGTGCTGCGGACCAACGCGGTCATGCGCAACAACGACGCCTGGTACGACGCCTTCGACGTCGCGCCGACGGACAGGCTCTACCTTGCCCCCGACCAACGCGTGAGGATCTGGTAGTGGCCGCCATGGTCGTCTCCGTACAAGAAACGGCGGCGACCTGGCTGGGATGATGGCGGCGCGTTTCACCGCTCCCTTTTGGAGACCTTCATGTCCCGCCCGCCGCTGCCTCCCTTTTCCCGCGAGAGCGCCATCGAGAAGGTCCGCCTGGCCGAGGACGGCTGGAACAGCCGCGATCCGGCCAAGGTGTCTCTGGCCTACACGGTCGACACCCGGTGGCGGAACCGTGCCGAGTTCCTGCACGGCCGGGAGGAGGCCCGGGCCTTCCTCGAAAGGAAGTGGGCCAAGGAGCTGGACTATCGGCTGATCAAAGAGTTGTGGGCGTTCGAAGGCGCCCGGATCGCCGTCCGCTACGCCTACGAGTATCGCAACGACAGCGGCAACTGGTTCCGCGCCTACGGCAACGAGAACTGGGAATTCGACGACGATGGCCTGATGCGCCATCGCCACGCCAGCATCAACGAGCACCCTATCGCCGAGACCGACCGCAAGTTCCTGTGGCCGCTGGGCCGACGCCCCGACGATCATGACGGCCTCAGCGCCCTGGGTTTTCTGATCCCTCGGCCGGATCCGACGCTCGGGAACACTGCTTTTGTTCAAGCCGGCGGCGGCCGATCGTGAGACTTCGCTGGGCATCAGCATCCAAGGATAACACGATGAAGATCGTCAGGACCGGATCGGCCGCCTGGAGCGGCGGCATCAAGGACGGCAAGGGTTCGATCTCGACCGAGAGCGGCGCCCTGCAGGACTATCCCTACGGCTTCGCCAGCCGCTTCGAGGGCCAGCCGGGCTCCAACCCCGAGGAGCTGATCGCCGCTGCCCACTCGGCCTGCTTCACCATGGCCTTGTCCCTGGTGCTCGGCGAGGCGGGTCTGCGAGCCGACCAGCTGGACACCTCGGCCAAGGTCACGCTCGAGCAGGTCGACGGCGGCTATGCGATCACCGCCTCGCACCTTACGTTGAAGGCCAGGATCCCGGGCGCCGACCAGGAGACCTTCGACAAGCTGGCGGCCGGCGCCAAGGCCAACTGCCCGGTCTCCAAGCTTCTGAAGGCCGAGATCACCCTGGATGCGGCGCTGATCGACTAGATCGGCGGGCCGCGCCCAGGCCCAGCGCGATGAGGGCCCCTTCGTGGACCGATACAGCTTCCTGGACCTCGCCAGCTCGGCGAGCGTCCGATCCGCACAGGCCGAGATGGGCGTCGACCATTTGTGGACGCCCGGACAGGTCGATCGGCGGTTCGAGGCGTTCACCGCCAACGAAGAGGCCTTCATCGCCGAGCGCGACACCTTCTACATGGCCAGCGTGTCGGAAACAGGCTGGCCCTATGTGCAGCACCGCGGCGGGCCGCCCGGCTTCCTGAAGGTCATAGACGAGACCACGCTGGCCTTCGCCGACTTCCGCGGCAATCGCCAGTACATCAGCGTCGGCAATCTGGACGCCAACGACCGTGTGGCCCTGATCCTGGTCGATTACCCCCGGCGCGCCAGGTTGAAGATCCTGGCCCACGCCGAGCGCCTGGCGGTCGACGCCGATCACGGTCTGCTGGAGAAGGTCATCGATCCCGGCTACCGGGCCAAGCCGGAGCGGATCTTCAAGCTGCGGCTGGCGGCTTTCGACTGGAACTGCCCCCAGCACATCGTCCCGCGCTTCACCGAAGCCGAGGTCTCGCGCGCCGTCCAGCCGCTCCGCCAGAAGCTTGAAGCGCTCGAGGCGGAAAACCGCGCGCTTCGCGAGCGCCTGGACCAGGTCGAGCGCTAAGGCCTGACGGGCGTCCGGACGCCCCCGAAACCGAGCCTACGACCAGGCGTTCTTCCACCCAGCGGGGCCGCTTAATCTTGGGAATTCTCTGTATGCGCTTGAAAGCCAACATGCTCGTTCTGACGTCCGTCGTCGCCACAGCCACGACCGCCACATCCGTGCAAGCGTCGAGCCCCGGCGCCTGGGCCGAATTCAATCAGCGCGTCACGCGCAGCTGCCTGGCCGCGGCCGGTTACAGGAACGCTCGCCCCTCCCCGATCATCGGTTTCGACGACCGGGTCGGCAAGGTCGCCATGCTCGTCTCGGACCGCTCTCGCGGCTCCAACAACGCCAAGCTCTGCCTGTACGACAAGGCCAGCCGCAAAGCCTATATCGACGGTGCGGACGGCTGGGTCGCTCCGCCGGCGCCGCGCTGATCGAGTCCCGCCGCCGCTACGACGGTCAGGACGACGACCGCTCCAGAAAATCCCGAATGTAGCCGGCGATCTCGCGCCCGTGGGTTTCGAGGGCGAAGTGCCCCGCGTCGAGGAAGTGCACCTCGGCCTTGGGCAGGTCGCGGCGGAACGCTTCGGCCCCGGCTGGCAGGAAGAAGGGATCGTTGGCGCCCCAGACGGCCAGCAGCGGCGGCTGCCATTGGCGGAAGTACGCGTGGATGCGCGGGTAGAGCGCGACATTGCCGGCATAGTCGGCGATCAGGCCCAGCTGGATGTCGTCATTGCCGGGACGCGACAGCAGGGCGTAGTCCAGCCAGTAGGCCTCCGGCGCGACCTGGGTCTCGTCCGGGGCGCCGTGCGTATACTGCCAGCGCGTGGTCTCCAGGCTCAGCATGCTGCGCATCGCCTGGCGGTTGGCCGGGGAAGGATCGGCCCAGAAGGCTCGGGTCGGCGCCCAGCCGTCGCTGAGCCCCTCCTCATAGGCGTTGCCGTTCTGCGAGATGATGGCGGTGATCGCTCCGGGCCGTGCGATCGCCAGCCGCAGGCCGACCGGCGCGCCGTAGTCGAAGATGTAGATCGCATAGCGCTGAAGACCGATCGTGTCGGTGAAGGCGGCCATGGCCTCGGCCAGCTGCGCAAAACTGTAGTCGAACCCATCGGGCGCGGTCGTGAAACCAAATCCCGGCAGGTCGGGCGCCACCACGTGATAGCGGTCGGCCAGGCGCGGGATCAGGTCACGAAACTGGTGCGACGAGGTCGGAAAGCCGTGCAGCAGCAGGATTGTCGGACGCTCGGGATCTCCCGCTTCTCGATAGAAGATCGAGACATCGCCGACTTCGGCGCGACGCAGGACGATCTCGGAACAGGCGGGTTCTGGCGACATCGGGGCCTCTGGCTTGTGGACCCCCGAGGATGGCCTGATCGGAGGGGCGTCGACGGTAAAGCGCTGTAAGATGTGGTGAAGCCTGACCTTGGCCCCAGTCGAGGCAGGCTTCGGCCCGCCTCGACCAGCCAAGCCGTCAGGCGCTGGCGCGCGCCACGGCCAGGGCCTTCTGGAAGCTTTCCATGACCGCGGCGTAGTTGGGGGCCGCCAGGCCATAGAGCTTGGCCAGTTCGGCCGCCTCGGGGCGGGCCCAGGTGCGGTGCAGCTCGCTCAGCAGCGCGTTGGTCGAGGTCGGCTTGACGCCGCCTTGGACGAAGCGGGCCAGGCTGGTGCGCGAGGCCATTTCGCTGGGATCGCCCGACGCGTCGATGACCGCATAGACCTCATAGCCGGCGGCGACCGCGTCCAGGGCTGGGAACATCACGCAGACGCTGGTCCAGACGCCGGCCATGATCAGGGTCTTGCGCCCGGTGGCTTCCACCTGCGCGACGAAGTCGCCGTTGTCCCAAGCGTTCACTTCGCCCTTGCGCGGCACATAGACGGCGTGGGGGGCCAGTTCGTGGATTTCCGGCATCAGCGGGCCGTTCGACCCGGAAGGCTCGGATGCGGTCGTGATCACCGGGATGTTCAGCAGGGTCGCCAGGCGAGCGACCATCTCGACGTTGCGCCGCAGGTCCGCCACGGCGATGTCCTTCACCGTCTGGAACAGGCCGGACTGGTGATCCAGCAGCAGGATCACCGCATCGGCGGGATCGATGAGCGCAGCGCCGCCGCCGGTGGGCAGCAGGCTCGTTTTTGGCTTCGGCGACGTGGTCATCGGATTTCCTCGAGAGTTTCCTTGGCTCGGATCCACGCCGTCGAGGCGCTCCGCGCAAATGGACAATTCATCTCGCCCGCCGGCAGAGCCAGTAAAGCCCGGTAAATTGAGGTTCATACCGCAATACACCTCCGCTTAAATCGCGGATTTCGGCTCCATTTTCACTGTCATCGAACGTCGCATTCATGATGCTCATTACAGCCATGCGCACCTTGACCGAGATTTACCACGCCTAACCACCGCAATCCGCTCCAAGGGACTAGTTGTTTGGCCAGCGCCCAGCCCGGGCTCGGTCACCCCTGGAGAACACGATGAAGCGCGCCGTAGTTGGAATGATCGCGGCCCTGGCCGCCTCCGCCGCCAGCGCGGCTTTCGCCGCCGAGAAGCCTGTGTCCATCGTCCTGGTTCACGGCGCCTTCGTCGACGCCTCCGGCTGGCGTCCGGTCTACGATCTGCTGTCGAAGAAGGGCTATGAGGTCCTGATCGTCCAGAACCCGACGATTACCCTGGAAGGCGACGCCACGGCGACCCGGCAGGCCATCGCCCAGGCCAGGCACCCCGTCATCCTCGTCGGTCACTCCTACGGCGGGGCGGTGATCACGCAGGTCGGCGCCGACCCCAAGGTCAAGAGCCTGGTCTATCTGGCCGCCTTCGCGCCCGACGCCGGCGAGTCCGTCCTGCAGCTGGCGAGCACGCCGGTTCCCGGCGCGCCGCCCGCGCCGCTGCTGCCGCCCAAGGACGGCTTCATCCAGGTCGATCCGACCAAGTTCGCCTCGGCCTTCGCCGCCGACGTCGATCCGGCGGTCACCCACTTCATGGCCGCCTCGCAGGTGCCGTGGGGCCTGGGCGCTGTCGGCGGCAAGATCACCGCGCCGGCCTGGAAGGCCAAGCCCAGCTACTACCTGCTGGCGACGCAGGATCTGATGATCCCGCCCGCCGCCCAGCGCGCGATGGCCGTGCGGGCCAAGGCCACGCTGGTCGAAACGCCGAGCAGCCACGCGGTGATGCTCTCCAAGCCCGGCTATGTCGCCGACTTCATCGCGATGGCGGCCGACGACGCCAAGTAGTCGCCCCGCCCGACCATCTCGCCAGACGATCTCGCCATCGCCCAGGCCGTGGCGCCCCCCCTCTTCTTTCCTGAAAACTCCCGGAGACTTCCAATGACTCGACTGCTGACGTCCCTGGCGCTCGCCGCCGCCACCCTGAGCGCGTCCACCCTGGCGGCCGCGCCCCACGCCCTGGCCGCCCCGGCCCCCAAGGCGGCGGTCACGCGCCCTGCCCCGCCGGTCATCCACTACCGGACCGCCACCGTCGACGGCGTGAAGGTGTTCTATCGCGAAGCCGGTCCGGCCGACGGTCCGGTCGTGCTGCTGCTGCACGGCTTCCCGACCTCGTCGCACATGTTCCGCAACCTGATCCCGCTGCTGGCCGACAAGTACCGGGTCATCGCGCCGGACTATCCCGGCTATGGCCAGAGCGACGCGCCGGATCACGCCAAGTTCGCCTACACCTTCGCCAACCAGGCCGACATCGTCGACAAGCTGGTGACCCAGCTCGGCGCCAAGCGCTACACGATGTACGTCATGGATTACGGTGCCCCGATCGGCTACCGCTTGGCGCTGAAGCATCCCGAGCGCGTCAGCGGCCTGATCGTCCAGAACGGCAACGCCTATGACGAGGGCCTGCAGTCGCCGTTCTGGGATCCGATCACGGTCTACTGGAAGGACCGCTCGCAGAAGAACCGCGACGCCCTCAACGGCCTGGTCACCCTGGACATCACTAAGTTCCAGTACACCGACGGCATGGGCGACGTGGGCCGTATCAGCCCCGACAACTGGGTCCACGACCAGGCCCTGCTCGACCGTCCGGGCAACCGCGACGTCCAGCTGGACATGCTGGGCGACTACGGCTCCAACGTGCCGTTCTATCCTGACTTCCAGAAGTTCTTCCGCGACAACCAGCCGCCGACGCTGATCGTCTGGGGCAAGAACGACAAGATCTTCCCCGAGGAAGGCGCTCACCCCTATCTGCGCGACCTGCCCAAGGCCGAGATCCACATCCTCGACTCCGGCCACTTCGCCCTGGAGGACCGCCTCGACGTGATGGCGCCGCTGATCCACGACTTCCTCGATCGCAAGATCACGAAGTAAGGCAGCGCGCTCGCCGCCTGGATATCCGCGACGCCTACCGCGTCGCGGATATCGTGCGTAGCCGTCGGGCCAACGCGTCCTCGATCCAGGCCTCGTCCCGCGATGTCAGCTCGATGAACAGGACACGACGCGGCGCGGACAGGGCGGCGCCTGGACCGGCGTCCCGCGGCAGGTCGATCAGCGCCGAGCGCATCGCCTGGGCCAACAACGTAATGATATCCTCGAAGCTTCCGTCGACGGGGCCGCTCGGCGCCGATTGTGGTTCCACGACCAGGGACGGGCGCTCCGAAGCGACGGGCAAGGCCGTGAGCGCCTCCCCGGCCTCGACCGGCGCGACGAAGCGATAGCCGCGCCCGTTCACGGTGGCGATGTACCGAGCTGCGTCCGCGTCGTCGTCCAGCGCCCGACGCAGGGCGGCGATATGCACCTTCAGGTTCCCTTCGACGACCGTCGTGCTGGGCCAGGCCTCTTCCAGGAGCTCGCGTTTGGTGAGCAGCTCGCCGGGACGCTGGACAAAGGCGGCCAGCAGATCGAGAGCCCGAGACCCCACGCGAACGACCTGGCCGCTCTTGAGCAGAAGCTGACGCCTCGGCACGAACAGGTAGGCTCCGAAGGCGAAGGTGGGAGCGTGGGTCATTGGCGCGCGACCAGGCCCAGCGGCCTATGGCCATTCGCGGCGCCAGGGCGGCGGGCGGATTTCGAAAGCCTCGACACGCCACCCTCCCATGACCATGCCTGGAAGGTAGCGCTCCCTGCCGTCGGGCTTCAATTGGCCCATGGTCGCGCCGCCTTCCCCAAAGGTCGCGTCGGACTCGACTATGGTCGAACGCCGCTAGACCTTGGTCGAGGTGGCAGCGGCGCCGCGATCACGTTAGGCTGGGCTTGCGCCGGAGAGACAAGACTAAAGGGCTTCTTGTGGCACCTCCGCACGTCATGCCGCAGTCGGCCGAAAGTCAGGTCCTGGAACAGCTGCATCACGACATCGAGCGCCTGAGCCGCCTGCCCGAGACCTGGAAGGGGCTGGACCCCACGTCGATCGCCGAGAGCGTGCTCGACACCTTGCTCGACATGCTGGGCCTGGATTTCGTGGGCCTGCGCTTCAACGACACCACCCACATCTTCCTGCGCGTTGGGCCCCGCTTCGGCGCGCTCTGCTCGCCCGAAGAGATACGCGCCGCCTTGAACGAAGCGTCCGGCGATGCGTCTCCGGTCACGCTGTCCGTCGGCGGCGCATCGCTTTCGATCGTTCGATGCGCCCTGGGCGAGAGCTCCAGCATCGGCGAGATCGTGGCCGGCGCGCGCCGCGCGGGCTTTCCGGATCGACTGGAGCTGTCGAAGCTCAAGATCGCCGCTTCGCAGACGAGCCTGGCCTGCCGCGAGATGCGCGAGCTGAGCGATCGCCAGCCGCCCGCCGATCCCCGCGCCAAGTCTCCTTCCGACCAGGCGCTGGCCGAAAGCGAATGGCGGCTGCACCTGACGATCAACACCATCCCGGCCATGGCCTGGTCGACGACGGCCGATGGGCTCATCGACTTCTGCAATCAGAACTTCGTCGACTTCGTCGGATGGACCGCCGAGGAGATCAGCGGCCAGGGCTTCTGGCCGATCTTCCACCCGGACGACACCGCCCACCTGCTCGCCTCCTGGCAGGAGATCATGGCCACCAAGCGTCCCCGCGATGTCGAGGGACGCATTCGCCGGGCCGATGGCGAGTACCGCTGGTTCGTGCTGCGGCAGAACCCGCTGTTCGACGCCGAAGGCAATGTCATCAAGTGGTACGGGGCCGGCACGGACATCGAGGACCGCAAGCGCGCGGAGACGGCGCTAGAGCAAGCTCAGGCCGCTCTGATGGCCAGCGAGCAGAACCTCGACCTGATCGTCAATTCCCTGCCCGTGCTGGTGTGGTCGGCGCGCCCCGACGGCAGCGCGGACTTCATCAACCAGAGCTGGCGCGACTATGTCGGCGAGCCGGCCGACAAGATCCTGGAATGGGGGTTCCTGGATCTCTATCACCCCGACGATGTGCCGGGCATGATGGAGATCTGGACCCGGGACATCACCCACAACGACCAGACCGCGCTCAAGGGCCGTATCCGCGGCGCGGACGGCGAGTACCGCTGGTTCTATTTCGCGGGCCGCAAGATCACCGACGCCAACGGGGCCGTCCGCTGGTTCGGGTGCAATATCGACATCGAGGACCTGCAACGCGCCGAGGACGCGCTTCGCGCCAGCGAAGCGGCGTTGCGCGCAAGTGAACATGCCCTGAGCCTGATGCTCGACACCATCCCGGGCATGGCCTGGTCGACGACCGCCGAAGGATACGCCGACCAGTTCAACAAGAGCATGCTCGACTTCCTCGGTCGGCCCGTGGAGGACCTGATCGGAGCCGGCTTCCTGTCGCAATTCCATCCCGACGACGTCGATCGGATGTTCGCCGAGTGGCAGGCGATGATGGCCTCGGGCGCCGGCGGGGATATCGAGGGTCGGTCCCGGCGCGCCGATGGCGAATATCGCTGGCTGATGTGCCGTTGCAGCCCCTTGTTCAACGCGGCCGGCGAGGTCGTCCGCTGGTACGGCGTCAATCTGGACATCGAGGATCGCAAGCGCGCCGAGGCTGCGGTTATCGCGAGCGAGCGCAATGTCAGCCTGATCCTGAACTCCCTCCCGGTGCTGATCTGGTCCGCCAGAGAAGGCGGCAGCGCCGACTTCGTGAACCAGAGATACCTGGACTATGTCGGCCTCCCCGCCGAGGAGATCCTCGATTTCGGCTTCGCCGACGTCATCCACCCTGACGACGTGGACGGCTTGATGACGGCCTGGCGCGAAGCTCAGGACAAGGACGCCTCGCTCGCCCAAGCCCGGATCCGTCGGTTTGACGGCGACTATCGCTGGTTCTACTTCGCGGGACAGAAGTTCGCCGATGCGAGCGGGACCGTGCGGTGGTTCGGCGTCGATCTCGACATCGAAGACCTCAAGCGAACCGAAGAGGCGCTGAAGGCCAGCGAAGCCGCGCTCAGGGAAAGCGAACGGTCGCTAAGCCTGACGATCAGCACCATCCCCGCGATGGTCTGGTCGACCAAGCCCGACGGCATGCTGGATTCGTGGAACCAGCCTTTCCTGGATTTCGCCGGCGTCGCCTTCGAGGAGATCGAGGGCGACGGCTTCTATCGGCTTTTCCATCCCGATGACGTGGAGCCTTTACGCTCGACATGGAACGAGGTCGTCGGCTCGAAGCGACCCAAGGAGACGGAAGGCCGCATGAGGGGCCGCGACGGCGAATACAGATGGTTCGCGTTTCGCCAAAGCCCGCTGCTGGACAACGATGGAAACGTTCTCAAATGGTACGGCATCGTCGTCGATATCGAGGACAGAAAGCGAGCCGAGGAGGCCTTACGGGCCAGCGAGGCGGCGCTTCGAGGCCAACAGCGCCGTCTGGAGCACATCATCAACGCGGTTCCAGGCCTTGTCTGGTCGGCCGACCCGGACGGCGCGATCACCTTCCTGAGCCAGCAGTATCTCGACTACATCGGTCTTGACGTCGACCGCGCCTTGGCCGGCGCTTGGCGCGACGCCATCCACCCTCAGGACGCCGACGGTCTGTTCGCCGCCTGGGCCAACGCCTTCGCCCAGGGGCACGCCAACGAGCACGAGGCGCGCCTTCGCCGAGCGGACGGCCGCTATCGCTGGATGCTGTTCAGGGCGAGCCCGTCGTTCGATGACGCCGGACGCCTTGCCGAGTGGTTCGGGGTCAATATCGACATCGAAGACAGGAAGGTCGCGCAGGATACGGTCCGCGCCAGCGAGGCGGCGCTTCGCGACAGCGAGCGCGAACTGCAGCAGATCATCTCCTCGATCCCCGGCCTGACCTGGTCGTCCGACGCCAAGGGCGCCACCCGCTTCTGGAGCCAGCAATATCTGGACTATGCGGGCGCGCAGCTCGAGGACGTCCTGGGCTTCAAGTTCGCTAACTACATCCACCCCGACGACCGCGACCACATCCTTGAAATGTGGACGGAGATCATCGTCGCCGGCACGCCCGGTGAAGCCGAACTGCGCCTGCGCCGCGCCGACGGTGAGTATCGCTGGTTCCTGATCCGGGCCTGCCCCTTCTTCGACGAGGCGGGCAATCTCACCCAGTGGTTCGGCGTCAATGTCGACATCGAGAACCGCAAGCGCGCGGAAGCCGACCTGCGTCAAAGCCAGAACGACCTGGCCCACGTGACCCGGATGACGACCATCGGCGAACTCGCGGTGTCGATCGCCCACGAGGTCAACCAGCCGCTGATGGCGGTCGTCACCAACGCCGGCGCCTGCCTGAGATGGCTCGACGGCGCCCAGACCGACATCGCCATGGCGCGTCAGGCCGCCGAACGCATCGTCCGGGACGGCCACCGGGCGGGAGACATCATCACCAGCCTCCGCAACCTGGCGCGCAAGTCGCCGCCTCGCATGGAACGGGTCTGGCTGGATCAGGTCATCCAGGTCGTCCTCGATCTTCTGCAGAATGAGTTCCAGCGCCAGGGCGTGGTGGCCAAGGCCCAGTTCGAGGCGCGCACCATCGCGATCCAGGGCGACAGCACCCAGTTGCAGCAGGTGGTCCTCAACCTGATCATGAATGCGGTCGAGGCCATGTCGGGCGCGGAGGCGGGTTCGCGCCGCCTGGTCGTGCGGGCAGAAACGCGTGGCGGCGAAGCGATCGTCAGCGTGACCGACACGGGTCCCGGCATCGGAGCCGACGACCCGGATCGCCTATTCGAGGCCTTCTTCAGCACCAAGGCCCAGGGCATCGGCATGGGCCTGTCGATCTGTCGCTCGATCATCGAAGCGCACGACGGCAGGATCTGGGCCGCCAACAACGTGACCCGCGGCAGCCTCTTCAGTTTCACCCTGCCCCTGGCGGAAGGATACGGCGTTGATGTCTCCGATCGCTAAGGACGGCGCGGCCGTGGTCGTCGTGATCGACGACGACGAAAGCGTCCGCGAGGCGCTGCGCGGCCTCTTTCAATCGGTCGGCCTGGTCACGGAGATCTACGGATCGGTGCAGGCCTTTCTCGATTCCGGGCGACTGGAGCGGGCCGGCTGCATCGTTCTGGACATTCGCCTGCCGGGCCGCAGCGGCCTCGAGTTCCAGGAAGCGCTGGCGCGGAACGGCTCGACCCATTCTGTGGTGCTGATCAGCGGACACGTCGACGTCCAGATGGCGGTTCGGGCGATGAAGGCCGGCGCGGTCGACGTGCTGACCAAGCCCGTGCGCGAGCAGGACCTGTTGGAGGCGGTGAACCGGGGCCTGGCCCAGGATCAGCAGCGCCGCGCGCAGACCAGGCACGATCAGGCGCTCCGCTCACGCTACGCCACCCTTTCCGACCGGGAGCGGCAGGTCTTCACGCTCGTCGCGGCGGGCCTGCTCAACAAGCAGATCGCCGAGCGCGCCGCCATCACCGAGGCGACCGTGAAGCTTCATCGCAGCCAGGTGATGAAGAAGATGGAGGCCGAGTCCCTGCCCGACCTGGTGCGCATGGCCGATCGACTGGCCAGGGACGAGGCCGGTTCCCACCTCTGAGCCCACGTCGGGCCGGCGCCGGGTCGCCCCATCGCCGGCCCGAGGGATCACGCCTCGCTCATGAAGCCACGCAGCAGGGCGTTATACTGAGCCGGCTTTTCGTTCATCGTCAGATGCGAGCACCCGGTCATCACGGCCAGCCGTGCGCGGCCGGCGATGCCGTCGCGAAGGGTCTGGTGGCAATCGAGGGTGACCTCGTCGAACTCGCCGGTGGTGATCAGGGTCGCCTGGGTGATGGCCTTGAGATCCTGGCGACGATCCCAGTCCTTGATCTTGCCGACGATCGTGAACTCGTTGGGGCCATTGAGCACGCGGTAGGCCGGCGATTTGGACAGCGCCTCCAGGGTCGCCAGCACCTCGGGGCTCGGCGGAACCCTGAGAACGAAGGTGTCGTAGAACTTCTGGACCAGCTCGGCGTACGCGGGGGTCCCCGTCTTGCCAGCTCTCTCCAGCGCGTGGATCTTGTCGCCCCAGCCGTCAGGCATGGCGGCGAACAGACGCTCGAAGCCCGCCATGACCTGCGGGATGCTGGCCATCGCGCCGCTGAGGATCAGGCGTTCGACGCCCCTGCCCCGCCCTTGGCAGAGATACTCGACGGCCAGCAGGGCGCCCCACGAGTGGCCCAGCAGCACGATCTGGTCCAGCCCGAGGGCGGCGCGAACGGCGTCCACCTCGTCGACCGAACGCTGGATCGAATAGACGTCGTCCGCTTCCGGCGCATCCGCCCGGCCGCAACCGAGCTGGTCGTAGAAGATGACCGGACGCTCGTCGGCCAAGGCCTGCAGCGGCAACAGGTAGCTGTGCGACGAGCCGGGTCCGCCATGCAGGGTCAGGAGCGGCGTCTTGCCGCCCGAACCGAACCTTCGCCAGTAGACCTTGCCGCCGGGAACCGTGGCGAAGCCCTCAGCCTGCGGGACTCCGGCGAAGGCTTCTCCGGCCTTGGCGACAAGACTTGCGCCCATCACCCCGGCTGCGGCCCTCAAGGTTCCGCGGCGGGTCAAGCCCGTGTTCGTCATGGTCGATACTCCTGTCACTAACTCAAATTTGCTTGGCTCGGCGTGCGCCGCATGAGCCAGGATCGCGAACGCCTTCGAGCGCAGGCGCACCGAATGGGCGCCGAGGTCTGCATGATCACACCGCCCAGCAACCGCAGCCCATGGCGCCCCAGAACGAGCGCGCATCTCTGGTCGGCGCCTCGGCGCCCAGAGCGGCTGCGTGGTCGTGGCCGTGGACATTGCAGGCGCTGGCGCAGCCGCAGGCCGAGGCCAGGGCGCGGGCATGACCGCGCGAGCGGTCCTGATACCCGCCGAAGGTCCGCACCGGCGACCAGTCGGGCATCGGCGGCGGCAGGTCGGGCGAAAGCCTGGCGTACTCGTCCTGGCCATGGACGATCTTGCCGCCCAGCAGGGTCAACACCGCCGACAGGTGCGGGATCTCATCTTCGGGCACGGTCAGGTAGTCGTCGCTGAGCACGGCCAGGTCGGCCAGTTGGCCCACGGCGATCTGGCCCTTCTTGCCGTCTTCGTTCGAGAACCAGGTGTTGGCCGTGGTCCACAGGCGCAGGGCCTCCTCGCGGTCGAGACGATTGGTCGGCGGGTAGAGGCGCGTGCCGCCCACGGTCTTGCCGGCGACCAGCCAGTTCAGGCAGACCCAGGGATTGTAGCTGGCCACCCGGGTGGCGTCGGTGCCGGCGCCCACGGGGATGCCGGCCCTCAGCATCTTGTCGATCGGCGGCGTGGCCTCGGCGGCTTTCGCGCCATAGCGCGCGATGAAGTCCTCGCCCTGGTAGGCCATGCGGTGCTGCACAGCGATGCCACCGCCCAGGGCCGCGATGCGGTCGATATTGCGCTCGCTGATCGTCTCGGCGTGGTCGAAGAACCAGTGCAGGCCGTCGAACGGCATGTCGCGATTGACCTTCTCGTAGACGTCCAGCGCCCGCGAGATTGTCTCGTCATAGGTGGCGTGCAGCCGCCAGGGCCAACGGTTCTCGACCAAGTGGCGGATCACCGGCTCAAGGTCGGTCTCCATGTTGGCCGGCATCTCGGGCCGCGCGACGCGGAAGTCCTCGAAGTCGGCGGCGCTGTAGACCAGCATCTCGCCCGCGCCGTTGTGGCGGTACTTGTCGTCGCCCTGGCCCGGCTTGACCTGCCTGGACCAGCTCTGGAAGTCGGCCAGCTCGGCCTTCGGCTTCTGGGTGAAGAGGTTGTAGCTGATGCGCAGGGTCAGCTGGTCGTCGATGTGCAGCTTCTCGATGATCGCGTAGTCGTCGGGATAGTTCTGGAAGCCGCCGCCCGCGTCGATCACGCTGGTCACGCCCAGGCGGTTCATGTCGCGCATGAAATGGCGGGTCGAGTTCAGTTGGTACTCTGGCGGCAGCTTGGGCCCCTTGGCCAGGGTCGAATAAAGGATCGCGGCGTTGGGCTGGGCCAGCAGCAGGCCGGTGGGATTGCCCGCGGCGTCACGCTGGATCTCGCCGCCCGGAGGGTTGGGCGTGTCCTTGGTGTAGCCGACGGCGCGCAAGGCGGCGCGGTTGAGCAGGGCGCGATCGTAGAGGTGGAGAATGAACACCGGCGTGTCGGGCGCGACGGCGTTGATCTCATCCAGGGTGGGCAGGCGCTTTTCGACGAACTGGTGCTCGGTGAAGCCACCGACCACCCGCACCCATTGAGGCGGCGGGGTGTTCTGGGCCTGCTTCTTCAACATGGCCATGGCGTCGGCCAGGGTCGGCACGCCGTCCCAGCGCAGCTCCATATTGTAGTTCAGCCCGCCGCGAATGATGTGCATGTGACTGTCGATCAGGCCCGGGATCACCCGCCGGCCGCCGGCGTCGATCACCTGGGCGTCGGCCTGGGTCGCGGCCCGCACCTGGTCCTCCTCACCGACCACGAGGAACCGGCCGTCGCGGATCAGGACGGCCGAGGCGCGAGGGTTTCCCCGATCCAGCGTGGTGATCTTGGCGTTGACGAGGATCAGGTCGGACATGGGACGCCCTTCAGCGAAAGCGGAACTGGAAAGAAGTGCGGCGCCGAGCGCCAGGGTGCGACGACGGCTCAGGCTCATGCTTGGCCCTCGCGATCGTCGCCGCCGCCCCTCGCCACCGCCTGCGGGCCCAGAACCCGGGCCGCGCATTCCGCCTTGATGAAGGCCGCCATCGGCGCGCCGGCGACCAGTCGCTTGACGACCGGGACCGCCTGCTCGCCCAGCAGCATGCCTAGAAGGCCGAGCAAGGCGATCGCCGGCGGCGCGGGCGAGCGCACGCCCATCAGCGAATAGAGGACGCCCACCAGCAGGCCGGCGCCGATCGAGAGAAGATAGGGCTTCATGACCAGGCTCCCTCCGGAAGGCGAGCCGCGCCCAGAGGGGACGCGACGGCGGACGGTGAGGATCACGAAGGGCGATCCGGCCACCGGCGGCGGGGTCAGATGTCGACCTCCAGCGCCGGGCTGGCTTGAATGGATCGGTCTATGCGCTGCGCCTCGACCAGGGACAGAGACCGCAAACCAGTTGGGGCGGCGGTCAGCAAAGCAAGGCCTGCGCTCGGCGCCGCAAGCCCGCGAAACCCCAAAGTTCACTGACCTTTACTGCGCTTTACTCCGGCCTCCGGCTTCAACCACCTAGGCTCACTGCCGAACACGTTTCGTCAGTGGAGAAGACGCATGGCGCAGGCTGAACTCACCCGAGGTCTCGACGCGGACGCCGCGCGCCGGCCTCCCGCAGCGATCGGAGAAGCTGCGCTCTCGGCGGCCTCGCCGCGTTGGGAAGGTTTGCTGCCCTGGCAGGCCCGGCGCGTCCGCGACTATGTCGACGGCGGCCTGGATGGCCGCCCGTCGATCAGGGGCGCGGCGGAACAGGCCAGGCTCAGCCCCAGCTACTTCTCCCGCCGCTTCCGCCAGTCGTACGGCGTCACCTTCTCCAGGTTCGTGGCGCACCGCCGCATCGAGCGGGCACAGTCGATGATGGTCGGAAGTTCATCGAGCCTCTGCCAGATCGCTCTGGCCTGCGGCTTCACCGACCAGGCGCACTTCACGCGCACCTTCGGTGGACTGATCGGCGCGACGCCGTCGCAATGGCGCAGGATCGCCGTCCGGCCCGGCGATGAAATCAACGCGATCGCCTACGGCTGAAAACGGCCTCGCTGGCGAGCCTTGCCGCGATGAAAGGGAAGCACTGGGAATGTCCGCGAATGCGGAGCCGATGGCGCGCCCTGCAGGATTCGAACCTGCGACCGTTCGCTTAGAAGGCGAATGCTCTATCCAACTGAGCTAAGGGCGCGCGCTCGCCGGCCCAGCCGTTTGGACCCTTAGTGGGTCCAGGGCTGCTTGCGGTTGGCCGCGAAGTTGTCGGCGTAGGCCTTGATGATCCGCTTGGGAACCTTGGGTTCGAACAGCTGGAACGAGATCTCGTGCCGCTGGGCGTAGGCGATGGCCTCGTCGCGGGTTTCGAAGGTCAGGCGCACCTGGCCGTTCATGTCGCTCGACTGGGTCCAGCCCATCAGCGGGTCGGGCCTGCGGGCCGAGGCCGGCTCAAACTCGAGCACCCAGTCCTTGGTCTTGGCCTTGCCCGACTGCATGGCGTTCTTGGCCGGACGATAGATGCGGGCGAGCATGGACCTCTCCAAACGGCTCAGGCTGATGGTCGGAGCGGCAGGATTCGAACCTGCGACCCTCTGCTCCCAAAACAGATGCGCTACCAGGCTGCGCTACGCTCCGGTCATCAGCAAGGGGTTGCTCCTACTCGGCTTTGGGGGCCGAAAGCAAGCCTTCGCGGACGGTTTCTGTCGCATGGCGGCGTGGCGGAAAAGCCGGCCGCTTCAGGTTCCGGTGATCTCGGCGACGACCAGGCCCTTGGGGCCCTGGGCGAAGCGGACCATCACGTCGTCGCCCGGCTGCAGGTCTTCCAGCCCGCCGCGGCGCAGGGTCTCGATATGGACGAAGATGTCGCCCGGCGCCTCGTCGCGAACGACGAAGCCGTAGCCCTTGGTGCGGTTGAACCATTTGACCTTGGCGCGCTCCGGCGGACCGGCGGGTTCGAGGGACTGGCGCGACGCGCCGCCCCCGAAGCCGCTGCGCAGGCCGTCGCGGCGGGGCGCGGCCTCGTCGAAGGTGCGGCGCGGGCGGTCCAGCGGCGGCGGGGCCGAGGTCTCGTCGAGATCGACCACTTCGGTGACCTGCCAACCCTTGGCACGCTTGACCACGTCGCAGACGATCACCGAGCCCTCGAGGGCCGATTCACGGCCGCAGTTGCGCAGCGAGGTGACGTGGAGCAGCACGTCCTTCAGGCCGGTCTGGCCTGGGTCATCGGGTACGATGAAGCCGTACCCCTTGCCGGTGTCGAACCATTTTACGCGACCGCTGATGCGCACGAGGTCTTCGTGCAATCCCGATCCATCCAAGTCGTAACCAGACATTCCGCCCCTCTGGCTCGCCCAATCAGCCCAAAGGAGCGAGCACCACAAGAATAACACTGTTCTCGCGGGAGGAGAGCCGTCAATGGGCAAATGTCGCAGAAAGGCCGCAATACGAAAGGCGCGACATTTAGTCGCGGCCTCTATGTCGTGCGGGAAATTTTTGAACGCTGCGGTTGGTAGTCCCTAGGGGAGTCGAACCCCTCTCTCCAGAATGAAAATCTGGCGTCCTAACCGATAGACGAAGGGACCACTAAGCTTCGAAGAAGCAGGTAATCCGCAGCAGTTCAAAAGTACAGCCCTCGCGGCTGGTAGTCCCTAGGGGAGTCGAACCCCTCTCTCCAGAATGAAAATCTGGCGTCCTAACCGATAGACGAAGGGACCATCTCGCCGCGAGGAGCCGGGGATATACAAAGGCTCCCCGAAGAGCGCAAGCGCCCAGATGCGATTTTTTTATTCCGTCCACATCCGGGGATCGGCGGCGTCCTCGATCTCCAGCTGGACCCCTTCCCGGCCCATGTAATCGTCGGGTTTCAGGCGGCCGACCACGTGCAGCGCACCGCCGCCGGCCAGCAGCCTGCGGCCAAGATCGGTCTCGGCCGAGCGCCAGGACATGGCCTTGAGGCGATCGCCGGAGGGGCCGACGAGGTCGACTCGCACGTGACCGCCGCGCAGGGCCATGACCCGTTCGGGCCGCACGCCGGTCAGGGCGAACAGCGGCTCGACATTGCCGGGGCCGAACGGGGCCATCTGCTGGAACTCGGTCCACAGGGCGCGGTTGGCGGCGCGCGGCTGGACCAGGGCGTCGATCTCGACCGCCTCGGGACCGATTTCGGCCATCTCGCCGGCCAGGGCCTCCTCCAGGAAGGCCCGCAGCTCGGGAATCGAATCGGGACGCACCGTGAGTCCGGCCGCCATGGCGTGCCCGCCCCCGGCCATCAGTATGCCGGCCTCGAAGGCGGCCTGCACGGCGCGGCCCAGGTTCACCCCCGGCTGCGAGCGGCCCGAGCCCTTGGCGATTCCCGCCGCCCGGTCGATGCCGATGACGATGGTCGGCTTGCGATAGCGCTCGCGCAGGCGGCTGGCGACGATGCCGACGACGCCGGGGTGCCAGTCCTCGCCCGCCACGACGATGACCGGGGCCTCGGGATCGAAATTGCTGCCGCGCTCGAGAATCGCCGCGGCTTCCTCGACCACGGCGGCCTCGACGGCCTTGCGCTCGGTGTTGAGTTCGTCGAGCTCTTCGGCGAGCGCCTGGGCCTCCAGCGGATCGTCGGTCGAGAGCAGGCGCGCGCCGAGGTCGGAGCGGCCGATGCGGCCGCCGGCGTTGATGCGCGGGCCCAGGATGAAGCCGGCGTGGAAGACGCTGGCCGCCCCCTGCCCCTTGGCGACCTCCAGCAGGGCCTTGAGGCCCGGATTGGCCCACTTGGACATGACCTTAAGGCCGGTGGCCGTCAGGGCGCGGTTGAAGCCGACGAGCTGGGTGACGTCGCAGACCTCGCCCAGGGCCGTCAGGTCGAGCCACTGGCGGAGATCCGGCTCGAGCCGCCCCTCGCCGAACAGGCCGCGCTTGCGGGCCTCGCGGTTGAGGGCGACCAGCAGGATGAAGGTGACGCCGGCCGCGGCCAGCACCCCCTGCCCGCTCTGGCAGCCCGGGCGGTTGGGATTGACCACGGCGGCGGCGGCCGGCGGGTCCTCGCGCATCAGGTGGTGGTCGATGACCACGACCTCGAGGCCGATGGTGGCGGCGCTGGCGATGGCGTCGTAGGCGGCCGCCCCGCAGTCCAGGGTGACGACCAGCTCGGCGCCTGAGTCGCGGATGGTCTTGAAGGCGGCCGGGCTCGGGCCGTAGCCCTCCTTCAGGCGGTCGGGAATGTAGATCGGCAGCTCGACGCCCATGTGCCGGAACCAGCGCACCAACTGGGCGGCGCTGGTGGCGCCGTCGACGTCGTAGTCGGCGAACACCATGGTCGGCCGGCCCTGAACCAGGGCGTCGATCAGGATCTCGGCGGCCCGGTCCATGTCGGTGAAGCTGGACGGGTCGGGGAACAGCGCCTTCAGGGTCGGCTGCAGATAGTCGCGGGCGCTGGACTGGTCGACGCCGCGCGCGACCAGGGCCCGGGCCAGGGGCTCGGACAGGGCGTATTGGCGGGAGAGGTCGCGAACGACGGCGGCGTCGGCGGCGCGCTCGCGCCAGGCGCGGCCCGACAGCGAGCGCGTGACGCCCAGGAAGGCGGCGTCGGCGACGGGAACGGCATGACCGTCGGCCATGGTCAAACCCGCCTGGATTCAGCGTCTTGGGGCATGGGTCCAGCCTAGCCGGTTTGGGGGATTCGATCCATTGCACGCGGCTTCGAGGTTTGAGAGACCCCTCACCCGACCTGCTTCGCAGGCCACCCTCTCCCGCAAGGGGAGAGGGACATGGGTTTGCGGTCTCCCGCGCGAATGCGCGTTAGGTCGGGAAGGCGCGGAGCGGCCGGGCGGAGCCCGGAGACCGTAGGGTTTGTTTGCGTTTCGGCTTCGTCAGACCGCTCCGCCGCATCGTTGGCTCGAAGGACCGGGGGCGTAGGCGCTATTTCAGCCATTGGCCCGGCTAGCCCTCGGACGGGCAGGATCGACAGCCCCGCGGTAATCCGGCGCGGCCTCGGCTGATCCTGTTGAACCGGTTTGAACGTTCCCGGCCTGTCTACCCGCTTGCCGCATCACGGAACGGCTGGCGGTCCAGTCACGCCTTCTGAGCGATCCTGCAAACCCGCCCTTCCCGCAACGCAACCAGCGGCCCCGCTCGATGCGATCACAGCCGCAACTTGGGCCGGTACCAAGAGCCCTCCCCATGACTGGGATGGGTTTGAGTATGCGGGTGGTTTCGGCGCGTCGGATAAGTTCGGGTGAGAAAGTTGTAGGGCGTTGGTTTGGCTGGACTCTTTTTTGAGTTCGCCGGGGATAGACGCCCGCCAATCCCCGTCCGACGAAACAAACATCGCCTTCCTGGGCCTTGTGCCCAGGATCCATCGTGCAGCCGCTCAGACCTTTGGAGAACGGTAGAGGTCTGAGCGGTCGCAAGCATGGGCCCTCGCCACGAGGGCGAGGGAGGCGGGTTTTGTTGGCTTGGGACGGTCGACGGCGTACCGGCACGCCGGCTGGCGGCGTAACCCCTCACCCTCCCTCTCCCTCTGGGAGAGGGTCGCCCCTTAGCCCGCTGCGCTCTCGCGGGCGACTTCGTCGACTTCGTTGGCCGAGCCGAGGACCACCGGCACGCGCTGGTGAAGCTTGGTCGGAGCCAGGTCGAGGATGGGGGTGACGCCGTCGGTGGCCTTGCCGCCGGCGCGTTCGACGATCAGGGCCATGGGGTTGGCCTCGTACATCAGGCGCAGCTTGCCCGGCTTGGTCGGCTCGCGGGCGTCCCACGGGTAGAGGAAGATGCCGCCGCGCATCAGGATGCGGTGCACGTCGGCGACCATCGAGGCCACCCAGCGCATGTTGAAGTTCTTGGCGCGCGGGCCTTCCTTGCCGGCCAGGCAGCCGTCGACATAGCGGCGGATCGGGGCGGCCCAGTGGCGCTGGTTGGAGACGTTGATGGCGAACTCGGCCGCATCGGGCGCGATGGTCGGGGCGGCGTGGGTCAGCAGCCACTGGTCGTCGGCGCTGAGGGTGAAGCCGACGACGCCCGAGGTCAGGGTCAGGACCAGCATGGTCTGGGGGCCGTAGACGGCGTAGCCGGCGGCGACCTGATGGCGGCCCGGCTGCAGGAAGTCGGCCTCGGTCGGCTCGCGGCCTTCCGGCGCGGGCAGGATCGAGAAGATCGTGCCGACCGAGACGTTGACGTCGATGTTGCTGGAGCCGTCGAGCGGATCGAAGGTGACCAGGTAGCCGCCCTGGCGACCGGTGGGCTCGATCTCTTCCAGCTCTTCCGAAGCCAGGCCCGCGACGGGCTGGCAGGCCTTGAGGGCGTCGCTGAGCAGGTCGTTGGTCAGGATGTCGAGCTTCTTCTGCTCCTCGTCCTGGACGTTGACGACCCCGGCCGCGCCGAGATTGCCCAGGATCGCCCCGCCGGCCACGATGCGGCTGATGCGGGCGCAGGCGGCGGCGATGTCGGCGACGACGGTCTTGACCGCGGGGCTGGAGGGATCGCCGGCGAGGTGGCTGGCGAGATCGATCAGGGCGGTCATGCGGAAGGGCCTCGACTGGACGGGCGGCGAAGATCGCCGCGGCTGCGAGCGACTCGCAGACTAGTACGACATTATTACAAGGGCGAACGGGCCGACCGCCAAGACCGGCCCGACAAGCCTCAGACTCGACGCTTCATGCGCACTTCGCGCACGGCGCCGGTCGAGGAATTCATCACCAGGCTGTGGGTATGGACGAAGCCGTCCTTGAACCCCACCCCGTCGAGCAGGGCGCCGGAGGTGACGCCGGTGGCGGCGAAGATGGCGTCGGCCCGGACGATCTCGTGCAGATCGTACTTCTTGTCGAACTCGGTGACGCCCCAGCGCGCGGCGCGGGCGCGCTCGTCGGCGTTGCGGAACACCAGGCGGCCCTGGAACTGTCCGCCCACGCACTTCAGCGCCGCGCAGGCCAGCACGCCCTCGGGCGCGCCGCCGGAGCCGAGATAGAGGTCGACGCCGGTGGCCGGGTCGGCGGTGTTGATGACGCCGGCGACGTCGCCGTCGGTAATCAGATTGACCCGCGCGCCGGCCGCCCGAACGGCGGCGATGATCTCGGCGTGGCGGGGACGATCCAGCACGCAGACGGTGATCTGGGACGGATCGACGCCCTTGGCTTCGGCCAGGGCGCGAACGTTCTCGGCCGGCGACTTGTCGAGATCGATGACCCCGGCCGGATAGCCCGGCCCGCAGGCGATCTTGTCCATATAGGTGTCGGGCGCGTTCAGCAGCGTGCCCTTGGGCGCCCAGGCCATGACGGCCAGGGCGTTGGGCATGGCCTTGGCCGTCAGGGTGGTGCCTTCCAGCGGATCCAGGGCGATGTCGACCGCCGGGCCGCCACGGCCGACCTTCTCGCCGATATAGAGCATCGGCGCTTCGTCGCGCTCGCCCTCGCCGATGACGATCTCGCCGTCGATATTGAGGTCGTTGAGCGCATTGCGCATGGCGTCGACGGCGGCCTGGTCGGCGGCCATCTCATCACCCCGGCCGACCATGGTCCAAGACGCGATGGCGGCGGCTTCGGTTACGCGAACCGCATCCAGGACCAGCGAGCGGTCCAGGGTGTTAGAACTCATCAGTGTCTCCCAGCCCGTGGCGAGGCTAAATTCCCAATGTCTTCTACACCTGGACCGCTTGTTGCTCGCGGTCTCTAGCCGCGCGCGACGCGCAGAAGACGGGGACGCTCTAGCACGGCCTGCAGCTTTTCGATGCGTGTAATCGCGTCGAGGAGCTTTGATTCCGGCGTCGCATGGGTGACGAGCACGATCGGCACGCCGCCCGCCGCTTCGACGGGCTTCTGCAGGAAGCTGTCGATCGAGACCCCGCATTCGGCCAGGGTTTCGGAGATGGCGGCGATGGCGCCCGGCTCGTCGCGGACCATGATCCGCAGATAGGCCTTGCCGACGGCGCGGGCCGGATCGACCGGCACGAACGGCTTCAGCGCGCCGGCCGGGGCCTGGAACACCGGGCGCTGGGCGCGGGTCATGACGTCGGCGATGTCGGCGGCCACGGCCGCGGCGGTCGGGCCAGAGCCGGCGCCGGGGCCCTGGATGAAGATGCGGCCGATGCGCGTGCCCTCGATGAACAGGGCGTTGAGCGCGCCGCCGGCCTGGGCCAGCGGGTGGGCCAGCGGGATCAGGGTCGGGTGCACGGTCACCGACACGCCGTCGTCGGACTTCACGGTCCCGGCGATCAGCTTGATGCGGTAGCCGAGATCCTTGGCCAGCTTGATGTCGAGCAACTCGACGTCGCTGATGCCCTCGATGTCGGCGGCCTCGTAGTCGGGGGCGCAGCCGAAGGCCAGGGCGGCCAGGATGCTGATCTTGTGGCCGGCGTCGAAGCCGCCGACGTCCATGGTCGGGTCGGCCTCGGCATAGCCCAGGGCCTGGGCCTCGCGCAGCACGTCGGCGAAGTCGCGGCCGGTCTTCTCCATCTCGGAGAGGATGTAGTTGCAGGTGCCGTTGAGGATGCCGGCCACCGAGACGACGTCGTCGCCGACCATGGCTTCGCGCAGCATCTTCACGGCCGGGGTGCCGCCCATGACGGCGGCTTCGAACAGCAGCGGGGCGTTGTTGGCCTCGGCCAGGGCGGCCAGCTCGGCGCCGTGCTCGGCGATCAGGGCCTTGTTGGCGGTGACGACGGGCTTGCCCAGCTTGAGCGCGGCTTCGACCGCGGCCTTGGCCGGGCCGTCGCTGCCGCCGACCAGCTCGACGAAGAGGTCGACATTGGGCGAACTGGCCAGGGCGACCGGGTCGTCGAACCATTCCAGGCCCGAGATGTCGACGGTGCGCGGGCGCGACTTGGAGCGGGCCGAGACGGCGACGACCTCGGCGCGATCGCCGGCCGGGGCGAAGTCGGGACGCTCGGCGAGGAACTGCAGGAGGCCGCCGCCAACGGTGCCGAGGCCGGCGACGCCGACGCGCCAGGTTTTCTGAGTCATGGTGCGGTTCCTAGTGGTCCGGAGGCCCGTGGGGCCGCCCTCTTCCTTCGACAGGCTCAGGATGAGGGCTATTGCAGGCGTTGGCAGTCGAAATCCTCACCCTGAGCCTGTCGAAGGGCGAGGATTTCGTCAGTGGGATCAGCCCTGGTCGAGGCTGTTGTGGGCCTTGGCCAGGATCTGGTCGGCGTTGGCGATGAACTTCTTCACGTTGCGCGCGGCCTGCTTGATGCGGTGCTCGTTCTCGACGAGGCCGATGCGGACATAGCCTTCGCCGTATTCGCCGAAGCCGATGCCGGGGGCGACGGCGACGCCGGCCTCCTCGATCAGCAGGCGCGAGAACAGCATCGAGCCGGCGGCTTCGAACTGCGGGGGGATCTTGGCCCAGGCGAACATCGAGGCGGGCGGGTTGGGGATGTCCCAGCCGGCGCGCTTCATCGACGAGACCAGGGTGTCGCGGCGGCCCTTGTAGATGCCGCGGATCTCTTCCACGCAGTCCTGCGGACCGTTCAGCGCTGCGGCGGCGGCGACCTGCACGGGCGTGTAGGCGCCGTAGTCGAGATAGGACTTCACGCGGGCCAGGGCCGCGCAGATGCGGGCGTTGCCGACCACCATCCCCACGCGCCAGCCGGCCATGGCGTAGGTCTTCGACAGCGAATTGACCTCGACGGCGATGTCCTTGGCGCCATCCACCTGCAGGATCGACGGCGGCGGGTTGTCCTCGAAATAGATCTCGCCATAGGCCACGTCGCTGATGACCAGCAGGTCGTGCTTTTTCGCCAGGGCCACGGCGTCCTTGTAGAAGTCCAGATCCACCGTCTGGGCCGTCGGGTTGGACGGATAGGACAGGATCAGCACGGACGGCGGCGGCACCGAGTGCTTCACCGCGCGGCTGATGTTGGACAGGTACTGCTCGGGGCTGAGCGCCGGCACGTGGCGGATGACGCCGCCGGCCATGATGAAGCCGAAGGCGTGGATCGGATAGGCCGGGTTCGGGCAGATGATGACGTCGCCGGGGGCGGTCAGGGCCTGGGCGAGGTTGGCGAAGCCTTCCTTCGAGCCGAGGGTCGAGATCACCTCGGTGTCGGGGTTCAGCTTCACGCCGAAGCGGCGATCGTAATAGCCGGCCATGGCCTTGCGCAGGCCGGGAATGCCCTTCGAGGCCGAATAGCGGCCCGAGCGCGGATCGCGCGAGGTCTCGACCAGCTTGTCGACGATGTGCTGGGGCGTGGGCATGTCGGGGTTGCCCATGCCGAAATCGATGATGTCGACGCCCTGGCCGCGCAGGCGGGCCTTGATGCGGTTGACCTCTTCGAAGACGTAGGGCGGCAGGCGGCGGATGCGGTGGAAATCGGCGGTCATGATGGCTCGTGCGCCCTCTGGCGCTGCAGGAGCGAAAAGTCGGGCATGGATAGACCCCGAGCGGGGCATAGCCAAGCCAGTTCAAGGAAAATTATGCCTCCGTCGCCCTATTGGGGCTTGGACGGAGGCGGGGTAGCTCGGCCGCGGGCGGCCTTGGCGAAGGCTTCGGTCTCGGCGCGATCGGCGACGGTCGGAATTTCCGACGGCGGCACGCGGCCGGCGCGCTGGGCGCGGGCGGCGAAGCCGTCGGTGTCGGTCAGGGCGAAGGTCTCGGGCGCGGTGTCGCGACGCAGCTGGGCGGCGGCCGCCTGCTGCTCCTGGACCTGGGCCTTGTACTCGCCGGGCTTGGGGATGTCGGTCGGGACGGCCGGGATGTCGGCCAGCGACGGGATCTTGCCGCGCTGGTGGGCGGCGGCCTCGGCGGCGGCGGCGACCGGCGAGGTCGCATCCACCGGCGGCGGCGTGAACGGCGACGTGCCGCACGCCGAAAGCACGGCCCCGAGGACCGCCAGCGAGGCGCCGAAACGTACGATTTTACCGGTTTGGCCGTTCATCTTGTCTCAGGTCTTATGCGATGATCGCGGCGAGCGGAAGGCGCCGAGCGAGAATCGGCGACCGATAAGCGACATTCAGGCGGAAGGGACGCGCATGGCCAAGGGCGACGGCAAAGACGCTGGCAAGGTCGCGAGCGGAAAGGCCCCGGCGAAGCCGAGCAAGGCCGCCGCCCCCCGTAAAAAGCCCGCCGCGACGCCCAAGCCCCCTCCCCCGCCGCCCGAACCGGAGGTCCAAGCCGAATCGCCCGCGGCCGGAACCGGCGACTTCGTCGGCGCGCCGCAGCTTTCGGCCCTGCTGACCGACGAGCAGCGCAAGCTGATGGAGGCGCTGTCGGCCAACCTCGCCCGCGCGGCGGTCACCGCCCAGGGCGCGATCGCCGAGGCGGCCCTGCGCCAGGCCGACCGGCCCGCGGCCCTGTCGCCCGACCCGTTCCACGTCGCCCCGGCGTTCAACCAGGTGATCGGCAGCCTCGCCGCCCAGCCCGACCGACTGCTGCGCGCCCAGGCCGAACTGTTCAACGGCTATATGGAGCTGTGGCAGTCGGCCGCCCGCCGCGCCGCCGGCGAGGAGACCCAGCCCGTGGTCGCCCCGGCCTCGGGCGACAAGCGGTTCGCCGACCCCGACTGGTCGGCCAATCCCGTGTTCGACATGATGAAGCAGTCCTACCTGCTGACCTCGAACTGGCTGAACGGCCTGGTCGCCCAGGCCGAGGGCGTCGATCCGCAGTCCAAGCGCCGGGTCGAGTTCTTCACCAAGATGCTGACCGACGCCTTCTCGCCGTCGAACTTCCTGATCTCCAACCCCGCGGCCCTGCGCGAGGTGATGCAGACCAACGGCGAGAGCCTGAAGCGCGGCATGGAGAACTTCGCCGCCGACCTGGAGCGCGGCGGCGGCCAGCTGGCGATCAGCCAGACCGACCTGGCCAAGTTCAAGGTCGGCGAGAACGTCGCCACCGCCCCCGGCAAGGTGGTCTACCAGAACGACATCCTGCAGCTGCTGCAGTTCGATCCGACCACGGAGCAGCAGCACGAGATCCCGCTGCTGATCTTCCCGCCGTGGATCAACAAGTTCTACATCCTCGACCTGCGGCCCGAGAACTCGATGATCCGCTGGCTGACGGGCCAGGGCTTCACGGTGTTCGTCGCCTCGTGGGTCAATCCGGACAGCAAGCTGGCCGCCAAGACCTTCGAGGACTACATGCTGGAGGGCATCTACGACGCCAGCCAGCAGGTGATGACCCAGTGCGGCGTCGATAAGGTCAACACCGTCGGCTACTGCATCGGCGGCACGCTGCTGTCCTGCGCCCTGGCCCATATGGCCGCGCGCGGCGACAAGCGGATCAATTCGGCCACCTTCTTCGCCGCCCAGCAGGACTTCGCCGAGGCCGGCGACCTGCTGCTGTTCACCGACGAGGCCTGGCTGAAGGAGATCGAGCAGCGGATGGATCAGGAAGGCGGCTTCCTGCCCAGCCAGTCCATGGCCGACACCTTCAACGCCCTGCGCGGCAACGACCTGATCTGGTCGTTCTTCATCAACAACTACCTGATGGGCAAGGAGCCGCGGCCCTTCGACCTGCTGTTCTGGAACGCCGACCAGACGCGGATGCCCAAATCGCTGCACCTGTTCTACCTGCGCAATTTCTACAAGGACAACAGTCTGACCCAGGGCGCCCTGAGCCTGGGCGGCGAGCAGCTGGACCTGTCGAAGGTCGAGACGCCGATCTACGTGCAGTCGTCCAAGGACGACCACATCGCCCCCTATCGCAGCGTCTATCGCGGCGCGCGGGCCTTCGGCGGGCCGGTGACCTTCACCATGGCCGGCTCGGGCCACATCGCCGGGGTGATCAACCACCCGGACGCCAAGAAGTACCAGCACTGGACCAACGACGCCCTGCCTGGCTCTGTCGAGGGCTGGATCTCGCAGGCCGTCGAGCATCCAGGCTCGTGGTGGCCGCATTGGGCGGAATGGCTGAAGGCGAAGTCGGGCAAGCTGATCCCGGCCCGCGATCCGGCCAAGGGCCCGCTGAAGCCGTTCGAGAACGCCCCGGGCAGCTTCGTGCGCGTGCGGTCGAACGCGGCGGCCTAACGAACCTCCCCCTGTGGGGGAGGCGGCCGAAGGCCGGTGGGGGGCCGTTTTCAGCTTTCGAGGCGAAGGCCGAGTTCGCAGCCGCTCCCCCCACCGATCGCTTCGCGATCACCTCCCCCACAGGGGGAGGTTCTCTTTGGTTGCGCCAATTACCGACCAAAGACCCCCGTTCGCCCAAAACTCGCCCTGATCAAGGTTGAGCTTGCCGCCATGCTCGACCGCCGCGCAACTCTGGGCCTGCTGGCCGCCGCTCCCTGGCTGGGCGCGGCGAGTCGGGGCGACGGCCTGCGGCTGGCCAAGGCGGCGCGGGCCCAGGTGGGCGTGACCCTCGACTACGATCCCAGCTATAGGGCGATCAGCTATCCGAACGGCGACGTGCTGCGCTCCACCGGGGTCTGCGCCGACGTGCTGGTGCGGGCCGCGCGCGACGCCTGGAACGTCGATCTGCAGGAACGTGTCCATGCCGACATGGTCCGCGCCTTCGCCGCCTATCCCGCCCGCCAGGCCTGGGGCCAGAAGAGCGCTGACGCCAATATCGACCATCGGCGGGTGTTGAACCTGGAGACCTATCTCGATCGCCAGGGCGCGCGGCTGCGTCCAGGCCAGCCCGCCCGCGCCGGCGACGACTTCGAGCAGCCCGAGCCCGGCGACGTCGTCACCTGGCGCCTGTTCGGCAACGGCCGCCCCCACATCGGCGTGCTCGTCGAGGGCCCCGACAAGCCGCGCGTGGTGCACAATATCGGCGCCGGCGCCCGCGAGGAGCCGCTGTGGATGCTGAAGCTGCACAAGCCCGTCGGGCATTACCGGTGGCGGGTTTAGGCGGCGAGAACCAGATGATAGCGCGTGGCCTTGTTCGCGCCGGTCTTGGCCAGCGCCCCAAGCTCGACGAGGCCCGACAGATCGCGCGTGGTGGTGGCTGAAGGCGCGCCGGTGATGGTCATGTAGTTCGCGGCGCTGAGCCCCCCCTTGAAGCCCTCTGGACCCGCCGCGAAGAGCCGCAGCAGAGCACGCTCCTGGCGTTCGTTGATCGCGCCGCGCAGCCGCGTCATGAGACGCGCCTTCTCGATCACGAACTCGATCTGGCTCAGCGTGTTCTGCTGGGCCTCCAGCGTCTTGGCGGCGAACCACAGCAGCCAGTCGGTGATCTCCAGGTCGCGATGGGCGCGCTCCAGCTTGGCGTAATAGGCCTTGCGGTGCCGGAGCAAGGTTCCGGCCATGCCAGTGATGGCCGGCGTCGCCAGCCCCTGGGCCAGGATCTTCTCGCTGATCGCGCGGCCGATACGGCCGTTCCCGTCTTCGAAGGGGTGGATGCTCTCGAACCACAGATGGGCGAGCCCCGCGCGGGCGACGGCCGGAAGCGGCGCTTCGCCGTCCGGCGCGGTGCGCGCCAGCCAGGCCCAGAAGCGCGCCATCTCCGCCGGCAGCGCGGCTGATGGCGGGGCCTCGAAATGCACCTTCGGAGCATGGGCCGCGCCGGAGACGATCTGCATGGGATCGGCATGAGTGCGGTAGCGACCGATGTCCGTAAGATCGGTGCGGCCGTTGGCGATCCAGCGATGCCAGCGCAACAGCGTCTCCTCGGTCAGCGGCTGTGCGGCCTGCTCGTAGAGATCGACCATCATTTCGGCGATTCCGGCCTCGGCGGGCGAAGCCCGGCGACGATCGCCCGCCAGGCCAAGATGCCTGCGGATGGAGGATTGGACGCTGTCGCGGTCCAGCGGTTCGCCTTCGATGGCCGAGGTGTCGACGGCCTCGTGGCTCATCAGTTCGATGCGCAGGGCGTTGCGATCGTCGACGGGCAAGTGCTTGGAGACGCCGATCAGGACGCCCGCGTTTTCGATGAAACGTGTCTCGAACGGCGCCAGCTTGTCCTGGCTCCAGACGAAATCAGGCCAGTCGGGCTGTTGCCAATTCCAAACCATGATCGATATCTAGTCGATATATCGATCAAAATACAGCCCCACATGATCGATAAAGACAACCTTATCGATCACGCGTCCAACGGCTCACCCCTACTGCGGATCAAAGACCCGCCTTCTCCTCCAGGCCCAGGGCCAGGTTGAGGTTTTGCACGGCGGCACCCGAAGCGCCCTTGCCGAGGTTGTCGAGCAGGGCCACGAGGCGGGCCTGGCCGCTGGTGTCGGAGCCGAAGACGAAGAGCTTGATGCGGTTGGTGCCGTTCAGGCCTTCGGGATCCAGCGTGGTCAGGCTCTTGGCCTCGTCCAGCGAGGCGACCTCGACGAAGGCCTCGCCCTTGTAGTGGGCGGCGAGCGCGGCGTGGATGTCGCCCAGCGAGGCCGAGCCTTCCAGCAGGCCAAGATGCAGCGGCAGCTCGACCAGCATGCCCTGGGCGTAGCGGCCGACGGCGGGCGTGAAGATCGGGCGCGACAGCAGGCCGCCGTGCTTCTGGATCTCGGGCACGTGCTTGTGGGTCAGAGACAGGCCGTAGATGCGGTAGGCGACCTTGGTGTAGGTCGGCGAGGCCTCGTCCTCGAACTCGGCGATCATCGCCTTGCCGCCGCCGGTGTAGCCGGAGACGCCGTTGAACGAGACCGGCAGGTCGGACGGCAGCAGACCGGCCGAGACCAGCGGCCTGGTCAGGGCGATGGCGCCGGTGGCGTAGCAGCCGGGGTTGGAGATCCGCTTGGCGCCGGCGATCTTCTTGCGCTGTTCCTTGTCGAGCTCGGGAAAGCCGTAGGTCCAGTCGGCGTTGGTGCGGTGGGCGCTGGAAGCGTCGATCACCTTGACCAGCGGGTTCTCGATCAGGCCGACGGCTTCCTTGGCCGCGTCGTCGGGCAGGCACAGGATCACCGCGTCGGCGGCGTTGAGCATCTCGGCGCGGGCGGCGGCGTCCTTGCGCTTGTCGGGATCGATCGAGATCAGCTGCAGGTCGGTGCGGCCGATCAGGCGCTCGCGAATCTGCAGGCCGGTGGTGCCGACTTCGCCGTCGATGAAGACCTTGGGGGCGTTCGCCATTGCCTACTCCTCGACCTGGGCCGGCCTGTGCTCAGACGCCCAGTCTTGCAGCGCCGTGTGACCGACGCTCGCGTTCGGACCCTGTGGATCCGAGAAAAATCGCAAGAAAAAGGGCGCTTCGGTGAACCGAAGCGCCCTCTTCCAAACGCGTATAGACGCGCTTAGCGCTTCGAGAACTGGAAGCTGCGGCGGGCCTTGGCCTTGCCGTACTTCTTACGCTCGACGACGCGGCTGTCGCGGGTCAGGAAGCCGTGCGGCTTCAGGACCGGGCGCAGAGCCGGTTCGTAGTAGGTCAGGGCCTTGGACAGGCCGTGGCGGATGGCGCCGGCTTGACCCGACAGGCCCGAACCTTCGACGGTGACGTCGACGTCGAACTGGCCGAGGCGGTCGGTGACCTGCAGCGGCTGGGCGATCATCATGCGCAGGACGGGACGAGCGAAGTAGACTTCCTGGTCGCGACCGTTGACGGTGACCTTGCCCGAGCCCGGCTTGATCCAGACGCGCGCGATGGCGTTCTTGCGCTTGCCGGTCGCGTAGGCGCGGCCTTGGGCGTCGATCTTCGGCTCGGCCGGAGCGGCCGCTTGCGGGTTGCTGGACAGGCTGGCCAGCGCGTCAAAACCTTGAGCTTCGGACATGACTTAGGCGCTCCGGGTGTTCTTGACGTTGCGCGCCGCGAAGTCGATGACTTCCGGGTTCTGCGCTTGGTGCGGGTGCTCGGCGTCGGCGTAGACCAGCAGGTGCGTCAGTTGCTTGCGCGCCAGCGGGCTTTCCTTCGGCAGCATGCGCTCGACGGCCTTGTTCAGGACGCGTTCCGGGAAGCGACCTTCCAGGACCTTGCGCGGGGTGGTTTCCTTGATGCCGCCCGGGTGACCGGTGTGGCGGTAGTAAACCTTGTCGTCCAGCTTCTTGCCGGTGAACTTCACCTTGTCGGCGTTGATGACGACGACGAAGTCGCCGCAGTCAACGTGCGGGGTGTAGTCGGGACGGTGCTTGCCGCGAAGACGCATGGCGATGAACGTCGCCAGACGACCGACAACGGCGTCCTTGGCGTCGACCACGATCCACTTCTTCTCGACCTCGGCGGGCTTCAGGGAAGCCGTGGTCTTTTGCATGGGATTGATCCGTAATTCCTGTGCGTCGGGAACCAAGGAACCGGCTCCGTCCGCGTGAGGGGCGGCTGATACCGAAGGGTTGGCCGCCTGTCAACAATGCGTGCGCAGGAAAGTTCGGAAAGCCTTGTGGAACAAGGGATTGCGCGATGCGGTATCTAAATACCGCATCGCGCCGCATTCCCGGGTCGGGGCCGTCTACTTGGCCGCGTCGAAGCCGTAGGCGTGGCGCATGACCTGGAAGATGTAGCTCTCTTCGACCACGCCGCGGACCAGATAGGCGCCGGGGCCGTCGGCATAGATCCCGACGTCCTCGCCCGAGTGGGCGGCGCTGGGCAGGTTGGCGCCGGCCTGCTGGTGGTAGTCGACCTCGTCGAGGTCTTCGTGGGCCGGATCGGCGCGCAGGTCGTTCCCCTCGACGCCGCCAGGACCGGTGGCGAAGCTGAGCACGGTGTAGGCCTTGCCGTCGCCAGCCACGACAGGCTCACCCTCGTTGCCGGCCAGGCCGAGAATCGGGGCGCTGCGGGCGGCGTAGCCCGAGATCACTAGGCCGTGGCTGTGGTCGGCGGTGACGATGACCAGGGTGTCCTTCAGGTCGACCTTGGCCAGCACGGCCTCGATCGCCTTCGAGAACTCGACGGTCTCGGTCAGGGTGCGCTTGGCGTTGTTGAGGTGGCTGCCCATGTCGATCTTGCCGCCCTCGACGAGCAGGAAGTAGCCCTTGGGGTTCTGCGACAGGATGTCGACGGCCTTTGTGGCCATGTCGGCCAGGGTCGGCACGCCCTGCCCCAGCATCGGCCGCTCGACCTCGTAGGGCAGGTGCTCGCCGGCGAACAGGCCCAGCACCGGGCCGGTCTTGGTCGCATCGATCGTCTTAAGCTGGTCGGCGGTCGTGACGTAGGCCGCGCCCTTGGCCTTGGTCCACTCGGCGGTCAGGTCGCGGCCGTCGGCGCGCTTGCCGCCCTTGTCCTCGGGCAGGAAGCGCGAGCGGCCGCCGCCCAGGGCGACGTCGAGGCGGATCTTGGCCGGCGCCTCGACCAGCTGGCGGGCGATGTCCTTGCAGCCGCCGCTCAGGGCCTCGGCCGGCATGTCGCCGTCGCCTTCCCAATCGCGATAGGCGGTGTGGGCGTAGGTCCCGGCGGGCGTGGCGTGGGTGATGCGGGTGGTGGTGACCGCGCCGGCCGACAGGCCGTGGGCCTTGGCGATCTCGGCGATGGTCTCGACGCGGTTGGCGGCCTCGTCGGCGCAGGCTTCCGGCTTGGCGACGCCCGTCAGGCCGATGACCTTGTTGCGGGTCTTCACGCCGGTGGTGATGGCGGTGATGCCGGCGGCGCTGTCGGTGACCTGGGTGTCGTGGCTGTAGGTCTTGGAGAGCGCCACCCAGGGCAGCTTCTCGAAGGCCAGGGCGTTGGACTCGCCGTCGACGCCGCGCTGCTGGCCCTCGTAGATGCGGCTGGCCACGGCGGTGGAGATGCCCATGCCGTCGCCGAGGAACAGGACGACGTTCTTGGCCTTGCCGGCGTTGGGGTTGATCGTCAGGGCCTTGGCCAGGGCGGCCTCGCCGGCCTTGTAGTAGCCGTCGGCGGCCTGGGCGGGCGTGGTGTCGGCGGCGGCGGCGAAGGACGGGGCGAGGGCCAGGGCGCAGGCGCCGGCCAGGAGCGAGGAAACGCGGATCACGAGGGGATCTCCAGCAGGGACACGGAAGGTCCTGTGCTGACGTTTCGTGACAGTTCTTCGGGGGGCTCCGATAAACCCGCGTTACGGTCGCCGCACGCGCCAGGCGAAGGCGGTGGAGGCGGCCAGCAGGATCGCGGCGCCGGCCTGGTGCAGCACGCCCAGGCTCAGCGGCACGGCGGCCATCAGGGTCCAGACGCCCAGGCCCGCCTGGATAACAACGCCGCCGAGCACGGCGTAGGCGACCAGCTTGGCGTCCTGCGGCAGGCGGCGAGCGCGAGCCGCGCCGACGGCCAGGACGATGGCGGCGGCGAACACGGCGTAGGCCATCAGACGGTGATGCAACTGCACCGCGCCCTGGCTGTGGGCGAGCGTGCCCCACAGGCCCTTGCCGGCGTATTCGGTCGGCAGCAGCGAGCCGTTCATCAGCGGCCAGTCGTTGTAGACGAGGCCCGC
Source organism: Caulobacter hibisci (assembly GCF_016135805.1). GTDB lineage: Bacteria > Pseudomonadota > Alphaproteobacteria > Caulobacterales > Caulobacteraceae > Caulobacter > Caulobacter hibisci. Next base: position 90,460 of record NZ_JADWOX010000014.1, read on the forward strand.
ATCGTTGCCGGCTACCAGGGCGCCCAGCAGGCTCTGGAAGAACACCGCGCCCAGGAAGGCCAGGGCCCAACCGCGCCAGTCGCTGCGCTCCTCGACGCGCGGCGCGCCGTTCCAGGCGTCGAGCGCGGTCCAGATCAGCAGCACGAACAGGGCGAGCGCCAGGCCAAGGTGCACCATCAGCCGCTCGGGCGCGACCGAGACCCGCTCGGAGAGGCCGCTGGAGACCATCCACCAGCCGACCAGCCCCTGCAGGCCGCCCAGGGCCAGCATGGCCCCGCAGCGCAGGATCAGCCGGCGCGGCAGCATGCGGCGGACCAGGAAGAAGGCGAACGGCAGGGCGAAGGCCGCGCCGACGATCCGGCCCAGCAGCCGGTGCGCCCACTCCCACCAGAAGATGCCCTTGTAGGCCTCGACCGTCATGTCGGGGTTTACCAGGTGGTACTGGGGGATCTGCTTGTAGAGCTCGAAATTGGCCCGCCAGGCGTCCTCCGACATCGGCGGCAGGGCGCCCATGATCGGCTTCCACTGGGTGATCGACAGCCCCGAGTCGGTCAGGCGCGTGGCGCCGCCGACCACGACCATGCCGAAGACCAGGGCGGCCACGACGAACAGCCAGACGGCCACGGGCCGGGAACGGTCGGAACGCAGGAACGAAGTCATGACGCGGAAAAAACGCCTGTTCTGGGCCGAAATGGGGCGGCAAGACCCCTACTCCCGCGCCCTACTCCCGGCAAGGCGCCGCTGTCCATCGCCCGCTCGCGCTTAAGGGCGCGCATGACGCGGCCCTCGCCGCGTGGCATTGTGCGTGGGCTGCGGGGGCGCAGCGCGTTCCAGGGGGATGTGACATGAGCGGCGTGGGCGTTTTCGTCGCCTTGGTGATCGGGATCCTGGCCGGCTGGATCGCCGACCTGGCCCTGGCCCGCCGCCACAGCCTGTTCATGCAGATGCTGATCGGGGTGATCGGCTCGTTCATCGGGGCCTTCATCGCCCAGAGCCTGCACCTGGTGATCCCCGGCTTCCTCGGCAGCCTGGTGGTCTCGGCCGTCGGCGCCACCCTGTTCCTGGCCGTGGTCGGCCTGTTCCGGAGATCCGCTTGAGCGCTCCCCTCATTCCCGCCCGCCTGCGCAAGCTGATCGGCTCGATCGGCGTGGTCGCGATCCTGCTGGGCTGGATCTGGGCCTTCACCAGCCTCTACGACCACCTGCCCCTGAACCGCGCCGTGCACCTGATCTACTTCGTGGCGCTGGGCATGGGCTGGATCCTGCCGGTCATTCCGCTGATCACCTGGATGGGCAAGGCGGACAAGCCGCTGAACGTCGGCGAGCGATAGCCTCGGGCGAGCGCCAATCCGGAAACGAAAAAGGCCGCCCCGAAGGGCGGCCTTTGCGTTTCTTCCGCGGCCTTCTCTCCGGGGAGAGAATGGTCGGAGCGACAGGATTCGAACCTGCGACCCCTTGACCCCCAGTCAAGTGCGCTACCAGGCTGCGCCACGCTCCGACGCGGAAGGAGCGCCCTTATAGGCGCCGCTCCCCGACTCGGCAATCGGAAATCGAGGGCTTTTCGCGAGGCCTCAGGAACGCGTCAAAAGCCCGTCCAGACGGGCCTTGACGCTGGTCAGGTCGTCCAGAGCCTCGACCAGGCGGCGTCGGCGCTCAGGGCTGGGGGCCCGCGATCCGGTCGAATCGGCGAGCTCGTCGAGGATGGGAGATTCGAGGAAGGCCGCGCCGTTCTGGCCCAGGCCCGCGGCGATCACATGGCTGACGCCCTGCTCGCGGTGCAGCTTCTGGACGCCCTTGATGGTGTAGCCCTCGGCGTGCAGCAAAGCACGCACGCCGTTCAGCACGGCGATGTCCTGCGGGCGGTAGAACCGTCGCCCGCCGGCCCGCTTCATCGGGCGAATGAAGGAGAATTTGGTCTCCCAGAAACGCAATACGTGCTGGGGGACGCCTAGCTCTTCGGCGGCCTCGGAAATCGTGCGGAAGGCGTTGGGCCCCTTCGCCACCGCATCGATTCCCTTAGTCGTCCAAGGCGCTGTCGATGCGCGCCTTCATGACTTGAGAGGCCCGGAAGCCGATGACCCTGCGCGGCTCGATCTCGGCCGGTTCGCCCGTCTTGGGATTGCGCCCCATGCGGGCCCGCTTCTCGCGGACCTGGAAGACGCCGAATCCAGAAAGCTTGACCGTCTCGCCCTTCTCCAGGGCTTCGGCCACCAGATCGAGAGTACGCTCGACGAGACCGGCGCAGTCCTGACGCGTCAGGCCTACCTCCTCGTGGACCGCCTCGCAGAGGTCAGCCCGGGTCAATGTCGAACCCTTCATAACGCCCCCTTACGCTACACGTGGACCCAAGATGGTCCGCGCCAATCGACTTATCACCCGCCAAACGGGGCGCACGAAAACCCCGATCTCGCGCGGCTTGACCTCGTCAACTCAAGACTGCATGCCGCGAATACCGCATGAAGTCAAAGGGTCAAGCCGAATACCTCATATGACGACGCAGCCCCGCCGCCAACCCAAGGTCAAGCTCGCCGTGAGGCAAGCCCGATTCTTGTTCACTACAGGCGCAGGACGCAGGCGCCCCAGGTCAGGCCGCCGCCCATAGCCTCAAGCAGCAGCAGGTCGCCCGGCTTGATCCGCCCGTCCGCCACCGCGTGGGCGAAGGCCAGGGGAATCGATGCCGCCGAGGTGTTGGCGTGCAGCGCCACGGTCGAGATCACCTTTTCCTCGTCGATGCCGCAGCGGTTGGCCACGCCCTGGAGGATTCGCTGGTTGGCCTGGTGCGGAATGAACCAGTCCACCTCCGGCACCGTCACGCCCGCCTTCTCGGCGGCGGCGACGATGGCCTCGGAGATGTTGACCACGGCGTGCTTGAAGACCTGGTTGCCCAGCATCCGCAGCTTGCCGACCGTGCCCGTGGTCGACGGGCCGCCATCGACATAGAGCAGGTCCTGCTTGGTCCCGTCGGCGCGCAGAGCAAAGCCAAGCAGGCCGCGATCGGCCGTGGTCCCCTCGCCTTCCTGCGGCTCCAGCACGATCGCGCCGGCGCCGTCGCCGAACAGCACGCAGGTGCCGCGGTCGGTCCAGTCCATCAGGCGGGTCATGGTCTCGGCGCCGATCACCAGGGCGCACTTGGCATGGCCGCGGGCCACGAAACCGTCGGCCACCGACAGGGCGTAGACGAAGCCCGAGCACACCGCCTGAACGTCGAAGGCGATGCCGACGCCCGCGCCCAGCTTGCGCTGGACGATGGCGGCGGTGGCCGGGAAGGTCAGGTCGGGCGTGGTGGTGGCGACGATGATCAGGTCGACGTCGGCGGCGGTCTTGCCGGCCCGCTCCAGCGCCTGCTTGGCGGCTTCGGTCGCGAGGTCGGAAACGGCCTGGTCGTCGGCGGCCTTGTGGCGCTGGCGGATGCCGGTGCGCTCGATGATCCATTCGTCGGAGGTGTCGACCACCTTCGACAGGTCTTGGTTGGTGACGATGCCCGGCGGGAGATAGGCCCCGACGCCGGTCACCACGCTACGGACTACGCTCACTCGGCGGCTCCCTGGGTTTCGGCGCCGGGGGCGCCGTCGTCCTTGGCCGCTTTGTCTTTTTCCGCGGTCAGACGCTTCAAGTTACGATCGATCTCGGCGGTGAAGTCGCTGCGGGCGAGATCCACGGCGACGCGGATGGCCGAAGCGAAGCCGTTGGCGTCGGCGCCGCCATGGCTCTTGACCACGATGCCGTTGAGACCCAGCAGCGGACCGCCGTTGACCCGGCCCGGGTCGAGGCGGCGCTTCATCTTCTTCAGCGAGCCCGAGGCGATCAGGGCGCCCAGCATCGCCAGCGGGCCGGCGGTGAGCGTGGCCTTGATCTCGTTGCCGAAGAACCGGGCCAGGCCCTCGGCGGTCTTCAGGGCCACATTGCCGGTGAAGCCGTCGGTGACGACGACGTCCACGGTGCCGTAGGCGATGTCGGTGCCTTCGACGAAGCCGCGATAGTCGAAGTCGAAGTGCGGGCTGTCCTGCAGGATGCGGTGCGCCTCGCGCACTTCCTCGTGGCCCTTCTGGTCTTCGGAGCCGACGTTGAGGATGCCGACCGTGGGGCGCTTGGAGCCGTGCACGGCGTGGTGGAAGGCCGCGCCCATGATGGCGAACTCGACAAGCTGCTCGGCGTCGCTCTCGACATTGGCGCCGACGTCGAGCACCGCCGAGACGCCCTTCATGGTCGGCCAGGAGGCGACGATCGCCGGACGCTCCAGGTCGGCGCTCATCCGCAGGATCAGCTTGGAGATCGCCATCAGGGCGCCGGTGTTGCCGGCCGAGACGCAGGCCACGGCCTGGCCCGAACGGATGGTCTCGACGGCGTTCCACAGGCTGGAACCCTTGCCCCGGCGCATGGCCTGGGCGGGCTTTTCGTCGCTGGCGATGGCCTTGTCGGTATGGACGACGGTCGACACCGCCCGCGCAGCGGGGGCGCGCGCCAGTTCCGCGTTCAGCGCCGCCTCGTCGCCGTGCAGCAGGAAGCGAACGTCAGGCAGGGACTTGGCGGCGATCTCTAGGGCGGGTACAACCACGGATGGTCCGTGATCCCCGCCCATGGCGTCGATCGAAATGACAACAGGCTGTGGCACGAGACGCTATCGACTCCTGTGGCGGTCGCGATGCGGCCCGCTTGATTCCGGGCGTGATATCACGCCCGGCGGAGAAAGGGCGAATTCAGCCCTCTTCTTCCTTGGATTTCAGACCCTTCAGGGCTGAGAAGGGAGAAAGGTCGACGGGCTCCTCGGGTTGCACGAACACCGCCCCGGGCTTGCGCGGGAACGGGTCGATCTCCAGGGCCAGGTGCTCGATCACATAGGCCGAGACGTCGATGGTCTCGCCTTCCAGCACGTCGGGCGGATCGTCGCCCTCGGGGTCTAGGCCCAGCTCGCCGCCTTCGTCCTGCGGCGCGTGCTCGCTGTTGGCCGGCAGGACGTGCAGGCTGAAGCGGGCGTCGATCGGCGTCTCGAAATCATCGGCGGTGACGCCGCAGGTCTGGACCACCCGGGCGCGCAGCACGCCCGAGACCTCGGCCCCGTCCATCCACGAGCGCAGATAGACGTCGACCTTCAGGTCATGCAGCGACACCAGGTCCAGCTGCTTGGCGATCGCCTTGAGGACGGTCTCGTCGGGGGCCAGCTTCAGGTCCACCCCGCCGCGGTCGACGCGGGCCAGGGTGACGGTGCTGGGCCAGGGATCGATCAAACGCTCGGCCATTGCACTTCTCCGTTCAGCAGGTCGTCCAGCGATTGGCCGGCCAGCCCGTCGCGCGCGGACCGCACATAGGCGCTAACGGCGACGATGTCTCCCTCGCCGCGCTCTTCGAATACGGTGCGGGCCAGGGCCGCGTCGAGATCGGCCGTCTCCGGCAGGGTCGCGAACGCCTCGTCATAGGTCTTCAGCCGGCCGTAGAAGGCCCCGGCCAGCTTCTTCATCTTCTTGCCGACGGCGGTGTCGGATACGCCGATCTGACGGAAGGCGTCGTCGAGGCCGCGGACATAGGAATCGAACACCGCCTGCGAGGTCTCGCCCGCCGCCTCGCCCTGCCCCTTCAGCCGCTCCATCACCAGCACGACGTGCAGGGTGAAAAGCTCGAACCGGCCTTCCAGCGAGTCGCGAACGCCCAGCTCGGCGTAGAACCGGGGCGACCGGGCCTGGGCCACGGCCGCCGTGTAGAGCTTTTCACCCGCTATCCTTGCGGGCCGTGGCTTCAGAAGCCGATCCAGAAACATTCCACGCCTCTATTTCGCCGCGAGCCCGCCCTAGATGGCCTGTCGAGCTACGCGGGCCATTGAACTAAGCCCGCGCGAGCGATAGGTCAAAGTCCAGCCTTCTTCCGGTTCCGGAGCCTCAATGTTTCGTCCCGCCGTTTTCGCCGCCGCCGCCATCGGCCTCGCCGCCGTCGTCGGAGGCTGCACGCCGCTGACGAGCTATTCCGGCTTCCAGGCCATCGAGGCCAAGCCGGTGGACATGAAGGTCGGCGAAGACAGCAAGTCGACCGTGATGGAAAAGCTGGGCTCGCCCTCGGCCACCTCCACCTTCGACAGCAACGCCTGGTACTACGTCTCGCAGACGACCGACCGCGTGGCCTTCTACAAGCCGCGGGTGATCAAGCGCGACGTGGTGGCGATCAAGTTCAACGCCGCCGACGAGAAGGTCGCCTCGGTCGACACCTTCACCCTGAAGGACGGCAAGGTCATCGCCTACAACGGCCGCGAGACCCCGACCCGCGGTCGCGAGATGACCATCCTCGAGCAGCTGCTCGGCAACGTCGGCCGTGGCGGCATGCTGCCCCAGGACGACGAAGGCGTGCCCGGCACCCGTCCTGGCGATCGTCGCTAGAGCGGCCCGCCCTAAGTCGGAAACCCGACCGTACACGACCGGAAACTTGACCATAAGCGTGTGATTTCCCGCGACTTTTCGTCGCGGTATCAACGTTTCGTCAAGCAAGCGCCCCGCAACCTCTCCGCTTAGCCGACGTCCGGGCCCCAACCCTGGCGTCGCTCTGGGGGAGTAGTGCTTTGAACGCGCCGGATCTGCGGGCGTTGACGGTGCTCATCGTCGACGACAACGCCAACATGCGCGGCATCCTGGCCGCGATCCTGAAAGCCGTGGGCGTGCGGCGGATCATCGAAGCCGGCGACGGCGTCGAGGGGCTGAAGGCCTTCGCCGAGCGCGAGATCGACATCATCTTCACCGACCTGATGATGCAGCCGGTCGACGGCCTGGCCTTCATGCACTGGGTGCGCAACTCGCCGGCCAGCCCCAATCCGTATGCGCCGGTGATCATGATGACCGGCCACGCCACCCGCCGCAGCCTGGACGAGGCCCGGATGGCCGGCGTGACCGAGTTCCTGGCCAAGCCGATCACCGCGCGCGGCGTGATGCACCGCATCAACGAGGTCATCAACAACCCGCGCGACTTCGTGCGGGTCGGCGACTATTTCGGCCCCTGCCGCCGTCGCCGCATCGACCACGACTTCACCGGCGACGAGCGCCGCGGCGCACAGCCGGCGCCGACACCGCTGGGCGGCGAGGCGGAGGTTCACGCGTTCGATCCCGAGGAGTGCTACTGAGGGGGCGGTTCCTTCTCGGCCACACCACCCAGTAGCCCCAACAACAGATGTCATCGCCCGGCTCGTCCGGGCGACCCAAGCGGCATGTCAGGATATGGCTGGCTCAGCTTGGGTCGCCCGCATGAAGCGGGCGATGACTTTTGAAGGGGGATGCGCGTTCAGCATCGCCAAAAAGAAAACGCCCCGGCGTATGAGCCCCGGGGCGTTCTCGTCTCACCACGCGCTTGAGATCACCCGTGGGCCAGCACCGCCAGCAGCAGCAGGGCCACGATGTTGGTGATCTTGATCATCGGGTTCACGGCCGGACCCGAGGTGTCCTTGTAGGGGTCGCCGACGGTGTCGCCGGTGACGGCGGCCTTGTGGGTTTCGCCGCCCTTCTTGTGCAGGACGCCGTCCTTGTCGGTGAAGCCTTCCTCGATCACCTTCTTGGCGTTGTCCCAGGCGCCGCCGCCGCTGGTCATCGAGATGGCGACGAACAGGCCGGTGACGATCACCCCCATCAGCATGGCGCCGAGGCAGGCGAAGGCGTCGACCTTGCCGGCGATGGCGTTGATGACGAAGAACAGCACCACCGGCGAGACCACCGGCAGCAGGCTGGGCACGATCATCTCGCGGATGGCGGCCTTGGTCAGGATATCGACCGCCTTGCCGTATTCGGGCTTGGTCTCGTAGGTCATGATGCCCGGGTTTTCGCGGAACTGGCGACGGACCTCGGCCACCACCGACTCGGCCGCACGGCCGACGGCGGTCATCGACAGGCCCCCGAACAGGAACGGCAGCAGGCCGCCAAACAGCAGCCCGACCACGACATAGGGGTTGGACAGGTCGAAGCTGACCGGCCCCATGCCGTCGAAGAAGCTGCCCGGGGCGGCGTTCTCGGAGAAGAACTTCAGGTCCTCGGTATAGGCCGCGAACAGCACCAGGGCCCCCAGACCGGCCGAGCCGATGGCGTAGCCCTTGGTCACCGCCTTGGTGGTGTTGCCGACGGCGTCGAGGGCGTCGGTGGTGACGCGGACTTCCGGCGGAAGCCCGGCCATCTCGGCGATGCCGCCGGCATTGTCGGTGACGGGGCCGAAGGCGTCCAGGGCGACGATGAAGCCGGCCAGGGACAGCATGGTGGTGGTGGCGATGGCGATGCCGAACAGGCCCGACAGGTTATAGGTCACCACGATGCCGACGATGATGGTCAGGGCCGGCAGGGCCGTGGATTCCAGCGACATGGCCAGGCCCTGGATGACGTTGGTGCCGTGACCGGAGACGCTGGCCTGGGCCACCGACTTCACCGGCCTAAAGCCCGTGCCGGTGTAGTATTCGGTGATCACCACGATCAGCGCCGTCACCGCCAGGCCGACGAGGCCGCAGTAGAACAGGTTGTCGGCGGTGAAGAGACGGCCGTCCAGCTCGATGGCGTCGGGCACCAGCTGGTGGATCACCCACCAGACGGCCGGGATCGACAGCACCCCGGTGACGATCAGGCCCTGGTAGAGGGCCCCCATGATGTTCTGCTTCTTGCCTAGGCGGACGAAGAAGGCCCCGACGATCGAGGTGACGATGCACACCGCGCAGATGGCCAGCGGCAGCAGCATCATCGAGCCGACGACGTCGGTGCCGGTGAAGAAGATCGCCGCCAGCACCATGGTGGCGACCGTGGTCACCGCATAGGTCTCGAACAGGTCGGCGGCCATGCCGGCGCAGTCGCCGACATTGTCGCCGACGTTGTCGGCGATGGTGGCGGCGTTGCGGGGGTCGTCCTCGGGGATGCCGGCCTCGACCTTGCCGACGAGATCGCCGCCGACGTCCGCGCCCTTGGTGAAAATGCCGCCGCCCAGCCGGGCGAAGATCGAGATCAGCGAGGCGCCGAAGCCCAGGGCCACCAGGGAGTCGATGACCACCCGGTCGGTGCCCTCATGGCCCACCGACAGCAGCAGGGCGAAGTAGCCGGCCACGCCGATCAGGGCGAAGCCCGCCACCAGCATGCCGGTGACCGCGCCGGAGGTGAAGGCCATCGAAAGGCCCTTGGCCAGGCTCTCGGACGAGGCCTGGGCGGTGCGGACGTTGGCCCGCACCGAGATCAGCATGCCCGCGAAGCCCGCCAGGCCCGACAGGATCGCGCCCAGCGCGAAGCCCACCGGCTGCTCCCAGCTCTTGAAGAAGAAGGCGAGCAGAGCGATCACGACGACGCCGACGATGGCGATGGTGGTGTACTGACGGTTCAGATAGGCCTGGGCGCCTTCCTGAATGGCCGCGGCGATTTCCTGCATCTTCGCATCGCCCGGCGAGGCTTTCAAAAGCCTGGCGGTCTGGACCGCGCCATACAGCACCGCCAGAAGCCCGGCGCCGATGGCTACGTAAAGCCAAGAACTCATGGGTTTAGTGCCCCTTCGTGTTTCCAATCACGAGGGGTCGCGGATCCCGGACAGGGTGCGGCATGAACCGCCCCAGGCCGGAAGCGGCGGCGGGCCTTATGGCCTCATACCCCCTCGATGCTCCCTGATTTGGCCCCGACATCGGCGCCAAGGGGCAAACACTGCCATCCACCCGTCATGCGCGCAACCGCTTGCGAGAACGGCGTTCGCGATGGGCCGAGGGCGACCTTAGGGAATGATGGGGGCCGAATCGACGCGCGGCGCCGGCTTGGCCTGCGCGGGGGTCCCCGGCTTGGGCGCCGGTTTGGGCGGCGGCACGAAGTTGCGGGGGGTCTGCTTGCCGATGGTCACCGAGGCCACCTTGCCCTTGCCGACCAGGGTCGTGACCTCGCGCATCACCGTGCTCTTCAGCTTGGCCTCGTCGAGCAGGACGTAGCTGCCGGGCTTGTTGAACGGCTGCTTGTGGGCCGCGCGGACCAGGGCGTCGCGCAGGAACGGCTCCTTGCCGGCGAAGACGGTGACGTCGCCCTCGGGCGGCAGGGTCAGGGACAGGTCGACGAAGACGTAGTTGATCAGCCGGCCCTCGGCGACGATCGGCAGGGCCATCGAGCCCAGCTTGATCACCGGATCGGGCGCTTCCTTCTCGCCCTCGCCGCCTTCCTTCTTCTCCTTCTTCTTGTCGGAACGGGCGAAGGCGGGGGCGGCGGCCAGCACCAGGGGCGCGGCGGCGAACGCCAGGACGGCGCGGCGGGAGACAGCGGAAGAGACCATGCCCCATCCCCTACCGCAGAAGGTTTGAGGCTTCGCTACCGAGCGCGGCCGTGCTAGCGATCGAACAATCGTTTGAATCCGAATGGATCGCGCCATGCCCCGCTTCACGACCTCCGACGGCCTGTCGATCGCCTACCAGGCCTGGGGCGAGGACGCGGCCTCCCCGCCCGTCGTGCTGCACCACGGCTTCTCGGCCAGCGGCCTGATCAACTGGAAGGCCCCGGGCATCGTCGACGCCCTGGTCGCCGCCGGCCGCAAGGTGATCGCGATCGACGCCCGCGGCCACGGCGCCTCGGACAAGCCGCACGATGCGGCCTTCTATGGCGAGGCGCGGATGGCCCAGGACGTCAGCGAGCTGATCGACCACCTGGCCGTCCCCACCATCGACCTGGCCGGCTACTCCATGGGGGCGATCGTCGCCCTGATCTGCGCCAGCCGCGAGCCGCGCGTGCGCCGCCTGGTCGCCGCCGGCGTCGGCGAGGGCGTGGTCGCCACCGGCGGCGTCGACACCCGCCACGTGCCCAGCGCCGCCATCGTCGAGGCCCTGCTGGCCGACGCCCCGGCCACCATCAGCCACCCGGCCGCCCTGCCCTTCCGCCAGTTCGCCGACGCCATCGGCGCCGACCGCCGCGCCCTCGCCGCCCAGGCCAGCGTCGTCCACGCCCAGCCGATCCCGCTGGACCGCATCGCCGCCCCGACCCTGATCCTCGCCGGCGACGCCGACCCGCTGGCGGTGCATCCCGACCGCCTGGCCGCGGCGATCGCGGGCGCGCGGGCGCTGGTGGTGAGGGGTGATCACCGGACGGCGGTGGGGGATCCAGGGTTTGCGGCGGCGTTGGTGACGTTCTTCGGCGACTAGGCGAAGGCCTCGCGGCGCGCCTTATCGAGCGCCTCGATCCCGCGGATGAAAACTATCAATTCGCCTTATCCGACGGCCTGGTGAAGTTTGCGGGCCTCCGGAGCCCTTCATGACCCGCCACCACCACGGCCCGCCCCCCGCCGGCCGCCGCCTCTCGCCGACCGTGCGCACATGATCCTGCCAACCCTGCGGCAGTTGCAATACCTGGTCAGCCTTCACGAGCACATGCACTTCAGCCGCGCGGCCGACGCCTGCCATGTGACGCAATCCACCCTCTCGGCGGGCTTGAAGGAGCTGGAGGCGATCCTAGGCGCGCGCCTGGTGGAACGCACCCGGCGGGTGACCCTCTTCACGCCGCTGGGCGTGCGAGCCGCCGCGCGGGCCAAGGACATGCTGCGCCAGGCGCGCGACCTGACCGACCTGGCCCGGGTCGCCGCCGTTCCGCTGAGCGGGACGCTGCGACTGTCGGTGATCCCCACCATCGCCCCCTTCCTGCTGCCGCGCCTGCTGCCGGCGCTGAAGGCCGCCTGTCCCGACCTGCAGGTGGTGCTGCACGAGGAGATGAGCCACTGGGCCTGCGAAGGCCTGGCGCGCGGCGCCCGGGACTGCCTCGTCCTGGCCCTGCCGTTCCCCTGCGACGGGCTGGATCACGTGGCCCTGTTCGACGACGACATACTGGTGGCCCTGCACGCCGACGATCCGCTGGCGGCCCAGCCGACGATCGCGCCGGCCGACCTGCCGGCCGACCGCCTGCTGCTGCTGGACGACGGCCACTGCCTGCGCGACCACGCACTTGGGGCGTGCGAGCGCCGCGACCTCGAACGGGGGCCCGGACGCGGCGCGGGCGTCCATACGCTGGTGCAGCTGGTGGGCGCGGGAATGGGGCTGAGCCTGATCCCCGCCATGGCCGTCGAGGCCGGCGTCATCGCCGGCGCGCCGATCGTCACCCGTTCGCTCGACACGCCCAAGGCCCATCGCACGGTGGCCCTGGCCTGGCGGCGCAATACGCCTCGCGCCGAGGAATTCGCTCTGCTGGCCCAGCACATCCGCCAGGGGCTGGCCATGCCGCAAGACGGTCCGACCTTCGCCGACGAGATCGAGATCGCTTGATCGGTTCGATCGATCAATGAGCCCAATTCCTTTCGTTTCTTATGGTCGGACCCGGCTCCTATCAGGAGCGTCGACAGACGCACCCCAGGAGGCCAGATGACGTCCCGACACTCCCCTTCCGCCGCGATCCTCGCCGCCGCGGCCCTGATCGCCGCCGGCGCCGCCCAGGCCGCCGAGACCCCGCGCCAGACGCAAGACAGCGGCGCTCCGGTCGGGGACAACCAGAACTCCAAGACCGCCGGCGAATGGGGCGGGGTGATGCTGGAGGACTTCCACCTCATCGAGAAGCTGGCCCGCTTCGACCGCGAACGCATTCCCGAGCGCGTCGTCCACGCCCGCGGCACGGGCGCGGAGGGTGAATTCGTCTCCAACGGCGAGCTCGACCGGTTCACCAAGGCCGCCCTGTTCAAGGCCGGCGTGAAGACCCCGGTGTTCGTGCGCTTCTCGAAGGTCATTCACCCGAACGGCTCGCCGGAATTTCTGCGCGACCCGCACGGCTTCGCCACCAAGTTCTATTCGACCGAGGGCAACTGGGACCTGGTGGGCAACAACCTGCCGGTGTTCTTCATCCGCGACGCCATGAAGTTCCCCGACATGGTGCACTCGCTGAAGCCCTCGCCGGTGACGAACAAGCAGGACCCGACTCGGTTCTTTGACTTCTTCAGTCACCAGCCCGAGAGCACGCACATGATCACCCAGCTCTATACGGACCTGGGCACGCCGCAGAGCTATCGGACCATGGACGGCAACGGCGTCCACGCCCTGAAGCTGGTCGATGAGGACGGCAAGGTGGTGTTCGTGAAGTTCCACTGGAAAAGCCAGCAGGGCATCAGGAACTACACGCCTGAGCAGGCCGAGAAGGCCGGCTTCAACTACCTGACCGACGACCTCTATGCGACGATCGGCAAGGGCCAGGCGGCCAAGTGGGATCTCTACGCCAAGATCCTCAAGCCCGAGGACGTCGCCAAGCTCAGCTACAATCCGTTCGACGCCACCAAGGACTGGTACGACATGCCGGAGATCAAGGTCGGGACCATGACCTTGAACAAGGTGCCGGAGAACTTCTTCCAGTCGACCGAGATGAGCGCCTTCTCGCCGGGCGTGATGGTTCCCGGCATCGAGCCCTCGCCCGACCGCCTGCTGCAGGGCCGCCTGTTCAGCTATGCCGACACCCAGCGCCACCGCCTGGGTCCGAACTATCAGCAACTGGCGGTCAACGCGCCCAGGAGCCCGGTGGCGAACGGCGCCCAGGACGGGGCGATGAACACCGTCCCGCGCGTCGGCGACGTCAACTACCAGCCCTCGCGCCGTCGGGACGCCGGCGCCTATGCCGACACGGCGGCCTACAAGCTGAGCCCCTACGAGGTTTCGACCACCATCCAGCAGAAGGCGATCGGCAAGCAGGAGCCCTTCATCCAGGCCGGGCTGTTCTGGAACCGCCTGCCGGAAGACCAGAAGGCGGCCCTGATCCGCAACCTGTCGGCCGACCTGAACGGAGTCACCGTGCCGGAGATCAAGGAGATCATGGTCAGCCACTTCTACGCGGCCGATCCCGACTACGGGACCCGGCTGGCGACGGCGACCAAGTTAGACCTGGCGGCCGTGAAGGCGCGGGCGGCCAAGGCCCTCGAGGCCGTCAAGCTGGCGGCCAACTAACCTCCCTCTCGCCTTCAGCGGGCTCGCTCCGGCGGGCCCGCTTTCTCTTTTTCAGAAAGCTTCGATGTTCACCGCACTGTTCGCGCTCGCCTTGCAGAGCGCGCCGCTCGCCCCCGCGCCGGATCCGCGCGCCAGCTTCTTCGCCGCCGCGCGCGAGGGCCGCGCCGACCTGGTCACGACCCTGCTCGACGCCGGGGCGCCGATCGACGCCCGGGACGACCGCGGCTACACGGCCCTGACCCTGGCCGCCTACAACGGCAAGGCCGACCTCGTGAGCGTGCTGATCGCCCGTGGCGCGGACGCCTGCGCCGTCGATCCGCGCGGCAACACCGCCCTGATGGGCGCGGCCTTCAAGGGCGACGACGACATGGCGCGGCTGCTGCTCGACAAGGCCCCCTGCCCCGTCGACCAGACCAATGCCCAAGGGCAGACGGCTTTGATGATGGCCAGCCTGTTCGGCCGAGAGGCGCAGGTTCGGCTGCTGGTCGCCAAGGGCGCGTCGCCCTCCGCGCAGGACGCTTCGGGAAACACCGCCCTGAGCCTGGCCACGCGCCAAGGCGCGACGGGCGTCGTGGCGGCGCTGGGCGGCCGCTGAGACGGCTCAGCCGTGCAGCCACCCCAGCCGCTGGGGCGTGATGTCCTTGCCCTTGAACAGCGCCGCGACGCCCTCGCCTTCGACGAACTCGCCGATGTCGCGGACCGGCAGGCCGGCGGCGAAGGCGGCGGCCTGGAAGGCGGCGACGTCGGCGGGGGGGATGGCGCAGACGATCTCGTAGTCGTCGCCGCCCGAGGCCAGGGACATGCGGGCTTCGCCGCGTTCGGGCTGGGCTTCCAGCCAGGCGCGGGCGCCGGTCGATAGCGGCAGGCGGTCGAGGTCGACCTTGACCTGCAGGCCGCTGGCCTTGGCGATGTGGCCGGCGTCGGCCAGCAGACCGTCGGAGACGTCGGCGGCGGCGTGGGCGTATTGGCGCAGGGCCTCGCGCAGGGACAGGCGCGGCGCAGGGGTGCGGTAGCGGCGCACGAGGCCGCCGTCGGGATCCTCGACCTCGCCCCAGTGGGCCAGGAGGCCGAGCCAGCCGTCGCCGATGCTGCCGCTGACCACGAGGCGGTCGCCGGCCTGGGCGCCGCGGCGCAGGACGGCCGCGCCTTGTGGCACCCAGCCCAGCAAGGTGGCGGAAACGACCAGGGCGCCGGAGGTGGTGACGGTGTCGCCGCCCAGCAGGTTGATCCCGTAGGCCTGGCCGTCTTCTGCCAAGCCGCGGGCGAAGGTCTCGCGGTCCTCGACGGTCGTGCCCGAGGGCCAGCCGACGGCGAGGAAATAGCCGTAGGGCTCGGCGCCCTTGGCGGCCAGGTCGGAGAGATTGGTGCGCAGCAGGCGCTTGGCGACGACGTCGAGGTCCTCGCCGGCCAGGAAGTGAACACCGGCGACCATGGCGTCCTTGGTAATCACCAGGTCGTAGCCGGGACGCGACGGAAGCACGGCCGCGTCGTCCAGCAGGTCGAGCGCGGCGGGATCGCCGTTGGTCAGGGGCCGCAGGAACCGCTCGATCAGCTCGAACTCGTCCGGACCGGCGGGCGCGGCCGCCGGGGGGACGTCGTCGAACCACGACTCGTCGTCCTCCGCCCCCGGCGTCGTCGCCGGGGCGGGGTCGTCGAACCAGTCGTCGTCAGACTCGGGCGTCACGCGCGATGGCGTCCAGGGCGCCGTTGATGAAGCCGGCTTCCGGCCCTTCGAAGAACGACTTGGCGATCTCGACATATTCGTCGATCACGACCTCGGTCGGGACGTCCCGACGGTTCATCAGCTCGTAGGCGCCGGCGCGCAGCACGGCGCGGGCGGTGGCGTCCAGGCGCTCCAGCTTCCAGCCCGAGGCCAGGCGGCGAACGATGGCCGGGTCGATCTCGGTCTGCTTGGAGACCACGCCCTTGACCAGGTCGGCGAAGAAGGTCTCGTCGGCCTGGGCCAGCTGGGCGCCCTCGGCGTCCTCGATGGCGCGGTCGAAGCGGTGCTCGGAGAACTCGCGCACGACGGCGTCGACGCCGGCGCCGGAGACTTCCATCTGATAGAGGGCCTGCACGGCCGCCAGACGCGAGACGGAACGAGGCTGGATGCGCTTGCTCATCGCGCTTGTCCTGACAGCTGACGCTTCAATCCGACGATCTCCAGGCAGTCCCGAGCGGCTTGGCCCCCGCGGTCGCCCTGCGAGAGGCGCGCGCGATTCCAGGCCTGATCCTCGTCATCAACCGTCAACACCCCGTAACCAATGGCCAACCTTTTTCCGACGGCGAGGTCCTGAAGGCCGCGCGCGGTCTCGTTGGCGACGATTTCGAAGTGGTAGGTCTCGCCGCGGACGATGGCGCCCAGGGCGACATAGCCGTCATAGCGCACGCCCGAGGGGCCCTTGCCGGCTTCCTCGGCGATGGCGATGGCGGCCGGGATCTGCAGGGCGTCCGACACGGTGATGACGTCGTACTCCGCGCCTTGCCCTTCGATCGCCTGCACCGCGCCGGCCAGCAGCGCGTCGGAGAGGCCCGAATAACGGCGCCCCTCGACGATCAGCAGACGAATCCTGTCTTCCACCATATGCCTCTGAACTCCTGGGCGGACGGGAGGCCTCAGCGGGCCGTCTCACGCCGACCCGAAAAATCGAATCGTAGAATGCGCCTATAGCTCGTCTTCGGCGACGTCACTCAAGCCTTCTTCGCCCAAAAACTTCGCGAAATCGCTGGTCTCCCGGAAATCGCGGTAGACCGAGGCGTAGCGCACATAGGCCACGTCATCGAGCGCCTTGAGGGCGGTCATGACCATTTCGCCCACGGCCGACGACGGCAGTTCGGTCTCGCCCTGGCTTTCCAGCCGCCGGACGATGCCGTTGACCATCCGCTCGACCCGCTCGCCCTCGATCGGCCGCTTGCGCGTGGCCAGCGAGATCGAGCGCATCAGCTTGTCCCTGTCGAACGGCGAGCGACGGCCCGAGCGCTTGACGATGATCAGCTCACGGAGCTGAACGCGCTCGAAGGTGGTGAAGCGGCCGGCGCACTCCGGGCAGAGGCGACGACGGCGGATGGCCGCCCCGTCTTCCGACGGGCGGCTGTCCTTCACCTGGCTTTCGGCATGGCCGCAGAATGGGCACCGCATGATCTTGGCCCTCCCCTGCGGCCAGCCGCTATTAGTTGTAGATCGGGAAGCGAGCCGTCAAGGCCAGCACTTCCTCGCGGACCTTGGCCTCGACCGCCGCATTGCCGTCGGCGCCGTTGGCGGCCAGGCCGTTGACGACCTCGCCGATCAGTTCGCCGACGCGGGTGAACTCGGCTTCCTTGAAGCCGCGCGTGGTGCCGGCCGGGGTGCCCAGGCGGATGCCCGAGGTGATTGTGAACGGCGCGGTGTCGAACGGCACGCCGTTCTTGTTGCAGGTCATGTGGGCGCGCTCGAGGCTGTGCTCGGCGTCACGGCCGGTCACGCCCTTGGGACGCAGGTCGACCAGCATCAGGTGGCTGTCGGTGCCGCCCGAGACGATGTTGACGCCCGACTTGCCCAGCGCTTCGGCCAGGGCCTTGGCGTTGGCGATGACCTGAGCGGCGTAGTCCTTGAACGAGGGCTGCAGCGCCTCGCCGAAAGCGACGGCCTTGGCGGCGATGACGTGCTCGAGCGGGCCGCCCTGCAGGCCGGGGAACACGGCCGAATTGACCTTCTTGATGATGGCTTCGTCGTTGGTCAGCACCATGCCGCCGCGCGGGCCGCGCAGGGTCTTGTGGGTGGTGGTGGTGACGACGTGGGCGTGCGGGACCGGGCTGGGGAACACGCCGCCGGCCACCAGGCCCGCGAAGTGGGCCATGTCGACCATCAGGTAGGCCCCGACGCTGTCGGCGATCTCGCGGAAGCGGGCGAAGTCGATCTCGCGGCTATAGGCGCTGCCGCCGGCGATGATCAGCTTGGGCTTCTCGCGCTGGGCGACCTCGGCGACGTTGTCGTAGTCGATCAGCTGGTCCTGCTGGCGCACGGTGTAGGACACCGGCTTGAACCACTTGCCCGACTGGTTGGCGGGCGAGCCGTGGGTCAGGTGGCCGCCGGCGGCCAGGTCCATGCCCAAGAACGCATCACCCGGCTGCAAGAGGGCCATGAAGACCGACTGGTTGGCCTGCGAGCCCGAGTGCGGCTGGACGTTGGCGAAGGCCGCGCCGAACAGCTGCTTGGCGCGCTCGATGGCGATGGTCTCGATCTCGTCGACCCATTCGCAGCCGCCGTAATAGCGCTTGCCCGGATAGCCCTCGGCGTACTTGTTGGTCAGGATCGAGCCCTGGGCCTCGAGCACGGCCTTGGAGACGATGTTCTCCGAGGCGATCAGCTCGATCTGGTTCTGCTGACGACCCAGCTCCCGACCGATGCGATCGAAGATGTCGCGGTCTGCGGACTGCAGGTCGGCGCCGAAGAACTTGGTCAGGTCGGTGGAAGTCGTCATCGGGCGCTCCTTGGGGTCGGGCGGCGGCGGGCTTTGGGCGACGGGCTCCCGCGAGCGGGAGTCGACGGGGCTCTCTTTAACTCCCTTCGCGCCGCGATCAATCTCGGAACCGCCTTCGTAACCATGCGTTGCTCACGAACCCGGTGCGGTGTGGCCGCCACGCCGGGGCTTTAGCAATGCAACGAACAGAGACGGGCGGGATACGTATGGCGGTTTCACACGGCGAAGCGGCTTTGGAAGTCTTGGACGAGGCCGACCTGCTGGCGCTGAGCGCGAGCATCGTCGCGGCCTATGTAGGGCAGAACAAGATTTCCCAGACTGCGGTGCCCGAGCTGATCCGAACCGTCCATGGCGCGCTGCAGACCCTGGGCGACGAGCCCGTCACGGCTCGTCCCACGGAAAAGGCCAAGCCGGCCGTGCCGGTCTCGCGCTCGGTCCAGCACGACTACATCGTCTGCCTGGAAGACGGCAAAAAGCTGAAGATGCTGAAGCGCTACCTGCGCTCGCACTACGACATGAGCCCCGAGGACTACCGCCGCAAATGGGGCCTGCCGTCGGACTATCCGATGGTCGCCCCGGCCTATGCCGCGCGCCGCTCGGACTTCGCCAAGCAGATCGGCCTGGGCAAGGGCGTGCGCAGGAGGGCGTAGGCCGCAGCTGCGAAAACCCCGCCCTTCGACAGGCTCAGGGTGAGGTTTTCTACTGCGCCGACCATGATCCTCATCCTGAGCTTGTCGAAGGACGAGGATCACTCACTCCCCTTTACGCTTCCGAGAAGATGTCGCGCTTCTTGAACGAAGCGGTCATGAACCGGCCCATGGCCTTGGGCATGGTCAGCCAGCGCACCGGCGCGGCGGTGGCCTCGCCCTTCAGCACGCCGTCGGCGATGTAGGGGGCCACGGTTTCCACGCGGTCGCCGAGGATGTTGTAGAGCTTCATCGACTTCTGGCGCTCGGCGTCCGAAGCGTCCTTCATCTCGGACTGCAACAGGTCGGTGGCGACGATGCCGGGGCTGATCGTGCCGATCCGCACGTTGGTGCCGTCCAGCTCCTTGCCCATCGACTTGGTGAAATAGGTCACCGCCCGCTTGGTGGCGCCGTACAGCGTCAGGCCCGAGGCCGTCATGCCGTCGCTGCCGAAGCCCTCGAAATTGTAGATCGCCCCGCCTCCGGCCTGGGCCAGCATGCGGGTCATGGCCAGCTTGGTGGCCTTGATCACGCCCAGCAGGTTGGTGGCGACGATGGCGTCGATATCGGCCTCCTCCACCTCGTCCAGGCGCACGCGGGGCGAGACCGAGCCGGCGTTGTTGATCCAGATATCGACCGCGCCAAAGCGTTCGACGGCCGTGTTCCACAGGGTTTCCAGGTCGGCGACCTTGCTGACGTCGCAGGCCTGGGCGGCGACCGCGCCGCCGGTGGCTTCCAGCTTGGCCAGGGCCTCGGCCAGGACCTTCGGGTTACGGCCCGAGATCACCACCTGACAGCCGCGCTCGAGGAAGGCTTCCGCCAGGCCGAAGCCGATGCCGCGGCTGCTGCCGGTGATCACGATGGTCTTCACGGGTCGATTCCTCTGCGTACAGGCGAGGCATCCAGCCTCAAGCGGCGCGAGCTTGCAGCGGCCTTGTCGCCGGAAACCGCCACGCGGAGAGCCTCAGGCGGCGCCTTCCAGCCAGGCCAGGGCCTCGGAGCGCGCCCAGGCGATGCGCGGCGCCAGATCAGCGACGGCGTCATCGTCGAGCCCGACCAGCAGCCGCCGGGCCTCGTCCAGGGTCGCCAGGTCCTGCGTGGCCTCGCCCAGATAGGCGTGCGGCAGTTCGTGCTGGTGGAAGGCGATGTCGGCCAGGACGGCGACCACCAGGTCCAACCGGGCCGGCGCGAACAGCGGGT
This sequence comes from Caulobacter hibisci, assembly GCF_016135805.1. Taxonomy (GTDB): domain Bacteria; phylum Pseudomonadota; class Alphaproteobacteria; order Caulobacterales; family Caulobacteraceae; genus Caulobacter; species Caulobacter hibisci. The sequence goes on from NZ_JADWOX010000014.1 coordinate 110,663, forward strand.
CGCGGTCGAGGGCCTCGCGCAGGAAGGGCTGCGGCGGGGCGTGCCAGGTTGCGCCGCCGCTCGACAGCCGGGCCAGCCAGACCAGCGGCCAGGGCTCGTCCGGGGCGGCGGCGGCCCATTCATCGAGGGTCGGGCGCACCAGCAGGCGAAACAGCGGAACCGGCAACACGGCCTCGGGCTGGCCACGATAGGCCATGCGCTTCTCGCCGATCCAGACGCTGAGGACGACACGCTCGGCCAACGGCCAGGTCACGGCGCCGGCCATGAAGCCGTCGAGGGCGTCCAGCGCCTCGCGTCGCAGGCCGTGGTGACGAAAGCGGAAGTAGTCGGACAGGCCGAGCCAGCCCGGACGCTCCGACGCGTCCTCGGCCAGCTCGCGCAGGTAACCGAGATCGAAACCCAAGGCGGGGTGTTAGGCCGCGTGGCCGCCCATGCGGGCGACGTTGCAGTGCGCCCACAGCTTTTCCATCGCCCCGACCAGCTTGCGCATCATGTCGTCGGTGTGGAACGGCGTGGGGGTAAAGCGCAGGCGCTCGGTGCCGCGCGGCACGGTCGGATAGTTGATCGGCTGCACATAGACGCCGTGGTCGGCCAGCAGCATGTCGCTGATCAGCTTGGTGTGGACCGGATCGCCGACCAGCACCGGCACGATGTGGCTGTCGTTTTCCATCACCGGCAGGCCGGCGTCCTGGAACATCTTCTTCAGGGTGGCGGCGCGCTCCTGGTGGGCGTCGCGCACTTCGGGATGCTGCTTGAGCCACTTGACGCTGGCCAGGGCGCCGGCGGTCAGGGCGGGCGGCAGCGAGGTGGTGAAGATGAAGCCCGAGGCCATCAGGCGCACGGCGTCGATCACCTCGGCGTCGCCGGTGATGTAGCCGCCCATCACGCCGAAGGCCTTGCCCAGCGTGCCTTCGATGATGTCGATCTGGTCCATGACGCCGTCGCGCTCGGCGACGCCGCCGCCGCGCGGGCCGTACATGCCGACCGCGTGGACCTCGTCCAGATAGGTCATGGCGCCGTATTTCTTGGCGAGGGCGGCCGTGGCGCCGACGTCGGCGATGTCGCCGTCCATCGAATAGACGCTCTCGAAGGCCACCAGCTTGGGCGCGTCGGCCGGGGCGGCCGCCAGCAGCGCTTCGAGATGGGCTAGGTCGTTGTGGCGGAAGATGTGGCGCGGGCCGCCGCCGTTGCGGATGCCGGCGATCATCGAGGCGTGGTTCTGGGCGTCGGAGAAGATGATCAGGCCCGGCAGGATCTTCTGCAGGACGCTGAGCGTGGCTTCATTGGAGACGTAGCCCGAGGTGAACAGCAGGGCCCCTTCCTTGCCGTGCAGGTCGGCCAGTTCGGCCTCGAGCTCGACATGGTGGTGGTTGGTGCCGGAAATGTTGCGGGTGCCGCCCGAGCCCGAGCCGTGCTCGTCGATCGCCTGGTGCATGGCGTCCAGCACGATCGGGTTCTGGCCCTGGCCGAGATAGTCGTTCGAGCACCAGACCACGACTTCGCTCTCGCCGCCGTCGGCGCGGGTCCAGGTCGCGCGCGGGAAGGCGCCGCGGTGGCGTTTGAGATCAGCGAAAACCCGGTAGCGGCCTTCGTTGCGGATCTGGGCGACGGCGTCGGAGAACGCGGCTTTATAGTCCATGCTGGTCTCTCCCGTCGAACCGAGGCGCGACGGTCCTTTTCTTCTGGCACGGCTTTTCGCACCCCGTAGGCGCAGTGTCCACCTAAGGGACTTTACCTACAAATTGGAATTAGACGTGGTGTCGCATCGATTGGTTCCATAACCGCCCGACACAACCTTGCCTTGTTCAATCCAGCTTCGCAAGACGTCCGCGCAACAGTTGCAGGATCGCCGAAAAGTCCTTGCCGCCGAAGCCGTTGGCGTCGAACAGCGCGTACATCGCCTCGGCCTGGGCCCCCATCGGCGTGCTGGCCCCCGCGCGGGCCGCGGCTTCCTGGGCCAGCTTGAGGTCCTTGAGCATCATCGCCGTGGCGAATCCGCCCTCGTAGGCGCGATCGGCCGGGGTGGCGGGGCCGACGCCGGGCACCGGGCAATAGGTCGAGACCGACCAGCACTGGCCCGACGACTGGTTGGCGATCTCGAAGAAGCGGTCGGCGGCCAGGCCCAGCTTCTCGGCCAGGGCGAAGGCCTCGCAGGTGCCCAGCATCGAGACGCCCAGCAGCATGTTGTTGCAGATCTTGGCCGCCTGCCCCGCCCCGTGGCCGCCGGCGTGGATCACCGCCCGGGCCATCGGCTTCAGCGCCGCCTCGACGGCCGGAAAGTCGGCGTCGTCGCAGCCGACCATGAAGGCCAGGCTCCCGGCCTCGGCGGCCATGATCCCGCCGGACACCGGCGCATCGGCGAAGCGGAAACCCGCCGCTCTCGCCTGCTGCGCCACAGCGCGGGCGCTGTCGACGTCGATGGTGGAACAGTCGATCAGCAGGGCCGATTTGGGCGCTTGGGCCAGCACCTGCTCGCCATAGACCGCGCGCACGTGCGGCCCGGCCGGCAGCATGGTGACGACGATCTCGGCGTCGGCGACCGCTTCAGCCACCGACTCGGCGGCGACGCAGCCCGCCGCCACGGCGCGCTCCAGCGCGACGGCCGACAGGTCGAAGGCCGACACGGCGTGGCCGGCCGTGGCCTGGTTGGCGGCCATGCCGCCGCCCATGTTGCCCAGGCCGATGAAGGCGATGCGGGTCATTGAGGTTTCCTCCTACGCAGGGCCGTTCGGCCTCTCGTTTGTCTTGTCGCATTTTCTGACGATGAACCGGCGTCCACGTCGTCGGAAAATGCCCTAGTTGGCCTTGGACAGCTCCAGGTGCAGGTGGTCGTCGTGACGGGCGGCCCGGCATCCCTGGAAGCGGATCATATCGACGTCCGGCGCCCATCGCGCCTTCAGATGGGGTTCCAGCAGGATCTTCTTCACGCCGAACGCCCGTCCCTCCGTGGTCAACCAGCGCAGCATCTCGGCCGTGCGGACGGGGTCGGCCCGTCGCGTCGCCAGCGGCTGCAGGACGTCGAAGTCCCAGCGCAGATTGGCCCGACGATAGCCGGCGCAAGGCCGAGCCTCGCCGCTCTTAGGACCTTCATAGGCCCAGTAGCCGATCGGGCTGGCCGTCCCGTCGCTCACGGGGGCGCCGGAGCGCTCACGATAGAGGTAGGCGAGATCGACCTTGAGGCCGTCGCGATGCGACAGGTGCGGCGGCAGCGGGAAGCCGTCGAAGAAGGGAAAGCCGGCGTCGAGATAGCGGGTGACGGTTGCCGGATAGGCCTCGGCCATATGGCCCGCCAGGGCGGCGAGCGCGGTGCGGGCTTCGGGCCGCGCATAGTTGCGGTTGAGCATGCAGAGCAGCGGATTGACGGCGCCGTAAGTCTCGCCCTTCCCGACCAGACAGGGCAGGCGGTCGCGCCCGCCGAGCTTGGCCAGCGGTGGAACCACGACGGCCGTGGCCAGCCCATAGACGGCCAGGAAAGTCAGAAGCGAGAGGCCGACGGGCCAGCGGCGCAGCCTGGCAACCCAAGCCGTGAGCAGCAGGATCAGGCCGCCCACCTGGGTCAGGACCGTCAGGACCACCGCGCTTCCCAGCAGCGCGACGACCTTCGCGCCGCGCCGCCAGGAAACCGCCATCAACGCGCGCCGGCCGGCTTGCGGAACTTGTAGATGAACTGGTCGGTCTTGCCGCGGATCGACGGATCGAAGACCGAGACGTTGCGCTTGTCGGCGCTGTCGCGCAGCACGCGGCTCTCGCCTTCGAAGACGAAGCCGGCGGCGGTGACCTCGGCCTTGACGGTCTCGGGGTCGATGCGGTGCAGGCCGGCGGCGTCGCGCAGGCCCGAGCCCGGCTGGGCCGAGTGATCGAGCACCAGATAGACGCCGCCCGGCTTCAGCGACTGGAAGATCTTGCGGTTGACCACCGACAGGTCGGCCGGCCCCATCAGCGGGGTGTGCATGTCGTGGTAGTTCTGGGCGGTGAACACCAGGTCCAGCTTCTCCGGCGCATTGAAGCTAGGCAGGGTGTTGAGGATCACCGAGACGTTCTTGTAGGCCGGATCGGCGGCGATGGCGTTCACGGCCGGCTCGCGCTTGGCCAGCTTGGTCAGCTCGTCGGGCACATAGGCATAGACGTGGCCGCGCGGACCGACGGCCCGCGACAGCAGGCGGGTGAAGTAGCCGCCGCCGGGGATCAGGTCGGCGACCTTCGCGCCGGTGCGCACGCCGGCGAAGGCCAGCACCTGGGCCGGCAGGCGGTCGGCGTCGCGCTTGACGTCGACCTCAGGACGCAGCGGGTTCTCGACCGCAGCGATGATGTTGGCCGGAATGGCGACCGGGGCGTCGGCCGGAGGCGGCGGCGGCGGCTCGACCGGTCCCATCGGGGTCGTGGCGCAGGCGGTCAGGGCGAGCGCGGCGACGAGGCTGAGAAGCGGCTTACGCATGGTCTTCCTTCCGGCGGGGTCTTCTTAGTTGCGGGCAAGCTAGCGAGGCGAACCGTCACCGGCAATGCCGTTAGGGGAGCGGCGGCCTTCAGGCTTCCGACAGAGGCGTCCACTCCTCGTCCGCCGGCAAGGGCGCGAAGATCGCCGCGATGTCGGCGTCGGACACCTCTTCCACCGTCGGCGGGGTCCAGCGCGGGGCGTTGTCCTTGTCGACGATCACCGCCCGCACGCCCTCGATGAAGTCAGGGCGCTGCACGACGCGCGAGCCGATGCGGTACTCCATCGCCATGTGCTCGGCGAAGTCGGTCATGGCCTCGCCGCGCTTCAGCTGCTCGAAGGCGACCTTCAGGGTCTGGGGCGACTTGGTCTTCAGGACCGCCAGCTGGGCCTTGCCCCAGTCGCTGGAGTCGACGGTCAGGAACTCGAAGATCTCTTCCACGCTCTCGCCGACGAACAGGCGGTTGAGGTCCTGCTCGAAGCCGACCAGCGGCGCCTTGCCGGCGTCGGCGCGATAGATCCTCAGGGTCTCGTCGATGCGGCGATGGTCGGCCAGGATCGCCTTCTTCAGCCCCTCGATCGCGCCGAACTCGACGAAGTGGGTGGCGATCCCCAGACGCAGGCAGTCCGCGCCCTTGATCCGCGCCCCGGTCAGGGCCAGCCATAGCCCCGCCTTGCCCGGCAGGCGCGGCAGGTACCAGCCGCCGCCGACGTCGGGGAACAGGCCGATGCCGGTCTCGGGCATGGCGAAGGTCGTGCGCTCGGTGGCGATCCGGTAGTGGGCCGGCATCGAGATGCCGACGCCGCCGCCCATGACCACGCCGTCCATGATCGCCACCACGGGGCGGTCGTAGTGGAACAGCAGGTGGTTCAGCCGGTATTCGGTGTGGAAGAACTTCCGCGCCTCGACGCCGTCGCCGGCCCCGCTCTCGGCCAGCATGCGGATGTCGCCGCCGGCGCAGAAGCCGCGCTCGCCGGCGTGATCGATCATGATCATGTCGATCTCGGGATCGGCCTGCCAATCCAGCAGCGCCCGGATCATCGTCTCGCACATCGACAGCGTCAGGGCGTGCAGCGCCTGGGGCCGGTTCAGCGTGATCCGGCCGACGTTCTTCTTGGCGCGGATCAGGACTTCAGGGGCCTGCTTGGGGGTAGCCGGCTTGGGGGCAGCGTCGGTCATCGGGATCTCAGGCGAGTTCGGGGTCGGCGACGGGGGCGCAGTCGAAGCGATCGACCTGGCCGCCCATCAGGCGATAGACGGCGTCCTGCGGGACGTCCTGGGCCAGCGTGTCGGCGCGCGACAGCCCGGCATAGGCGCCGCGCAGCAGCCGGCCGGCGACGCCGTGGCTGACGACGATCAGGCGGCGCTGGCCTTCCAGAGGCTGGTCGGCCAGCCAGCCCGCGACGCGGGCGGTGACGTCCTCGAAGGTTTCGCCGCCCGGTGCGCGGAACGCCCATTCGTAGCTGGCGAACAGCTCGGGATTGTCGCGACGGATGTCCTCGCGCAGGCGGCCCGACCATTCGCCGACGCTGATCTCCAGCAGGCGATCGTCGAAGCTCAGAGGCAGGCCGGTGCGCTCGGCGATGGCCTCGGCGGTGTGGCGCGCGCGGCGCAGCGGGCTGGCGACGATGCGCCATCCGTCCGACGGATCGCGCGCGACCAGATCGGCCAGCAGGTCGCCCATGGCCCGCGCCTGGGCCCGTCCAAAGGCGGTCAGGTCGGACTCCGTCTGGCCCTGGAAGCGGCCCTCACGGTTGAACGCGGTCTGGCCGTGGCGGCAGAGATAGATCACTTGGCTTCGAACCTGATTTTGCGTGCGGCCATCTCTTCGGCCAGGTAGTCCATGTAGGGCAACCCGAGATCGTCGTCCTGTTCGAACCAGTAGGCGGGGATGTCGCCCTCCAGGAGCGCATCCGCGACCCGGTTCATCGCCAGAACCAGAGCCTGGACGGAATCAACGCCGCCGGTCCGGTAGCTTCGGACCTGACCATCCGCCATCGTCATGGTCGTGCGGCAGAGCCAGCTTCGTCCCCAGGGCTGGGGCGTGAACCATCGGCAGAGCAGCGGCTGGGGACCACCATCGACGAGGATCTGGTAGGTGCGTTCGCAGGCGACGCCGGCCTCCAGCGGCGGCCCGTCCTCCTCGTCGATCTTCAGGAGATCGACGGGCGTCTGATCGTTGGACATCGCGCTTCAGCTCTTCCCGGTCGGTTGATCGCCGGAGCCTACCGCATCGTCACTCCCGGAACATCTCGCGGGCGATGATCACCCGCATGATCTCGTTGGTGCCTTCAAGGATCTGGTGGACGCGCAGGTCGCGGACGATGCGCTCCAGCGGGTAGTCCTGGAGGTAGCCGTAGCCGCCGTGCAGTTGCAGGGCGTCGTTGGCGACCTGGAAGCCGACGTCGGTGGCGAAGCGCTTGGCCATGGCGCACAGCTTGGTGGCCTGCGGGTCCTTGCTGTCCAGAGCGTGGGCGGCGCGGCGGACCATCAGACGGGCGGCCTCCAGTTCGGTGGCCATGTCGGCCAGCTTGAACTGCAGGGCCTGGAAGTCCTTCAACGGCCGGCCGAACTGCTTGCGGGTCTCCAGATAGGCCTTGGCCGTGTCGAGGGCGAACTGGGCGCCGCCCAGCGAGCAGGAGGCGATGTTCAGGCGACCGCCGTCCAGGCCCATCATGGCGAAGCGGAAGCCCTCGCCCTCCCCGCCGATGCGGTTGGCGACCGGCACGCGGCAGTCGTCGAAATTGACCTGGGCGGTGGGCTGGGCGTTCCAGCCCATCTTGCGCTCGTTGGCCCCGAACGACAGGCCGGGCGCGCCCTTGTCGATCACGAAGGCCGAGACGCCCTTGGGGCCCTCGCCCCCGGTGCGGGCCATGACGACATAGACGTCCGACACCCCGCCGCCGGAGATGAAGGCCTTGCCGCCGTTCAGCACGTAGTGGTCGCCGTCCAGCCGCGCCGTGGTGCGCATGCCGGCCGCGTCGGAGCCCGAGCCCGGTTCGGTCAGGCAGTAGCTGGCGATCAGCTCCATGGTCGTCAGGCGCGGCAGGTAGCGCTGGCGCAGATCCGCCGAGCCAAAGCGGTCTATCATCCACGAGGCCATGTTGTGGATGGTGAGGTAGGCGGCGGTCGGCACGTCGCCGTAGCTGAGGGCCTCGAAGATGATCGAGGCGTCGAGGCGCGAAAGGCCGCTGCCGCCGACGTCGTCCTGCACGTAGATGCCCGCAAAGCCCAGGCCCGCCGCCTCGCGCAGCACGTCGACCGGGAAGTGCTTGTGCTCGTCCCACTGGGCCGAATGTGGGGCAAGGCGTTCCGCCGCGAAGCCCGAGGCCATGTCCTGAATGGCGCGTTGATCGTCGTTCAGCGCGAAATCCATGCGCCACTTCCTCCCATGCGGGGCATTTACGCCCTCGCTTCTCGTTGATTGGAGGAGGTGCGCCGCCCGCGCCGCCCTGTCAACAATCGCGGCTGCCCAGGAAGTGTGTCAATCATATCTCAGTTGGCGAATTTGCATGCGGCGCCGCAGCGAAATCGGGTGCGAAAGGTCGCACCCTCCTTGATCCGAAACCTTCTCGGTATCAGATCACGCCCATCGGAGGCGTCGTCTCGGTTCCATGCAAAAGTTCATTACCGCTTTGGCCGCGGTCGCGGCCCTGTTCACCTTTGTGTCCGCGCCTGCTCACGCCGAGAATCTCGGCGTGTGGCGCAACCCCAAGGACAACATCCGCCTGCACATCACCGACTGCGGCAAGAGCATGTGCGGTTGGGTCGTCTATGCCAGCCGCAAGGCCGAGGCCGACGCCAAGAAGAGCGGCTACGACACCCTGGTGGGCCAGCAGGTGCTGCGCGACTTCGCGCCCACCGGCGATGGAAACATGCGGGGTCGCGTTTTCGTTCCCACGCTGAAGGTGACCTTGAACGGCACGGCCGAATTCGTCGACGCCCGCACCATGCGCGCCAAGGGCTGCGTCCTGGGCGGCCTGTTCTGCAAGTCGCAGGTCTGGACCCGCGTCGACGGCGTGCAACAGGCCCGAGCCGACAAGGCCGCCGACTAACTGGAAAGCCCTTAAGGGCCTTCCCGTCTTGCCTCGAAGGGCGGCGCGCGCGAAACCGTTCGCATGACCGTTCCGCCCCTCGCCCCCTACCCCGCCTCGCGCCTGCGCCGTCTGCGCCAGGCCGACTGGACCCGCCGCCTGGTGCGCGAGAGCGAGGTCCGCCCCGCCGACCTGATCTGGTCGATGGTGGTGCACGAGGGCGAAGGCAAGATCCCCGTCGCCTCCATGCCCGGCGTCGAGCGCCTGAGCGTGGCGGAGGCCGCCAAGGCCGCCGTCCGCGCCCGTGACCTCGGCATCCCGGCCATCGCCATCTTCCCGCACATCGATCCGTCGCGGAAGGACGCCACCGGCTCGATCGCCGCCGATCCGGACGGGGTGATCCCCCGTGCGGTGAAGGCCATGAAGGACGCCGCCCCCGAGGTCGGAATCATGTGCGACGTGGCGCTCGACCCCTTCACCGACCACGGCCACGACGGCGTGGTCGAGGGCGGCAGGATCCTCAACGACGCCACCATCGAGCGCCTGATCGAGCAGGGCCTGATGCAAGCCGAAGCCGGCGCCGACATCCTGGCCCCGTCCGACATGATGGACGGCCGCATCGGTCGCCTGCGCGGCGCGCTGGAAGGCCACGGCCATCACGACACCCTGATCATGTCCTACGCGGCCAAGTACGCCTCGGCCTTCTACGGTCCGTACCGCGACGCCATTGGCTCGGCGAAGCTCTCGGCAGGCCAGGGTGACAAGAAGACCTACCAGATGGACCCCTCCAACACCGAGGAAGCCATCCGCGAGGTCGCCCTCGACATCGCCGAGGGCGCCGACATGGTCATGGTCAAGCCAGGCCTGCCCTATCTCGACATCCTGCGCCGCCTGGTCGACGAATTCCGCATGCCCACCTACGCCTTCCAGGTGTCGGGCGAGTACGCGATGATCAAGGCGGCCGGGGCCAATGGCTGGATCGATGAGGAGCGCGCCATCCTCGAAAGCCTGGCCGCCTTCAAGCGGGCCGGCGCGGCCGGCATCATCACCTACTTCGCGCCGTGGGCGGCGGAGAAGCTGGGTGCATGAGCGACCGGGTCCTCGACATCGTCACCGCCGTGATCCGCGACGAAGCTGGTCGCATGCTACTGGTGCGCAAGCGCGGCACGGCGATCTTCATGAAGCCGGGCGGCAAGCGCGACCCGGGCGAGGACGACCTGACCGCCCTGGCCCGCGAGCTCGACGAGGAGCTGGGCTGCCGGCTGGTCTCGGCGAGCCTGCTGGGCCGCTTCTCGGCCCTGGCCGCCAACGAGGCGGGCTTCACCGTGCGGTCGGCGACCTATTTGACTGAAGTCGAGGGCGAGATCGCCGCCCGGGCCGAGATCGAGGAACTGGCCTGGATCGACCCGGCCTCCCCGCCCGCCGGCCTGCCCCTGGCCCCGCTGCTGACCAAAGAAGTGCTGCCGGCCCTGCTGGCGAGGGCCTGAGACACGGCGAAAGCCGTGCTATAGGGCGGCCATGACGACGATCTACATCGACGCCGACGCCTGCCCCGTGAAGGACGAGACCTACAAGGTCGCGGCCCGCAACGGCCTGAAGACCTATGTCGTCTCCAACAGCTGGATCCGCGTTCCCGCCACGCCCGCCATCGAACAGGTGGTGGTCGACGCCGGCCCCGACGTGGCCGACGACTGGATCGCCGAGCGCGCCGGCCCCGGCGACGTGGTGGTGACCAACGACATCCCCTTGGCCGACCGGGTGCTGAAGGCCGGCGGCGCGGCGATCGCGCCCAACGGCCGGGTGTTCACCAACGACATGATCGGCTCGGCCCTGGCGTCGCGTTCGATCGGCGAGCACCTGCGCTCGATGGGCGAGGTCACCAGCGGCCCCAAGGCCTTCGGCCCGCAGGACCGCAGCAAGTTCCTGCAGGCCCTCGATCAGGCGGTCGTGAAGGCCCGCCGCGTGGTCGTCCCGAAATGATCGAGATCACCAGCTGGCTGCGGATCGACGAGGACGAGCTGGTCGAGAAGGCCGCCCGCGCCTCGGGCCCTGGCGGCCAGCACGTCAACAAGACCTCGACGGCGATCGAGCTGCGCTTCGACGTGGCCAACTCCCCATCCCTGACAGACGACATCAAGGCCCGGCTGACGGCGCTGGGCGGCAGCCGCATGACCCAGGAGGGCGTGCTGGTGCTGTTCGCCCAGGGCCATCGCTCGCAGGAAATGAACCGCCAGGACGCCCGCGAGCGCCTGATCGAGCTGATCCGCCGCGCAACGGAAAAGCCCAAGCCCCGCCGCCCGACCAAGCCGACCTATTCCAGCAAGCTGAAGCGGCTGGAGGGCAAGACCAAGCGCGCCGGGGTCAAGTCGATGCGCGGCAAGGTCCGGTCGGACGACTGACCGCGCCGAGACGGCTCAGACGCCGACCGCCAGGATCGCGCCGCCGTCGTCTTCCTGGAAATTGAAGGTCTTTTGCCCCGCACCGACGGTGCGCACGGTGTCGCCGACCACGACGAGGCCAACGTTGTTCTGGATGATCTCGGTCGACTCAGGGCCGCCCACTTCCTGCACCCAAGTCCAGGAGACGAAGCGATAGCTGTGGCCGCCGGCCTCGACGGCGAAGCCCTGATCGCCCTCCGCCGCGGCGCGGACGTGTTCGAAAACCTGTTCGAGGGTCATGAGGTGAAGCTCCGATAGGCCTCCAGACGGCCGAAGAGCTTCACCTTGAGACGCATCACCTTAACCGGAGGTTGCGACCGCGAAGGCGGCCGGACCGGCGCCGGACGGCAGCGGCGGACCGAACGAGAGAATCTCGTCCTTCCAGTCGGGTTCCGGGATCAGGCCGCCCAGCATCTTCTTCAGATAGAAGGCCAGGGCCGACTGCTCGTCGGCGCTCAGTTCCGAACAGGCTTCCTGGTGCAGCGGGGCAAGCTCGTCCCGGATGGTCTGCAACAGGGCCGCGCCCGTCGGCGTCAGCCGCACGACCACCTTGCGGCGATCGTTGGGCGCGCCACCGCGCTCGACAAGGCCGTCGCGGATCAAGCCGTCGATCGAACGGGTGAGCGTGGTGCGGTCGGCCGCCGAAAGCTTGGCCAGCCGCGTCATCGAACACTCGCCGAACCGGGCAAGCGATAGCATCGCCACCCACTTCGGAAACGACAGACCGTGACGTGCAACATGGTCGGCGGCCATGGCCCGCCGATGTTGCTCGGTCTGGTACATCAAATAACTCAAATAGCTGGGCAGGGGCATGGAACGCCCCTCCCTCAGGTCATGCTCTGGCATGGTGTCCCCCCGCGCCGTGCGTCTTGATCTCACAACCTCTGCTGTTGCGCAATCGCCGCGAGGTCCCTAGCCAACGCAGCGTTCACCATCTCGCCAAACGCGGCCGTAGGACGGATGTTCCGTGCGTCGGAAAACCGCCAGGCGATCAGTGGCGCGGCGCAGCCGGGGGCGCGGGCGGCGCGGGAGCCGCCGGCATGCTGGGCATGATGATGATTCTGCGCTTGCGCTCGCACGCCCGGACCGACAGGCCCGGCGGCAGGCGGGTGCTGGCGTCGCCGCAGGCTTCGTCCAGCTGGTCCTGGCTCAGGCCCTTGACGCCGCTGAAGTCCACCCCCGCCAGGCGCACGCCCGACAGGTCGGCGCCCTTGAAGTCGGCGCCGCCGAAGCTGCCGCCGCGCAGGTTGGAGGCGGTCAGCGAGGCGTTGCGGAACTGGGCCCGCTCGAACCGGCCGCCGGCCAGGTTGGAGCCGTTGATCTCGGCGTTGGAGAAGTCGGCCCCGCGGGCGTTCACGCCGGTCAGGTTCGAACCGTGCATCTCGGCGTTGGGCAGGCGGGCGTCGATCAGGCTGGCCGCTTCCAGGTTGGCCCCGTGCAGTTCGGCCGAGGTCAGGTCGGCGCGCGACAGGTTGGCGCTCTGGAAGTTGGCGCCGGCCGATTCCACGCCCGACAGGCGCGCCCCGTTGAAATTGGCCTTCTGGAAATTGGCGGCGCGCATCTCGGCGCCGCGCAGGTCGGCCCGCGACAGGTCGGCGGCTTCGAAATTGGAGCCGAAGAACACCGCCCCGCGCAGGTCGGCGCCGATCAGGTTGGCCTTGGCGAAGTTGGCGCCGGTGAACTTGGCGCCGGTCATCTTGCGGCCGGCCAGATCGCAGTTGACGCACATCCCGCCCAGCGACACCAGGCGCGCCACGTCCTTGTCCTCGACAGAGGCCTTGGCGTGGGCCTGGCCGGCCAGGGTCGTCAGACCCAGGGCCAGGGCGGCGGCGAACAACTTGCCCATGCGGGCCATCGGCGGTCTCCGTGCGGTCAATAAGCGACCTTGCTGGTTACGGTTTGAGCCGCCGACCGCCGCAAGACCACTTAAATCGCGGTAATGACGGGGATTCGTCGCCCCCGTCGCCCGCCGAACGCTTGCGGCGATGGGCCACAAGCGTCCATCGCGTCAAACCGCCACGCCGGCGAAAGTCGCCTGACGGACCCCAGTTGGGCGGACCTCAGTAGAAGGTCACATCGTCGAGCTCGAACCACAGCTTGGCGCCGGCCGGACGTTCGCCCTCGACGCCCACCTCGATCAGGTCGGTCCCGCTCCAGGTCTTGACCGCGCCCTTGGTGGAGGCCGGAACGAAGGCCGAGAACGGCAGCGTCACCTTGGTCCATTGCGGGCCGGCCTTGACCTTGGCCTGCCAGCGGCCGCTCGCGGTGTTGAAGGCCACCACATAGGTCCCGCCGTCGCCGCGCAGGGCCAGGGACAGGCCCTTGAAGGCGCTGGCGTCGACAGGGACCACCGAGCCGCGGCTGAGCGGCAGCAGCACGCCGGCGGAGGCGTCGTCCTTGGCAGCCATGCGGGCGCCGACGCTCAGCACCTTGCCGCCGCCCTCGCGCTCGATGACCTGCGAGACCTCCAGGCTGCGGTCGCGGCCGCCGTCGAAGTCGTCGAGCCGCAGGGTGTCGAGGCTGGTACGGCCGTCGGCGCGTTCGAAGTCGTCGATCAGGGCTCCGGCCTTGGTCGCCGGCGGCGCCATGCGGTCGTTGGCGGGCGAACGGGTCGCGCCGGCGCCGAACGCGGCCGCGCCGTCGATGAACACCCGGTCGAGCTTGCGGACGTCGGCGATCACCTCCCAAGGCTTGCCGGCCACCAGCACGAAATCGGCGCGCTTGCCCGCTTCCAGCGTGCCGCGATCGGCGATCAGGTTCATGGCCCGGGCGCTGCCGGCCGTGCCGACGGTCAGGGCCTGGGCCGGGGTCAGGCCGGCCTGGACCAGCAGTTCCAGCTCGCGGAGGCTGGACGACCCATGCGGCGTGCCGGGCATGCCGGCGTCGGTGCCCAGGGCCAGCGGCACGCCGGCGTCGAACAGGGTCTTGGCGTTGGCCAGGGCGTAGCCGAACTTGGCGCGGGCCTGGCGGGCGCGCGGGCTGTCGGTATCGGCCGGCGGCTTGGCGCCCGGCTTGACCGGCTCGTAGACCGCCAGGGTCGGGGCGTAGGCCATGCCCGAGGCCTTGATGGCGGCGATCGTCTCTGCATCCAGCGGCGCGTCCTGCAGGCTGTGAGCGATGACGTCGACGCCGTTCTCGGCCGCGACCTTGCCGCGCTCGACGGTGACGGTGTGGGTCAGCACCTTGAGGCCGAACTTGTGGGCCTCGTCGGTCAGGGCCTTCAGGGTCCAGGCGTCCATGCTGGTGTTGTCGGGCGCGGAGCCATAGCGCCAGCCGTCGGTGAAGGCCTTGATGGCGTCGGGCTTGTAGGGGGCGATGGCGTCGACGGCGGCCTTGGCGCCCTCGGGGGTGTCGACCCAGCGGGTGGTGGCCTGGTCGGCCCAGTCGGCGCCGTGACCGCCCGGCGTGCTGATGCGGGCGACGAAATTGACGTGCGGCGCGGTCAGGGTTCCCAGCCACGCCCGCCGCGGCGCGAAGGATTCAGGCTGCTGGTGGAAGTCGTTCACCGTGGTGACGCCCGCAGCGACATAGGCGTCGGCGATCTTCGGGGTGACGGCCGGCACGCCGCCCGGGGTCCAGTGGGTGTGGACGTCGAACAGGCCGGGCAGCAGGGCCTCGCCCTTGGCGTCGATCACTGTCGCGCCCTTGGGGACCTTGGCCTTGGGGCCGACGGCGACGATACGGCCGTTCTCGACCACCAGGGTCCCGCGATAGGGCGCCGCGCCCGTGGCGTCGAAGATCTCGGCGTTGATCACCGCCAGGGGCTTGGCCTGGGCCAGCGCCATGGAGGTGGAGAGAGCAGCGACGGCGAGGCCGCCGAGCAGGATGCGGGCGCGGATCATGGATTTCTCGTTCGCGGACGGCGCCCGTCGTGGACGCTCCGATCAGACGACGAACGACAAGCGCGAAACCCGCAGTCTTCGCTAGTGAATTTCCCGCGCCAGGGCGCGCGCCACCAGCTCCCCCGCCCGGCGGCAACGATCCAGCGACGACGGCCGCCAGGCCGCGACCACCAGGGCGGTAATCGCCGCGCGGACGCTCGGCTCAAGGTCCGGGACGCGGGACAGGGGCGGCAGACCGGTCATGGGCAGGCCGCGTCGAAGGCGCGGGTCTCGGCCTCGAACTCGCCCAGCGCGGCCTCGGCCTGGTCGGCCATCCGTCGCCAGGCCGCCAGCACGGCGTCGAGATCGGCCGGAGCGGCGCCGGGACCTGCTTCCAGATCGTCGAGCACGGCGTTCCAGTCGCCGCGAAGGCCGCGCACGCCGGCCACCGTCTGGGCTAGTTGCGCCGCGGCGGCGATGAGGTCGTAGAGGCCGGGCTCGCGGCGCGAACGTGGCGGCGGGCTGAAGGCCCATTGCTGCGACGGCAGGCCGGTCTTTTCCCACAGCTTCAGGACCGCGCCGGCCTGCACCCCGCCGTCGGCGCCGACGTCCAACGCGTGGCTCGGGAAGGCGACGTTCTCGATATTGGCGCCCTGGCGCGGCGGGATCAGGAAGAGGTCCGATCGGGCCGGTGCCTCGTCCAGCGGTCCGACGCACGGGCGCGGCCCCTCGCTGACCAGCGGAAAGCCGAACGGCGTGGAGGTGTTGGCCAGGGTCCACAGCTTGTCGTCGGCGGCGATGTGCAGATAGAGCGCCGGATCGGCAGCCGATTGCAGGCGGTGGGCGTCGGTCGCCGGATCGTGGCGCAGCCGCCAGAACTGGCGCGCCGCCCCGCCCTTCACGGGCTCCAGCCGCACCTGGCCGTCGTCGTCATAGGCCAGGCATAGCTCGGGGGCCTCGCGCAGGGCGATGCGTGCGGCGGGATCGCGCTCGAAGCCGGCGAACAGCGCGGCGAAGGCGCCGGCCCGGGTGGCGAAGTCGCGCATGCGGGCGGCCAGGGCCGTGGCGCGGTCGGCGCGCATGCGCACCTGGAGGCGCAGGGCCTCGAGCGCGGCCTCGCGCTCCTCGCCCAGCAGCTTGCGATAGGACATCGGCGCGACGTCGCGGCCGTAGGAGACCAGGTCGCGGGCGAAGGCGGCCATGCCCAGCTGGAGGTCCAGCCCCTGCCCTTCCAGCATGGCGTCCAGTTCTTTCCAGGCCTCGAGCAGGCGCTGGGCCTCGGACGACAGCTCGGCGGGTTCGATACGGTCGACGCCGCGTCGCGGCTCCAGGGCCGCGCCGACCACCTCGCCGAGAAAGCCGACGATGTCGCGACGCTGGCGGGCGTTCCTGAGCGCTTCACGCGTGTCGGCGGCGACCCGTCCCAGGGCGGCGACGTCGCGCCAGTCGGCGAGGCCGAGATCGAACAGGGGTCCGACGGCGCCGGACCGGCCGCTGGCGTCGCCGGCGAAGAGCAGCAAGCCGGTCATGCCCGGCCTCGCGTCTGGTCCTGAAGCTGTCGCAACACTCACGTCCCCGCCCGTCGTCCACACAATGGCGATGGGTCGCCCACGGCACGCCGCGAGCGACCCCGCCCCGCATGCGAAGGAGCCCCCCAAGACTTCCCCGCGCGCTAATGGCCTTGGGAAACCCGGAGCTGTCATGGCGGGACGGCCCCGGGTCCCTCGATCGTTCGGCGTCCGCTCTGGAGGCTTTAAGGCCCGGCCGCCGGTGATCTGCGACACGATGTCCCAACCGCCGGGGGGCAGCTGTGCAATTTTTCACAGCGGTGGAGGTTCGCGCTAACGGCGCGAAAGATTGAAGATCGACAGCGGCGGAAAGCTCTTTCGCAGCTTGGTGCGGCCGACATAGCCGCACTGGAAGCGGTCGGCGTGGCTGGTCGCCAGGACCCCGGCCATGGCCTCGCTGACATAGGCCGCGCCGGGCGCGACGTCGGGCTCGATCCGGGCGGCGACGACGACGTGGGCGCCGACCACCGCCTGGGTTCCGGTGATCGGGTTCACCCGCAGGTGCACCGGCCCGTAGTGGCCGCCGATGCGCAGGCCCAGGCGTCGCGGCAGGCCCCGCGCCCGCAGGTTCAGCCGCCGGTGGGCCTCCAGCAGGGACAAGGCCGCTTCGGCCGCCTCGGCCGGCTGGCCGAACACCAGGAACACGCCGTCGCCCCAGGTCTCGACATGCTCGGGCGGCGCGGCCAGGCCTGCGATCGCCTCGGCCATGCCGGCCATGACCACCTCGAAGAAGGCCGGTACCTGGTCGTCGCGCAGGGAGCCGAAGCCGCGCACGTCGATGAACAGCATGGCCTTCACGCCGCGCCCGCGCTCGGGG
This sequence comes from Caulobacter hibisci, assembly GCF_016135805.1. Classification (GTDB taxonomy): domain Bacteria; phylum Pseudomonadota; class Alphaproteobacteria; order Caulobacterales; family Caulobacteraceae; genus Caulobacter; species Caulobacter hibisci. The sequence goes on from NZ_JADWOX010000014.1 coordinate 127,774, forward strand.
CTCGCGCCGGCCGGCGCGCGGGCATCGGGTTCGGGACGCGCGAACGGCAGGATCGCCTGCGGCCGCTGCGTCGAGCGCCAATAGGCCACGTCGGCGGCCGCGCCGGCCGGGCCGACGGCGGGACGTCCGTCCCAGACGGCGGCCTGGACGGCCCGGGTCGACAGGCCCTCGGCCCTCAGGATGGCGCAGCCGACCGCGAACCGGCTGGCGTAGGCGAAGACCTCGTCGTCGCCGGCATAGGGATCACGGGACGCGAACCGCACCGAGGCGGCCTTGGCCAGGCAGGCCTCGAACCGCTCGATCCAGCGCTCGCCGAACGGGCGCACCGAGATCTCGACATAGGAAGCCAGGGAGACTGGCGCGACGACGTGCAGTTCGGCGCCGGCCGCCAGCAGGGTCTCGGCCCACAGGATGTCGGCCCCGGCGGCCAGGCCGCCATAGCCGAAGCCGATCTTCTCGGCGCGCAGCAGGTCGGCCATCCGCGCCTTCAGCGCCGCCTCCCCGGCCGCGTCGCCGGCGGCGAACATGTGGCCGGTGAAATGGGCGGCGGCGGGCGGGCGCAGGATCTCCAGCCAGTCGGTCGGACCGCCGGTCTCGGCGGCGATCATGGTCAGCTGGCGCAGGGTCGAGGCGTGCGCCGAGACGCTGGATGGCGCGCAGGCGACGGCTTGGGCCAACATGTCAGCGGCGGCGGCGTGACGCCCCAGCAGGGTCAGGGCCTCGGCGCGGCTGGCGCGGTCGAAATAGCCGGCCTCGCCCCGGCCAGGATCGCCAGCGTGATCGAGCGCGGCGGCGGCCAGCTCTGCAGAGCGGCGCGCGTCGCCGGCGACGAGGCTCATGGTGGCGGCGTTGACGAGGCCGTAGCGGCCTCCGCCGAAGGCGGCGGCCTGGACGTAGCGATGGGCGGCGGCGCGGGCGAAGGCGCGACGGCGAGCGCCCCTCGCCTCCAAAGCGACGTCCTTCAGAAGCCGCGCGCTGAGCGAGCGGGCTTCGGCGTCGGGCGCGGCGTCCAGACCGAGGCGAACATGCTCGGCGCGCGCGAAATCGGTGGCGCCGGCGCGGGCCAGCGACAGCACGGCCGCATGGGCCGTGAACAGCGCGCCATCGCCCTCGTCGAGCAGGCGGCGTGCGAGATCATAGGCTTGAAGGTGCTCGCCGCGCCGAAGCAGCGCGGCGAGCTCATCAGATGGCGTTTGGTTGATCAGGCTCAGTCGCCGACGCCGTTCTCGATCTTCGGATCCAGGTCGATCGGCTGGCCGAGACGGTCACGCATGAACAGGCTGTAGATGAACACGCCCATGCGCTCGTTTTCGTAGATCACCCGGAACTTCGAGTACGGCAAGATCTCGCCTTGATACTCGTTGTCCTGCCAATAGAAGCTGGAGAAGTTGAAGCCCCAATCGTTCTGGAAGGTGATCGGCACAGATTGGAAATGCCAGCCGGCTTCCAGGAACTGGTCGCTGAGGGTGAACTCGATGATGCAACGCTCGGTCAGATCGAGCTTCAGCCGCGTCGGCTTGGCGGGATCATAGACGTTCATGAAATTGAGGCCGTCGGAGAAACCGACGGTGATGTAGACGATCTTGTCGGGCGGGCTGGCGATTTTGCTGATCATGAATTCCCCCTTGAGGCGAGTTAACCTAGAGATGAATCGCGCCAGAACGCAACAAAATCGGGATTTGCATAACCGCGTTCACGCAAGCTCTTGACCAGGGCCCTGGCTTGACCGGACTTGCCCTGCGCATGCAGCGCGCGAGCCAGAATATCCTGCCCCAAGGGAACTAGAGACTGGGCCTGCGGCCCCAGCAGACGCTCGACGGCCGCCGTGTCGCCCAACGCCAGATAGGCCGAGGCGAGCCAAAGATTGTCCTTAAGGCCCTCGCTCTTTTGATTGGTCGGGTGGGCAAGCGAGGCGACGATTTCGGACGCCAGCCGCCTTGCCTCGTCGCGTCTGCCTTCCAGGATCGCCAGGCGCATGCGCTGCACGTTCAGCCGGCCGCCCAGCTCCACATCCCAGGCCCGGATGTCGGAATTGAGCGCCGTCAGCCGCGCCAGACGGCTCGTCGCGGCCGCACTGGCCGCCCGTGCGGCGGGAACATCGCCCGCGCCCAGCGCCAATTCCAGGGCGTCGAGATCGACCGTGACCGCATACTCCTGCCACTTGGCGTTCTGCGGATCGAAGGCCGTGAGCTCGTCGTAGCCACGCCGGGCCTGCGCCACCAGGCGCCGCGCCTCTTCGACCCGGCCGACGTCGATCGCACGACGGGCCAGGGCCAGTTCGCCGGCATGGGCCTTGGCCGCCAGCGGCCTGTTCTCAGGCTCGGCCTTGACGATCCTCGCCATCAGTTGCGCAGTCACGACCCGCTCGGCATAGGCCTCGCGCACCCGGCCCAAGCGGTTGAGGGAGTCGGCGATCCAGGCGTAAGTGTCGACTAGGTCGACCAGCCGGTCGTGATCGTCGGGCGCCTTGCGGGCATAGGCTTCGAAACGATCGCGGGCGGCGACGAAGGCGGCCAGGGCCTCAACCGGTCTTTTCGCGTCCAGCAGCAGGGTCCCGAGGTTGCTCTTGGCGTAGGCGACCTCGAGGCCCCACTCGGCGTTCTTGGGGTCCAGGCGGGTCAGTTGCTCGGCCAGTTCGCCATAGCGCTTGAAGCCGGCTTCGGCCTCTGCGACGCGACCCAGACGCCAATCCAGATAGGCCAGCCAGAAGACATTCTGCGCCAGGTCATAGAGTCGCGCGCCATCCCGCGGCGCGCGACGCGACAGCGCTTCGGAGGTCTGGGCTGCCTGCGAGAAGGCCTGGCGCGCGCCCTTGAGGTCGCCCCGCTTGTCGCGGATCTCGCCCAGCAGGGTCTGGGCCTTGGCCTGCTGGCCCAGTGCCTCGTCATCCAGGTCGCGGGTCTCGACATGGGCATAGTGGGCCAGGGCCCGGGCGCCGACGCCGTCGAGCACGTCGAGGCGCCCGACCGGCTCCAGCTTCTTGCGCAGGTCGCCCAGCATATAAGCGACCAGGTCCTCAGCCTCGGCGCGCTGGGCCTCGGCCTCGCGGCGGGCGTCGACGGCGACCACGGCCAGGGCCGCGGTCACCACCGCCACGCCCAGGGCGCCGGCCGTGATCGCCGTCATCCAGCGGGTGCGGCGGCGGGCGTCGCGCTGGATAAGGCTGTCCAGCCGCGCGCCCAGCAGGGTGGCGGCGATCTTCATGAACGCCAGGCGGCGTCCGTCGCCGCCGGGGCGGATATCGGCGGCCAGGGGCTCGCCGCCGGGCGGCAGCGCCTCGCGCAACGCCGGCGGCAGGCAGTCGAGCACCTCGCCCTGCCCGTCGGGCGAGTCGACCAGCAGGCAGATCACCCGCTGCGGACCGTGGGTGGACAGAAAGTGGCGGATCTCCTCGCCCACCCATTTCGAGCGGCGCGCCGCCTCGGAACAGATCAGGATCAGGAACTCGGAGCGCTCCAGCGCCTCGCGAATCGCACCGCCCAGATCGGCGGCGGCGGACAGTTCGGCCCGGTCGCGGAAGATCGGCCGCAGCGGCCGCCCGCCCGCGCCCATAACCCCCTTCGGGGGTCGATAGGCTTCCAGACCCTTGTGCAGCCAATCGACGAGCTTGCCGTCGCCATGGCTGTAGCTGATGAAGGCCTTGTAGTTTAAGTCCCCCATTGCCCCTCGACTCTCCCCGCACGCGAACTCTGGAGCGGCGATTATGGACTCTTCCGTCCCCGCGATCACCCCGCACGCTACAGGTTACGCCGATCAGGCCTCGCGCCTGCAGGCGTTGTCGGGCAGCCGCCTGCTTCGTCACATGTCGCAGGCCGAGATCGAGGCGATCATTCCGCGCGTCGAGATCCTGGCGGTGCGGCGCGGCTCGCGACTGGTGCAGCGGCACGATCCGGGCGGCGCGGTCTATATCGTGATCCGCGGCCTGCTGCTGGTGAACCAGTATGCGCGCTCGGGCCGCGAGGTCGGCTATCGCCGCCTGCAACCGGGCTCCTATTTCGGCGAGATCGCCGCCATCGACCGCCTGCCCCGCTCGGCCAATGTTACGGCCCTGACCGAGACCATCGTCGGCCGCCTGCCCGAGGCGCTGGTGACCGAACTGATGGCCGCCTCGCCCACCTTCACCCGCGCGGTGCTGGAAGACCTGGCCGCGATGGTCCGGGCGCTGAGCAGCCGGGTGTTCGAGCTGAACGCCGTCTCAGCGCCCTGCCGGGTGCAGATGGAACTGGTGAGGCTGGCGACCGAGGCCGGCATCGAGGACAACCGCGCGGTCCTGACCAAGGCCCCGACCCATGCCGAGATCGCCGTCCTGGCCGGCGCCCAGCGCGAGGCCGTGACCCGCGAGTTGAACCGGCTGGAAGCCCGCAAGCTGATCGCCAAGCAGGGGCGGACGTTGACGGTGCTCGACGTCGACGGCCTGGTCGACGAGATCGAGCGCCTGGGCGGCGACGAGCCGGAGCTTTAGGGCCCTGGGAGGTCATCGCCCGCTTTATGCGTGCGACCCAAGCGGCGCATCAGGATTTGGCTAGGTCAGCTTGGGTCGCCCGGACAAGCCGGGCGATGACTTCTGATGGGAAATGCTGGCGCGGATCGACCTAGCGCCCCTCCTGCAAAGCCCGCGTCACGCCGTTGGTCCAGCCGAAGCCATCCTGCAGGGGGTACTCCCCGCCCCCGCCGGCCTTGGCCTCCTCGACGTCGTACTTTTCCAGCATCTTGCCGCTGGCCTGGTACTCGCGCTCGACCGTGGCCAGCCAGCGATCCGAGATTTCCGAGGCCAGGGCCGTCTCGCCGTAGCGGCGCAGGCCGGCGACGGCGACCCATTGCAGAGGCGCCCAGCCGTTGGGGGTGTCCCACTGCTGACCCGTGCGACGGGTGGTGGTGCGCAGGCCGCCCGAGGCCAGGAGCTGGGCGCGGGTCGCGATAGCCACCGCCTTGGCCTGGTCGGGCGAGGCCGCGCCGACGAACAGCGGATAGAGAGTCGCGGCGCTGAGGGCGTCGATCCGCTCGCCGCCGGTCCACAGATAGTCGAGATAGGCCCCGCGCGAAGCGTCCCACAGCACCGTGTCCATGGCCGCCTTGCGGGCCTTGGCGCGGCCGTCGAACTCGGCGACGCACGGTGCGTCGGCGATCCGGGCGCAGCCGGCCGAGATCGCCGTCTCCAGGCCGTACATCAGACTGTTGAGGTCGACGGGGACGATCGCCGTGGTGCGGATGGTCTTCAGGTGCTCGCCGTCGGCCATCCAGCGCGAGGAGAAGTCCCAGCCGCTTTCGGCCCCGGCCCGCAGGTCGCGGAACACCTCGGCCGGCGGCCGGCCCGTGGCCAGCGAGGCCTCGCGGGCGGTCTCCAGGTCTTCGCGATAGGATTCGTCGCGCGGCGTGACGCGATCGTCGTAATAGCGGTTCAGCACGGCCCCGCCGGGAAAGGCGACGACGCGGCGATAGGCCTTGCCCGGCGCCACGGTCTTCTCGCCGTCCATCCAGAAGGCGTGCTCGCGGCGCATCAGGTCGACCCGGGCCTTGACCAACGCCGGATCGGTCGCCTCCGACAGGCCGACCATGGCGTAGAAAAACGGCGGCTGAGAGCGGCTGAGATAGTAGGTGCGAGCGCCGTTGGGGATGTGGCCGTAGGCGTCGATCAGGCCGCCGAAGTCGTCGATCATGCTCTCGACGAGGTCGCCGCGCCCGTCGAGCTTCAGGCCCAGCATCGTGAAGTAGCTGTCCCAGTAATAGATCTCGCGGAAGCGCCCGCCGGGCACGACGAAGGGCTTGGCCATGGCCAGGGCCGAGCCGCCGGCCACGGGCTTGACCGGCTCGCGGGCCAGGTGCGGCCACAGGGCGGCGACGTGGGCCTTCAGGGTGGTGCGCGCGGCACTGGGCGCGGGCATGGCGCCGGCCTCGGGCACGACGAAGTTGGCGCGCACGAAGCGCTTCAGCTCGGCGTCGGTGAAGCGGGCCTGGGCGCGGTAGGCCTTGAGGATCGCGGCCGGGTCGCGCTTGGGCGCGGCGTCGACGAAGGTCTTGCCGTCCGGAAACAGCCGCCGCGTCTGCACCTGGTGGAAGAGCTCCTGGTAGGTATCGGCGGGGGTCTGGACTTCGGCGGCGGGGGTCTGGGCGCTCGCCAGCGACGCCAGCGCCGTCCAGGCCGTGGCGGAAACGACGGCGAGCAGGCGGGCGCTGATCATCGGGGCCTCATCGAAGAAAAAGGACGCGGGCCGGCATGGAGGAAAGCCGGCCCGCGCGAAGGGTCTGTTGCAGGTCAGAACCCGCGAGATCGTCAGAAGTTGTAGCCGACACTCAGGCGCACCGAGCGTCCGAGGATCGGCCGGGCGTTGGCGCCGCTGGTCGAGCGCGGATCGCCTTCGGTCAGGCCGTGGCTGTCGGTGAGATTGTCGCCGGCCACCTGCACGTCGAAGGCGCCCACCCGGAAGATCGCGCCGAGATCGAGCTTCTCGTAGCCCTTCAGCACCTGGGTGTTGGCGTTGTCGGCGTAGCGGTCGTCTACGGCGCTGAGCGTGCCGTAGAAGGTGGCGTCCACCGTGCCGAGCGCCACGTCCCAGCTGGGGGTGAAGCGGATCTGCCAGTCGGGCTGGCGCTGGGCGCTGTTGCCGGCGTTGGCGGGGATCGAGGACTGCTTGATCTCGGTCTTCTGGAAGGTGCCGTTCAGCGCCAGCGACAGGCCGAAATCCGACTTCCAGCGGCCGTCCAGTTCGACGCCGTGCGCCTTGTTGGTGTTGCTTTCCTGGATGCCGCCAACGTCGGCGAACTTGGCGCCCTTGAACTCGTTGGCGAAGCCGGTGGCGTAGAGCTCAAACGGTCCGCTACGCAGCTTGTAGCCCAGCTCGTACTGGTCGACCTTCAGGGTGTCGGTCAGGTTTTCGCGGAAGTTGTCGAAGCTTGGGAACTTGTAGCCCCGCGAATAGCGCACGAAGACGCCGGAGACCTCGTTGAGGTCGTAGTTGGCGCCGGCCGTGTAGGACGTCTTGCTGTGGCTGTAGTCGGTGGTGCGGATGGCCAGGCCGTCCGGATAGCCGTTGCCGTCATCGACGACGTAGTCGGTCTTGAACCGTTCGCGGCGCGCCCCGAGATCGATGCGCAGCTTCTCGGTCACCTGCCAGGAGTCGGCCAGGTAGAGAGCGTCCACCCGCCCGTCGCCGGCCGAGACCAGGCCGTAGGCCCAGCAGCCCGAGCCGCTGCCGGCGGTCGCCAGGTTGGCGCAGGTGATGCTGCTGGCCAGGTAGTCGCCGTTGGCCTTGACCTGCATCGGGCGGAAGTTGCCGATGGTCCAAAAATCGTCCGACGAGAAGCTGGAGGCGTAGTAGCCGGCCGAGACCTCGTGCGTTCCGAAGCTCTTGGAGATGCTGAAGTCGTTGGTCAGGGCCTCGATCTCCTTCTCGACGATCCAGGCGCCCCAGTTCTGCACGTAGGCGCCCGCGCCCAGGGCCGTCCCTCCGCGCGTGGTCACGGCCGAGCCGGTGACCGCAGCCACCGAGGCCGCCGTCACCGCCCCGCCGTCAGGCACCAGGCCGTAGGTGTTGGCGTCGCCCTTGGTGAAGCTGAAGCGGTCGCGCACCGTCCAGCCCTCGCCGAACTCGTGCTCGAAGCTGCCGCCGACCACGTAGCCCTTCCAGCCCCGGCCGTCGGCCAGGTCGAACTGGCGGGTCGTGCCGTCGGCATGGACCTGCAGGGTCTGCTGGCGGGAAAGCTCGCCGATCTGGGTGTAGGTCCCCTTGTCGACGCCGGGCACGTTGATGGCGAACGGCAGGTACCAGGCGCCATGGTCGTCGGTGGCGCGGGCGTAGAGGTTGATCTTGCCGTTCTCCAGCTTCTTGGTGAGGTTCACCGTGAACTGCTGGCCCTTCTCGCTGTCGAACTGGGTGTCGCGCACGCCGGGCGAGCGAGACACGTAGCCGCCGACCATGAAGAACAGGTCGTCGGCCAGCTTGCCGCTGACCACGCCGTCGACGCGGCGCAGGCCGTAGTCGGAGGTCGAGGCCTTGATCAGGCCCTTGGTCTCCTCGCCGCCTTCCTTGAGCATGAAGTTGGTCGTCAGGCCCGGCTGGCCGTTGGAGAAGATCGGGTTAGGGCCGCCGCGCAAGGCTTCCATCCGCGAGATGGTCTCGTCGACGCGGAAGATCGACGAGTTCTCGAGGAACGACAGGGTCGAGGGCGGATAGATCGGCGCGCCCTGCAGCTGGATGGTCAGGAACTCGGCGTCGCCGGTGGCGGGGAAACCGCGCACGAAGACGTTAGCGCCGGCCACGCCGCCCGAGGTCTCGACCCAGACGCCGGGCACCAGGGCCAGCAGTTCGGCGCTCGACTTGGGCGAGGCCTTGGCGATGTCGGCGGCGTTGATCGTGCTGACCGCGAAGCTGGCCGACAGCTTGTCGATGCCCGCCCCGCCGGGGGTGCCGACGACGATGACTTCCTCGACCTCGGACGGCGCTTCGGGCGGCGCGGCCGGGGGCTCGACGGCGGCGGCCGGGGCGGCCTGGGCCGTGGCGCTGGCGGCGACCAGCAAGCCTCGCCCGCGAATGGCGTAGACGCCGCTAGCGGTGGGCTGGGCGACCATGTCCGAGCCGGCCAGCAGGCGCTTGAGGCCCTCGTCGGCCGAGTAGCTGCCCTTGAGGCCGGCGCTGCGCTTGCCGCGCAGCTGGGTCTCGTCGAAGGCCAGCTGCTGGCCCGAGATGCGGCCGAAGGCGCGCAGGGCGCCGCCCAGGTCCTGGGCCGGAATGTCGAAGCTGTAGGTCGCGCGCTGCTGGGCATAGCCCAGGGTCGGCGCGGTCAGGACCGCCAGGACGGCGGCGGCTGTGGTGGTGGCGCCCCAGACGAGGCGGCGGTCGAAGCTCTTGCGCATCACTTCCCTCCCTCGCGCCGATCATTGTTCTTTGGCGGCGCTTTGGTCAGTGAGACGCCTCAGCCCGAGGAAGACTCACCGGCCCCGCTGATCTTTTTTTGCCCGCGATCAATCCGCAGCACCGTTTCGCCCGACGAAGGCTCGGCGCGGACCGGCAGAACGGCGGTGACGCCGTCGACGAAGGCCCGGGTGTCGCCCGAGGTGAAGACGCCGCTGATCTTCAGCCGCCCCACGGCCGGATCGGCGATCCGCAGCTTGTCGCGGGCGTAGCGGTTCACCCGCTCGACGGCGAGATCCATCGGCTCGTCCTGGAACACCAGCTGGCCGCTCTCCCAAGAGGCGGCGCGGGCCGGGTCGGTCGCCGAGACCACCGTGGCGTCGGAGGTCGTCGAGGCGACCAGTTCGTGGTCGGGGGTCAGCAGGCGTTCGGCCGGCGCGCCATCGACCTTGACCGTAGGCGGCGGACGACCGCGAGACCCCTCCCCGTCCAGCACCGCCACATGGCCCTCGTAGAGCACCACGCGCATCTGGCCGGTTAGCTTCTCGACGCTGAAGGTGGTGCCGGTCGCGACCACCAGCTTGCCGTCGGCGGCGACCGAAAACGGCCGCAGCGGATCCTTGGCGACCGAGAACTTGGCGCGGCCCTCGTCGAGCCACAGCCGCCGCCGTCCGCCGTCGTAGCGCACCCGCAGCACCGTGGCCGCATCGAGCGAGGCGCGCGAGCCGTCGGGCAGCTCGACGATCCGCCGCTCGCCCTCGCTGGTGCGATAGACGTCGGGCTGGACAGAGCGCCAAGCGAGCCCGCCGCCGGCCAGGGCCGCGACCAGACAGGCGGCCAGCGCCCCGCCGATCAGCGCTCGCCGGTCCGGACGGGCGGCCCATCGCCGGCTCTGGGCGCGACGCAGGTCTTCCAGGGCCTCGCCGCGCAGGGCGACCATGCCCGGGCTCATGGCCTGCTCGTCGACGGCTCGCCAGGCGCAGACGGCGTCGTCCAGCAGGGCGCGATGCTCGGGGTCGGCGGCGAACCAGGCCTCCAGCTGCGCCTGCTCGGCGCCCGAAAGCTCGCCCTCGGCCAGGCGCACGCACCAGGCGGCGGCTTCGTCGAGCGCGTCCTCGCGGCGGACGTCGGTGATATCGGGCCCGTTCATTCGCCGGCCCTCGTGCGACGGGTCAGGTGGCCCATGGCCTTGAGGATGTGTTTCTGCACGCCGCTGGTGGTCATGCCGTAGAGGGTGGCCAGCTCGGCCTGCTTCATGCCTTCGAGGCGGAACAGCAGGAAGATGGCCCGGGTGCGCTCGGGCAGTTCGCGCAGGGCCTCGGACACCTCGCCCAGCCGCTCGCGGCCCATCAGCAGGCGCGCCGGATCGAAGGGCTCCAGGTCGATGGGCTCGGCCCGCACGGCGGCGCTGTAGCTGTTACGCACGCGTTCCCGCCGCGCCCGGTCACGCAGCAGGTTGGCGGCCATCTGGAAGATGTAGGCGTCGGCGTTGTCCATGCTGCGGTCGGCCTGCGTCAGGGCCAGCTTGGCGAACAGCTCCTGGGTCATGTCCTCGGCGTCGCTGTGGCTGGCGGCGCGGCGCATGAAGAACGCCATCAGCGCGGGCCGATAGCGCCGATCCAGCCGTCCCAGATCCTGTTCCGTCTTAGGCTGCACGGTCCGTCTCGACAGTTTCCCCGCAGTGCATGACGCACATCCTGGCCCGAGGCACACCGAACAACGACGATTTTTCTTCGGGTCGCCTTCAGAGCGCGTGCGTCGCCCGCTTGACCCAGGTGCGCAGAGGCGTCTCCACCCAGCGCCAGGCCGCCCAAGAAGCCGCCGGAAGGACGAAAAAGGCCAGGACGCAGAACCACAGCGGCAGGTCGCGCTTCCAGCCGTCGGGATAGATCGACAGCATCACGTACCAGAAGGCCCAGTGCAGGGCGTAGAGCGGATAGGACACCCCGCCCAGCCGCTCGCACCACCGCGCCAGCCGCCCGCCGGGATCGTAGGCGCCCAGCAGAACCAGGGTCGGGAACAGCAAGGTCGTGCAGGCGAAATCATAGAGGCCGTTGGCGACCCGGGTCGGCCAGACCGGCAGCACCAGAACGGTCAGCAGCAGCACCGCCGGAACCCAGGCCTTGCGCGCGGAAAAGCTCGCCCGGTGCCGCCAGCACAGCCAGCCGATGGCGAAGGGATAGGCCGCGCGCAGCACGCCGAGGCCAAAGGTCGCCTGGTCCCAGCCGGTCTGCAGCCCGCCCATGCCGACAGCCACGAACAGCAGCGCCGCGCCGGCCAGGAACACGAACATCACGATGGCCATGTCGGGGGCGCGGCGCAGGGGGAACCAGGCGAGGCTGACCAGGACCTCCAGGCACAGCGACCAGGCCAGCGGGTTGAAGGGGAACAGCGAGGGGAAGGTCCCCGCCTCCATCGGCGCGAACTTGGGGATCAGCAGAAGGCCCTTGGCCAGGTCGATCCAGGTCTCGCCGTCGCCCTTGCCGGTCAGCAGGACCCCGGCGACCGTGGCGAGGAACAGCATCGGCCACACCCGCACCCAGCGGGCCAGCAGGTAGCCGCCAAAACCGATCCTGCGCTGCTCGAAGGCGTGGGCCAGCACGAAGCCGCTGAGGCAGAAGAAGAAATCGACGGCCAGATAGCCGTGGCCGAAGTGACCTCGGCGGCCCGACCAGTCGGCGATGTGGTAGAGCAGCACGCCCAGGGCCGCGACGCCGCGCAATCCGTCCAGCGCGGTGAATCGTCCGTCTTGCGTGGTCGTCCGAAGCGTCACCGGACGGTGGTGTCACGCGGCGAGAGACGGGGCAAGCCTCGGCGCTCGCGGCGCGAGCGGGACGGCTAGGCCGCCGGCTCCAGCTCGCCGCGTTCCGCGCAAGAGCAGATCCGGGCGTTCAGCACATGAACGCCGGCCAGCATCAGGCCGCCCAGGCTGGTCAGGCCCGCTTCTGCCCAGTCGCCGATCGGGGCGAAGGCGCCGGCGGTCATCAGGGCCAGGCCCACGGCCGCCAGGGCGACCATGCCAGGGCGTCGCCAGTTGCCCGAGCGGGCCAGGGCGAAGACCGAGATCGGCGCGGCCATGGCCAGGAACAGCGGGTGCAGCCACTCGGCGTGGGACAGGTTGGCGGCCAGCGGCAGCAGGGCCGCCATCACTGGCAGGGCCAGGCAGTGCACCAGGCACAGGCCCGACAGCCCGATCGCCGCGCCGTCGAGACCCCGTTGCAGGTGAGTGTGGCGGGCCATGGGGAACTCCGGATACGGCGGTCGAGGCGACTTAAATGTTATTACATAACACCACGTCAAGGGCGGCCGCGCGGATTTCTGCGGGAACGACGATTGATGAGTCCAGCTCATCACCTCGTGTGACAAAGCCCGCCTAATCAACCGCTTCGCACGGGCCTAGGCTTGCCGCTTCGCCGGTTGCGGCGGCAACCATCCGGACGTTCGCCGCTTATCGGCTAGCGCCTCCCGTGCAGTCGGGGTGCGCGGGACGGCCGGGAGGATCGGAGGATGCAATGCACGACTTGGACGAACTCCAGCTGTCGCGGCGGGGCCTGATGGCCGCCGGCGCCGCCACCGCCGCCGTGAGCGTCTCGCCGCCGACCGCCGTAGCGCAGGACGGACCGGACGCGCCGGTGACGGCCAAGGTCGCCTTCACGGTCAATGGCGAGAAGCGCAGCCTGACGCTCGACACCCGCACCACCCTGCTGGACGCCCTGCGCGAGCACCTGAAGCTGACCGGCAGCAAGAAGGGTTGCGACCACGGCCAGTGCGGCGCCTGCACGGTGATCGTCGAGGGCCGGCGGATTAATGCCTGCCTGAGCCTGGCCGTCATGCACGAGGGCGACGCCATTACCACGATCGAGGGCCTGGGTTCGCCCGAGCGGCTGCACCCGTTGCAGGCGGCCTTCGTCAAGCACGACGGCTATCAGTGCGGCTACTGCACGCCGGGGCAGATCTGCTCGGCCAAGGCGGTGCTGGACGAGATCAAGGCCGGGGTGCCCAGCCATGTCAGCGCCGACCTGACGGCCGCGCCGAAGGTCACCGAAGACGAGCTGCGCGAGCGGATGAGCGGCAACATCTGTCGCTGCGGGGCCTATTCCAACATCATCGAGGCGATCGCTGAAGTCGCAGGAGGCCGGGCATGAAGGCCTTCGCCTACGAGCGCGCCCGCAGCCCGCGCGAGGCGGCCAGCGCCGCCGCCAACGACCCGGGCGCCCGCTTCATCGCCGGCGGCACCAACCTGCTGGACCTGATGAAGCTGGAGATCGAGACGCCCCGCCGGCTGATCGATGTCAACGGCCTGGGGCTGGACGAGATCAAGCCGACCCGGGACGGCGGCCTGCGGATCGGGGCGCTGGTGCGCAACACCGACCTGGCCTCCGACAAGCGGGTGCGCAAGGACTATGGCGTGCTGTCGCGGGCCCTGCTGGCCGGCGCGTCGGGCCAACTGCGCAACAAGGCCACCACCGCCGGCAACCTGCTGCAGCGCACGCGGTGCCCCTATTTCTACGACCCCAACATGCCGTGCAACAAGCGCCGGCCGGGCGCGGGCTGCTCGGCGATCGGCGGCTTCACCCGTTCGCACGCGGTGCTGGGCGCCAGCGAGGCCTGCATCGCCACCCATCCCAGCGACATGGCCGTGGCCCTGCGGCTGCTGGACGCCACGGTCGAGACCGTGCGGCCCGACGGCGGCGAGCGGACCATCCCAATCGCCGACTTCCACCGCCTGCCAGGCGATACGCCCCATGTCGAGACCGCCCTGGCGCGCGGCGAACTGATCACCGCGGTGACCCTGCCGAGGCCCCTCGGCGGCCAGCACGCCTATCACAAGGTGCGCGACCGGGCGTCCTACGCCTTCGCCCTGGTGTCGGTGGCGAGCGTGATCCAGAAGGACGGCTCGGGCCGCGTCGCCCTGGGAGGGGTGGCGCACAGGCCCTGGCGGGTGGAGGCGGCCGAAGCCGCCATGACCCAGGGTGCCAAGGCCGTCGGCGAGACGCTGCTGGCCGGGGCCAGGACCACGTCCCAGAACGGTTTCAAGCTGACCCTGGCCGAGCGCGCCCTGGGCGCGGCCATGGCGCAGGCGAGGGCTTAGAGATGAAGTTCGACACCCCCGCCACGACCAATCCGATCGACCAGCTGAAGGTGGTCGGCAAGCCGCTCGACCGCATCGACGGGCCGCTGAAGACCACCGGCCGCGCGCCCTACGCCTATGAGCGGCACGACGCGATCGAGAACCCGGGCTATGGCTACGTGCTGGGGGCGGCGATCGCCAAGGGTCGGATCACGGCCATGGACGTCTCGCGGGCCAAGGCCGCGCCGGGCGTGCTGGCCGTGGTCACCGCCGAGACCGCCGGCAAGCTGGGCAAGGGCGACAACAACACCGCCAAGCTGTTGGGCGGGCCGGAGATCGAGCACTACCATCAGGCCGTGGCCGTGGTGATGGCCCAGAGCTTCGAGCAGGCCCGGGCCGCGGCCAGCCTGATCAAGGTCGAGTACGAACGCGCCAAGGGGACCTTCGACCTGGCCTCGGCCAAGGACGGCGCGACCAAGCCCGGCGACGGCAAGGCCGACACGGCGGTGGGCGACTTCGAGACCGCCTTCGCCGCCGCGCCGGTCAAGCTGGACGAGACCTACACCACTCCCGACCAGGCCCACGCCATGATGGAGCCGCACGCCAGCATCGCCGCCTGGAACGGCGACAAGCTGACCCTGTGGACCTCCAACCAGATGATCGCCTGGAGCACCGGCGACGTCGCCAAGACCCTGGGCCTGCCCAAGGAGAACGTGCGGCTGGTCTCGCCCTTCATCGGCGGCGGGTTCGGCGGCAAGCTGTTCGTGCGGGCCGACGCGATCCTGGCGGCGCTGGGCGCCAAGGCGGCGGGACGGCCGGTGAAGCTGGCCCTGCAACGCCCTCTGATGTTCAACAACACCACCCACCGGCCGGCGACCATCCAGCGGATCCGTATCGGCGCGACGCCGGACGGCAAGATCACCGCCATCGGCCACGAGAGCTGGTCGGGCGACCTGCCCGGCGGCGGGCCCGAGACGGCGGTACAGCAAACCCGCCTGCTCTATGCCGGCAAGGACCGCATGACCAAGACCCGGCTGGCGGTGCTGGACCTGCCCGAGGGCAACGCCATGCGCGCCCCCGGCGAGGCCCCCGGCCTGATGGCGTTGGAAGTCGCCATCGACGAACTGGCAGAAAAGCTGCGGATCGACCCGATCGAGCTGCGCATCCTCAACGACACCCAGGTCGATCCGGAAAAGCCCGAGCGGCCGTTCTCGCAGCGCCAGCTGGTCGAATGCCTGCGCACCGGGGCCGACAAGTTCGGCTGGGCCAGGCGCAGCGCCAGGCCCAGCCAGGTACGCGACGGCCGCTGGCTGGTCGGCATGGGCGTGGCGGCGGCCTTCCGCAACAACATGGTGATGAAGTCGGGCGCGCGGGTGCGGCTGGAGGCCTCGGGCACGGTGACAGTCGAGACCGACATGACCGACATCGGCACCGGCAGCTACACTATCATCGCCCAGACGACGGCCGAGATGATGGGCCTGCCGATCGAGAAGGTGGCGGTGCGGCTGGGCGACTCGACCTTCCCGGTCTCGGCCGGATCCGGCGGCCAATGGGGCGCCAACAGCTCGACGGCCGGGGTCTACGCGGCCTGCGTGAAGCTGCGCGAGACGGTGGCGGCCAAGCTGGGCCTCGATCCCAAGACCGCCGAGTTCGCCGACGGGCGGGTGAAGGTCGGCAACCAGAGCCTGCCGCTGGTCCAGGCCGCGGCCGACGGGCCGGTCACGGTCGAGGATTTCATGGAGTTCGGAAACCTCGCCAAGACCCACCAGCAGTCGACCTTCGGCGGCCACTTCGTCGAGGTCGGCGTCGACGCCTTCACCGCCGAGATCCGCGTGCGGCGGATGCTGGCGGTGTGCGCGGCGGGCCGCATCCTCAATCCGAAATCGGCCCGCAGCCAGGTGATCGGGGCCATGGTCATGGGCACGGGCGCGGCGCTGATGGAGGAACTGGTAGTCGACAAGCGGCTGGGCTTCTTCGTCAACCACGACCTGGCCGGCTACGAGGCCCCGGTGCACGCCGACATCCCGCACCAGGAGGTGATCTTCCTGGACGAGACCGACCCGATGTCCTCGCCGATGAAGGCCAAGGGCGTGGGCGAGCTAGGCATCTGCGGCGTCGGGGCGGCGGTGGCCAACGCCATCTACAACGCCACCGGCGTGCGGGTGCGCGACTATCCGGTGACCCTGGACAAGCTGCTCGAGCAGATGCCGCTGATGGCCTGAGTCACCCCAGCCGCTTGATCGCCGCCTTCAATGGCCTGGCCGCCTCGGCATAGTCGGCCCAGGCCGTGCTCCTGGCGATCAGGTCCGGGGCCGTGCGGATCGTGAAGCGCGAGGGATCCAGCCCCGCCTTCACCTGCGTCCAGTTCAGCGGCATCGACACGGTCGCCCCCGGCCGCGCCCTGGCCGACAGCGGCGCCACCGCCGTGCTGGTGCGGTCGTTGCGCAGGTAGTCGAGGAAGATCTTCCCGGCCCTGGCCTTCTTGCTCATGGTGATCAGGTAGCGGTCGGGATCGTCGGCGGCCAGGCGCGCGCAGACCTCGCGGGCGAAGGCCTTGGCCTGGTCCCACGGGACCTTGTCCGACAACGGCGTGACCACGTGCAGCCCCTTGCCGCCGGTGGTCTTGCAGAAGCTGACGAGACCCAGCTCCTCCAGCCGGTCGCGCATCTCGCGGGCGGCGACGATGACGTCCTCGAAGGTCACCTCTGGCGCCGGGTCGAGGTCGAAGACCAAGCGGCCGGCGACCTCGGGATCGCCCGGCTGGCAGTTCCAGGGATGGATCTCGACGGCGGCGATCTGGGCGGCGGCGACCAGGGCCTCGACCCGCTCGAACTTGATGTAGGGCTGGCGGTCGCCGCTGACCGTGACGGTCTCGATCAGCGACGACATCCCGCGCATGGCGTGGCGCTGGAAGAAGGTCTCGCCGTCGATGCCGTCAGGCACACGGATCACCGAGGCCGGTCGCCCCTGGATATGCGGCAACATCCATTCGCCGACGGCGGCGTAGTAGCGGGCCAGATCCAGCTTGGTCCCAGGCTCGCCGTCGCCGGCGTCGGGCCACAGCGGCTTGTCGGGCTTGGAGATCGGGACGCCGAGGACGACGCTTTCGCCCTTCGAAGTCGCCGGCTTGGCGGCTCGGGGCGTCGGCTCGGCCAGTTCGGCTTTCGCGGCCGGCACGACGTCGGCCTCGACCTCGGCGGCGGGCTTGTCCTCGCGCAGGCCCTTGAAGGCGGCCTGGCGGATCGCGCCCTCGCCGGTGAAGCCGGCATATTCGATCTCGGCCACCAGCTGCGGCTTCACCCAGTGGATGTTGGCGGCCTTCTTCGGCGCGCCCACTCCTTCGAACGGCGAGCAATCGGTCTCCAAGGCTTTGAGTTTCGGCAACAACTTCGCGACCTTGTCCTTGCCGAACCCCGTGCCGATCCGGCCGACATGGGCCAGCTTGCCGTCGCGCATGACGCCGGCGATCAGCGAGCGGAAGGCCGTTCCCGTCGTCGTCCAGCCGCCGATCACCACCTCGTGGCCGGCCCGGCACTTGGACTTGGTCCAGGTCTCGCTGCGGCCCGATCGGTAGGTCGCGTCCAGTCGCTTGGAGATGATCCCCTCCAGCTCCAGCTTGCAGGCCGACAGCAGCACCGCGTCGCCCGCCGTCTCGAAGTGGTCGACGTAGCGCAGGCGGGGTTCGTCTTCGCCCAGCAGGGCCTTCAGCCGAGTCTTGCGCTCGCGCAGGGTCAGGGACCGCAGATCCTCGCCGCCTTCGAACAGCAGGTCGAAGGCGAAGAAGATGATCTCGCCCTCCCCGCCCTCGGACAGCGCCGCCTGCAGGCCGGCGAAGTCGGGCTGGCCAGCCTCGTCCAGCACCACGGCCTCGCCGTCGATGAGCCCGTCGGGCAGGTCGGCGGCGGCCTCGGCGATCCCGGCGAACTTCTGCGTCCAGTCCAGGCCCTTGCGGGTGCGCAGGACCGCCCGGCCGTCCTCGACGCGCAACTGCAGGCGATAGCCGTCGAACTTGATCTCGTGCGCCCAGCCCGCCCCGGCCGGCGGCCGCTCGACCGACTTGCACAGCTGCGGCTCGACGAAGTCCGGCATGGCGGCGGGTTTGGACTTGGATTTCGCGGCCGCCTTCTTCGGCGGCTCGAAGCTGCGGGTTTCCTCCGCCTCCTTGGCCAGGGCCTCGCGCTCGGCCTTGGTACGGGATTTCCAGACGGCGTCGGCGGTCCCCTTGGACTTCAGGATGAACGGCTTGGGCGACCTGCCCTTGCCGGCGGCGATGTCGGCCATGCTCCGGTTCGAGGCGATCGAGCGGTCCTCCTCCAGGATCATCGCCCCCTCGCCCGGCCGCGCGGCCTCGTCCTTGTGCTTGATCAAGAGCCAGTTGCTGCGCTTTCCCTTCCCGTCCTTGGCGTTGCGGTCCCAGTTCATCCGCACCAGCACCCAGGAGCCGTGCAACCGCTCGCCCTCCAAGACGAACTTCAGTTCGCCTTTCTTCAGCGCCTTGCCGATGTCCTCGAAGCCGGGCTCGGGAACCCAGAAGCCGCGGTCCCACAGCTGCACCGTGCCGCCGCCGTACTGGCCCTTGGGGATCGTGCCTTCGAAGTCGCCGTAGTCGAGCGGATGGTCCTCGACCTCGACCGACAGCCGCTTGTCGGCCGGATCCAGCGACGGGCCCTTGGTCACCGCCCACGACTTCAGCACCCCGTCGACCTCCAGCCGGAAATCGTAGTGCAGCCGCGTGGCGTCGTGCTTCTGGATGACGAATCGCAGGTGCGGCGCGGCGGCCACCGCCGTCTCGCCGCTGGGTTCGGCGGTCTTCTGGAAATCGCGCTTGCGACGATATTCGGCCAGCTGCGGCTGCGTCATGTCCCGGTCCTCCGCTGAAAACAAAGGTCTTCGGGCCTGGGAACGGTTCCCCTTCGCTGCGGGACGTGTTTCAGTGTCCCGATTGTCAATGACACCGGTTTCCATTAGAGACGGCTCAGGTCCGACAAACGGACCGGCTAGAGTAATTCGAGGGAGGGTACGCGGCGTGACCGTTTCTGAGGCGCAGAGCGACCTATTCGCACCGGCGTCCATCGCCCCCCAATTCGTCGAAGCCCGCCAAAAGGGCGTCTCGGTTCCAGGCTATCCCGGCGGGGCCCTGCCCCAGACCATGGCCGACGGCTATGCGGTGCAGGACATCGCCATCGACCTGTGGCCCGACGAGCTGGTCGGCTGGAAGGTGGGTCTCGTCCCGCCGCAGCACCGCGAGCGCCTGGGCGTCGATCGCCTGGCCGGCTGCATCTTCAAGAACAACGTCTGGGACGCGGGCGCCGAGCCGACCTCGTTCCGCGCCATCGCCGGCGGCTTCACCGCCGTCGAGGCCGAGTTCATCATCCGCCTGGCCAAGGACGCCCCCGAGGGCAAGACCGCGTGGACGGCGGAAGAAGCCGCCGAATACGTCGGCGAGCTGATCCTCGGCGTCGAGATCGCCGGCAGCCCGCTGAAGACCATCAACGAGCTGGGCCCGCCCATCGTGGTCTCCGACTTCGGCAACAACGACGGCCAGATCCTGGGTCCGGTGATCGACAACTGGCGCGAGCTGGGCTGGGACGCCATGCCGGCCGAGACCTTCATCAACGGGGTCAGCGTCGGCAAGGGCGGCGCGGCCTCGATCCCCGGCTCGCCGCTGGCGGCCCTGGCCTTCCTGCTGGGCCACGTCGCCTCGCGCGGCCGACCGCTGAAGAAGGGCATGATCGTCACCACAGGCGCCAGCACCGGCATCCACGACATCGCGGCCGGCGAAGAATCGACCGTAAGCTTCGGTCCGCTGGGCGAGGTGCGCTGCAAGGCGGTCCCCGCCTGACGGGGCTCTAGGTCCCAGGTCGAACAACGAAAAACAAAACTAGGGTAAGGAAGACGACGTCGATGGACATCCCCGC
>NZ_JADWOX010000015.1 GCF_016135805.1 Caulobacter hibisci
ACCCAACGCCGAGGCCGTGGCCACGGCGCTGGGGGAGGTGGTGGTCGTCTAGACGGCTACCTCAACTCCGAGCATCCCCGCGAAGGCGGGGATCCAAGCTGTCTTTCAGGATGGGTCGCGACAGGCGGCGGGCGCGTCTGACTCGGCTTGGATCCCCGCCTTCGCGGGGATCTTACGGCTGGGAGGGGAGGCATCTGGTCCCTCTCGCCTGGCCAAGACTCGCCGACTCGCGTCATGCGACGCCGCGCTCTCGGGGTGCGGGCGCCTTGTGGTGGGCGCCGGGCGCAAGCTGGGCGAGCGGCGCGTCGTGGAATGCGCGCTGGGCTTGCGTGAACGGGTGGCGTTGGGCCCGAATGGTCGCAAAAAAGGCATTAAATTGGTATTATGCCTAGCCCTGTCCAATAAGGACAAAATTTCACTAATCGCCTGACTTCATTCGTATTTGTTGCCGATCGCCGATATGCGGCGCGGCTTAGCCCGACAAATTGGGCGCCTAACCGGCAATCTCTGCCGAAATACAAGCAATAGAACGGGTTGCCGGCTTTGACGGCCTTCGCGCCGGCCCCTAGTTTGCCGGTGAGCAGCGAAAAAAGGTCTTTAAATGGTCTGCTCAAAACGGCGCCGCGGGGGAGCGGCGCTAAACGGGCGCGCGCGTCGCGCCGGCTTGAGGGGATAACAAGATGATCGGTCACAAGCTTACGAGTTTCCGGCCTGCCGCAAAGCGCAAGGCCTTCGCCCTGGCCCTGCTGGCGGGCGTCAGCTTCGCCGGCGTCGCCGCCGCGCAGGACGCCGCGCCCAGCGAGGCCGTCGACGAGGTGGTGGTCACCGCCTTCCGCAAGAGCCTTGCCACGGCGCTCGACACCAAGCGCAACGACGTGCGGGTGTCGGACGGCATCTCGGCCGAGGACATCGGCAAGTTCCCGTCGGAAAACATCGCTGAAGCCATCCAGCGCATTCCGGGCGTGCAGATCTCCAACATCAACGGTCGCGGCTCGACGATCAGCATCCGGGGCCTGGGTCCGCAGTACGCCCTGACCACGGTCAACGGCCAGGCCTTCAAGAGCTCGAACTTCACCGACGGCTTCCGCTACGACGTCATCCAGACCGAGCTGGCCTCGGGCATCCAGGTCTACAAGTCGCCGACGGCCGACATGGACGCGGGCGGCCTGGCCGGCACCGTCAACATCGACACCGTGCACCCCTTCAATGTGAAGGGCCGCCAGTTGATCTTCGCCGGCAAGCTGCAGCAGCAGGAGCTGATCGGCGGCGACCCGACCGCCAAGTTCGGCGCGACCTATGTCGACCACTTCCTGGACGGCAAGCTCGGCGTGTTCCTCGGCGCCGGCTACCAGGAGCTGAAGGACCGCGGCGACTATCTGTGGATGGACCGCTGGACCGTCGCCAACGGCGTCTACACCCCGGCCCGCCTGCGTTATCGCCGCATCGACCGCGAGACCAAGCGCAGCATGATCAACGGCGCGGTGCAGTTCAAGCCGACCGACGACCTGCAGATCGACGCCATCGCCACCTACGCCAAGGACGAGACGACGCAAGAGCTGCACCAGCAGGTCTTCCTGTTCACCACGCCCTCGGCCTCGAACGTGGTGACCCTGGCGACCGCCAACAACACCGCCACCAAGGTGCAGGTGAACAACTTCCGGCTGGAGAACAACCACCAGCATGAAGACCGCCCGCAATCGACCGGCGCCTTCACGACCAAGGTCCGCTGGACCGGCATCGAGAACTGGGACTTCAGCGGCGTCGCGCACTATTCGCGCGGCCACGCCCTGTTCAACGAAGAGGCGGCGATCCTCGGCGTCAACATCGGCAGCGCCACGGTCGACATCAGCAACCCGAAGAACGTGGTCTTCACCACCTCGACGCCGCTGAGCGACACGGCCCAGTACAACACCTCGACGCTTATCCGGAACACCTACCCGAACGGCGCCTTCCGGACGATCGACTCCTACGAGAACGCCGGCCAGTTCGACGCCAAGCGCTACGTGAACTTCAGCATCCTCGACTCGGTGCAGGTCGGCGCCAAGATCCGCCAGGAAGTGCTCAAGCGCTACGTCGTGCGCCGCGACGGCCAGAACACCATCCCGGCCTCGTACTCGCCGACCATGGCCGGCTCGGGCATCACGGTCAGCAACTTCCTCGACGGCGAGGCGACCCTGCCCTCGACCTGGGTGTCGCCGAACCTCGACGCCTATCGCGAGGCCCTCAAGGCCCAGGGCGTCACCGTCTACGAAGCCTTCGACCCGGCCGGCAGCTACCGCGTCGAGCGGGACCTGGCCTCGGTCTACGCCATGGCCAACCTGAAGGGCGAGGTGCTGTCGCGCACCTTCCGCGGTAACGTGGGCGTCCGCAGCGAAAGCACCGACCAGACGGTCAACGGCTATGTCGGCGGCGCGGCCAACCCGCTGAACACCGAAGTCAAGCTGGTGGCCGGCACCTACACGACCAAGAAGTCGTACGACAACGTCCTGCCGTCGGCGAACTTCAGCTTCGACATCACCGACAACCTGCTGCTGCGCGTCGCCGCGGCCAAGGTGCTGGTGCGTCCGATCATCGACTCCAGCAACCAGCTGGCCACGACGATGACCAGCACCACCGACACCACCGGCCACAAGGTCTATACGATCTCGGTCGGCCAGGCCTCGCTGGACCCGATGACCGCCAACCAGCTGGATGTCAGCCTGGAGTGGTACTACGGCTCGGGCAACGGCCTGTCGGCGGGCTTCTTCTCGAAGAAGGTCAAGAACGGCGTCTACACCTCGACCCTGTGCCCGACCACGTACGAGGGCACCTCGCTGACCAAGGACAGCAGCGGCGTCTGCGTCTCGGCCGCCGGCGACACCTACACCATCACCCAGAGCTTCAACGACGCGCGCACCGTTGACATCCACGGCTACGAGCTGAACTGGCAACAGTCGCTCGACGCCTGGCTGCCGATCGCGGGCTTCGGCCTGATCGCCAACTACACCCACGTCAATCCGGCGACCTCGGTGACCGGCTTCAAGCTGGCCAACCTGTCGGAGCACACCGCCAACGGCACGGTCTACTGGGAAAACCAGACCTTCAGCGCGCGCCTGTCGGCCAACTACCGCAGCGCCTATGACCAGACCTCGGTCGAGAGCTTCTTCTCCGGTCCCCTGGGCCACACCGTCGATGCACGCACCCAGTTCGACCTGAACCTGGGCTACAACATCAACGAGAAGCTCAGCCTGTCGTTCGCGGCGATGAACATCAACAACGCCCAGGAAAAGGCCTATCTCGGCAACGAGAGCCGCTGGCAGATGACCTCGGTCACCGGCCCCAGCTACTACCTGTCGTTCCAGTACAAGATGTAACCCCCGATCTCCTCCCCGGAGACGCCGTTCCGTGCGGCGCAACTGCTGGTCGCCGCCCTCCTGCCGGGCGGCGGCCAGATTTTGTTTCGAGAGAGATGTCCCGATGTCGTTCACGCCCTCGCGTCGCCAGACCCTGAAGCAAGCCCTGGCCCTGATGGCGGTCTCCGGCGCGCCATCGATGGTCCTGGCCGCAGGCAAGGAGCCGGCCGGCGCGGCGGCGGCGCGGGCGGTGCTGACGCGCCGGTTCGGGCCGAAGGCGGCGGGCATCCAGCTGGCCCTGACGGCGGGCAAGGGCGGCAAGCCCGGCTACGCGGTCAAGGCGGCCGGCGGCAAGGTGACGATCAGCGGCGATACGCCGGTGGCCCTGGCCCGCGGCGCCTACGCCTATCTGAAGGACAACGGCGCGGCTTCGGTCAGCTGGGAAGGCGACCGCGTCGCCCTGCCGGCCCGCCTGCCCGACGCCGACACCGGCCGGGTCGAAAGCCCCTTCTCCCATCGCGCCTATCTGAACACCTGCACCTACGGCTACACCACGCCCTGGTGGGGCTGGGACCGCTGGACCCGCGAGATCGACTGGATGGCGGTGCACGGCGTCGACATGCCGCTGGCCATGGAAGGCCAGGAATATGTCTGGCGGGCCCTGTGGCGCGAGTTCGGGCTGAGCGAGGCCGAACTGGCCGACTACTTCTCCGGCGCGGCGTTCACGCCCTGGCACCGGATGGGCAATATCGAGGGCTACGCCGCCCCGCTGCCGACCGCCTGGATCGACAAGAAGAAGGACCTGCAGGTCAAGATCCTGTCGCGCATGCGGGGCCTGGGCATGACGCCGATCCTGCCGGCCTTCGGCGGCTATGTGCCCAAGGCCTTCGCGGCCAAGCACCCGCAGGCCAGGATCTATCGCATGCGGCCGTGGGAAGGCTTCCACGAGACCTATTGGCTGGACCCGGCCGATCCGCTGTTCGCCAGGATCGCGGGGCGGTTCCTGGCGCTCTACACGGAGACCTATGGGGCGGGGACCTACTACCTCGCCGACTCCTTCAACGAGATGCTGCCGCCGATCAACGCCGACGGCGCCGACGCGCGCGACGCGGCCTATGGCGACGGCACGGCCAACACCTCGGCGACCAAGACCAAGGTTGAGGTCGATCCGGCGCTGAAGGCCAGGCGCCTGGCCGCTTATGGCAAGGCCATCTACGACTCCATCCGCCAGAGCCGTCCGGACGCGGTGTGGGTGATGCAGGGCTGGCTGTTCGGGGCCGACAGCCACTTCTGGGATCCGGCCGCGATCGGCGCCTATCTCAGCCTGGTGCCGGACGAGAAGCTGATGATCCTCGACATCGGCAACGACCGCTATCCCGACGTCTGGAAGAACGCCAAGGCCTTCGGCGGCAAGCCGTGGATCTACGGTTACGTCCATAACTACGGCGGCAGCAACCCGGTCTATGGCGACCTCGACTACTACCGCCGCGACATCGCCGCCGTGGCCGCCAGCGGCGAGACCGGCAAGCTGTCGGGCTTTGGCATGTTCCCGGAAGGCCTGCACAACAATTCGATCGTCTACGAGGCGGTCTACGACCTGGCCTGGAACGACGGCGGGGCCTCGACGGGCGCCTGGCTGTCGAGCCGGTCGAAGGCCCGCTATGGCAAGACCTCGCCGCAGCTGGACGCGGCTATGGGCCTGCTGGTGCAGGGCGCCTATTCGACCCGCTACTGGTCCTCGCGCTGGTGGAAGAGCAAGGCGGGCGCCTATCTGTTCTTCAAGCGGCCGACGGCGACCATCGGCGAGTTCCCGGGCCATCCGGGCGACCGCGCCAAGCTGGATGCGGCGGTACGGGCGCTGAGCGGCCTGGCGCCGGGCTACGCCAAGGAAAAGCTGTTCGTGCTCGACCTGGTCGATGCGGCGCGGCAGCTGGCCAGCCTGGAGATCGACGTCCAGCTGCAGGCCGCCGTCGCGGCCTATCGCAAGGGCGATGCGGCCGCCGGCGACGCGGCTCGCGGCAAGGTGCAGGATCTGGCGCTGGCGGTCGACGCCCTGCTGGGCGTGCAGCCCGAGACCCTGGCCACCTGGATCGACGACGCCCGCGCCTATGGCGACACGCCCGCCGACAAGGCGACCTATGTGAGCAACGCAAAGGCCCAGGTGACGGTGTGGGGCGGGGAGGGCAACCTCAACGACTACGCCTCCAAGGCCTGGCAGGGGCTCTATGCCGACTTCTACCTGCCGCGCTGGAGCCGCTTCCTCGACGCCCTGAAGGCCGCAGGAACCGGTCCGTTCGACGAGGCGGCCGTGGTCAAGGACGGGATCGTCTGGGAAAAGGCCTGGGTGGCCGCCGACGTCGCCTATCGCCGGACGCCGCCGGCCGATCCCGTCGCCGGGGTCAGGGCGCTGATCGCGCGCATCGACCGGGCCTGAAGGGGGAAGACACAGCCATGACGACCAAGCCCGCCCCCCGTTTCCTGTCGCTGGACGTGTTCCGCGGCCTGACGGTCTGCCTGATGATCGTCGTCAACACCGCCGGTCCAGGCGCCAAGGCGTTCACCCAGCTGGTCCACGCCCCGTGGTTCGGCTTCACGGCGGCCGACGCGGTGTTTCCGTCGTTCCTGTTCGCCGTCGGCTGCTCGATGGCGTTCGCGTTCTCGCGGCCGATCCCGCTGCCGGCCTTCAGCGCCAAGGTGCTCAAGCGCACGGCGCTGATCTTCCTGCTCGGCTTCCTGATGTACTGGTTCCCGTTCGTGCACCACGTGGACGGGCACTGGGCGCTGGCGCCGTTCTCGCAGACCCGGGTGATGGGCGTGATGCAGCGGATCGCCCTGTGCTACCTGATCGCCGCCTTCGCCGCGCGGTTCCTGTCGCCGCGCTGGATCCTGGCGCTGTGCGCGGGCCTGCTGCTGGGTTACTGGGCGATCCTGCTGGGCTTTGGCGACGGCGATCCCTATTCCAAGCTCGGCAACGCCGGGACCAAGCTCGACCTGCTGATCGTCGGCCGCGACCACCTCTATCGCAAGGACGGCGGCTTCGATCCGGAAGGGCTGCTGGGCACGCTGCCGTCGACCGTCAACGTGCTGGCCGGCTACCTTGCCGCCCGCGCCCTGCGGCAGGCGACCGACACCCGCAAGACCCTGGTGCGAATGGCGGGCCTGGGCGCGGTGCTGATCCTGGCGGCCCTGGCCTGGAACCCCTGGTTCCCGATCGCCAAGAAGCTGTGGACCGGCCCCTTCGTGCTGCTGACCGTGGGCATCGACCTGCTGGTCCTGGCCGCCCTGACGGCGGTGCTCGAAGGCCGCGAGCCCAATGCTGGCACCCGCCTCTTCCAGGTGTTCGGCCTCAATCCGCTGGTGATCTACCTGTTCTCGGAGCTGTTCGTGGTGACGCTGAACCAGTTCGCGATCGGCGGCGTCGGGCCGTACGAGTGGGTGGGCGTTCATGTGTTCCAGGCGGTCGCGCCGGGGGCGGTGGGCTCGCTGCTGTGCGCGGTGGCCTACATGCTGGTGTGCTGGCTGCTGGGCTGGGTGATGTATCGGAAGAACTGGGTGGTGAAGCTGTAGGGGCGACTCCCTCTCCCATGGGGAGAGGGTCGGGGTGAGGGGGTACGCCGCCCGCCGGCGTGCCGGCACGCCGTCAAACCTCGTAACCACTCACCCTCCCACCGCTTCGCGGCGGGCCCCTCCCTCTCTCTAAGAGAGAGGGTTTTTCTACACCGCCCCCGCCGCCGCGCTCTCGGCATAGCCCCGCAAGCGCGCGGCGATGACCTCGCCCACGGCTTCGGCCGCGGGGCGCTGGGGGAAGTGGGTGCGCCAGACGATGCGGATGGTGCGGCCGGCGCTGGCTGACAGCGGCCGCAGGACGATGCCGGCGTCCTGGGCGACGCCCGAGGCCAGGCCCGGGATCAGGGTGGTGCCGTAGCCGGCGGCGACCATGTTGAGCAGGGTCGAGAGGCTGGAGGCGCGCAGGGCCGCGCCCAGGGCCGTGGTGCTCTTGCCGCAGGCCTCCAGCGCCTGGTCGCGCAGGCAGTGGCCCTCGGCCAGCACCAGGATGTCACGGGCCAGGTCGGTCTCGGCGATGGTCTCGCGGCCGGCCAGCGGATGGTCCGGCGGCAGGGCGGCCAGGAACGGCTCGGCGAACAGGGCGCGACCGTCGAGGTCGGGCGCGGCCTCGTCGGTGGCCAGCAGGATGGCGTCCAGCTCGTGGGCGCGCAGGCGTTCCAGCAGGGCGGCGGTCTGGTCTTCCCAGGGTTCGAGATCCAGCGAGGGCAGAGCCTCGCGCAGCGGCGCGAACACCAGCGGCAGCAGGTAGGGGGCCAGGGTCGGGATGATGCCCAGGCGGAAGCGGCCGGCCATCGGGTCGCGCAGGTTTCGGGCTGTGGCCAGCACCGCCTCACCGGCCGTTACCGCCGTGCGGGCGTGGCCGAGCAACTGGCGGCAGGCGGCGGTGGGGGCGGCGGTCTTGCTGGTGCGCTCGAACAAGGTGACGCCCAGGAGCTCCTCCAGCTTGCGGATCTGCACCGACAGGGTGGGCTGGCTGACGCCGCAGGCGCGGGCCGCGCGGCCGAAATGCTCGTGCTCGGCCACGGCCAGCAGATAGCGCAGGTCACGCAGGTTCATGGTCCCTCCCGATAGGAAGAGCCTATCGCAACCATTGGACTTCGGCGCTTCTATTCAACCTGGGTTTGCGAGATGGTCGCCCCAGAGTTCGGGCGTGGGAGCCAGGCTGCGACGTCGAAAGATCGCGGCCGTTTCCCTCGCCCAGGGAGGACGCCCTGGATGCCCCATGCCGTGGACGCCGTCCTGCAGGACGCGTTGCGCCGGGCGGGACTGCCGTGCCGTGGCGCGGCGCCCCGGCTGCTGGCGCTGCTGCGCGCGTCGGAAGAAACCCACCTGACCGCGCCCGAGATCGCCGACCTTGCCGCCGAGGCGGGCCTGTCGCTGGCCCCTGCCGACCTGGCCCGCCAGCTGGAGGCGTTCGCCGACCACGGCCTGGTCAGCCGCCTGCCGACGACCGGCGGCGAGCCGGTGTTCGACACCCAGCCCGAGCCGCATTTCCATCTGGTCTATGAGGAGACGGCGCGGATCGTCGACCTGCACGTCTCGCCCGAGACCCTGCTGGCCATGCTCCGGGACGCCCTGGCGCGGCGTCCCGGCGGGGTGGAGGTGATGGTGGTGTTCCGCCGCGAGGAGGACGGACCGGCGTCCTAGGCGCGGGTGCGGTGCAGGCGGTGCATGTCGTCGCGGCGGAGGCCGCCCAGCGCCGCGGCGACGCTGGCGGCGAAGGCGCTGGTCAGGGCGCCGACGCCCAGGAACAGCGAGATCTGCGCGGCGACGTGCGTGGCGCGCAGCACCTCGGCCGGCGACAGGGCGACGTCGGGAACGATCGCCGCCGACGGGGCGGTCAGGGCGCCGAGCAGCAGCAAGCCGACCACGCTGGCCGCCCAGGCCAGAAGGCCGTGGGCGGTGTCGCGGAAGTGGACCTCGTGGTCGTGGACGTGCAGCCACTTGGTCCGCAGCCGTCCGGCGAGATAGCCGCCGAGCATGCTGGCGATGATCTGGGCGGCGACGAAGATCGCGCCGACGACGGGGGTGAAGTCCCGCGCCTCGATCCCGTTGGGCCAGCGCGGCTTGATGCCCAGGCCGAAGCCCGCGCCGAGCGACAGCAGGACGAACAGCGTGGCGATGGTCGCCGCGGCGCCGGCCGCGATCGCGTCCCAGCTGACGGCCGATTGCTGCTCTTCGGGGACGACATCGAGGGTCTGGTCGGTTCCGTAAGCCATGGCGGGGGTCCGATCAGAAGTGATGGGTGCAGAAGGCGAGCAGAAGGATGATGGGAAGCGGCACGCCGAGGAGCACCAGAAGGATCGATCGCATCGCAAATCTTCCTGCGCGAGAGGGGAGGGCGGAGGGCCTCTTGCGAAGCCTTGCTTGTCCACCCTCAACGACCCGCCCGGACGGCGGTTCCGCTGCTCCGAATTCCCCCCCTGGCGCCCGGGCCGAAACGACGACGCCCCGCCCGACGGGAGCCGGACGGGGCGCTGCGAACCTTCCTGAGTGGAAAGGATCAGTACTTCAGGTTCAGGGTCAGCAGGGCCGTGCGGCCTTCGGCGATCTGGACCATGTGGGTGCTGTAGGGCTTCAGCGCGTAACGCTCGTCCGTCAGGTTCTGCAGGTTCAGCTGCAGGCTGGCGTTCTGGTTGACGTTCCACGAGGCCATGGCGTCGTAGCGCCAGTAGCTGGGCACCTCGTAGGTGTTGGCCGCGTTGGCGTAGCGCTTGGACATGTAGGACGCGCCGCCGCCGATCGTGAAAGCCCGGCCGAAGTTGTACGACGTCCAGCCGCTGAAGGCGTGCTTGGGCGTGTTGGGGAACATCTTGCCGTTGTTCACCGAAGGCGTGGCCACGGTGGTGGCGGGGGTGGTCGACGTGGCCGGGATGGTGGTGACCGTGAAGCCGCCGTCGATCACTTCGCTGTCGGTGTAGGTGTAGCCGGCGGTTACGCTCCAGGCGCGGGTCAGCTGACCGCCGACGCCGAGTTCGACGCCCTGGGCGCGGGTCTGGCCGACCAACTGAGTGCTGCCGTCGGTGTCGATGACGCGGGCGTTGGTCTTGTCGGTGCGGAAGATCGCGCCGGTCAGGTTCAGGCGGTTGTCGAGCAGGTTCCACTTGGCGCCCAGCTCGTAGCTGTCGTTCTGCTCCGGATCGAGGTTGACCGTGGTGGCCGCCACGGAGGAGGTGTCGCCGGCGCCTTCGCCCGACGGGTTCGACGAGCTGCCGTAGGAGGCGTAGATGCTGGCGTTTTCCACCGGCTTGTAGACGACGCCAGCCTGGTAGTTCCAGAAGCGCGACTCGTTGCGCAGGCTGGAGGTCGGGGTGACGCCCGAGGCCGAGATCGTGCCGCCCAGATACTTGTTGGTGTAGTCGTCGTGGCGGACGCCCAGATTCACCAGCCAGTGCTCGTTCAGCTCGATGGTGTCGAAGGCGAACACGGCGCGGGTGCGCACGATGGTGCGGGTGAAGGTCGGCGAGCGGGTGACCGTGCCGATCCACGGATCGTTGGCGTTAGGGTTGTCCAGGGTGGTGCAGTTGTAGCCGTAGGCCGCGCCCAGGCGCGAGGCGTTGCAACCCAGGTTGCCGTTGACCAGCGTGCCCGAGGTGACGCCCGGCGAAGAGATGACGTAGCCCTGGCTGTGGGTCTGCTCCTGGGCCATCTCCGTGCCGATGGCGACGCTGTGCTTGAAGCCGCCGGCGTTGAACTCGCCGGTCACGGTCGTGGCGTTGGCCGTGGTCGTGGTCAGGGTGTTGCGGTTCTTCGACGAGCGGAAGAGGTAGCCGTTGGGGACGTTGCGCTTGGTGTCGTCGGGGTTGGTGGCGACGTAGGCGTTGGTGGTGCGGCCGTAGCGGGTGGAGGTCGAGAACTTCCACGTGCCGCCCAGGTCCTGCTGGAAGCGCAGGGTCGAGACGTCGGCGCTGGTGTCGCGGAAATCGCGGCTGGTCAGGCCGTAGAACTTGTCGTCGTGGCCGGTCAGCATCTTGCCGTAGGTGACCGAGCCCACCGTGGTCGGCACGTAGGGGATGCCGTAGTCAGGCAGCTCGCTGCTTTCCAGGTGGTAGTAGTCGAGGGTCAGGCGGGTCGGGCCGTTGAGGCCGAAGCCGACCGAGGCGGCCGCGCCCCAGCGGTCGCCGTGCACGTAGTCGCGGCCGTTGACCTCGTTCTCGTGATAGAGGGCGTTGAGGCGCAGGGCGATCCCGTCGGTCACCTGCTCGTTGACGTCGACGGCCACGCGGCGGGTCGCGTTGTCGCCGAGGGTCAGGGTGGCGGCCTTGGAGTCGCCGAGACGGGCGACCTTGCTGACCAGGTTGACGCTGCCCCCGGTCGAGCCGCGGCCGCTGTAGGCCGAGCTGGGGCCCTTGACGATCTCGATCTGCTCCAGGGCGAAGACTTCGCGCGACTGGCCGCCGGCGTCACGGATGCCGTCGACGAAGATGTCCGAGGTCGAGTCCATGCCGCGGATGCGCGGACGGTCGCCGGCCGGCGAGCCGCCTTCGCCCGATTCCAGCGTGATGCCCGGCACGGTGCGGAAGGCGTCGGCCAGGCTGGTGATGGCCTGCTGCTGCAGCGCGTCGGTGGTGATGATGTTGACGGTCTTGGGGGTGTCGAGCAGCGGAGCGGTGAACTTCTCCGACTGCGGACGGGCCTGCTTCTTGCCGTTGACGTCGACGCCCGAGACGTCGGTGGCGTCCGTGGCCGGAGCGGCAGCCGAGGCGGTGGCGATCGGCGCGGCGGCGTCGGCTTCGGCGGCGTGGGCGACGCCAGCGCCCAGGGTCAGGCCGGCGAGGCCCGCGACGGCGGTGGCGCTCAGCGCGCGGCGGCGAACGCTGGCGACGCCAGCGACGGACGGCTTCTTCATCTCGATATCCCCTCGAGCCGCAACCGTTGAATGTCGGCTGCTTGACAATGAGAGGCGCTCTTAATCGCACAGGTCCGGAAGATCAATGCGAGGCATTCGCAGCTATCGTCAGGCGGTTGAACTGCGGCCCTGAAGACACAGTGCGCTCAATGGGCGCGTGACGTCTCAGGCGCTCGCTTCGCGCGAGTGCTGAATGTTGTGTTTCAGCTTCGCAACATTCGGTCGACCCGGCCGGCGAGGTCGGAAACCGCGAACGGCTTGGTCAGGACTTCCATCCCAGGCTGGATGTGGCCGTGGTTCAGCACCGCGTTCTCGGCATAGCCGGTGATGAACATCACCTTGAGGTCGGGCCGCAGGTCGCGGGCGGCGTCGGCGACCTGGCGGCCGTTGAGGCCGCCCGGCAGGCCGACATCGGTGATCAGCAGGTCAATGCGGGCGTCCGACTGCAGCAGGCGCAAGCCCGTCGGCCCGTCGGCGGCCTCGATGCAGGCGTAGCCCAGCTCCTGCAGAGCGTCGACGATCAGCATCCGCACCGTCGGCTCGTCGTCGACCACCAGCACCGTCTCGCCCGCGCCCAACTGGACGGACGGGAAGGTGACGACATCGGTCTCGGCCGCTTCTTCCTCGCCGAAGTGGCGGGGCAGGTAGATGCAGACCATCGTGCCCTGGCCGACCTCGGAATAGATCCGCACGTGGCCGTGCGACTGGCGGGCGAAGCCGTAGACCATCGACAGGCCAAGGCCCGTGCCCTCGCCGATCGGCTTGGTGGTGAAGAACGGGTCGAACACCCGCTCCTGGATGGACTTGTCCATGCCCACGCCGGTGTCGCTGACGCAGACCGTGACGTACTGGCCCGCCTCCATGCCGCGTTCCTGGGCGGCGCGGTGGTCGAGCCACTTGTTGCCGGTCTCGATGGTGATGCGTCCGCCGTCGGGCATGGCGTCGCGGGCGTTGATGCAGAGGTTGAGGAGCGCGTTCTCCAGCTGGTTGGCGTCGACCAGGGCGGGCCACAGGCCGGCCGCCGCGACGGTCTCGACCGCGATCGCCGGGCCGACCGTACGCCGCACCAGATCGACGAACTCGGCCATCAGCCGGTTGATGACCACGGGCCGGGGCGACAGGGTCTGGCGGCGCGAGAAGGCCAGCAGGCGGTGGGTGAGGGCCGCGGCCCTCCGCGCCGCGCCCTGGCCGGCGGCCAGATAGCGGTCGACATCGGCCATGCGCCCCTGCTGCAGGCGCGTGCCGATCATCTCGAACGAGCCGGAGACGCCTGACAGCAGGTTGTTGAAGTCGTGGGCGAGGCCCCCGGTCAGCTGGCCCACAGCCTCCATCTTCTGGGCCTGGCGCAGGGCCTCCTCGGCCTCGCGCAGGCGCTCCTGCTCGGCCAGGCGCTCGGTGACGTCGTAGACGAACTGGTAGGCGCCGGTCTGCGCGCCGGCTTCGTCGCGCAGCACGCCGAACCGCATCTCGTAGTAGCGGCGGTAGCGACCAGGGTCGCCATAGGCGTCGACCTCGACGAACTCCTCGCCGGCCAGGGCGCGGGACCAGACAGCGCGCACCTGCTCGCGATTTTCGGGCTGGTCGTCCAGCAGGTCGAGCATGCTGTCGCCGACGTGGGGCGCCACGCCGAAGACCCGCTCGAACTCGCCGGCCGCGGCGCTGTTGATGGCCAGCCAGCGGAAGTTCCGGTCGGCCACCTGGATGAAGGCGTTGGCGCCCTCCATCGCGTCGGCCAGGGTGCGCCGCTCGGCGAGGGCGGCGGCGACGCGCTGTTCCAGCGTCTCGTTCAGCTCGCGCAGCGCCAGCTCGGCCCGGCGCCGCTCGGTGATGTCCTGGAACAGCACCGCCACCTGCTTGCGCTCGGGCGGCTCGATGCGGAACGACGACAGCGACAGGTAGCGGCCGGTGGCGACTAGTTCCTGCTCGAAGCGGATCGGCTGGCCGGTGCGCAGCACCTGGCCGTAGCGCGCCACCCAGGCGTCGGCCTCGTCGCCGACCATCTCGCGCAGCTTCTGGCCGACCACGTCGGGAATGCCGGCATGGCGGGCGTAGGCGGCGTTGGCGTCGATATGGACGTAGTCGCTGAGCGGCCCGTGCGGGCCGTCGAAGAACTCGATGATGCAGAAGCCCTCGTCCATCGAGTCAAAGAGGGTGCGGTAGAGCTGCTCGCTCTCGGCGCTCTTCTGCAGCGACAGCCGCAGGTCCAGCTGGTTCATCACCTGCCGGGCCAGCACCTGCAGGGTGCGCCGCTGCAGGGGCGACAGGTCCTTGGGCGCGGTGTCGAGCACGCACAGCGTGCCGATCGGCAGGCCCTCGGCCGTCTTCAGCAGGGCGCCGGCGTAGAACCGCAGGCCGGGCGTGTCGGTGACCAGCGGATTGCCGGAAAAGCGCTTGTCCTGGGTGGCGTCGGGGACCAGCAGGAAGTCGTCCTCGAGGATCGCCTTGGCGCAGAACGAGGTCTCCAGCGGCGTCTCGCGCACGCCCAGCCCGACCTCGGCCTTGAAGAACTGGCGGTGCTCGTCGATCAGGTTGACGACCGCGATCGGCGTGCCGCAGATTTCGGCCGCCAGGGCGGCGATCTCGTCGAAGGCGGCTTCGCGCGGGGTGTCGAGAATGTCGTAACGGCGGAGGGCCGCGAGACGGCGGGTCTCGCGCTCCGACGGATCGGCAGCGTCCATGCGAACTTGAGGCCCCCCGATCCCCGGCAGCGTCGACTCGCCGACGAACTGGCGTCGGCCTAGACGCTTAGACGCTTGGCGCGTTCAAGGGTTCCATGCAAGCACGGTAAAGCTTGTGGAAGAAGCTCAGCCCCAGCCTTCCGACACGCCCGAGCGGCGGGCCATCGGCGTCACCGAGGTGGGCTTCTGCGACGGCTGCGGCTGGTCGGCCGGCTTGCCGTAGAGCCAGCCCTGGGCGAAGTCGACGCCGGCCTTGCGGACCACGTCCTCGACGTCGGCGGTCTCGACCATCTCGGCGACGGTGCGGACGTTGAGGTCGCGGCACAGCTCGACCAGGCGGCGGACCATGGCCCCGTCGCGGCTGTTGCCGGCCAGCTCGCGCACGTAGCGGCCGTCGATCTTGACGATGTCGAGGGTCAGTTCCTGCAGATAGGCGAAAGAGGCCGCGCCGGCCCCGAAGTCGTCGAGGCAGACCAGCGAGCCCAGGCCGCGCAGGGCCTGGATGTGGCGGTTGGCGCGCGGCAGGTCGTCGATGGCGCTGGTCTCGGTGACCTCGAAGATCAGCTTGCCCTTGGCGGCCGGGGTCTGGGCCAGCAGGCGGCTGATATGGTCGACGAAGGTCTCGCTGACGATGGTGCGGCCCGAGACGTTGACCGCCAGCTTCACCGAGCCGCTGCGGTCCGAGGCGATCCGGCGCACCGCCTGCTCGGCGATGGCGTGGTCCAGCTCCTCGATGATGTCGAACTCCTCGGCCATGCGGATCAGGGCGAAGGGGCTGGCGCCGTCCTCGAAGCGCACCAGCGCCTCGTGGTGGTGGGCCTGGCCGTTCGAAAGATCGACCACGGGCTGGTAGGCGAGGGTGAAGCGGCGCTGGCTGACGGCCGCGCCCAGGGCTCCGGCGCGGGCCAGGGTGCGTTTCACCGAGCGGTTCATCGCCTCCGACAGGGTCAGGGGCGGGGTGTCCTTCAGGCCTTCGCGCAGGAAGTCGTCGAGGGCGTAGCGCAGGGCGCGCAGGCCGCGCGACGAGGCCCCGCCGTCCAGCGGCACGACGTGGGCGCTGGCGTCGAGGGCGGCGATCTTGGTCAGGCGGGCGGCCAGGGCCTCGGGCCGGTCGTCCTTGGCCCGCAGCAGGGCGTAGCGGTCGGGCGAGACCTGGGTGGCCATGGCGCCGGCGTGGGACTCGGCCCGCACCGCGCCGGCGATCTTCATGTCCAGGGCCAGGGCGTCGGGGCCGGTCATGCCTTCGCGCAGGGCCGACAGGCCGGCGAACTCGACCATGGCCAGTTCGAGTTCGAGCCCGGTGACCCGCGCCGCTTCAAACAGGCCCTTGGCGATCTCCTCGAAGTTCTCGCGCGGGCGCAGGCCCTTGGCGTCGAGGCCGCCGGCCGGGGCGCGGGCGGCGGTGATCGCCACGGAGGTGCGACCGAAATTGTCGGGGAGGGCCCGCAGAGTGACTCCAACGAAGCGTTCCGGCTCGCCGGCCACGCGGACGGTGACCGGACCCCGGCGCTGTCCCTCGTCGAGCGCATAGAGCGCCGCGTCCATCAACGGACGGTCGGCGGCGGTGAACAGGTCGCGCCAGACGCGGCCGATCAAGGAGGTTTCGGGTTTGCCCATGATCTTTTGCGCGGCGCCCAGGGCGAGGCTGACGCGGTCGCCCTCGAGTTCTAGCAACAGGTCGGCGCTGGCGAAGGCCAGTCCCAGCAAGCGGCGCGGATCGATAGACAAGGCGAAGCTCCCCCAGAGGAGAGGCAGCTTGCAGGGCTTAGCTTAAAGAGGCGTGCACGCGCCGGGTCGCGACTTGGGGGTGCGACCGCCCGCCGCAGGCGGGAAAAACCGGCGGGGCGCGATCGAAAAGAACATCTTGCGAACATAGAACAAAATGTGTACGCATTAATCATTCCACAGGCGGTAGGCGTAGCGGCGCTCGAACTTCCGGCCGGACGGTCGGAATCATGGAATAAGGCGGATCATCCAATGACAAGTCAGGCGGCTTTGAAACTCGTGGGCAAGGAAGAAGGCGACAAGGCGCGGGCGCTCGAAGCGGCCCTGGCGCAGATCGATCGGGCCTTCGGCAAGGGCTCGGTGATGAAGCTGGGCGAAAAGGGCAAGGCCGAGATCGCCTCGGTCTCCACCGGCTCGCTCGGTCTCGACATCGCGCTCGGCATCGGCGGCCTGCCCAAGGGCCGGGTGATCGAGATCTACGGTCCCGAAAGCTCGGGCAAGACGACCCTGGCGCTGCACGTGGTGGCGGAAGTCCAGAAGGCCGGCGGCACCGCCGCTTTCGTCGACGCCGAGCACGCGCTGGATCCGGGCTACGCCTTCAAGCTGGGCGTCAATCTCGACAACCTGCTGGTCTCCCAGCCCGACAACGGCGAGCAGGCGCTGGAGATCACCGACACCCTGGTGCGCTCGGGCGCCGTGGACATCGTCGTGGTCGACTCCGTGGCGGCCCTGACCCCGAAGGCCGAAATCGAAGGCGAGATGGGCGACAGCCTGCCCGGCCTTCAGGCCCGCCTGATGAGCCAGGCGCTGCGCAAGCTGACCGGCTCGATCAACAAGGCCAACACCATCGTCATCTTCATCAACCAGATCCGTCACAAGATCGGGGTGATGTACGGCAGCCCCGAGACCACGACGGGCGGCAACGCGCTGAAGTTCTACGCCTCGGTGCGCCTGGACATCCGCCGCACCGGCTCGGTCAAGAACCGCGACGAGATCATCGGCAACAACGTCCGCGTCAAGGTGGTCAAGAACAAGGTCGCCCCGCCGTTCCGCGAGGTCGAGTTCGACATCATGTACGGTGAAGGCATCTCCAAGCTCGGCGAGATCATCGACCTGGGCGTCAAGGGCGGCATCATCGACAAGGCCGGCTCCTGGTTCTCCTACAACAGCCAGCGTATCGGCCAGGGCCGCGACAACGTCCGTGAGTTCCTCAAGAACAACAAGGACCTGGCCAACGAGATCGAGCAGGCCGTGCGCAAGGCCTCGCAGAAGATCGAGGAAGAGCTGCTGGTCGGCGGTCCCGAAGAGGGCGACGACGAATAAGGACAAGCTGGCGCGAGCGCCTCGCGCCACGCTTCGCGGCCGCCGCCCGCCGAGGGCGACCCCGCCATAACGCCCGCGGCGGACTTCACCGCCAACGACGGCCGCGACCCCGGACGCCTGGACCCCATGCCAGGCGTCCGATTTCGTTTCTCCTCCCTCGCGTAGCGGGGGAGGTGGCGCGGCGCGAATACGCGCCGTGACGGAGGGGGCGAGGGACGGCGCGCGGGCTCGCGTCTTTCCCCCTAAGTCGCGGAGTTTATCCTCGGGCCGACCTCTGGCCGGACCCGGGGCGACAGCTCCCCCAGAGGGGGAGCATCTTACTGGATGCGCCGACGCCGGCCGGCAGATCCTCCCCCTCTGGGGGAGGTGGCCCGAAGGGCCGGAGGGGGGCCGTTTTCAGCTTCTAAGACGTTGGCCGATCTCCAACACCCCTCAGTTCCCCACCCGCGTCGGCGGCCGCTGCACGCAGACCGGCGCGCCGTCGATCACCGCCACACGGGCCGATCCTGGCGGCGCGTAGAAGGCCTGCTTGCCGCCGACGCTGACCGCCAGGGCGATCGGGCCGGTGAAGTCGCAGACCGGCGCCTCGCGCTCGCCGCCGGCCTGGGGATAAGTGCGGTGGGTGCATTCCAGGTGGCCGGCGCCCCGCACCAGGCTGACGCCGTCGAAGGCGAAGGTCATCGGCTTGCGCGGTCGGGCCTCGAAGGCGGCCTGGGTCATGGCGGGGCAGGGCGTTCCGGCCAGCGACCAGTAGGCGTCGGCGGCCGCGCCCGCCTCGCGCTGCTTGATCACGACATAGCCCAGCAGCGGCGCGGTGATCGCCACGGCGAGGGCCGCCCACAGCAGCCAGCCGCCGCGCCTGGTCCGTCCGTCGATCCGCAGCGCGCCCGGCCGTCCCACAATCTCCGCGTCGTTCATGATGGTCCTCCCGCCTGGCGACAGTAGGGGCGTGAGCACCGCTGAGCCAAGACCTTAACGCCGCGCTACCCCCTCAGTCGCTCCGCGACAGCTCCCCCAGAGGGGGAGCATCTTCTTGGTGAGGCGCTAGCCAAGATCCTCCCCCTGTGGGGGAGGTGGCCCAAAGGGCCGGAGGGGGGGCGTTTTCAGCTTCCGCGAAATTAGCCGACCGCTACGCACGCCCCAACCGATCGCTACGCGATCGCCTCCCCCACAGGGAGAGGATCTTCCATTCGATTTCCCCAAAACTTGAAACCGCGCTATGCAGCGCCGACTTCCGGTGTCCGCCGGACCTTTCGAGATTCCCGAGACGACGATGCCTAGCCTCAACGAGATCCGCAGCACCTTCCTCGACTACTTCGGCAAGGCCGATCACGCCGTCACGCCGTCGGCGCCGCTGGTGCCGCAGAACGACCCGACGCTGCTGTTCGTCAACGCCGGCATGGTGCCGTTCAAGAACGTCTTCACCGGCGCCGAGACGCCCGCGCATCCGCGCGCGGCCAGCTCGCAGAAGTGCGTCCGCGCCGGCGGCAAGCACAACGATCTCGACAATGTCGGCTACACCGCCCGCCACCACACCTTCTTCGAGATGCTGGGCAACTTCTCGTTCGGCGACTACTTCAAGGAACAGGCGATCACCCACGCCTGGACCCTGCTGACCGGCGAGTTCGCCCTGCCCAAGGACAAGCTGCTGGTCACGGTCTACCACACCGACGACGAGGCGGCGGACCTGTGGAAGAAGATCGCCGGCCTGTCGGACGATCGCATCATCCGCATCCCGACCAGCGACAACTTCTGGTCCATGGGCGACACCGGCCCCTGTGGTCCGTGTTCGGAGATCTTCTACGACCACGGCGAAGGCATCTTCGGCGGCCCTCCGGGCAGCCCCGATGAGGACGGCGACCGCTTCATCGAGATCTGGAACCTGGTGTTCATGCAGTTCGAGCAGCTGGCCGGCGGCGAGCGCCTGTCGCTGCCCAAGCCCTCGATCGACACCGGCATGGGCCTGGAGCGCGTCGCCGCGGTCCTGCAAGGCCAGCACGACAACTACGACATCGACCTGTTCAAGGCCCTGATCGCCGCTTCGGTCGAGCTGACCGGCGTCAAGGCCGAGGGCGACCAGGCCCCGTCGCACCGGGTGATCGCCGACCACCTGCGCTCGTCGTCGTTCCTGCTGGCCGATGGCGTCACCCCGTCGAACGAAGGCCGCGGCTACGTGCTGCGCCGGATCATGCGCCGGGCCATGCGCCACGCCTACCTGCTGGGCGCGCAGGAGCCCCTGATGCACCGCCTGGCCCCGACCCTGGTGGCCGAGATGGGCCAGGCCTATCCGGAACTGCGCCGCGCCGAGGCCTCGATCGTCGAGACCCTGCGCCAGGAAGAAGAGCGCTTCCGCGTCACCCTGGGCCGCGGCATGGGGCTTCTTGACGAAGCTACCGCCGGGCTCGAAAGCGGCGGCGTGCTGGACGGCGAGACCGCCTTCAAGCTCTACGACACCTACGGCTTCCCGCTCGACCTGACCCAGGACGCCGTGCGCGCCAAGGGCATCAAGGTCGACACCGACGGCTTCGACGTGGCCATGGACCGCCAGCGTCAGATGGCCCGCGCCAACTGGGCCGGTTCGGGCCAGCAGGGCGCGGCCGCCGCCTGGTTCTCGATCAAGGAAAAGGCCGGCGCCACCGACTTCGTCGGCTACGAGACCACTGAGACCACCGGCGTGGTGAAGGCCATCGTCGCCGACGGCGCCGAGGTCGAGGCCGCCTCGGCCGGCCAGACCGTCGACGTGCTGCTGGATCGCACCAGCTTCTACGCCGAGAGCGGCGGCCAGGCCGGCGACACCGGTTCGATCGAGGCCAACGGCGCCGAGAGCCGCGTGCTCGACACCCAGAAGCAGGCCGGCGAGCTGCACGTGCACCGCGTCGAACTGGCCGGGCCGCTGAAGGTCGGCGACCAGGTCGTGGCTTCGGTCGACGCCGAGCGCCGCCACACCACCCGCTCCAACCACTCCGCCGCTCACCTGGTGCACGCGGCCCTGCACCATGTGCTCGGCCCGCACGTCGCCCAGAAGGGCCAGATGGTCGACGGCGAGCGCATGCGCTTTGACTTCAGCCACGGCGGCCCGCTGAGCCCTGACGAGATCGAGCGCATCGAGGCCGAGGTCAATGCGGTGATCCGCCAGAACGTGGCGGCCCAGACCAAGGAAATGGCTCCGCAGGAGGCCATCGAGGCCGGCGCCGTGGCGCTGTTCGGTGAAAAGTATGGCGACAGCGTGCGCGTGCTGACCCTCGGCGACAGCCTGACCGAAGCCGGCAAGGCCTATTCGGTCGAGCTGTGCGGCGGCACCCACGTGGCGCGCACCGGCGACATTGCCCTGTTCAAGATTGTCTCGGAACAAGGCGTGGCCGCCGGCGTGCGCCGCATCGAGGCCCTGACCGGCGAGGCGGCCCGCCGCTTCCTGCTCGACCAGGCCGGCGTCGCCAAGGCCCTGGCCGACCAGTTCAAGACCCCGGTCGCCGAGGTCCTGGCCCGCGTCGACGCCCTGGTGGCCGAGCGCAAGAAGCTGGAGAAGGAACTGGCCGAGGCCAAGAAGCAGCTTGCCCTGGGCGGCGGCGGCGCGGCCTCCGGTCCGGAAGACGTAAACGGCACGGCCCTGATCGCCCGCGTCCTCGACGGCGTTGGCGGCAAGGAGCTGCGCGGCGTGGCCGAGGAGTTCAAGAAGCAGCTGACCTCGGGCGTCGTGGCGCTGGTGGGCACGACCGACGGCAAGGCCGCCGTCACCGTGGCCGTGACCGCCGACCTGACCGCCAAGTTCAGCGCCGCCGAACTGGCCAAGGCCGCCGTGATCGCCATGGGCGGCCAGGGCGCGGGCGGCAAGCCCGATTTCGCCCAGGGCGGCGCGCCGGACGCGACCAAGGCCGACGACGGCCTGGCCGCCATCAAGGCCGTGCTGGCCGGCTGATCGCCTTAGATCGGCCCGCTTCCTGACCGAAGCGGGCCGACCTCTCTCGTCGTCTAGTATGGGCGGACCCGCGCCTGCGTAAGCTCCACAACATCGTGCCCGATCCCGCCGAGCGTCGCGCCTGGCGGGTGTGGCTGGGCCTTGCCGCCATCGTCGCGGTGATCGGCGGCGGCGTCGGCCTGACCGTGTCGCGCTGCACGGGCGCGCCTGGGACCGGAACCAAGGCCGAGCGCCAGGTCGCGGCGGCCGCGACCCCCGTCGTCCTGCCGCTGGAGGCCAAGGACTGGCGCGGCAAGATCGACTACCGCGCCCTGGACGCCCGCATCGACACGATGATGCGCGATCGCAGCATGACCGGCCTGGCCGTTGCCGTGGTCGAGAACGGCCGGCTGTCGTTCGTGAAGGGCTATGGCGTCACCACGCCCGACGACGGCGAGGCGGTCGGCGCCGACACCGTGTTCCGCTGGGCCTCGCTGTCCAAGACCGTGGCCGCCACCCTCAGCGCGCGCCTGGCCGGGCAGGGGGCGTTCTCGCTGGAGGACCCGATCGGCAAGTTCGGCGTCAGTCTGCGCCTGCCGGCCGGGGCCGAGCACACCCTGACGGTGGCGCAGCTCTTGTCGCAGCGCACCGGCCTGCCGCGCAACGCCTATGACGGCTGGCTGGAAGGCGGCCGCGATCCGAAGATGATCCGGCAGGCCCTGGGGACGGTGCCGCCGCAGTGCCCGCCGGCCACCTGCCACACCTATCAGAACCTGGCCTTCGACACGATCCGCGAGGTGGTCGAGGCGACGACGCACAAGCCCTATGCCGACGAGGCGCGCCGGCAGCTGTTCCTGCCGCTGGGCATGGGCAGCGCGACCATCGGCATGCAGGGCCTGCGCGGCGAGCGGCATTGGGCCCGACCCACCCGCTACGGCCATGAGTCGGTCCTGGCCGAGGCCTATTATCGCGTGCCGGCGGCGGCGGGCGTGAACTCCAACATCGTCGACCTAGCGCGTTGGATGCAGGCCCAGATGGGCCTGGCGCCCGAGGTGCTGTCGGCCCAGGTGCTGGAAGAGATCCACCGTCCCCGGGTCAATACCAGCCGGCCCTATGGCAACTCGCCGCTGGGTCGCTCGCTCGACAAGCCGGCCTATGGCCTGGGCATGCGCAGCTTCGGCTACAAGGGCCATCGCCTGGCCGGGCACAGCGGCGCGGTCGACGGCTACCGCTCGACCATGATGTTCGATCCGGCCAGCAAGACCGGCGTCGTCATGTTGTGGAACAGCGAGAGCAGCCTGCCCTTCAAGCTGCAGGCCGAGGTGTTCGACCTCTTTTACCACGAGCCGTTCACGGACTGGCTGGGGTTGAAGGGCGGCGAGACGGCGGACGTCGCGCCCTGAGCCCGAGGGAGCGGACGCCCTCCACCCCCAGCGGGTGAAGAGCGCCCCGAGGTCCTAGAACTTCGCGCGGACGCCGAAGAAGTAGCGCGAGCCGAAGGTCTCGTTGCCGATCCGGCGGGCGGCGGCGTTGTATTCGATCCGCACCTCGTCGGTCAGGTTCACGCCCTCGACGAAGAGGGTGATGTTGTCGTTGAGGCTGTAGCTGGCCGAGGCGTCCAGCGAGCCGAAGGCCTTGTTGAACTCGGCCAGGCTGCCGCGGCCGCGGGGAGTGATCAGCCAGTCGTCGCGCCAGTTGTACGAGCCGCGGATGCTGAGCTTGTCGCCCTCGTAGTAGAGCGAGACGTTGTAGCTCTTCCTGGAAAGTCCCGGGAACGGCAGGATCTCGCCGGTCAGGAAGCTGGTCTCCTTATAGCCCTTGTCCTTCTGGTAGGTGTAGTTGGCCAGCACCCCGAAGCCATCGAAGGGGGCGGGCAGGAAGTCGAAGGCGTACTGGCCGCCGATCTCGATGCCGTCGATGCTCACCTGATCCGTGCCGTTGATCGGGCTAGTGATGCTGTACGACTTGCCGTCGATATCCTCGGAGACGGTCGTGTTGGTGATGAAGGACGAGATCTCCTTGCGGAAATAGGTCGCCGACACGAAGCTGTCCCTGCTGAAGTACCACTCCAGGCCCGCGTCGTAGGCGGTGGCCTCGAACGGCTTCAGGTCGGGGTTGCCGCGCGAGCCGGTGAAGCCGACCTGGTCGATGCTGCGGCGCAGGGCCAACTGGCTGGGCGCGGCGCGGGCCATGACCTTGCTGGCGGCGGCGCGGCCGATCAGCTTGCCGGGAATGAATTCGAACCGCAGGTTCAGCGACGGCAGGGTCTTGGTGTATCCGCCCTCGGCCTCGGCCTTGACGAAGTTGACGATCGTGGGACTGGTCTGCACGCGGTCGTAGCCGGTGGAGAGGGTCTCGGTGTCGACGACGCGGACGCCCAACGTGCCGCTGATCGGCACCGGCAGCTCATGGAAGTCGAAGGCGGCCTGGACGTAGGCGCTCTTGGTCTTCTCCTCCACCGACCAGGTGTCGAGGAAGGCCTGGAAGCTGCCCCGGCCGCCGGCCTTCTCTGCGGTGTTGATGTTGGGATTGACGCCGTAGATGTCGTTGCTGAGGCCCGCCGTCGCCAGGGTGGCGGCGTAGGTGGCGATGGTGTTGTCGCTCCATTGGCGGATACCGCCCGAATAGCCCAGGTCGCCGGTCTCGAAGAACGGGATGCTGTTGACCACCGAGTTGGTGTTGACGATGGCCTCAATGTTCGCGCACGAGGTCGCCACGGCGACGATGGCGCCGCTGCTGGTGTCGCCTCGGCAGTTCAGGCGC
Source organism: Caulobacter hibisci (assembly GCF_016135805.1). GTDB lineage: Bacteria > Pseudomonadota > Alphaproteobacteria > Caulobacterales > Caulobacteraceae > Caulobacter > Caulobacter hibisci. The sequence goes on from NZ_JADWOX010000015.1 coordinate 24,133, forward strand.
GTGGTGCGCTGGTAGAGGACCTGATCGGTCTCGAACTGGCGTCCCTGGATCCCCGCCTTGATCGAGGTCAGCCAGGAAATGTTCGGCCGATAGGTGACGTTGAACTGCTGGGCGGTCTCTTCGGAGGTGTTGTTGCGCGGGTTGAACAGGGCGTCGAGGCGGTTGACGCCCTGGCCCGAGGTGACGTCCAGGCCCGGAAACGAGAAGTTCGGCGCGCCCTGGTCGCCGGTGTAGTCGACGATGGCGCGCGGCACGCCGAACACCGTAGCGGTGGCGTTGATCTCGTTGTTCTGGACCTCGGCGTTGGAGTAGTCGAGGCGGGCGTCGAAGGTCCAGTCTCCGAGCTTCCACTCGCCGCCCAGGGCGGTTGTATATTGGGTGCGTTCCAGGTCGCCGAGGATGTTGCGGTAGGCCAGGTCCATCGGGAAGCCGGCGCCGCTGGTCAGCTCCAGGTGATTGACCGTGTTGTCCGCGCCGACGGTCGACTTGCTGTAGTCGATCAGGCCGCCCGCCGCGCCCAGTTGCAGGAACGAGCTGTTCACCCGCTCCTTGGCGGTGGCGTAGGTGGCGTCGAGATAGGCCTTGAAGTTGTCGGTCGGCCGCCATTCGACGACGCTGCTCAGCGCTTTTCGCTCGGTCTCGCGGCGGTCGATGATCAGGCGCGGAATTTCAGGAATGAAGTCCAGCTTGCCGTCGCCGTTGATGTCGGTGCCGCGCCCGGGCGTCGCCCCCGCGCCCGTGGCCGTGGGCGCGCGGCTCAGCCAGCCGGTGGTGCGGGCGTTGTTGCTGTTGAGGTGACGCTTTTCCCAGGTGCCAGACAGCAGGACGCCCAGCGTGTCGTCCAGGAAGGTGCGGCTGCCGATCAGGGCGACCTTGGGGTCGTATTCCTTGGCCAGGTTCGAATAGACGCCCTGCACCGAGCCGGCGACATAGGGGGTCTTGCTGTCGAACGGCCGGCGGGTGATGACCCGCACCGTGCCGCCGATGCCGCCCTCGGCCATGTCGGCGGTCGGCGACTTGACCACATCCAGGCGCGAGACGAACTCGACCGGGATGTCGCGGAAATCGACCGCGCGGTCGCTGCCGCCGACGGTCAGGGACAGGGCCGAGGAGCCGTTGATCTCGACGCGGTTGAGGCTGGGGTCGGCGCCGCGGATGCTGACGCCGCGGCCTTCGCCGTCCTGGCGGCTGATCTGCACGCCGGTCACCCGTTGCAGGGCTTCGGACAGGTTCTTGTCGGGGAAGTCGCCGATATCCTCGGCCGAGATGGTGTCGACCACCTGCAGGGAGTTGCGCTTGACGTCCATGGCGCTGCGCAGCGAGGCCCGGATGCCGGTGACGACCACTTCCTCGACCGCGTCGGGTTCAGTGGTCTGTCCGGCCGGAGCGGCGGGGGCGGCCTGGGCCTGGGCGACGGCCGGCGCGGCGAACATGGCCGCGGCCAGGGCCGCGCTCGAAATTCCGGACCACAGGCTGGTCGACGTCTTCATGGTTTCCTCCTCGGCGCCCTGGCGTGGCTCGGAGACGGGGCCCGGGGGGAGGGCGCTGCGCCGAGATCACCAGTGTTCACATATTGGGATTTAATCCCGATAGTCGGGATCGTAACCACTTCATGCCGTTGGTGTCGAGACGTATACGATGTGTCGGGTCAGAAATGATCGCAAGGCGCGGCCCCGAAGATTTGCGACAACACCAAGATTTATATGACTTTTCCGGCTTTCCGGGTTGAGGCGGCGGCCTTGCTATCGCCAAGCTGGCGCGGCCGGACGGGCGGCGTTGACAAACAGCCGAGCCGTCGCGATGCTCCCATTAAATAATCTAATTAATCAAAATGTGGGAGTTGAGCGCCGATGAACCCCTTACTGGGCGTCCTCTTCCATTGGCTGGGCGGCCTGGCCTCGGCCAGCTTCTATGTGCCCTATCGCGGCGTGCGGCGCTGGTCGTGGGAGATCTACTGGCTGACCGGCGGGGTGTTTTCCTGGCTCTTCGCGCCCTGGCTGTTTGCCTGGCTGCAGACCCGCGATCTGCTGGGCGTCATGGGCCAGGTCCCGTCCGACATCGCCGGCCTGTGCATCCTGTTCGGGGTGTTGTGGGGCTTTGGCGGCCTGACCTACGGCCTCACCATGCGGTATCTCGGCCTGTCGCTGGGCATGGCCGTGGTGCTGGGCCTGTGCACCGTGTTTGGCACCCTGATCCCGCCGCTGGTGCGCGGAACCTTCGCCGACGCCCTGCTGGCCACGCCGTCGGGCCGGATCATCCTGCTGGGCCTGCTGATGACCCTGGCCGGCATCGTCGTGGTGGCCTGGGCCGGAGCCAAGAAGGACGGCGACCTTTCCCCTGAGGAGAAGAAGGCCGCCGTCGCCGAGTTCGACTTCCGCAAGGGCCTGGCCGTGGCGATCTTCTCCGGCGTCATGAGCGCCTGCTTCGCCTTCGGCCTGGCGGCGGGCGAGCCGATCAAGGCCCTGTCGGCGGCGGCCGGCACAGGCCCGCTGTGGACCGGCCTGCCGGTGCTGTGCCTGGTGATGTTCGGCGGCCTGCTGACCAACGGCGTCTGGTGCGCCTTCCTGATCGTGCGCAACCGCAGCGCCGGACAGTGGATCGGCCGTCTTCCCGCAACTGATGAGGCGACGAAGACGTCGCCGCTGCTGGCCAACTACCTGCTCAGCGCGCTGGCCGGCACGGCCTGGTACTTCCAGTTCTTCTTCTACACGATGGGCGAAAGCCAGATGGGCAAGTTCGGCTTCTCCAGCTGGACCCTGCACATGGCCAGCATCATCATCTTCGGCACCCTCTGGGGCTTTGCCTTCAAGGAGTGGAAGGACGCTCGCCCGGCCGTGCGCAACATGGTCTGGACCGGCGTGGCCCTGCTGGTCGGGGCGACCGTGGTGATCGGCTACGGCAACATGATCGGGGCGTAAGGTCGCCTGTGGCCAGCTTGGCCAAATCGCGGGCGGCTCGGACAAGACCGCCTCGCGCGACATCGACAGTATCCGCGGACACCAACCCGTTCCGCTACCCAAGGATACCGTCGATGCCGATCACGGCCACCCCGACCCCCGGCGATCAACTGATCACCCCGACCGACCACACCCTGATCATGATCGACTTCCAGTCGCAGATGGCCTTCGCGACCAAGTCGATCGACCCGGTGTCCCTGCGCAACAACGCCGCCCTGGTGGCCAGCGGCGCGGCCGGCTTCGGCGTCTCGACCATCCTGACCACGGTGGCCGAGAAGAGCTTCTCGGGCCCGATGTTCGACGAGGTCACCGCGCCCTTCCCGGGCAAGGCCCTGGTCGACCGCACCTCGATGAACAGCTGGGAAGACGTCGGCGTGATCGACGAGGTCAACAAGATCGGCAAGGGCCGCATCGTGCTGGCCGGCCTGTGGACCAGCGTCTGCATCGTCGGCCCGGCCCTGTCGGCCCTGCAGCAGGGCTATGAGGTCTATGTCATCACCGACGCCTGCGGCGACATCTCCGACGAGGCCCACGAGCGCGCCGTTCAGCGGATGATCCAGGCCGGCGCGCGGCCGATGACGGCCCTGCAGTACCTGCTGGAGCTGCAACGCGACTGGGCGCGCGGCGAGACCTACGACCTGACCACGGGCATCGCCAAGAAGTTCGGCGGCGGCTACGGCCTGGGCATCATCTACGCCAAGACCATGTTCGGCGCCCACGAGGGCTGATGAACCGGTTCGCGCCGGCCGCCCTTCCAGGCCGGCGCGGACTGCCTCAGCAAGGCGTATCCCGATGAAGATCTACATCCTGTCGCTCGCCGCCGGCCTGGTGGTCGGCGTGTTCTACGCCCTGGTGCAGGTGCGCTCGCCCGCCCCGCCGGTGGTGGCCCTGTTGGGGCTGCTGGGCATCCTGGTCGGCGAGCAGATCCCGCCGCTGGTCAAGGGCGCCCTCGCGCGCAAGCCGGCCGCCGTCTCTTGGCTGCGCCACCAGGTGGGGCCGCACATGTTCGGCAGCCTGCCGGCCGGCGTGAAGCTGCCGCCAGGCCAGGACCCGGCCGACCAGGCCTGAAGTTTCCCAGTTCCCCCGGAGTATCCCCATGACCTCGCCCGACCTGATCCTGCGCAACGGCCGTTTCACGACGCTCGATCGGAGCAATCCCAACGTCGAGGCCGTCGCCGTGACTGGCGGGCGGTTCTCCGCCGTCGGGACCGAAACCGAGGTCATGGCTTTGGCCGGATCGGAGACGCGGGTCGTCGACCTGAAGGGTCGCCGGGTGCTGCCGGGGCTGATCGACAACCATCTGCACATCATCCGGGGCGGGCTGAACTTCAACATGGAGCTGCGCTGGGACGGTGTGCGCTCGCTGGCCGACGCCATGGGCATGCTCAAGCGCCAGGTGGCGATTACTCCGCCGCCGCAATGGGTGCGGGTGGTGGGCGGCTTCACCGAGCACCAGTTCGCCGAGAAGCGCCTGCCGACCATCGAGGAACTCAATGCGGTTGCGCCCGACACGCCGGTGTTCATCCTGCACCTTTATGACCGCGCCCTGCTGAACGCCGCGGCCCTGCGGGTGATCGGCTACACCAAGGACACACCCGAGCCCCCCGGCGGCCAGATCGTCCGCGACAGCCAGGGCGAGCCGACCGGCCTGCTGCTGGCCAAACCCAACGCCCAGATCCTCTACGCCACCCTGGCCAAGGGGCCGAAGCTGCCCTTCGACTATCAGGTCAATTCGACCCGCCACTTCATGCGCGAACTGAACCGTCTGGGCGTGACCGGGGCGATCGACGCCGGCGGCGGCTTCCAGAACTATCCGGACGACTACGAAGTCATCCAGAAGCTGGCCGACGAGAACCAGCTGACCATCCGGCTAGCCTACAACCTCTTCACCCAGAAGCCCAAGGGCGAGAAGGACGACTTCCTGAACTGGACGAAGACCTCGACCTACAAGCAGGGCGACGACTATTTCCGCCACAACGGCGCGGGCGAGATGCTGGTGTTTTCGGCCGCCGACTTCGAGGACTTCCGCCAGCCGCGCCCGGACATGCCGCCGCAGATGGAGGGCGAGCTGGAGGAGGTGGTCACCATCCTGGCCCAGAACCGCTGGCCCTGGCGGATGCACGCCACCTATGACGAGACCATCGACCGGGCGCTGGACGTGTTCGAGAAGGTCAACAAGGACGTTCCCCTCGAAGGCCTGAACTGGTTCTTCGACCACGCCGAGACGATCTCGGAGAAGTCGATCGACCGCATCGCCGCCCTGGGCGGGGGCGTGGCCGTGCAGCACCGCATGGCCTACCAGGGCGAATATTTCGTCGAGCGCTATGGCGCGGCGGCCGCCGAGGCGACGCCGCCGATCGCCAAGATGCTGGACCGGGGCCTGAAGGTCTCGGCCGGCACCGATGCGACGCGGGTAGCCTCGTACAATCCGTGGGTCTCGCTGGCGTGGATGATCACCGGCAAGACGGTGGGCGGCACGCGGATCTATCCGCAGCGCAACTGCCTGAACCGAGAAGGGGCCCTGCGGATGTGGACCGAGAACGTGACCTGGTTCTCTAACGAAGAGGGCAAGAAGGGCCGGATCGTCGAGGGCCAGTTGGCCGACCTGATCGTGCCCGACCGCGACTTCTTCGGCGTGCCCGAGGACGAGATCTGCGACCTGACCTCGGACCTGACGATGGTCGGCGGCAAGATCGTCTACGGGGCCGGCGACTTCGCCAAGCTCGACGAGAACGAAGTGCCGCCGGCCATGCCCGACTGGTCGCCGGTGCGGGTGTTCGGCGGCTACGCGGCCTGGGCCGAGCCGGAGAAGGACGCCGCGATCCGGCGTCAGGCGGCGACCGCGTGCGCCTGCGCCAGCGGCTGCGGGGTGCATGGCCACGACCACGCCACGGCCTGGACCAAGAGCCTGCCGATCAGCGACCTGAAGTCCTTTTGGGGCGCGCTGGGCTGCGCCTGCTGGGCGGTCTGATGCGCACCGTCCTCACCGCGCCGGCGGTGCGCTGGGTCGCGCTGCTGGGCCTCTGCGCCGCCTACATTCAGGGCGGACTGACCAAGGCCTTCGATTTCGGCGGGGCCGTCGGCGAGATGGCGCACTTCGGCCTGTCGCCGGCCGCACCCTTCGCCTTGGCTGTCATCGGGCTGGAGCTGGCCGCCTCGGTCATGATCCTGAGCGGCCGGCTGCGCTGGCTGGGGGCGCTGGCCCTGGCGGGCTTCACCCTGGGGGCGACCTTCCTGGCCAACCGCTTCTGGGAGATGGCGCCGCCCGAGCGGTTCGGGGTGACCAACGGCTTCTTCGAGCATCTGGGCCTGGTCGGCGGCTTCCTGCTGGTCGCCTGGCACGATCTCGACGCCAAGGACCGAGCATGAGGACGCTGGCGGCCGCGGCGCTCGTCCTCGCGGTCCCGCCCGGCGCGGCCCTGGCGGCCGAGCGTCCCGCGATCAAGGTCAACCGCTGGCAGGAGGACTGGTCGGTCCTGGCCGATCCGGCCAGGCGAACCGAGCCGCTGGACGGCCTGAAGTACGTGCCGCTCGGTCCCGACGCCCACCTGTCGCTGGGCCTGACCCTGCGCGAGCGGCTGGAGCTGGGCGACGCCCCGACCTTCGGCGAGGACGCGCCCGACACCAGCCTGTCCCAGCGCCTGCAGGTCCATGCCGACGCCCGTTTGGGGCAGGGCTGGCGGGCCTTCGTGATGCTGGAAGACGTGCGGGCCATCGGCCGACGGCATGTCGGCGGCGCCGACGCAGACCGCCTGGACCTGCGGCTGGCCTTCGTCGACCACGTCGGCGAACTGGCCGGCGGCAAGGTGACGGTGCGGGTTGGGCGGCAGGATTTCCCGATCGACCAGCAGCGGTTCCTGTCGGCCCGCGACGGCCCGGGCGTGCGTCAGTCGTTCGACGCGGTCTGGGCGGACTGGAGTCGGGGTCCCTGGACCCTGGCGGCCTTCGCCAGCCAGCCGGTGCAATATGCCGACGACGAGGCCTTCGACGACACGTCCAGCGGCCACGTGCGGCTCGACCTGGCGCGGGTCGAGCGCAAGGTGTTCGGCGGCGCGGTCTCGGCCTATGCCGGCCGCCTGGACCGGTCGAGCGCCCGCTATGGCGACGCGGTGGGGCAGGAAGATCGGCAGGTCTACGACCTGCGCTACGTCGGCAAGACCAAAAGCCTCGACTGGGATTTGGAAGCCATGGCCCAGCGCGGCGAGGTCGGTTCGGCCGACGTCCGCGCCTGGGCGGCCGGGGCGCGGGGTGGCTGGACCTTCGAGAGCGTTCCCTGGACGCCGCGTCTGGGGCTGCAAGGCGACCTGGCCAGCGGCGACCGCCGGCGAGGCGACGGGCGGCTCGGTACCTTCAACCCGCTCTATCCCAACGCCGCCTATTTCACCCGCGCCGGCTACACCGGCTACGCCAATATCGTCCACCTGAAGCCTTCGGTGACGGTGGAGCCGACCTCGAAGCTGACGGTGATGGTCGCCCTGGCCGGACAGTGGCGGCGCACGACCGCCGACGCGATCTACGGCCAGCCTTTCGTCGCCTATGCCGGCACGGCCGGACAGGGCGGCCGCTGGACCGGCGCCTATGCCCACCTGCGCGCCGACTACGTCGTCGGTCCCAGCCTGACCGCCACGGTCGAGGCGGTGCATTTCGAGGCGGGCGGCGCCCTGCGCGCCTCCGGCCGCGACGACAGCGACTATCTCGGCCTCGAGCTCAAATACGGATGGTGACCATGCGTTTTCCCGCCCTCTCCCAGATCATGAGCTTCAACGGCGGCTATCTCGACACGGTCGGCTTCCTGGCGCTGCAAGGCCTGTTCGTCGCCCACGTGACCGGCAACTTCGTCACCTTCGGCGCGGCGATGATCCACGGCGCCGACGGGGCGGTGGCCAAGCTCTTGGTGCTGCCGATCTTCTGTGCGGCGGTGGTGATCAGCCGGCTCGTCACCTTCCGCTTGGAGGCCAAGGGCCTGCCGGTGCTGCGGATCATGCTGGGGATGAAGACCCTGCTGCTGGTCGCGGGCTCGATCCTGGCCGTGACCCTGGCGCCGTTCGTCAAGGGCGACAGCTGGCAGCTGATCCTGGTGGCGGCGCTGTTCGTCTGCGCCATGGCCATCCAGAACGCCGCCCACCGGGTGCACATCCCGACCGCGCCGCCGACCACCCTGATGACGGGCTCGACCACCCAGATCATGCTCGACATCGCCGAGCTTATCCGCGGCGGCGGACCCGATCGGGGGGCGTCGATCGCTCGGATCAGGAAGCTGTCGGCGGCCGTCGGCCTGTTCGCGGCCGGCTGCGGCCTGGGGGCCCTGGCCTTCGCCCTGGGCGGAACCTGGGCGTTCTGGCCGTCGGCGGTGCTGGCGGCGCTGTCGCTGTTCTCGGCCGAGGCGCGTCCCAAGGCCTGAGTGACCGTTCCCATCGGGGGGCGCGATTCTTCACCCGCCTGGGTGAGTGCGCTTCACCCGTGCGGGAATGGTTCGGAGGCTCCTTTTGGTTGAGTTTCAGTCCCGCGCCGATCTGTGTCGGCGGCGACGACAATCCGAAGAGAGCGACGATGCATGCCCAGACCGTCATGACCCGCGCGCCGGAGCCGGCCGCGAAATCCGCCGCCAAGCCTGTCCAGGAGCCCGCCCAGGACCAGATCCGCCAGCTGTTGCAGCAGGCCCGTCACGCCCTGGCCACCGACCCGGCCGACGCCGAACGCTGCATCGCGGTGGCCGTGCGCCTGCTGCCGCAGATCGACGCGGCGTCCAAGAGCTTCGCCCCGCCGCCAGCCCCGACCCTGCAACGCGGCGGTCTGGCCCCCTGGCAGGTGCTGCGGGTCAAGGCCCTGGTCGAGGCGCGCCTCGCCGATCGGGTGACCAGCGCCGAACTGGCGGCGGCCGCTCGCCTCAGCCCCAGCCACTTCTCGCGGGCCTTTCGGGCCAGTTTCGGTGACGCGCCCAAGACCTATGTCAACCGCCGCCGCATCGCCCGCTCCAAGGACATGATGCTGGCCAGCGGCGACAGCCTGGCCGCCATCGCCCTGGCCTGCGGCCTGTCGGACCAGGCCCACTTCTGCCGGATGTTCCGCCGCTTCGAGGGCCAGTCGCCCAGCGTCTGGCGGCGCCTGCGCGGCGGCGCGCACGAGGCGGCCTGGCCGCTGGTCGCGGCGGAATGATCGAGCCCGAGGACCTGTCGTGACCACGACCGTCATGCTGATCCACGGCGCCTGGCTGACGCCGAGGTGCTGGGATCGCTTCCGGGCGCGCTACGCCGCGCGCGGCATGAGGGTGCTGGCGCCGGCCTGGCCGTTGCTCGACGGACCGGTCGAGGCGCTGCGCGGTCTGCCGCCCCGCGCCTTCGGCAGGCTGACCCTGGAAGAGGTGGTCGCCGCCTACGAGACCTCGGCCGCGACCCTGGCCGAGCCGCCGATCCTGATCGGCCACGGTTTCGGCGGCCTGGTGGTGCAACTGCTGCTCGACCGCGGCTGCGGGGCCTGCGGCGTGGCCATCGGCTCGACCCCGCCGTTTGGCCTGCTGGAGCGGCCGCGCGCGGCCTGGACCCTACGGCGCATCCTGGCCCGCTGGAGTCACCGCGACGGCGCCGTGCCGCTGAGCCTGGATCGCTTCGCCGCCCTGTTCGCCCAGACCCTGCCCGAGGCCGAGCGCCGCGCCGCCCATGCCGAGCAGGTGGTTCCGGCCCCCGCCCGGGTGGTGCGCCAGGCGCTGCTGGGGCCGTGGGGACGCTCGGCCGGCGCGGGCCGCCGTCGCCCGCCGCTGCTGCTGATCGCCGGGGACGAGGACCGGGTGGCGCCGGTCGCCCTGGTCGCGGCCACCGCTCGCCACCAGCGCCGCGCGGCCTCGCGCACCGACCTGCAATGCTTCGCCGGCCGCTCGCACTGGCTATGCAACGAGCCCGGCTGGGAGGACGTCGCCGACTTCGCCCTCGACTGGGGTTTGGCCAACGCCCGAGCAACCCAGGCCGAAACCTGATCCGCCCGGTTCGGCGTCAACCCCCGAAAGGGTAAGGCCTCGCCGCTTTCGTGTATGGTTTCGGTCGGCCAAACACGGCACATGTTCGCGTTCCATGCTCAAGGACCGGTCCCCGGACGCCGCCGAATGAACGACATTTCCCCCAGCGGCGCTTCCCCGGCCCAGCACGAGCGCATCCGCGTGCTGATCGCCGACGATCACCCCATGCTGCGCGAGGGGGTGATCGCGGTGCTGGAGACCCAACCCGACATGGTGGTGGTGGGCGAGGCGGCCAGCGGCGACGAGGCGGTCGCCAGCTGGGAGGCGCTGCGCCCCGACATCACCCTGATGGACCTGCAGATGCCCGGCCATGGCGTGGTGGCCATCGAGACCATCCGCCGGGCCCATCCCGAGGCGCGGATCATCGTGCTGACCACCTTCACCGGCGACGCCCAGGCCCTGCACGCGCTGCGGGCCGGGGCGGCGGGCTATCTGCTGAAGAGCAGCCTGCGCCGCGACCTGCTGGACGCCATCCGCGGCGTGCACGCCGGCCGTCGCCACCTGCAGCCCGAGGTCGCCGAGCGCATCGCCATCCACGCCATCGACGAGTCGCTGAACGCCCGCGAGATCACGGTCCTGCAGCTGATCGCCAACGGCAATTCCAACAAGCACATCGCCCGCGAGCTGAACCTGTCGGAAGACACCATCAAGTCGAACATCAAGAGCATCTTCGCCAAGCTCTATGTGAACGACCGGACCCACGCGGTGACCGTGGCCGCCAAGCGCGGCATCATCGACCTTTGAACCGGGCGGGGGGCTTCCGGACCGGACTGGCGGCCGTCGCGCTCGCCCTGGGCCTCGCTTTTGCAGCGAAGGCGGCGCCGGGGCTCGAACCGCTGGCCGAATACAAGCGCGTCAGCTGGTCGCTGGAGGGCGGGGCGCCCAGCCGGGTCAACAGCATCGGCCAGTCGAAGGACGGCTATCTGTGGATCGGCAGCGTCGATGGCCTGTTCCGCTTCGACGGGGTGGCGTTCGAGCAGATCCAGCGCGGCGAGCCCAAGCCCGGACGGCTGAACGTCGCCCAGGTGCTGGGCGCCAGGTCCGGCGCGCTGTGGGCGGGGCTGGGGCGTAGCGGCGGGGTGGCGGTCTATCGCGACGGCCAGCTGGTCGACGCCCGCATGCCCCATCCCTCGCGCGAGGTGACCAGCCTGGCCGAGGATCGCGAAGGCGGAATCTGGGTGGCCCGAGGCGGGCGCAAGCGCAACACCCTGGCGCGCTGGCATGCCGGCCGCTGGCAGGAGTTCGGCCCCGAGGTCGGCCTGCCCGAGCAGGAGATCTGGCAGGTCTTCTTCAGCCGCGACGGCGTCCAATGGCTGGTGCTGGGCGACACCGTGCTGCGCCGCGCGCCGGGCCAGGCGAAGTTCGCGGCCACCGGCGTCAAGGTCGCTCGCCGGGCCAGCCTGGCGGAGGATGCGTTGGGGCGCCTCTGGGTGTCCGACACCAAGGGCGTGCGACTGATGGCCGGCGAGGCCCCGGCCGCCTCGTCGCTAGCCCGGGCCTATCCGCGCCAGGATGAGGTGGGCGGCTCGAAGATCCTGTTCGACCACAAGGGCGACCTGTGGGGCGCGACCTGGACCGACGGCGTCGTCCACATTCCGGCCCCGGGCGTGGCGGCCAAGCGGGCCGACGCGGCGGGCTTGCGCATCCAGTCCTACAAGGCCGTGCACGGCCTGACCTCCGACCAGACCCACGCCGTGTTCGAGGACCGCGAGGGCAATGTCTGGTTCGGCACGGAGCTGGGCCTGGACATGATGCGGCCGGCCAGCGTGGTGGTCGAGCAGGCGATCCCGCCCAACTCCGCGCGCGGCTATCGGATGACCGCCACGGCCGGCGGGACGGTCTATGTCGCCGACGCCCACACCCTGTACGCCATCGCCCCGGGCCAGGCGCCCAAGCCCGTGGTCAAGACCACCTGGTCGGCCGGAGCGCTCTGCGCGGGCGCGGGGAACGCCGTCTGGGTCACCCTGCGCGATACGATGCTGCGGGTGCGGGGCGACAGGGTCGAGACCTTCGACAAGCCGGCCGAGGCCAGCGCCTATGGCTGCGCCGAGGACGACGAGGGCCGGCTGTGGATGGCCGCCCTCGACAAGGGCCTCTACTGGCGCGAGGCCGGGGCCTGGAACCGCTGGCCGGGCCTGTCGCCGACCCTGGGCCTGGCCTCCAACGTCGCCCGCCAGGCCGACGGCCGCGCGGCCGTGTTGTTTCGCACTCCGCCGCCGCTGCAAGGCCGCCCGCCGTTCGAGCCGCTGTACAAGGAGCGCTTTGCGATCGGCGAGATCGAGGGCGTGCTGCCGGGAACGCAGAGCCTCTATCTCAGCGGCGGCCAGGGCTTGGCGCGGCTGCGCGACGGCCGGACGGCGAGCCTGGACGCCGAACGCTATCCCTGGCTGGCCTCGGTCAACGGCCTGGTCCAGACCTCGGCCGGCGACACCTGGACGATCGGCGACGCCGGCGTGGTGCGCATGCGGACGGCTGACCTCGACCAGACGCTGGACCGCCCCGGCGGGCCCCTGCCGCGGCAGGTGTTCGACTTCCGCGACGGGCTGAACAGCTTCGTGCAGAAGTCGCCGGGCGCGCAGATCGTCGCCGGCGGCGATGGCCGGATCTGGATCCTGACCCGGCGCAACGTGCTGGTCATCGATCCCGCTCGGCTCAGCGTCAACGCCGTGCCGCCGCCGGTGGCGATCCGCTCGGTGATGGCGGGGGACCGCCGTTTCTCCGACCCCTCGGCGGTGCGCCTTGCGGCCGGCACGACCAGCCTGCGCATCCACTACACCGCGCTCAGCTTCGCCGTACCGGGGCGGGTGAAGTTCAAGTACCGGCTGGAGGGCGTCGATCGCGACTGGGTCGAGGCCGGCGGCCGGCGCGAGGTGATCTACAACAACCTCCGCCCGGGAACCTTCCGCTTCCAGGTCAAGGCGGCCAACAACGACGGGGTCTGGAACGAGCAGGGCGCCAGCGTGGTGGTGACCATCCCGCCGACCCTGGCCGAGACCTGGTGGTTCCGCCTGCTGTGCGTGGCGGCCGTCGGCCTGGCGCTGTGGGGCGTCTACGCCCTGCGGCTGCGGCGGGTGTCGGGCCAGATTCGGGCGCGACTGGAGGAGCGGGCGGCCGAGCGCGAGCGCATCGCCCGCGAGCTGCACGACACCCTGCTGCAGAGCGTGCAGGGCCTGATCATGCGCTTCCAGTCGGTGGCCTATCAGATCCCCGACGACCTGCCGGCCAAGGACGTCATCAACCAGGCCCTGGACCGCGCCGACCAGATGCTGGTCGAGGGCCGTGACCGGGTGCGCGACCTGCGCGGACGCGAGACCCGGCGGCTGGACATCCAGCTGCGCGAACTGATGGCCGAGCAGCCCTTCGAGCCGGGGGTGAAGGTCGAGCTGCTGGTCGAGGGCGTGGCGCGGGCCATCCAGCCGCTGGTGCAGGAGGAGATCGTCCGCATCGGCGGCGAGGCCCTGTTCAACGCCGCCCGCCACGCCCGCGCCGGCCAGGTGCAGGTGCGGGTGGCCTATGGCGTGCGCCAGTTGCAGGTGAGCATCCGCGACGACGGGGTCGGCATCGGCGCCAACCGCATGGCCTGGGCCAGCCGCGAGGGCCACTACGGCCTGATCGGCATGCACGAACGGGCCAGCAAGATGGGCGCCCAGCTGGCCATCGAGAGCGCCGCGGGCAAGGGCACCACCATCACCCTCAGCGTCGCCGGCGCCATCGCCTATCCGACCTTGCCGTGGCTGGCGCGGTTGTCGTGGAAGCGGCGGGCGGTGTAGCGACCCGACTGCGCCTCCTCGCCGTCGTTCCCGCCCTTCCGGCGGGAACGTCCACCGTTGCCGACAACCGGACAGCGGCCTTTCAGGTTGACCGTTCCTGGCGACGCCAGGCGCCGTCTTACGGCGCGACCGCGCTCTTGAACGGCTATCGCCTTCGCCCCACTACAGCGTTATCGAATTGAGTGATTTGAAAGGACGACGACATGGCTTTGCTCGACGAGCTCAAGGCTGACCAACTGGCGGCGCGCAAGGCGAGCGACCGCCTGAAGGCCGACTTGCTCACCACGCTGATCGGCGAAGCCACGCAGATCACGACCGAGGAATTCAAGCGCGGCGTGACGGAAGTCACCGACGAAAAGGTCGTCGCAACCGTCGCGAAGTTCTTGAAGAACACGAAGCTGACGCTGGAAAATCTCGCGGCCGAACGCGCGCGTCTGGTCGAGGCCAATGGCGATCTATCGAAGGTGGACGAGCGGACCAAGGCGGCCGAAACCGAACAGGCGATCCTGTCCTCCTATGGCCCCAAGCAGATGACGGAAGCGCAATTGCGCGAAGCCATCAACGACTTCCGGACCCAGAACCCCGACGCCAACGTCGGAGCGATCATGGCCCACCTGAAGTCCAACTTCGGCGGCCAGTATGACGGCAAGGCGGCCAGCGCTTTGGCCAGGGCCTAGACTGAAGGGCGCCCTCCCGGTCGTCGGGTGCTGAGCGTTCCAGTGTCCGGGAAGGCTCGGGAACGGCCGGCGTAAAGGGTTAGCTCTTCAGCCAGACCGCCGTGGCCGACAGGGTGACGCAGGCGATCACCGTGGTCAGGGCGACGATGCGCGCGCCGCCACGGGCGAAGACGGCGTAGGCGCGGGTCTGGATGAAGACGTTGACCGCCGTCGGGGTCGCCGCCAGCAGGGTGGCGGCCAGGCGGAAGGCGGCGGGGGCCGGGGTCAGGCCGACGACGATCCAGACCAGGGCCGGCAGGACCAACAGCTTGGCGATGGCGGCGACGACGACGGGGCTCCAGCGCGGGGCGGGGATGTCGCCCTCGACGGGCAGGGCCAGCACCACGCCCAGGGCGACCAGGGCCACCGGGCTGCCCGAGGCGGCGGCCGCGCCGACCGCGCGGTCGAGCACGCCGGGCAGTTGCAGGCCCAGCAGGGCCAGGGACGCGCCGAACAGGGCGGCGGCGACGATCGGGTTGCGGAAGGCCTGCATGGTCGAGCGCCAGACCGAACGGCCGCCGGCCCAGCCCAGCAGGGCCACGCCCAGGGCCGTGGCCAGCACGAAGTCGACCGCCACCAGCCCCGCGCCCAGGCGGGCGATCTCGGGTCCGAACACCGCGGCGGCCACCGGCAGGCCCAGGAAGGCGCTGTTGCCGACGCCGGCGGCCATGGCCGTGCCGGCCCGCTCCTCACGGGTCCAGCGCAGGAGCAGACCCGCGCCGACCATCAGGGCCATGATCGCCGCCAGGCAGCCGGCATAGGCGGCCAGGCCCAGGGTCAGGTCGTGTCCCGGCCGGCCCATGCGCGACAGGGAGTGCACCAGCAGGGCCGGGAAGCCGATCCAGTAGACGTAGGCGGAAAGGCCTTGGGCCATGCGGCCGTCGAACAGCTGCAGCCGCGCCAGGGTCACGCCCGCCCCGACCAGCAGGAAGAAGGGCAGGGCCCGCGCCAGGACTTCCAGGATCAGGCTCAGCACGCGGCGGATGCCTGGAAGAGCGGGGAAGGGGTCATGCGCGAGGGCCTCGGCGAAGAACGCGGGGTCGCTGATACCACCGGCCCGCCGCCGGGGTCAAAAGCGGCGCTGGGCGGCCAGGTCGGCCGGCAGGGTCAGGCGGTAGACCAGCACCAGGCTGTCGTTGTCGGCGGTCGCCGCGCCTTCGGGCGTCTTGGGCGCGGCGTCGAAGGCCAGGTCGCCGACCTTGCCGTCCTTGGTCTGGAAGTCGTTGTCGCTGCCGATCAGCAGGAAGACGTCGTTCGGCGCGGCCGGGTCGAGCGCCGGGACGATGGCCAGGGACTCCATCTTTTCGGGCAGGGTGGCGGCGGTCGGGGCGGCGTTGTCGAGGTTCAGGCCGACGCGCGCCGGGCCCTTGGGATCGACCAGATTGACCAGTTGCGCCTGGGCGGCCGGAACGACGCCGGCCGGCAGCGCGCCGCCGGGGGCGATGGCCGCGTCCTTGCCGTCGGCGGCGTCGCCCACGAGGTTGGTCGCGCCCTGGATGTCGACCAGCAGCACCGAGCGATAGACCGTGGGGTTGGCCGAGCCGGAGCCGAGACCCGCGCCGTCGCGGGCCAGGACCAGGAACTGGTGGTCGGACAGGGCCAGCAGTTCGGACTGGGCGGCCACCTTGTTCGGCGCGCCGCCGTCGCCCTTGGTGCGCACCACCGGCAGTTCGAGCGCGTATTCGGCGATCGGGGCGGCGGGCGTGGCGTCCTTCTCGATGTCGTAGACGAACAGGCGGGTCACGGCGCGGTCGGCGTCGCCCTCGCCGGAATCCTGGATCGTCGCGCTTTGCAGCAGGGCGTAGAGGCGCTTGCCGTCGGCCGAAACCGCGACGCCCTCGAAGCCCTGGTTGATGCGGCGGCCGGTCTTGGGCTTGGTCTCGCCGGAGAAGGCCGGGCGGCCGTCCTTGCGCGGCTGGACGGCGGCGACCGGCGCTATCACGCCCTTCAGCGCGCCCGTGGCGTCGAACCTGTAGAGGTTGGCGGCATATTCGTCGCCGACATAGAAGTCGCCGTCCGGCAGGCGGGCCAGGGCCTCGCCGTCCAGGCTGATGCGGAAGGCCCCGGGGCCGGTGATGGCGCTGGGGCAGGCGGCGCTGCCGCAGAACACCACGCCCTCGCCCGGGTCCATGCCGGTGAAGGGGTGACCCTTGTCGTCCTTCAGCACGAAGCCGCCGGTGGGCGTCAGGGTCAGCTGGTCGGCCTTGGCCGGGCCATAGCCGGCGGCGAGCGGCCGAAACGTGACATCGAAGCCGTGCACGCGGTTGTCGTAGGGCGTGGTGCCGGTCACCGAGCCGACGCCGTTGGGGCCGCGGTCGGGCAGGGTCAGCAGCTTGCCGGTGTAGGAGCCATCGGCCGCTCGGCTCCAGGCGGTCACGGCCATGCCCGAGAACGAGCCCAGGCTGTCGCCCAGGAAGTCGCGGGCGGTCGCGGTCAGGCGGCCCGCGCCGACCAGGCCGTGATTGACGAAGCTGGCGCCGTTCAGCGTCACGCCCGTGGGCGTCGCCGTGTCGGGCGTGCGGTAGGCGGCGGGCGCGGCGACAGCCGGCGCGGCGGCCAGCAGGGCCAGCAGCGACGCGGCGCAAGCAAAGGATTTCATGATGCGGCCCCCAGACGACGCCCCCCGGCGTTGGAGCGTGCCTAGCAGCGACGCTTGACGGTTCGGTGACAGCGCCCGGCCGTTGCCTAGGGGGCCGGAAAGGCGGCAAGCTGGTCCCATGAGCGACGCCATCCAGTTCATCCGCGCCACCCCGATCCTGCGCAGCTTCGACGAGGTCAAGGCGCGGGAGTTCTATCTCGGCTTCCTGGGCTTCTCCGTGCTGTTCGAGCACCGTTTCGAGCCCGACACGCCGCTCTACATGGGCATCGAGCGGTCGGGGCTGGTGCTGCACCTTTCGGAGCACCACGGCGACGCCGCGCCGGGCTCGACCGTCTATGTGCCGATGACCGGCGTGCGGGCCTATCAGGCCGAACTGATCGGCAAGGGCTACAAGTACGGCCGCCCGGGCGTCGAGGAACAGCCTTGGGGCGACGTGCTGCAGGTCCACGACCCGTTCGGCAACCGGATCAGGTTCTGCGAGGAGCGGGGTTAGGACCTGCCGTAGGCCTTCAGCAGGCTGAGCGCGCCATCCATCACGATGAGGTCGTGGCTCTTCATCGGATCATCCGGCCCGGGCTCGACCTGGTAGAGGATCATGCGGTCGCGTTTCTCGTCGCGGAACTCCAGCGTGCGCTTGGTGCGCGAGGTCTTGTCGGCGTGTAGCACCAGGCCCTTGTCGTCGAGCAGTGCGCCGATCATCGACGCGGTCTCGAGCCCGGCCATGCGCACCGTGCATTCGTCGACCGTGGCGTTCGGATTGACGACCCGCGAGGCGTGCAGCCGCCACTCGTCGGCGTCGGTCATGATCCAGGTCGTGTCGGCCTTGGGCTCGCCTAGACGCCTGGCCGCCTTCGAGCCCTCGGCCGTCGGGTCGGGGCGGCCGTTGCCGGCCTCGGCGACCTTGGCCGACACCGTCTCGTACGCCGGGTCGTCGCAGTAGCGGTCCATGCGCGCCACCGCTGTGGTCGCGGGGCTGAGGAAGGTGACCGGGTCGGGCAGGGGAGGTCCGGTCCGGACGACGTAGATCAAGGCCAGGCTCGGCTTGGCGCGCCAGACCGCCTCGGGCAGGCCGCGCCACAGCACGTAGTAGGCCGAGACGCCCTTGGCGGCGTGCTGGTCTTTGTAGAGCAGCATCCGCGCGCCGTCCGCGAAGGCGACGTTCACCGGCAGCGAACCGCTGGCGTACTGCACGAGGAAGTCGAAGAACTCGCCCTGGCCGGTGGGGACCTGGACCTTGCAGCGGATCTCCATGCCGCCGTCCGGCAGCCGCGTCTCGGAGGCCGTGAAGATATTGGCGGCGTAGTCGTTGTCGTACCACCACTGGACGTTCCCGCGCTCCAGTCGCGTGAAGGCCGGCATGTTCGGCGCCGGATCGTGAGCCTGGACGAAAGCCCCGATGATCGGCCGTTTCTCCTCCGCGCCCGCCGCGATGAAGGCCTTGGTCGCATCCTCCGCCGACCGCATCTCGTGAGGGCACAGGGTGTGGAACTCGTCGATGAAGGCCGTGCCCGAAAGGGGCTTCTTGGGCTTGGACTCGCAGGCTGACAGGACCAGCAGGGCGATACAGCCCAGAACGCCGAGGATACGCACGATCGATTCTCCAGGATCGCGCGCAAGCTTCACCAGTCTCAACCCTGAGGGAAGGGTCTGCGCGCGTCGGGCGAGCCTCGCCCGTTCAGGAGAGGCTAAGCCGGCTGGAAGCCGCCTACCGCTCGTCACCCGGCAGGCGGATGTGGACCAGTTTCCATTCGAACAGCGCCCGGCGCTGGAAGGAGAAGACCGTCACCTTGTCCTTGGCGTCCGGGCGGCGCACGGCGATGCGGACGCGGTTGGGGTCCCAGTAGGCGATGGTCGGGTAGGGGCCGCGGACCACGGCCTGCATGCGGGCCAGCACGGTTTCGGGACGCGGCGGCGACAGCGGGGCCGCGCCGGGGGCGTAGCCGCGGGTCAGGGCCGAGATCCCCTGGACGGTCAGGTAGCGGTCGACCTTGGGCTCGGGCGGGGCGATCGGCTCGATGGCGCGCTTGAAGACGCCCAGCGGGTTGGTCCACAGCGACGGGGCTTCGGGCTTGGCGGCCGGGGCGGCCTCGTCCAGCTGGCCGGTCAGGCTGCGACGCACGGCGGGGAAGTCGACCAGTTCGCCGATCGCCTGCACGTCCTCGTACTGGGCGGCGGCCTTCAGGGCGCGGAAGGCGAACCAGGGCGCCGTGGCGTAGGCGGCGGCGAACACGAAGATCGCCAGGACGATCAGGTCCCAGATCCGCTTCTGCAAAGTCATTGCGCCCCCGCACGGTTAACGCCGCCTAGAATGGGCATTCATGCCCTCTCCGCAAGGGCGTTCGCGCCGCAAGGGTTCCATCGGTGGAATCCGCTTTCCTGAAGGGCTCGGGGGCTCTATGGGGTCGCCGCTCGCGGTGGACCTTAAGCGCCCGCCGCCCCTGAGGAATTTCCGGAGCGCCCATGGCCGGCCTGCGTCTCGCCGATCTTTTCCGCTGCAAGCCCGTGGGCGCGATCGCGGCCGAGGGCGGCGAAAATCCCCACGACCTGCACCGCTCGATCGGCCTGTTCCAGCTGACCATGCTGGGCGTCGGGGCCACGATCGGCACCGGCATCTTCGTGGCCCTGACCACGGCCGTGCCGCTGGCGGGGCCGGCGGTCATCGTCTCGTTCGTCATCGCCGGGATCACCGCGGCCCTGACGGCCCTGTGCTACGCCGAGCTGGGCTCGACCATTCCCGTCTCGGGCTCGTCCTATTCCTACGCCTACGCCACGCTGGGCGAGTTCGTGGCCTTCCTGGTCGGGGCGTGCCTGCTGCTGGAGTACGCCGTCTCGGCCTCGGCGATCGCCGTGGGCTGGGGCCAGTACCTGAACGAGCTGTTCTTCGACCTCTTCCAGTGGCGCCTGCCCGAGGCCCTGGCCGCGCCGCCCGGAGCGGGCGGGGTGTTCAACCTGCCGGCCGTGGTGCTGGTGGGCGCGTGCATGGTGCTGCTGCTGCGCGGGGCCAAGGAGTCGGCGACGATCAACGCCGTGCTGGTGGTGGCCAAGCTGCTGGTGCTGCTGTTCTTCGTGGTCATCGCCTTCACCGGCTTTCGCTCGGAGAACCTGACGCCGTTCGCGCCGATGGGCGTGGCCGGGATCGGGGCGGCGGCCTCGTCGATCTTCTTTTCCTATATCGGCATCGACGCGGTCTCGACGGCCGGCGACGAGGTCAAGAATCCCAAGAAGAACCTGCCGCTGGGCGTGGTGCTCAGCCTGCTGATCGTAACCGCCGTCTATGTGCTGGTCGCCGTAGCCGCCGTCGGCGCCCAGCCCTGGACGGCCTTCGCCGGGCAGGAGGCGGGTCTCGCCGTGATCCTGCGCAACCTGACCGGCGCGGGCTGGACCTCGCTGATCCTCTGCATCGGCGCGATCATCTCGATCTTCAGCGTCACCCTGGTGGTCATGTACGGCCAGACCCGGATCCTGTTCGCCATGAGCCGCGACGGCCTGCTGCCCCGCGTCTTCCAGAAGACCGACCCGCGCACCCGCACGCCGGTCTGGAACACGGTGATCGTGGCGGCCTTCATCGCCTTCCTGGCCGCTTTCGTGCCGCTGGACGTGCTGGTCAACCTGACCAGCATGGGCACGCTGATCGCCTTCGCCATCGTCTCGGCCGGGGTGATCATCCTGCGTCGCACCCGGCCGGACCTGCCGCGCGGCTACAAGGTTCCGCTCTATCCGGTGCTGCCGGTCGCCAGCGTCGCCTTCTGCCTCTACCTGATCGCCGGCCTGCCTTGGGACACCTTCGCCCTGTTCGGCGCCTGGGCGGCGGCGGCCTGCGTCATGTACTTCGGCTATTCGCGCAGGCACTCGAAGCTGGCCTGACGGCGCCGTCCGCTGGCGGAGAAATTCTCGTTTCAGGTCAGTTGCGATCTTCCTGGGGATCGCACGCCTTCCCGCCTTGCCCCGCCGGTCCCGCGCCCCCTAGGCTCGCGCCGAGTTCGCGATAGCAAAGCTGTGTTCACGAAGACGGGTGTAGAGTCGCCGACATGACCCAGATCGACGCTCAGGGATCGGAAAAGCGCGCCTATCGCCGCTACCCCGCCTCGCGCAAGGCCTACCTCGTGGTGGCGGGCGAGCCGCTGCGCTGCCGGCTGATCGACATCGCCAAGGGCGGGGCGCGGATCGCCGGGCCGGAGCTGTCGCCGGAGGCCCGGCCGCTGCATCTGGTCGATCCGGCGCGCCGGCTGGTCCATCTCACCCGCATGGTCTGGCAGGGCGACGGCCAGGTGGGTCTGCAGTTCATCACCAGCCGCGCCTTCACCGAGGTGCTCGGCGGGGCCGAGGGCGCCGGCCGGGTGGTGCAGGAGCTCGGACCCTGGCCGCAAGACGACGGCTAGGCCCCAGGCCCCGCAAGGTTTTTCGCGTTCCGTAACGGCAAGCTGAGCCAACCTGAGCGCCGGTCGCGCGTTGCTGCGTCTGTCCGATTTCGACAGACGCTCAAGGTGATCGCTTGACCCCCATTCTTCGCGCCGCGGCCCTGGCCGCCGCCCTGCTGCTGACCGCCTGCGGGACGATGTCCCGGCCGCCCGAGGGGGTGGTGCGGCTGGCGCCCGGCGCGGTGATCCCGACCGCCGATCCGCGCATCGTCGCCAGCGACGCCGCCCCGGTGCGGCTGCTCGAACGCCAGATCATGGGCGAGCCGGGCGAGGGGCCGACCGCGATCCTGGCCCTGTCGGGCGGCGGGGCCAACGGGGCCTACGGAGCCGGTGTCCTCGTGGGCTGGACCGAGAGCGGCCAGCGGCCGGACTTCCGGATCGTCACCGGGGTCAGCACCGGCGCCCTGGCCGCGCCGTTCGCCTTCCTCGGCAAGGCCTGGGACCCGCAGCTGGCGGCCGCCTATTCCGACGGCGGGGCCAAGGACATCCTGGCCTGGCGGCAGCTGGCCACCTTCGCCTCGCCCAGCCTCTACAGCAGCTCGGCCCTGTGCAAGCTGGTCGACAAGGCGGTGACTCCGGAGCTGCTGGCCGCCGTCGCCGTCGAGCACGACAAGGGCCGGCGGCTGCTGGTGGCGACCACCAATCTCGACAGCCAGGAGACGGTGATCTGGGACATGGGCCTGATCGCCAAGCAGGGCGGACCGCAGGGGCTGAAGCTGTTCAAGGACGTGCTGGTGGCCTCGGCCAGCATTCCGGGCGTCTTCCCGCCGGTGCTGATCGCCGGCCGCGCCAAGGACGGCCGGATCCTCCAGGAGATGCATGTCGACGGCGGGGTCAACACGCCGTTCCTGGCCGTGCCCGAGAGCCTGCTGCTGTGGACCCGGCCGGCCGAACGCGCCCAGGCCGGTTCGATCTGGGTGCTGGTCAACGGCCAGCTGGGCCGGCGCGAGGCGGTGACCGTCGGCAGGCTGACGGCGATCCTCAAGCGCTCCTACGACAGCGCCAGCAAGGCCCAGGCCCGCGCCCACCTGGCCGCCAACGCCGCCTTCGCCGAGCGCAACGGCCTGGCCTTCCGCGTCGCCGCCGTGCCCGACGAGGCCGAGGCCAACAGCCTGGACTTCAGCGACGCCTCGATGGCCCGCCTGTTCGAGACCGGCCGGCAGCAGGGCCGGACCGGCAAGGCCTGGGCGGCCTGGAAGCCGGTCGAGGCCGAGAAGGTCGCGACCAACGGCCTGATCGTCATCGATGCGCCGCCGCGCTAAGGGGGGCGGCGGGTCAGGCCGTCTCGTGCCGCATGGCTTCGGCCGCCAGGGCTACATGCTCGGGGATCATGCCGCTGGACTTGCGCTCGCTGTAGCGGTCGACGAGGTAGTCGGCCCGGTCACGGGTCAGCAGGGTGAATTTGACCAGTTCCTCCATCACATCGACGACCCGCTCGTAGTAGCTGGACGGCTTCATGCGGTCGTTCTCGTCGAACTCCTTGTAGGCCATGGCCACCGACGACTGGTTGGGGATGGTGATCATCCGCATCCAGCGGCCCAGCAGGCGCAGGGTGTTGACCGCGTTGAACGACTGGGAGCCGCCGCTGACCTGCATGACGGCCAGGGTCTTGCCCTGGGTGGGGCGCACGCTGCCGATCTCCAGCGGGATCCAGTCGATCTGGGCCTTCATGACACCGGTGATCGCGCCGTGGCGCTCGGGGCTGCACCAGACCTGGCCCTCCGACCATTCCGACAGCGCCCGCAGTTCCTGGACCTTCGGATGATCAGGGCCGGTCGCGTCGGGCAAGGGGAGGTCGCGAGGATCGAAGATCCGGGTCTCGCAACCCAGGGCTTGGAGGATCCGGGCGGCTTCCTCCACCAGCAGGCGGCTGAACGAACGCTCCCGCAACGAGCCGTAGAGCAGGAGAATCCGCGGCGGATGGCTGGACGGCGCGACGACCGCGAGCCGATCGTGATCGACCTGGGCGAGGAACTTCGGGTCGAGGGCGGGGAACTCGGTCACGGGCGTCTCCAACGGCGTCATTGATCTGTCAGTTATTTCGATCATATTGGAAATATGGAATCGAAGTCCGCTGTCAACATGCTCTCCGCCCTCGGCCACGAGGGACGCCTGGCGATCTTTCGCCTGCTGGTGAAGGCCGGGCCGGTCGGGATCGCGGCGGGCGACATCGCCCGGACGCTGGACGTCCTGCCCAACAGCCTGTCGGCCAACCTCAACATCCTGGCCAACGCCGCGCTGATCACCTCCCGCCGCGAGGGTCGGTCGATCATCTATTCGGCCGACTACGGCGCGATGAGCGGCCTGCTGGGCTTCCTGATGGAGGACTGCTGCAACGGCGCGCCCCAGATCTGCGCCCCCTTAAGCGCGATCGTCGCCAAGGCCGAGGTCTGCTGCTGAGATGGCGCATTTCGACCTGCCCCGCCGCCTTGTGGCGGAAGCTCTGGGCTCGGCCCTGCTGCTGGCGGTGGTGGTCGGATCGGGGATCATGGGCGAGCGGCTTTCGGGCGGCAATGTCGCCATCGCCCTGCTCGGCAACACCCTGGCCACCGGCGCGGCGCTGGTGGTGCTGATCGGGGTGTTCGGGCCGATCTCCGGCGCGCATTTCAATCCGGCCGTGACGATGGTGGCGACCCTGCGGGGCGAACTGTCCTGGCGCGAGGCGGCGCTCTATCCGCCGGTCCAGATCCTGGGCGCGATCCTGGGCGTCTGGTGCGCGCACGCGATGTTCGGCGAGCCGATCCTTCAGGTCTCGACCAGGCTGCGGGCCGGCGGCGACCAGGTGTTTTCCGAGGCGGTGGCGACCTTCGGCCTGGTGGCGACGATCCTGGGGACCGTGCGCTTCCGGCCGGAGGCGACGCCGATGGCGGTGGGGCTCTACATCACCGCCGCCTACTGGTTCACGGCCTCGACGTCGTTCGCCAATCCGGCGGTGACGATCGCGCGCAGCCTGTCGGACAGCTTCGCCGGCATCGCGCCCGCCTGCGCCCCGGCCTTCATCGCGGCCCAGATCGTCGGCGCCCTGCTGGCGGCGGCGGTGTTCGGGTGGCTTCTCAAGACGGACAAGACTCCATGAGCGACAGCGACTTTCCCATCGTCATCTTCCACAACCCGGCCTGCGGCACCTCGCGCAATACCGTGGCCATGGTCGAGGCGGCCGGCTACGCGCCGCGGGTGATCCCGTATCTGGAGGCGGGCTGGACGCGCGAGCAGTTGCGGGAATTGGCGAGCGCGGCCGGCTTGGCTCTCAGGGACCTGATCCGTGAAAAGGGAACGCCGGCTCAGGCCCTGGGTCTGTTGGCCGATGGGGTGTCGGACGATGTCATCCTCGACGCCATGGTCGCTGAGCCGATCCTGGTGAACCGGCCCATCGTGATGACGCCCAAGGGCGTGAAGCTGTGCCGGCCCTCCGAGGTCGTGCTCGACTTGCTGGAGCGCCGTCCCGTCAGCTTCACCAAGGAAGACGGCGAGGTCGTCATCCTCTAGAGGGCCGCCGCGTCCCCGGGGCGAACAGCAGGTCCGACCAGCGCCAGGCCGCGTCGCCCAGGGCCAGGCGCGGCGCGCGGGGGCCGTCGGCGAGGCTGACGACGACGAGGCCGCGCATCGGGTCGGCGCGACAGGCGGCCGGAGCGAAACCGACCTCCATGATGATCGCTTCGCGCACGCCGGCCAGGCCGCGGCCGACCTGGTTGGGGCTTTGCAGCCACTTGCCGTTCCAGACCAGCACCGCCTTGCCCGAGGCGGCGGCTTCGCCGTGGGTCGAGGCCAGGGCCGCGCGGACGCGGGGATTGCGCCGCAAGGCGGCCTGAAGCCGCCGGACCATGTCGCAGCTGGCCCCGTCGCCGACGCCATCGCCCGAGCCCGTGCCGACCGTGGTGGCGCCGGCCAGATCGGCCTCGCCCAGCTCGGCGGCCATCATCGTGGTGTCGGCGGGCGTGGCGGCCAGGGGCTCGACATCGGGCGGGCGCACGGCCGGACGGGCCGTGCGGGTCGGCGGCTTGGGATCAGGCTTGGGCGGTGCGGGCGAGGGCGGCCGGGCGGGGGTGGGCTCGAGCTTCGGCTCCAGGGCCGGCGGCTTGGGTTCCGGCTCGGGCGGCGGAGGAGGGGGCGGCTGGATCAGGTCGACCGCGATCGGCTCGACCTCGGGCGGACGCGGCTCCGGCTGGGCCAGCAGCACCGCCGCCAGCACCGCCGCATGGGCGCCGACGCTGACCAGGCCGGCCGCCAGCTTCGTCGCGCGAGAAGCGCGCCTGCGGGGCGGCGGGTCGATCAACGGTCTCGTCATCACGCGTCCGGAACGAGCGCCGGGACGCCGGCGCAGCGTGCAGGTGAGCACGCCGCCGCGTCAGGATCGTGGCGAGCTGCGCCCCGATGCGGTCACCGGGGCTAACGGGGCGCGTCAGCCGGCGGCGACGATCTCGATGCTCAGCGGGCCGCCGCCGGCGGCGATCTCGATCAGGCGATCGACATTGGGGTGGGCGCCGTGATTTTCGCGGGCGTCGGCCGTGTGCTCGGCGAAGACGGCCAGGCCGTGTTCGGCGGCCTTGGCGTCGAGGGCGCCGAAGGCCTGCTTCAGGTGCTGGTAGACGGCGACAGAGCCCTTCTTGCCCGGCTGGTTCTCGATGCTGGCGACCACGTTTCCTTCGGCGTCGATCAGGTCGATGCGTTGCACGCCGTCGATGGCCGGCAGCTGCTGAAGGTTGTCCTTGAAGGTCGCGCCCGGTTGAAACATCGCCAGCTTTCTTGATCGTCGAGGGGGAGGCGGGGGCCTGTAGCACCCCGCGCGCCGGTTCGCCCAAAGAAAAAGGCCCTCCCGCGAGGGGAGGGCCTTCTGTCTTCCGGAAGGGTGGTCGCCTTAGGCGGCCATGGCCTTCTTCAGGTTCTCGTCGATCTTGTCGAGGAAGCCTTCGGTGGTCAGCCAGCCTTGCTTGTCGCCGACGAGCAGGGCCAGGTCCTTGGTCATGAAGCCGCTTTCGACGGTGTCGATGCAGACCTTTTCCAGGGTGGCGGCGAAGGCGGCCAGCTCGGCGTTGTCGTCGAGCTTGGCGCGGTGGGCCAGGCCACGGGTCCAGGCGAAGATCGAGGCGATCGAGTTGGTCGAGGTCGACTCGCCCTTCTGGTGCTGGCGGTAGTGGCGGGTGACGGTGCCGTGGGCGGCTTCGGCTTCCACCGTCTTGCCGTCCGGGGTCATCAGCACCGAGGTCATCAGGCCCAGCGAGCCGAAGCCCTGGGCGACGATGTCCGACTGCACGTCGCCGTCGTAGTTCTTGCAGGCCCAGACGTAGCCGCCCGACCACTTCAGCGCCGAGGCGACCATGTCGTCGATCAGGCGGTGCTCGTAGTGGATGCCCTTGGCCTTGAACTGGTCGGCGTATTCGGCGTCGAAGATCTCCTGGAAGATGTCCTTGAAGCGGCCGTCATAGGCCTTGAGGATCGTGTTCTTCGTGGAGAGGTAGACCGGGTAGCCGCGGTTCAGGCCGTAGGCGAACGAGGCGCGGGCGAAGTCGCGGATCGAGTCGTCGAGGTTGTACATCGCCATGGCGACGCCGGCGTCCGGAGCCTTGAAGACTTCGTGCTCGATGGTCTCGCCGTCTTCACCGACGAACTTGATCGACAGGGTGCCCTTGCCCGGGAACTTGAAGTCGGTGGCGCGGTACTGGTCGCCGAAGGCGTGACGGCCGACGATGATCGGCTGGGTCCAGCCCGGCACCAGGCGCGGCACGTTCTGGCAGATGATCGGCTCGCGGAAGATGACGCCGCCCAGGATGTTGCGGATCGTGCCGTTCGGCGACTTCCACATCTTCTTGAGGCTGAATTCCTCGACGCGTTGCTCGTCGGGGGTGATGGTGGCGCACTTCACGGCCACGCCGTGCTTCTTCGTCGCGTTGGCCGCGTCGATGGTCACCTGGTCGTCGGTGGCGTCGCGGTTCTCGACCGACAGGTCGAAATAGTCGAGTTCCAGGTCCAGATACGGGAAGATCAGCTTATCCTTGATGAGCTTCCAGATGATCCGGGTCATTTCGTCGCCGTCCATGTCGACGACGGGATTGGCGACTTTAATCTTGGCCATTGCGGGGTCTTCCTCTCGCGGTGGCGCGCTCTGACGCTCGGCGCACAGGGCCGGAACGTGGCGCGGACGGCGAGCCCTATAGACTGTTGCGGCCCCTGGGGAAAGGCTGCGTGAGTTCGTCTCTCGACCAAGCGCGGCATTCCACCACAGGCGACATCCGGCGCGCTCCGCCCTAATGGGTTGAGATTATGCTGGAAGGCCCCGACGGGCCGTCTTGGGGGAGAGGCGTGAGCAGCCTGTGGCGCCATACGGATGTGCGATCGCCCCTGGCGCGCCGACTCCTGGCCTTCGCCGCCGTGCTGTCGATCGCGGTCACGGGCCTGGTCACGGCGGTCACTTTCTTCTTCGTCCAGCAGAGCGCGGCCGAGACTCAGATGCGTCACCTGGCCGAATATGTCGGCGAGCGGGTGAAGACCGAGGACCGATTGTTCTCCGACCTGGTCAAGGTGCACGACGCCTCAAGCCTGGCCCTGCTGCGCCGGCTGCGGGATGTCGAACCGGGCATCGACGAGCAGTTCGACCTGCTGTTCCCCGACCATGGCGACGGCACGCGCCGCACCGCCGCGCGGCTCTATGACGGCGGCCGCACGGGCAACCACTATGTCTACGGCATCGGCGGCTTCGTGCCCCGCGCCGCCGAGCTCACCCGCGAGGACAAGGCCCTGATGGTCGCGGCCATGGAGGTCGTCGCCAACGCCGGCGAGACCGAGATCGGCCACTACGACAACTTCTACTTCTTCACGCCCGACACCCGGCTCGTGATGTTTGGTCCCAAGCGCAAGGACCGTCTGCTCTATTACCGCCAGGACGCCCCGCCGAACCTCGACATCTCCAAGGAGGAGATGACCCAGCTGACCTTGCCGGCGGTCAATCCGCAGCGGGTGATGAAGTGCACCAAGCTGCGCAAGCTGATCTCCAACCCCAGCGGGCGCGGGCTGAACGCCGCCTGCCTGACGCCGTTCGACATGGGCGGTCGGCATGTCGGCGCCTGGGGCACCAGCCTGTCGCTGGACTCCTTCCTGCTGCGGGCGGTGGGCGACGCCCTGCCGGGCGGCCAGAACCTGATCGTCTCGTCGGACGGCGAGCTGATCTCGGCCCCCGGCCTGGCCAAGGACGGGGTGGTCGACGCCGCCCGGCTGGCGCGGGTGCAGTCCAGCGAGCACGTGGCCGACCTGATGGCCCAGATCCGCCGCAACGGCGGCGACGTCGGGGCCCTGCGCGACAAGACCGGCGACCGGGTGGTGGCCTATGGGCGGATGAAGGAGCCCGACTGGTACTTCCTGATGACCTTCCGCTCGGACCAGATCGTCTGGAACGCGGTCAAGACCGCGTCCTGGGTGCTGCTGTTCGGCGTGATCGGCATGGTCGTCCAGCTCGTGCTGATGCACCGCCTGATGGCCCGCGAGGTGGTCTCGCCCCTGCGCGCCCTGGCCCGGGCCCATCGCGAGGACGACGCCGCCGCCGCCGGCCGCATCGAGGACCGCGGCGACGAGATCGGCGGTCTGGCCCGCGAGCTGCGCAAGCAGCGCGAGGTGCATGACGAGCTGCTGCGCTCGCTGGAGGACCGGGTGGCCGACCGCACCCGGGAGCTGGAAAAGGCCAACCAGGCCAAGTCGGTGTTCCTGGCCAATATGAGCCACGAACTGCGCACGCCGCTGAACGGCGTCATCGCCGTCGGCGACCGCCTGGCCGAGGAGAATGATCCGGCCCGCCGCCGCGAGCTTGCCGCCCTGGTGGCCTCGTCGGGGCGTCTGCTGGAGCAGGTGCTGGGCGACATCCTGGACGTCTCCAAGATCGAGGCCGGCCAGTTCCAGATGACTTTCGCGCCCTTCGAGCTGGAGACCCTGGTCGCCGGCATGGCCGAACTGCACCGGGCTTCTGCTGAAGCGAAGGGCTTGGCCTTCTCGTGGTCGGTGTCGCCCGAGGCGGCGGGACGCTACGACGGCGACGCCGGAAGGATCAGCCAGATCCTCTCGAACCTGCTGGGCAATGCGGTGAAGTTCACCAGCGTCGGCGGGGTGGACCTGTCGGTCGAGCGGATCGGCGACGTGGTGCGGTTCAGCGTCAGCGACACCGGGGTCGGCTTCGACGACGCCGTGCGCGAGCGCCTGTTCAAGCGCTTCGTCCAGGCCGACCAGTCGATCACCCGCCAGTTCGGCGGCACGGGCCTGGGCCTGTCGATCTGCGCGGCCCTGGCCGAGATGATGGGCGGGGCGATCGACGCCCGGGCGGTGACCGGCCGGGGCGCGACCTTCATCGTCGACCTGCCGCTGCAGCCCTCGACCGCCAGCCTGGGCCACGACGACGAGGACGACGACGGGCCAGTGTCGCTGGAGGGCCTGCGGGTGCTGGTGGCCGAGGACCATCCGGGCAACCGCAAGGTCGTCGAGATCGTGCTCGAGCCGTTCGGCGTCGACCTGACCATGGTCGAGGACGGCGAGGCGGCGCTGCGGGCGCTGGAGGATCAGCCGTTCGACGCGGTGCTGATGGACATGCAGATGCCGGTGATGGACGGCCTGAGCGCCACCCGCGCCATCCGCGCCCGCGAGGCGGCCTCGGGCGCGCGGCGGACGCTGGTCATCATGCTGACCGCCAACGCCATGGACGAGCACGTCGCCGCCGCCCACGCCGCCGGCGCCGACCTGCACGTGGCCAAGCCGCTCAATCCCGGCCTGCTGGTCCAGGCCCTGGCCGGCGCGCGCACGCGGGTGACGACGAGAGCCAGCGCGGCGGGGTGAAGCTGGCGGCCAATGCTCCCCCTACGCCTTCGCCGCCATCTTCAGCACCGTCCTTGCGACCTCGACCACGAGGGCCGTCCGGTTCTCGTCCTCCAGCGGCGAGGCCTTGAGGAAGATGGCCAGGGCGAAGCGGCGGCCGTCCTTCAGGCGGACCAGGGCGAGGGTGCTGTCGGCGGCGCAGAGGCCCAGATCGTAGGGCGTCCACGAGGTCAGGGTCGCCAGCCGCGCGCCGTCGGGCAGGGCGGGGCGCAGGCGATCGCCGGCGGCGGCTTCCATAAGCCGCAGCAGTCGGCGGCGGCCGTCCTGGCTGGTCAGTTCAAACTGGTTGAGGGCCTCGAGGAAGCGCACGGCGCCGAGCGGCGTGGCGGTGTCGCGCGGATCGGTCAGGTAGAGCCGCTGGGCCGCCTGCCGCCGGCCCGGAGGCGTGGCCAGCACCGCCTTGCGCCAGGCCTGGCCCTTCCAGTCGGCGCGGAACGAGGCCGTGCCCGTCCGCTCCGGCAGAAATTGGCGGGCGTAGCGATCGAGGCGAATCTCGTCGACCTTGCGCAGCTCCAGCCATGCCGTGAGCGCGCCCGGACCGCCGATCCGCTTCATCAGCACGTCGGCGGCGGTGTTGTCGCCCAGGGCCACCGCGCGCTTGAGCAGTTCCTCGATCGTGTAGCGGTCGCGGCCGGGCCAGGCGTCGGCAACGCCGCTGGGCGGCGGCGACAGGTCGACGTCGGCGACGGCCAGGACGTCGTCCAGCGACAAGGCCTTGGCTTCGGCCTCGGCCAGCACCGCCGCCCCCAGGATCGCCTTCCAGGCGCCCTCCATCGGAAAGGACTGGTCGCCGGCCACGGCGGCGCGCTGGGCGGTGGTCAGGTCCTGGACGGCGACGCCCAGCACGCCGGGGCGGGCGCGTTCGGCCAGGGCCTGGAGCTGCCGGTTCAGGACCTTGGCGTCCAGGGTCGGGTCGTCCTGTCCGGCCAGGGGCGGCTCGCGGCAGGCCGACAGCATCCCAGGCAGGGCCGGGGCGGCTAAGGCGGCGAGCAGGGCGCGGCGATGCATAGGGCGGGAAGCTCCCAGGGTAACAAGCGTGACCGGGGCTAAACGCGCCAGAACGCGGTTCGGACTTGCGTGGAGGCGCACGGCGGCGGCAAAGGGACGGGATGACCGCCGACACGCCTTCGCAAGACATCGTCCGCACGCCGCCGTGCGTGATCCTCAACGCCCCGCAACTGGCCGAGAACATCGGCTCGGTGGCCCGGGTGATGGCCAATTTCGGCCTCTACGAGCTGCGGCTGGTCAATCCGCGCGATGGCTGGCCGCAAGAGCGGGCCTGGGCCAGCGCCTCAGGCGCCAACTGGCCGCTGGACGACGCCAAGGTGTTCGACACCCTCGCCGAGGCCATCGCCGACCTGCATCTGGTCTACGCCACCACGGCCCGACCGCGCGAGACGCGCCTGCCGGTCTACACTCCGCGCGAGTCCGCAGGCCATCTGGCCGAGGAAGTCGATCAGGGCCGCAAGGTCGGCCTGCTGTTCGGCGGCGAGCGCGCCGGGCTGGAGACCGACGACATCGCCCTGTGCCAGGCCATCGTCTCGATTCCGATCGACGAGCGCTTCCGCTCGCTGAACCTGGCCCAGGCGGTGTCGATCAACGCCTACGAATGGAAGATGACGGTCGACGACCGCCCCTGGAAGAAGTTCGAGCTGAACGTCGAGGGGCCGGCCGACCAGGCGGCGATGATGGGCCTCTACGAGCACCTGGAGGGTGAGCTCGACAAGGCCGGCTTCTACCATCCGCCCGAGAAGAAACCGTCGATGGTGCGCAACCTGCGCGTCCCGCTGGCTCGCGCCCGCCTGACCGACCAGGAGGTTCGCACCTTCCGCGGCGTGATCACCGCCCTGTCGAAGGGACGTGGCCGGGTGCTGGCCAAGCTGGCCCAGAAGGCCGCCAAGGAAGACTAGGAACTCCCACCTTTCGGGAGTTGAGAAACCGGTTTCCCACCTTACAGGGCTTTAATTTTCGCAACCGCGAAAACGCCGCTATCCAGCCTAAATCCATGGCCAAGGTTTGGTTGTGGTTGGCATCCGGCGGTTGAGCGCGGGGCCTGTGCGGGGAGTGGGTCATGGCGCTGGGTGGAATGCTGCTGCACGGCTTCGCGGCCGCCCTGGCCGTGGCCGGCTTGCAACCGGGCGAGACCAAGCTGGCCGAGCCGGCCGGCGCCGAGACGACATCGCCCGACGCCAAGTCTTCAGACGCCAAGTCTTCCGCGACCTCGGTCGCCACGCCCGCCGCGGCGACGGCGCCTGCCGAGACCGTGCCCGCCGAAACCACTTCTAACGACACCGACGCCGTCTCCGGCGTCACCGTCGACGCCGCGCCGCGCGGCAAGACCGAGGGAACGATCGAGCCCGAGCAGGTGCTCGACGAGGCCGACATCCAGGCCTATGGCGCGGGCAGCCTGGCCGAACTGGTCACCGCCCTGGCGCCCCTGACGGTGTCGGCGCGGGGCCGGGGCGGCGACGAGCCGCCGATCATCCTGATCAACGGCCAGCGGATTTCCGGTCCGCAGGAGATGAGCGGCATACCGCCCGAGGCGGTGCTGAAGGCCGAGATCTATCCCGAGGAAAAGGCCCTGGCCTACGGCTATCGCGCCGACCAGAAGGTGCTGAACTTCGTCCTCAAGAAGGATTTCAGCCAGCGGACCCTCGAGGATGAGCGGCGCTGGGCCACCGAGGGCGGCCGCACCTTCTCCGAGCAGCGCGGCGGCCAGTTCAAGGTCGACGCCGACGCGCGCTGGACCATCAACGCCCGCTATCGCCGCGAGACCCCGCTGTACGAGCAGGAGCGTGACGTCGAGCGCAGCGTCAGCACGCCCTACGACCTCCAGGGCAACATCTTCGGCAAGCGCACGGACGGACAGATCGACCCGGCCCTGTCGGCCCTGGCCGGCACGAGCGTGACCATGGCCTCGGTCCCAGTGGGCCTGGCGGGCGGAACGGCGTCGCTGGCCGACTTCGTCGCGGGCGCCAACATCACGGCCGCCGACGACCTGACCGCATCGCGCACCCTGTTGCCGCGTGGCGAGGAGGGCGCGATCCAGGGCGCCTACAGCCGCAACTTCGGCAAGACCACGGTCTCGGTCAGCGGCAATCTGGAGAGCACCAGCCGCGTCAGCTATCTGGGCCTGCCGGGCGTGAAGCTGGAGCTGACGTCCGACAATCCGTTCTCGCCCTTCGCCGAGGACGTGACCCTCTACCGCTACATCGACGCTCCCGACGCCCTGCGCCGCAAGGTCGACACCGACAAGGTCGAGCTGGCCGCGACCGCCCTGGGCATGCTGGCCGGCTGGCGCTGGACCGCCTCGGGCAATTTCGACATGACCGACAGCGCCACCCGCACCGGCCGCGGGCTGGACACGACCGCCTACGCCGCGGCGGTCAAGGCCGGCGACCCGGCCGTCGATCCGTTCGGCGCGGTTCCGGCGAGCCTGCTGCGCTACGCCGCCCAGGACACGGCCGACTCTGTCACCACCAACGCCAAGGCCGAGTTCACGGCCGCCGGCTCGCTGCTGCAGCTGCCGGCCGGTCGCCTGCGGGCCACCGTCAAGAGCGGGTTCGACAGCCGCAAGGTCGAGGCAGACAGTGTCCGCTCCGGCGTGCCGGCCCAGCGCGACCTGACCCGCGACCGCGCCACCGCCTCGGCCAGCTTCGACCTGCCGCTGCTCGAGCGCGGCGAGGGGCGTCTGGGCTTCCTGGGCTCGGTGTCGCTGAACGGCAACGGGCTGTACGAGCGGTTCTCCGACATCGGCGGCCTGGTCACCGTCGGCGGCGGGGTGTCGTGGCAGCCGATCAAGGGCGTCAGCCTGGGCCTGAACTACAGCACCGAGGAGGGCGAGCCGACGCCCCAGCAGGTCAATGACCCGCAGGTCCTGACCCCCAACGTCTCGATGTACGACTTCGCCACCGGCGACACCGTGGCGGTCACCCGCATCGAGGGCGGCAATCCGAACCTGAAGCCCGACAGCCGCCAGGTCGTGAAGCTGAACTTCTTCTACAAGCCGTTCGAGAAACGCGACCTCTTCGTCTGGGGCAACTACACGGCCAGCCGCATCGACGACCAGATCGCCTCGTTCCCGTCGATCTCGCCGGAGCTGGAATCGGCCTTCCCGTCGCGCTTCGTGCGCGAGGTGGTGCCGGAGACGGATCCCGACTATCCGAACAAGATCGGCCGGCTGCTATCGGTCGACAGCCGGCCAGTGAACTTCGCCCATGCCGACAACCAGATCCTTCGCTGGGGGCTGAACTACAACCTGCGCTGGGGCGGCCCGCCCGCGCCGGCCGCCGGACCCAAGCCGGGGGCCGCGCCGACTACCGCAGCCCCGGCCGCCGGTCCGCGTGGTCCCACGAGTCCCGCCGGCGGCGCTGCGAGCGGTCCACGCCCCGGCGGCGGCATCCAGGTCAGCGGCGGCGGCATGACGATGCGCACCGGCGGCGGCGCCGTCCCGCCGGGCCAGACCCGCTTGCAGGTCTCGGTCAATCACACCTGGCGGGTGAAGGACGAGGTGGTGATCCGTAAGGGCCTGGCTCCGCTCGACCTGCTGGACGGCGCCTCGCTGGGCCGCCGGGGCGGCACGCCGCGGCACGAAATCTACGCCCAGGCCCAGCTGTCGCGCAGCGGCATGGGGGCCACCCTGCGCGGCAGCTGGCGGTCTTCGACCTGGGTGGACGGCGGCACGCGCGGCGACGACCTCTATTTCTCCGACCTGCCGACGTTGGGCCTGCAAGGCTACCTGGATTTGGACGTCAACAAGGACTGGACCAAGCGCTACGGCTGGCTGCGCGGCTCGCGCCTGACCCTCGGCGTCGACAACCTGTTCGACACCAAGCAGGTGGTGCGCAACGACAAGGGCGAGACGCCAAAGGCCTATCGCAAGGACTACATGGATCCCGCCGGGCGAACGGTGCGGGCCGGTTTACGGAAGGTGTTCTAGGGGATTCCCGCGCGACCCCTCCCCCTTGATGGGGGAGAGGCAGGGGGGGTGACTAGGGCGTTGATACCGCGCGTCACGGCCGGCTCTGCAACCACCCCCATCCCCGACCCTTCCCCCATCAAGGGGGAAGGGGGCTATCCGAGATTATGCTCCAGATGCTCCACCAAGAGCCGAACCTTGGCCGGCAGCAGGCGCAGGTGCGGATAGACGGCCCAAACGCCCTCGTCGGCGGGGTTGTGCGCTTCCAGCAGTGGGACTAGCCGGCCGTCGGCGATGGCAGGATCGACGTAGAAGTTCGGCAGCTGGCAGACGCCCAGGCCTTGCAGGGCCGCATCCAGCACCGCTTGGCCGCTGTTGCAGCGAAAGCGGCCCTGCGGCTTGAAGACGATCTCGCGTTCGCCCTCCCGCAGCGGCCAGGCGTCGGTCGCGCCCAGCACGCCGGCGTGGGCCTCCAGGTCGGCGATCGTCGTCGGCGTGCCGGCTCGCGCCAGATAGCTCGGCGCCGCGCACAGGCGGCGGGTGCGCGAGGCCAGGCGCTTGGCGATCAGGCGGCTGTCGGTCAGGCGGCCGAAGCGGATGGCGAGATCAAAGCCCTCGCTGACGATGTCGCGCACCGCGTCGTCCAGCTCGATGTGCACCGACAGCTTGGGGTGGGCCAGGGCGAAGGCGTTGACGGCCGGCACGACGTAACGCTCGCCATAGGCCGACGAGCAGGTCATCCGCAGCAGGCCTTTGACCTCGCCGTCCTCCTCGCCAACGGCGGCCAAGGCCTCGTCGCGATCATGGATCAGTTGGCGGCAGCGGGCCAGGAAAGCCCGCCCGGCGTCGGTCAGGCTGACCCGGCGGGTGGTGCGATAGAGCAGGCGGGTCTGCAGCCGCTCCTCCAGCCGCGCCACCTCGCGGCTGACGCCCGACGTGGAAAGGCCCAACCGTCGCGCGGCCTGGGAGAAGCTCTCGGCCTCGGCCGTGGCCACGAATTCGTCGATCCCGTCCCAGGCGCTCATGGCGGCGGTGGTGCGCCCATTGTCCCTGATGGGCAACAATGTTTTGCATCAATTGGGATTATCGCCGCGCCCGCATCGGCGTACCACAGCAGCCAAGATCTGATCGGAGCCCTTGAGATGAAGACCCGCGCCGCCGTCGCTTTCGAAGCCAAGAAGCCGCTGGAGATCGTCGAGGTCGACCTGGAAGGGCCCAAGGCCGGCGAGGTCCTGATCGAGATCAAGGCCACGGGCGTCTGCCACACCGACGCCTACACCCTGGACGGCCTGGACTCCGAGGGCCTGTTCCCCTCGATCCTGGGTCACGAAGGCGCGGGCGTGGTGGTCGAGGTCGGGGCCGGCGTCACCAGCCTGGCGGTCGGCGACCACGTGATCCCGCTCTACACGCCCGAATGCCGCCAGTGCAAAAGCTGCCTCTCGGGCAAGACCAACCTCTGCACGGCCATCCGCGCCACCCAGGGCAAGGGGCTGATGCCCGATGGCACGAGCCGGTTTTCCTACAAGGGCCAGACCATCCACCACTACATGGGCTGCTCGACCTTCTCGAACTACACCGTGCTGCCCGAGATCGCCGTGGCCCGCATCCGCAAGGACGCCCCGTTCAAGACCGCCTGCTACTGCGGCTGCGGCGTGACCACGGGCGTCGGCGCGGTGACCAACACCGCCAAGGTCGAGCCGGGCGCCAACGCCATCGTCTTCGGCCTGGGCGGCATCGGCCTCAACGTCATCCAGGGCCTGAAGCTGGTCGGCGCCAACATGATCGTCGGCGTCGATCTGAACCCGGACCGCGAGGAATGGGGCCGCAAGTTCGGCATGACCCACTTCGTCAATCCGAAGGACGTCTCGGGCGATCTGGTCGCCCACTTAGTGGCCCTGACCGACGGCGGCGCGGACTACACCTTCGACGCCACCGGCAACACCACGGTCATGCGCCAGGCGCTGGAAGCCTGCCATCGCGGCTGGGGCGAGAGCATCATCATCGGCGTGGCCGAGGCCGGCAAGGAGATCGCCACGCGTCCGTTCCAGCTGGTCACCGGCCGGGTCTGGAAGGGCACGGCCTTCGGCGGCGCGCGCGGCCGCACCGACACGCCCAAGATCGTCGACTGGTACATGGACGGCAAGATCCAGATCGACCCGATGATCACCCACGTCCTGCCGCTGGAACGCATCAACGAGGCGTTCGACCTGATGCACGCGGGCGAGAGCATCCGGACCGTGGTGACGTTCTAAGTCCTTTCCCTTCTCCCCTTGCGGGAGAAGGTGTCGCCGCAGGCGACGGATGAGGGGTTGAAGGCGCGTTCAGCCGCGCACGGTCCAGGCCGGCGCGACCCCTCATCCGACCTGCTTCGCAGGCCACCTTCTCCCGCAAGGGGAGAAGGATCGTTCAGGTAGCCGCCATGACGACCGTCGAAATCCTCGCCACCCACCGCACCCAGGGCGGGACCCTGCGCTACGGCCGGCACGACAGCGCCAGCACCGGCACGCCGATGAAGTTCACCGTCTGGACGCCGGACGGGGAGGGGCCGTTTCCCTATCTCGTCTGGCTGTCGGGCCTGACCTGCACCGAGGACAACTTCACCACCAAGGCCGGGGCCTATGCGTGGGCCGCCAGGCACGGCGTGGCCATCGTCGCGCCCGACACCAGCCCGCGCGGGGAGGGCGTCGCCGACGATCCGGCCTATGACCTGGGCCAAGGCGCGGGCTTCTATGTCGACGCCACGGAACAGCCGTGGGCGCCGCACTTCAACATGTACTCCTACGTCACCAAGGACCTGCTGCAGGCCGTCGACGGCGCCTTCCCGCTGGACCCGGCGCGGCGGGGGATCTTCGGCCATTCGATGGGCGGTCACGGCGCCCTGACGATCGCCCTGCGCAATCCTCAGCTCTTCAAGTCGGTCAGCGCCTTCTCGCCGATCGTCTCGCCGCTGAACTGCCCGTGGGGCGACAAGGCCCTGACCGCCTATCTCGGCCCCGATCGCGCCGCCTGGCGAGCCCACGACGCCTGCGCCCTGATCGCGGACGGCTTCGGCGAAGCCTTCGACGAAATCCTGGTCGACCAGGGCTTGGCCGACAACTTCCTGGAAAACCAGCTGAAGCCGCAACTGCTGGAGGAAGCCGGCGCCGAGGCCCGGCTGAAGGTGACCGTCCGCCGCCAGGAAGGCTACGACCACAGCTACTTCTTCATCGCGACGTTCATCGGCGACCACATCGCCTGGCACGCCGCCCGGTTGTGAACTTTCGGTAATTCATCCCGGGTTCAGCCGCGAAACGCTCCTCTCCGCCAAGGCCAAGTTCGGCCGCTGAGGGGTTCAAGAACATGCAGAAGAAACTGGCCGTCCTGGCCCTGGTGATGGCCGCGGGCCTGTCGACCTCGGCCTGCGTCATCATCGACGCCGATCACGGCGGCGGAAAGCGCGACGTCACCGTCAAGATCAACGACAGCGACGAGCTGGAGTCTATCTACGCCGTCGGCCTGGAGAAGGGCGAACTGGTGGCCCGCGTGTCGTCGAACGGCTGCACCAAGGCCGAGGACTTCAAGGTCGAAGCCAACCGCCGCGACTCCGTCGTCGCCGTCACCCTGACGCGTGAACGTCCCGACCTGTGCCGGGCGCTCGTGCCGGAGGGCAAGGAGGTGCGCTTCGACCTCGACGGCCTGGGCGTGCAGCGCAGCGACCGGGTCCGCGTGCGCAATCCGCTGCAACGGCCGTAAATTACGCTTGTCAGTCTCTTGCCGCCGCGCCACTCTCGCTTCGAGAGAGAGGCGCGGATGGCCCAGCGACTGGCGGGACGGCTGAGCGACAAGCCGATGGCGACGCCCAACATGGCGCCGTTGATCGGCGTGCTGCTGGCCGTATTCACGG
Organism: Caulobacter hibisci; assembly: GCF_016135805.1. GTDB lineage: Bacteria > Pseudomonadota > Alphaproteobacteria > Caulobacterales > Caulobacteraceae > Caulobacter > Caulobacter hibisci. Next base: position 63,250 of record NZ_JADWOX010000015.1, read on the forward strand.
TGGTGACCGCCACCTCGGTCGGGCTCGACAAGGCCGTGAACCTCCATGTCGACGTGTGCTCGCTGATGCCGCCCGGCGCCCAGGTTCCGTCTAGGGTCTACCTTTCCTTCCAGCAGAACGGCGAGGTCTATCTGGGCGCGACGCGCGAACCAAGCCACGCCGAGGCCGTCGCCGACGCCATCCGCGAGGCAAGGATCCATGGGCTGGCGGGCGTCTCCCTGCGGGCCGACGCCGAGGTGCGGTACGAGACCGTCGCCGCGGTGGTGAGGGCCCTCGACGACGCCGGCCTGAAAGCCAACTTCCTCAACGAGGAGATCCACTGATGGCGCGGCTGGCGGGACGTTTCGAGGGCAAGCCGATGGCCACGCCCAACCTGGCGCCGCTGGTCGGGGTGTTGCTGGCGGTGTTTGCCGGCGCGGTGAGCCTGGCCGGCGGCGCCGAGAGCGCGACCCGGGTGGAGCTTGCGGGCGTCTATCTCGGTTGCGGGATTCCTCCGGACCGGGCCTGGCTCGCGGTGGAGGCGGAGGGGCGCTATAGCCTGGACGGACGGCCCGTCACGCTGGCCGGCCTGGAGGCGGCTTTTGTCGGGGTGGCGGCCAGGAACGAGCGACTGACCGTCGTCGCCGATCGCGATACGCCGTACGCAGCGATCCCTCCCGTGGTCGAGGCCGCTCGGCGCGCGGGCGTGAGAGTCGATTTCGTCCAGCAGGAAAGCCGCTGAAACAACGGATTTATCCGGCCAGGCGCTGGTCCCGTCCGTTGACTCCCCGTCGCCCCTCCGTCATAAACCGCGCCTTCACGCCGCCGGCTCGCCGCGCGGTGCGAGCTTCATGACGGAATGACCCGACGCCGCCGTTGCAATCGCCCTCCTTCGGGAGGACCGGCCCGGATCGATATAAAGAGTGACCTATGTCCAAGCGCCATAGCGCCAAGTACAAGATCGATCGCCGTATGGGCGAGAACCTCTGGGGCCGGCCCAAGTCGCCGGTCAACCAGCGGTCCTACGGCCCCGGCCAGCACGGCCAACGCCGCAAGCAGAAGGTTTCGGACTTCGGCCTGCAGCTGCGCGCCAAGCAAAAGCTGAAGGGCTACTACGGCAACCTGACCGAGAAGCAATTCTCGCGCACCTACGAGGAAGCCGCCCGCCGCAAGGGCAACACCTCGGAAAACCTGATCGCGCTGCTCGAGTCGCGCCTGGACGCCATCGTCTACCGCGCCAAGTTCGTGCCGACCGTGTTCGCCGCCCGCCAGTTCGTGAACCACGGCCACGTGACCGTGAACGGCAAGCGCGTGAACATCCCGTCGTACCGCTGCAAGCCGGGCGACGTGATCGCGGTCCGCGAAAAGTCGCGCAACATGGCTCTGGTGCTGGAAGCCGTCGCCTCGAACGAGCGTGACTTCGCCGAGTACGTCTCGGTCGACGCCAAGGGCCTGTCGGCCACCTTCGTCCGCGCTCCGGAACTCTCGGAAGTTCCGTATCCGGTGAAGATGGAACCGAACCTCGTCGTCGAATTCTACGCCTCGTAAGACGCGTCGAACTCGCAAGAGATCGGAAAAGGCCCCGGAGCGATCCGGGGCCTTTTTTGTTTCAGGCCGTGCAGACCCCCTCCGGCCCTCCGGGCCACCTCCCCCAGAGGGGGAGGATCTACACCGCCAAGATGCTCCCCCTCTGGGGGAGCTGTCGCGAAGCGACTGAGGGGGTTTTGCCCCCTTGAAACCCGAAAACCCGTCCCTATCTCAAAGTCGCGGGCCGGGCCCCTCTGGCGCAGCGCTCTCGAAGAGCGCGCGTGATGTCGGACCGCATCGGGTGTTCTCGATGTCTGGGTCCGGGTTTCCCTCCCCCTCGTGCCGGACCTGACGTTGGGAACACCCGTCCACTTTGGACAAGGGACCCGAACGACCATGCCTCTTCTGATGTGCCCCAACTGCGACGGCTCCATGCAGGCCGTGCAGCGCGCCGGGGTCGAGTTCGACATGTGCCCCAAGTGCCGGGGCGTGTGGCTCGATCGCGGCGAACTCGAAAAGCTGATGGCCCTCGAGCGCGAGGACGCCCAGGGCGCGGCCGCGCCGCAGCCTTCGCCGTTCAATCGGCCCCAGCCCACCTATGAGCAGCGCCCCGAACCGCGCCGCTACGACGACGCCTGGCGGGGCGACCATAAGCGCCACGACGGCCACAAGCGCTACGACCATGACGACGACCATCGCCGTCACGGCCATCACAAGAAGAAGCGCTTCGACCTGTTCGACATCTTCGACTGACCCACACCCTCAAAGGCCATGAACCACTTCAAGACCTTCGCCCTGCTCGCCGGTCTGACGGCCCTGTTCGTCGGGGCCGGCTACATGATCGGCGGCGCCACGGGCATGCTGATCGCCTTCGTGCTGGCCGCCGGCATGAACGTGTTTTCCTACTGGAACGCCGACAAGATCGTGCTGCGGGCCTATGGCGCGGTCGAGGTCGACGAGAGCCATCCCGAGCCGCTGGTGCGAAGTTACGCCCGCGACGTGCGGGATCTCGCCCAGCGGGCCGGCCTGCCCATGCCGCGCGTCTGCATCATCGATAGCGACCAGCCCAACGCCTTCGCCACCGGCCGCAACCCTGAGAACGCCGCGGTGGCCGCCACCACGGGCCTGCTGGCCATGCTCGACCGCGACGAGATCCGCGGCGTCATGGCCCACGAACTGGCCCACGTGAAGAACCGCGACACCCTGACCATGACCGTGACGGCGACTATCGCCGGCGCGATCTCGGCCCTGGCCAACTTCGCCTTCTTCTTCGGCGGTTCGCGCGAGGACGACGAGCGTCCCGGCGGGATCATCGGCGCCATCGCCCTGGCCATCCTGGCCCCGATCGCCGCCATGCTGGTGCAGATGGCCATCAGCCGCTCGCGCGAATACGAGGCCGACCGGGTGGGCGCGCAGATCGCCGGCGACAACCGGGGCCTGGCTCGCGCGCTGGAGAAGATCGACGCCTATGCCCGGGGCGGGGTGGTGAACCACGAGGCTGAGCGCAATCCGGCCACGGCCCACATGTTCATCATCAATCCGCTGGCCGGGCGCGGGGCCGACAATCTGTTCTCGACCCACCCGGCCACCCACAACCGGATCGAGGCCCTGATGCGGCTGGCGATTGGGCAGGGAACGCGTCAGCGGCTGGAGACGGCCGTGCCGACCAGTGGTCCCAGCCGCCAGCCGGGGCCGTGGAGCTAGAAACGAAGAAGGCGGCGGGGATGTCCCCGCCGCCTTCATTTTTATGCTCCGCTTGGGGCGTCTACCGCGCCGCCGCCGGCGCCGTACCGCGCACCGGCTCTTCGTCCTCGTCCTCGTTCAGCGCGCCGAGCGCGCCGCTCAGGCGGGCCTTCCTGCCGTAGACGATCTCGAACAGCGGGCTGGCCATCAGCGTCGTGACGATGGCCATGACCACCAGCATCGAGAACAGGGCCGGGCCGATGATGCCCTTCTGCAGGCCGATGTTGATGATGATCAGCTCCATCAGGCCACGGGCGTTCATCAGGGCGCCGATGCCCATGGCGGTGGCGTTGTCCTGGCCGGTCAGGCGGGCGGCGGCCCAGCAGGCCAGGCCCTTGGCGGCGATCGAGCCGGCCAGGATGACCAGGGCGATGGCCGCCAGGCTCCAGCTGTTGACCATGGTCAGGTGGGTGTTCAGGCCCGAGAAGGTGAAGAACATCGGCACCAGCAGGGCCAGGGCCAGGGGCTCCAGCTGCTTCTTCAGCTCGCGGGTCAGCAGGCCGCGCGGCATGGCCGCGCCGAGGATGAAGCCGCCGAACACCGAGTGCAGGCCGGCCGCGTCCATGGCCCAGGCGCTGAGCGCGAACAGCATGATGACCACGCCTAGCAGGGCGGGCGTGACCTTGCCCTCGCGCTCGGCCCAGCGGCCCAGCGGGGCCATCAGCTTGGGGCCGAGGGTCAGCATAAAGGCGGCGAACAGGCCGCCGCCGATGATCGCCTTGACCGCCACGGCCGCGCCGCCGCCCAGGCTGGCCAGCACGATGGCCAGCACCGTCCAGGCGCCGGCGTCGTCGATGGCCCCGGCCGACAGCGACAGCGAGCCGAGCGGGGTCTTGGTCAGGCCGCGCTCCTGGATGATGCGGGCCAGCACCGGGAAGGCGGTGATGGAGATCGCCGCGCCCATGAACAGCGTGGCCTGGAAGGTCTGCACGCCCTGGCCGAACAGCTTCAGGCTCATCAGCCAGGGGGTCAGCAGGATGGCGACCAGGAACGGCGCGGTCATGCCCGACAGCGACACGGCCAGGGCGCTCTTGGCGTTGGCCTTGAAGTGGTCGCTGCGGAAGCCGATGCCGACCAGGAACATGTAGAGGCCCACGCCCAGCTGGGCGCAGACATAGAGCACCGACTTGGTCTCCTTGGGGAACAGCATGTGCTGCAGGTCGGGGGCCAGCAATCCGAACAGCGACGGGCCCAGAATCACGCCGGCGATCATCTCGCCCACTACCTGCGGCTGGTCGAAGAACCGCTTCACGATCCAGCCCATGCCGCGACAGGCCGCGACGATCACGGCCACCTGCAGGAAAAAGGCTACGCTCAACTCAGCCGTCGTCATCCGGCCATTCCCCCTGGTCTGCGCCGCCTGGAGCGGTCGCGTTTCATCCCTGAAGGCAGGCTAGCAGCGACCGTGGTATCGGACAACGTTGTCACTTGAAATTGTTAGCGGTCCCAAGGTTCAAGCCACGTGTCGCGACAGCGCGCGTGCCCGGTCAGGCCTTTCGCCTCACTGAGAGGTGAGCGGCGGCGGGACGTAGACGCCGGGGGCGTACGGATAGCCCACATAGGTTGGCGAAGAGTAGAAGGGCTGGGCCCTGGACCACAGGTCCGAGAAGGGCGACATGGGCGTCGTGCGCCGCGCCGCGCGCGCGGGCGTCGGCACCCATTCGTCCCAGGCCACGCAGGTGTTCGCCACGTCGGCGCTGTCGGCCCGGCAACTGAAGCCTTCGGCGGTCTGGCGGCAGACGTCCAGCGTCGCGGCGGGCTTGTAGCACGTGCCCTTGCGCCGCGCCTTGGCCTGGGCCTCGGCGGTCGCCGCGGTCATGGCGTCTTCCTTGGTCGAGGCCTGGGCCCAGTGCCAGGTGCTGGCGACCGCGCCGCCAGCCCCGACGAGCGACAGGGCCAGACCGATCGCGAGGATGCTCGCCTTCATGAGTTCAGCTCCAAAATAGCGACGGTGATTTTCTTGTATGGGCGCAGAGACGAGCCCGGTGCGCCTTCCCGGAGCGGAGCGCCGGGTCTTCACGGCTGAGGGAACGGCGTCGCCGTTACGGACTGCGTGAACGAGGGCCCCGCGCCGTAGAGCGAGCCGGTATAGGGCGACGTCGGCTCCGGCAGGGTCCACGGTAGCTCGAAAGACGCGCGCGGATACGAAGGGGTGGCCGCGGTCGACGCCAGGCTTCGCGCCGGCCTCGCTCGCAGGGCCATCTCCCAGCCCGGCCTGTCTCCGCAGCCGCGCCGGTCGGCGGCGCTGGAGGCCCGGCAGCGGAAGCCGTCCGCGACCTGCCGGCAGGAATCGACGACCGCGGCGGGCTTGAAGCAGGACGCCTTGCGCCAGGCCTTGGCCCGGGCCTGCGACGTGGCCAGGCGCATGGCTTCTTCCTTGGTCGGCGCCTCTGCCCAATGCCACGTGCCCGCGACGGCGCCGCCGGCCGCGAGCGACATCGCCAGACCGATCGCGATCACATGCGCCTTCAATGGCTCCACCTCCCAATGGACGCGCCGATTTCGACACTCATCCGGCGTCGCGTCAACAACCTTGGCGCAATGATCTATTTAAAACTCCACCTTTGGAGGTGCCTGCTCTGGCGCTCCGTTCACTCCACCAGCGGGGCGCGCGAGGGATCCAGCCGCACGATTTCGCGGATGCCGACCAGGGTGATGAACGAGCGCACCCGGCGGTCGTCGTTGAGCACCTCGTGGGTGAAGGCCTCGTAGGCCTCCATGGTCGGCACGGTGACGGTCAGCAGGAAGTCGGTGCTGCCGGTCACGTGCCAGGCGCTGAGCACCTCCTTGCGGGCCGCCACGCCCGCGGCGAAGGCGTTGAACAGGGCGCTGCCTTCACGCTCCATCTCCACCAGCACATGCATGGTCAGGCCGGCGTTGAGGCGGGCCGGATCGACGATGGCCACGTCGGCGACGATGACGCCTTCCTTGCGCAGTCGCCGCAGGCGGCGCAGCACGGCGCTTTCCGACAGGCCGACCTTCTCGGCCAGGCTGCGCGCCGGCTCGAGATTGTCGCGGCGGACCAGTTCCAGAAGCTTGCGGTCGAAGCTGTCGAGGGTGACGGATTTCGTCATCTGGGTCGCTCATATCGCCTGTTTCAGGCGGTATACGACGAATTTCGGCGAGAAGCGCCGGGCCGCGGCGACTAATTTCGCCCCATGTCCACCGCCGCCATCCGCCGTCCCGCGCTCGACGCGCTGCTGCCCTATGCGGCCCTGTTCGGCGGCATGGTGACCCTGGCCGGCGGCACCTCCTTCGCCAAGAGCCTGTTTCCGATGGTGGGCGCCCAGGGCACGAGCGCCTATCGGGTCGGTTTCGCGGCCCTGCTGCTGCTCCTGCTGTGGCGGCCCTGGCGCTTTCCGCTGAGCCGGCGCGACCTGATGGGCGTGGCCTTCTACGGCGTGGCGACCGGGGTGATGAACCTCTGCTTCTACATGGCCTTGCGCACCATTCCGCTGGGCGTGGCCCTGGCGATCGAGTTCATGGGGCCGCTGAGCCTGTCGCTGCTGCACGCGCGCAAGCCCAGCCACTTCCTGTGCATCGGCTTGGCCGCCTTCGGCCTGCTGCTGCTCCTGCCGCTGAAGCTGGGGGCCGGGGCGCTCGATCTGGTGGGCGTGGCCTTCGCCCTGGCCGCGGCGGTCTGCTGGGCGCTGTACATCGTCGCCGGTAAGCGCCTGGGCCATCTGCATGGCGGCCGCTCGGTGGCGCTGGGCATGAGCGTGGCGGCCCTGGTGGTGGTGCCGTTCGGCATCGCCTCGGCCGGCGCGGCCCTGCTCGATCCGCGCCTGATGCTGCTGGGCCTGGTGGTCGCCATCTGCTCCAGCGCCGTGCCCTATTCGCTGGAGATGATCGCCCTCAAGCGCATCCCCAAGCGCACCTTCGGCGTGATGCTCAGCGTCGAGCCGGCCATCGGCGCCCTGGCCGGGGTGATCGTGCTGGCCGAGCTTCTGTCGCCCCAGCAGTGGATCGCCATCGCCTGCATCGTCGCCGCCTCGGCCGGCGCGATCCTGACCACGACGCCCGAGACGGCGGTGGTCGAGGATCCGGAGGCCATGGAGCGGCCGGGCGGCTGAACCGCTACTTCGCCTCGACCGGCAGCAGTCGGGTATATTCCCAGCCCCAAGGCAGGCCGGTTTCGCCCAGGGCTGCCTTGACCACCGACGGGATGATCCGCTGGCCGTCGCCGCTGTTGGTCAGCACGACCACGCAAGCCCGGCGCTTCTCGACGCAGACCAGCATGTTGTCGGTGATGTCGTTGTGGCCGCCCTTGAAGAAGGCGTGGCCCTGCGGTCCGTCGAAGGTGACGACGCCGACCCCGGCCGCCAGCTTGATCTTGGCGTTGTCGGGGTTCTTGTCCTCGGTGAAGGGCGGGAACTGATAGGCGGCCGGGATCGCCAGGCCGCCGCGCGAGAACTCCGCGCGAGCCTTCTTCGACAGGCCCCTGCCGCTGGCCATGGCGGCCGCCAGCCTGCCCAGGTCCGAGATGGTGGTGTCCAGCGAACCGGCCGCCTTGACGCTGGAGCGGTCGTCGTGCGGCTCCCACTTGCCGTCGGCCTGGCGTCCGTCGGCCAGGTCGGTCGCGAAGTCGTCCCGCCAGACCATGCCCGAGCGGGCCATGCCCAGCGGCTTGAAGAGGCGGCGGTCCATGTCCTCGCCGACCTTGATCGAAAGGCCCTGCTCGATGACGAACTGCATCAGGTTGAGGCCTTCGCCCGAATAGGCGTAGCGGCTGCCGGGCTCGAACTTGATGTCGAGCTTCTCGTCGGGGTTCAGCCAGCGGAAGTTGGGAAAGCCCGCCGAGTGGCTCAGCAGCATGCGCGGGGTGATCTTGCGCCAGCGCGGATCGCCCGCGAGATCGGCATAGGCCTTATAGTCGGGCAGGGGCTTGGGGAGGACCTCGGCGATGGGCTTGTCGAGGTTGAGCCTGCCCTCGTCGACCAGCATCAGCACGTAGTAGGCGAAGGCCGCCTTGGTGATCGAGGCGGCGTACATCACCGTCTGGGGCGTCAGGGGATCGCCCTTCTCGTTGCGCACGCCCATGGCGGTGACGTGGGCGACCTTGCCGTTCTCGACCACGGCCACGGCGACGCCCGGGACCTTGCTGACGGTGATCAGTCGGGCGATCTCGTCATCGAGCTTGCGGTTCTCGGCGTGCGCCGATCCGGCGGCCACGCACATGGCCGCCGCCGCCAAGGCCAGAGACTTTCCACGCATTTCCACAGGCCCCACGGTTGCGCACGCCCTCGCGCCGGGCGACCTTGGCCGCCATGGGCGTCCTTTTCAACCGCCGCGTGCTGCTGGCCGGGCTCTTGCTTTCCGGCTGTGCGACTGTTCCCGAGGGACCGCCGCGCCTGTTGCCGGCCGGGGCCGACGCGCCGGGCGAGCTGGAGCCGCTGCTGGCCGTCCGCGCGGAGGCCGGCGGTCTGGTCATCCGCCTGAAGTCGAGGGGCTGCCTGCGCAAGGAGGACCTGCGCTTCTTCGTCGAGCGCGGCGGCGCGCCGTCTGTGGCTTTCGCCCGGCGGAGGCTGGAGACCTGCAAGAGCGGCGGGGCGGACGAGGCGGAGGTGCGGTTCGGTTGGGACGAACTGGGCCTAGCGGGGGCGCGGGCGGTGCGGGTGATGAATCCCTTCAACACCCCATAATCTCCCGTCATTCCCGCCCTTGTGGCGGGAAACCCTGGTTCCGTTCGCAAGGGAAGCGCAAGCGGATCGCTGGCGATCCGCCTCGTTCTCGCCTGCGGCTGACAGAGGGGTTCCCGCCACAAGGGCGGGAATGACGGGAGGAAAGAGGGTGTAGCCTTCACCCCTTCGGCGTGAACCGCTCGATCATCCAGGGCAGCACGCGAGCCGGGCGTTTGGCGGCGATGTCGATCAGGACCCAGTCGGTGCGGCTCTGGGCGCACATCTCGCCGTCGGGGCCGTCGATACGGACATAGCGCTCGAAGCGCGGGCCCTTCAGCTCCCCCACCCAGGTGTAGCCGGTGGCGACTTCATGGGGCAGCAGCTCGCGGCGGTAATCGATCTCGTGGCGGCGGGCGACCCAGCTCCAGGGAGCCCGTTCCTCTTCCGAAGCCCAGGCCTCCCAGTGCGCGATCGCCAGGTCCTGGGCCCAGCCCAGATAGACCACGTTGTTGACGTGGCCGTTGGCGTCGATGTCCGACGCCTTCGGTTCGAAGGTCAGGGGATAGGCGTCGCCGGGCGGGACGAAGAGGCGGCTCACCCGGTTAGGCCGAGATGACGCCTTGCTCGATCAGCAGGGTCTTCAGCTCGCCCGACTGGAACATCTCGCGGACGATGTCGCTGCCGCCCAGGAACTCGCCCTTGACGTAAAGCTGCGGGATGGTCGGCCAGTCGGTGAAGGTCTTGATGCCCTGGCGCAGTTCGTCGTCCTGCAGCACGTCGACGCCGACGAACTCGACGCCCAGATGGTCGAGGATCTGCACGGCCACCGACGAGAAGCCGCAGCGCGGCTGGTCGGGCACGCCCTTCATGAACAGCACGACCGGGTGCTCGGCCACGGTCTTGGCGATGAATTCGAGGGCGGGGGAGGCGGCGACTTCAGTCATGGGAGGGCATTCCTTGGGCGTAGCCTCTCAGCTAGGCGCCCGAGACCCCCCGGTCAAGCGCGGCGCTTGGCCCCGTCGGCCTGTTCGGCCGAAAAACGCGCCATCTCGATCTGGGCGGCGCAGCCGGTCGGCAGGTCGCGCTCGGCCACCGCGGCCAGGGCTTCCAGCTTCTCGCGCTTGGTGGTGATGACCTGCACCGTGGCCAGGGACGGCTCGGTCAGGGCGTAGCCCAGGCAAAGCTCCTGGCCGCTCCAGCCGGGGGTGCTGTCGAGGAAGTCGTAGCCGCCGAGATTGGCCAGGGGGTCGGTGCGGCGCCGCCACAGGGACGGCTTCTTGAAGATCGGCCGGGCTTCGCGGTCGCGGATGCTCTGGGGCCAGAAATCCTCGCCGATCACGGCCACGTCGCGCTGGACGGCCCCGCGGATGCGGTTGCGGTCGGCCCAGCCGGACGACAGGTTGAACGGCGCGGCCAGGGCGTCGAAGGCTCCGGACGCCAGGTGGCGGTCCTGGCTCTCGCCGCGGCTGGCCAGGCCCAGGTTGCGGATCAGGCGCGACTGGCGCAGGCCCATCAGGGCCGCCAGCGCCGAGGGCGGGAAGGCCGAGCCTGGATCGTCGATCGTGATCAGGTCGGCATAGGCCAGGCCGCAGCGCTCGATCACGTCCATCAGGTCGTGGATGGCCTGGGCGCTCAGCAGCTCGCCGCCGCTGCGCAGACGCCAGCTGACGAACAGCAGGCGGCGCTCCACAGAGCCCAGGCCCTCGCCGAGGCCTTCCAGCAGGGCCTTGGACGAGCCCTGAACCTCGAAGCTGTTGATGCCCGCTTCCAGGGCCGTGAAGATCAGGGCGCGCCAGTCCTTGGCGCTCATGCGCGGATGGTCGGCCAGTCGCAGCGTCACCGCCGAGACCGCCATGCCCGCCTTGCCGAAGGGACGGTAGCGCAAGGCTCGTTACTCCGCCGGGGCCGCGGTTTCGAGCGCCAGGGCGTGCAGCTCGCCGCCCAGCACGTCGGCCAGGGCGCGGTTGACCAGCTGGTGCTGCTTGACGCGGTTGAGGCCGCGGAAGGCGGGCGAGACGATGCGCGCCTTGTAGTGATCGCCGTCGCCGGCCAGGTCGGTCAGCACGATCTCGGAGTCCGGGAAGGCCGCGTTCAGGCGGGCTTCGAGCACGTCGGGCGCCATGGGCATGGGACGGAGTCTCCGATCTTGGAAGGGCTAGATGCCCGATAAACCTTAAGATCGCGCATATGGCGGGCGTCGCGCTTCGGTGCAATCGCCGGAAAGAAGAGCCAGCCTCGTCGATGACGCTTGACGATAACGCAATCTCACGTAGTGATCACGCATCCGTGAATCTTCCGTGAGGTTGGTGTGATGCGGTACTTGGGGATTTTGGTCGCGGCGGTGGTCGCGATGGGGTTGGGCGGTTGCGCTGGGGTGGTTTCGGACACGCCCTGGTTTGGCCCGGAGGACGCGCGAGGCGCGCCACGGTTGAAGCCAGGACTTTGGGTGGCGACTTCCAAGGATTGCCGGGCTCGTGCGGACAGGCCGCTGCGGCGCTGGTCGAAGTGCGGGATCTTCCTGATCCGCGACACGGACCAGGTTCAGCTCGAACAGGACGACAAGGGCCACTGGGCCTGGCGGCCGCAGGACGCGCTCCTGGCCTTTCGCGACCCGATCATCCTGCAGACCCGCGATCCCCAAAAGGCCTCGGCCGCCTACGAGTATCGCGCCGTGACGCCTGTGGCGTTCGACGGAATGGGGCGGGTCGTCGCGTTCCACTTCGCGCTTCTGTATTGCGAAGACTTCGATGCGCCGGAAGACGCCGAGGGGCGACGGCCGCTCAAGCCCGGCCTCAGCTGGAAAGTCGAAGGCGCCAACTGCGTCGCCGAAAGCGAGGCGGCGCTGATGGCCGCCGCGGCGGCGGAGGTGAAGGCCGACAGGGATGATCCGGCTGAGATGCGCTGGGTCCGCGAGGTGCGGCCCGACGATTTCGCCAAGGCGCGCCGATGATCGCCGCCCTGCTGGCCGCCGCCGCCCTGGCCGCGACCCCGCCGCCGCTTGTCCTGCGTGACGGCGTCTGGACCAGCGATTGCGGCGGCAAGACCGACTGCGACCAGTTGCTGGTGCGTGGCGGCGCGCTCATTGGCGAGGACGAAGGCAAGCCCGTGAGCAGGCCCCTGCGGCTCATTCCTGGCGATCCTCCGCTGCTGCAGCTCGATCTCTACGCCGTCGGCGACTTCCTCGACCTGAACGAGGCCGCCGATACGCAGCGCAACTATCTGGGCGTCGAGATCAAGGCGCGTGACGGCCAAGGGCGGATCACCAGCCTCAAGGTCTGGCCGATCCGCTGCGACGAGCCTCCGGAGGGCAAGGCCCTGGGCATGGCGGGTGTACGCTGGGAGGCGACCCGCCACGCCTGCTTAGTGGACGGCAAGGACCCCATCAGAGCCGCCGCGCCGGGATCCAGGGATGATGATGGCGTCTTCAGCCTGTTCTCGTTCCGCTGGTTGCGCGATCCGGCGCCGGGTGATCAAACCTTCGACGAGCCCGCCGTTTCGACGTCTGCGCGCCCTGAAGACAAGTAGCCCGGAGTTTCAATGCGTCCGTTCTTCGCCGCCGTGACCGCCGCTGTGCTCGCCGGCCTCGCCGCGCCCGCCCTGGCCGGTCCGGGCGACCTGGCCCTCGACGACGTCAAGATCCTGTCGGCCGACACGATGCAGGGGCGGGCGGTCGGCTCGCCTGGGTCGCAACTGGCCCGCACCTACATCCTCGAGCGCTTCAAGCGCATCGGCCTGTCGCCGATCGGCGAGGGTTTCGAGCGGCCGTTCCGCTTCACCCGTAAGGACGGGGTCGTGGTCACCGGCGTCAATCTCGTGGCGCGCATCAAGGGCACGGAAGGCGGCAAGACCCTGCTGGTCACCGCCCACTACGACCATGTCGGGGTCAAGAACGGCCAGATCTACAACGGCGCCGACGACAACGCCTCGGGCGTGGCCGGCCTGCTCGCCGTGGCCGAGGCCTTCCAGGAGAAGCCGCCCAAGCACGACGTGCTGATCGTCGCCCTCGACGGCGAGGAGAGCGGCCTGCGCGGGGCCAAGGCCTTCGCCGCCGAGCCGTCCGTGCCCCTGGCGAGCATCGGCCTGGCAGTGAACTTCGACATGCTGAGCAAGAACGCCAAGGGCGAGCTCTATGTCTCGGGTTCGGGACCCCAGCCGTTCCTGAAGCCGATCCTCGACGAGGTCGCCAAGGCCGCGCCGGTCACCCTCAAGCAGGGCCACGACACCGACGCCGCCGGCAAGGAGAACAACTGGACCTTCCAGTCCGACCAGGGCGCCTTCGCCGAGAAGGGCGTGCCGTGGGTCTATTTCGGGGTCGAGGACCACCCCGAATACCACCAGCCGACCGACGACTTCGGCACCATCCCGCAGCCCTTCTTCAAGGGCTCGGTGGCGACGGTGATCCTGGCGACCCGGGCCTTCGACGAGCGGCTGTGGGAAATCAACAAGGCGGCGGGGCGGTAGCAGTCTCGGGTCACACCCACCCGTAGGATCTCCGCTTTTGCGGGGAATAGCGGGTTCACGTGGTTCGTAATATACTATAGGGGGGTATGCTATGGCCCACCTCTCCACCGACAACGACGCCCTGCTCAAGCGCGTGCGGCGTATCGCCGGCCAGGTCGCCGCGATCGAACGCGCGATCGAGGGCGACCACGACTGCGCCAAGACCCTGCATCTGGTCGCCGCAACCCGCGGCGCGCTCAACGGCCTGCTCGACGAGATCGTCGAGGCCCACCTGCGCGAGCACGTGGCGGCCCCGGGCCTGACCGACGCCGAGCGTGAAAAGGGCGCGGCCGAGGTGATCGAGGCCTTCCGGCGCTATTCCAAATGAGACCCGACATGACCGCCGCCCCCGCGCCGCACGAGCACGTCTTCCTGGCCGCCGACCACGACGCCAACGCCCGCCGCACCCTGTGGGTGGTAGGCCTCACCGCCGTGATGATGGTGGTCGAGATCCTGGCCGGCTGGTGGACCGGCTCGATGGCCCTGCTGGCCGACGGCTTCCACATGGCCACCCACGCTGGGGCTCTTGCCGTGGCGGCGGCCGCCTACGCCTATGCCCGCAAGCACGCGACCAGCCGCCGCTACAGCTTCGGCACCGGCAAGGTCGGCGACCTGGCCGGCTTCGCCTCGGCCCTGGTGCTGGCGGTGATCGCCGTCGGCGTGGGGGTGGAGTCGGTGCGGCGACTGTTCGAGCCGTCGTCGATCGCCTTCCTGGAGGCCATCGTCATCGCCGTGGTTGGACTGATCGTGAACCTGGCCAGCGCGGCCCTGCTGTCGGGCGGTCATCACGGTCATCACCATGAGCATGATCATCACCACGGCCACGACCATGGGCACGATCATGCTCATGGTCATGGCCACGACAACAACCTGCGCTCGGCCTACATGCACGTGCTGGCCGACGCCCTGACCTCGGTGCTGGCCATCGTCGCCCTGGTCGCCGGCCGGCAGTTCGGCTGGACCTGGCTGGATCCGCTGATGGGCGTGGTCGGGGCGCTGGTCATCGCCCGCTGGGCCTGGGGGCTGCTGCGCGACACCGCCGCCATCCTGCTCGACGCCACCGACGATCACGTGGCCGACGAGGTGCGCGAACTGGTCGAGGGGCCGGGTGACGCCCGCATCCTCGACCTGCACGTCTGGAAGGTGGGTCCCGCCGCTCATGCGGCCATCGTCAGCGTGGCGGGCCTGTCCGCCGAGGCCGTGCGCGGGCGGCTAGCGCCGGTGCACGAGCTGCGTCACCTGACGGTGGAGGCTTTCTGATCCCTCTCCCCCTTGCGGGAGAGGGTAGCCTCGCGGAGCGAGGTCGGGTGAGGGGTTTCTCAGAAGCAAGACGCCGCGACAGCTGATCAGCCGTCGCGGCGTTTTTCGTTGGTGCGACCCCTCATCCGTCATCCTTCGGATGACACCTTCTCCCGCAAGGGGAGAAGGGGGCGTTGCTAGTCCTCGACCTCGTCATTGGCCGCTTCGACCTCGACGCCGAACACCTCGTCGATGACCTCCATGATCTCCTCGAGATCGTCGAGGGTGACCCGCACGCGCATGGTCTGGTCGTCGTCGGCGGTGACGGTCAGGAAGATGCCGTGCTCGGTCTCTTCCAGGATGAATTCGTCTAGATTGGCGATGACGGACATGGCGGGCTCCTTGCCTCTGCTCGGGGGGCAGCCTTGCCGGGAGCGGCCGGCGGCGGGTTTCGTTCCTTGGCCCGCCGCCAGCTCGCGATCAGGCCTCTTCCAGCACCTTGTAGCGCGCCGCGGGGCGATCGCGCGACAGGTTCGGCGCCAGGTTCAGCCGGGCGCCTTCATAGGCGGCGAAATCGGCGGCCTCGGGCAGGGAGGGGATGGTCACCAGCTCACCCTGGTCGAAGCCGGCCAGGGCCGCGTCCACCAGGTCGCCGACCTCCATCAGGGTCGAGGGATCGAGCGCGGCCGTGCCGCCGCCGCCCGAGCGGTCCCAGATTTCGGTGCGGGTGGCGCCGGGCAGCACGGCCTGCAGCTTGACGGTCTCCGGCAGCTGGCTGCGCAGGCCCTGCGTGAAGTAGGTCACATAGGCCTTGGTCGCGCCGTAGACCGGCGAGCGGAACTCGGGCAGCAGGCCGACCACAGACGAGATGTTGACGATCGCGCCGCGCTCGCGGGCCTTGAAGGCGCCGGCCGCGGCGTGAGCGAGGCGGGTCACCGACACCACGTTCAGCTGGATCAGGTTGTCGACCTTGTCGAGGTCCTGGTCGACGAAGTCGCCGGACAGGGCCGCGCCGGCGTTGTTGATCAGCAGATCGATGGACGCGTCGTCGCGCAGCCGGGCCTCGACCCGGGCCAGGTCGACGGCGTTGGTCAGGTCGGCCTGGATGACGTCGACCTTGACGCCGGTCTCGGCGCGCAGGCGCTCGGCCAGGTCGGCGAGGCGCTTGGCGTCGCGGGCGACCAGAACCAGGTCATGGCCGCGCTTGGCCAGGCGGTCGGCATAGGTGGCGCCGATGCCGGTGGAGGCGCCCGTCACCAGGGCCGCGCCGGGAAACTGTTGCTTGCTCATGGTCTCTATCCCCTTGGGATGGTTGTCGCCTCGGCGCTCGGCCCGGCGTGACTTGCAGATGGCAAGTCACTTTCGAATTGCAAGTGACCGGCTTTCATTTTGCTAGCGAGGCCCTATCTTTCATCCATGACCACGCGCGCCTTCGATCCTGGACAGTGCCCCGTCGGCCGCACGCTGGAGCGCGTCGGCGACGTCTGGAGCCTGATGATCCTGCGGGACGCCTTTCACGGCCTTACCCGCTTCGACGCCTTCGAAAAGAGCCTCGGGGTCGCGCCGAACATTCTGACCAAGCGCCTCGGGGCGCTTGTAGAATCCGGCTTTCTCGAGCGGCGGCCCTATCAGGAGCGGCCGCTGCGCCACGAGTACGTGCTGACTGAGATGGGCCGCGATTTCGGGCCCGTGCTGACGGCGCTGCTGGCCTTCGGCAACCGCCATCTCGCCAAGGAGGGGATCGCCAGTTGCCTGGTCGACCGCCAGACGGGAGAGACGGCCGAGCCGGTGCTGGTCGACGCCCGCAGCGGCAAGCCGATCGACGGCGAGGCCTTCGCCTATGGCGCCGGCCCGGTCGCGGGCGAGGCGGTGCTCGCGCGCCTGGCGTTGATCGAGGGGCGGCGCGCATCTGCCCCTCTCCCATAGGGAGAGGGAGGGGCCCGTCCCGACGACGTCGGGATGGGAGGGTGAGGGGTTACGAGGTCGGACGATGTGCCGGCGCTCCGTCAGACGCCGTAACCCCTCACCCCGACCCTCTCCCTATGGGAGAGGGAGCTATCAAGCCGCCGCCCGGATCACCCGCAACGTCGCCGCCGCCTCGACGCAGGCAGCTGCGGCCTCGCGGCCTTTGTTGCCGGCGTCGTCGCGGCTGCGGATCGCGGCTTGTTCGTCGGTGTAGGTGGTCAGAACCCCGAAGGCGATCGGGGTCTCGGTGGCCAGGCCGGCGCTGACCAGGCCCCAGGCCGCGCCGGCGCTGATGAACTCGAAGTGGGCGGTGTCGCCCTTGATGACGCAGCCGAGGCAGGCGATCCCGGCGTAGCGGCCCGTCCGCGCCAGGGCCTGGGCGATCAGCGGCAGCTCGAAGGCGCCGGGAGCCTCGAAGACGTCGGCCTGGGCGACCGGCGCGCCGCGCTGCGCGAACTCGGCCAGGGCCCCGGCCAGCAGGCCTTCGGTGACCTCGGGATTGAAGCGGCTGATGGCCACGGCGAAGCGGTGGGTGGTCATGCGGGGATCCTTACGGGGGAAAGACGGTGGCCGAGCTTGGCGCGCTTGGTCGCCAGGTAGGCCGCGCTCAACGGGTCGGGCGGCGCGACCAGGGGCAGGGTCTCGCGAACCGTGACCCCCAGACCCTCAAGCGCCTGCGCCTTGCGCGGGTTGTTGCTGAGCAGGCGGACCTCGGAGGCGCCCAGCGACCGCAGGATTGCCGCCGCCACGCCGTAGTCGCGGGCGTCGTCGGGAAAGCCCAGGGCGTGGTTGGCCTCGACGGTGTCCAGTCCCTGGTCCTGCAGGGCGTAGGCGGCGATCTTGTTGGCCAGGCCGATGCCGCGCCCCTCGTGGCCGCGCAGATAGACCAGCACGCCGTTTCCGGATGCGTCGATCTCGTCCAGCGCCGCCTGCAATTGGGCGCCGCAGTCGCAGCGGCGTGATCCCAGGGCGTCGCCGGTCAGGCATTCAGAATGCACCCGCACCAGCGGCGCGCCGCCCAGCGGTCCCCGGACCATCGCCAGATGCTCGGCGCCGTCGAGGCGGCTGCGGAAGGCCCGCACCTCGAACTGGCCGTGGCGCGAGGGCAGGCGGGCGGTCGCCACCGCTTCGACCGGCGGATCGGCTGCGATCAGGTGAGCGCGCAGCTCGGCGATGCTGAGGATCGGCAGATCGTGGTGGGCCGAGAAGGCGGCCAGGTCCTCGCCCCGGGCCATGGTCCCATCGTCGTTCATGATCTCGCAGATCACCGCCGCAGGGATCAGGCCGGCCATCCGCGCCAGCGCGACCGAGGCCTCGGTGTGACCCGCCCGCGCCAGCACGCCGCCGGGTACGGCCCGCAGGGGGAAGACGTGGCCGGGCGAGACGAGGTCGGCAGGCCTCGCGCCGTCCGCCACCGCCGCCTGGATCGTGTGGGCTCGGTCGGCGGCCGAAATGCCGGTGTCGACCCCTTGCGTCGCCTCGATCGAGACGGTGAAGGCGGTGCTGCGCCGCGTGCGGTTGTCGGCGACCATCGGCGGCAGGCCCAGGCGGTCGATCAGCGGGGCGTCCATGGCCAGGCAGATCAGGCCGCTGGCCTGCTTGGCCATGAAGGCGATGGCGGTCGCGTCGGCGAACTGCGCGGCCTGCACCAGATCGCCCTCGTTCTCGCGGTCCTCGTCGTCGACCAGGATAATCATGCCGCCGGTCTTCAGGCGGTCCAGCGCTAAGCTCAGGCGTTCAGGGAGGCGTGACATAGCCGCTCCACATATTTGGCCAGCACGTCGACCTCGACATTGATCGGGTCGCCGGGCGCGGCGTGCTGCAGGTTGGTGTGGGTCCAGGTGTGGGGGATCAGGGTCACCCCGACGGCGAACCGGCCGCCCGCGACCGGCTCGACCGTGTTGAGCGTCAGGCTGACGCCGTTGAGGGCGACCGAGCCCTTCTCGACGCAGTAGGGAGCCAGCGAGGCCGGCAGGCTGAAGCGGGTCTTCCAGGCCCCGTCCTCATGGACGACCGAGGCCAGACGCGCCTCGCCATCGACATGGCCCTGGACGAGGTGTCCCGACAGTCGCGTGGCCAAGGTCACGGCCCGCTCCAGATTGACGAAGCCGCCGGGTTTCAGGGCCTTGAGGTTGGTGCGCGCCAGGCTCTCGGCGCTGACGAAGACCTCGGCGCGCCCGGACGGGTCACTCTCGACGACGGTCATGCAGGCGCCGTTGATCGCCACGCTCTCGCCCAGGGCCAGGTCGGGAAAGCCGGTCTCAAAGGTCAGGCGCACGGCGCCGTCGGCGACCGTCTCGACGGCCGACACCCGGCCCAGGCGTTCGACGATTCCGGAAAACATCGGGTCTCCTTCTCAGGCCAGGGCGCGGGTGACGACGTCGCCGTCAGCGCCCTGGCGGATGATCACGTGTTCGTCCCACAGGCCGGCTTCGAGGAAGGCGGCCAGCAGGGTCGGGCCGCACTCGACCAGGGCCTCCAGCACGCTATCGGCGGCGAGGTCGGCCAGCAGGCCGGGGATGTCGCCATGCAGGCTGGGCGCGAAGCCCCGCGCGCGGGCGGCGTCGAGATAGGCGGCGGGCGTGCGGCCCCGGCGGTCGAGGATCGCCAGGCGTCTTGGCTTGCGGCTTAGGTCTTCCACCCGGCGGACGGTCAGCAGCGGCGCATCCGCCAGGATCGTACCCGAGCCGGTGATCACGGCGTCGGCCCGGCGGCGCAGGTCGTGGGCGAGGGCCAGGGAAGCGTCGGAGGTGAAGGTCTTGGCCCCGGGCGGCGGGATCATCGAGCCGTCGGCGTCGAGGGCCTGCTTGATCGTCAGCCACGGGTGGCCGCGCATGAGGCGGGTGACGAATGGCGCGATCAGCCGGGCGGCGCGGGCGTGAAGCGCGGCGGCGTCGGCATGGGCGAGATCGGCGATCGGACCGATGGCGAGGCCCGCCGCCGCCAGTCGCGCCGCCCCGCCGGTCGCCGTCGGATTGGGATCGCCCGCCCCGTACCAGACCGCCTTCGCGGGGCTGGCCAGGATCGCCTCCGTGCAGGGCGGTGTGCGGCCATAGTGATTGCAGGGCTCCAGGGTGACGACCACCGTGTGGATGTCACCTTGCCGTCCCGCCGCGCGGCAGGCGGCCAGGGCGGCGGCCTCGGCGTGCGGCTGTCCTGCCGCCTCGTGGGCCGCGACCGCTAGCACCGTCCCGTCCGCCGCCAGCAAGGCGCAGCCCACCGGCGGGTTGGGCGCGGTGGCGCCGACGAAGCGGTCGGCGGCGTCCAGGGCCAGCTGGAAGCCGGTCGCGATCTGATCAGGAGAGGGGAGGGGGGCCGTCATCGGCCGCCTATAGATGACGGGATCGTCGGCTTTCCAAGCCAGCTCCGCCTTTCGCGCCTCTTACATTTTAGACCCCGTTGGGAATGACGCTCGGGGCTAATTGGCTTAGCTACGGAGCATGACCGACCACTCGCCACCGCCGAAATGAAGGGCCCGCGCAACAGCGTCGAGCCGCACGGCGCCTGGTCGCCCGGGCTGCAGAAGGCGCGGCTGTACGAGCTGATCCTGCAGGACATCCTGCTGGGGGATCTCGCCCCCATGCAGGTGCTGGAGGAGAAGGCCCTGGCCGCTCGCTACGCCGGCGGGCTGGCCGGCGTGCGCGACGCCCTGGGGCGCCTGGCCATCGAGGGGCTGGTGCTGCGGCGGCCGCGGGTCGGCACCATCGTCGCGCCGCTGGACGTGGCCGAGATCGAGCACGCCTTCCAGGTGCGGCTGATGCTGGAGGCGAAGACGGCGGGCCTGGCCGCCCGCAACCATCGCCCGGCCGACCTGCCGGCGATCCTGACGGCCTTCGACGGGGCGGAAGAGGCGATCGCCGCCGGCGACTTCCGGGCCATGCTGGCCATGGACCTGGCCTTCCACCGCGCCGTCGCCTTCGCCACCCAGAACCCGACCTTGGCCCGCTTCGTCGTCAGCCTGCAGAACACCGCCACCCGCTTCTGGATCTGGCAGATGGAGAAGCAGGCCCCCGACGAGCAGATGGTCGATGTCGCCCTGCATCGCGAGATGGCCGACGCGATCGCCGCCCGTGACCCTGTTCGGGCGGAAGCGCTCTGCGCGCAGCTGATCGGCCAGCCGCCCAGCGCTTCGGAGCCGGAGGGCCGGTAACGGTTTTGCGACGGGCCGCGACCCGTGCTAACGCCGCGTCATGATCGAAGCGCATCCCACCGGCGGCTATATTCTCGAAGAACTCTCCGTCGGCATGACGGCCGAGAAGCACGTGCCCGTCACCGAAGACCGCATCCAACTGTTCGCCGAGGCCTCGGACGACTTCAACCCGGTGCACGTGGACGAGGCCTTCGCGGCCAAGACCGCCTATCGCGGCCGGATCGCCCACGGCCTGCTGTCGGCCTCGTTCGGCTCGGCGGTGGTCGGCACCATCCTGCCCGGCGCCGGCGCGATCTATCTCAGCCAGACCCTGGCCTTCCACCGGCCGGTGCGGATCGGCGACGTCGTCACCGCCCGCGTCACCGTCTCGGCCATCGACCAGGAGAGCGCCCGGGTGGTGCTCACCTGCGCCGCCCTGGTCGGCGAAGACGTGGTCATGGACGGCGAAGCCACCGTCCGCGTGCCGCGCCGCCGGCGTCCGGCCAAGGGCTGAGGACGGCGCTGGATGCTCCCCTTCTGGGGGAGCTGTCGCGGAGTGACTGAGGGGGTTCCGAGCACCGGCGCTGGCCCCCTCCGGCCCTGTGGGCCACCTCCCCCAGAGGGGGAGGATCTAGCTAATCCACGCAGATCGCGCTGGTGGCCTTGCCGCCCACGACCTTGGCGTAGCAGCCGAACTGCACGTTCGAGCGCTTGCACTGGCCGGTGACCGGCGCGTCGCTGGGCTCGAGGTTGCCTTCCAGGACGCAGCCGCCCTGGCATTGCGAGCCGTCGGTGCAGGCCTTGCCGGCGTCTGCGAAGGGCACGACGCAGGTCGGCAGGCCGCGCCGGCCGACGGTCTCGATCTGACCGCCGCGCGCCGTGCAGGCCTCGACGCTGTCGCCGGCTTGCGCCGAAGGCCCCGGTGGCGGGGCCGTCGGGGCGCAGGCGGCCAGGGTCAGCAGGGCGACGGCGATCAGCGGCAGGCGCATGTCAGATCCTCGAAAGCGTCGGCCGCACTTGGCCATCAGCCCATGAACGCCGGCAGCCAGGCTTCGTTCGTCTCGCGCAGCTTGGCCAGCGGGATCGAGAACAGGCCGGTCGAGGCGAAGGCCTCGCCGCCGGCCACGCCCGCGATATTGGCGTGCACGCCGGCTTCCTTGGCCGCTTCCAGCAGGGCGTCCGGATCGGGCGTCGCCAGCAGGTAGCGGGCCTGGTCCTCGCCGAACAGGTAGGGGTGGGCGTGGGCGTGGCTGGTGGCGTTCAGGGTGACGCCGACCTTGCTGGCCAGGGCGATGTCGGCCGCGGCGATCAGCAGGCCGCCGTCCGACAGGTCGTGGACGCCGGCCACCAGGCCCGAGCCGGCCAGGCCGCGCACGAAGTCGCCGTTCTTGCGCTCGACGGCCAGGTCGACCGGCGGCGGGGCGCCGTCCTCGCGGCCCAGGATCTCGCGCAGATAGATCGAGGCGCCCAGTTCGCCGTGGGTCTCGCCGATCAGCACCAGGGTGTCGCCTTCGGCGACGTTGCCAAAGCCCGTGCGCAGGTCGAAATCTGCCAGCAGGCCGACGGCGCCGACGGTCGGGGTCGGGGGAATGGCGACGCCGTTGGTCTCATTGTAGAGGCTGACATTGCCGCTCACGACCGGGAAGTCCAGCGCCCGGCAGGCCTCGGCCATGCCGTCGGTGGCGCGGACGATCTGGCCCATGGTCTCGGGCTTTTCGGGGCTGCCGAAGTTGAGGTTGTCGGTGATGGCGATCGGCAGCGAGCCGGCCGCCGTCAGGTTGCGCCAGGCTTCGGCGACGGCCTGCTTGCCGCCCTCGTACGGGTCGGCCTGGACGTAGCGCGGGGTGCAGTCGCTGGTCACGGCCACGGCCTTGCCAGTGCCGTGGATGCGCACGATGCCGGCGTCGCAGCCGGTGGCGCTGTCTTCCAGGGTGTCGGCCATCACGTGGCGGTCGTACTGCTCCCACAGCCAGCGCTTGGAGGCCATGTCGGGGCAGCCGACGACCTTCAGCACGGCCTCGTCCCAGTTCTCGGGCGCGGCCACCTTGGCCGGGTCGAGGCGGGCGTCGACCTTGGGCTCGGTCCACGGGCGGTCGTACAGCGGCGCGTCGTCGAACAGCGTGGCCAGCGGCACGTCGCAGACCGTCTCGCCGTGGTGCTTGAGCACCAGGCGGCCGGTGTCGGTGGTGTAGCCGATGACGGCGGCGTCCAGGCCCCACTTCTCGAAGATGGCATGGCCGTCCTGCTCGCGGCCGGGCTTGAGGACCGCCAGCATGCGCTCCTGGCTTTCCGACAGCATCATCTCGTAGGCCGACATGCCGGTTTCGCGTTGGGGCACGGCGTCCATGTTCAGCTCGATGCCGACGCCGCCCTTGCCGGCCATCTCGACCGACGAGGAGGTAAGGCCGGCCGCGCCCATGTCCTGGATGGCCGCGACGGCGCCGGTGGCCATCAGCTCCAGCGTGGCCTCGATCAGCAGCTTCTCGGCGAAGGGGTCGCCGACCTGCACGGTCGGGCGCTTCTCCTCGGAATCCTCGGAGAACTCGGCCGACGACATGGTCGCGCCGTGGATGCCGTCGCGGCCGGTCTTGGAGCCGAAATAGACAACCGCCAGGCCTGCGCCCGGGGCGGCTGAGTAGAAGATCTTGTCGGCGTCGGCCAGGCCTACGCACATGGCGTTGACCAGGATGTTGCCGTTGTAGCCGGGGTGGAAGTTGGTCTCGCCGGCCACGGTGGGCACGCCCACGCAGTTGCCGTAGCCCGCGATGCCGGCCACCACGCCGTCGACCAGGCGCTTGGTCTTCGGGTGCGAGGGATCGCCAAAGCGCAGGGCGTTCAGCAGGGCGATCGGCCGCGCGCCCATCGTGAAGACGTCGCGCATGATGCCGCCCACGCCCGTCGCCGCGCCCTGGTAGGGCTCGATGTAGGAGGGGTGGTTGTGGCTCTCCATCTTGAAGATGATCGCCTGGCCGTCGTCGATGTCGATGACGCCGGCGTTCTCGCCCGGACCGCAGATGACGCGCGGGCCGTCGATCGGGAACTTCTTCAGCTGGTTCTTCGACGACTTGTACGAGCAGTGCTCGGACCACATCACCGAAAACACCCCGAGCTCGACGAGGTTGGGCTCGCGGCCCAGGCGGTCGAGAACGACCGCGTATTCCTCGGGCTTCAGACCGAATTCGGCGGCCGTATCGGCCATGGACTTGGCGGGGGCGGTGGAGGGTGCGCTCATGGGCGCGCCTTCTAGCGCGGCTGGGGGGATTCCGCTATATTCTAGAAAGCCGAAGGTGGTTCTAGAATGGGCATCAGCATTAAGCGGGCCGAGACGGAAGCCCTGGCGCGGCAGGTGGCCGAGGCCACGGGCGTCAGCCTGACCGATGCTATCCACAACGCGCTGGCCGATACGCTGAAGGCGTTGGGGCTGGAGCCGCAGGCGCAGACCGATCGATATGCCGAGATCGAGGCCTGGCTGCGCGAGGTCGATGCGCGGCCTCGAATCTCCGACAAGACAGCCGCCGAGATCGACGCCGAACTCTATGACGAACAGGGCTTGCCGCGTTGATCGTCGTCGACACGTCGGCGCTGGCGGCCATCGTGCTGAGAGAGTCCGAGCGCGAGACCTTCCTCTCGATCCTGATCGCCCAGCCGCGCAAGGCGATGTCCGCCGCCAGCGTGGTCGAGGCCGCTCACGTCTATGCCAAGGTTTTCGCGGCCGAGATCGTGCCGAGCGAACTCGACCGAGATCTCCAGATGCTGGGGATCGAAATCATTGATGTCGATCCGGCGCAGGCGCGCTTGGCGATCGATGCGGCGATGAGGTTTGGCAAGGGGCGCCACCCCGCGCGCTTGAACTTGGGAGACTGCTTCTCCTACGCTCTGGCCAAGGCGCTGAACGCGCCGCTGCTCTTCAAGGGCGACGACTTCGCCCATACCGACATCCGCGCGGCGCTCTGACGCATGGCGCGAAAACGCCTGCGAAAACATGAGCTAAGCTGGAATTAAGGCAGCTCCGCCGGAGGAACGCCGCGACTCCTCGGTCCGTTCTTGTCCCTGTGCGCAGGCAGCGCGCGGACCGAAGAGGAGAAGCCCATGGGTGACCAAAACCGCAATCCGCAGCAACAGCAGCAGAACCCGCAGCGACAGGCGCCGGGCCAACAGCAGCAGCAGCGCCAGAACGAACAGGGCCGCAACCCGGGCGGCCAGGAAAACCAGCCGGATCGCGACCGCGAACGCTGACTTAGCGGGCGTTAGCAGTGCTCCATCGGAGGAAGGGCCGGCGTCGCTCCGCCGGCCCTTTGTCGTGGGCGGCGGGCCGTCAGGGCGTCAGGCGCTCTGGAAGACGCTGCGGAACAGGATCGCGCCGTCTTCCGAGCCGAGGTCGGCGTCGAAGGACCGGTCGGGGTGGGGCATCAGGCCCAGGACGTTGCCGCCGGCGTTGACGATGCCGGCGATGTCGCGGGCCGAACCGTTGGGGTTTTCCTTGTAGCGGAACACCACCTGGCCCTCGCCCTCGATGCGGTCGAGGGTTTCCTCGTCGGCGAAGAAGTTGCCCTCGCCGTTGCCGACGGTCATGACCGCGTCGCGCTGCTCGCCGAAGCTGGCGGTGAAGCGGGTCTGGCTGTTGACGATGTCCAGCTCGACCGGCTTGCAGATGTACTTCAGCTTGGCGTTGCGCAGCAGGGCGCCGGGCAGCAGGCCGACTTCGGTCAGCACCTGGAAGCCGTTGCAGATGCCGACTACGGCCACGCCCTTGTTGGCGGCCGAGACCACTTCGCGCATCACCGGGCTCTGGGCGGCCATGGCGCCGCAGCGCAGATAGTCGCCGTAGGAGAAGCCGCCGGGCAGGACGATCAGGTCCAGGTCGTCCGGAAGGGCCGTCTCCTGGTGCCAGACCATCTCGACGCGAGCGCCGGTGGAGCGTTCGACGGCGACCTTGCAGTCACGATCGCAGTTGGAACCGGGGAAGACGACGACGGCGGCTTTCATGGCGCGGGCCTGTAGCACCGTTCGGATCGAATGTCAGGCGCCGCTGTCCCTAAACTCACGCGCATTCGTCCAGCACCGGCTCGACCTCGTCGCCGGCCGGGGCGGGGAAGGGGTGGCGGAAGGTGAAGGCCGCCGGCGTCGGACCGTGGGCGGACAGCAGGGCGAGCTTCTCAAGCGCCTCCTCGACGCTGGGCCGATGGCCCGCCGGAACCCACCACAGAACCAGGTGCGGACCCTCGGCCGGCTCGAACCACTCGCGCCGCCGCCGCATGATCTCCACGTGGGCCGAGCGATAGACATAGGCGCCCAGCGACGGAATGTCGGTCCAGGTCGAGAGGTTGGGGATCACCAGCGGATCGCCGCCGACGGAGAGGTCGGTGGCGTTGTTGCCGTCGCCCTTCAGCCGCCAGACGAAGCCGGGCGAGCCCTCGGCCAGCTGGTTGATGCGGTCCAGATTGTCGACGAAGTCCTTGATCGCCGGATCGTCGATCGGCGCTTTCAAGCGGCCGATATTGACCTGGGCCAGTTCAAAGGCGGCCATGACGTCCTCCCGTCCTGTTCAGGCGAAGGTAGGGAGCCACGGCCGCCGCCGAAAGGACTCAGCTTCCCAGTAGTCGGCGCAGCTGGCCTTCCGCCCGGTCGGGGGGCGACTGGTAGGCGATCGGTTCGACGAAACCGCCCTTGGCGTCGAACAGGTAGATCGCCGACGAGTGGTCGATCGTATATTCGCCGCCGTCCTGCGGGACCTTCTTGTAATAGACGCGATAGGCCTTGGCGGTCTTGGCGATCTCGTCCGGCGTGCCGGTGAAGCCCTGGATGCGCGGGTCGAAGTTCGACAGGTAGAGCTTCAATTGCTGCGGCGTGTCGCGCTCGGGATCGACCGAGACAAACACCACGTTCAGCTTGTCGGCGTCCGGCCCCAGGGCCTTCAGCCAGGCGCTCATGTCGGTCATGGTCGTGGGGCAGACCTCCGGGCAGTAGGTGAAGCCGAAGAAGATCGCCGTCGGCTTGCCCAGCAGGCTTTTCTCGGTGACCGGCTTGCCGTTGGTGTCCACGAGGTTGAACGGCCCGCCAATCTGGATCGTCGAGCGCGGGGCCTGCGCCGGGGCCTTCTGGTCGCAGGCGGCCAGGGGCAGGGCGGCGGCGAGCGCGGCCGCCAGGAACAGGGCGCGCATCAAGGCTTCACCGCGGTGCGGACCGGGGCCTCGACCGTCACCGGCGGAGCCTTGGCGAACTTCAAGGTCAGGGGAACCTTGGCGCCGTCCTTGAGGGCGATCTTCGGACCGATGATCATCAGGTGCTCGGCGCCGGGCTTCAGGGCCACGGCCTGGCCGGCCGGCAGGGCGATGCCGTCGGCCAGCTTGCGCATCCGCATCACCCCGCCGTCCATCGACATGATGTGGATCTCGCCGCGCTTGGCGGCCGGGGTCTCGACGGCGACCAGCCGGTCGTCGGCGGCGGCCGTCAGGGTGACGTAGCAGCCGCCGGCCATGGCTCCGGCCGGGGCGGCGCGGCACCAGGCGTCGGCGACGGCGACCTTGGCGGGCGGAGCGGCCAGGGCCGAGCTCGCCAGGGCCAGGGCGGCGAGCGGGAGGAGGAAGGCTTTCATCAGTCAGGCTCCGAGGCGCGGCGCGGGGGACAGCCGCCGCAGGACGAGGTCGAGGATCAGCGCCGCCGCCAGCGAGGCGCCGACGAGCGGATAGAGAACGGCCAACGGCAGGACGACGGCCAGAAGACCCAGATAGGCGCCGCGACGGGCCGGCGGAACGGGCGCGGCCAGGCGACTCTTGGGCCTGCGCTTCCACCACATCACCACGGCCGAGACGCCCAGCAGCCAGATCGAGATGCAGCCGGCCAGCATCAGCAGCTTGTTGGCCAGGCCGAACTGCTGGCCCTGGTGGACGGCGATGCCCCATTCGATGACCTTGGCCGCCGCGCCGAAGTCACGATAGCCGATGTCGGCCAGCACCCGGCCGTCGGCCCCGTCGAGATAGACCGTGCGGGCGTTCTCGACCTTGTCGGGCATGTAGGCGGCGGTCCAGGCCCCGCCCGGGGTCTTGGGCAGGCTCAGGGTGAAGCCGTCGGTCAGGCCCGCCGCCCGGGCCTTGCCGACGATGGCGTCGACGCCGAGGGCCGCGTGGTGGTCATGGTGGCTCGCGGGCGCCGCCTTGGTCTGCAGGGCCCAGGGCACGCCCTCGGCCGGTTCATCGTGGTGCGACTGAACGACCGGCGGCTTGGGGCGGCCAAGTCCGGCTTCGGTCGTCAGCTGGCGGACCTCCTTGCCCCAGAAGGCCGACCACGGCATGCCGGTGACCGCCAGGAAGACGATCACCGCGCCGGCGAAGATCCCTGTGACGGCGTGCAGGTCGCGCCAGAACAGCCGCTTGGCCGGCCGGCTCCGCACGGTGACAACGCCGCCGCTCCGGCCACGCGGCCACCACAGGAAGACGCCGGTGGCGACCAGCACGATCGCCCAGCCGGCCGCGACCTCGACCAGCAGGTTGGCGACAGGACCGGCGATGTCGAGGCTGTGCAGCCGCTTGACCAGGCCCATCAGCCCGCCCGGCGCCGTCACGCCCAGGGCCTGGCCCGTATGCGGATCGACATAGGCCGTCGTCTTGCCGGAAGCCGTCTCGACGGCCACCTGCACCGACCGATCGCTGCGCGCGGGGATGACCATCTGCACGGCCTTGCCGCCGCCCGCCACCTCGGCCGCGGCCAGCCAGGTCGCCGGGCTCGCCGTTTCCGGGCCATCGGCGACGACGACCAGGGGGCGGTGGATGATCGCCGTCAGCTCGTCCTTGAACAGGTAGAGCCCGCCGGTCAGGGCCAGCAGCATCAGCACGGGCAGGACCAGCAGGCCCGCATAGAAGTGCCAGCGCCAGAAGGCGCGGTAGACCTCGCCGGCGGGCGAGGTCCCTTGGGTTTCGCTCGCGTCCGTCACGGTCAGAACGACACCGTCACGCCGCCATAGACCGAGCGGCCGTCGCCGGGCCACAGGGCGGCGGTCGAGGCGGTCCAGACCGTGGCCGCCTGGGTGTTGGAGACATAGGCCTCGTCGGTCAGGTTCCGTGCGTCGAGGAACAGCGAGATCTTGTCGGTCGCCTTCCAGCCGGCGTTGAGGTTGAGGATCGCGTAGCTGGGGGCGGTCTTGGTGTTCTTGTAGTCGATCCACTGGTCGCTGGCGGACCATTCGACCGACGGGGCCACGAACCAGCCGCCGCGACCATCGTAGCGGACCTCGGCGCGGTAGAAGTGCTCGGGCACGATCGGCAGGCGGTTGTCGCCGTACTGGACGTCGCCGTCGAAGCGGAAGTCCGACCACGTCCAGGTCTGGCGCAGCCGCCAGCGCGGGGCCACGGCCCAGTCCAGGGCCGCCTCGATCCCCTGGTGGATGGTCTTGTCGGCGTTGAAGGTGGCGGCCGGGATCAGGCTGCTGACCGCGTATTGCAGCATCTCGTGCTTCAGGTTCGCCCGGTACAGGGTGACGTCGTAGGTCAGCGGGCCGCGATGGCCCCGCGTGCCGATCTCGCCGGTCCAGGCCTCTTGCGCCTGCACGGCCGTGAAGCCGGTGTTGGTCGGCGTCATGGAGCTGAAGTTCGGCGGCTCGACCGAGCGGGTGAGGTTGGCGAAGATCTGGTCGCCGCCGTCGCCCTGCCACAGCAGGCCCACGCGCGGCGAGAACCACTCATAGGTCTTGTCGGCGGTCAGGTTGAAGGTCGTTGCGACGCCCGGCACGGCGAAGCTGACATAGTCGCGCTCGGCTCGGCCCCAGGTCGCCCCGCCCACCAGGGCCAGCTTGTCGGTCACGAACAGCCGGCCCTCGCCGAACAGGTCCATGGCCCTGGCGTTCTGCTGGGTGCGCGAGGTCGGTGCGCCGCGCGCTCCGCGGTTGTTGACGTAGAAGTTGGAGTCCAGATCGCCCTGGCGATACCAGGCGCCGAAGAAGGCGTCGGTGCGCAGGCCGCCCAGCTGGCCGTCCCAGTCGAAGCGACCGAAGGCGCCGTAGTTGCGGCTCTGCTGGTCGATGACCTGGAAGATCGGGTGGTCCAGGTCCTTCCACACCGCATAGACCGCGCCTTCGAACACCAGCTCGTCGCTCAGCCGCCAGCTGGTGCGCAGCGAGCCGCGCAGGCCGCGCTGGTTGCGGCCCTGGTCGGCGGCGGCGCTGGCCGCGGCGGTCTGGCGGGGATTGGCCTCGAACTGGGCCACGGTCAGGGCGCCGGGGATCTCCTGGTTGACGTTCGAGCCGTTGAGGATGAAGCGCACCTCGCGGTCCTGGCCGAAGGAGCGGCCGATATTGAGGCTGCCGAACTGGATGTTTTGCTGGCTCTGCGAGCGCCAGCCCTGGCTGGTCTGGTTGGTGGCGGCGGCATAGACGTCCCAGTCGCCCGACTGGCGGGCCAGCGCGACATGCTCGCGGATCAGCCCGTAGGAGCCGCCATCGACCCGCACCTGGGCGCCGTAGCCGGCGTCCTTGCCGGTCGGCGTGACCATGTTGATCGCCCCGCCCAGCAGGGCGCCGCCGAAGCGCAGGGCGTTGCCGCCGCGATAGACCTCGGCATAGCGGGTGTTGAGCGGATCGACCGCCTGGCTGTCGCCATAGCCGTCGGCCTCGTTCAGCGGCACGCCGTCCTGGGCCAGCAGCAGGCCGCGGTTGTGGCTGGCGTTGCCGATCCCCGACCCGCGGATCGAGATGCGGATGTCGCCGCCCCACTTGCGCTGGGCGTAGACCCCGGGGGCGTCGCGCAGCATGTCGTCCAGGGCGATGGCCTGGCGGGAGGCGTAGGATTCCTGCGAGATCACCGACACCGCGCCCGGCGTTTCCGAAAGGCGGCCGCGGGCCAGGGCGACCACTGAGGGCTCCTCGGGATTGCGGCGGGCGGTGACGATGACCGAGGTGACGTCGGTGTCGGCGGCGTCGGGCGTATCAGCGGCGAAGGCGGCGGGCGCGACGGCGAGCATGGCGGCGGACGCCAGCAAGAGAGACTTCATGGAACGGTTCTGGTCCTTCGGCCGCGCGGGGCGGCCGTGATGATCTGCGCGCGTCGCAGCGGACGCGCGGGCGCTAGCCGGCCGAGGGCGGCGGGATCAGATCAGCAGGGACGGAGGACCGGTGGCAGGCGGCGGCGGGGCGGCCAGGCCCCGGCCGGGAACGACTGTGCGCGCCAGGGGCGGCGGCGTTTCGCTGTGGGCGATCGCCAGGGCCTCGCCGGCCAGGGCGATCTCGACCGGCGGCGCGGCCGGGCCCTGGGCGGCGAACGGGCAGGGGCCGTCATGCGCCGGCTTCTTCTCGCCGTGGTCGTCCTGATCGTCCTGGTGCGAGGCCAGCAGGTCGCCGGGCGCGACCATCTTGGCCCCGTCGGCGGTGCAGAGCACCAGGGCGAAGGGCAGGCCGTTGCGGGCTTCGGCGTTGGGCATGAAGCCGGCCGGGACCAGCACCTTGAGCACGATGGCCAGCACCGCGAGCGCCAGGAAGGCGTCGCGCGCAAGCAGTCGGGCAAGGGCGGTCGGACGGGTCACGGGGCAGCTATAGCTTAAACATCCAGGGTTGTCGTGCGGGGTTGTCGGGCAACGCCGGCGTCGCGAGGGCCACAAGTTCTGGATCGTCGATACAATCCATAGTAGCGTTCATAAGTAACGTCGTTCCGTGATTGCGGCGACCCTGGGGGCCGCGCCGGACGCATCGGGGAGATCGTGATGGGCGTCGAGGTGCTTGAGACCGCGCCGGCGGAAGCCGCGCACGCCGAGGCGACGCAAGCCGAGGGAGCCGGCGGATTCGGCGTGTTCAGCGGCGATCCCCGGACCGTCTGGCTGACCGAAGGCGACGACGATCGGCGGATGAAGCTGATCGATCCCTTCAGCTTCAGGGACGCGGCCGGCAAGGTCTGGGACGCGCCGGCAGGGTGGGTCGTCGACGGGGCTTCGATACCCCGGGCGCTGTGGACGCTGGTCGGCTCGCCCTACACCGGCGACTACCGCCGCGCGTCGATCGTCCACGACGTCGCCTGCGATCGCCATCCGCACGACGGGCCCGACCGGCGGGCGGGGGACACGATGTTCTACGCCGCCTGCCGGGCCGGAGGATGCAGCGCGGTGCAGGCCAAGCTGCTGTATCTGGGGGTGCGGATCGGCTCGACCTGGGCCGGCCAGGAGGCGCTGCCGGGCGGGGACGACAAGGTCAGGCTGCGTCCGTCGCCCGAGGATCGTCTGCTGCAGGAAGAGTTCGCGCGCCTGGGCGACCAGGTGGTCGCCGCGGAGGTCGCGTCGCTGGGCGCCGAGCGCCTGCTCGACCCGCAGGAGGAAGCCGCCCGCGCGGTCGCCGAGGTCGATGCGATCGTGGCCGCCAACACGGCGGGGCTGGCCGCGCCGGGAAGCTGAAGGAGGCGAGGGACGGCTGAGCGTCCCTCGATCCGTATCGCCCTTAGGCCCTCGTCTCGCCTTAAGCGATGTCGATGCGGTAGCTTTCGATGACCGTGTTGGCCAGCAGCTTCTCGCACATGGCCTTGACCTCGGCCTTGGCGGCCTCGGCGTCGGTTCCGTCGAGGTCGAACTCGATGACGCGGCCGACGCGGGCCTCCTTCACCGACGGCCAGCCCAGGCCGTGCAGGGCGTTCTCGACGGCCTTGCCCTGGACGTCGAGCACGCCGGGCTTCAGGAACACGTGGACGGTGGCTTTCACTGTAAATTCCTCCCTCGCGAAGCGGGGGAGGGGGACCGCGAAGCGGTGGAGGGGCGTAAGCCGTCCACGGCGATCGGGATCTTCCCCCTCCGTCGCCTCCGGCGACACCTCCCCCTCCAGGGAGAGGATCAAAAATGACTAGTGCACGCCGCCTTGGATGACGGTGGGCATTTCCTTCATGATGCCGAGGCGGCGGGCCACTTCGGTATAGCTCTCGATGACATTGCCCAGGTCGCGACGGAAGCGGTCCTTGTCCAGCTTCTCGTTGGTGGCGGCGTCCCACAGGCGGCAGCTGTCGGGGCTGATCTCGTCGGCCAGGATGATCCGCGAGAAGTCGCCCTCGTAGATGCGGCCGAACTCGATCTTGAAGTCCACCAGGGTGATGCCGACGCCGCTGAACAGGCCCGACAGGTAGTCGTTGACCCGCAGGGCCATGGCCATCATGTCGTCGATCTCCTGGGTGGCGGCCCAGTTGAAGGCGGTGAT
The DNA here is from genome assembly GCF_016135805.1 of Caulobacter hibisci. GTDB lineage: Bacteria > Pseudomonadota > Alphaproteobacteria > Caulobacterales > Caulobacteraceae > Caulobacter > Caulobacter hibisci. Next base: position 96,107 of record NZ_JADWOX010000015.1, read on the forward strand.
GTGCTCTTCCGACACCATCGGGTCGTTGAGCTTGTCTTCCTTGTAGTAGAACTCGATGATCGAGCGCGGCAGCGGCTGGCCTTCGGTCAGGCCCAGGCGCGTGGCGATCGAGCCGGCGGCGATGTTGCGCACGACGACTTCCAGCGGAATGATCTCGACTTCCTTGATCAGCTGCTCGCGCAGATTCAGCCGGCGGATGAAGTGGTTCTGTACGCCGATCGAATTCAGGCGAGTCATGACGTACTCGCTGATCCGGTTGTTGATGACGCCCTTGCCTTCGAGCTGGGCCTTCTTCTCGCCGTTGAAGGCGGTGGCGTCGTCCTTGAAGTACTGGATCAGGGTGCCGGGCTCGGGGCCCTCGTACAGGATCTTGGCCTTGCCTTCGTAGATCTTCTTGCGACGGGTCATGGCTCTCGTCGAGGCCCTTCTGCGAATAAGCGCGCCACCCACACCCCGGAGGAACTCTCCGGAGAAACGAAAAGCGCGCGCGGCGGATAGCTGCGCGCGGCGTTCGACTCAAGGCCGCTCACTGAAAAATGTCCGTCGGAACCTACCCGAACGCGGCCTTTGGCGCAAACGGGGGCTGCCGGAATGGTAAACCTTCGCCCTGCGGCGTCGGGAGTGATTGCCCCCCGCCTCGCCACGGGATATGGAGCCGCCACTAGGGCCAATTCGCCTAGCGGACGAGATACGTTCGCACGGGACGAAACGGCTCTACTCTCTTACACTGGATCGCCGCTACACCGCCCTGGGGTTGCACCTTCGGGCGGAGGCGTTTCGGAAAACTTGGGGCTTTCATGACGACCTTCGACGACCGCGAGCAGGCTTTCGAACGCAAGTTCGCGAACGACCAGGAGCTGGAGTTCAAGGCCACCGCCCGCCGCAACCGCCTGGTCGGCGAATGGGCCGCCGGCCTGATGGGCCTGGCCACGGTCGAGGAATACGCCCGCGCCGTGGTGAAGTCCGACTTCGAACAACCGGGCGACGACGACGTGGTCCGCAAGGTCTTCGAAGACCTGAAGGGCTCGGGCGTCGCCGTCAGCGAGGGCGAGGTCCGGATGAAGATGGCCGAGCTGCTGGCCTTCGCCCGCGAGCAGATCCGCTCGGGCGAATAAGCCGCCCCGCCTTCGCGGCGGAAGATCAGAAGGCCCGGCCCGGTTCACACCGGCCGGGCCTTTTCTTTTGCCCGCTACCGTCGCTCTGTGAACATTTGCATCTTTAGGTTGTTGAAAATCTGAGATCGTCCTCAGGCTTTATCGGGCGTTGAATTCGCCCGGCAGGCGCATCGTCAAAAGACGGGGCGGCGACCAAGCGACCGTTCCCGCATCATCGGAGGACGACACATGGCTGACGACGTCGGCAACCTGCACTCCCAAACCACCGAAATCAGCCCGGTCGGGCTGTACCTGGTCAAGCTCGTGGTCGGTAACGTCGGCACGCCCGGCGCCCCGATCGTCAACCTGGCCCTGACCGTCGATGCGCCCTCGGGCCATGTCAGCGGCATCGCCGAGATCAACCAGGCGATCATCGGCGGCCAGCACCGCTTCCCGGTGCAGGGCAACATCTACCACACCGGCTTTGGCCAGGATCAGCTGCTGATCGCCCTGCACGGCCAGTTCGTGGCCAGCGTGCCGCCGCCCGCCATCGGCGCCTTCCTGGTGCAGTTCCGCGCCGGCCTGGTGGTCGACAAGACCTGGAACGGCCACGGCGGCTTCGACTACCTCAACACCCACGTCGACAACGTGCCGGTGAAGAAGGTCGGGTGAAGCCATAGGATCCTCCCCCTCTGGGGGAGGTGGCGCAAAGCGCCGGAGGGGGGGCGTTTCAGCTTCCGCTGATACGGACGGCTTCACGGCCACTCCCCTCTCCGTCGCCTTCGGCGACACCTCTCCCACGGGGAGAGGGTCTCTAGGGCTTCAACCAACCCCGCAACCCCAGCCACGCCTTGCGCTTGGCCTCGAAGCCCAGCGCCGCATGGGCCGGGCTCGACGAGGGCAGGGGCGCCAGGGCCAGGCCCGAACCTGACAGCAGCCGTGTCCCCGCCTTGGCCGCCGCGCCGCCGTTGAAGGCGACGGCCCGCAGCCGCGGCAAGGTCGCGATCAGGCCCAGCAGGTCGTTGTCGGCCGCATCCTTGATCGCCGCATCGAGGCTGCCGGGCCGCACGGCCTCGGCATGGACGTCCCACAGGCCAATCCCCGCCGCCAGCAGGCCCGCCAGGCGCTGCTCGTAGGGCAGGGCGACGAGATCGTGGTCGATGACAGCGCCGATCAACCGCCAGAAGCCGTTGCGGGGATGGCCGTAGTATTGCGCCGCCGCCAGCGAGGCGTCGCCGGGCAGGCTGCCCAGCACCAGCAGGCGGACGTCGGGGTTCACCACCGGCGGGAAGCCGCGCTTGCGGGCTTCCTCGACGCTCATTGGGCGCGCGGCGTGCCCGACGGCGGGCTGTCCTTAAGCCAACCGGTGACCATAAGCCGCGGCGCGCCGGCATAGGGCGCGACGGGGGCCACCGAGTGCTGGCGGGGCACCTTGAAGATCGTCATCACGTTGAAGGCCGGGGCGAAGCCGCGCTCGATGTCGCCGGCCGCGTCGTGGAACAGCAGCTGCCCGCCCCAGTCGCTGCGCCATTCGCGGGTCAGGCTGATGGTGTAGGCCGCTCGCCGGTCGCCCTCGCCGGTGTCGTCGTGGCGGGTCAGAAAGTCGCCGGGCCGATAGAGGGTGGCCTGGGCGTCCAGCTTGGTGATCCCGCTCTCGCCGATCACCGCCGCCCCGAAGGCGATCATCTCGGGACTGTTGAGGAAGTCGGTCAGGTCGTGGATCGGGTGGCCTGGATCGCGCCCGGCCAGGTAGGCGCTGATCATCGGATAGCCGAGATAGACATAGGCGAAGCCGTTGCGGGCCCGCAGGGTGGCGGCCTTCAGCTTCTCGCCGACGCCGGTCGCGCCCAGCTTCTGGATCGCCGCCCGGTCCAGCACCTCGGCCTTGCCGCTCTCGGTGGAGCAGACGACGTCCCAGTTCATGCCCTGCTCGAGCATGCGGGCCAGGACGTCGGCCGTGGCCGGCTCGAAGATCCCGGGGATCCGCACCACGCCGTCGCGAGCATAGGCGGCCGCGAAGGCCGCCGGATCCAGCGCCGGGTTGAGACGAAGGATCGGCGGCTCGCTCAACGGGTTCAGGCCTGTTCGCCGAACACGCGCTTGAAGATCACGTCGACGTTCTTGGTGTGGTAGGTCAGGTCGAACAGGGCCTCGAGGGCCTCGTCCGACAGGGCCTTGCTGACGGTCTCGTCGGCCTTGAGGAAGTCGAGGAACCGGCCTTCGCCGCGCCACACCTTCATCGCGTTGCCCTGGACGGCGGCATAGGCGTCTTCGCGGCTGACGCCTTCCTGGGTCAGGGCCAGCATGACCCGCTGCGAGAACACCAGGCCCCCGAGCTTGTCGAGGTTCTTGGCCATGTTGTCGGGATAGATGTTGAAGCGCTCGATGACGCCGGCCAGGCGGCGCAGGGCGAAGTCGAGGTGGATGGTGGCGTCCGGGCCGATGCCGCGCTCGACCGACGAGTGGCTGATGTCGCGCTCGTGCCAGAGGGCGACGTTCTCCATCGCCGGCACCACGGCCGAGCGGACCAGGCGGGCGAGGCCCGTCAGGTTCTCGGTGAGGATCGGGTTGCGCTTGTGGGGCATGGCCGAGCTGCCCTTCTGGCCGACCTCGAAGGGCTCTTCGGCTTCGAGGACCTCGGTGCGCTGCAGGTGGCGGATCTCGGTGGCCAGGCGCTCGATCGACGAGGCCACGACGCCGAGGGCGGCGAAATAGGCCGCGTGGCGGTCGCGCGGGATGACCTGGGTCGAGACCGGCTCGACGGCCAGGCCCATCTTGTCGGCCACGTGCTGTTCGACGCGCGGATCGACATTGGCGAAGGTGCCGACGGCGCCGGAGATCGCGCAGGTGGCGATCTCGAACTTGGCCATCGCCAGGCGCTCCTTGGCGCGCTGGAATTCGGCGTAGTAGCCGGCCAGCTTCAGGCCGAAGGTGATCGGCTCGGCGTGGATGCCGTGGCTGCGGCCGACGCAAACGGTGAACTTGTGTTCCAGCGCGCGGCGCTTCAGGCCGGCCAGAACGAGATCGACGCCGTCGAGCAGCAGGTCGGTGGCGCGCGACAGCTGCACGGCGAAGCAGGTGTCCAGCACGTCCGAGCTGGTCATGCCCTGGTGCAGGAAGCGGGCCTCGGGGCCGACGATTTCCGACACGTGGGTCAGGAAGGCGATGACGTCGTGCTTGGTGACGCGCTCGATCTCGTCGATCCGGTCGCTGTCCCAGATCGCGTCGCGACCCTTCTCCCAGATGGTCTCGGCGGCGAGCTTCGGGATGGTCCCGATCTCGGCCATGGCGTCGGCGGCGTGGGCCTCGATCTCGAACCAGATCTTGTACTTGGTCTGGCTGGACCAAATGGCGGCGGCTTCGGGGCGGGCGTAGCGGCTGATCATGGGGCCGGGGTTTCGTCGCGCCAGGGCGCTGAGTCAAGGGAAGCGGGTTATTACTTAGGTCCAGGCGTCCTTCTCCCCTTGCGGGAGAAGGTGGCGGCCGACGGCCGTCGGATGAGGGGTCTCTCAGATCTCGACCGCTGCACCCCGTCGTTCGGCTTTCGCGGCGGATAGGTTTGAGAGACCCCTCACCCGACCTGCTTCGCAGGCCACCCTCTCCCGCAGGGGGAGAGGGGTCGTTTTTAGCCCCGCGACTTCATGTGCTTGACCATGCCGATCGCCGCCAGGGCGTAGTGGACGCCGGCCCAGGCGTAGAAGCACACCGAGACGACGATGCCCTGCTGGGTGGCGCGGGCCATGGCCGCGCCGCAGGCCTTGGCGGCCTCGACCGGCGCGCCCTTGGGGGCGATCCCGCCGGGGCAGGCGGCGGCGAAGTCGGCCGGGCCGGGCGAGAACGAACCGGCCAGGGCTTGGAAGATGCTGGTGACCTGCGGATGGTTGAAGTGGAAGCCGGCCAGGTGGTCGATCAGCCAGCCGGTGAACACCGGGCCGCCGCCCAGGGCGATCAGGTTCAGGAAGAAGAACAGCAGGGCCGTGGCCGTGGCCCGGCGGCGCGGCTCGACCGAGTTCTGCACCACCCCGAAGGTCGGGGCGAGATAGACGTAGTGGAAGACGCCGGGGATCAGCAGGATCAGCGCCATGGTCTGCCACTGGGGTTGCAGGTAGGCGGTGATGTAGATCGGGGTGCAGACGATCAGGCCGATGGCCGGGGTCAGGGCGTACCACTTGGCGCTGCGCTTGCCGGCCCAGTCGCTGAGGAAGCCGCCGACCAGGGTGCCGATGCCGGCCGAGAAGCCGCCGATCAGGCCGACGATCAGGCCCACCTGGGCCAGGCCCAGGCCGAAACCGCGGACGAAGTAGGGCGGCACGAAGGCGTTTGAGCCATAGGAGCCGAACGAGGCGATGGTCACGCCCAGCACCATGTGCAGCACCGGCCACTTGCCGAACAGGATCTTGGTCACGGCCCACAGCTCGGCGAATTCCTGGTTCAGCGAGAAGGCGGGCTTGACCGGTTCGGCGGGGGTGACGGCCTCGGGCTCCAGCGGCGTCTCGACGAGGTCGGAATGGCCGCGCGGCGGCTCCTTGACCACCAGCTTGACCAGGATGGCCAGCAGGATGCCCGGCAGGCCGACGATGACGAAGGCCACGCGCCAGCTGAACTCCTGGGCCAGCCAGCCACCGGCGACGGCGCCGAACATCGTGCCCAGCGGAATGCCGAAGCTGTAGATCGACAGGGCCGAGGCCCGCTGCTTGGGGGCGTAGTAGTCGCTGATCAGCGAGTGGCTGGGCGGCGAGCAGCCGGCCTCGCCGACCCCAACCCCGAACCGGTAGAGCGCCAGTTGGGCGAAGCTGGCCGCCGTGCCGCACAGGGCGGTGAAGCCCGACCAGACGACCAGCGAGATCGAGATGATCGAGACCCGGTTCCAGCGCTCGGCCAGGCGGGCGATCGGAATACCGAGGATGGTGTAGAGCAGGGCGAAATAGAGCCCGCCCAGCAGGCCCAGCTGGGTATCGGTCAGGTGCAGGTCGACCTTGATGGCCTGACCGATGGTGGCGATGATCGTGCGGTCGATGAAGTTGAAGGTGTAGGTCGCCAGCAAGAGCGCCAGCACGGAAGCCTTGTATCCCTTGGAATAGAGCGGCGCTCCGCCGCCCGGCGCATGCGCCTGGCCCATCCTGACTCTCTCCCTTCAAACGTTTGTTCTATTTGCGCCGACTGTGACCCAACGGCAGGGGCGACGCCACCCTCTTTTCGAAAGTTCGGAATGGCGGCGGCTTTGCGGCGTGCGGATGAACGGGAGATAACAAGCCGGGGCAGGAACGTTCAGGAAGAGGCGCGCCTACTGGGCCCATACAAGGTCGCTCGAACGGCCGTCGCGTCGGAGGTCACATGCAAGCCGCTCGCCCCCTGGAAACGGAAACACCCGCCCGCGAGGCCAAGGTCGTCTCGCTGGCCGAATTCAACCACGCCCGCTCGATGCGGGCGCTCGAGCGCTGGGACCTGGACGTTCCCGCCGACCGCTATCCGTTTGCCTACTGCTTCCCGAGGTCTTGAACGTTCCCTCTCCCCTTGCGGGAGAAGGTGGCGGCCGAAGGCCGTCGGATGAGGGGTTTCTCGGATGTTGGACGCTCCGCTCGGCCTGACCGCCGTTTGCAGCTTTTATGTCTGAGAGACCCCTCACCCGACCTGCTTCGCAGGCCACCCTCTCCCGCAAGGGGAGAGGGCACGGGTTGGCGATCTCCCGCGTTTCGGCGGCAGCTGGTGGGGAGGCGCGGAGCGGCCGGGCGGAGCCCGGAGACCGTGATGTTGTTTAGCGTTTCGGCTTCGTCAGACCGCTCCGCCGCATCGTTGGCTCGAAGGACCGGGGGCGTAGGCGCTATTTCAGCCATTGGCCCGGCTAGCCCTCGGACGGGCAGGATCGACAGCCCCGCGGTAATCCGGCGCGGCCTCGGCTGATCCTGTTGAACCGGTTTGAACGTTCCCGGCCTGTCGACCCGCTTGTCGCGTCACGGAACGGCTGACGGCCCAATCACGCCTTCTGAGCGATCCTGCAAACCCGCCCTTCCCGCAACGCAACCAGCGGCCCCGCTCGATGCGATCACAGCCGCAACTTGGGCCGGTACCAAGAGCCCTCCCCATGGCTGGGATGACTGTGAGTATGGGGGTGGTTTTGGCGCGTCTGATAAGTTTGGGTGATAAAGTTGTACCGCGCTGCTTTGGCTGAAATCTTTTTCGAGTTCGCCGGGGATCGACACTCGCCAATCCCCGTCCGACGCAGGTTTTCCTTCTCCCATAGGGAGAAGGTGGCGCGAAGCGCCGGATGAGGGGTTAGGGACTGAAGACGGCGTGCCGGCACGCCGGTTGGCGGCGTAACCCCTCACCCTCCCACGCTTCGCGCGGGCCCCTCCCTCTCCCTCTGGGAGAGGGGCGGGGAGCGATCGCCTAGCGCTGCCCCTGTAAGATCTTGACCGCCGACGCGGTCCCCCTCGTCCGCAAGTGAGGGAGGATCTCGAACTACCCCACCATGTCCTCGCGGATCGTCTTCCGCGCCGCCCAGAACAGGGCGAAGGCCAGCAGGCCGAACATGGTCGAGACGATCAGCGCCCAGCGCACGCCCTGGGCCTCGCCTAGTCCCATGGGGCCGGCGAAGACGTCCGACAGCGCGCCGACGGCGACGGGGCCAAGGCCCAGGCCGATCAGGTTGATGACGAACAGCAGCACCGCCGAGGCCGTGGCCCGCATCTCGGCCGGCACGATGCTTTGGGTGGTGGCATAGACCGGCCCGTACCACAGCGTGCCCAGCAGCATCGGCACGGCCAGGACGCCGATCGCCGCCCCCACCGAGTCCAGGCTGACGACGGCGATGTAGAACGGCAGGGTCACCAGCGAGGCGATGGCCGGCACGGTGACATAGGCCCGCAGGTCCTTGGCCCCCATGCGGTCGGCCAGCTGTCCGCCCAGCCAGGCGCCGATGACGCCGGCCGTGCCGCCGATCAGGCCCAGCGACAGGCCGAGAAAGCCGGCCGACTTCAGCCCGAACTGGGCGGCCAGGGCGGCGATGTCGGCGCTGTGGTTGCGGAAGAAGTAGGAGGCGATGAACGGCGCCTGGCCATAGCCGACGAAGGCCTTGATCGAGGCGGCGAAGGCCACCAGCCAGAAGGTCTTCTTGGCCATCAGCACCGCCAGGGCCGCGCCGAAGCCGATCGACGGCGTGGCGCGGGCCGCCAGGTCGGCGGCCAGGCGCTTGCGCGGCTCCACCAGGGTGAAGGCGGCGACCAGGGCGAAGAGCACGCCCGGCGCGCCGGCGACCATGAAGGCGACCCGCCAGCCATAGGCGTCGGCGACCAGACCGCCCATGGCCATGCCGGCCAGCGTGCCCAGCGGCGTGCCGATCGAATAGAAGGCGATGGCGCTGGCCCGCTTTTCCTTGGGCACGTAGTCGGTGATCAGCGAGTGGGCCGGCGGGGTGCAGCCCGCCTCGCCGACGCCCACCCCGATGCGGGCGGCGATCAATTGCCAGACGTTCTGGGCGAAGCCGCACAGCAGGGTGAAGGCGCTCCAGGCCAGGATCGAGGCGGCGATGATCCTTGGCCGGTTCTTGCGCTCGGCCAGGCGGGCGATCGGAATGCCCAGCACGGTGTAGAAGATCGCGAACGCCAGGCCCGTCATCATCCCCAACTGCCAGTCGGCCAGCCCCAGGTCGCGCTTGATCGGCTCGGCCAGGATGTTGACCACCTGCCGGTCGAGGAAGTTCAGCGTGTAGATGATCAGCAGCACCCACAGGGCGTAGCGGCGATAGCCGCTCGACACGGGCGCGATCACCGGCGACGGAACCACCGTCTCGGCCATGGGCGTTCCTCCTCGAACAGTTGTTCTAATCGTTGAGGCGACTGTAGACGCGCGCTAATCGAGAACACCAGTCGCTTTGAACAGGAGACCGTCCATGGAACTCGTCATCGGCACCAAGAAGTGGTCGACCTGGTCGCTGCGGCCCTGGCTGGCGCTCAAGAAGATCGGCGTCCCGTTCAAGGAGACCCTGATCCCGCTGCGCGAGGCCGAGGTCACCGACGCCGAGATCGCCAAGCACTCGCCCAGCAAGCTGATCCCGGTGCTCAAGGACGGCGACCTGACGGTGTGGGACTCGCTGGCGATCTGCGAATACCTGGCCGAGAAGTTCCCCGAGGCGGGGCTGTGGCCGGCCGATCCGGAACTGCGCGCCCTGGCCCGCGCGGCGGCGGCCGAGATGCACTCGGGCTTCTCGTCGCTGCGCGGCGAATGCCCGATGGACATCGGCCTGATCAAGAAGGCCGACCTGTCGGAAGCCACCCAGAAGGACGTGCGCAAGATCGTCGAGCGCTGGAACCAGCTCCTGAAGCGCTCGGGCGGGCCGTTCCTGCTGGGCGAATGGTCGATCGCCGACGCCTTCTACACCCCGGTCGCCACCCGCTTCCGCACCTATGGCGTCCATCTGTCCGACTACGGCGACGCCGGGGCGGCGGGGACCTATTGCGAGCGCCTGCTGGAGACGCCCGAGTTCCTGGCCTGGGAAGCCGAGGTCTAGGAACCGGCCGGCGGAGCGGGGGCGTCGCCCCTATCCCCGTCGCTCTTGTCCTCCTGACCCCGGGCGGCGCCGATCATGGCCCGCCAGGCGGTGAACACGCCACCCAGGGCCGCGAGCAGGGCGCCGATCGCCTTCAGCCAGGTCGGCGCCTGGACGATCACGTCCCAGATGTACTGCAGGGCGTTGACCCGTATCGCGACGGTCTTGCTGCGCGTGGTCGTGGCCAGGGCCAGTTCCTTGTCGTCCGAGGTGGTGAACACGACCGCCGTCTTCATGGTCAGGCTCTGGGAGCCGCCGGAGGTCGGCGTCACGGCCCATTCCCAGGTCGTCAGGCCGCGCGACGACACGGTCTGGACGCGCTCGGACAGCGGCTCGATCTTGAAGCCCGTCCCGGTGAGGTCGGCGGCCATCCGCCGGCCCATGACCGGGTGATAGTCGATCACCGTCCCTTCGTTCTCCCTGACCACGTCGCTGGGGGTCTCGGGCGGCGGGGGAGGGGGCGGTGGTGATGGCGCGGGCTGCGGCGTCTCGGGCGCGCCCTCGGGCGGGGGCGCGACGCTGTTGTCGACGGCCGAGGCGTTGGTCGTCGTTTCCGAGGGCTGGGATGGCGGCGGATCGGTCTTCTCGCCAATGGCCAGCTGGATCTTCACCGTCCGCCCGCGCAGCATGGTCAGGGGGACGTTGAAGGCCCCGACGCCAGCCTTGACCTTGGATTCCACCAGGCCGGCGTTGTCGCAATCCTCGCGCGACAGCTTCTGGCCGACCAGTTCGCAGAAGATCAGGTTTTCGGCCGCGACCGGCACGGTCTCGCCGGGGGCGACGGACGCCTCGCCCGTGCGCTGACAGGCGCCGAGCGCCAGGACCGCCGTGAACACCAGGCCTCGTAGCGCGCGCATGCTCGCCCTCGCGACAAGCCGCCAGACTAGCATGGCCGCGCTCGTCGTGCACGGAGCGGTTGTTTCTAGCCGGGGAACATCGCGAAGTAGGGCGCGGCCTCTTCCAGGGCTCGCGCATAGGACGGGCGGGCCTTCAGCCGCTCCAGATAGGCCGCGGCGTTCGGGCGGTCCGGCAGGAAGGGCATGACCTTGTCGGTGTAGAACAGGGCCGGGGCTGCGGCGCAATCGGCCAGGCTGAAGGCTTCGCCCGCCGCCCAGGTGCGGGTCGCCATGTCGCGCTCGACGAGGTCGAGCGCGGTGGAGAGGGCGGCCTTGGCCTCGGCCAGGCCGTGCGGGTCCTTGGCGTCGCCTGGCCGGATGCGGTCGTTGACGATCTTCTGCATCGGGACCTGGACGTGCAGGTCGAAGAACCGGTCCCTGGCCCGCACCTCCAGCGCGGCCGCAGGATCCTCGGGGATCAGGCGGACGGCGGCCGGATGGTGAAGCTGCAGATACTCGATCAGGATCGAGCTTTCGGGCACGACCTGGCCGCGGGCGGTGTCTTCCAGCACCGGCATCTTGGCCACGGGCCACAGCGCCCGGAACGCCGCGGCCGAGTCCGGGTCGCCGAAGTTGACCATCCGCTGCTCGAAGGGCAGGTCCAGCTCGTACAGGGCCACCAGCGCCTTGTGGCAGAACGACGACAGCGGGTGGGCATGCAGGATCAGCGCCATGCGGTGGTTTCCCTCGTTGGCGATATCGGCGTGGATCTAGAGGACGACCGCCGTGCCGGAGACCGAAACCATCATCATCTGGCCGTTGGGGCCGACGGTGTTGTAGTCGAGATCGACCGCCAGGATGGCGTTGGCGCCGACCTTCTCGGCTTCCTTGATCAGGCCCTTGAGGGCGTCGTCGCGGGCCCGTTCCAGCACCCGCTCGTAGGAACTGGACCGCCCGCCGATGAAGTCGCGGATCGAGGCCAGCAGGTCGAGCACCACGTTGGCGCCGAGGATCGCCTGGGAATAGACCGCGCCCTTGTAGTCCTGGACCGGACGGCCCTCGATGAACGGGGTGGTCGAGATCAGCATCGGCGGCGGTCCTTCGATCGATGGCGCATAGTTAAGCATAAATGGCGAGCGCCGCGAGGGGCTCCACGATCGCGTGCGCCTCGACACGCGAAGTTTCGCCTATGGCGGGAAACCGGCTTCCGGGAAGCCTGGCCTTGAGGCAGATTGCCCGCCGCTGACGCTGGGGGGCTGGCCGTTGTTCTTCGCCAAATCGCATCTCGACCTGCACAACATCCGCGGCAGCGTCGAACGCACCGTCAAGCTGTCGGACAATATCGTCGGCGTCGGGCCGATCGGCATCGGCCTGGACGGCATTCTCGCCTGGTTCGGCGGGGCGGGGTCGCTCTACTCGCTGGGCGCGGGCGGGGTGCTGCTGTTCGACGGCGTCCGCGCGCGGGCCGCGCCGATGGTGCTGATCCAGATGACCGCCGTGCTGCTGATCGACGCCCTGCTGCCGCTGGGGCCGCCGGGCCTGGGGGCCGTGGCCGACACCCTGTTCACCGGCCAGAAGTGGGCCGGCGGCATGCTGATCCGGCACATGGACGACACCATCTATTTCGAAGGCTCGCGCAAGGAGGCCCAGGCCACGGCCGAGTATCGCGACCTGCTGGAGCGGATCCGCTCGGGCAAGGAAAAGCGCCGGGTGGTGTTCCTGGGCTGACAACCAAGCTTGCGTCGAGGCGTTGAGACGACATGACCGACGAAGCCGCCTTTCAGGCCGAAGTGATCGACGAAGGCCCCGCCGCCCACCGCCGCCGGGCGCACAAGGCCTGGCGCAACGCCGAGACCATCAAGCGCCTGTCGGACCGGCTGATCGGCATCGGTCCCATCGGCATCGGCCTCGACGGCGTGCTGGCCTGGGTGCCGGGTGCGAACACGGCCTACACCCTAGGCGCGGCGGGCCTGCTGGCCTATCACGCCGTGCAGGCCAAGGCCTCGGCGGCGACCCTGGCGCGGATGGCGGCCTATATTCTGTTTGATAGTTCCACCAGCGCGGTGCCGGGTCTGGGCTGGGCGATCGACACCCTGTTCCCCGGCCACCTGATGGCGGCCAAGGCGCTGCAGAAGGACATCGAAGCCCGCCACGGCCTGCCCGACGACGTCGATCCCAAGCGGCGCAAGAAGGTGAAGCCCAAGGTCGGCAAGCGCTGAGCGGTCAGTCGTCGAGCGGCAGATCCGCGACGTTGATTTCGAGCTGCGGAAAAGCCTTCGGGGCGATCGATCCCCGCGCCCCGACCTCCTGCACCGCGCGATAGCCGCCCGCCGAGGGCTCGCGATGCACGACGATCCGTCGGGCGGGAACGTCGATGACCCAATATTCGCCGATGCCGCTTTGCGCGTAGAGCTCGGCCTTGCGGCCCAGGTCGAAGGCCTGGCTGGACACCGACACTTCGATCGCCAGCACGATGTCGACGCCGCGCACGTCGCGATCATGCAGACGGCTCGGGAAGATCGCCAGGTCCGGCTCGGGCGCGGTCAGGTCGTCGAGGCGGACCGGGGCGTCCGAATTGACCTCCCATTCGCCCTCGGTGAGGCGGCGGGTGAAGAACTGGGTCAGCCACCGACGGCAGCGAACGTGGGGCACGCTTTCAGGCGACACCGCGATCAGTTCCCCCTCGATCAGCTCCACATGCGCGTCTTCAGGCAGAATGCCGGCCTCCGCCATTCGCAGCACGTCGTCGTACGTGAAGCGATAGGGCGTGACGGTCTCGGCAGGGCGGCCCGGAGCGTTCATGGGCTGGACGATAACACGGGCGTCGCGGCGCGTAACGGCGTGCGGCTCAGCGGATCGGCGGCAGGTCGGCGAGGCACAGGCTGAGTTGCGGCAGGACCAGCGACGTTACCGTGTCGCGCGCCGAATACCGCACGACGTCGCGATAGACGCCGCCGCTCAGGGTGCGGTGCACGACGACCTCGGCGCTATTGACGTCCACCACCCAGTAGTCGCGGACGCCATGCTCGGCATAGAATTCCGCTTTCACCGACAGGTCCTTGGCGACGGTGCTCTGGGCGATCTCGACGACGAGGCCGACGTTGCGGCCATCGACGGCGTTCAGCGGGAGGTTGGCGTCATAGGCGTAGAGGTCGGGATCCGGCGCGTAGGTCGGCGACAGCCGCAGCGTCGAGTCGACGATCACCTGGATCGCCTGTCCGGCCTGGGTGATCAGCGCCTTGGCGATCTGCATTTTCGCGCGGGTGTGCTCCGCGCCTTCCGAAGCCATCTCGACCAGCCCCCCGTCGATCAGCTCCACCCTGGCGTCGGCGTCGAGGATGCCGGCGTCCTGCATGCGCAGGACGTCTTCCAGCGTGAACCGGTGCGGTTCGGAGGTCTCGAGCGCGCGGGCCAGGGCGTTCATGGGCTGGACGATAGCACGGGCTTTGCGGTGCGTAACGGCGTGCGTTTAGAGCACCAGGCGGCTCTTCGGGGGCTTGGTGGCTGGCTTGACCAGGCCTTGCAGGCCATAGGCGATCCACCAGACGCCAAGGCCGGTCAGCAGGCCGACGCCGGTGCACAGCGGCCAGGCGATCGGCAGCTTGAAGAAGAGTCCGTCACGGAACGAGAACCCTGCCACGCCCGCGCCGGCGGCGAGGCCGACCAGGGCGGCCGCCCACGGATAGTGGCGCTCGATCTGGTCGAGTATGGCCCAGGCCGTCAGTCCCACGGCCAGGTAGGGCCAGCCGAGCAGCAGGCCGAACACGAGCGCGCCCAGAATGACGTTGGCGGCCTCTGAGTTGTTGTGCGAGCCGCCGGGGGCGAACTGGTCATACACCATGCCCAGGGTGATCGATGGCGCGAGGTAGCTGAACAAGGCTCCCGCGATCACCCTCGCTGAGGTCGTCTGCTCGCTGGCCCGTCGCATGTCCGTCTCCCGCCGTTTCGGTCGGGACATGAGAGGGGGCCGGGATGCAGTCGGCGCGGCGCCGGCGGTGGAGAAACGGTGCAGGCCGGCTACGCCGCCTCGCCCTGGGTGTAGCCGAGCTGCTTGTTCAGCTTTTCCAGCAGCTCGATCACCGCCTCGGCGATCACCGTGCCGGGCGGGAAGATCGCCGCCGCGCCGGCGTCGCGCAGGGCCTGGAAGTCCTGCGGCGGGATTACGCCGCCGACCACCATCATGATGTCGGCGCGGCCCTGCTTGCCAAGTTCGGCCTTCAGTTCCGGCGTCAGGGTCAGGTGGCCGGCGGCCAGGGACGAGGCCCCGACGATGTGGACGTCGTTCTCGACCGCCTGCTTGGCGGCCTCGGCGGGGGTCTGGAACAGCGGGCCGATGTCGACGTCGAAGCCGAGGTCGGCGAAGGCTGTGGCGATCACCTTCTGGCCGCGGTCGTGGCCGTCCTGGCCCATCTTGGCGACCAGGATGCGCGGGCGGCGGCCGTCGGCCTGGGCGAAGGCCTCGACCATGGCCTTGGCGCGGGCGGCGGCGGGATCGGCGCCGGCCTCCTTCATGTAGACGCCCTGGATCGACTTGATCTCGGCCCGATGGCGGCCGAACACCCGCTCGAGCGCGTCGCTGATCTCGCCCACGGTGGCCTTGGCGCGGGCCGCGTCGACGGCCAGGGCCAGCAGGTTGCCGGTTCCGCGCGCGCCGTCCTCCAGCGCCTTCAGCGCCGCTTGCGTCGCCGCCGGATCGCGCTCGGCCTTCAGCCGGGCCAGCTTTTCGAGCTGCTGGTTGCGCACGGAGGTGTTGTCGACCTTCAGCATCGGAATGTCGTCGGCGACCTCGGGCTTGTAGCGATTGACGCCGACCACGCTCTGGCGATTGGAGTCGATGCGGGCCTGGGTCTTGGCGGCGGCTTCCTCGATGCGCAGCTTGGGGATGCCCTGCTCGATGGCCTTGGCCATGCCGCCGGCCGCCTCGACCTCTTCGATGTGGGCCAGGGCCTTGACCGCCAGGTCGTGGGTCAGGCGCTCGACGTACCAGCTGCCGCCCCACGGATCGGCGACACGGGTCGTGCCGCTCTCCATCTGCAGGAACAGCTGGGTGTTGCGGGCGATGCGGGCCGAGAAGTCGGTCGGCAGGGCCAGGGCCTCGTCCAGGGCGTTGGTGTGCAGGCTCTGGGTCTGGCCGTTGACGGCGGCCATGGCCTCCACGCAGGTGCGCGGTACGTTGTTGAACACGTCCTGCGCCGCCAGCGACCAGCCGCTGGTCTGGCTATGGGTGCGCAGGGACAGCGAGCGGTCGTCCTTCGGCGCGAACTCGCGCTTCATCAGCCGGGCCCACAGCAGGCGGGCCGCGCGCATCTTGGCCACCTCCATGAAGTAGTTCATGCCGATGGCCCAGAAGAACGACAGGCGCGGGGCGAAAACGTCGATGTCCATGCCGGCCGCGACGCCGGCCCGGGCGTATTCGACGCCGTCGGCCAGGGTGTAGGCCAGCTCCAGGTCGGCCGAGGCCCCGGCCTCCTGCATGTGATAGCCGCTGATCGAGATCGAGTTGAACTTGGGCATGTTCGCCGAGGTGAAGGCGAAGATGTCCGAGATGATCCGCATCGAGGGCGCGGGCGGATAGATGTAGGTGTTCCGCACCATGAACTCTTTGAGGATGTCGTTCTGGATCGTGCCCGACAGCTTGTCGGGCGTGACGCCCTGCTCCTCGGCGGCGACGATGTAGAGCGCCAGGATCGGCAGCACCGCGCCGTTCATGGTCATCGACACGCTCATCTTGTCGAGCGGGATGCCGGAAAACAGCGTGCGCATGTCCAGGATCGAGTCGATGGCGACGCCGGCCATGCCGACATCGCCCTTCACCCGCTCGTGGTCGCTGTCGTAGCCGCGGTGGGTGGCCAGGTCGAAGGCCACCGACAGGCCCATCTGACCGGCCGCCAGGTTGCGGCGGTAGAAGGCGTTGCTGTCCTCGGCCGTGGAGAAGCCGGCGTACTGGCGGATCGTCCACGGGTTGGTGACGTACATGGTCGGGTAGGGGCCGCGCACGAAGGGCGCGACGCCGGGGCGGCCGTCGGTGAAGTCCAGGCCCGCCGCATCGTCGGCGGTGAAGGCGGCGGCGACGTCCACGCCCTCGGGCGTGCTCCAGACCGGGCCGGCCTCAGGGGCGGCGGCGGATTCGGGCGCTTCGAACACGACATCGGCGAAGTTGGGGAACTTGCTCATGGCTCAGGCTCCCTCGAAGGCGGCGGCGAAGCGGATGGGCGTCAGGGCCGGGCAGCGGCTGTCGGGGCCAGGCAGGCGCGGATCAGGGCCATCGGTGGGGACGGCGGGCGGCGTCTCGATCTCCGGCGTCTTGTCGTCGGCGTTGGGGAAGACGGTGACGCCCAGGATCTTGCGGCTCTTGTCGGCGAAGGATGCTTCCTGGCCTTCACGGGTATCGGCGACGATGTCGGCGATCAGGCCGCTTTCCAGCGCCTTGATGATTCCGCCGTCGGCCTCGATGGCCTGGAAACCGCCCCAGGCGGCGCGGGCCAGCTGGTCGGTCAGGGTGTCGAGATACCAGGCCCCGCCGGCCGGATCGGCGACGCGGCCGAGATGGCTCTCCTCCATCAGCACCAGCTGGGTGTTGCGGGCCTGGCGGCGGGCGAAGGCGGTCGGCAGGCCGATGGCGTCGGTGAAGTTGCCCAGCACCACGGTGTCGGCGCCGCCCACGGCTCCGGCGAAGCCGGCGGCGGTCAGGCGCAGCAGGTTGGTCCAGGCGTCGGCCTTGGCCAGCATCCGACCCGACGAACGGGCCTCGATCCGGGCCGGAACCGTGACGCCGCAGGCCTTGGTCAACTGGTCCCAGAGGGCGCGGACGGCGCGCACCTTGGCCACGCCGGTGAAGTATTCGCCGTCCAGGCTGACGCCCAGCACGATGCGCGACCAGGCCTCGTCCATCGACAGGCCCGCGCGGACCCCGGCCTTGGCGTAGGCCACGGCGGCGGCGGCCATCACCGCCAGCTC
Source organism: Caulobacter hibisci (assembly GCF_016135805.1). GTDB lineage: Bacteria > Pseudomonadota > Alphaproteobacteria > Caulobacterales > Caulobacteraceae > Caulobacter > Caulobacter hibisci. The sequence goes on from NZ_JADWOX010000015.1 coordinate 113,539, forward strand.
CTCGGCGTTGGAGCCGCCGGCCTCGTGCACGGCGCGGCCCGTGGCCAGGAACAGGCTGGCCGTCGCATAGGTCTCGGCCAGGCGCGCGCCGACCGTGGCGGCCGAGAAGATGTGGCTCTCGATCGGGCCGGGGCTGACGCCGGCCTGCATCCAGGCGGTCAGCGGATCCATGTGGAAGGCCATCGGCGCATTGGGCGCGGCCTTGGCCAGGGCGCCCAGCCAGTCGGCGGCCTTGGGACCCAGGAAGCCGGCGTCCAGCGCCACCGTGGCCAGGTCGATCAGCACCCCGTCCAGCACCCGGGCCAGGTCCTCGCGCGAGCCGACGGCGACGCCGTTGCCGCCCTGCGGGTCCAGCGCCACCAGCACCGAGGCCGCGCCATTCTCCAGATCCTTCAGGATCTCGCCGTTGGCGTGCTTGGGATCGGGGTGGGCGACGCGGGTGCGCAGGTCCCACGGACGATCGGTGTCGCGCGGGCGCAGGTCGCGGGCCACGGTGACGGCGTCTTCGGCGGTGTAGAGCGGCCGGATGGTGATCCCGTCCGGCGTGGCGCGCGTCAGGGTCTCGTCGAAATCGGCCCCTTTCAGGGTCTTCTCGACCAGTTTCAACCACTTGGCCTGGGCCAGGGCTTCGTCGGGCGGACCGAAGTCGGCGGCCAAAAGAGCGGGGGCCTCGCTCACGACGGGTTTCTCCTGCGGTGCGGCATTTTTCGGCTTTGTCGTCCAGTTGCGCGCCTGCCGTGACGGAGGTCAAGCGCTTGCAAGGGGCATGAACGAGCGTTTAAGCTAACGCTGTTAACATGCGCGGCGCGTGACGTCGCGGAACGAGGAGACCCCCGTCCCATGGCTCTGCCGCCCATTCTGCGCGATCGTCTGCGCCTGCCGGTGATCGCCTCGCCGCTGTTCATCATCAGCAATCCAGACCTCGTCATCGCCGAGTGCAAGGCCGGCATCGTCGGCTCGTTCCCGTCGCTGAACGCCCGCCCGCTGTCGCAGCTGGACGAGTGGCTGGCCCGCATCACCGAAGAGCTGGCCGCCTGGGACAAGGCCAATCCGGACCTGCCGTCGGCCCCGTTCGCGGTCAACCAGATCGTCCACAAGACCAACAACCGGCTCGAGCAGGACATCGAGCTATGCGTGAAATACAAGGTGCCGGTGATCATCACCTCGCTGGGCGCGCGCGAGGACCTGAACCAGGCGATCCATTCGTACGGCGGCATCACCCTGCACGACGTGATCAACGACCGGCATGCCCACAAGGCGATCGAGAAGGGGGCCGACGGCCTGATTCCCGTCGCCGCCGGCGCCGGCGGCCACGCCGGGGCGCTGTCGCCCTTCGCCCTGGTGCAGGAGATCCGCGCCTGGTTCGACGGACCGGTGGCCCTGTCGGGCGCCATCGCCAGCGGCCGCTCGATCCTGGCCGCCCAGGCCGTCGGCGCGGACCTGGCCTATGTCGGCTCGGCCTTCATCGCCACCGAGGAGGCCAATGCGCCCGAGGCCTACAAGCGGACGATCACCGAGGCCAACGCCAGCGACATCGTCTATTCGAACCTCTTCACCGGCGTGCACGGCAACTATCTGCGCCAGTCGATCGTGGCGGCGGGCCTGGATCCCGAAAACCTGCCGGAAAGCGATCCGTCGAAGATGAGCTTCGGCTCGGGGGGCAATACCGACGCCAAGGCCTGGCGCGACATCTGGGGATCGGGCCAGGGCATCGGCGTGATCAAGGAAGTGCTTCCCGTCGCCGAACGCATCGCCAAGCTGGCGGAGGAATATGAGGACGCGAAGGCCGAGCTGGCGGCCAAGACCGCGCTGACGGCCGGCAATCGCCTGGCCTTCGCCGCCGAGTAGGACGGGGATCCAGCCGGGGATGAAGACGGCTTCATCCCCGGCGACTCCGGCCGGGCGATCCTAGGCGGGTTCGAAACCCGCCAGGAGCGCCTCATGTCCGACGCCGCCACGCCCCGTCTTTCGCTGCCCTATGTGGCCGCGGGGCAAGCCCAGAAGCACGTCACCGTCAACGAGGGCCTCGCCCGCCTGGACGGCCTCGTCCAGCCCTGCGTCGTCAGCCGCACGGTGACGGCCCAGCCCGGTTCGCCCGCCGATGGCGCTATGTGGATCCGTCCGGCCACCGCCACCGGCGCCGACTGGTCGCCTGTTTCCTCCGGCAGGCTGATGCGCTTCGAGGCCGGGGCCTGGGAGGCCATCGCGCCCGCCGCCGGCTTCACCGCCTGGATCGCCGACGAGGGCCAGATGGCGGTGTTCACCGGCTCGGCCTGGGTCGCGCTGTCCTCCACCTTCGCCAGCCTGACCGCCGCCCGCTCGCCGTTCGGGGCCGAGGTCCGCGTCGAGATCCGCGAGGTCGAGGCGACCCTCAGCGGCGCCTCGGTGACCACGGCCGCCGTCATCCCCGCCCGCTCGATCGTGCTCGGCGTCGCCACCCGCACCAGCGCGGCGGTCACCGGCGTCACCGCCTACAGCTGCGGCGTCGCCGGCGAGACCGGCAAGTTCGGCTCGTCGCTGGGCGTGGGGTTGAACGCCAGCAACATCGGCGTCGTGGGGCCGACGGCCTTCTATGTCGACACCCCGGTGGTGATCACCGCGGCCGGCGGCAGCTTCGTTTCCGGCAAGGTGCGGGTGGCGATCCAGCTCCTGCGGTTCGAGGCGCCGGTGGCGGTGTAGGGCACGCTCCTTACTTCCCGTCATTCCCGCCCTTGTGGCGGGAACCTCTGGTTCCGCTTGCACGTGAGGCGCAAGCGACGCGCTCAGCGCGTCGCCTCATCCGCCCTTGCGGCTGACAGAGGGTTTCCCGCCACAAGGGCGGGAATGACGGGAGTGGGAAGAGGGTTTGGGAAGTCGCCAGCCGATCACTGCGACACTTGCGAATGGCTCTCTGCTTGATCCACGCGGCCAGCCCGGCTACACGCCCCTCACCCTTTGGGGAGTAGCCGCCCGCGCCTATCAGCGGGGCCCGTCGTCAACATACTTGGTCTTTCGAGACCATGGCGCGGGTGAAGGAAGCACCGACAGCTTCCTTGGCGAGACCAACGGCGTCGTTTCCCGTCCGGGCTGGGCGGGGAAACGGTCGCTGTCGTCTTGTCTGCGCTCGGCCCCCGCAACGGTATCTGATCTCATGGAATCCCTGCTCGTCTCGACCCTGGTCGTCGCCGTGGCCGAAATCGGCGACAAGACCCAGCTGCTGGCCATCATCCTGGCCACGCGCTTCAAGAAGCCGATCCCGATCATCCTCGGCATCCTGGTCGCCACCCTGCTGAACCACGCTCTGGCGGCCCTGGCCGGCTCGCTGGTCGCCCAATACCTGCAAGGCGCCTGGTTCCAGTGGCTGATCGCCCTCTCGTTCATCGCCATGGCGGCGTGGGCGCTGATCCCCGACAAGGCCGACGACGAGGATGGCGGGGCCGTGGGCCGCTACGGCGTGTTCCTGACCACGGCCGTGGCCTTCTTCCTGGTCGAGATGGGCGACAAGACCCAGATCGCCACCGTCGCCCTGGGCGCCCAGTTCCACAACGTGCCGCTGGTGGCCGCCGGCACCACGCTCGGCATGATGCTGGCCAACGTGCCGGCCGTGTACCTGGGCGAGGCGGCGACCAAGATCGTGCCGCTGAAGTACGTGCGCATCGGCGCGGCGCTGATCTTCCTGGCCCTGGGCCTTTGGGGGATCGCCACCTTGTTGGGCCTCTTCAAGTAATGACGTGAGCAGGGGCGGGGGCTATTCACGGGTCGAACCGATCCGGAGCCCCCGCCCCATGACCCTCGAAGACCCGCGCGCGACCGGCTGGGAATTCTGGATCGATCGCGGCGGCACCTTCACCGACATCGTCGCGCGGCGGCCCGACGGGCGGCTGGTCACCCACAAGCTGCTGTCGGAAAACCCCGAACAATATGAGGACGCCGCCGTCGCCGGGGTCCGCGCTCTGCTGGAGCAGGGCGGCGGCGGGGCGGTCGAGGCAGTGAAGATGGGCACCACGGTGGCCACCAACGCCCTGCTCGAGCGCAAGGGCGAGCCGACGCTTCTGGCGATCACCAAGGGCCACGCCGACGCCCTGCGCATCGGCCAGCAGGCCCGGCCCAAGCTGTTCGACCGCAACATCGTCAAGCCCGAGGCCCTCTATACCCGCGTCGTCGAGATCGACGAGCGCATCGGCGTCGACGGCGAGGTGGTGCGGCCGCTCGACGAGGTCGCCGCCCGAGAGGGTTTGCAGGCCGCCTACGACGCCGGCTTCCGGGCCGTGGCGATCGTGCTGCTGCACGGCTTCCGCTTCACCGGTCACGAGGCGCGCGTGGCCGCCATCGCCCGCGAGATCGGCTTCAGCCAGGTCTCGGCCAGCCACGAGGTCAGTCCGCTGATGAAGCTGGTCGGGCGGGGCGATACGGCGGTGGTTGACGCCTATCTGTCGCCGATCCTGCGCCGCTATGTCGACCAGGTGGCCTCGCGGCTGGGGGCGGAGACGCGGCTGTTCTTCATGCAGTCGAACGGCGGCCTGACCGACGCCCGCGCTTTCCGGGGCAAGGACGCCATCCTGTCCGGTCCAGCCGGCGGCGTCGTGGGCATGGCCAAGACGGCGGCCGAGGCGGGCTTCACCCGCGTCATCGGCTTCGACATGGGCGGCACCTCGACCGACGTCTGCCACTATGCCGGTGAGTACGAGCGGGCCTATGAGACGGTGGTGGCGGGCGTGCGGATGCGCGCGCCGATGATGAACATCCACACCGTGGCGGCCGGCGGCGGCTCGATCTGCTCCTTCGACGGCGCGCGGCTGCGGGTGGGACCGGCCTCGGCCGGGGCCAATCCGGGGCCTGCCTGCTATCGGCGCGGCGGGCCGCTGACGGTGACCGACTGCAACGTCATGCTGGGCAAGCTGCAGCCCGAATTCTTCCCGCACGTCTTCGGTCCCAACGCAGACCAGCCGCTGGACCGCGCGGTGGTCGTTGAGCGCTTCGAGGCCTTGGCCGCTGAGATCGAGACCGCTACCGGCCGCGCCATGAGCCCGGCCGAGATCGCCGAGGGCTTCCTGACGATCGCCGTCGAGAACATGGCCAAGGCCGTGCGGCAAATCTCGATCCAGCGCGGCTACGACGTCACCCGCTATGTCCTGGCCTGTTTCGGCGGGGCGGGGGGGCAGCACGCCTGCCTGGTGGCCGACGCCCTGGGCATGAAGACGGTGATGATCCACCCCTTCGCCGGGGTGCTCAGCGCCTATGGCATGGGCCTGGCCGACCTGCGCCTGCTGCGCGAAACCACGGTCGAGCAGCGCCTCGACGAGGCCGCCGACACCCTGCCGGCCCGCGCCGCCGCCCTGGCGGCCGAGGCCGAGGCCGCCCTGCGCGCTCAGGATGCGCCGCTGGTGACGGTCGAGACCGAGGCCGCTCTTCTGGTGAAGTACGCCGGGACCGACACGCCGCTGCGCGTGCCGCTGACCGATGCGGAAGGGGTGAAAGTCGCCTTCGAGACCCTGCATCAGCGCCGCTTCGGCTTCGTCGCGCCGGCCACGCCGCTGGTGGTCGAGACCCTGAGCGTCGAGGCCATCGGTCATGCCGACGCCGGCGCCGCGCCCGACCTGGGCGCCGGCGAAGGCGGGCTGGGCGGGGTGCTGGCCACCGTGCCCGCCCGCCTGGCCGGGCAGGCCTACGACACGCCGGTGCTCGACCGCGCGGGCCTGGCGATCGGCGCCGAGGTCTCGGGGCCGGCTATCATCCGTGAGGCCACCGGCACCACCGTCGTCGAGCCTGGCTGGCGGGCCTGCGTCGACCCCCACCACAACCTGATCCTCGACCGCGTCGAAGCCCTCGCGCCCCGTCGCGCCGCCGGCACGGAAGCCGATCCGGTGATGCTGGAGGTGTTCAACAACCTCTTCATGGCCGTGGCCGAGGAGATGGGGTTCGCGCTCCAGAACACCGCCTATTCGGTGAACATCAAGGAGCGGCTCGACTTCTCGTGCGCCCTGTTCGACCGCGACGGCAACCTGATCGCCAACGCCCCGCACATGCCGGTGCACCTGGGCTCGATGGGCGACAGCGTGCGGGCCATCCGCGATGGGCGCTCCGATGACGGCCGGGGCATGAAGCCCGGCGACGTCTACATGCTCAACGCCCCCTATGCCGGCGGCACCCACCTGCCGGACGTGACGGTGGTCATGCCGGTATTCGACGCGGCCAAGGACCTGCTGTTCTACGTCGCCGCGCGCGGTCACCAGGGCGACATCGGCGGCATCACCCCGGGCTCGATGCCGCCGGGCAGCCGGACGGTCGAGGAGGAGGGGGTGCTGATCGAGAACTTCCTGCTGGTCGAGGGCGGCCGGTTCCTGGAGGCCGAGACCCGCGCCCTGCTGGCCAGCGGCAAGTGGCCGGCCCGCAATCCCGACCAGAACATCGGCGACCTCAAGGCCCAGGTCGCCGCCTGCGCGCGCGGGGCCGAGAGCCTGACCGGCCTGGTCGCCGAGTTCGGCCAGGATGTGGTTGAGGCCTACATGGCCCACGTGCAGGACAACGCCGAGGAGGCCGTGCGCCGGGTGCTGGCCAGGCTGTCGGACGGCGCCTTCGCCTACGAGCTCGACGACGGCAGCGTGGTGAAGGTGGCCATCACGGTGGACCAAGTGGCCCGCACGGCCCGCGTCGACTTCACCGGCACCAGCGACCAGGTGCCGACCAACTTCAACGCACCGGCATCGATCTGCCGGGCGGCGGCGCTGTACGTCTTCCGCACCCTGGTGGACGACGAGATCCCGATGAACGACGGCTGCCTGCGGCCGGTCGAGCTGGTCATTCCCGAGGGCTCGATGCTGAAGCCGTGCTATCCGGCGGCGGTGGTGGCCGGCAATGTCGAGACCAGCCAGGTCGTGGTCGACGCCCTCTACGGCGCGCTGGGCGTCATGGCGGCGGCGCAGGGCACGATGAACAACTTCACCTTCGGCGACGCGCGGCGGCAGTACTACGAGACCATCTGCGGCGGGGCCGGCGCTGGGCCGGACTTCGACGGCGCCGACGCCGTCCAGACCCACATGACCAATAGCCGGCTGACCGATCCGGAAGTGCTGGAGACCCGCTATCCGGTGCGGGTCGAGGCCTTCTCGATCCGTCGCGGTTCGGGCGGGGCCGGCGAGCATCGCGGCGGCGACGGCGTGGTGCGCACCATCGGCTTCCGCGAGCCGATGACCGTCACCCTGCTGTCCAACCGCCGCCGCGTGCCGCCGTTCGGCCTGCACGGCGGGGCGAGCGGAGCGTTGGGGCTGGCGCGGATCGAACGGGCCGACGGGAGCGTGCAGGCGCTGGCGGCGACCGACGAAGCGCAGGTTTCGGCCGGCGACCGCGTGGTCATCGAGACGCCCGGCGGCGGGGGCTGGGGGAAGGGCTGAGCCGCAAAACCTCGCCCTTCGACAAGCTCAGGGTGAGGTTTCAATGTTGACGCCGGTGCTTACTGTCGGCGTAGAACCGAGCCTGCCTTGATCCTCATCCTGAGCTTGTCGAAGGACGAGGATCACGCACCACCCACCAGGAGGCCCCATGACCGACATCGCCCGCCGCACCCTGATCGGCGCCGCCGGCCTGGTGGTCGCCACGCCCGGTCTGGCCCTAGCGGCCGCAAAGCCGAAGGTGGCCATCCAGACCAGCGCCGGCCTGATCGTGGTCGAGCTGGAGGACAAGAAGGCCCCGATCACCGCGGCCAACTTCCTGCGCTATATCGACGCCAAGAAGTACGACGGCGGGACCTTCTACCGGGCCTCGCGGACCAAGGGCGTCAAGGGCGCCGGCTCGATCCAGGGCGCGCCGCCGCAGCGGGCGCGACGCTTCGCGCCCATCGCCCATGAGAGCACCACCCAGACCGGCATTCGCCACAAGCCGGGCGTGATCTCGATGGCCCGCAACGCGCCGGGAACGGCCACCTGCGACTTCTTCATCTGCGCCAGCGCCATGCCCTATCTGGACGCCCATCCGGGCGCCAAAGGCGACAACCTCGGCTTCGCCGCCTTCGGAACCGTGGTCGAGGGGCTGCCGATCGTCAGGAAGATCCTAGCCATGCCCACCGGCGGGCTGGCCTACACCGAGGCGATGAAGGACGAGATGCTGAAGGCGCCCGTCCAGATCCTCAGCATGAAGCGGGCCGGCTGAGCCGCATCTGATCGCCTGGCGGATACGTAACTGTCTTCGGGGACGAACCTGGAGACGCCGTTGCGGACGATATCGATCCTCATTCTTGCCCTTGCGGTCTCTACGCCGGTCTGCGCCTTCGAGCTGTCGCCGGAGGCGCGAGCCAGCCTGGCGCGCGGAGAAGCGCACGCCGAAGTCTCGCCCGATCCGGCCGGTGCGACCGGCGGCCAGGTGCGCGGGGTGATCGACATCGCCGCCTCGCCCGACACCGTCTGGGCCGTGCTGACCGACTGCGCCAGCGCCGCGCGGATGATCACCAATCTCGAACGCTGCGCGGTGCTATCGGGCGACCAGAAGCGCGGCTGGGACATCCGCGAGCACATCACCCGCAAGAGCCTGTTCTTTCCCCGCATGCGCATCGTCTTCCGTTCCGACTACGAGGGACGGCGGCGCATCCGCTTCCGGTTGGTCGAGGGCGACCTGAAGGCCGAGGAGGGCGAGTGGCGTCTGCAGCCCCTGGCCGGCGGGGCGGGCACGCGGGTGTTCTACGAGAACCGCCTGGCCGTCGACTGGGTGATCCCCAAGGCCCTGCTGCGCGCGGGCCTGCGCAAGGACACGCCCAAGGCCCTGGCGCGGCTGCGCGAGGCGTGTCTCGAAGCCGGTTAGGGCGGATCGACATCGGCGTTCTGAGACGAAAACCTCGTCCTTCGACAGGCTCAGGATGAGGTTTTTCGGCTGCCCGGCCTGTAAATGGTCCTCATCCTGAGCTTGTCGAAGGACGAGGACCACACACGGAGCTGATTGTCGATTGGCCCTAGGTCTTTCCGTCCAGCTTGGCCTCCAACCGGGCCAGCGTCGCCTTCAGCTCCTCCTGCTCGGCGTGGCTGAACTCGTTGGCGTCCTTGATGCAGCGCGAGCAGATGTTGCCGATCAGCAGGGGCAGGATCAGCAGCAGGGTCACGTGCATCAGCACCACGGCCGTGATGCGCCCGCCCAGGGTGGCCGGATACATGTCGCCATAACCGACCGTCGTGGCGGTGACGCAGGCCCACCAGACGCCGTCGAGATAGGTCTTGCCCTCGAAGAAGGCGTAGGAGCCGGCGGCGGCCAGCAGCATGACCACATAGACGGCCAGCAGTTCTCGGACGGTATCCAAATACTTGAGCATGATGCGCCCCCACGTTGAGGCGCTAGCTCGCCCGAGCCTGGCGGAGGCGTCAACCGCGACGGCGGGCGGCGTCGGCCAGATAGAGCTCCAGCTGGGTGTAGCCCGAGCCGTCCTTGGCCAGGGCGGGGCCGTCGGCGGCGCTCTTCGGGTTCAGGCCGTGGGCCTTTTCCCAGGCGTCGGGGATGCCGTCGCCGTCGGTGTCGGGCGCGGCCTTGCCGGCGGGCAGGGCGGGCCAGCCGCCGACGTCGTTCTGGCTGTTGATCACCGCGCCGGTGCGGTCGCGCACCCCGGCCACGACCCGGGCGTCGACGCTGTCGCGGAACACCGAGGCGCCGGCCTCGGCCAGCACCCGCGCATAGGCCTTGTCGGCCGGTTCGGGCGTCACCGGGGCGACCTCGATCGGCGCGGCCCGGCGATAGCCGGCGGGCTCGGGGATGGTGAAGGTCACCAGGCTCCAAGGATCGGCGGGCACGGCGCCGGCCATGCTGTTGCCGGCGAAGTAGGCGCGGGCCAGGGTGTTGCTTTCCTGGAAGGCCACCGGCTTGCCGCTGCTCGGGCCGGGCACATAGGCGTTGTCGACGAAGTTGTAGGCCGCCAGCGCCGCCTTGTCGGCGTCGTAGCCGGCATAGCCCTTGCCCCAGTTGTAAAAGACGTTGGAGCGGAAATCGAAGAACGCCCCGACGGGGTCCTTGTCGGGTCCGTCGTAGTTGCCGGGGCGGGGCATGCGGGCCATGTGGCTGGCCCAGAGATTGTGGTGGAAGCTGACCTTCGAGCCCTTGCCGCCGCGGATCAGGCTGCCGTAGCCGTGGTCGCCCTTGGCGTGCAGCGAGTGGGCCATGGACTCGGCGATGATCGACCACTGCACCGTCAGGTCGAAGAAGCCCTGGCCCGCCTCGTCGTAGCGGGCCGAGGCCGACAGGGTCTCGTCCACCGACCAGCTGGCCGAGACGTGGTCGAGGATGATCCGCCGGCCGTTGTTGATCCAGATCGCGTCGCTCTCGGTCTTGCTCTCGTCGCCCAGGCGCGAGCGGATGAAGCGGATGACCACGTCGTCGGCCGAGACCACCAGGGTGTGGTCGCGCAGGGTGATGCCGCCGCCCGGGGCGGTCTGGCCGGCGATGGTGATGCAGGGCTGGCTGATCTTCAGGTCCGACTTCAGCTGGATCGTGCCGGCGACCTCGAACACCACGGTGCGCGGGCCCTTGGCCTCGACGGCCGCGCGCAGCGAGCCGGGGCCGGAATCCTCGAGGGTGGTGACCTTGATCACCTGGCCGCCGCGCCCGCCCCGCGACAGCCGGCCCGCGCCCTCGGCCCCGGGAAAGGCGAGGGTTTCGCCCGCCTGGGCGGCGGCGCCGAACAGGACGGCCGCGGCGACGCCGGCGAGAAGGCGCGGAAGCAAGGGGCGGTGGGTCATGTGGCGTGTCTCTCCCCGAAAGCCGGCGAGCGTCGAGCGCGTCATCCTGGCGACGCGAACCTGCCCTCACGGCTGAAAAATGTCCACCGGTGTCATAAAGGGGTGGCGCAAAGCTTATTGTGACGTTTGGTTGATTGATAACGCTGTTTTGGGAGATCGCTGGGCAATCCGTGCTTGAAAATCAGGCTCTTCAGGCGCGAGCTTTTAGGTTCTCCCTCGACAGGCGAAGTTTTCTTCTGAAATGGGCGGTGGAAAGCTGACGTCGGTGTCAACCTTACCGCGTTGTCCGATTCGCGTTCCCGGGGGGGGAGCATTCATGTCCGCCGAAGAGTCCAGCCTCCGCCCGGAGCGCATTCTCGATCTGTCCGAGCGGCTCAGCGTGGTGGCGGGCCAGAAGATCGGCGAGATCTCCACCGTCAACCGCGCGGCCAAGATGCTGGCCATCAACGCCCTGATCGTCGCCGCCCGGGCGGGCGAGGCGGGCCGGGGCTTCGCCATCGTCGCCGAGGAGTTCAAGAAGATCTCCACCCAGATCGACGAGGTGGCCGGGGCCCTGGAAAGCCAGGTGCGCGCCGACCTCGACGAACTGACCGCCATCGGCGGGGCGATCCTGTCGCACCTGCGCGGCCAGCGCCTGGCCGACCTGGCCCTGAACGCCATCGAGATCATCGACCGCAACCTCTATGAGCGCACCTGCGACGTGCGCTGGTGGGCCACCGACAGCGCCGTCGTCGACTGCGCCATGGCCCCGTCGCGCGAGGCGGCCGACTACGCCAGCCAGAGGCTGAAGGTCATTCTCGACGCCTATACCGTCTATCTGGACCTGTGGATCTGCGACGCGGCCGGGCGGGTGATCGCCAGCGGCCGGCCCGACAAGTATCGCGGCGTGCAGGGCGCGTCGGTCGCCAACGCCTCCTGGTTCCAGGAAGCCATGCGCACCAAGACCGGCGATGACTTCGCCGTGGCCGACATCGCCCGCCAGCGTCTGCTCGACGAGGCGCCGGTCGCGACCTACGCCACCGCCATCCGCGAGGGCGGCGAGGCCAAGGGCAAGGTCATCGGCGTGCTCGGCGTGCATTTCGACTGGCGCCCCCAGGCCCAGGCCATCGTCGATGGCGTGCGGATGACCGACGAGGAGAAGGCGCGCTCTCGGGTGCTGCTGCTCGACCAGAACCACCGGATCCTGGCCGCTTCGGACGGCCAGGGCGTGCTGACCGACAGCTTCAAGCTGAACACCTCGCACGGGTCGATGGGCAGCTACGCCGAGGGCGACAAGACTATCGGCTACGCCCTGACCCCGGGCTACGAGACCTACAAGGGCCTGGGCTGGTACGGCTGCCTGGTGCAGCGCCAGGCGGTGGACACGCCGCTGCCGGCTACGGCCGAGCGGGTCGTGGACAACGTGCTGCGGCTGAAGGCTTAGCGCCTTCAGGAATCTCCCCCTATGGGGGAGGTGATCGCGAAGCGATCGGTGGGGGAAGTGGCCGCGAGATTGGCCGCTTTCTCGAAAGCTGAAACCGACCGGCCTCCGGCCGCCTCCCCCACGGGGGGAGGTTCCCGCGTCTTCCGCCGTCCCTAGAAATACACCCCGTCCTTCGGGCACGCCTCTCCCGTGCCGACATGCTCTTCGACCATCCAGTCGCTCTTGCAGGCCTGGACGGTGGCGGCGAGGGCGCGGAGGATTTCGAGGTCGCTCGCCAGGCGCTGGGGCGTGGTCACCAGCTGCAGGCTGACCTCGCTGGCGGTGTCGGCCCGGTATTTGGCCTCGACCGAATAATAGAGGCGGCCCTCGTAGCGCTCGCGGCAGACGGGGTGGTCGGCGCCCATCAGGCGCGCGACGGCGACCTTGTGGCAGGGCGGCGGACGGCGGGGCTCGTCGTCGCCGGCCGTGGGGTCGTAACCGTAATAGACCATGATCGCCGCCACGCCCTTGGTGGCGACGAAGCGGCCGACCGAAGGGTAGCCTGGCGAGGTGCAGAGGCCGCCGTTCAGCAGCAGGTCGGTCCCATGGTCGCTACCGACCCAGTCGTCCGGCAACGGGCAGTAGCCTGCGCCCGGTGGAGAGCGGAAGGTCAGGCCGTGAACGCCGCTGACGAACACCGCCGGCGCCGGCTGGGCTGGCTGAGGCGCCGGCGCGGGCGAGGCACCGGTCAGCAATGCCGCGGCGGCGAGGATGGACAGCATGTGCGGGGACTCCGAGGTCGCCTGAACGCTCCCGCCGTCAATCCACCGCGGCAAGCACCTTTCGGATCGTCTCCACCACGCGATCGATCTGGGCCTCCTCGATGATCAGGGGCGGAGACAGGGCGATGATATCGCCGGTGACGCGGATCAGCAGGCCCTGGTCGAAGGCGGCCTCGAAGGCTTCCATGGCCCGGGCGGTGGCCGCGCCGGGGCGGGGCGACAGCTCGATGCCGGCGATCAGGCCAAAGTCGCGGATGTCGATCACGTGGCGGGCGTCGCGCAGCGAATGGACGGCGGCGCGCCAGTAGGGCTCGATGGCCAGAGCGCGCTCGAACAGGCCCTCGCTCTGGTAGATTTCCAGGGTCGCGAGACCCGCGGCGCAAGCCAGCGGATGGCCTGAATAGGTGTAGCCGTGGAAGAGCTCGATGGGGCTGTCGGCGCCGTCGAGCATGGCCTCGTAGATCGCGGTGCTGGCGGCGACGGCGCCGGCCGGCACGGCGGCGTTGGTCAGGCCCTTGGCCATGCACAGCAGGTCGGGCGTCACCCCGAAGCGGTCGGCGGCGAAAGGCGCGCCGACCCGGCCGAAGCCGGTGATCACCTCGTCGAAGATCAGCAGGATGTCATGCTTGTCGCAGATCGCCCGCAGCTTCTGCAGGTAGCCTTCGGGCGGCACCAGCACGCCGGTCGAGCCCGAGACCGGCTCGACGATGACGGCGGCGATGTTGGAGGCGTCGTGCAGGGCGACGATGCGTTCGAGGTCGTCGGCCAGGTGGGCGCCATGCTGGGGCTGGCCCTGGGCGAAGACGTTCTCGGGCAGGCCGTGGGTGTGGGGCAGGTGGTCTACGCCGGTCAGCAAGGACCCGAAATAGAGCCGGTTCTTGGGAATGCCGCCCACCGAGATGCCGCCGAAGCCGACACCGTGATAGGCGCGCTCGCGGCCGATCAGCCGGGTCTTGGTCCCCTTGCCGCGGGCGCGGTGGTAGGCCAGCGCGATCTTCAGGGCGGTGTCGACCGACTCCGAGCCGCTGTTGGTGAAGAAGATCCGGTCCAGGCCCTTCGGCGTCACCTGGGCCAGGCGCGAGGCGAAGGCAAAGGCCAGTGGATGGCCGAGGTTGAAGCTGGGCGCATAGTCCAGCTCGCCGGCCAGCTTGCGGATCGCCTCGGTGATCTGTTCGCGCCCGTGGCCGGCGTTGACGCACCACAGGCCGGCCGTGGCGTCGAGGATCTCGCGGCCGTCCGGCGTCTGGTAGTGCATGCCCTTGGCGCTGGCGAGCAGGCGTGGATTGGCCTTGAACCGCCGGTTGGGCGTGAACGGCATCCAGTAGGCGTCGAGGTCGTTGGCGCCGAAGTCGGGCATGCGGGAGGTCCTTCGCGAGACCTTGCATTGTGATCGCAATTACGGGCTAGCTGGCAAGCCCTGGAATGCGTCGCGGAGAGGAGGGGACATGGCCGAGCCGAAAACGCGCCGTCCCCTGGCCGATTCCACGGCGGTGCATGACCAGGTCTACGACTCGATCCGCCAAGCTTTGATCACCGGCAAGATCGCCCCGGGTGTCGGGGTCAGCTTGCGCAGCCTGGCCGCCGAACTGGGTGTCAGCCCCATGCCGGTGCGCGACGCTGTGCGCCGCCTCGTCGCCGAGCGGGCCCTGGCGATCAACCCCGCCAACAAGCGGCTGTCCGTGCCCTCCCTGACCGCCGAGCGGCTGGAGCAACTGGAGCTGGCTCGGCAATGGATCGAGCCGGAACTGGCCGCCCGCGCCGCGCCCAGGGCCGACGAAGCCTTGGTCCGTAAGCTGAAGGTCATCGACCAGGACCTGGAAGAGGCGCTGCGGGTCGGCGACGTCGACGGCTACATGGTCGCCAACCACGCCTTTCACTTCGCCATCTACGAGCGGGCGGGGGCAGAGGTGCTGCTGGCCATGGCCGGCGGTCTGTGGCTGCAGATCGGGCCGTTCATGCGGGTGGTGTTCGGCCGGGTCGGCACCGGCAGCCTGCCGGCCGACCGCCACGCCGAGGCCATGGACGCCCTGAAGGCCAAGGACGCCGACGGCGCCCGCCGCGCCATCGCCGCTGACCTTTCCGAAGGCATGGACAAGATGCGCGCCGCGGTCGGGGCCGGCGCCGGCTTGACAGCGCCACCGCCCACGCAAACTGTGATCACAATTCCATGAGGCCGCCCGCGTGACCGTTCCCGCGTCCATCTCCGAGCAGCTCAAGCGCCTGGCCCTTCCCGGCCGGGCGGTGATCGACGGCGCGCTGGTCGGCGCGATCTCGGGCGGGACCTTCGACAATGTCGGGCCGCGAGACGGCGGGGTGCTCAATCAGGTGTCCGCCTGCGAGGGCGCCGACGTCGAGCGCGCCGTAGCCGCCGCCCGCGCCGCCTTCGAGGACGGCCGCTGGCGCGACCTGCACCCGCGCCAGAAGAAGAAGATCCTGTTCCGCCTGGCCGAGCTGATGGAGCGCGACGCCGAGGACCTGGCCCTGCTGGAAAGCCTGGACGTCGGCAAGCCGATCCGCGACGCCCGCAATGTCGACATCCCGCTCGCGATCAACACCACCCGCTGGTACGCCGAGGCCCTGGACAAAGTCTATGGCGAGGTCGGCGCCTCGCCGGCCGATCGGCTGAGCTTCGCCACCCACGAGCCGCTGGGGGTGATCGGGGCCATCGTGCCGTGGAATTTCCCGCTGCACATGGCGATGTGGAAGGTCGCGCCGGCCCTGGCCATGGGCAACTCCGTCGTCCTCAAGCCGGCCGAGCAGTCGCCCCTGACGGCGCTGAAGCTGGGCGAGCTGGCCCTGGAAGCCGGGCTGCCGCCGGGCGTTCTGAACGTCGTGCCGGGCTTCGGGGCGATCGCCGGCCAGGCCCTGGCGCGGTCGATGGACGTCGACATGATCGCCTTCACCGGCTCGGGCCCCACCGGCCGGCGGCTGATGGAATATGCGGCCCAGAGCAATCTCAAGCGCGTGTCGCTGGAGTTGGGCGGCAAGTCGCCCCAGATCGTCTTCGCCGACTGCCCCGACCTCGACGCGGCGGCCGAAGCCGCCGCCTGGGGCGTGTTCTATAACCAGGGCGAGGTCTGCACCGCCGCCTCGCGCCTGCTGGTCGAGGCCTCGATCAAGGACGAGTTCCTGGAGAAGGTGGTCGCGGTCGCCCGCAGCATCCATGTCGGCGATCCGCTGGACCCCGAGACGGGCTTTGGGGCCATGGTCAGCGAGCGGCAGATGAAGACGGCGCTCGGCTATATCGACAAGGCCCGCGAGGAGGGCGGCGAGCCCGTGCTCGGCGGGACCCAGGTGCGGGCCGAGACGGGCGGCTTCTACGTCGAGCCGACGATCTTCGACGGCGTGAAGCCGGAGCACCGGCTGGCCAAGGAAGAAGTGTTCGGACCCGTCCTGGGCGTGCTGAGCTTCACGGGAGAGGAAGAAGCCTTCGCCCTGGCCAACGACACCGTCTACGGCCTGGCCGCCGGCCTGTGGACCAGCGACATCAATCGCGGGCTCAAGGGCGCGCGGAAACTGAAGGCGGGTCTGGTCTGGGTCAACGGTTGGGACGCCTGCGACATCACCATGCCGTTCGGGGGCTTCAAGCAGTCGGGCTTCGGCCGTGACCGCAGCCTTCATGCGTTGCACAAGTACGCCGACCTGAAGTCGGTGTCCGTGACGCTGAGGTAGCCCCGCCAATGACGAATATGACCGCCCTGAACCTTGTCGAAACCGCCGCCTTCATCGACGGCCTCTGGATCGAGGGCGACGCGACCTTCGCCGTGACCAATCCGGCCGACGGCGAGACGATCGCCGAGGTCGCCGACCTGGGCGGGGCCGAGACGCGGATCGCCATCGAGGCCGCGCACCGGGCCTTCCCGGCCTGGGCGGGCAGGACGGCCAAGGAGCGGGGCGCGATCCTGCGCAAGTGGAGCGACCTGATGCTCGCCCACGCCGACGACCTGGCCCGGCTGATGACCGCCGAGCAGGGCAAGCCGCTGGCGGAGTCGAAGGGCGAGGTGGCCTATGGCGCGTCGTTCATCGACTGGTTCGCCGAGGAGGCCAAGCGCGGCTACGGCCACACCATCCCTACGCCCGACCGCAGCAAGCGCCTGGCCTCGATCAAGCAGCCGATCGGGGTGTGCGCGGCCATCGCGCCGTGGAACTTCCCGATCGCCATGATCACCCGCAAGGTCGGCCCGGCCCTGGCCGCCGGCTGCACCGTGGTGGTCAAGCCGGCCGCCGAGACGCCGCTGTGCGCCCTGGCGATCGCGCGGCTGGCGGTGGAGGCTGGCGTGCCGGCGGGCGTGCTCAACGTCGTCACCGGTACGGACTCCAGCGCCATCGGCAAGGCCCTGTGCGAGGACGGCCGGGTGCGCAAGCTGTCGTTCACCGGCTCGACCCCGGTGGGCAAGATCCTCTACGGCCAGTGCGCCGGCACGATGAAGAAGCTGTCGCTGGAACTGGGCGGCAACGCGCCCTTCATCGTCTTCGACGACGCCGATCTGGAGGCCGCCGTCGATGGCGCGATCGCCAGCAAGTACCGCAACACCGGCCAGACCTGCGTCTGCGCCAACCGCCTGATCGTCCAGGCCGGCATCCACGACGCCTTCGCCAAGCGGCTGGCCGAAAAGGTCGCGGCGATGAAGGTCGGGCCGGGCACGGGCGAGGGGGTCGTGATCGGCCCGCTGATCAACGAGAAGGCCCTGATCAAGGTCGAGAACCTGGTGCAGGAGGCCGTCGAGGCCGGCGCCCGGATCGAGGTCGGCGGCGAGCGCCACGAGCGGGGCGGCCTGTTCTACCAGCCGACCGTGCTGACCGGCGCGACGCCGGACATGCGCCTGTTCAACGAGGAGATCTTCGGCCCCGTCGCCCCGATCGTGAAGTTCCACACCGAGGACGAGGCGGTCACCCTGGCCAACGCCACGCCCTTCGGCCTGGCGGCCTATTTCTACAGCCGCGACGTCGGCCGCTGCTGGCGCGTGGCCGAGGCCATCGAGGCCGGCATGGTCGGCATCAACGAAGGCCTGATCTCCACGGAAGTGGCGCCGTTCGGCGGCGTCAAGGAATCGGGCCTGGGCCGCGAGGGCTCGTCCGAGGGCCTCGATGAGTATTTCGAGACCAAGTACCTGTGCTTCGGCGGGGTGGGATGAGGAACGGTCCCGCCCCTTCCTTATCCTCCCGTCATTCCCGCCCTTGTGGCGGGAACCCCTCTGTCCGCCGCAAGGGCAGGGGTGTGGCGGGCTGGCCCGCCAAGGCGCTTCACGTGCGAGCTGAACCAGGGTTTCCCGCCACAAGGGCGGGAATGACGGGAGTAGGGGGAGGGCGCGGATGATCGCCGAACTCTCCCGCCCTTCGACCCTCGCCGACCTGATCGCCGCCGAGCGCGCGCGGTTCCTGGCCGAGCATCCGCGCAGCGTGGCGATGGCCAAGGCGGCCGCGCAGGTGTGGCGGGGCGGGGTTCCGATGCACTGGATGGGCGACTGGGCCTGTCCTTCGCCGATCTTCGCCGCCCAGGGCG
Source organism: Caulobacter hibisci (assembly GCF_016135805.1). Lineage (GTDB taxonomy): Bacteria > Pseudomonadota > Alphaproteobacteria > Caulobacterales > Caulobacteraceae > Caulobacter > Caulobacter hibisci. The sequence goes on from NZ_JADWOX010000015.1 coordinate 131,911, forward strand.
TAGGGGCGCAGGTCACCGACGTCGACGGCAAGCTCTATGACGACTTCTGTCTGGGCGACACGCCGTCGATGTTCGGCCATGGCGACGCCTCGGTGGCGGCGGCCGTGGCGGACCAGGCCCGGCGCGGGGCAGGGTTCATGCTGCCGACCGCCTCGGCGATGATCGTCGGCAAGCTCTTGTCCGAGCGTTTCGGCCTGCCGCTGTGGCAGGCGGCGACCACGGCCAGCGACGCCAACCGCGCGGCGATCCGCTGGGCGCGGGCCGTGACGGGGCGGCCGGTCGTGCTGGTGTTCGACGGCTGCTACCACGGCATGGTCGAGGACGCTTTCGTGGTGCTGAAGGACGGCGCGGCGGTCATGAAGCCCGGCCTGCTGGGCCAGGTGCAGGACCTGACGGCGACCACTCGCGTCGTGCCGTTCAACAATCTCGAAGCGCTGGAAGCGGCCCTGGCCCCCGGCGACGTCGCCGCCGTGCTGGCCGAGCCGGTAATGACCAACTGCGGGATGATCCTGCCGGATGCGGGCTTCCACGACGCCCTGCGCAAGTTGACCCGCGAAGCTGGGACCCTGCTGGTCATCGACGAGACCCACACGATCTCGACCGGCCCCGGCGGCTACACCCAGGCGCATGGCCTGGAGCCCGACGTCTTCGTGCTGGGCAAGGCCGTGGCCGGCGGCGTGCCGGCCGCTGTCTGGGGCGTCACGGCCGAGCTGTCGGCGCGGATGGACGAGGCCCAGGCGCGGATCGGGCCAGGTCAGTCGGGGATCGGCACGACGCTATCGGGCAATGCGCTGGCCATGGCGGCGATGCGCGCCATGCTCTCGGACGTCATGACCGACGCGGCCTATGCCAAGATGCTGGCCGGCGCCGAGCGGCTGGTGGCCGGGCTGCGCGGGGTCATTGCTGCGCGCGGCCTGCCGTGGTCGGTCGTGCATGTCGGGGCGCGGGTGGAGCTGGTCTTCGCCGACCCGCCGCCGCGCGACGCCGCCGCGATGCGCAAAGTTCTGGACCAGGATGCCGTGGAAGCGCTGCATCTGTGGCTGATCAATCGAGGCGCGCTGATCGCGCCTTTCCACAACATGATGCTGGTCTCGCCCGTCACGGACGGCGCGGCGATCGATAGGTTGGCGGCGGCGATCGACGGATTCGCCGAGGCCTTCGGGGAGTTGCAAGCATGAGCGCCGTCGCCGATCCGCAGGAGTGCCGCGACTTCCTCGCCGCCCATCCGCAGGTGAAATATGTCGAGGTGTTCTTCACCTCGATGACCGGAGTGCCGCGCGGCAAGCGCCTGCGTGTGCACGAGCTGCCGGCGATCTACGAGTACGGCCGGTTCCTGCCGGGCTCGATTCTGGTGGTCGACACCGTCGGGGCCGACTGCGAGGACACCGGCCTGGTCTGGGAGGACGGCGACGCCGACCGCAGGGCGCGGCCAGTGCCGGGAACCCTGACCCTGGCCCCGTGGCTGGGGCCGGACGTCGCCCAGGTGATGCTGTCGCTCTACGAGCTGGACGGCGCGCCCAACGACCTCGACCCGCGCCACGTGTTGCAACGGGTGCTCGACCGCTACGCCGCCGATGGCCTGACCCCGGTCGCGGCCTGCGAGCTGGAATACTACCTCGTCGACATCGAGCGCGGCCCGAATGGCGAGCTCTTGCCCGCCAAGTCGGTGCTGACCGGCCAGCGGCCGACCGGCATCCAGGTCTATGGCCTGCCCGAACTGGAGGCCAACGCCCCGTTCCTGCGCGAGCTGTGGGACACGGCCGACACGATCGGGGTTCCTCTCGAAGGCGCGATCTCCGAATTCGCCCCGGGTCAGGTGGAGCTGACCCTAAAGCACAAGCCCGACGCCCTGCGCGCCTGCGACGACGCCCTGCTCTACAAGCGGATGGCCAAGGGCGTGGCCCTGCGCCACGGCTGCGAGGCCACCTTCATGGCCAAGCCCTGGGCCGATCGCGCGGGCAACGGCTTCCACGTGCATGTCAGCTTCAACGACGGCGAGGGGAACAACCTCTGCGCCGACGAGGACACGGAAGGCTCACAGATGCTCAAGCACGCTATCGGCGGCATGAAGCAGCTGCTGGGCGAGGGGATGGCGATCCTGGCGCCGAACGCCAACAGCTATCGCCGCTTCAAGGCCAACAGTTACGCGCCGGTCGCGGCGACCTGGGGCGTCAACAACCGCACCGTCTCGCTGCGCGTGCCGGCCGGACCGGCCCCGACCCGCCATGTCGAGCACCGCGTCGCCGGGGCCGACGGCAATCCGTACCTGGTCATGGCCGTGCTGCTGGCCAGCGCCCACCACGGTCTGACCAACAAGGTCGATCCGGGTCCGGCGGTGGTCGGTGACGGCTATGCGGCCGCCGCCAAGGAGAAGTCGCGCCTGCCGTCCAACTGGTTCGCCTCCGTCGACCTGTTCGATAAGTCCGAGGTGCTGCGCGACTATCTGGGCGACCGCTTCGTGGACATGTTCGTGTCGGTCAAGCGCACGGAACAGGCGCGCTTCTTCGAGGTCGTCACGGAACTGGATTTCGATTGGTACCTCCGCAACGCCTGATGGCGGAGTGGGGCTTGGGTTGAACCGCCGGTGTGGGCCGGGAACGATAAGGGGAGTTTCGAGACCATGAGCACGATCACCCAACGCGGCCTGCAGAAGGCCGCCCTGAGCCGCCGCTCGCTGCTGACCGCCACCGGCGCGGCGGCCATCGGCCTGTCGTTCACCGCCTGCGGCGAGAAGCCGGCGGCCCCGGCCGGCGGCGAAGAGGCCAAGCTGAACTTCTACAACTGGGACACCTATATCGGCGAGACGACGCTGGGCGACTTCAAGAAGGCCACGGGCGTCGACGTGAACATGAGCCTGTTCGCCACCAACGACGAACTGTTCGCCAAGCTGAAGGCCGGCAACCCCGGCTTCGATGTCATCGTGCCGTCCAACGAGTTCGTCACCCGGATGAGCGAGGCGGGCATGCTCGAGCCGCTCGACCACGCCAAGATCCCCAACATCAAGAACATCGACCCGGTGTTCATGAACCCGGAATACGACCCGGGCCGGAAGTTCTCGCTGCCCTATACCTGGCTGGTGCTGGGCATCGGCTACCGCAAGAGCAAGGTGAAGGGCGTTCCCGACAGCTGGAAGTACCTGTTCGACAGCAACCAGTACGCCGGCAAGATCGCCCTGCTGTCGGAAAGCGCCGACCTGGTGCGCCTGGCGGCCAAGTACCTGGGCCACTCGGTCAACGACATCCCGGCCGACATGCTGCCGAAGATCGAGCAGATGCTGATCAAGCAGAAGCCGTTCGTGAAGGCTTTCCACGACGACAACGGCCAGGACCTGCTGCTGTCGGGCGAGGTCGACCTGGTGCTGGAGTACAACGGCGACATCGCCCAGGCGATGAAGGACGACGACGACATCGACTTCGTCGTGCCCAAGGAAGGGTCGTTGATCAACTCCGACACCCTGTGCATCCCGAAGGGCGCGCCGCGTCCGAACAACGCGCACAAGTTCATCAACTACCTGCTGGACGCCCAGGCCGGCGCCGAGATCAGCAAGACCATCCTCTATCCGACGCCCAACGCCGCGGCCAAGGCGCTGATGCCGGACGACTACAAGAACAACAAGGTGATCTTCCCGCCCGCCGACATCATGTCCAAGTGCGAGTACGGGGCCTTCGAGGGGGCGGAAAAGGCCAGCCTCTACGAGGAGATCATCACCCGCGTGCGGGCGGCATAAGACGGCGATCCTCCCCCTCTGGGGGAGGTGGCCCGCAGGGCCGGAGGGGGGACGTTTTCAGCTTCCGCTGAGCGTCTCGCCCTCGCAGCCACGGCCCCCCCCCCCGCCGGCGGCGCCCCCACCCCCCCCCGGGGGCGGGGGGGTGGTGCGGGGAATGAAAACACTGGGAGGAGCCCCAGGGGGGGGGGGGCCCCGCGCCGGGGGCGGGGGCGGGGGGGGG
>NZ_JADWOX010000016.1 GCF_016135805.1 Caulobacter hibisci
GCCCTAAATCACATCCCGTGACCGACGCGCGGTGCGCCGGCCCGTCTAACGGAAAGGTTCACTTCCATGTCCCGCCTCGCCAACAAGACCATCCTCGTCACCGGCGGCACCACCGGCATCGGCTTCGCCGCCGCTCAGCGCGCGCTTGAGGAAGGCGCCCGCGTCGCCATCACCGGCGCCAACGCCCAGCGCCTGGAAGAGGCCAAGGCCGCGCTCGGCGGCGACGTCCTGGCCATCCTCGCCGACGCGGGCGACGTCTCGGCCCAGGCCGATATCGCCAAGGCGATCCAGGCCCGGTTCGGCACGCTGGACGCCGTGTTCGTCAACGCCGGGATCGCGCCGTTCGGACCGCTGGAAAGCTGGACGGAGGAGACCTTCGACCGCGCCATCGGCGTCAACCTGAAAGGCCCCCTGTTCCTGATCCAGGCCCTGGCGCCGATCCTCGCCAACCCCGCCTCGATCGTGCTGAACGGCTCGATCAACGCCCACATCGGCATGCCGAACTCAAGCGTCTACGCCGCCAGCAAGGCCGGCCTGATCTCCCTGGCCCGGACGCTGTCGGGCGAGCTGATCGGGCGAGGCGTACGGGTCAATGTCGTCAGCCCCGGGCCGGTCTCGACGCCGCTCTACGGCAAGCTCGGCCTCGACCAGGCGTCGCTCGACGCGATGTCGTCCGGCATCTTGCAGAACCTGCCGGTCGGCCGCTTCGGCGAGCCCCGCGAGATCGCCGACGCCGTGGTGTTCCTCGCCTCGGACGAAAGCCGCTTCACCGTCGGCAGCGAGCTGATCATCGACGGCGGCATGAGCACGCTCTAGAGGCTGAGCAACGGTGCGGAAGCCCCCTACTTCCGCACCACCTGCCCGCCCTTCATCACGAACACCGGCTTCTCCAGCACCGTCACATCCGCCAGAGGGTCGCCCGACACTGCGATCAGGTCGGCGTAGTGGCCCGCCGTCGCCTGGCCCACGTCCTTTTCGCGGCCCAGGGCCTGTGCGGCGTTGACCGTGGCGGCCTGGATCGCCTGGAGCGGCGTCGCGCCATAGCGGACCATCACCGCGAACTGCTTGGCGTTGTCGCCGTGCGGATAGACCCCGGCGTCGGTGCCGTAGATCATCTTCACCCCGCCCTTCAGGGCCTTGCGGAAGTTCTCGCGCTGGACCTCGGCGATGTCGCGGTCCTTGCGCAGGTTGTCCTCCAGCACGCCGTTCTTGGCGCCCTCGGCCTGGGTGTAGTCGGTGTTGTAGATGTCCATCGAGAACCAGGCGCCCTTCTGGACGGCCAGCTTGATGCCCTCGTCGTCGACCAGGCTGGCGTGCTCGATGGTGTCGATCCCGGCGCGGATGGCGTCCTTGATGCCGGCCGCGCCGTGAGCGTGGGCGGCGACCTTGAGGCCGGCCATGTGGGCCTCGTCGGCCACGGCGGTCATCTCGGCCAGGGTCAGTTGCTGCTGGCCCGGCTCGTCGCCGTGCGAGAACACCCCGCCGGTGGCGCAGATCTTGATCACCTGGGCGCCGTACTTCTTCAGCGTCCGCACCGCCTTGCGGGCCTCGTCGGGGCTGTCGATGTTGTAGGGGGCCTTCTGGTCCATCGACGGCGGGAAGAAGGTGCTGTCGCAGTGGCCGCCGGTGGCCCCGATGGCGTAGGTGGCCGTCACCACGCGCGGCCCGGGCACGATCCCCTCATCGATGGCCTCGCGCAGGCCCACGTCGTTGAAGCGGTCGGCGCCGACATTGCGCACGGTGGTGAAGCCGGCGTTCAGGGTGGCCTTGGCGTTGGCGGTCTGGGTCACGCTCCAGAAGGCGTCGCTGAACTGCAGGCTGTTGTAGCCGCCATAGACCGGCGAAGCGTCCAGGTGCACGTGCATGTCGATCAGGCCCGGCAGCAGGGTCGCGCCCGGCAGGTCGACGCTCTCGGCGCCCTGCGGAATGGCCAGCTCGCCGGCCTTGCCGACGGCGGCGATGCGGCCGCCGATCACCAGCACCGCCGGCTTGTCGAGATAGCGGCCGGTGGCCACGTCCAGCAGCCGTGCGGCGGTGACCACCTTGGTGTCGGCCGCCTGGGCGAGGCCGCCCCCCAAGGTCGCGCCGAGCGCCAGGGCGACCGCCAGGGTCGAAATCGTCAGTCCACGCATCCGGTCGGCCTCGCTGATTTGCGGGATCGACGCTAGAGCGCGGCCGTGAACGTGGAAAGGGCGGACCGCTCGGCGGCCCGCCCCTTTTTCGTCAGGCCTTGAAGAAGGCCAGCAGGTCCGGATTGATGATCTCCGGATGGGTCGTGCACATGCCGTGCGGCAGGCCCTTGTAGGTCTTCAGCGTGCCCTTCTTGAGCAGCTTGGCCGAAAGCGGGGCGCTGTCGGCATAGGGCACGATCTGGTCGTCGTCGCCGTGCATGACCAGCACCGGCACGTCGGCCTTCTGGAGGTCCTCGGTGAAGTCGGTCTCCGAGAAGGCCTTGATGCAGTCGTAGTGGGCCTTGATGCTGCCCGCCATGCCCTGGCGCCACCAGTTCCAGATCACGCCCTGGTCGACCTTCGCGCCCGGACGGTTGTAGCCGTAGAACGGGCCGGCCGGCACGTCGAAGAAGAACTGGGCGCGGTTGGCGGCGGTGGCGGCGCGGAAACCGTCGAACACCTCCAGCGGCAGGCCGCCCGGGTTCTTGTCGCTCTTGACCATGATCGGCGGCACCGCGCCGATCAGCACGGCCTTGGCCACGCGGCCCGGCTTGGCGCGGGCGACATAGTGGATCACCTCGCCGCCGCCGGTCGAGTGGCCGACGTGGATGGCGTTCTTCAGGTCGAGGTGGTCGGTCAGGGCCGCGACGTCGGCGGCGTAGGTGTCCATCTCGTTGCCGGTGTCGGTCTGGCTCGACCGGCCGTGACCGCGACGGTCATGGGCGATGACCCGGAAGCCCTGGGCGTAGAAGAACATCATCTGGTTGTCCCAGTCGTCGGCCGTCAGCGGCCAGCCGTGGTGGAACACGACCGGCTGGGCGGTCTTGGGACCCCAGTCCTTGTAGTAGATCTGCGTGCCGTCCTTGGTGGTGACGTAACCGCTGCTCATGGTCTTGGCTCCGTGGGAGGAAAGGGTCGCGGCCGAGGCCGTGGCGAAGGGCGGCGCGACCGCGAAGGCCGCCAGGCCAAGGCCCACGGCCAGGACGTCCCGGCGCGAGGCGCCGTCGTCGGTGGAAGGATTGGTCATCGATCGCCCTCTGCGTTGAACCGCCGGAGGCGCGCGCGTCGCCGCGCCCCGAACGTGGCCGCAGACTGGCTCAGGGGACGCAAGCGGGCTTGAACGTATCGCGCTGCGGCTGGGACGAACGCGCTCAGACGTTCGGGATGGATCCTACTCGACCCGCGGCAACACCAGGGCCACGCGCAGGCCGGGGCCGACGCCGTTGTATTCGCCCGGCCCCTCGGCCAGCTCCAGCCGGCCGCCGTGCGAGGCGGCAACGGCCTGCACCAGCGACAGGCCAAGGCCCGCCCCCGGCTCGCTGCGGCTGTTCTCCAGGCGCACGAAGCGCTGGACGACGCGGGCGCGGTCTTCCTCGGGCACGCCGGGGCCGGTGTCGGTGACCGAGAACTCCAGCTCGCCCGACGAGCGCCGGCGCAGGCGCAGCATGATCGCACCGCCCTCGGGCGTATACTTGATGGCGTTGTCGAGCAGGTTGGCCAGGGCCTGGGCGATGAACTCGCGATTGCCGCGCAGGGTCAGGGCCGGGGTGACCTCGGCCTTGAAGTCCAGCCCCTTGTCCTCGCACGACAGCTCGTAGAGCTCGGCCATGTCGCCGGTCAGGTCGCTGGCGTCGAAGGTCGCCTGGTCGGGGGCCTGGCCGGCGGCCTGCAGGCGGGCGATGGCCAGGACGGCGTTGAAGGTCTTGAGCACGCCGTCGGCGTCCATCAGCGCCGTCTCCAGCGCCGCCACCGGATCGCCCTTGCCGTTCTCGGCGTCGATCAGGGCCACCTCCATGCGGGCGCGCAGGCGGGTCAGGGGCGAGCGCAGGTCGTGGGCGATGGCGTCGCCGGCGTGGCGCAGGCCGCCCATCAGCCGCTCGATGCGGTCGAGCATGTCGTTCAGGCCCTCAGCCAGCTCGTCATATTCGTCGCGGGCGCCGCGGATCTTGGCCCGGGCGTGCAGGTCGCCCGACCGCACCGCGTTCACGACGTCCACCAGCCCCTGCATGCTGCGCGAGACGTTGCGGCTGATCAGCACCCCGCCGGCCAGGCCCAGGATGATCACCAGAGCCCCAGCGCCCCACAGGGCCCGGACGATCTTCATCACATAGCCCTGGGACTCGGCGACGTCGGCCCCGACGAACAGGATCTCGCCGCCGGTCAGCCGCTCCTGCACGCCCCGCGCCGGCCGCCGCACGGTCGCGCCGTCCAGGTCGGTCTCGGTCAGGGTGAAGGTGTCCCAGCTGGGGCCCGTGCCGTTGAAATTGTCGAGCGGCGAGGCCTCGATCGAGCCGGTGATCTTCTTGCCGGCCTTGTCGGCCAGGAAATAGACGAAGGGCCGCTCGCCGATCGAGCGTTCGACCAGGGTCTGGTTCAGGGCGTTGATCCCGCCCTGGCGATAGGCCGCCTCCAGGCTCTCCATCTCGCGGGTGATCTCGGCGTCGGCGCGGCGGTCCACCTCGCCGGCGGTGGCGATGTAGATATAGCCGAGGAAGGCCGTCGCCGCCGCGGCGAACAGGGCCAGGAACAGCAGGGTCAGCCGGAACGGCGTGGATCGGACGAGGCGCGGCAGGCGCATGGGACTAGCTCTTCTTGCCCATCAGGGCGGCGGTGTCTTGGCGGCTGTCGAGGATGCGGACGATCCGAACGCCGGCCCCATCGGGCAGAGGACGATAGACGATCAGCCAGGGTCGAACCGAAAAGGCCCTGGGCTCGTTTGCGAAATCCGGACGAAGCCTCCCAAGCAACGGACGGCGGGCCAATCGGCTGAGAGCGGTTTCGATCCGGGCGACGACGGCTTCGGCGCGCTCCTGCCCGCCATTCGTGGCGATCCACACATAGAGAACACGAAGGTCCCGTCTCGCCTCCGCCGATCGAACGACCTGGAACCCGGCCATCTAGCCCTTGCGAAGCTTTGCGAACTTGGCGCGCAGGTCGCCCAGCATTTCGTCCGTATCCCAGGGCTCGGCCTTGCCTTCCGCGAACTCCCGATCCGCCTCGATGATCGACTCGTTGATGGCGTCTCGATTGCGGATGAGCCAGGCCTCCATCTCCTCCTCGGAGGGGATCGGGCCGAGGCCGTCATCGACCTCATCGTCCGGAACGGGCTGGGACGGCTTGTTCATGGCGCTCAGCCTAACACGGGCTCGGCGGGCCGCCTACGGATCGAGCCGGTAGCCCGCCCCGCGCACGGTCTGCAGCATGGCCCGGTCGAAGCCCTTGTCGATCTTTGATCGAAGACGAGAAACGTGCACGTCGATGACGTTGGTCTGCGGGTCGAAGTGGTATTCCCACACCTTCTCCAGCAGCATGGTGCGGGTCACCGACTGGCCGGCGTGGCGCATCATGAACTCCAGCAGCTGGAACTCGCGGGGCTGGAGGTCGATCTCCTTGCCCTGGCGGTGGACCGTGCGGTTGATGAGGTTCATCTCGAGCTCGCCGACCTTCAGGGTCGTGGCCACAGCGCCCGTCTCGCGGCGGCGCGACAGGGCCTCGACGCGGGCGATCAGCTCGGGGAAGGCGTAGGGCTTGACCAGGTAGTCGTCGGCGCCGGCCTTCAGGCCGTCGACGCGGTCGCCGACCTCGCCCAGGGCCGAGAGGAACAGCACCGGCGTCTGGTCGCCCTCGCGGCGCAGGGTCGAGACCACCTCGACGCCGTTCTTCTTGGGCATCATCCGGTCGACGATCAGCACGTCGAAGCCGCCCTTGCCGGCCTCGGTCAGGCCCGCCTCGCCGTCCGGCGCGTGGACGCACTGGTAGCCGGCCTCGGTCAGGCCATGGGACATGGCGCCGGCGGCCTGGAGATCGTCCTCGATAATCAGAATACGCATCAGCCAACCCCTCGTGCGCCGCCTGGGAACGATCGACGTTCTCCCGATTCTATCGACCGGCGCGATAGTTGGCGACTGGATACCGGCTCCGCGATCGTTCGTCCCTTAAACCTTGGTCACATACGAAAAATCCCGCCCCGGAGATTTCCGGGGCGGGATCAATCAGTCGGACTGCGAAGAGACGCTTACGGCGCGATCTTCAGCGGCACGATGGTCGGGCGGCCGGCGCGGACGATGCGCAGGTTGACGCTCGGGCGCTGCAGCTTCTTGGCGGCCTCGACCGCGGCGTTGACCTCGGCGACGGTCGTCACCGGCTCGCCGTTGACGCTGGTCACCACGTCGCCCTTGCGCAGGCCCTTCTCGCCGGCGTCGGACGCGGCCTTGACCCCGTCGATCAGCAGGCCCTTCACGGTCGGATCGACGCCGTTGGCCTTGCGGGCCGCGTCGTCCAGGGGCGACAGGCTCATGCCCAGGGCCTCGGCCTTGGGAGCGACCGGCTTGGCCGGGGCGGCCGGATCATTGCCGTCCTCGTTGTCGTTGTCGGCCAGTTCCTTCTCGGTCGGGCGCACGCCCGAACGGATCTCGACCGTACGGGGCTTGCCGCCGCGCAGGACGGCCAGCTTGATCACCTCGCCCGGACGGGCCTTGGCGACTTCGCGGGTCAGTTCCGAGCCGCTCTTGATGGCCACGCCGTTGACCGAGGTGACCACGTCTTCCGGCATCAGGCCGCCGCGCTGGGCGGGACCACCCGGGACCAGGTCGGCGACGATCGCGCCCTTGACGTCGGCCAGGCCTTGCGCCTCGGCCATCTCGCTGGTGAAGGGCTGGATCTGGGCGCCGATATAGCCGCGCACCACCTTGCCGCCGTTGATCAGCTGCTTGGCGGTGGCCTCGGCCACGTCGGCGGGGATGGCGAAGCCGATGCCCACCGAGCCGCCGGTCGGCGAGAAGATCGCCGTGTTGACGCCGATCACCCGGCCGTAGATGTCGAACGACGGACCGCCCGAGTTGCCGCGGTTGATGGGGGCGTCGATCTGGATGTAGTCGACGAACTGCGAGGAGCTGTCGCCCAGGTCGCGGCCATAGGCCGAGATGATGCCGGCCGTGGCGGTGCCGCCCAGGCCGAACGGGTTGCCGATGGTGATCACCCAGTCGCCGACCCGCGGACGGGCCTGGTTCTCGAAGTTCACGAACGGGAACGCCGCGCCCTTGGCCTTCGGGTCGATGACCTTGATCACCGCCAGGTCGGTGCTTTCGTCGCGGCCGACGATGGTGGCCTTCAGCTCGCGGCCGTCCTTCATGACGACGTTGATGCCGTCGGTGTCGGCGTCGGCCACCACGTGGTTGTTGGTGACGATGTAGCCGTCGGCCGAGATGAAGAAGCCCGAGCCCGAGGACTGCTGCTTGGGCGCCTGGGCGGCTTCGTCGCCGTCCTCGCCCGGCTTCTGGCCCTTGGGCACGATGTCGAACGGCAGGCCTTCCAGGCCCGGAATGCGCAGGCGCGCCTTCGGGTCGGCCTTCGAGGTCACGTCGATCTGCACGACGGCCGGCGAGACCTGCTCGAAGATGTCGGCGAAGGACAGCGGCGCGCCGGGCGGCGGGGCGAACATCGGGGCGGTGGCGGTCGACGCGCGCACCAGCTGCGGCGACTGCTCGGCCGCGCCGGCCGGCCCCATCCGCATGCCCACGCCCGCCAGGGCGGCGCAAGCCACGCCCGCCCCCGCGACGGCGCCAACAATGAATCCTGACTTCCGAGCAGCCATCTGTCGTCTTTCCTCAACCCGCGGCGCTCCGCGCCGGGTTCCGTCGAACAGAACCTAGTTGCATCAGCAATTCGTGCAACGGTTCCAGGATTATCTTTCCGTCACCCACGCGGCGCTTCTTGCGGCGTCATCGCGGCGCAATCGTGTCATTCGCCCCCAGGGACCTGCTTGAGCAGCCCCTTCAGCCGCGCTTCCTCCTCGACCGACAGCGCCTCGGGCGGCGCCTCCGCCGCACGGCGCCGCCGCAGCAGCGAGACCATCAGGCCGCCGCCGGCCAGCAGCACCGCCAGCGGCGTCAGCCACAGCACCGCGTTGCCGGCCGAGAACGGCGGCTTCAGCAGCACGAACTCGCCGTAGCGCTCGGTCAGAAACGCACGGATCTCGCCGTCGCTCCGGCCCTGCTTCACTTGGTCGCGCACCAGCACGCGCAGGTCGCGGGCGAGGTCGGCCTCCGAGTCGTCGATCGACTCGTTCTGGCAGACCAGGCACCGCACCTGCTTGAAGATTTCCCGCGCCCTGGCCTCCTGCCCCGGATCGGCCAGCCGCTCGGACGGGTCCGACGCCGCGGCCATGCAGGCGACTGCGGCCATCGCTACCGCGATCCCCCTCAGTCGCTTCGCGACAGCTCCCCCAGAGGGTGAGCATCTGCGGCCTAGATCCTCCCCCTCTGGGGGAGGTGGCCCGGAGGGCCGGAGGGGGTCAGCACTCACGCCCGCGCTCCCTTGGCTTTCCTGCCCACGGCCATCCGCAACCGACGGTCCGACAGCGACACCGCCCCGCCCAGCGCCATGACCAGCGGACCCAGGAAGATCAGCCGCACCCACGGGTTGACATAGGCCCGCACCAGCCAGGCCGGCTGGCCTTGCGGCCCCGCCCGGCGCTCGCCGATGACGATGTAGAGGTCGTCCAGCCCGCGCGGGCACAGGGCCACCTCCGAGGTCGTCTGGCCTCCGGTCGGGAAGAACCGCCGCTCCGGCTCGGCCGTGCAAACGAAACGTCCATTTGGGCTTCCGTCGCGCTTCTCGATCCGCACGATCCCGCGTTCGGCCAGGTAGTTGGGGCCGTCGATCGTGCCGACGTCGGTCAGGGTCATCACATAGGCGCCCAGCTCGATCTTGCCGCCGACGCTCAGCGCCTGGGCTGTCTCCAGCTTCCAGGCGGTCTCGAAGCTGGCGCCCAGCACGAACAGGCCCAGGCCCGCGTGGGCGATGGTCGCGCCCCAGGCGCCGCGCGGCAGGCCGCCGGCCCGGCGACGCACCTCGGCCCAGGGGGCGCGGAAGGCCTTGGTCCGCTCGGCCAGCTCGGCCAGGGTCCCGCCGATCAGCCAGAAGCCGATCACCAGGCCGAGGCTCGCCAACGCCTTGCGCGGCGTCACCACGGCGTAGGCGACCAGGCCCAGGATCGCGGCGATCAGCAGGGCCAGCCACAGCCGCCGCACCACCAGCCGCGCATCGCCGCGCTTCCAGGCCAACAGCGGTCCAGCCGGCAGAATGGCCATCGCGAGAACCAGAAGCGGCGTGAAGGTCAGGTTGAAGAACGGCGGCCCGACCGACACCGCCTCGCCGTCCATCGCCTCGCGGATCAGCGGGTACAGCGTGCCCAGCAGCACCGTCGCCGTCGCCGCCGACAGGATGATGTTGTTGAGCACGATGGCGCTCTCGCGGCTGACCGGCGCGAACAGGCCGCCGGCGTTCAGGCTCGGTGCGCGGATCGCGAACAGCAGGAAGCCAAAGCCCGCCGCGATCCCCATGATCGACAGCAGCAGCACGCCCCGCGTCGGATCCACGGCGAACGCGTGGACGCTGGTCAGTACGCCCGAGCGCACCAGGAACGCCCCCAGCATCGAAAAGCCGAAGGCGGCCAGGGCCAGGAACACCGTCCAGCCCGGCAGGGCGCCGCGCTTTTCCAACACGATGGCCGAGTGCAGCAAGGCCGCGCCGATCAGCCACGGCATGAAGCTGGCGTTCTCGACCGGATCCCAGAACCACCAGCCGCCCCAGCCCAGCTCGTAATAGGCCCAGAAGGCGCCCAGGGTGATGCCGACGGTCAGCAGGCTCCAGGCCGCCAGGGTCCAGGGCCGCACCCAGCGGGCGAAGGCCGCGTCGACCTTGCCCTCGATCAGGGCCGCCACCGCGAACGAGAACACCACCGAGAAGCCGACATAGCCGGCGTAGAGGAACGGCGGGTGCACGGCCAGGGCCCAGTCCTGCAGCAGCGGATTGAGCGAACGGCCCTCGACCGGCGGGTCCGGCAGGCGGGTCATGGGGTTCGAGGCGAAGACGGTGTAGGCCAGAAACAGCACGCCCAGCGCGCCCTGCATGGCGATGGCGTAGGCCCGCAGGCGCGGCGGCAGGCGCTCGCCGAATACCGCCACGGCCGCGCCATAGCCCGTCAGGACCAGGCACCACAGCAGCATCGAGCCCTCGTGGCTGCCCCAGGCCCCCGCCACCTTGTAGAGCAGCGGCTTGGCGGTGTGGGAGTTGGCCGCGACATTGGCCACCGAGAAGTCCGAGCCGACGAAGGCGTAGACGAGCGCCGCGAAGGCGCAGGCCAGGGCGACGAAGGCCCCCAGGGCCGCGCCGCGTCCCGCGCCCGCCAGCACGGCCGAGCGCCGCGCGCCGCCGACCGCGGACAGGCCGGTCTGGGCCACCGACAGGGCGAGCGCCAGGATCAGGGCGAAGGCGCCGAACTCAACGATCATTGGATGAGACCTCCCCTTCTCCCCTTGCGGGAGAAGGTGGCCCGCGAAGCGGGTCGGATGAGGGGTCGCGCGGACGGGGGAGCAAAACCCCTCATCCGTCGGCTATCGCCGCCACCTTCTCCCGCAAGGGGAGAAGGACCGCCCGATTGATGGGAAGCGTTCAAGGCTCCTTGCCTCCGGCGGCCCCGTACGCCGGCGCACCGCTTCCCTCGCCGCGCCACTCGCCCTGTTCCTTGATGGCCTTGGCCACCTCGCGCGGCATGTAGCGCTCGTCGTGCTTGGCCAGCACCTGCTTGGCGACGAAGACGCCGCTGTCGTCGAACGATCCGGACGCGACGATCCCCTGCCCCTCGCGGAACAGGTCGGGCAGGTCGCCCTGGTAGCGCACCTTGCTGGTCGCCCGCTGGTCGGCGACCACGAACTCCACCAGGCCGTCCGGATGCTTGACCACGCTGCCGGTTTGCACGAGGCCGCCCAGCTGCACCTTGCGGCCGGCCGGCACGCGGGCCTCCTGGGCCTGGGCGGGGGTGTAGAACAGCGAGATCGAGTCCCGCATGCCGTACAGGGCCAGGCCCACGGCCAGGGCGGCCACCGGCGCGATGGCCAGCAGCACGGTCAGGCGACGGCGCGCTTTGCGGGATTTGGGCAGGAAACTCATTGGACGGCCGTATTGGCGGGCGTGTCGGCGGCCTGGCGCAGGGCGGCCAGCACGCGGGGCTGGTCCTTGAACCGCGTCGACGCACTGGCCAGGGCCGCGTCGCGCCGGGCCGCATCGCCCAGCACCGCATAGGCGCGGACCAGCCGCACCCAGCCGTCGGGATCGTCCGGCGCGGCGGCCAGGCGCGCGGCCAGGCCCTCGACCATGCCCTGGATCATGTCGGGAGTGACGCCGCCCTCGGCGGCCGCCTGGACCTGCCCCGGCGCCGGCGCCTCGACCAGCCGTCCGGCCTTGGCCGTGCGGTCGATCTCGGCGGCCAGGATCGCGCGGCGCTCGTCGGCCGGCGGCAACGAGGCCAGCAGGGCGCGCCAGCCGGCCAGGCCCTCGTCCAGCTTGCCGTCGGCGATCAGGCCCTTGGACAGGTGATAGCGGGCGGAAAGGTCATTGGGGTCGCGCTTCAGCGCCTCGGCGAAGGCGGTGCGGGCGTCGGGCCCGACCTGGCCGTTGTCGCCGGCCACGAAGGTCTCGCCCAGGGCGGTCCACAGGTCGGCCCGCTGCGGCGCCAGGCTCACGGCTCTGCGCAGGGCCTCGCCGGCCCCGACCGCGTCGCCGCCGGCGATCCGGGCCAGGGCCAGGTTGCGATAGAGCTCGGGGTCGTTGGGGCGGGTCTTGGCCGCCTGTTCCAGCACCGCGGCGATGCGCGGCGGATCCAGCCTGGACGGATCGCTCGACCGCCACTCGGCCACCCGGCGGGCGAACGGCTGGTCCGGCGCGCCCGGCGATCCGATCAGCACGTACAGCGTCACAGCGGCCAGCGAGGCGATGGCGGCCGAAGCGACCACCGCGCGGCGCGCGCCATTCCCGTCCTGAGGCCAAGCCGCGTCGCCCTGGTCGGCGGCGGCCAGCAGCCGGCGGCCAGCCTCGGCCCGGGCCGACTTCAGCTCGCCCTGCGCCAGCAGGCCGCGCTCGGCCAGGTCGTCGATCTCGGAAAGCTGGCGGCGATGGACGGCCAGGTTCGGGTCGTCGCCGACCGGCGCGAGCCCGCGCGCGGCGCCCCGCAGCACCAGGGCGGCGGCGGCGGCGGACAATCCAGCGGCGCCAATCCAGAAAAATATCATGGCCAGAAACCGATCATGGATCGGTGTTAGCCGCAGACCACGCCGCGCGTCAGTGAAAAAAACCGCATAAGGCGCAGATTGCGCGCCGCGTCAGGCCGCCATCGCCGCGACGGCCCGGCGACGCACGATCTCGGCGGTCTTCTCGTCGCGGGTATGGGCGATGTAGCGGGCGGCGATCTCGAGATAGGCGCGGGCGATCTGCGGGTCGCCGCCCTCGGCCGTGCGGGCCACGTAGAGGCTGTCCTCGATATACTGGTCCAGCCGCTGGTTCAGCTTTTCCAGCACCTTGGTGCGGCTGGCGCCGTAGCCGGCCTGGGCCGCGCAGGGCCGCAGGTCCTCGACGAAGACCAGGGCCGCCGTGGCGCGGCGCACCAGGGCGTCGTCCGGGGCCTCTTCCAGCTTCGGCACGCCCTTGCCCCCGCCCATCTTGCCCATCATCGAGATCGGCCGCAGCGGCAGGGCCAGGCCCAGCTCCTTGTCGGCGGCGTTCATCCGCGTCTCGGCCGCCTGGGCCGCGGCCTGCTTGAACTTGGCGATGCGCTTGCCCCACGGGCCGTCCTTGGCCACGTCCACCGCCTGCTCGAATTCGGTCAGCTGGTTGGCGATGCGCTGGGCCGCCTGGGCCGCCTCGCGCCCCGCCGCCTCGCCGCCCGACAGGTCGAAGCTGCGCACCTGCTCGATGCTGGCCTCGATGTCGGCCAGCATCCGCTCGCCGAATTCCTTGACCTCCGACGAGGCCAGGTAGCGGTCGTTGGGACGGTCCATCACCGCCGAGATCACGCGCAGGATGCGCCAGGGCTCGGGCAGGTGGGCGGCCAGCATCTCGAACATCCGGGGACCGGCGTCGTCGCTGATGGCGCAGGCGTCACGATAGGCCAGGCGCGCGGCGGCGGCGCGCTCGCCGCTCATCCGGCTGACCCACTCCGACAGCCGCGGCAGGGCGTTGCGGACGATCACCGACAGGTCGAGATAATCGGCCAGCTCGTCGGCGTCGCACATGTCGGCGATCGCCGCATATTCGGGCCGCTCGGCCGCGCGCAGGCCGCGGGCGGCCATCTTGCACAGCTCGTTGAAGACGTCGGGGGCCCCGTTGTCGAGGTCCCAGGGATTGCAGCGCGCCGCGCCCTCGGCGACTTGGCGCGGGGCCTCGACCTTCAGCGCCTTCCACAGCAGGGCCAGGGCCCGGCGCGGGAACTGCGGCAGGTCCTCGGCCCGCGGCTGGCACAGCGGCGCGATCGGCGAAAGAATGGTGTTGCGGACGTAGCGGTCGGCGGTCTCGTCCTCGACCATGGCGCGCACGGTCGCCAGCGCCCCCTGCCCGCCCGCACTGGCGAGGGCCAGCTCGAGACTGCGCAGAGCCGCGTCGGGCGCGGTCTCGACCAGCGTCCGGAGGATCAGCAGTTTTTGCGCGGCGAGTGCGGGCATGGATCTCCGCCGGAACGGGGGGTCCTGGCAGCGTCAACCATGTTGCCAACGAGGTTAAGACTTTCCGAAACCGACGCTTTTTCAACGCTGGAACACGGGGCGAATGGTCGCGGGACGCTTCTCTCCACCTGTGCGACAGCGCGCTCACCCCCAGATCGCGCCAGGGTAGCGCTACCCCTCCGCGCGCGGCAGCCGCAGCACGACCCGCAGGCCGCCCAGGGGCGAATCGTCCAGCGTCACCGACCCGCCATAGGCCCGCGCCAGCTCGTCGACGATCGACAGGCCAAGGCCGGTGCCCGGCGTGTGCTCGTCCATCCGCTGGCCGCGCTTCAGGGCCTGGCCCCGCTGCTCGGCCGGAATGCCCGGGCCGTCGTCGTCGACGGTCAGCAGCATCTTGCCCTCGCCGTCGGCCTTGGCCTCGGCCCGGACCTTGCCCTTGGCCCACTTGCCGGCGTTTTCCATGACGTTACCGGCCAGCTCCAGGAAGTCCTGCCGCTCGCCCTGGAAGCACAGGTCTTCCGGACAGCGCCAGTCGATCTCCACACCCCGGCCGCCGGCCTTGTCCTGGAAGATCCGCTCCAGGGTCACGGCCAGCTCGTCGAGGATCGGCTCCACCGGCGTGCGCTCGCCGCTGGTCTGCGAGCGCGCCGCCGCCCGCGCCCGGCGCAGGTGGTGATCGACCTGCTCGCGCATGGTCTGAGCCTGGCGGTCGACGACGTCGGCCAGCGGGCCGGGCCGCTGGCTGGCCTCGGTCAGCATCACCGACAGCGGCGTCTTCAGGGCGTGGGCCAGGTTGCCGACATGGGTGCGCTGGCGTTCGACCACCTCCTGGTTATGGACCAGCAGGCCGTTCAGCTCGCCGGCCAGAGGCTCCAGCTCCTCGGGATAGGGCCCGACCAGCCGTTCGGCCTTGCCGCTGCGCACCCCGGCGATCTCGCGACGCAGGCGGAAGATCGGCTGCAACCCGAACCGCACCTGGAAGACGATGGCCACGATCAGGCCCGCTCCGAGCAACAGCAAGGCGAACGCCGTAATTCTTCCAAAGCGGTCGGCGTCGTCGTCGATCGGCGAACGGTCCTCGGCGGCGATGAACACCACCGGATCAGGATGCCCCGGCAGCCGCGTCAGGATCGCCGCCGCCCGCAGCGGCTTGTCCTGCGGCCCGCGCATGTCGAAATAGAGGGTCTTGCCCGGATCGGCGGTCAGCCGGTCGATCTGGGCGGTGGACAGCATCAGGTCGCTGTCGAACAACGAGCGCGAGCGCTCGATCGCCGAAAGCCCGCCGCCGCTCTTCTGGGCGAAGATCGCCCAGTAGCGGCCGGAATAGGCCCGGGTGGCGCGGATGTCGGTCAGGAACGGCGCCTTGACCACCCCGTCCTCCACCGTCGAGCCGGCATAGAGGTCGTCGGTCAGCACCGCCAGCGACTGGTCGAAGCGGCGGATGGCGGCGTCGCGGAACTGGGCGGTCAGGAAGGCCCCGGCCGCCAGCAGCACCACCAGCGTCCAGATCGCCGCCAGCAGCACCAGCCGCCGGACGAGCGAGCGCTTGCGGAAGTCGAGGAACATCAACGGCCCACGCGCGGGCTCACCCCGCGGTCTCGCCTTCCAGCGGGGTCAGGCGGTAGCCCAGGCCGCGCACCGTCTCGATACGGTCGGCGCCCAGCTTCTTGCGCAGCCGGCCGATGAACACCTCGATGGTGTTGCTGTCGCGGTCGAAATCCTGGTCGTACAGGTGCTCGACCAGCTCGGTGCGGCCAATCACCCGGCCCTGGTGCATCATCATGTAGTGCAGCAGGCGGTATTCCAGCGAGGTCAGGCGCAGCGGCTCGCCGTTGACGCTGGCCCGCGCCGCGCGCGGGTCCAGGCGCAGGCCGCCGCAGGTCAGGCTGGGCGCGGCGTGGCCGGCCGAGCGCCGCAGCAGCGCCCGCAGGCGCGCCAGCAGCTCCTCGGTGTGGAAGGGCTTGGTCAGGTAGTCGTCGGCCCCGGCGTCGAAGCCGGCGACCTTCTCGCTCCAGGCGCCGCGGGCGGTCAGGATCAGCACCGGCGTGGCGACATTGCCGCGCCGCCAGCGCTCCAGCACCGACACCCCGTCCACCTTGGGCAGGCCCAGGTCGAGGATCACCGCGTCATAGGGCTCGGTCTCGCCCAGGAACTGGGCCTCCTCGCCGTCGGCGGCGTGGTCGACCGCGTAGCCCGCGTCGCCGAGGGCCAGCTTCAGCTGGCGCGACAGGTCGGGATCGTCTTCGACGAGCAGGATGCGCATGTCTTTGTAAGCTCCTTAGCCGCCGCTGAGGATGCGGCCGCTCTCGGCGTCGACGATGAAGTCGATGCGGCGGCCGTCCGTGGTCGCCCAGCGGATGCGATAGTTGCGACCTTCCAGGCCCGCGTCGAGCAGGCGGCCGGGGGTGCGACGGGCGATATTGTCGATGACGGCGCTCAGCGGCACCAGGCGGCCCGACTGCACGCCGCCACGCGCCTGGTCCTGCCGGGCGCGCCAGTCGGCTCCCAGGGAGTCCGGGCCGCGCTGGGCCAGAGCCGCGCCCGGAAGGGCGGCGACGATGGCGGCTGCGGCGAGTATGGCGCGGATCGGCTTCATGTCGTCCGGTTTAGAGGGCCACGGCTGAATGGAGACTGAACGCGGGGTTTATGAACGGTGTGCGACGTCCTGTCACGGGCCAAGCCCCGAAGCGCGCGCCAGTCGATCACAATCGCAGATCACATAAAGAAATCTTTATGTCCCTGTTGACAACGATCACCACCCCCGGCTTGATAGGGGTGTCGTGGTCTGCGGGCGCTCACGCGCTCAAAGCTAAGAGGGAAGCCGGTGCGACACCGGCGCTGCCCCCGCAACTGTAAGCGGCGAGCGGCCGTCCGATACGTGTCACTGGTGCGCCGAACTCGACTCGGTGGCGCATCGGGAAGGCCAGGACGGCGGCGTTGACCCGCGAGCCAGGAGACCTGCCTCGGCAGATAACGTCCTCCGGCGGGGTGTCCGGTCTGGTCGCGAGCCTTCTGGCGCACGGCCCGTCCGCGCGCCCGCGCGCCTGCGTCCCGTCCAGCCTCCGTCATTATCGAGACAGAGGCTAAGAAATGACCGTCACCGTCGCCGCCCTCGGCTTTCCCCGCATCGGCCCGCAACGCCGCCTGAAGACCGCCCTCGAAACCCACTGGGCCGGCCGCCTCGACGCCGAAGGGCTGCGCACCGAAGCCGCCGCCCTGCGCGCCCTGGCCTGGCGCCGCCAGGCCGACCTGGGCGTCGACCACGTGCCCAGCAACGATTTCTCGCTCTACGACCACGTGCTCGACACCGCCGTCATGGTCGGCGCTATCCCTGAAACCTACGGCTGGACCGGCGGCTCCGTGGATCTGCCACTCTACTTCGCCATGGCGCGCGGCACACAAGGTCGCGAAACCTGCGACCACGGCTGTGCGCACGACGTCGGAACCGGCCTGCCGGCCCTGGAGATGACCAAGTGGTTCGACACCAACTACCACTATCTCGCGCCTGAACTGGTCCCCGGCCAGGCCTTCCAGCTCGACGCCTCCCGGCCGATCGACGCCTTCCTCGAGGCCAAGGCGCAAGGGATCCACACCCGCCCGGTGATCCTCGGCCCCGTCACCTTCCTCAAGCTCGCCAAGTCGAAGGTGAAGGACTTCCAGCCGCTGTCGCTGCTGTCGGCCCTGCTGCCGGTCTATGCGCAGCTGCTCCAGCGCCTGGCCGCCGCCGGCGCCGACTGGGTGCAGATCGACGAGCCCTGCCTGGCGCTGGACCTCACCGACTTCGAACGCGGCGAGATCCGCCGCGCCTACGGCGTCCTGGCCCACGCCGCCCCGCGGATCAGTATTCTTCTCGCCAGCTACTTCGGGACCTATGGCGACAATCTCGCCACCGCCGCCAACCTGCCGGTCGAGGGCCTGCACCTTGACCTCGTCCGCGCCCCGGGCGACCTCGACGCCGTCAAGGCCCTGGCCCGCGACAGTCTCGTCCTGTCGCTCGGCGTCATCGACGGCCGCAACGTCTGGCGCGCCGACCTCGAAGCCATCCTCGACCGCGTCGAGCCCGTCGTCGCCACGCGCGGCCCCGACCGGGTGATCCTGGCGCCGTCCTGCTCGCTGCTGCACACCCCGCTCGACCTCGCCATCGAGACCAGCCTCGATCCTGAAGTCAGCCAGTGGCTGGCCTTCGCCGTCCAGAAGCTGGAAGAGCTGTCAATCCTGGCCAAGGCCCTGAACCACGGCCGCGCCTCGGTGCGCGAGCAACTGGCCGCCTCCAGCGCCGCAGTCGCCGCCCGCCGCGCCTCGCCGCTGATCCACGACCCGGCCGTCCAGGCCCGCACCAAAGCCCTCACCCCGGCCGACGCCGAACGCGCCACGCCCTTCGCCGAGCGCATCGCCCTTCAGCAACAGCGCCTGGCCCTGCCGCCCCTGCCGACCACCACGATCGGCTCGTTCCCGCAAACCGCCGCCGTCCGCCAGGCCCGCGCCGCCCACGCCAAGGGCCAGCTGCCCGACGCCGACTACGAGGCCTTCCTGCGCGCCGAAACCGCCCGCGCCGTCGCCTGGCAGCAGGAGATCGGCCTCGACGTGCTGGTCCACGGCGAGTTCGAGCGCAACGACATGGTACAGTATTTCGGCGAGCGCCTGACCGGCTTCGCCTTCACCAGGCACGCCTGGGTGCAGTCCTACGGCTCGCGCTGCGTGCGCCCGCCGATCCTCTACGGCGACGTCTCGCGCCCCGCGCCGATGACGGTCGAGTGGTGGGCCTACGCCCAATCCCTCACCGACAAGCCGATGAAAGGCATGCTGACCGGCCCCGTCACCATCCTGCAGTGGTCCTTCGTCCGCGACGATATCCCGCGTTCGGAAACCTGCCGCCAGATCGCCCTGGCCGTCCGTGACGAGGTCGTCGACCTCGAAGCCGCCGGCGCGGCGATCATCCAGATCGACGAGGCCGCCCTGCGCGAAGGCCTGCCCCTGCGCCGCGGCGACTGGGACGGCTATCTGGCCTGGGCCGTCGAGGCCTTCCGCATCGCCGCCTCGGGCGTGGCGCCCCAAACCCAGGTCCACACCCACATGTGCTATTCGGAGTTCAACGACATCATCGCCGCCATCGGCGCCATGGACGCCGACGTCATCTCCATCGAGACCGCCCGCTCGAAGATGGAGCTGCTCGACGCCTTCGAGGCCTACGCCTACCCGGCCCAGATCGGCCCCGGCGTCTACGACATCCACGCCCCCCGCAGCCCCGGCGCCGCCGAGATGCTCGACCTGCTGGAGCGGGCGGGCCAACGCCTGTCGCCCAGCCAGCTGTGGGTCAACCCCGACTGCGGCCTGAAGACCCGACGCTGGGAGGAAGTGGAGCCGGCCCTGGCCAACATGGTCGCCGCGGCGAAGGCGGCGCGGGCGGCGTTGACAGGCGCCTGACGATCCCAAGAGGGCGCGCCGCAACGGCGCGTCCTCCCCTCCCGTCATTCCCGCCCTTGTGGCGGGAACCCCTCTGTCAGCCGCATGGGCAGGAGGGGCGGCGTGCTCAGCACGCCGCTTGCACCGTCATTGCAAACGGAAACAGGGGTTCCCGCCACAAGGGCGGGAATGACGGGAGATATTAGGAATGGCGGCTCGGGAAGATGCGCCTACGCGTTCAGCCCAGCCTCACGCCGAAATGTCGACCACGGTCCCTGTCAGCTCGCCGGTGGCCTGGGCCAGGGCCGTGCCGGCGGCCTGGGTCGCCTTGGCGTTGGTCTGGGCCACGGCCAGTTGCGTCAGGTCGACGATCGCCGCAGCGGCCTCGCCGCCGCCGGCCGGGCGCGGCGGGGCGTAGCGGACGACGGTGTTTGTTGCGGAAACCTGCACGGCGTCACACTCCAGAGACACCGCGCAATCTGGTCCGCAGGTCTTAACCAGGCCTGACCAGACAAGGTTAAGACCCGGCGCGCAATGACGCGCAGGCCCTACCGCCGCTTGGGCGTGTAGGGCTTCTGGTCCCGCCAGGCCTGGGCGAACTTTTCCAGGTCCTCGTCGATGGTCTCGGGCAGGGTCACGACCAGCCGGGCGTAGAGGTCGCCGCGCACGCCCTTGGCGTCCGACAGGCCCCGGCCCTTCAGCCGCAGCTTGGCGCCGCTGTTGGCGCCCTTGGGCACCGTCACGTTCACCGGGCCGTCCGGGGTCGGGGCCTCGACCTTGCCGCCCAGCACCGCGTCGGGCACCGAGACCGGCAGGTCCATGACCAGATGCTCGCCTTCGCGCCTGTAGATGGGATGCGGCTTGACCGCCAGCTCGATCAAGGCGTCGCCCGGACCGCCGCGCCCTTGGCTTCCCTGACCCTTCAAGCGAAGCGTCTGGCCTTCCTGGGCGCCGGCCGGGATGGTCACGTCGATGGTGCGGCCGTCCGAGAAGGCCACGCGCTTCTTGCCGCCTTTGATCGCCTCTTCCAGGTCGATGTCGAGCCGGGCGCGCACGTCGGCGCCCTTGGCCGAGAAGCCGCCGCCGAACCCGCCGCCGCCCGCGCCGCGATTGCGGCCGAGGATGTCGCCGAACAGGTCGTTGAGATCGACCTCCGGACCCTCGCCGCCGCCGCGCCCGAAGCCGCCGCCCCGGTTGAAGCCGCCACCGCCGCCGAATGGGCCGCCGCGCATGGTCTCGCGGCCGTCGGCGTCGATCTCGCCGGCGTCGAACTTCTTCTTCTTCTCGACGTCGCCGAGGATGTCGAAGGCGGCGCTGATCTGCTTGAAGCGGTCCTCGGCCTTCTTGTCCCCGGGATTGGTGTCGGGGTGGAACTGCTTGGCCAGCTTGCGGAAGGCCT
This sequence comes from Caulobacter hibisci, assembly GCF_016135805.1. Taxonomy (GTDB): domain Bacteria; phylum Pseudomonadota; class Alphaproteobacteria; order Caulobacterales; family Caulobacteraceae; genus Caulobacter; species Caulobacter hibisci. The sequence continues at coordinate 20,469 of NZ_JADWOX010000016.1, forward strand.
TGCGGATCTCGTCCGCGCTCGCGCCGCGGGAAACGCCAAGCTCCAGATAGGGGTCGCGCGCCAAGGAAGGCCCTCGAAGGACTAGGGGATAAAGCCGAAGCCCCTCACTTAGGCCGTTCCGCGCCGGGCGCAAGCCAAATGTTGCATTAATATCACAGACCCGTTGCCGCAGGCGCGCCCCAGCCGCCGTTCGCGGCGCCCTGCGCCACCCGCGCCGACAACACAGCGGCCGGCCCGGACGGCAGGTCCGCCGCCCGCATCGCCGCCGTCCAAACGAACGCCGCCGTCGTCGTCTCCACCGTCCGGATCACCGTGACTCCATCAAGGATCTCCACCCGCCACAGCGCCTCGCCGACGGGAACCTCGCCCTCCCAGCCGTCGCCGCCGACCCGCGCCCGGGGAATCCACGACAGCCGCACGTCGCCGCCCGCCGTCTTGGCCCGCAGATGCGCCGGCGACCACGGCCGCAGGGCAAGCCCCCGCCACGTCGCCTCGACCTGCCGCATCGCCGCCCCCGAGGCCGGACCGCCGGCCGGCGCCGCCCGCCAGACCAGCGGCAGGCCGCGCTCCGACAACGCCAGCTCGGCCCGAACCAGCGCCGCATCGACCAGCACCACCTCCGCGCCGGCCGCGACCACCGCCGCCACGTCCGACCCGCCCTGCCCGCGCAGCAGGCCGCTCAGGGCGAAGCTGTCGACGCCCACCGCCTGCGCGTTCAGGAACTGCAAAAGCTCCCAGCCCTCGCCGTTTCGCACCGCAATCAGGTTCTCGCCGGCCAGCACGGCGGCCCGGCTGCGGCTCTGCGGAACCCCGCCCTCCAGTCGCACCACCAGCCGCGTCGCCCGATCGATCCGATGCAACGGCCCGGCCGGGAGGTCGCTCAGGGTCACCCCGACCACCGCCGGCGTCGCCGCATTGGCCCGCACCCGCAGGGCGTCCACCGCTGCGCCGACATGAACGTCGAAGGCCCGCCACGGCTGGGCCGAAACCGCCACCAGCGGCCGCGCGTCGTCCTCCGCTCCCGGCAGCGGCGGCAGGTCCAGCACCACCAGCGCTGGCGGCCCGGTCACCGACGCGGCCGGGGCCGGCGTCCAGTCGATATCGCCCGCCGCGCCCGCCTCGGGCAGGACCGGCAGCAGCCGCAGCCTCGGCCGCTCGTCCAGATCGACCCGCGCCACCCGCCAGGCCTCGCCGTCCAGGCTGAGACGATCCCCAGTCTGCCAGCGCAGGGCCGCCAGAGGCGCCAGGTGCACGATCCGCTCGCGGCGCACGGCCTCTTCGGCCGCAAGCCGCCGCTCGGCGACGATCCGGGCCTCGGCCGCCGTCAGCACCAGCGGCGCGTCGACGTCCAGGATCTCGCCCTCGGCGCTACCCCGCACGATCAGCGCCCCGGCCTGGTAATCTCGCGCCAGATCGACGAACCGAAGCCGCACCGCGCCGGCCGCAGCTTCCAGCCGCCGCGCGGCGCTGTCCGGCGCGTCGCGGTCCTCCGGCCAGGCCAGGTCGTCGCCCGCCAACATCCCCGCCGCCGGTCCCGAACGCGACACCAGCCGCACGCCGCCACCACGCTCCACCGCATCCAGCCCGAAGGCCTCGGTCAGCGGCGCCAGGGCGTCGCGCACGCGCATCGGCCGGTCGATCACATAGCCGGCGACCAGGCCCGAGGCCTCGCCCGGATCGATCTCGACCCCGCCCCTGGCGGCCACAGCCACGACCAGTTCGCCTACGGTCATCGCCCCGGCCCGGCCGTTCAGCCAGTGGCCCAGGCTCCAGTTCGGGGCGTCCGCCCACACGTCCGCCCGCGCCGGAAAGTCCGGAAACGGCCGCGCATCCCAGCACCAAACGCTGGCCTGCGCGATCATCGGCCCGCCATAGACCGGCGAGACCGGATTGGCGGCCGGATCGGCGATCCAGCCCAGCACCGCCTCCAGCGCCCGCCGCTGGCCCAGCTCGTCCCGCGTCCCGTCCGAAAACGGCGGCAGGGCGCTCTCGGCGCTCTTCTCATCGACGAACAGGTTCGGCGCATTGGCCCCCTTGTCCACCGCCCCGCAGCCGAACTCGATCAGCCGGATCGGCTTGGACTTCGGAACCCACGCCGTCGGCGTCGCCGCCCGCACCCCGCCCGGCCGGTCGTGATGCGCCCGGCTCCACCAGTTCAGCAGGTCCTTGGGCCGGAACACCCACGGCTCGCCATGGGCCCCGTCGGTGATCGGCGTGCGCGCCTGCGCCGTCCGCGCCGCCTCCGAGGCGTAGAACCAGTCATAGCCCTCGCCGCCCGTCAGCCCGTGGCGCAGATAGGCCAGGTCATGCGGCCCGCCCCAGCCGGCCAGGGCGTCGAGATGCCCCTCGCCGTCCCGCCAGTCGGCCAGCGGCGGATAGAAGTCGATCCCCACGAAGTCGATGTTCGCATCAGCCCACAGCGGGTCGAGATGGAAGTGCACGTCGCCCGAACCGTCGGCCGGCTGGCTGCCGAAATACTCGCTCCAGTCGGCGGCATAGCCGACCCGGGTCGCCGGACCGACCAGCGCCCGCACCTGCCCCGCCAGCGTCTTCAGCGCCGCCACCGCCGGAAAGCCCGCCGCGTCGCGCACCTTCGTCAGCCCGACCAGCTCCGAGCCGATCAGGAACCCGTCGACCCCGCCGGCCTGCGCCGCCAGCCCCGCATAGTGCAGCACGAACCGCGAAAAGCCCCAGGCTCCGCCGAAGAAGGCGCTCACCTGCGAAGCGGCCGCCGACGTCTTGTGGGGCGAGCCCGCCCGCCCCGGGGCCGGATGACAGGTGACCCGCCCCCGCCACGGATAGGCCGCCTGCCGCGCCCCGCCATGTGGATCGGGCAGGCCATTGCCCGCCGGCACGTCCATCAGCACGAACGGATAGAGCGTGACCGAAAACCCCCGCCGCTTCAGCTCGACGATCGCCTGCACCACCGCCGCGTCAGCCGGCGTGCCGCCATAGGCGACGCCGCCGCCACTCTGCGAGATCAGCCGCGCCCCGCCTCGATCGACGCCCGCGACCGACCAGGCCATCGGTTCGGTCGGCTTGTCGGCCCGCTCGATACCCGGCCGGATTTCGCACGATGCGCAGCGCAGGTCGGTCCCGAACCACGAGACCACCAGGTTCACGTGCTTCACCTTCGGCAGCTGCGCCTGCAGCTGGTCCAGCGACACCAGAAGATCGGCCCGCCCCTCGGCGTTGTTGAGGTTCTCGGCGCTGGTCCGCGTCAGGCCCGAGCGGGCCAGCACCACGTCGGTCGCCAGCACGAACTCCCCCGCCCCGGGGATCAGGCAGACGCTTTCCAGCCGGTCCTCCAGCGCTCCCCCGTCCCCGCCCGGCCGGCGGAACACCTCGAACGACAGCTGCGGCGGCCGCCCGCCAAAGCCGTCCAGCATCAGGTCCTCGAACACCACATAGGCCACGCCCCGGAAGGCCGGCGCGGCGTCCTCGCCCTCCACCGCCGCGATCAACGGATCGGGCGCCTGGTCCTCGGTTCCGCGATGCACCCGCATCGTCACCCCGTCCATGGCCAGCGCCTTGCCGTCGGCCCAGACCCGGCCGATCCCGTCGATCGTCCCCTCGCCCACGGCCAGGGCGAACGACAGGCTGTAGCCGTAGCTCCGCGTGCGCCCGGCCTTGCTTCCGCTGGTCGTGCGGTGTTCGCGAAAGCGCGCCGCCCAGATCACCTGACCGGACACCCGCGCCCGGCCGAACACGCACGGCATGGCCGCCCCCTCGGCCGCCGCCGTCAGCTTCAGCTCGGCGATGCGCGGCCCTGCCTGCCGAGCGGGGCCCAGCGAGGCGATCAGGCTCTGGTCGATCGCCGCCCCGATCGTCGCGCCGATGGCGCTACCCGTGGGGCCGAACTGCGAACCGGCCGCCTGCAGGATCATCTGGGCCATCAGACTTGCTCCGGAAAGGAAAAGGCGGCGACCAGCCGCGTGCGCCACCAGGGCCCCAGCCAGCTTTCGACGCAGGCCCTGCCCCAATAGGCGTGGATCATCCGCGCGCCTTCTCCGGAGAGAATGGCGCAGTGCTTGGCCGGAACCCCGCGCGCCATGCGGAAGGCCAGCACGTCGCCCGGCCGCGCCGCCCACGGATCGACCGCCGACAGCACGCCCGCCAGGCCGTCGAGCAGCGGCTCGCCACCACCCAGCTCCGCCCAGTCCGGGCGATAGGGCGGCGGCGCGATCTCGGCCCCGCCCAGCCCCCGCCACACCCCGCGCACCAGGCCCAGGCAGTCGCAGCCCACGCCCTTCAGGCTGGCCTGATGCTGATAGGGCGTGCCCAGCCAGCCCCGCGCCTCGGCCAGCACCCGATCGCTCATGGCGCCCCGGGCGCTCATCGCCGGCCGCCGTCGTTGAGCTCGCCCTCGACCGGATACAGCGTCAGGAAGTCCTCGCCCGGCAGGGTCGGAAAACCCCGGAAATTGACGCCGTTGGCGAACACCTCGCGACAGGTCGTCCAGCGCCGGTCGCAGGTCACGCCCGGAAGCGCCGCCAGGTCCACGCCGCAGCGGGCGTCGCCCAGCACCGCGTCGCAGGTCCGGGCATAGGTGCGCCCGACCACCCGCTCCAGCGCCGCCGCTGGCCCCTCCAGCTCGGCCGTGAAGGCCCCGCCCGTCCAGGCGATCCGCGCCACCCGCGCCCGCCACAGCTCGACGAACAGCTCCGGCGCCTCCCAGTCCACCCGCCGGCAGACCACCGCCGCCCCGTCATAGAGCCCGGCCTCGATGTCGGCCGCCGTAATCGCCGCGTCGTCGAAGGTCCCCAGGGCCGCCGCCAGGCCCGGCGCGAAACCCGCCTCGCCGTCGACCGCCCCGGCGCTCCAGCCGCTGGCCGCCTTGCAGGTCACGCCCTCGACCACCACGTCGCGGTCGTGGTCGGTAAAGCCCAGCGCCGCGCCGTCTGCCCGGGTCAGCACCCAGGCGTGGCACAAACTGGCCGCCCCGCTCTCGATGCGCTCGGCCAGCGCCGCCGGAACCGCGCGCATCAGACCCGCACCTCGACCAGCGACACCGCCCCCACCCGCGCCGCGCCGAACCCCTCCAGGGTCACGTCGATGCGGTCGAGATCGAAGCGCACCGGCGTGTCGAACAGGAAGCCGGCGGTCACCGCCGCCCCCGCCGCCGGGGCGCTGGCCAGGGTCACCAGCCCCGTATTGACGTCGACGGCGAAGGCCGCGGCCGTCAGCTCCACGCCGGCCACCGCCACCCGCACGCTGCCGGCCTGCGGCTTGGCGATCGGCCGCAGCACCGTCTCGGCGCCGCTGGCATAGGCCTTCACGAGCGCGAAGACCGTGCGCGTCCCGTCGCCCGTTCCCAGCGCCTGGTCGGCCGGGGCCGGCGTCGCCGAGGGCAGGCACGACTTGTAGTCGGTCGGATCCCGGAACCGAAAGCCGTGCAGCCGCCCGCCCCGCGCCTCGAAGAAGGCGACCAGCCTGGCCGCCTCGTCCAGGCTGCGCGTGGCCGTGCCGATCAGGTAGCGCCGCCGGCCCTGCGCCCAGGGGCTGGACCGCCGCTCGAAGCCCGAGGCCAGGCCGACCACCTCGGTCCGTCGCTCGACCCCGCTGGTCCCGCCGAAGGCCAGCCGGGTGGGCAGGCGTGTTTCATGGAAGGCGGCGCTCATGGGGAGCCTCCTTGACAGTCGGTCAAAATGTGAGTGATTACTTACTTGCGCTATGCGAGAAACCGGAGGTCCGAGCCCTTGCGCGTCCTTGCCCTGTTGCTGTCGCCCCGCGGCGCCATCGGCCCGCGCGCCTTCGGGCTCGGGCTGCTGTCGCTGGCGATGCTGGAGGTCGTCCTCTTCGTCGTCCTGGCCAGCCTGGATCTTTCGCCGCCAGCCCTGCTGCCGGCGATCGGTCCCTGGTTCATCGCCTTCGACGGCCCGATGCTGGGCGCGCAGGGCTGGCTGCTGAACCTTGCGGTCATCGCCCTGCAGGCCTGGATCAGCGGCGTCCTCTGCCTCAAGCGGCTGCGCGACGCTGGCCGTGGCCCCGCGCCCCTGGTCAACGTCTGGCTGGCCAATCTGGCCCTGGGCGGCTGCGCCTTGCTTAAGATCGTCGAGGTCGAACGGTCAAATACCGATTCCCTGGGCATGCTCGTCTTCGCCATCACCCTGCTCGGCGCCGGCGCGGCAGGCCTGATTTGGATCGTCTTCCTGATGTGGCTGGGTCCCGCCCGGCGGCCGGCGCCGCCAGCGTCGACGCACGTCCCCGCGGGTTAAACCCCTGTCATGACGTCCATTTCACTTCGAAGGCGCGAAGACCGGTCCTAGTCTCTCCTCAAGGTTGGGAGACCAAAGACATGGACTGGAAAACGCTTCTCTTCACGCCCGACGGCCGCATCGGCCGCCAGGCCTTCTGGATCGCCTGGCTGATGCTGCTGGGCGTCAACGTGGTCGCCGGCTGGATCCCCGTCATCGGCTGGATCGCCTCGCTGGTCACCCTGTTCTGCTTCGTCTGCATCTACGCCAAGCGCCTGCACGACATGGGCAAGAGCGGCTGGTGGCAGCTGCTGCCGATCGTCCTGGGACCCGTCCTGCTGATGGGTTCGGTGATCTGGCTGGTGTTCGGCTCGGCCGCCATCGCGATCGGCGGCGGCGACCCGCAATACTTCGCCCTGGCCAGCGTCGGCGCCATGATCATCGCGGCCATCCTCGGCTTCGTGATCACGGCCGGCTTCACCCTGTGGGTCGGCTGCGCCGAGGGCCAGACCAGCGACAACCGCTGGGGCGACCCGCCCCTGCACGCCCTGGCGGTGTGATCCGCCGGCGCCCTTTCACCGACGCAACCCCGCCGCTAATCTGCGGCGGGGTTTCTGTTTCGGGGCGGCGTCGTTGGACATCATCAGGGGCTATCTGACCGGGCGCTGTCGGCGACCGGAATACTGGGCCGGCGTGCTGGTGCTGATCGGTCTGAACTGGGGTTCGAACCAGATCCCTTGGACCAGCCTGCTGTTCTGGCCTCTGCTTGTCGCCTGGTTCGTGCTGGCGTCCCGGCGACTGCGCGACATCGGCTGGTCGCCCTGGCTATGCCTGATTCCAGCCGCCGCCCTTCTGGCGTTCCTCGTCGTGGCCGCCATGGCCACGATGCAGGTCATCGACGACAGGCTCCGGTCTGCGGCGCCGATCATGCTGCTCCTGGTATGGCTCGGCTTCTGGCTGCTGATCGGCGTCAGGAAGTCCGCCCCGGCCGCCGGACCCACGCCCCAGACCCAGGCCGAGGTGTTCGGATGAGCGCCTTGGCCCTTCGCAAGGTTCTGCGCACCGCTCTACTGGGAAGAGGCGGCCGTCCAGAATACTGGTTCGGCCTCGTCGCCACGATCTGCGTGTTCGGCGTAGCGTTCGCCTATTGGCCTGGTGGCCGCCAGCTGTTTCCGCCCTGGATGGCGATACTGATCTGGCTGTGGGTCGCCTCGCGGCGCCTGCGCGACATCGGCTGGCCCGCCTGGCTCTGCCTGTGGCCGATCATTGTGGCGGTCGCCGCCCTGCTCACCGTCCCACAGGTCGGGCGGCTCTGGCTCTATCAGCTACTCAATCTCCTGCCGCTGCCGTGGCTGCTCTTCGCCATCGCCATCGGCGCGTGGAAGCCCAAGGCCGCCGCCCTCGCGAGCCCCGAAGATCAGGCCGGGGTGTTCGGCTAGAGCCGCCGCGCGCCCAGGCTCACCGCCCGCGCCAGGGCCTGGGCCAGCTGGGCGTCCGAGCGCGCCAGGCCCGCCGCGTCGCCGCCGCTGACCTGCACCGTCACGCTCATGCCGCCGCCCCCCAGCGGTTCCACGGTTCCGGCGCCGGCCGGGCGGAACACCTCCGGCCCGCGCTCGCCGACCAGATAGGCCCCGCCGCCGGTCACCGGTCCGCCGTCGGCCCGCGCCCCCGAAAAGCTCGAGCCCAGGGCCGAGCTCAGCGCCTCGCCCAATCCCCCGCCAAGCCCGGCGCCGTCTCGCGTCCCGCCGGCCGCGGCCTCCACCGCCGCCAGCACCGCCCGCGCCAGCTCGGACAACGACACCTCGCCGTCCGCCGCCGCCCGGGCCAGCGACCGGGCCAGGCTCGAGCCGGCCGCCGAGAAGGCGTCCTCGATCGAGCGCGCCGCCGCCCGCGCCGGGGCCTCCAGCGCCGTCAGGGCCTGCGCCGCCTCGGCCGCCTGGATCGGCAGGCCGGCCAGCCCGCCCTCGTCGAAGCCGCTCATGCGTCGTCCTCCTGGTCCCCGTCGGGATCGTCATCGGGAAACCGCGCCATCAGCGCCTCCAGCGCCGGACGCGGCAGGGCGGGCGAGGCCGGCGGTCCGGCCAGGGCCCGCCACTCCGGCAGCGACAGCCGCCAGAACGCCGCCGGCGGCAAGGCGAACTCCCGCGCCGCCCGCCGCAGCAGCTCGGGCCAAGGGCGCTTCGAGGCGGTCATACCGCCGCCGCCAGCGCCTTGGCCACCGCCGCGGCGGCTTCGCGCACGTCCAGCCTGCCCACGTCCAGCGGCGGCGCCCCGTCCTCGTCGTCGAGCAGGGCCTGCAGCACCGCCAGCAGGTCGCGCGCCGACATTCTGGCGATCCGTCCCGGCAGCTGGCTCCAGTCCTCCAGCTCCAGGGCCTCCTCGATCCGCGCAAGGGCACCCAGGGTCAGGCACAGCCGGCGCGTCACCCCGCCCAGCACGGCCGTCACCTCGCCTCGCGCGGCGTTGGCGGGCGCGCGATTGCAGGTGGTCTGAATGGTCATGTGGTTCCTCCCTGGGAATCTAGATCGCCGTGAAGCTCACCTGCCCGGCCGAGGCCAGGGTCAGGGCGAAGGCCGCCTCGCCGTCGTGCTGGCCGGCATATTCCAGCGCCGAGACGAAGAACGGCCCCTCCATCTGGATGAAGTCGGGGATCACCAGCCGCCAGGTGCGCAGGGTCTGGGAGAAGAAGCTGTCGCGCACCATCGCGTCCGAGGCCGCGTCGCGGAACACCCCGCTGCCCGACACCGAGGCCGAGCGCACCCCGGCCGCCGCCAGCAGCTCGCGCCAGCGCCCGGTGCTGTCGCCGTCGGTGGCGTCGATCGCCCGGGCGTTCAGGCTGATGGTCCGGGCCCGCAGGCCCGCCACCGTCGTGAACACCGGGGTCGATGCGCCGTCGCTCATCTTCAGCAGCATGTCCTTGCCGGCTTGCGCGGCCATGGACGCCTCCATCGCTTGTGGAAAAAGGGAAAACTCAGGCCGGTTCGCTGACCACCCGCAGGCGCAGCACGCCCAGGGTCAGCTCGTCGTCGGCCGCCGCGAACACGTCGGAGAACCGCACCCGGCACGAGGCGACCTTGCGCCCCGCCACCAGGGGGCGGGCGTCGTGCAGCGCCAGCCGCGCCGCCGCCGTCATCGCCCGCGCCTCCTCGGGCCCTCCGAACCGCGAGGCGCAGGTGATGGTCACCACGTGCTCCAGCAGGTCCTCGCCCACGGGCCGGCTCTCGATCCGGCCGACGCTGACGCACGGATAGGTCAGCATCCGTGGCTGATCGGCATGGACACGTGTTCCGACGATCGTCGTCACCGCCGGCGCCGCCGCCAGCACGCTCGCCAGGGCGGCGGCCAGATCGCTCTCGACGCCGCTCACAGCCGCGCCTCCCGATAGGGGGCGAGCCAAGGCTCGACCAGCGACAGCGGCGGCGGCCTTTCACCGTCGCGATGCTCATAGGCGTGGCAGGCCAAAACGAGCACGGCCAGGCGCAGCGGGGCGGGACTGGCGGTCGTCAGGGCCACGCCGGCCGCCTGCCCGACCCGCGCCTCGGCGGCGTCGATCAGCAGGGAAACCAGCGCGTCCTCGCCGCTCCCGCCCACGCGCAAGAACCCCTTGGCCTCGGCCAGGGTCACGGAATTGGGCATGGGGATGTTTCCGATGATTTTGAAGAAAAGCCGCAGCTTCGACCTTCAGGAACCTCCCCCCGTGGGGGAGGCGATCGCGTCAGCGATCGGTGGGGGGAGCGGCCGCCAACCCGGCCGCTCCCCGAAAGCTGAAAACGTCCCCCCTCCGGCCCTGCGGGCCGCCTCCCCCACAGGGGGAGGTTCCCGATGCGCCGGAGAAGGGCCTTCCGTGCTAGCTCGCCGCGAACTTCAGCAGCTTCACCGCGTCGAAGTTCTGCACCCCGCCGCCGACCCGCTTGGTGGTGTAGAACAGCACGTGCGGCTTGGCCGAATAGGGGTCGCGCAGCACCCGCACCCCGGCCCGGTCGACGATCAGGTAGCCCTTCTCGAAGTCGCCGAAGGCCACCGCCAGGCCGTTGGCGGCCACGTCGGGCATGGCCTCGATCTCGGTCACCGGGAAGCCCAGCAACGACGCCGACTGCCCCGGCTGCAAGGCCGCGTTCCAGATGTAGTTGCCTTGCGCGTCCTTGAACTTGCGCACCGCGCTGACCGTGCGGCGGTTCAGCACGAAGCGGCCGTTCTGCCGGTATTGGGTCTTGGTGGCGTAGATCAGGTCGATCAGCTTGTCGGTCGGGTTGCTGGCCGGCCAGGCGCCCGCCACGCCGGTGGCCAGGTAGCCCAGTTGCCCCCAGGTGTAGCTGGCGTCCGGCGCGGCCGTGTAGGCCAGCAGGCCCTTGGGCTTGTTGACCCCGTCGCCCGACACGAAGGCCGTGGTCTCCTGGGCGGCGAACGCGTCCTGCACTTCTTCCGCCAGCCACTCGTCGATGCTCACATAGGCGTCGTCGAGCAGGGCCTGGGTCGCGGCCGGGCTGGCGTAGAGCTCGCCGGCCGGGAAGTCGATCACGTCCAGGGTCGGGGCCGTGGTCTCCGGCCGCGCGGCCGTCTCGGCCACCCAGGCGGCGGCCAGGCCCGCCGGCGACACCGGCTTGCGGAAGGTCCCCGCCCCGATCGTGCGCACCTGGCAGATCTCGCGCATCGGCGAGGTGGCGGCCAGGCGACGCAGGATCTGCCGCTCCAGCTCCGGCGGCGCCACATAGCCGCCGGCCGTGGCCACGCCCTCCGACAGGCCCTTGGCCTCGAGCAGCCCCGCCGTCTCGCCGGTCTTCACATAGCGATCGAAGGCGGCCTTGCGCTCGTCGACCCGCGCCACCGGGGCCTCGCCGCCCAGCGCCGGACGCCGGCTTTCGGCCAGGATGCGGTCCAGCCGGTCCTGGGCGCTGGTCAGGGCCGCGTCGATGCGCGCGGCCTTCTCCTCCAGCAGCACGTCGGCGCTCTTGGCTTCGATCGCCGCCAGCCTCTGGTCGTTGGCCGCCTTGAAGCCCTCGAACGCCGCCAGCACCTCGGCAAACGCCGCCCGGGCCTCCGGCGAGGCCGGAACCTGTTTGGTTTCCTTCATGGGGTTCTCCGTCACGGATGACCTTCTCCCCTTGCGGGAGAAGGAGGGGCCCGCCGGCCACAGGCCGGTGGGAGGATGAGGGGTTGCGCGGCACGTCCGGCGAGACCCCTCATCCGACCGCTTTCGCGGCCACCTTCTCCCGCAAGGGGAGAAGGGAAACTTCAGCCGGCCACCGTCAGCCGCGCGCCCGGCAGCATCGGGAAGGTCACCACCGACACCTCCCAAAGCTCCACCCGGCTCAGCACCCGCAGCGGCCCTTGCGTCCGCGCCTTGACCTGCCGGAAGCCGATCGACAGGCCATCCAGCGCACCGGCCTTCACCAGCGCCGCCACCAGCCGCCCACGCGGCGTCGCGGTGATGATCCGCCCACGGACAAAGAGCCCGCGCGCGTCCTCGAAAACCTCGTCCCAGACCCCGATCGGCTCGGCCTCGTCATGCTGATGCAGCATGCGGATCGCCCCCGCCCCGCCGGCTTCCAGGCTCTCGCGGAAGGCCCCGGCGGCGGTGACGTCGTCGTTGAGATCCCGCGTCCAGAACAGCGAGGCGTAGCCCTCGATCGCCACGTCCTTCATCGGCGCTCTCCGTCCAGCTTGGCCTCGATCCGCACCAGGGCCGCACGCGTGGCGTCGGCCTGCGCCTCCAGCCGCGCCAGCCGCTCGGCCACCGGCGCCTGGGCCTCGAGTCGCCGCGACAGGTCGTCGATCCGCGCGCTGGCCCGCCCGGCCCACATCAGCGCGGCCGCCGCCTGCAACACCACCGCCACCAGCACGGCGGCCGAGATCTGGCGGTCCAGCCGCCAGCGGTTGGTTGTCGTCATGGAAAGACCCCCTCAGTCGGCTTTGCCGACAGCTCCCCCAGAGGGGGAGCATCTGGTTCGCGCTCAAAGATCCTCCCCCTTTGGGGGAGGTGGCCCAGAGGGCCGGAGGGGGCCGCCCGCCAGGGCGGCCTCAGCCCTCCAGCCCCGCCAGCCGTCGCCGCTCCGCGTCGGTCAGAAAACTCGCCGCCTCCAGCCGCGCCCACAGCGCGTCCCGCTCGGCGCTCAAGGCCGGCACGGCGTCCAGATCGCAGCCCACCCGCGCGCCGGGGAACTTCACCCCCAGCCACGCCGTCAGCGCTCGCGCCGCCCGTTCGGCCAGCGGAACCACCGTGTGCCGCCAGAACGCGCCATTGGCCTCGCGATAGTTGGCGTAGGTGTTGTCGCCCGGGATCCCCAGCAGCTGCGGCGGCACCCCGAACGCCAGGGCGATCTCCCGCGCCGCCGCGTGCTTGCCCTCGACGAAATCCAGGTCCGCCGGGGTCAGCGACATCGGCTTCCACTCCAGCCCGCCCTCCAGCAGCAGCGGCCGCCCGGCGTTGTCGGCGCCGGCGTGGGCGCCCGCCAGCTCGGCCTTCAGCCGCTCGAACTGCTCCTCGGAAAGCCGATCCCCGTCGCGCCCGCCATAAACAAGCGCCCCCGAAGGCCGCGCGGCGTTGTCCAGCAGCGCCTTGTTCCACGCCCCCGAGGCGTTGTGCACGTCGATGGCGAAGGCGGCGGCTTCCAGCGGCGAGGCCCCGTAGTGGTCGCTGGTCGGATTGAACAGCTTCAGGTGCAGCACCGGCAGCCAGCCCTCGCCCTCCCGCGCGATCCGCGCCGTCCGCCCGCCGGCCTGGTAGTCGTAGGCCGCCGGCCATCCGCGCGGCCCCGGAACCACCGCCATCCGGTCGGGCCGCAGCGCATAGAGCTCGCCCGGCCCCTCGCCCGCCGCCTCCAGGTAGCCGTTCCCCGCCACCTGCAGGTGACCGAAGAACTGCTCCATCAGGTCCGGCCCGCCCTGCTCGGGATTGGGCCGCGCCAGCAACCTCGCCAGCGGATGGTCGTCGCTGCGCCGGCCGTCGTGGAACACCACCAGCGGCGTCGCGGCGGCTGCTTCGGCGATCATCCGCACGCAGCGATAGGCCACCGGGTTCTTGCCGAACCCCTCCGCCGCCAACGCCCCATAGTCCCTGGGCGTCCACTGCGCCCGCCCGCCGCTGGTCAGGGCGACCAGCCTGGCGGCGCGGGAGTCCTTGATTTCCGGCGCACGCCGGGATGCGAAGAGGGCCATGGCCGCTCCCGTGAAGGTTGAGAACAAATTAGGAACATGCTAAAGGCGAAGCGACGTACTCAAGGAACCTCCCCCCGTGGGGGAGGCGATCGCGAAGCGATCGGTGGGGGGAGACATGCCCGACGAAAACCCTGTCGTCAGACGCGCCCGCGCCCTGCGCAAGGACATGTCGTTGCCTGAAATGATGCTCTGGAAGGCCCTGCGCGGCAGCCAACTGGACGGCCTGCGCTTTCGCCGCCAGCACCCCTTCGGGCGCTACGTGCTCGACTTCTATTGTCCGGCCTTCAAGCTCGCCGTCGAGATCGACAGCTACGTCCATGAGACCGGAGACCAGCCCCGGCGCGATGCGATCCGCGACGAATACATGGCCGGTTACGGAATCCGCACCCTGCGTATCGCCGCCGCCGAAGTGCTCAAGTCCGTCGACGACGTCGTCGCGACGATCCGCGCAAATCTCCCCCCACCGACCGCTACGCGGCCGCCTCCCCCACAGGGGGAGGTTTCCTATCTACGAACCTCCCCCTATGGGGGAGGCGGCCCAAAGGGCCGGTGGGGGGCGTAGTCACGACCTCAAACCACCCGCAACCGCGGCGCCTTCCCCCCGCCCAGCATCAGCTCGCTCAGCGCCCACACCAAGGCATCCGCCCGATCCGGACTGTGCCCCAGATCCCCGTCGCCCAGCCCCATCAGCTCCTCCTCCAGCGCCGGAAACGCCCCGCAGTGCACGACGCGGCCCTGCTCGTACAAAGCCGCCACCGGCTCGGCCCGGGCCCGCTTGCCCACCGACGCTCGCACCAGCTTGATCGGGCACGGCGGCGCGGCTTGCGCGAGCACCGAGCGGACCATCTCGCCGCCCTGGTTGGCCTCGGCCACCAGCGCGTCGGCGTCGAAATCCACCGCCGCCGCGACGGCCAGGCTGGCCCAGCCGTTGGGCGACAGGCCCCGCGCCGTGCGGTCGGCCAGCACATAGGCGCGGCCGTCCCTGCGGCCCGCGACCACCACCCCGCAGGCGTCGCCGCGCGCCGTGGCCGGCGGGTCGACCGCCACCACCACCCGGTCGAATTTCGCCGGCGGCGCCCCGCGACAACGCGCCAGGTCCTCTGCGCGGAACAGGCCGCCGTCGGTCTCGACGACGATCCCCTCCAGCTCCTGGGCCGCCAGCCGCGTGCCGCCGTACAGCGCCTCCAGCGTCGCCAGGAACCGGGGCGCGAGGTTGCCGGCATTGGCCGCCGTCCCGGCCCGCGTCGTTTCCACGCCAGGCTCGGCCATCAGCACCTTCAGCGCCCGGGTCGGCCGGGGCGTGGTGGTGACCACCAACCTCGGATCCTCGCCCAGCCGCAGTCCGAACCGCAGCATCGCCAAAGTCTCGGCGGCCTTGGGCCAGGCGCAGAACTCGTCGGCCCAGGCGGCATGGAACTGCGGCCCGCGCAGGCTGTCGGGATCCTCGGCGGAGAAGGCGTAGGCCTCGGCCCCGGTCTCCCACACCAGCCGCCGGCGCGAGCCCTCCCAGCGCACGCGGTTTGCCTCCTGGGCCATGGCGCGCAGGCCGGACGGCCCCTCGATCATCACCTCGCGCACGTCGTGGAAGGTCGGTCCGACCAAGGCCATCCGGCACGGCGCCGCGGCCTGGTCCGTCACCCAGCCCGCGCCGGCGAAGGTCTTACCCGCGCCCCGCCCGCCCAGCATCAGCCAAGTCGCCCAGGGGGTCTCCGGCGGCTTCTGGTGATCCAGAGCCGTCCAGGTTCGCAGCACCTGCGCCTCCGCCGCCCTCAGCGACGACGCGCTCTTGAACCATGCGCTTAAATTCGAGAGTTCGCGCAACCGGTCCCAGTCGGCGCTCGAGAGCGGCGTGCAGCCGCTCGATGCGATCTTCGGTCCAGGGTTCGTCGTCATTCATCGCCATCTCCTCGCCGACCGCCTTGGCGACCGACGCCTTGTGTTTGGCGGCCGAGACCTTGCGCGAGCGCATCGCGGCGGCGTGGTGCAGCTCCACCGGCCGCCCGACCAGGGCCACCTGCTTGGTCGCATCCATCCGCACCTTCGGCGGCTCGTCCTTCACCTGGGTGAGGAGTTCCTTCGCCGCCTCGTGATAGATCCGCACATTGAGGTCGCGGATCTCGTCCAGCAGCGCGTCGATCTGTTCGCTTTTCTCGGCCATGACAGAAGTCTACGACAGCAGCGAACGCGTCTGATCCAGCGGCCTAATAAAGTTTCAACCCCCCGAAATAAAACGACTTTTCGCCGTGCTCAACGGGGATAAAAGTCGCTCTATCCCCGTCCGACCACCCTTTCCCTCTCTCCGAGAGAGAGGGAGGGGCCCGCCGCGCAGCGGTGGGAGGGTGAGAGGTTTCACCCTTGGCCGATCTAGGCCCGAACACACCTCGAAGACCATCGATTGACGGGCCATATTGTCTGAGTAATCGTGCCCCGTTCGTAGGGAGCACGGCATGACATCGTTCTGGACGGCGCTGGCGCTGATCGCGGCCGTAGCGGTCTCGTCTCCCTCCGAGGCGCAGGAGAAAGCCCCCATCGCGCCGGGGTCGAACCCGCTGGTCAGGGACAGGTTCACGGCCGACCCCGCGCCGCTGGTGGTCGGCGACACCCTGTTCCTCTACGTCGGCCACGACGAGGCCCAGCGCGACGAGATGTTCAACATGCGCGAGTGGCTGGTCTATTCGACGACCGACATGAAGACCTGGACCGCCCATCCGCCGATCATGAAGGCGACGGACTTCAAATGGGCCAGGAAGGACGCCTGGGCGTCGCAGACCATCGAGAAGAACGGGAAATTCTACTTCTACACCGCCGTCGAGCACGACGCCTCGCACCCCGGCAAGGCCATCGGCGTGGCGGTGTCGGACAAGCCGACCGGCCCCTTCACCGACGCGCGCGGCTCGGCCCTGATCACCAACGAGATGACGCCCAAGGGCCCGCACAGCTGGGAGGACATCGACCCCACGGTGTTCACCGACGGCGACGGAACCACCTGGATCGCCTGGGGCAATCGCCAGTGCTATATCGCCAGGCTCAAGCCCAACATGATCGAGATCGACGGTCCGATCACCGAGATCACGCCGCCGCATTTCGAGGAAGGCCCCTGGCTGCACAAGCGCGCCGGGCTCTACTACCTGACCTATGCCTCGCTGGACCGCTCGACCCAGCGCGACGAGCACATCTCCTACGCCACCGCGCCGTCGATCACCGGACCATGGACCTATCGCGGCCAGCTCACCGGTCCTGGCCAGAACAGCTTCACCATCCATCCCGGCATCGCCCAGTTCAAGGGCGACTGGTACATCTTCCTGCACAACGCCGCCCTGGAGATCGGCGACCAGAAGGGCGCCATCGGGCGTCGGGCGGTAACGGTCGAACGCCTGCACTACGCGCCCGACGGCGCGCTGCTGGCCGTCACCCAGACCCAGGCGGGCGTGTCGACGCCGGACCGTTAGGCCGGGCGCCTCCTCAGTACGGCAGCTCCGGCGGCGCCTGCGCCCCGCCCGGCTGGCCGGCCGCCGGCTCGTCCGGTTCCCCGGCCTCCTCCAGCTCGGAAGCCGTCCGCGCGAACTCCGCCGCCAGGGTCTCGTAATAGCCGTTGCGCGGGTCCGGCGAGGTCCGGGGCGAGGGATCGGGCAGCAGCCAGGGGAAGTCGCGGATCGCCAGGTTCTGGTGCGCGGCCAGCATGAACCGCCGCCAGACGCTGGCGGGCATGTCGCCGCCGACCACCTTGTTCATCGGCTTGTCGTCGTCGTTGCCCACCCAGACGCCGGTCACGAAGTCGGGCGTGAAGCCCACGAACCAGGCGTCGCGCCAGTTCTGGCTGGTGCCGGTCTTGCCCGCCGCCGGCCAGCCGAAGGCCGCCCGCTTGGCCGTGCCCTGGTCGACCACCTTCTTCATCATCTTGACCATCATGCTGGCCCGGCCAACGTCGTAGACCTGATCGGGAACCAGCGGCCCGCGGCTGTAGATCGGCCGGCCGTCCTGGGCGGCGATGCTCTCGATGACGTAGGGCGCCACCCGCTGGCCGCCCAGCTGGAACACCTGGAAACCCGAGGTCAGCTGCAGCAGATTGACCTCATAGGCCCCCAGCGCCACCGACAGGTCGGGTCGCGGCGGCAGGCTGGTGATGCCGAACCGGCGGGCCAGATCCCCCACCTGCGCGCCGCCGGCCTCCTGGGCCAGCTTGACGGCGATGGTGTTGGTCGAGGTGACCAGGGCCTGCTCCACCGTCATCGGCCCGCGATAGTCGCCGCCGTAGTTCTCCGGCTTCCAGTCGCCGAACTGCACCGGCCCGTCGACGCGGATGTCGGTCGGCAGCACGCCCTTCTCCAGGGCCGCGGCATAGACGAACGGCTTGAAGGTCGAGCCCGGCTGGCGGCGGGCCTGCACCGCGCGATTGAAGGGGCTGGCGATGTAGTCGGTGCCGCCCACCATGGCCCGGATCGCCCCGTCGGCCGACAGCGACAGCAGCGCCGCCTGGCTGGCCCCGGCATGCTCGCCGCCCAGGGCGATGGCCTGGCGGACGATGTCGGCCCCGGCCTTCTGCAAACGGCTGTCGATGGTCAGGCGCACGGTCAGGTCCGGCGCGTTCTGGCCGGCGATGCGGATGGCCTCGGTGGTGGCGTAGTCCAGCACCCAGCCATAGTCGCCCTCGTCGCTGACGGCGTCGGGCGACAGGCGCGGGGTGTCGTCCAGCGCCCTGGCCTCCTCCTCGGCGGTGATCCAGCCTTCCTTGCGCATGTTGGCCAGCACGAGCCGCGAGCGGGCCAGGGCGCCGGCCATGTCGCGGGTCAGGGCCAGGCGCGACGGCGCCTTAGGCAGCGAGGCCAGCAGGGCCGCTTCCGACAGGGTCAGCTGGCTGGCCGGCTTGCCGAAATAGGTCCTTGCTGCGCCATCGACGCCATAGGTGTTGGCTCCGAAGAACACCCGGTTCAGATAGAGCTCCAGCACCTCGTCCTTGCTCAGCACCTGTTCCAGGCGCCAGGCCATCAGCATTTCCTGAAGCTTGCGCTCGACCGTGCGGTCCGGCGTCAGGAACATCCCCTTGGCCAGCTGCTGGGAGAGGGTCGAGGCGCCCTGCACGGTCCGTCCCGAGCGCCAGTTGACCCAGGCCGCCCGGGCGATGCCGTAGAGGTCGATCGGCCCGTGCTTGTAGAACCGCCGATCCTCGGCCGCCAGGAAGGCCAGGGGCACATAGCCCGGCACGGTGCTGACCGTCACCCGCTGGCCGTAGCGCGGGCCGCGCGTGGCGATCACCTGGCCGCTGCGGTCCTCGAACCGCACGCCCGGCGCGCGGTTGATGGCGAACAGGCTCTCGCGGCTCGGCAGGGCCGGCGTATCCTTCAGATACTTGAACCAGACATAGGCCCCGGCGCCGCCCACGGCGATGAAGCCGATCAGGGCGCTGACCAGCAGGGTGATCCACACCCAGCCCCAGCCGCCCTTCTTGCGCGGCGGCTTCAGATCGGCCCGGAACGGCTCCTCGGGCGGGCGTTGAGGCGGCTGTTGCGGCGGCGGCGGGGTCGGCGGCACGGGCGCGAATCCGCCCTGCGCCGGCGGCGGCGTGCGCCCCGGCGTGTCGTCGAACTTGTAGGGCGGCAGCGTCCAGTCGTTCACGTGCGGTGTTGCGTCCAGTTGGTCTTCGGGCCGATTGGGTTTAGGACGCCCCGATGATGGCGCGCAAACCTTTCTGGGAGACGAAATCCCTTCACCAGATGACCGTCCCCGAGTGGGAGAGCCTATGCGACGGCTGCGGCCTTTGCTGCCTGGTTCGCTTCGAAGACGAAGATACCGGCGAGGTGATCCCCACACGGGTGCACTGCCAGCTGCTCGACGCCCATCTTTGCCGCTGCAGCGACTATGCCAACCGCCGCAAGACCGTGCCCGACTGCATCAAGCTGACGCCGCACAACATTGAGGACCTGGAGTGGATGCCCCCCTCCTGCGCCTATCGCCGCCTGCACGAAGACAAGCCCCTGCCCCAGTGGCATCCCCTGATCACCGGCGACCCCGACAGCCCGCACAAGGCCGGGATCTCGATCCGCGACCAGACCATCAGCGAAACCAGCCTCGACGACCCCGAAGACGCCATGGACTTCGTCGCCACCGACCTGATGGTCGACAAGGGCGACTGGCCCTACGAGCCGGACGAGGACTGATTTTCACGGCCTGAGGCCGCGCACCAAGATCCTCCCCCTGTGGGGGAGGTGGCGCGAAGCGCCGGAGGGGGGCCGTTTTCAGCCGCCGCTGCGCTGGCCCGTTCCGCAGCCACTCCCCTCTCCGTCGCCTGTGGCGACACCTCTCCCACAGGGAGAGGGTCTCCTGTGCTTGACCTTTCCGCCCGCCACACCACCTCAAGCTGCACCTTGAGGATCGCCATGCTGCTGAGCACCCTGCTGATCTGCCTGCTCGCGGCCGCCCGCCACGACGGCCCCGTCCGCCGCTGGCTGGTCGAGCTGCCGGCAGAACGCCTGGCCGCCCTGTCGCCGCACAGGACCATAGCCCTCATCCTGCTGCTGCTGATCCTGCCCTTCGCCGGCCAGGTCATCCTGCCGGAGATGGCCTGGGTGCTGGCCCTCGACCTGGCCGCCTGGATCGAGCTGGGCGTCGCGGTCGTCGTCGCCACCCGCCTGGCCCCCGCCTGGAAAGGCCTGCGCGCCGCCGCCGTCCGCACGGTTCGCCAAGCCCTCCGCCCCGCCGCCCGCGCCCGTCGGGCGACCAGACCCCGCCGCCGCCCGGCAAAGGCCCCCGAACCCGAAGACGGATGGGCGTTGGCCTGATTTCCTTCTCCCCTTGCGGGAGAAGGTGGCGGCGAAGCCGTCGGATGAGGGGTCGCGCAAACCTCATACGCCCCGCCCAGCCTGGCCGCCGCCGCGGCCGAGGGTTCTGAGAGACCCCTCACCCGACCTCCTTCGGAGGCCACCCTCTCCCACAAGGGGAGAGGGGCTTCGCGAGCGTCTTCGGCCCTGCTACCCCTTGCCCATGCTCACCCGCCGCGTCCTCGCCCTCTCCGCCTTCGCCCTGCCGCTGGCCACCACCGCCCACGCGCAAGCCCCAGAGCCCTGGCGCAAGGCTGATCGTCTCTATACAGACGAATTTACTCAAGGCCTCGCCAACTGGATCGTCGAGGCCGAGAAACCCTCCTTCGCAAAAGCCGAAAACGGCGTCCTCGAGCTCGACGCCCCGGCCGGCCTGACCGCCTGGTTCAAGCCGCGCCTGCAAGGCCCGCTGCTGGTCGAATACCAGGCCCAGGCCGTCTACGACGGCGGCCGCAACGACCGGATCAGCGACCTCAACGCCTTCTGGATGGCCACCGACGTCCGCTCCCCGGACGACCTGTTCGCCAGCCCCCGCAGCGGCGCCTTCGCCGACTACGACCTGCTCAAGACCTACTATGTGGGCCAGGGCGGCAACTACAATTCAACCACCCGCCTGCGCCGCTATGTCGGCCGGGCGGGCGACCGCCCGATGCTGCCCCAGCACGACCTCAAGGGCGCCCGGGCCTTGCTTCAGCCCAACCGCTGGGTCGCCGTCCAGCTGGTGGCCTATGACGGCCTGATCCAGTACTGGGCCGACGGCCGCAAACTGTTCGAGCTGATCGACCAGGATCCCTACCGCAGCGGCTGGCTGGGCCTGCGCACGACGTGGAGCCGTTTGCGGTTCAGGGACTTCGCCGTGTGGCGGCTGGCGGCGGCGTAGCTAAAAGGAACCTCCCCCTCTGGGAGGCGGCCGAAGGCCGGGGCCGTTTTCAGCTGCCGGGGCGACGGCTAGGTTCCGCAAAACTCCCCCCACCGATCGCTACGCGATCGCCTCCCCCAGAGGGGGAGGTTCCCGATCACCCAAGCCTTACATTTCCAACAATTTCCACGCCCTCCCCCGTGACGACTCAAGGTTGATCATCCACCATCCTCCCCGGCCGCCGCTCCAACCTCCCGGCGGCCTTTCGGGAACATCATGAACGCCGTCCTCGGGGCCCTCGCCGCCCTCTTCGGTCCCTCGCGCCAGGTCGCCCACAGGCGGTCCTACGGCCCCGACCTGCTGCGCGCCGCCGCCATCCTGCTGGTCATGGCCTGGCACATGCCCAAGCCCGCCCGGCCAGAGCCCCTGCTCACCGTCCAGCCGTTCGGCTGGCTGGGGGTGGACGTGTTCTTCGTGCTCAGCGGCTACCTGATCGGCGCCCAGCTGCTGAAGGGGATCGCGGCCGGGAACGGCGTCGACTTCGGTCGCTTCTGGACCAGCCGCGCCTTCCGCATCCTGCCGGCCTTCGGGGTGGTGCTGGCGCTCTACTTCCTGCTGCCCGGCTTCTCGGACGGCGAGGCGATCCAACCGCTGTGGCGGTTCCTGACCTTCAGCATGAACCTCGGCCTCGACTATCGCGTCACCGGCGCCTTCACCTCGGCCTGGTCGCTGTGCGTCGAGGAGCACTTCTACTGGATCCTGCCGCCGCTGGTCCTCGTGCTGGCTCGCTTCAAGGGCTGGGGACCGGCCGTGGCCGTCGGCGCCGCCGTGATCCTCGGCGGCATGGCCCTGCGCTGGGGGATCTGGCATGGCCCCGCCGCCGATCCGGCCACGCGGCCCGCCGACTTCCTGCGGCTGATCTACTATCCGACCTGGACCCGGCTGGACGGCCTGGCCCTGGGCGTGCTGCTGGCCGCCGCCCGCACCTTCCGCCCGGCCCTGGTCGCCCGCTTCGCCCCGCCCTGGCTGACCGGATCGCTGGGCCTGCTGGCTACCGCCGGCACGGTGATCGTCTGCCTGCGCCATGCCGACGGCGTGGCGCTGGACCTGACCGGCGCGGTCTTCCTCTATCCGCTGGCCTGCCTGGCGTCGGCCTTGCTGCTCTGCGCCCTGCTCGACCTGGAGCCGGCCCTGCAACGCCTGCCGCTGCAGCCGTTCACCGCCGTGGCCACCCTGGCCTACAGCCTCTACCTCGTCCACAAGCCGGTGCAGCACATGCTGCGCGAGGGGCTGGGCGACGGCGTGCTGCACGGCTGGACCGGCGTCGCGGCCTACCTCGCCGCCGACTTCGCCGCGGCGATCCTGCTGTGGTGGCTGGTCGAGCGGCCGTTCCTGAGATTGCGCGACCGGGCGCTGCGGAGGCCGGTTCCGGCGCCGGTGGAGGAGATGAAGCGGGCGGCTTAAATCCCTCTCCCCTTGCGGGAGAGGGTGGCCCGCGAAGCGGGTCGGGTGAGGGGTCGAAAGCCTGGTCCGTTTCGACCAACGGCTAGGCCGGGTGCGGCCGAAAGTTCTGAGAGACCCCTCATCCGACGGCCTTCGGCCGCCACCTTCTCCCGCAAGGGGAGAAGGGACATCTCTCACTTTCCGCGTTCCCCCCTCCCCTCGCCCTGCTATAGGCCCCATCTCCCCGACCGACCGCCGTATCCAGACGTAAAGAACCCCTCCATGGCCGCCCCCGCCCGCGCTCCCGTCCTGGCCCTCAAGGACGTCCGCCTCGCCGACGGCGCCAAGCCCCTGTTCGACGGCGTCGATCTGGCCCTGGAGCCGCGCGTCCGCGCCTGCCTCGTGGGCCGCAACGGCGCCGGCAAGTCGACCCTGCTGAAGGTGCTGGCCGCCCAGGGCGCCGAGGCCGACAGCGGCGAGCGTTCGGTGCAGCCGGGGGCCAAGGTGGTGTTCGTCAGCCAGGAGCCGGAGATCACCGGCGAGACCCTGCTCGACTACTGCACGGCCGGCGGCGCCCAGGACTACGAGGCCCACGCCACCCTGGCCGACTTCGGCCTCGACTTCCAGAAGGGCACCCAAGGGCTCTCGGGCGGCGAGCGTCGCCGCGCCGCCCTGGCCCGCGCCTTCGCCGAACAGCCCGACGTGCTGCTGCTCGACGAGCCGACCAACCACCTGGACATCTTCGCCATCCAGACCCTGGAAGAGGAGCTGGCCAATTCCAAGTGCGCGGCCCTGATCGTCAGCCACGATCGCGCCTTCCTCAACCGCGTCACCCAGCGCACCTTCTGGCTGGAGCACCGGAAGGTTCGCCGCCTCGACAAGGGCTTCGCCGAGTTCGAGACCTGGAGCGAGCAGGTGCTGGCCGCCGAGGCCGACGAGGAGCGCCGGCTGAACAAGCAGCTGGAGAAGGAAAACGCCTGGCTGGCCCGCGGCGTCCAGGGCCGCCGGGCCCGCAACGAGGGCCGCCGCCGCGCCCTGATGGACCTGCGCGCCCAGAAGAAGGACATCCAGGGCGACAAGCGCGGCTCGATGACCATGGCCGTCGAAAGCTCGGGAACCTCGGGCAAGCGCGTGGTCGAGGCCAAGGGCCTGACCAAGAAATTCGGCGAGCGGACCATCGTCGAGAACTTCTCGACCCGCATCCTGCGCGGCGACCGCGTGGCCCTGGTCGGCCCCAACGGCGCGGGCAAGACCACCCTGGTGCGCCTGCTGCTGGGCGAGCTGGAGGCCGACGCCGGCACCGTGCAGCTGGGCACCAATCTCGACATCGCCTATGTCGACCAGAACCGCATGGCCCTGTCGGAAAAGATCACCGTCTGGGATTTCCTCACGCCCTCGGGCGGCGACTCCATCCTGGTGCGCGGCATCCCCAAGCACGTGGCCGGCTACGCCAAGGAGTTCCTGTTCACCGAGGCCCAGCTGCGCCAGCCGGTCACCAGCCTGTCGGGCGGCGAGCGCAACCGCCTGCTGCTGGCCCGGGCTCTGGCCACGCCGATGAACCTGATGGTGCTCGACGAGCCGACCAACGATCTGGACATGGACACGCTGGATCTGCTGGAAGAGCTGCTGGCTGATTTCGAGGGAACCCTCATTCTCGTCAGCCACGATCGCGACTTCATCGACCGCCTGGCCAGCTCGACCATCGCCATGAACGGCCATGGCCAGGTGCTGGAGACCCCCGGCGGCTGGAGCGACCTGATCGACCAGGCCCCCGACTTCTTCAAGGGCGCCCGCGGCGCGGCCGGCGACTTCGCCACCGGAACCGGCTCGCACAAGGCCATCGTCACCCCCGCCGCCCCGGCCGCGCCCAAGAAGACCGTCAAGCTGTCCTACAAGGACCAGCGGCGCCTGGAGGAGTGCGAGGCCCTGATCGCCGGCTCGCCCAAGATCCTGGCCGATCTGGAGAAGAAGCTCGACGATCCGAACCTCTACGCCCGCGACCCGGCCGGCTTCGACAAGATCATGAAGTCGCTCGACAAGGCGCGGGCCGATCTCGCCCAGGCCGAGGAAGACTGGCTGGCGCTGGAGGAAAAGCGCGAGGCGCTGGCGGGGTAAGGCCTGCTGGCTCAGTGCGTGGTCCTCGTCCTTCGACAAGCTCAGGATGAGGACCAGTTGCAAGCTCGGCGTCTCTCTCATCCGCTAAATCCCCGCGAAGGCGGGGACCCAAGCTGACTCCCGGCCTGCTGGGAGCCGGGGATCACCCGCCAACTCGGCTTGGATCCCCGCCTGCGCGGGGATGCTCGGAGGTAGGGAAAGGGCGATCAAACTCACCCCGTCATCCCGGGCGGAGGGCCGCGTAGCGGACCGCAGACCCGGGACCCAGGGGACTGGGCGCGGCGGGCGCTTCACCCTCCCGGCGGTGGCCGGCGCGGTGCGGCGGCCCCTGGGTCCCGGATAAGCGCTGCGCGCTTTCCGGGATGACGGGCTAGGACGTCAAGCCGCCGCCGCCATCAGCTGCTCGGCCACCGCCTCGGTGATCGGCTGGCCCGTGCGTTCCTCGATGAACAGCCACTGGCCGGCCGGATTGACCTCGAGGAACACGTACTCGCCCTCCGGGGTCAGGCGCATGTCGATGGCCCCGTAGACCAGGCCCAGCCGCGCCATCAGCGCCCGCAGGTCGGCGATCACCGCGTCCGGCAGGACGTGGGGACGCATGTCGGCGTCGTACATCGTCATGCGGAAATCCACCCGGTAGTTGGTGGCGCCCGAATGGATCTCGGCGGCGAAGATCTTGGGTCCCACCACGGTGATCCGCAGGTCGATGTCGGCGCGGATGTGCTCCTGGAAGATCAGCGGCGCATGGCGCACGGCGTCGAGCTGGTCCTGCTCCTCAGGGCGCAGCAGCCGGGTCTCGCGCCAGGCCCGGTCGGTGGCCGAGAAGGCCTTGTAGATCACCCCCCGGTCGCCCTCGGCCGCGATGAACTCCCGCGCCCGGTCCGGATCGTTGGTGATCAGGGTGCGGGGCGCGCGCAGGCCCATGGCGGCGGCCAGCTTCAGCTGCCAGGTCTTGCGGGCGGCGGCCTCGTCGCGGATCGGGTCGTTCATCCAGGTGGCGTCCAGGCACGACCACAGGCCGTTGATCGCCGCCTGGCATTCGCCAAAGGCGAAGTTGCGGTCGTCGGGATCGGTCATGGCCTCGTCCAGGCCATAGGGCAGCGGCCGCCGCCACCAGGCCGAACGCACCGCCGACAGGTCGCGCTCGACCCCGTCGATCACCGCGCTCAGGGACGAGCCGCTTCCGTTGTGGTGGGCGATACCCAGGCGGATCTCGCCCGGGAACCGCGCCGTGTCGAACAGGATCGGCTCGGCCCCGGCCTTGCCCAGGCGGTCGAGGACCGCCTGGGTGTGCTGGTCGCCGGCATGCGAAACGATCAGGATCGCGCCGGCCGTCATCCGCCCTGCCCGACCAGCGCCTGGTAGTGCGCCAACAGCTGCCGGTACTGGTTGTCCAGCTGCTGCAGCTCGGCTTCCGCCGCGGCGATGTGCTCAGCCAGCTGGCCGAGGGCCGCCTCGACCTGGGCGGCCTCGTCCTGGCCGGTCGGCGTGGCGCTGGCCGTGCCGTTCCAGGCTTCCGAGTGGTGCGGGGTCGACAGGATGAACGGCCGGGCCTGGGCGCCCTCGGGCAGGGCGCGGTTCAGCACGGCCGGATTGATGACCACGCGGCCGGGATCGAAGCGGCCCGGATCGTCGAAGCCGGCCGACTTGTTCTCGCCGCCCGGGATCTTGTCGAGGCCCGGCTGCTTGACGTCGTCCAGCACCTTGCGCTTGGGGATGCCGTCGTCGCGGAACTTCAGGGTGGAGATCGGGTCGTCGACCACCTTCAGCTTGAGGTCGTCGCGCACCTTCAAGGTCGCGATCGGATCGTCGAGCACCTTCAGCTTGACGATCGGCCGGGTGATCCGTTGCAGGGTCGGCGAGACGGCGATGACCGCCGCGATCCGCTGGCCGAAATTGCTGCCGCCGCCGGCCGGGCTGGCGGCGTTGCAGCCGCCGTTGGTGTGCACCCCGACGATCCGCCCGTCGCTGGCCCGCCAGATGCCCGAGCCGGAATTGCCGCCCAGGGTGTCGATGTCGTTGTAGCGGATCAGGTTGCCGTCGATGGCCGTGGTCGGGCCCGCCTCGATGCGCTTGCGCTGGCCGGCCGGGTGGCCGATCACGCAGATCATGTCGGGCGAGGCCGCGTCGGTGGTCGAGACCAGGGCCCGGCCGAAGATCGCGCCGGGATTGCCGCCGATCCGGCAGATGGCCATGTCCAGGCCGCCCAGGCGGTATTCCAGCAGCTCCAGGATCGGGAAGCTCTGCTCGGCGCGCGGATTGCCGGCCGGATCCACCTGGAAGTTGAAGTTCAGGTGCATGTTGCGGGCGATGTCTTGCGGCGAGATGATGTTGGTCGTGCCGTTGACGCGCGGCCGCTCCCAGCCGCCGCCGGTCTGGTCGAACAGGTGGCCGCAGGTCAGCAGGATGTCGTCGGCGATCATCGTGCCCGAGCCCCAGCGCACGCCGTTCACGGTGCCGGGATTGGTGTAGATCGAGGCCAGGTTGGCGTTCCACTGCACCTGGCAGGCATGGGCCTGGTGGGCGCCGACGAAGGCGGTCGTGACCCCCAGGGCCCCGTTGTATTGCTCGACCGGCTGGCTGTCGTCGGTCGTGCCGCAAATCGATTCCAGCAGTTCGGAATAGGTGTCTCCGCCAAGCGCCTCGGCGCCGGACAGGCGCTCGGGCAGGCTGTCGGGGTGAGGAACGAACAGCGGATCGGTGGCCCGGTCCGTGGCGGAGCGCACGGCGGACTCGCCCAGCGCCTCCGAGGGGGTTTTCTTGTCGGCCATCGCAGCCTCCCAGTTTTTTGATGCCGTTTTTGATGCGTTTGGTGCGGGCCGGCGCTCCCCCCGAGACCGGCCTTTTTCAAATTTCTCGTTATGAGTGCAAGAGTCAATGATGCTTGCATAAATAGCATAGCAGCGTTATGCGAAACTTCGACAACAGCCGGGGCCGAGCATGACGGACGAGGTCGAAGCCGCCGCGCGGGCCCGGATCGCCAAGGCCGCGTCCGGCATCCGGCGCGCCCTGCGACTGGCCGAGGCGGGCAATCCCTACGCCGCCGAGCCCGAGACCGAGCGGCTGCGCGACCGCCTGCAGCGCAAGGCGGCCCTGACCCCGAAGGAAGCCGTCGCCGTCGCCGCCAACATCCAGGGCGCGGCCCAGGGGGCGCCCTCCCCCCGAACAGGCGAGGCGATGCTGGCGCTGGACGGCAAGCCGTCGGAACCGCCCGCCCCTCCGCCGCTGGGGGCCGAGGCCGTCTGGGGCGACAGCCTGGATTTCGTCAATGTCTCGTTCCTGGCCAAGGGGGCCAAGGCGGCGCGGGCCGTGGGCCGGGTGGCGTTCCGCAACGGCCGGCCGCGCGGCAGCGGCTTCCTGATCGGCGGCGGGCTGTTCATCACCAACAACCACGTCATCGACAATCCCGAGATCGCCCAGCAGCTGGTGCTGGAGCTGGACTACGAGGTCGACCTGCGCGGCCAGCCGCGGCCGGTCAGCCGCTACGCCTTCGACACGGCGGTGTTCATCACCGACCCGGTCAGCGGCCTGGACTTCACGGTGATCGGGGTGGGCGCGGCGATCGACGCCAATGCCGCGGCCCTGGACGGCTACGGCTTCTGCGGTCTGTCGGACGCCAAGGACAAGCACATGCTGGGCGAGTACGCCAACATCGTCCAGCACCCGGAAGGCCGCCACAAGGAGGTGGTGCTGCGCGAGAACCGGCTGGTCTCGCGCTATGACGACGCCCTGCACTACGTGGCCGACACCCAGCCGGGCTCGTCCGGCGCGCCGGTGTTCAACAGCGAATGGGACGTCATCGCCCTGCACCACTGGGGCGGGCCGTGGATCCAGAAGACCGACGCGGCCGGCGCGCCGCTGGCCAATATCCAGATCAACGAGGGGGTGCGGATCAGCGCCATCGTCCGCACGATCCGGCAGCGGCTGGCGGCGCTGGAGCCCCTTGCCCGCGACCGCCTGAGCGGGGCGCTGGACCTGGGGGCGGCGGAGTATTTCGCCGACGACGCCCCGCCCTCTCCCGTCACGCCCCCGCCGGTCGCGACCGGCGCGGCGCGGGTCGATCCCGACGGCCGGGTGACCTGGACCATCCCGCTGGAGCTGTCGGTGCACATCCCGCTGCTGGCCCAGGGCGCGGCCCTGGGTCCGGCCGCCTCCCCGGCGGTCGCCGCCGGGACGCCGGCCGAAGCCATCGTCCAGGCAGACGCGCCCGAGGCTCCCACGGCGTCCAAGCCCAAGAAGCCGAAGGGCTGAGCCCTATTCGACCTCGGTCGCCCGCGCCGGTTTGGCCTTGTCCGGCGTCGTGCCCTCGCCCGCGAACGGGGTCAGGCGGAAGCTGACGCGGGTGCGCTCCAGCTTCGTGCGGTACTGGCCGTGCGGCTGGCCGACGAAGTTCCAGGTGGTGTCGCCGCCGACGCCCCACTGGGCCGCGTCGACCAGCAGGGTCCCGTCGCCGTGCGGCACGATGTCGGACGACTTCCAGGTCCCCGGCGCGCGGCGATAGAGGTCGGTATAGGGGAAGGCCAGGGCGTTGATCATCAGCGGCTTGTCGGCCGCCTCGACGCGAAGGCCCCCAACCTTGCCTTCAGGCGCGGTCCCGCCCGACAGCTCCAGCCAGCGCACCCCGACCTTGTTGCCGGTGTCCTGGGGCCGCATGTAGTCGTGGTTCTGCTCGGCCAGCGCGCCGCGCCACAGGCCGATCGGGGCCGAGGTCAGGCGGTCGACATAGCTTTCGTGCGGCCCACGGCCGTACCATTCCACGGTCTTCGGCTGGGCCGGCAGGGTGAACCACAGCCCCACCCGCACCGGCGGCGGCAGGTCGTCCTTCAGCGGCTCCAGGTCGCCGGCCACCGCCACCGAGCCGTCGCCGGTCATGACGTAGGTGGTGGTGAAGCGCGCCGCCCCGGCCCCCAGGGCGTATTGGACCACCACCCGGGCCTCGTCGTCGCCGATCTTCTGGGCCACGAGGCCGCGCAGCCGGCGGGTGTCGGTCATGGTCCGCCACGGCTTCTGCTGGGCGACCGTGCCGGTGGCGGTGTCGTTGTCGGTCTCGGCCCGGACGAAATTGGGCGCCCCGCCCTTGGCCAGGACGACGCCGTCCTTGGCGTAGGCCGAAACCAGGCCCGTGGCCTTGTCGATGGTCAGCCGCGCGCCGGCCGCCGACAGGGTGACCGTGCCGTCTCCGTCGGTGAGCGCCACCGCGCCTGGGCGGGCGACGACGGGCTTGGGCGCGGCCAGCACCGGGAACTGCTCCCAGCCGACCACGAAGCCGGCCGGGGTCATCGGCACGGCGCCGGCCTTGGCCTTGGCCCGGACGGTGACGAAATATTCGACGCCCGGCGCCGTCGCGATGGCCGGCAGCGGCAGGGCCAGGGTCTCGACGCCCCGGGCCTTGGTCGCCAGGGCGGGAAGAGCGCCCGTGGCGACCTCGACGCCGTTCGCCTCCAGCACCCAGTCGAAGTCGAAGCCCGACAGGTCGCGGAAGTCATGACGGTTGGTCACGGTCAGCTTGCCGGTCGCCGGGTCGAAACCGCTAAACTGGATCGGCGAGAGCACCTTGCGCACCTCGTAATAGTGCGGATTGGGCGTGCGATCGGGCTGGATCATGCCGTCGCCGAACTCGATGTCGCCGCCGGGATTGGGGCCGTACTCGCCGCCGTCGCCCCAGTAGCGCCTGCCGTCCTTGGCGTAGCGGTACATCGACTGGTCCACCCAGTCCCAGACGAAGCCGCCCTGCAGCTTGTCGTACTTGTAGATGGTGTCCCAGTAGTCCTTGAAGTTGCCGCCGCCATTGCCCTGCATGTGGGCGTATTCGCACTGGATCATCGGCTGGGTGCGCGACGGATCGGTGGCCCAGTCGACCATCTTCTCGATGTCGTCGTACATCGGGGCGTAGATATCGACGTAGGCGTTGGGCTCGTGCTCCCAGTCCAGCGTGCCCCAGCCCAGGTACGAGATCAGCCGGCTGGGATCGCGCTTGCGAGCGGCGGCCGCGGCCTTCTCGAAATTGGGCCCGATGCCGGCCTCGTTGCCCAGCGACCAGAAGATCACCGACGGGTGGTTCTTGTCGCGCTCGACCATGTTCAGCACCCGGTCGCGGTGGGCCGCTTCCCAGGCCGGGTCGAAGCCCAGCTGCATCTGCTCGCGCAGCTCGGGGTGCTTGTTGCCGTAGTCCATGTAGGCGTGGCTCTCGATATTGGCCTCGTCCATCACATAGAGACCGTACTCGTCGGCCAGGGCGTACCAGCGCTCGTCGTTGGGGTAGTGCGAGGTGCGGACGGCGTTGATGTTGGCCTTCTTCATCAGCTCGATGTCGCGGCGCATCGAGGCTTCGGAGATCACGTGGAAGGTCTCCGGGTCGTGCTCGTGGCGATTGACGCCGCGGATGACGATCGGGCGGCCGTTGACGCTCACCCGGCCGTCCTTGATCTCGACGGTGCGGAAGCCGATCCGCTGGGGCGTGGCCTGGACGACCTCGCCCTGGGCGTCGATCAGCTCGACCAGCAGGGTGTAGAGGTTGGGCGTCTCGGCGGTCCATTGGCGGACGTTCGGGACGGTGGCCGACAGGCTGACGGTGCGGGCCGCGCCGGCGGCGACCTTGGTCTCGGTCTTGAGGACTTCCTTGTCGCCGTCCAGCAGGGTCATCCGCACGGTCAGCGGGGCCTTGCGGGCGGTCAGGGCCAGCTCGGTGGCCAGGGTCCCATCGCGGTAGGCCTTGTCCAGCCCCGCCTTGACGAACAGGTCGGACGCCCGGGCCTGCGGAACCGCCTTGAGATAGACCGACCGCTCGATGCCCGAGACGCGCCAGAAGTCCTGGTCCTCGAGGTACGACCCGTCCGCCCAGCGGTGGATCTGGATGGCGACGAGGTTCGTGCCCGGCTTGACCAGCTTGGTCACGTCGAACTCGGCCGGCAGCTTGGAGTCCTCGTAGTAGCCGGCCTCCACCCCGTTGACCCAGACCTGGTAGGCCGCCCCGGCCGCGCCGATGTGCAGGATGACGTCCTGGCCGCTCCAGCCGGCCGGGACCTCGAAGGTCCGGCGATAGGATCCGACCGTATTGGTCGCGTGCGGGATCAGCGGGCGGTTGGCCGGGAACGGATAGGTGATGTTGTTGTAGCGCGCCTGGTCGTAGCCCTGCGTCTGCCACATGGCCGGGACCTTGATGCTCTTCCAGCTGGAGGCGTCATAGTCCGACTTTTCGAAGCCGGTCGGCACATCGTCCGACGACGGACTGAACTGGAAGGCCCACTGGCCGTCGAGGCTCAGGTAGCGCTCGGACTTGGTCATGTCGCCGGCCAGGGCGGCGGCGCGGCTCTCGAACGGGAAGTGGCTGGCCACGGCCGGCAGCTTGCCGCGGGCGTTGACGGCGGGGTTCTCCCAGTCGGGGCGCGAGGCGTCGACCTGCACGGGATCGACCTTGGGTTGAGCCTGGGCCGCCCAGGCGCCCGCCAAAGCCAGAACCGCGACTCCGGCCGTCAGGACCTTCCGCATGCAACGTCTCCCTCAGTCCGCCTCTTCGGGCGTGGCCACCTGCTTAGCACGGGAATCCCATTTGTCAGACAAATCAGACACGAAAAGAGCGCCTCATTTTCGCCGCAATCCGCCACACATGTAGCGCTACACCTGTAGCGACATCGCCCGTGGAGCCCGTCGTGATCGAATCCCTGCCCAGACGCGAACGCGAGGTCTTCGAGACCCTCTGCCGGCTGGAGGCCAGCACCGCCGCCGGGGTGCGCGGGGCCCTGTCGGATCCGCTCAGCGACTCCGCCGTGCGCACCATGCTGTCGCGGCTGGAGGCCAAGGGCCTGGTGGCGCGCACCAGCGACGCAGAGGGCCGGCTCTATCGCCCCGTGCAGCGCACCGAGGCCGTGGCGGCCAGCGCCCTGCGGCGGGTGATCGACACCTTCTTCGCCGGCTCGGCCGCCAGCGCCGCCACCGCCCTGCTGGGCCTGGGCCAGAAGCTGACCCCCGAAGAGGCGGCCGAGCTGGAACGGGCCATCGACCAGGCGACGCAAGTCGAGGGGAGCAAGTCGTGACCTGGGACCTGCTCGCCGGCCTGCTGGTCAAGTCCAGCCTGATCGCCGGGGCGGGCCTGGCCTGCGCCCGTTTCCTCGTCACCCGTCCGGCCGACAAGGTGGACGTCCTGCGCGGCGCGGCCGGCCTGCTGCTGGCCCTGCCGGTGCTGATGACCGTGCTGCCGGCCCTGGACCTGGCCCTGCTGCCGGCCGACGCTCCGCCACTGGCCCTGCCCGCCCCCGTCACGACCGGCGCAACCGAGCCCCTCCCCGCCCCGAGCGGCCTTTCCGCCCTGACGATCGTCGGCGGCCTGTGGCTGCTGGGCTTCGCCGCCATCGCCGGCCGGCTGCTGCTGGGGGTGCTGACCCTCGACCGCTGGACCCGCAAGGCCCAGGCCGTGCGCTGCCCCTACTGGCTGGCGCCGCTGGAAGACCTTGAGCCCGCCGACCGTCCCGGCCTGGCGGCCAGCGACCGGGTCGCCGGCCCGCTGAGCTGGGGCGTCGCCCCCGGCTTCATCCTGGTCGACCCGGCCACCCTGGACCAGCGCCAGGCCGCCCCGGCGATCCTGGCCCACGAGATGGCCCACCTGCGTCGCCACGACTGGATCTTCCTGCTGCTGTCGCGGCTGGTGGTGGCGATCTTCTGGTTCAACCCGCTGGTCTGGCGGCTACACGCGACCCTGGTCGAGCGCTCGGAAGAGGCCGCCGACGCCGCCGCCCTGACCAGCGTCGACCGCACGCTCTACGCCAAGGCCCTGGTCCGCCTGGCCGCCCACGCCGCTCCCGGCCGCATCCCTGACCCCAATCCCGGAATGGCCAGCGCCATGGCCGCCGACTCCCGCACCCTGAGCAAGAGGATCGCCTGCATCATGAGCCCCGCCGCCGCGCGCCGTCCGCTGACGGTCGCCCTGACCCTGCTCGCCCTGGCCGCCGTCGCCGCGCCCGTGGCCGCCCTGGGCCTGACCCAGCAAAAGGTCGTCGTCGCCGAGCCCCCGCCGCCGCCGCCGGCTCCGCCCGTCCCGCCGCTGGCCGCGCCGGCCCCGCCCGCGCCGCCCGCGCCCCCCGCGCCGCCGCCGCCCGAACTAGCCGCCTGGCCCGAGCCCCCGGCCCCGCCCGAACCCCCGCCGCCTCCGGAACCGCCCGCCGTCCATGTCGAGGCGTCCGTCCAGGCCCAGATCCAGGCCGCCGCCCGCGCCGAGGCCGACGCCCACCTGGCCGAGATGGCCGCCACGCAGGTCCGCATCCAGGTCGCTGAAGGCATCCGCCAGGCCGACGCCGTGCGCGTGGCCGTGCGCGAGGCTCGCGTCGAGGCCGACAGGGCAAGGGCGGAGGGCGAGCAGGCCCGTCAGGCCGGCCAGCGCGCCGAGCAGGAGGCCGCCCGCCATCGGCGTCAGGCCCGCGTCGACATGGCCTTCGGCGTCGAGCAGATGCGCAAGGGGGCCCGCGAGATGCGCGCCGAAGCCGCCCGCCTGCGCGACCCGGCCTATCGCGCCAAGCAGATCGCCGAGAACCGCGGCCGCGCCAACGCGGTCACCGACGCCCAACTGCTGGCCGTCGCCCGCCAGCTGCCGGCCCAGGCCGACGAGATGGACCGCCAGGCCGACAAGATGGCCGAGGAGGCGCGGCGGCCGATCTAGAGGGGGCGAGCTGAGCTTGAGCTTCCTTCGACCGCCCTCTCAACCGCACAATCCCCGCGAAGGCGGGGACCCAAGCTGAGGTTGGGCTGGCGGTGGGATCGATCGTCCGACTCGGCTTGGACCCCCGCCTTCGCGGGGGTGCTCGGAGGAGGGGGGAACGGCGATCATTATCGCTAACACCCAGTCCCCTGGGTCCCGGCTCTTCGCTACGCTTCGGCCGGGATGACGGACTTGGAAGTTGCCGCCATCACCCGGGCCTCATAGATCAGCACCGGCTTGTCGCCGGCCTCCAGCCGCACCCGCGCCGGACCCGTTCCCGCCGGCAGCGGCACGTCCACCGCGAAGAAGCCGTCGCGGCGGGTCGTCGGGGTCTCGAAGCTGCCGACCGCCACGCCATCGACCAGCACCCGCGCCGACTGGCCCACATCCTGGCCCCAATGGACCAGTTGCAGCACCAGCGGCCCGGGGCGGCGCTTGAGGGTCATTTCCAGCCAGCCGCCGGGCGACAGCTTGCGGCCGCTGCGGCCGTTGAGCTGGATGATCTCGCCGCCGCCGGCGGTCACCGCGTGGTCGACCTCGGGCTGCTGCTCGCCGAGATAGACGGTGTCGACCGTGCGGGCGACGGTGTCGATCCGGGTGCGCTCGGCGGCCAGATAGGCCGGCCCCTCCGCCGTCCAGCGGGCCCTGGTGAAGGTCGGGACGTAGACGGCCGTACGCTCCGTGTAGAGATTGAAGAACGGGCCAAAGACCACCGCCTCGCCCTGGGCGGTGCGCGCGGCATAGGTGTGGTCCAGCGCGCCGACCTTGCGCAGCAGGCCGGCGGCGGGACCGTCGCCGACCAGGGCCGGGGCGGCGCGCTCGAACGGCCGGTCGGCCGCGCCGACGCTGGCGGCCAGCACCAGCGGGCCGGAGACGAAGGCCACCAGGTTGGGATCATCCGGCGTCGGTTCGGCCCGCAGCTCCATCGGCAGGGAGAGGTCGATGCGGTCGCCGGCCTTCCAGCGGCGCTTGAGGCGAGCATAGCCGTCGGCGCCGCGCACCCCGGCGGGCTTGCCGTTGACGCTGACCAGCGGACGGGCGCTCCAGGCCGGCAAGCGCACGGCGATCTCGCGCTCGCCCTGCGGGGCGCGGGTGATTGCCAGGCTGACCTTGCCGTCGGCCGGATAGCGGGTGTCGAGGTCGATGGCGAAATCGCCGTCCGGCAGGTCGAGCGTCGAGGGGATGAAGAGGTTCAGGTACAGCGTCTCGCCGCCCTTCCACCAGACGCTGTCGGCGTGCTTGGCGTGGCTCTCCATGCCCGAGCCGACACAGCACCAGAAGCTGTCCTCGTAGGTCGAATAGCTGCGCCGTCCGCCCGCCGCCATCGGCATGAAATAGACGAACCGGCCGTCGGCGGGGTTCTGGTGGGCCATGATGTGGTTGAGCTGGGCGCGCTCGTAATAGTCGAACAGGGCGCCGTCAGGCTTCCAGCTCCAGAGATGCCGGGTCAGCTTCAGCATGTTGTAGCTGTTGCAGGCCTCGCAGGTGGTCTCGGCCATGTGGCGGGCGATCTGGCCGGGCTTGCCGAAGTGCTCGCGGTCGCTGTTGCCGCCGATGACGTAGCTGTGGTCGCGGGTCACGGCGGTGTGGAAGAAGCGCGCGGCGGTCGCCTCGGCCGGATCGCCGCCGACCTCGTAGAGACGGGCGAGACCGATGACCTTGGGGATCTGGGTGTTGGCGTGCAGGCCGGCCAGCTCGTCGCGCTGGGCGGCGATCGGGTCGAGCACGGCCTTGTGGCGCAGGCGGCGGGCGATCTTCAGCCAGCGCTGATCACCGGTCAGGGCGTAGGTCTGCGCATAGGCCTCGTTGAGCCCGCCGTGCTCGGTGACGAGGATCTGCTGCACCTGGTCGTCGCTGAGGCCCTCGATGATGGTGGCGAAATAGCCGGCCAGGCCCGTGGCGACGTCGAGGGCGCCCGGCGTGGCGGCCAGGCTGTGGGCGTCGAGCAGGCCGGCATGGACCTTGTGCCAGGTATAGATCGGCACCCAGCCGTCGTTGAGGCTGAAGCGCGAGGACCGGATGTCGCCCCGCCGCAGTTCCTCGAACACCTGCTTGCCGCCGACCGGATCGGCCTGGCCCCAGCGGGTGGTCCCGCCGACATAGCCGTCGCCATGGGCGGCCTGGACGCGGGCCAGTTCGGCGACGGTGTAGGCCAGGCGGGCGCGCAGTTCGGGGTCGCCGGTATTGGCCACCTGCAGCGAGCAGGCGGTCAGGTAGTGGCCCAGGGTGTGGCCGGCGATGCTCTGGGCCTCCCAGCCGCCATAGACCGGGGCCTTCGGCGGCAGGCCCGCGCCCTGGTGGAAGTTGTGCAGCAGTCGGTCGGGCGACAGCGAGACGAGATAGGCGCGGTTGGCGGCCTGGGCGCGGCTGAAGATCGACGGCTTCAGGGTCACGTGGCGGGCGGGCACGGGCGTGGCGACCACGCGGCCGGCCTCGGAAGGGGGCGTCGCGGCGGCGGCGGGTCCGGCTAGGGCCAGGGCGCTGGTGGCCAGCAGGAAGGCGCGGCGGCTCGTCTGGTGCGGGTCCATGCGTTCTTCCCCAGGGTATTGTCTGACTATTGAGCGTTACAGAGCATAGGGAGCGGAGGGGCTCAAGAGCGTCGCGCTCATCTCGCTCCGACCTCCCCCGCGAAGGCGGGGGCCCAAGCTGAATTTCAGAAGGGAGCGAGGCCGCGGGCGACTCCGACCTCGGCTTGGATCCCCGCCTTCGCGGAGAGGCTCGGTGAAAGGGAGCGGGGACCTTGCCTATCCGCTCTTATTGTCTGACAAGAAACCCAACGACATATGGGAGGATGCGCTTGACCCAGGACCTGCACCGCCGCGGCCTGCTGGCCGCCGGACTGATGGCCGGCGCGGCCGCTTCCGCCACCGCCACCACCACCGCCGAGGCGGCAAAACCGGCCAAGAGCGCCAAGCCCGCCCTCCTCGCCCCGCGCCCGCCGATGGGCTGGAACAGCTGGAACAGCTTCGCCACCACCATCACCGAGGCCCAGTCGTTGGAGACGGCGCGGATCATGGCCGCCAGGCTGCTGCCGTTCGGCTATGACGTCTTCACCGTCGACATCCAGTGGTACGAGCCGCAGGCCTCCAGCTACGAGTACAACCGCGATCCGCAGCCGGCCATGGACGGCCACGGGCGGCTGCTGCCGGCCCCCAATCGCTTTCCGTCCAGCGCCGGCGGCAGGGGCTTCAAGCCGCTGGCCGACCAGGTCCACGCGCTCGGCCTGAAGTTCGGGGTGCACCTGATGCGCGGCATCCCGCGCGCGGCGGTGAAGGCCAACCTGCCGGTGCTGGGAACCAAGGTCCGCGCCGCCGACATCGCCGACACCGCCAGCACCTGCACCTGGAACCCGGACATGTACGGCGTCGACATGAGCCGTCCGGGCGCCCAGGCCTATTACGACAGCGTCTTCCGGCTGCTGGCCAGCTGGGGCGTCGACTTCGTCAAGATGGACGACATGAGCCGCCCCTACGACGCCCACGCCCCGGAGATCGAGGCCGCGCACAAGGCGATCGCGGCCTCGGGGCGGCCGATGATCCTGTCGCTGTCGCCGGGCGAGACGCCGGTGGCTCGCGCCGACCACGTGCGCCGCCACGCCCAGATGTGGCGGATCTCCGACGACTTCTGGGACGAGTGGCACATGCTCGAGGCCCAGTTCACCCGGCTGGAGAACTGGAACGAACACCGCGTCCCCGGCGGCTGGCCCGACGCCGACATGCTGCCGCTGGGCCGCCTGGCGCTGGGCAAGCGCGACAGCAAGTTCACCCCCGACGAGCAGCGCACCCTGATGACCCTGTGGGCCGTCGCCCGCTCGCCGCTGATCATGGGCGGCGACCTGCGCCACCTGGACGAGCCGACGCTCAGCCTGCTGACCAACCGCGCGGTACTGGCCGTCAACCAGGCCAGCACGGCCAACCAGCCGCACTTCGTCGAGGATGGCACGCGGATCTGGTCGGCGCGGCCGGAGGGATCGCCCCAGGCGCGCTACCTCGCCCTCTTCAACACCACCGAGAAGCCCAAGCTCGTCGGCCTGCCGCTTCGCGACCTGGGGCTTTCGGGCGCGGTCTCGGCGCGCGACCTGTGGAGCGGCGCGGACCTGGGCCGGGTGTCGGGTCGGGTCGAACAGACCCTGCCGCCGCATGGCGCCGCGCTGCTCAGATTGGGGGCCTAGGGAAAAGCGGAGCCGATCGGGCCGCCGGAGCGTTCGTCTGTCCCCAACAGTCAGGATGCCCCCATGGAACCCTCGAACGGCCCCAAGCCCCCCAAGCGCAAGCGCATCAAGGTTCTCGGCTTGGTGACGGCCGTGATCGCGATCGTCGCCGTGGCGATGTTCATCGGCGTCAACGCCCACTACGCGGCGCTGACCCACTAGGATGAATGAAAAAAGGGCGCGCCGGAGGCCCGGCGCGCCCTTCGTTCGTCAGGTCGGTCCGGCTCAGAAGCCGAAGCGCACGCCCACCAGGCCGCCGGCGCTCGACAGGTCGAAGTCCGACTTGGTCTCGCTGAAGCCGTTGCTGACCTTCACCTTGACCGGGCCGACGCGCTGGAAGCGGCCTTCGGCGAACAGCGACACCGTGGGCGAGACCGCCCAGCTGGCGCCGGCGATGGCTTGCAGGCTGAGGGCGTCGCCGCGGTCGTCGAGCAGGCCGTCGTCGATCTTCACCGAGGCCACGCCGATGCCGGCGCCCAGATAGGGCTTCACCGGTCCCGAGACCGGGAAGTCGTAATAGGCGTTGATGTCGAGGGTAACGGTCTGGGCTTTGTCGCCGCCCAGGGTGTAGGTGTAGGGCGGAATGCGAACGGTCGAGTCCAGCTTCTGGTTGCGATAGCCCACGGCCAGCTCGGCGCGCCAGTTGGCGCCGACGGTCGCGCCCCAGGCCACGACGCCCTGGGCGCCGGCGTCGAGGTCGGCGGTCACAGAGCCGCCCGTGAAGTCATAGTCGTAGTCCGACTTGCCGATGACGCCGCCGGCGACCGAGATGTACTGGCTGCGTGCGGCCGAGGCCTTGGCGGGCTTGGCGTCCTGGGCCGAGGCGGCGCCGGCGAAGGCCAGGGCGGCCACGGCGGTGGTGATAAACAAACGCATGAAGAGACTATCCCCGAGAATTACGCTCCCTGGTTGGGCGGGGTCGGCGATAGGGGCTACGTGCGGTCGAGTAAACCGAGCCCTGGTCAAGCTTGACGGTTTCTCGCCCACCTATTGCACAACTGCAACATTTAGAGACGTAATATTCGCCTGACGGGCGATTTGCGCTTCCGCAACGTCAGCGCACTTAACGAAAAACCGATATTTCAGCGGCATGGTGCCGCTGACCGCGTCCGGACCCATCCAGCTCCGGGCGCGTTGGGGAACATCGTGGGGACCGACCGCCTCGACATCGCGATCGATCGCTCTGGCGCGCCTGACAGGAACGCGCCTGGCGGGGTCGCGTCTGGCAGGGTCGCGTCTGGCGGGCGCACGCCTGGCGAGGACACGCGCCACGAGGATCCACGTCCGGGCGGCTGGCGCCGCTGGCGGCGGCCCGTCGGGCTGACGGCCGCCTATCTGGCCTCGATGGCCTACAGCCTGTTCCTGACCGGCGCGGCCCAGGAAATCGCCACCATCTGGACGGCCAACGCCGTCGTCATCGCCGGGCTGATGACCCTGGACCGGCGTCGGGGCCTGGTGCTGCTGGCGGTGTGCACGGTGCTGCACCTGTTCCTCAGCCTGGCCACCAGCAACAATCACGCCTTCGCCGTGGCCGTCACCGGATTGGACGCGGTGCAGATCGCCGCCACGGCCGCCGCCCTGCGGCTGCTGCGGCTGCCTGGACGGGTACGCAGCATGCGCGGCCTGCTGGTGCTGACCCTGGTGTCGGCGGTGTTCACGGCGGCCACCTCGATCGGCGTCAACGGCCTGGCCTCCCTGGCCGAAGGCGGCGGCTTCTGGACCGGCTGGAGCGGCTGGACCACCAGCAACGTCCTGGGCGTGGCCGTGGCCCTGCCCACCTGCCTGATCCTGCTCGACCGCCGTCACGCCGAGGCCTTCCCGGTGCGCGGCTGGATCGAGCCCGCCGTCGGCATGGCGGCGATCGGCGTGATCTCGTGGCTGGTGTTCTCCGGACCGCCGCAGCTGCGGGTGCTGGTGTTCGCGCCGGTGCTGCTGGCCGCCTTCCGGGGCGGACCCCGCG
The DNA here is from genome assembly GCF_016135805.1 of Caulobacter hibisci. Classification (GTDB taxonomy): domain Bacteria; phylum Pseudomonadota; class Alphaproteobacteria; order Caulobacterales; family Caulobacteraceae; genus Caulobacter; species Caulobacter hibisci. The sequence goes on from NZ_JADWOX010000016.1 coordinate 60,911, forward strand.
CGGCGGCCCTGGCGGTGATGATGGCCCTGGCCGCGGCCATCCCCGCATCCCTGGCCATCGTGGGCCTGGATCCGCAGCGGGCCAACGGACCGATGCGCGACCTGCTGGTGTTCCACGTCGTGCTCCATGCGGTGGCCATGGCCGCGGCCCTGGCGCTCGGCCGTCAGGCCAGGCTGTCGGCCCTGCTGGTGCGCCGCCAGGCGGCCGCTCGCGCCGCCCAGGCCCGCGCCCAGGCCGCCAACGCCGCCAAGTCGGAGTTCCTGGCCACGATCAGCCACGAGATCCGCACCCCGCTGAACAGCATCCTCGGCTTCACCGGCCTGGTGGCCGAGGACGCCGAGCTTTCGCCCGAGAACCGCCGCCGCCTCGACCTGGTCGGCCGCGCCGGCCGCTCGCTGGCCGAGATCGTCAATGACCTGCTCGACTTCGCCAAGGTCGAAGCCGGCCGCCTGGAGCTGACCCTGGAACCCGCCTCCCCCGCAGCCCTGCTGCGCGACGCCGCCGCGATCATCGCCCCCGAAGCGCAAGCCAAGGGATTGAGCGTGACCGTCTCCGTGGAATCGCTGGGCGGCCAGGACCCGGAAGGCCTGTTCTCGCTGGACGAGACGCGCCTGCGCCAGGTGCTGCTGAACCTGCTCAACAACGCGGTGAAGTTCACCACCCAGGGCCAGGTCGCCGCCCGGCTGGTGGTCGGTCCCGAGGTCGGCGTCCTGCGGTTCTCGGTGGTCGACACCGGCATCGGCATCGCGCCCGACGTGCAGGCCCGGCTCTTCCAACGGTTCAGCCAGGCCGACAGCTCGATCAGCCGCGCCTATGGCGGCACCGGCCTGGGGCTGGCGATCAGCAAGGCGCTGGTCGGCGGCATGGGCGGGACGATCTGGGTCGAGAGCGCCCTGGGCGCGGGCGCGGCCTTCCACATCGCCCTGACCGCCGCGCCGGCCGTCCCGGTCGAGGCCGCCGACGAGGACGCCCCGACGCCGTCCGCGGCCCGGGTGCTGCTGGTCGACGACCATCCGATGAACCGCGAGCTGGGCGACGCCCTGCTGACCCTTGCCGGCTGCCAGGTGTTCACCGCCGAGGACGGCTTCCAGGCCGTCGAGGCCGCCCGCACCGGCAGCTTCGACCTGATCCTGATGGACGTGCACATGCCGGGCATGGACGGCCTGGCCGCCGCCCGCGCCATCCGCGCCCTCGACGGGCCGGCCGCCGCCACCCCGATCCTGGCGCTCAGCGCCGACGTCCTGCCCGAGCAGGTGGCCCGCTGCCGCGCCGCCGGCATGGACGGCCACGTGGCCAAGCCGATCCGCCGCGAGGAGCTGCTGGCCGCCGTGGCCCAGGCCCTGGCCGAGGGTCCCGATCGCCTGGCGCAAGAGGCCGAAAGTCGCGACTCAACGCCGCAGAACCCCCCCGTACACGGAAAAAGTGCTGTCCCTTAACCCTTTTTCCGGCTCTCCGTGATGGGTGAAGGTTCCGGCCGCCAGTCGCGCCGGAGGGGGAAGTCGGGGACGTGACCTTAAGAGTCGAACGAGCACGCGACAGCGCCTCCGAAGGCTTGGGGCGTTGGGGGCTGCTGGCGGGTCTCGCCGCGGCCTTCGTGATCTCGTTCGCGTTCAGCGACCTCCTGACCCGCGACTCCAACGGCATGCCGTCGCTGTGGCCGATGAACGCCATACTGGCGGCCTCGATGCTGCACCTCTCGGGCGTCCAGCGCCGGATCATGGTGCTGATCGCCCTGGCCACCAACGCCGTCGTCCATCACCTGGCTGGCGATCCGTGGCTGGTCATCGTCATCTACGCCAGCTGCGACATGGCCGAGAGCCTGGGCGCGGCGGCCCTGACCCGCCGCCTGCGCGGCCCTCGCGCCTCGATCCGCAGCGTCCGCCAGGCCCTGGTGTTGGTGGCCTGCATGCTGCCCATCACCCTGATGGCGGCGGCGGTGGGCGCGGCCCTGACCGCGCCGATGGTCGGCGCCGACGTCGCCACCTTCTTCGCCGGCTGGGCCTCGGCCAACGGCATGGGCATGATCATCACCCTGCCCGCGGCCCTGATCATCCTCGACCGCACGCCGGACGCGGCCTTCCGCCGGCCCCTGCCGATCCGCCTGGCCCTCTACGGCCTGGTGGCGGCGATCACGGCCTTCTCGTTCCTGAAGACCAGGACGCCGATGCCGTTCCTGATCTTCCCCGCGGCCATGCTGGCGGCCTTCCAGCTGGGCCCGCGCGGCGCGGCCTGGAGCGCGATGATCGTCATCGCCATCACCGCGCCCATGACCATCGGCGGCGAGGCCGTGGCCCGGATCGCGCCGCGCTGGGCCGAGGTCGACCGCATCCGCATGGTCCAGGCCTTCGTCACCACCATCTTCTTCACCTGCCTGGCCGCGGCCCTGTCGCTGTCCAAGGAGGCCCGGCTCAAGAGCCTGATGGCCCGCCGCAGCGCCGCCGCCCGCGCCGCCCGGGCCCGCGCCCAGGCCGCCGGCCGCGCCCGCACCGACTTCCTGGCGACCATGAGCCACGAGATCCGCACGCCGCTCAACAGCGTGCTGGGCTTCGCCAACCTGCTGGCCGAGACCGAGGACGGGCTCAGCCCCGCCGGTCGCCGCAAGCTGGAGCTGATCGCCCAGGCCGGCGGCTCGCTGGCCACCATCGTCGACGACATCCTCGACTTCTCGCGGCTGGAGGCCGGCCGCGTCGAGCTGCGGCCCGAGGCCGTGGATCCGGCCGCCCTGCTAGCCGACGCCGCCTCGATCATCGCCCTGGACGCCCAGACCAAGGGGCTGTCGCTGGGGGTCGAGGCCGACCTGCCGGACGGCCTGGACTACGCCCTCGACCCGGCCCGCCTGCGCCAGGTGCTGCTGAACCTGCTCAACAACGCGGTGAAGTTCACCGCCGGCGGATCGGTGCGGGCCACTGTCTCGCTGGAGGCCCCTTATCCCGGCGGCCCCGAGCGCCTGCGCTTCACCGTCACCGACACCGGCATCGGCATCGCCCCCGAGGTGCAGAGCCGCCTGTTCCAGCGCTTCTCCCAGGCCGACGGCTCGATCAGCCGGGCGTTCGGCGGGGCCGGACTGGGCCTGGCGATCAGCAAGACCCTGGTCACCCGCATGGGCGGCGAGATCGGCGTCGACAGCGCTCTGGGCCAAGGCGCCACCTTCTGGTTCACCGTGCCGGCCGAGCCGGTCTGCGCCGCCGACGCCGACGCCGCCCCGCAGGAAGCCGTCGCCCGGGTGCTGCTGGTCGACGACCACCCGATGAACCGCGAGCTGGGCGCGGCCATGCTGATCCTGGCCGGCTGCGCCGTCGAGACCGCCGAGGACGGCGACGAGGCCGTGCGCATCGCCGCCGACGGCGGCTTCGACGTCATCCTGATGGACATCCACATGCCGCGCATGGACGGCCTGGCCGCCGCCCGCGCCATCAAGGCCCTGGACGGCCCCGCCGCCCTGGCCCCGATCATCGCCCTGTCGGCCGACGTCATGCCCCAGCAGATCGAGCGCTGCCGCCAGGCCGGCATGGTCGACCACGTCGCCAAGCCCATCCAACGCGACGTCCTGATCGCCACCCTCAACCGCTGGATCGGCGCGGAGACGGCGGCGGCCTGAGGGGCGGGGGCTAGAGCGACTACGGAAACACTCCTAAAGGTTGATTAAACGCCCATTTTGCGTAACATGGTTATGCGAAAGCCGACGGAGTGGTCGGTGAGCCGGGGGGCTGAAGATGACGCAGACGCTGTTGAGGTTGGGAGGACAGACCGTCGCCTTCACCAAGAGCGAAGATCTGATCGCCGTGCGCCCTAGCGCCGGCATGGCGGAGGCAGCGACCCGCGCCCTCCACGATATCGCTCCGGAAGCCATATCCGGCGAGACCCTGGGCGGGTTCCAGATCGTCAAGGTCGACGGCGGCGCTCCCGGCAGCGACGAGAAACTAGACCTGCTGCGCGCAGACTCCGCCATGGCCAAGGGCACGCACGTTTTCCATACCTCGGACGACGGCGTCCCGTTCGTGCCGACAGGCGTGATCTTCATCGCCTTCAATGCCGGAGTGACGCAGGCTCAGCAGGAGGCGGTGCTGGACAGCGGGCGCCTGCAGGTGATTTCCGCGCCGCGGGACCGCGAGATTCTCGCCCGCGTGACCACGCTGTCCCCCAATCCGCTGAAGGTCGCCGAACTGCTTCAGCAGTCGCCGCACATCGAGGTCTGCGAGCCTGAGTTCGCCACGCCAGCGGCGCGAGCCAGCTTCAATCCGCCGTCGGGCGGCATGCTCGCCGACCAGTGGCACCTTCGCAACGTCGGCCAGCACCGGGGCGCCACCCTCGGCTTCCTAACCGGCGCCGATGCGCGGGTCATCGCCGCCTGGAACACCGCCCAGACGATCGGTTCAAGCTCCGCGATCATCGCGGTCATCGACGACGGCTTCGACCTGACCCACCCCGATCTTTCGGCGGTCGGCAAGATCGTCCATCCATGGGACTTCACGCGCAGGACGGCGGATCCTTCCCCCGACCTGGAGGAAGGCGACTGGCACGGAACGGCGTGCGCGGGCGTCGCCCTCGCACAGGCCAAGACGTCCGGCGTCTATGGCGCCGCTCCAGGGGCTACCCTCATGCCCGTACGCTGGGGCAATGAGATTTCGGACTCCCAACTCGAAGCCTGGTTCGACTATGTCGCGTCCAAGGGGGCGTGGGTCGTCAGTTGCAGCTGGAAGGCCAGGGCAAGCGTCTTCAGGCTCTCTACGCGCGTGCAAAGGGCGATCTCCCGCTGCGCCAGCGAGGGTCGCGACAACAAGGGATGCGTCATTCTGTTCGCCGCCGGCAACGACGACCAGAACATCAACGATCCCATGGGCGCCACCGTGAACGGTTTCGCGATTCACCCAGATGTCATAGCGGTCGCCGCCTCGAACAGCAGAGACGAGAAGTCCGACTATTCGAACTTCGGCGCAGAAATCTCGATATGCGCGCCCTCAAGCGGTAGGGGCGGTTGGGGCATCCTCACCTGCGACGTGACCGGTTCGCGCACGCTAGGAGGCGTGGTTCGGCCCTCCGGCTACGCGGATGGAGACTACACGCTGGAATTCGGCGGCACCTCCAGCGCCACGCCCTTGGCGGCCGGCGTCTGCGCACTGGTGCTATCGGTCAATCCGAGCCTAACCGCCGCCGCCGTCAAGGCTCTGCTGGAAAGGACCGCGCGGAAGATCGGCGGCCTTGGCGCAGGCCAACGAAACGAAGCCTTCGGCCACGGGTGCGTTGATGCCGATGCCGCCGTGACCGCCGCCCTCGCCTCACGCCCCTAGCGAACGGCTCCCGAAGGCGCGCCGACTTAGGCCGACGCGTTCCGCGATAAAGGCCCGCCCCTGCGGTCGTCTGCGGACGACCGCAGGGCAAGAGCATATTTTTCAACAGCTTGACGCCCTAAAAGGGCACCCCAGCGCCCATTTGTCGGATATCCGACACCACCAAAGACCATTGCGGCATAGCGTCACAGCGGCTATTGGCGCCGAAACTGAAACCGTTGTTCGGCGTAAGTCTTTCCGTCTGGGGTACGGGAACAAGATGACGCGAAGCGCCGCCTTACAGGAGACACGGCGACAGACCGCGCTGCTGCTGGTCGTGGCCGCGGCGTTCGTCGTCACGCAGCTGTTCAGCGACGGCCTGACCCGCGGTCCGAACGGCATCGCCGCCCTATGGCCCTGCACCGCCCTGCTGGCCGTCGGCCTGATGGCCCTGGGTCCGCCGCGCCGGCTGATCCTTACCGTGATCGTCGGCGTCGCCCACTTCTGCATCTGCCTGGCGCTGGGCGACGGCCTGGACCGGGCGCTGATCTTCACCGCCGTCAACCTGGCCGAGGCCTGGGGCGCGCGCGAGGCCGTGCGGCGGGCCTTCGGCGGGCCGCCCCGGGTACGGACCATGCGCCACCTGGCGCTGCTGGCGACGGTGATCGCGCCGGTGGTGGCGGTCACCGCCGCGATCGCCGCCGGCCTGCTGGCGGCCCTGGACGGTACGCCGTTCCTGGCGGTGTGGCGCGACTGGTTCGTCAGCGGCGCCCTGGGCATGGCCCTGATCGTGCCGGCCGTGCTGGTGCTGATCGATTCCGAGCACCGGCGGGCCTTCCACCGTTCGGCCTTCGAGCGGGCCGGCCTGTTCCTGCTGATGATCCTGCTGACGGCGGCGGTGTTCCACGACACCCGCGCGCCCCTGCCCTTCGTGCTGTTCCCGGCCGCCATGCTGTGCGCCTTCCGGCTGGGCCCGCGCGGGGCGGCCGAAGCGGCCCTGACCATCGCCGTCGTCTCCCTGCCGATGGGGATCTGGAACATCTGGCAGGGCCGACTGCTGGAGCCCTGGAACCCGCCGCAGATGACGCGGCTGATCCAGTGCTTCGTCACGGTGGTGTTCGTCACCGCCCTGGCCGCGGGCCTGGCCCTGGCGCAGCAGGAGCGGCTGCGGCGCCTGCTGGTGCGACGCGAGCTTCTGACCCGCGCCGCGCGCGCCCGGGCCCTGGCCGCCGCCGAGGCCAAGACCGAGTTCCTGGCCACGATGAGCCACGAGATCCGCACGCCGCTGAACAGCATCCTCGGCTTTGCCCAGCTGCTGGCCAGCCGCGAGGACCTGCCGGCCGACGCCCATCGCCAGGTCGGCATGATCGACACCGCCGGCGGCGCCCTGCTGACCGTGGTCAGCGACATCCTCGACGTGTCGCGGGTGGATTCCGGCCAGGTCGAGCTGCTGATGCAGCCGGCCTCGGCCGAGGCGGTGCTGCACGACGCGGTCGGGATCGTGCGCCCCGAGGCCGAGGGCAAGAACCTGACGGTCGAGATCGACGTCATCGACCCGGTCGGCGGCCTGCACGACCTGGACGCCCTGCGCCTGCGCCAGGTGCTGCTGAACCTGCTCAACAATGCGGTGAAGTTCACCGAGCGCGGCAAGATCGTCGCCCGGCTGATCGTCGAGCCCGGCGAGGTCGAGGACCGCCTGCGCTTCGAGGTCATCGACACCGGGGTGGGCGTGCCGATCGAGGACCAGGCTCGCCTCTTCCAGCGCTTCGTCCAGCTCGACAGCGGCGCGACCCGCGCCTATGGCGGCGCCGGGCTGGGGCTGGCGATCAGCAAGTCGCTGGTCGAGCTGATGGGCGGCCGCATCGGGGCCGACAGCGCGCCGGGCCACGGCTCGTGCTTCTGGCTGGAACTGCCGGCCGCCGAGGCCGAGCCCCTGGCCGCGCCCGAGGTCGAGGAGGTCGCCCGCGATCCCCGCGCCGCGCGCATCCTGCTGGTCGACGACCACCCGATGAACCGCGAGATCGGGGTCGGCCTGCTGCGCCTGGCCGGCTGCCATGTCGAGACCGCCGAGAACGGCCGCCAGGCCCTGGCGGCGGCCGCGCGCGGCCAGTTCGACATCATCCTGATGGACATCCACATGCCCGAGATGGACGGCCTGGCCGCCACCCGGGCCATCCGGGGCCTCGACGGCCCGGCCGGCAAGGTCCCCATCATCGCCATGAGCGCCGACGCCCTGCCCCAGCAGGTGGAACGCTGCTTCGCCGCCGGCATGGTCGACCACATCGCCAAGCCCGTGCAGCGCGAGGTGCTGTACGCCAAGGTCGGGCGGTGGCTGGAGGCCGCTACCGAAGGTTGACGACGGCCAAACTCTGCTGTTGGCATGGGCGCGGCGAGACGCTGCGGGAACGACCCGTCGCGGACACCGCCCCCCTCAGGATGGCGCCGTGCTTTTCTCTGTTCTGGTGATCGCGCTCGTCCATGCCGGCATCTACGGCCGACGGGCGTTCGGCGGGCCGGCCTCGCTGCTGACCGACCTCGGCTATCTGTGCGTCACCGCCAGCCTGGCGGCGGGCGCCGCCCTGGTCTGGATGGGCGTCAGCGTCGCCGTCGGACTGACCGCCTCGCTCACGGGCGTCATCCTGTCGGCGATCGTCATCGCCCTGGGCCACGAACGAACGCACCGCGGATGACCGCGGCCGCGAGCCTCCCGCCAAAAGGGGAATGACAGGCTTTGCGTGCGGGATCGCCGCCGCTAACCTCCGCGCCGCATCGTATCGGGGGATCCGCCACATGACCTTTTCGCGCCGCGCCGTGACCGCCGCCGGCCTCGCCGCGTTCGCGTCGGCCTGTTCCCCCGCCAAGCAGGACGCCGCGCCCGGGCTGACCAAGCTGAAGCTGGCCACCGACTGGCGGGCCCAGGCGGAGCTGGGCGGCTACTACCAGGCGGTGGCGACGGGGGAGTTCGCCAAGCGCGGGCTGGACGTCACCGTCGTCCAGGGCGGTCCGGGCGTGAACGTGCCGCAGCTGCTGGCCACCGGGGCGGTCGACATCGGGGTCGGCTCCAACAGCTTCATCGTGCTGAACCTGGCCAAGGAGGGCGTGCCGGTCAAAGCCGTCGCCGCCTACATGGACAAGGACCCGCAGGTGCTGATCGCCCACGCCGGCGCGGGCGTGAACAGCATCGCCGACATGAAGGGCAAGCCGATCCTGCTGTCGGACGCTTCTGTCACGGCCTTCTGGGTGTGGCTGAAGGCCAAGCACGGCTTCACCGACGCCCAGGTGCGCAAGTACAACTACTCGGTCGCCCCGTTCCTGGCCGACAAGAGCCTGATCCAGCAGGGCTATGCGACCTCGGAGCCCTATCTGATCGAGCAGGCGGGCGGGGAGAAGCCGGCGGTGTTCCTGCTGGCCGACGACGGCTATCCGGCCTACGCCAGCTTCGCCCTGGTGAGCGACGCGATGATCGCCCAGAAGCCGGCCCAGGTGCAGGCGATCAGCGACGCCCTGGCGGCCGGCTGGAACAGCTATCTCTACGGCGACGCCAAGCCGGGCGACGCCCTGATCCTCAAGGACAACCCCGAAATGACCCAGGCCCTGCTCGACCAGGCCCGGGACAAGATGCGGTCCTACGGCATCGTGCCCAAGGACGGCATCGGCGCGATGACCGACGCCCGGTGGGCGGAGTTCTTCAAGGTGGCGGCCGACCAGGGGGTCTACGACAAGGGCCTGGAATACAAGCGGGCGTATAGCCTGGCGTTCCTGCCGAAGTGAGCGGGGCCGAGCACAGCGCCCTTCCCCCTCGATGGGGGAAGGGTCGGGGATGGGGGTGGCGCGGCGGTCCGACCGGACGCGGCGTGGGTTCCTTCATGCTCAGCAGCCACCCCCACCCCTGCCCCTCCCCCATCCGCCAACGGGAGGGGAAATGATCGCTTCTCTCCATCAGGTCGAGGTCGACTACCCGCGCGGCCGCGCCCTGGGGCCGGTCGACTTGGCGCTTTCCGCCGGCGAGGTGGTGGCGCTGGTCGGGCCGTCGGGGTGTGGGAAGTCGACGGCGCTGCGGCTGCTGGCCGGGCTGGAACAACCGACGCGGGGGACCGTGACCCGGGCGGCCGGCAAGGGCGAGACCTCGGTGGTGTTCCAGGCGCCGACCCTGGCGCCGTGGATGAGCGCGGCGGCCAATGTCGCGTTGCCGCTGGAGCTGGCCGGGGTTCCGGCGCGGGAGGCGCGGGAACGGGCGCGCGCGGCCCTGGCCCAGGTCGGCCTCGACGGGGCGCAGGACGCCCGGCCGGCCCAGCTGTCGGGCGGCATGGCCATGCGGGCCTCGCTGGCGCGGGCGCTGGTCACCCGCCCGCGCCTGCTGCTGCTGGACGAGCCGTTCGCAGCCCTGGACGAGATCACCCGCCGCACCCTGGCCGACGACGTGCTGGCCCTGTGCGCGGACCTGTCGCCGGCCGTGGTGTTCGTCACCCACAATGTCGAGGAGGCCGTCTACATGGCCGGCCGCGTGGTGGTGCTGACGCCGGGACCCGGCGTGGTGGCCGGCGAGGTGCGCGTGGACGGGCCGCTGGTGCGGCCGGCGGGGTTTCGGACGACCGCTCAGTTCCGCGAGACGGTGGAGGCCGTGTCCGCGCTGCTGGAGGCCGGCCGTTGACCCTCGCTTTTTCTCCGAGCATCCCCGCGAAGGCGGGGATCCAAGCAGGTGTTCAGGACGGCCTGCGGACGTGGGGACGCGCGTCGGACTCGGCTTGGGTCCCCGCCTTCGCGGGGAAGATCGGCTTTTGGGTTGAAGATCGGGGCGTCAAGGCATGACCCGCCTCCTCGCCCCGGTCCTGTTCGTGACCTTCCTGCTCGCCGCCTGGGAAGCCGCCTGCCGCGCCCTGCACGTGCCCGCCTACCTGCTGCCGGCCCCGAGCGCTGTCGCCCAGGCCCTGGTCGAGGCCGGGCCGCTGCTGGCGTCGAGCGCCTGGGGGACGCTGTCGACGGCGCTGGCGGGGTTGGTTCTGGCCGCCCTCGTCGCCCTGGCCATCGCCTTCGCCGCCGCCCTGCGGCCGGTGGTCGAAGACGCCTTCGCGCCCGTGGCGGCCATCCTGCAAGTAACGCCGGTGATCGCCATCGCGCCGCTGGTGACCATCTGGGCCGGCATCGACCATCCGGGCCGGGCGGTCACCGCCCTGGCCGCCGTGATCGCCTTTTTCCCGATCTATTCAGGGGCCGTGGCCGGGCTGAAGGCCGCCGATCCGGACCTGTCGCGCCTGTTCGACCTCTATGGCGCCACGCCCTGGCAGCGCCTTGTCCGCCTGCGCCTGCCCTCGGCCCTGCCGGCCCTGCTGGAGGGGCTGAAGGTGGCGGCGGGCCTGGCCCTGGTCGGCGCGGTGGCGGCCGAGTTCGTGGCCGGCTCGGGCTCGAGTCAGGGCTTGGCCTGGCGGATGCTGGAAAGCTTCAACCGCCTGCAGACCGCCCGCGGCTTCGCGGCCCTGGCGGTGCTGGCGCTGATGGGGGTGGCGGTGCACGCGGCCCTGGCGGGCGCCGAGCGGCGGCTGCTGGCCTGGTGGCGGGGGCGGTAGATCCTCACGTCCCTGAGCTGACGAGCAGAGCGACGGGTGTGGGTGGGTAGACCACACCAACCCTCTCTCTTAGAGAGAGGGAGGGGCCCGCCGCGAAGCGGTGGGAGGGTGAGTGGTTTCGCCGTTCACCGGGAAACCCCTATTTCTATGATTGCGAGCGCTGGAAGGCCGTGCCCAGGCTTTGGTCATGGACCGGACAGCCTACGCCCGCCGCCTTCGCCAGAACCAGACCTTGGCGGAAAAGAAGCTCTGGGCTCTCATCCGTAACCGCCGCCTCGCCGGCTTCAAGTTCATGCGGCAGATTGCGATCGACCGCTATTTCGCGGACTTCATCTGCGACATGACGGCCGCGAAGACTACGACGACCGTCGCACCGACACGTTGGAGCGGCTCGGATACGTGGTCTTGAGATTCCACAACGATCGTGTCCTGGCCGACCCTGGCGGAACAGCCGACGACATTCTGGCCGCGCTCCGATCGGCCAGACCGTAACCACTCACCCTCCCACCGCCTGCGGCGGCGGGCCCCTCCCTCTCTCTAAGAGAGAGGGGCGTCTTCGTTGCTCCGTCCGCTCAAGGTCGAAAGCGGACATTCGGGTCGCACCGTATTCGACGCCCTCCTATCCCCGTCCAAAAGGTCGCACACCCGACCTTCGGACGCATCGTTAGGCGGCAGTTAAGCCTGTCCAGCTAAGGATTCGAACCGGGAGAAACCCTTTCCGGACCGGCATGCGCCTCGCTCTGCCCCTGTTGCTGATCGCCAGCGTCGCCCTTCCGGCGCGCGCCGACGATGTGCGCGAGAGCCGCTATGGGCCGCGCAGCCAGCGGGTCGAGGCGGCCGCCCGGTCGACCTATACCGGTCCGATGCTGAGCTGGGCCGGCAAGGTCGCCGCGCCGGCGCCCGAGAGCGCGCCGGTTTTCCAGCCCCAGCAGGCGCCTCGGGCGCAGGCCGCCCGCACCGCGCCCGCGCCACAAGCCTACCCCCAGGCCGCGCCCCAAACCGCCCCCCAAACCGCCCCATGGGCGCGTGACGCCGTCTCGGCGCCGCCCCAACGGCCGGCCGCCGCGCCCTGGGCCCGTGACGCCGTTCCGGCGCCCGCCGCCTATGTCCCGCCGCCCGCGCCGGCGCGCCAGCCGGTCCAGGCCGCCCTGCCCACCAGTCTCTACAGCCCGCCCGTCGCCTCGGCCGCGATCGCGCCCGCCGCCGTCGCCGCGCCCGCCGCGCGCAAGCCGTGGAACGAAAGGACCGAGCTGGCCGGCGGCCCGCCCGTCGCCGTTCCCACGCCCGTTCCGACGCCGGCGGCCCCGCCCGTCCAGAAGGTCGTCCAGGCGGCCGCCGCCCCGCCGGTCTACGCCAACGCCCGCGCCTCGGGGAGCCTGGCGCCGCGCACCTATTCGGTCGGGCGGCAGTTCGGCCTGACGCCGGACCGCATCGCCGCCCCCGGACCGCCCAACACCGTGCTGATGGCCGTGGATCCGGCCGCCCAGGCCACCGCCCCCGCCGACCTGAGCGACGGGCCCGACCACGGCTCGGCCGACTGGCTGGCCCAGGCCGCGCGCGAGGCCGGCCGCGACGCGCCCGCCAAGAAGAAGACCCCCGCCGAGGAGAGCGACCTCTGATGCTGCAATCGCGGCTGCATGACCTGATCGCCCTCGCCGACGAGCCGTCCAGCACGCGCCGGCGCGAGCTGCTGCGCGGGGTAACCGACCTGTTCTTCACCACCGAGGGCCACGGGGCCGTCGAGCTGGGCCTGTTCGACGACGTCATGGGCCAGCTGGCCGGCGAGATGGAAGAGGCCGTCCGCGTCGAGCTGGCCGAGCGCCTGGGCCAGTCGTCGGCCCCGCCGCCGGCCCTGACCCGCAACCTCGCCAACGACAGCATCGCCGTGGCCCGCCCGATCCTGACCGGCGCGGCCCCGCTGTCGGACGCCGACCTGCTGCACGTGGCCCAGACGCAGGGGCAGGAGCACCTGCGGGCGATCTCGGCCCGGCCCAGCGTCTCGTCGGCGGTGTCCGACGCCATCGTCGCGCGCGGCGACGACGACACCCTGGGCGTCTTGATCCGCAACGAGGGCGCCCGGCTGTCGCGCGAGGCCCACGAGACCGTGGTCGACCGCGCCCAGGCCAATCCGGCCCTGCACGAGGCGGTGATCGACCGCCAGAACCTGCCGGCCGACCTGCTCAACGAGATGTATTTCGTCGCCGAGAGCCGGCTGCGCGACCGGATCATGGCCCGCAACGAGGCTCTGGACCCGGCGGTGCTGGAGGCGGCCCTGGCCGCCGGCCGCAACCGCCTGGCCACGCGCGACGGCGCCCTGCCGGCCGACTACGACGCGGCCATGACCGAACTCTCCAAGATCAAGGCTCGCGGCGGCGTCACGCCCCAGGCCCTGGCCGGCATGCTGCGCGCCAAGCACACGACCCTGTTCCTCGGGGCCCTGTCGGACATGGCCGAGATCGACTTCCACACCGCCCGCAAGATCCTCGAGCGCAAGGAGCTCGACGGCCTGGCCGTGGTCTGCAAGGCGGCCGACTTCGACCGCGCCCTGTTCCTGACCTTCGCCCTGCTGATCCTGGATCCGTCCGACGAGGTGATGGGCAAGGCCAAGGCCTATGGCGAACTCTACGCCGCCCTGCCGCGTGAGAGCGCCCTGCGGACGATCCGGTTCTGGCGCGTGCGGCGGACGACGGGAGCCGTGGCAGCGGCTTGAGGGAAGCCCGGCGATGGAAGAGCTTCTCCGGTTTATGGAATCCCGTTGGCCGGGCACTCTAGCCTTCTTCATATTGATGTGGGGGTTGGGCTGGTTAAGCGCTGTCGGACGCAAGACGCACAGGCCGCTCCTGCGGTCGGGTCTTCTGGCGTTTGCGCTTCTTCTCTATGCCCTCTGGGGCTGGTCTCGGACGCCGATATTCCTGGGAAATAAACTCGTCGCCGCCGCGGGCCTGTTTGCCTGGCTCATAGCGCTGCGCCTCCTACCGCAAGACGGTCCACGCAAGCGCGTCCAGCAACAATCCTTGCGGTTCCGCCGCCTCTAGCTCCTCCACCGTGAGGAGGACCGCGAAGCGGTGGAGGGGGCGGCGGCGCGCACGGTGCTCCGTCCCTTGCCCCCTTCGTCACGGCGCTGATAGCGGCGCGCCACCTCCCCCGCTAAAGCGAGGGAGGAGTTCGCTCGGCGACGTCTTGGGCCAGCGGCGATGCGAAGAACCGCCCCCAGCCCCACGCCGCCAGCCAGCAGGCCATGGCCCAGGCCGCGCCGACGCACCAGCCGGCCAGGACGTCGCTGGCCCAGTGGACGCCGAGATAGATCCGGCTGAGCCCCACCAGCACCGAGAAGAACACCGCAGCGCCAAGCGCCAGGGCCTTCAGCCGGCGTTTCTGGGCGAAGCGCGCGGCCAGGGCCCCGAGGGTCAGGAACACCACCGCCGACAGCATGGCGTGGCCCGAGGGGAAGCTTGGATTGGCGGCCTCGACGGCGCGGTAGACGAGGTCGGGACGCTCGCGCAGGAAGACGTGCTTGAGGCCCTGGCTGATCGCCACCCCGCCAGCCGCCCCGACCAGCACCACCAGGGCCTCGGCCCAGCGGCGCAGGCTGGCCAGGGCGAGCAGGGCCAGGATCACCAGCAGGGTCAGCACCGTGACCGAGCCCAGGGCGGTGACGTCGGCGGCGGCCGTGTGCAGCCATTCGGGCCCGACCAGCTGGTGCGGCTGTCCGGGCACGCGCAGGTGCTGCAGCACGGCCAGGTCGATGGCCCGGGTCTCACCCTCGACCACCTCGTCGGCGATGTTGAGGAAGGCCAGCAGGCCCAGGCCAGCCACCAGCAGGGCGGCCGTGGCGGCCAGTTCGCGCCGCGCCGCCTTCAGCAGCACGGGCAGGTCGCGGCGGGGGTCGAAACGAAGCGTCAGGGCCATGCGCACTCAACGCGCGAAATCGCCCGGCGACGCAACGCAAAGATCGCAGGTATTGCTACAATATTTCTTGAATGAAACATGAACCGTTCCTGATGTCCGCCGTTCATCACCAGTCCAAAACGACCTGTCTAAGGTGGGGACATCGAACGAAAGGACTACGCCATGAAACGTCTCATCATCACCGCCGTCGCCGCTTCGCTGCTGGCCGGGACCGCCCTGTCGGGGACCGCCATGGCCCAGCCGCGCCATGACGACCGCCAGGAACAGCGCGCCTATAACGAAGGCCGCCGCGACCAGGCCCGACAGGAACGCCGCGACGACCGTCGTGACGACCGCCGCGCCGAGCGCCGCGAGGACCGCCGCTGGGCCAAGGGCCAGCGCCTCGACAGCCGCTATCGCGCCGACAGCTACTACGTGAAGGACTACCGTCGTCACGGCCTGCGCCAGCCGCCCCGCGGCTACCGCTGGCAGCGCGTCAACGACCAGTACGTCCTGGCCGCCGTCGCCACCGGCCTGATCGCCTCGGTGATCATCGCCAGCCACTAAGGCGACCAGAGACTAACCAAGAGGGCGGCGGAGCAATCCGCCGCCTTTTTGCGTGCGCGAGGAACCTCCCCCCGTGGGGGAGGCGGCCGAAGGCCGGTGGGGGGACGGTTTCAGCCGCCGCGATCTTGGCCGCCCTCGCAATCCCTCCCCCACCCTCGCAATCCCTCCCCCCACCGATCGCTACGCGATCGCCTCCCCCACAGGGGGAGGTTCCTTGATCATCAAGCCTCTTCTTTCCGCAATTCCCCCTTCCCCTCCCCGGGGTCGAAGCGCTAATCGGAAAACATGCCCGAACTGACCGACAGCCACGCCGCCGATCCCCTGATCACCCTGGCCCCGGACAAGTGGGTCACCCTGCGAGACGCCTTCGGCGTGGACAGCGACATGAAGGTGCCCGCCTTCACGCACCGCGACAGCCACGTGCCGGAGATCGACAGCGCCTATCGCTTCGACCCGCAGACGACCAAGGCCATCTGCGCCGGCTTCGCCAAGGACCGCCGGGTGATGGTCCAGGGCTATCACGGCACCGGCAAGTCGACCCACATCGAGCAGATCGCCGCGCGGCTGAACTGGCCGCTGGTGCGGGTGAACCTCGACAGCCACGTCTCGCGGATCGACCTGGTCGGCAAGGACGCCATCGTCCTGAAGGAAGGCAAGCAGGTCACCGAATTCCGCGAAGGCATCCTGCCCTGGGCTCTGCAGCGCCCGATCGCCCTGGTGTTCGACGAATATGACGCGGGCCGTCCGGACGTGATGTTCGTCATCCAGCGCGTGCTCGAGGCCGGCGGCAAGCTGACCCTGCTCGACCAGAACCGGGTGATCCGCGCCAACCCCTATTTCCGTCTCTTTTCGACGACGAATACGATTGGCCTCGGCGACACCACCGGGCTCTATCACGGCACCCAGCAGATCAACCAAGGCCAGATGGACCGTTGGTCGATCGTCACCACGCTGAACTATCTGGAGCACGACGTCGAAGCCGCCATCGTGCTGGCCAAGAACCCGTCCTACGACACCACCGAGGGCAAGCGCACCCTGGCGGCCATGGTCCGCGTCGCCGACTTCACCCGCAACGCCTTCATGAACGGCGACATCTCGACCGTCATGAGCCCGCGCACGGTGATCACCTGGGCCCAGAACGCCGAGATCTTCGATGGCGACATCGGCCTGGCCTTCCGCCTGACCTTCCTCAACAAGTGCGACGAGCTGGAACGCCCGACCGTCGCCGAGTTCTTCCAGCGCGCCTTCGGCCAGGACCTGCCCGAAAGCGCCGCCCGGGTGAAGGTGGCCTAAGGCCTCTCCCCGTCCGAAAGAACGAAGGCGGCCCCCGCGAGGAGGCCGCCTTTTTCTTGGTCGCAAGTCCGGAGAGGCGTCGGGCTACCGCGTCTTCAGGTCCATCACCGTGCGGCCGTCCACGGTGGTCATCTCGACGCTCCTGACCGCGCCGGGCGGCAGGTCGCCGGGCTTGAAGCCCGCCGGCGCGGGCCGGCCGTCGAGCCGCAGGTCGACGCCGCCGACATCGCCCTTCACCTTCACGTCGCCGTTGTAGACCACCCGGCCGGGCTGATCGCGGAAGGTCTCGAGGCTGTCGGCCGAGATGTTCAGCGGCGCGGAAGCCGCGGCCTTGAACGGCAGGACGGGGGCGACGCCGACCGAGCGCTGGGCCTTGGCGTGGCGGGCCTCGTCGGCCATGGCGTTGGCTCCCAGGACGCCGCCGCCGACGGCCAGCAGGGTCAGGACCCCGATGAACAGGCGGCGGGCGCCCGAGATCGGGCCGGCGGGCGTCAGGATGGAGTCGAAGCGCATGGCGGCGGGGGTCCTTTCTCGACCGGTGAAGGCCGGTTGCAGGGAAGCGGTGGCCGCGGTCTGGCGCAGCACGTCCAGCAGGGCCTGGGCGTAGGCGCGGCGGGCCTCGGGCGGGGCCGAGCCGACGGCGATCTCGTCGCAGACCACCTCGCGGGCCGACAGCATCCGCCGGCGCAGCAGGATCGTCAGCGGCGACAGCCAGAACAGGCCCGCCAGCAGTTCCTCGACCGGCAGGCGCAGGTTGTCGCCGCGCGCCAGGTGGGCCAGCTCGTGGCGGCAGACCTGGATCAGGGTCTCGCGCGGCAGGGTCTCGACCAGGCCGGCCGGCAGCAGCACGGCCGGACGGCTGACGCCCGCCAGCAGCGGCTCGGCCAGGGCGGTCACGACCAGCACGCGCGGCGGCTTCAGGCCCATGGCCAGCGCCTCGACGGCGACGGCCTGGGCGAGGTCGGCGTCGGCGGGCCGGGCCGAGCGGGCGAGCGCGGCCAGCCGGCGGCGCGACAGCAGCCAGGCCCCGCCCCGGAACAGCAGGCCGGCCAGCGACACGGCCAGCAGCCCCCGGGCGATCCAGACGCCCTGCGCGGTCCAGTAGCGCGGCCGTTCGGCGGCGGTCAGGCCGTACTCTGTCAGGTCCACCGACAGGGGCGGCGGCAGGATCACCTGCCGCGGCTCGGGCAGCGGGATCGCCGCCCCGGCCAGGGTGGCGGCCAGCACGGCGGCCGGCAGCAGGAAGGCCAGGCCCCAGGCCAGGGCCCGAACGCGCGGCGCCGGGGTCAGCCCCTCGACGCTCCAGCCGAGCAGCAGGCCCAGCAGGCCGACGGGAAAGGCGGCGGCGAGGCCGAAGCCGAAGGCGGCCAGCAGCGGGCTCATGGGCGGTTCTCCTCTTCGTCCTTGGCGGCCAGCAGGGCTTCCAGCTCGGCCAGCTCGGCGCTGTCGAGCAGCTGGCTGCCCGAGAAGGCCGAGGCCGGCAGCGGGCCGTCGATGTCGAGCAGGCCGCGCAGGCGCTTGAGCACCCCGCCGATCACCGCCACCTTGGCCTTGCGCGGCCGATAGACCGCCAGGCCGTGCACGGCGTCTCGGTCGAGCAGGTCCTTGGCCACCATGCGCTCCAGCACGGTGCGGGTGGTCGAGGCGCTCCAGCCCAGCGGGTCGGCGATGGCCGCCTGGACCTCGCGCACGCTCATCGCGCCCCGTCGCCAGAAGGCCTTCATGACCTCCAGTTCCAGTTCGGAAGGATCGCCCATGCCGCTCGCCTCGCTACATCGTTAGCGATGACGCTACATTTGTCGCGCGACCGACGTCAAGCCGTCTGCGGAGAAGATTTCCCTAGGCGCCGGCCGGCCGGTCCAGCACGTCCCGGACGATCGCGCCGCACTGGCCGCAGGCGATGGCGGTGTCGAGGCCGGTCTGGCCGTGGTGCTTGATGACGAAGCCCGGAGTGACGACGTCGACGCGGAAGCCGTAGGGCTTTTCCACCGGATCGTCCCACTCGGAAACGTCGATCCGGCCGTGGACGCCGCAGTCGTCGCACTTGACGTTCCAGGACCAGAAGTCGCGTTCGACCATGGCCGTCCTCCCCCGGAGGCCGCACATGCCCCCTCGAAGAACGACGATATCAGAAACTGCGATTTCGCTTGGTCAGCTACCCGACAGAACGGCTCTTCAATGCGTCGCCCCCTCGAAACTGTCCGCCGGCTGAGCGCAGCCTGAGCGCTGGGCAGGCGAAAGGCGTCAGGTCCCGGCGACCTCGAACAGCAGGGCCCGCGCCCAGCGGCGGCCCGGATCGCGGTGGGTGCGGTCGTGCCAGGCGGCGGTCTTGGTGAAGCCGGGAATGGCCACCGGCGGGTCGGCGAACACCAGCCCAGGCGCCTCGGCCAGCAGCCGCCGGGGGGCCACGGCGACCAGGTCGGTCGTGCGCAACAGCTTCAGCAGGATCAGGAAACTGGTCACCGACAGCGCCACCCGCCGCTTGCGACCGACCTTGGCCAGGGCCGCGTCGGTCACCCCGAAGAACGGCTCGCCCGAATAGGAGACCAGGGCGTGGTCCAGCGCGCAGAAACGGTCCAGCGACAGTTCCCCCGCGTCCGGATGGTCGGCGCGCAGGGCGCAGACATAGGTCTCGTCGAACAGGGCGCGGGCATGCAGTTCGGGCGGCGTGGTCTGCGGCGTCATGAAGGCGATGTCGACCTCGCCGCGCTCGAGCTGGGACAGCACGCGGGCGTCGTCCAGCGGCTTGACCGCGACCACCAGGCCGGGGGCGCGATGGCGAAGCTGGGCCATGAACGGGGCGACGATGGCCTCCAGCGCATAGTCGGTGGCCGCCAGGGTCAGGGTGAAGGACGCGGTGGCCGGATCGAAGGCGGCCGGGGTCAGCAGGGCCTCGACCCCGGCCAGCACCTCGCGCACCGGACTGGCCAGGGCCAGGGCCCGCTCGGTCGGGGTCACGCCCCGGCGGGCGCGGACGAACAGGGGGTCGTCGAAGGCCTCGCGCAGCCGCGCCAGCATGCCGCTGACGGCCGGCTGGGTCAGGCCCAGGCGCTCGGCGGCGGCGGTGACGCTGCGAGTGTCGAGCAGGGCGTCCAGGGCCTTGAGCAGGTTGAGGTCGAGCGTCTTGATATCGCGCATCGTGATGGATCCGATATCGAATGGCGATTGGCGTTATGGCTTGGTAGGGCGCATTCGAAGGCTCGTCCACACCGAGGTTTCCCCCATGCACGCCATCCTCTGGCCCGAAGGCTATCTGCCCGGGACCACCGACAACTTCGTCTCCAACGAGATCATCGTCCCCGGCCTGTCCGCCGCCCAGGTCTG
This sequence comes from Caulobacter hibisci, assembly GCF_016135805.1. Classification (GTDB taxonomy): domain Bacteria; phylum Pseudomonadota; class Alphaproteobacteria; order Caulobacterales; family Caulobacteraceae; genus Caulobacter; species Caulobacter hibisci. Next base: position 80,814 of record NZ_JADWOX010000016.1, read on the forward strand.
GCCGCTGCTGGCCGCCGCCACCGCCTGGCCGACCTATTACGAGAACGCCGCCGACATCGTCTTCCACGATGGTCCGGGCCCGGAGCTTTCCGCCGGCGCGCGGTTCCGCTTCACCACCTTCGGCTTTCTCGTGGAGGGAAAGGTCGTGGAGTTCGTTCCCCCGCAGGACGGCCAACCGGCCCGCATCGCCTGGCATGGCTGGGTCGAGGGCGAGGATCGCCTCGACGTCCACCACGCCTGGCTGATCGAGGACCTGGACGGCGGCCGCGTGCGGATCCTGACCCAGGAAACCCAGAACGGCGCTCCCGCGCTGGAGCTGGCGGCGACCCTGCCCAACCCGATGCTGAACGCCCACCAGGCGTGGCTCGACGGGCTGGCGAAGGCGGCTTTGGCGGGTGCATAGCCAACCATGATCCCCCGTCATTCCCGCCACAAGGGCGGGAATGACGGGCCTTTAGGAACGACCTGTGCCCCCAAGGCACAGCTGCTTGTCCCGCACGCACCCCTTGAGCCGCCCCGTCCGCGCCCTCATCTGCGCCCTTCCTCCTCCCGATAAGAGCCTGCCCTTCATGTCAGCCCTGTTCACGCCCTTCCGCCTGAAGGACGCCACCCTGCGCAACCGCATCGCCATCCCGCCGATGTGCCAGTACAGCGCCGAGGACGGCGTCACGACCGACTGGCATCTGCCGCACTATGCCGGCCTGGCGCGCGGCGGGGCGGGCCTGGTGATCGTCGAGGCGACGGCCGTGTCGCCCGAGGGCCGCATCTCGCCCGGCTGCACCGGCATCTGGACCGACGAGCAAGCCGAGGGCCTGGCCAGGATCGCCGCGGCCATCAAGGCGGCCGGCGCCGTGCCCGGCATCCAGATCGCCCACGCCGGCCGCAAGGCCAGCGCCCACCGTCCGTGGGAAGGCGACGACCACATCGCCGACGGCGATCCGCGCGGCTGGCAGACCATCGCGCCTTCGGCCATCGCCTATGGCCAGGGCCTGCCCAAGGTTCCGCGCGAGATGACCCTGGCCGACATCGAGCGGGTGAAGGCCGACTTCGCCGCCGCCGCCCGCCGCGCCCGCGAGGCCGGCTTCGAGTGGCTGGAGCTGCATTTCGCCCACGGCTACCTGGCCCAGAGCTTCTTCTCGCGCCACAGCAACCAGCGCACCGACCAATACGGCGGCGACGCGACCGCGCGCGGCCGGTTCATGGAAGAGACGCTGGCGGCCGTCCGCGCCGAATGGCCGGAGAACCTGCCGCTGACCGCCCGTTTCGGGGTGCTGGAATATGACGGCCACGACGAGGAGACGCTGGTCGACTCCATCGCCCTGACCCGCCGGATGAAGGCCGGGGGCCTGGACCTGCTGAACGTCAGCGTCGGCTTCACCATCCCCAACACCGCCATCCCGTGGGGCACGCCGTTCCTCGGTCCGATCGCCAAGCGGGTGCGCGAGGAAGCCGGCCTGCCGGTCGCCTCGTCCTGGGGCCTGGACGCCCCGCGCCTGGCCGAGCGCCTGGTCGCCGAAGAGCAGATGGACCTGGTCATGATCGGCCGCGCCCACCTGGCCAATCCGCACTACCCCTACGAACTGGCCCAGGAACTGGGCGTCGAACGCCCCACCTGGGCGACCCTGCCGGCGCCCTACGCGCACTGGCTGGACAAGTACCGCCCGGCGGCGGAGGTCGCGGCGGCGGCGGAGTAACCTCCACCTAGCGCGGCCATTCCAGCGCCTCCCGGGGCGCGACGACGGTCTCGAAATCCATGGCGTTGGGGTCGGCGACCAGCCGGACCTCGGCGTCATGGATGCGGTAGAGCCGGCCGTCGGCGGCGACCAGGACGTCGCCAATGGGATCGACCTCGACCCAGTCGATCCGACCGAGGTTCAGGATCGTCCGCCCTTCGCGATCTTCGATCCGGGCCGTCTCCACATGGGCGCGGCCGTTGCGCTCGACGCCGCCGAGATCCTCGACCACCAAACGCCATCCCCGCCTGATCGGCTTGCTGCGAACCCGCGGCGGGTCGAAGCTGCGGCCCAGCGGCGAGCCGCGCTTGTGGCCCACCGGCTTGCGTTCCTCATCGAGGTCCCAGCCGTCGCGTTCCAGCCGAGCGCGTAGCAGGGCGGCTTCGTTCACCGCCGGCGCGGTCAGCACCGTCAGGTCTTCCGGCATGTGCGGGGAGCCCTTCGGCACGATCAGGCCGTCGGACCCGTCCTGGTTCAGCCGGAAGGTCCGCCAGTCGTGGCCGAACAGGCCGCCGCCGTAACCGCCGACCATCGGCCAAAAGGCCAGGGCGGTCAGATGGGGCGGCCGCGACAGCGCCGTCCACGAATAGTGCGGCGGCCGTCCCTTCACGACGGCGCAGGCCAGCAGCTTGCCGTCGGGCGAGACGTCGCAGCGACGCTCCTGGATGCGGCCGCGAAACCATTGGCCGCCCTCGATCGTGTCGCCGGCCAGGGTCCAGATCAGTACGCGGGTCAGCCGTCGGGGCCCGCGCCGCAGGATCACGACCTTGCGCGCCCGCGCCGCCAGCAGGCCGTAGAGGCGCGCGGCCTTCGGGTCTATGGTCGGCCAGATCGGATCGGGAGCGTCGGTCACGTCGCCATCTAACGACCGGCCGGTAAACGGCTCATCACCACCTCAGGTGGATCGCCACTCGGGCCTCACACAGGTGTGGCCTTGCCAGCTTCGCCCCGCCCCGCCATCTCTTGCCCATGACCACGCCCGCCGAAGACCTGCTCGACCGCGCGGCCGCCGCGGCCCTGTCGCTGGCCGCCGACCGTCCCTGGACCCAGATCGCCCTGCGCGACATCGCCGTGGCGGCCGGCGCGCCGTTCGCCGAGCTCTATGGGAAGGCCGACAGCAAGGCCAAGGTGCTGAGCCACCTGTCGCGCCGCTTCGACCAGGCGGCGCTGAACGCCGACGCCGGCGAGGGCGCGGCCGCTCACGACCGGCTGTTCGACGCCGCCATGGCCCGGATCGAGGCCATGGAGCCCCACCGTCACGCCCTGATCGCCATCAGCAAGGCCGAAGGCCTGCCCCGCTCGGCCGCCCGCTTCCCCAAGACCGCCCGGGCGATCCTGGAAGCGGCCGGGGTCGAGGCCACGCCGGTACGCCTGGCGGCCATGACCGCCGTCTGGGCCCGCGCCCTGCAGGTCTGGCGCGACGACGAAGGCGCCCTGAACCGCACCATGGCCGAACTCGACAAGCGCCTGAAACAGATGGCCGAGCAACTGGGCAAGGTCGGCGCGGGGTTCTGAAGCTGCGCTTTTCGGTTGCAGCGCCACCCGGCGCCGGGTGAAATACACAACCATGAAGCATAGCCGCGCGCCTCGCACGCTCCTGGCCGCCGCCCTTGCGGCCTGCGCCGCCGGAGCCGCCGCCGAGACCCCGCCCCCGGCCGCCTCGCAGACGGCCGCAGGCTTCGCCGCCCTGGACCGCAACCAGGCGCAGGCGGCGGTGCGGGCCTTCGCGCCCGGCGTGGCGGCGGGCGAGGCCCGGGCGATCTACGGCTTGGGCCGGACCTATCTCACCCTCGGCGGCTGCGCGGCCGGCCTGTCCTGCCCGACCGAGGCCAAGCCGCTGATCCGCCGCGCCGCGCAGTTGGGCGATCCCGACGCCGCCTATCTGGTGGCCATGTGGGCCGAGCACGGCGCGCTGGACGAGCCGGTCGACCTGGCCGTCGCGGCGAGCTGGTACGAAAAGGCGGGCCAGGGCGGCAACATCGGGGCCCTGATCGACCTGGGCCTGATGTGCAGCCGCCCCGGAAACGGAGCCTGCGACGGCAAGACCGCCCGCACCGCCTATGCGACGGCCGGCGACCTGGGCAATCCCTTCGCGCTCTACGCCCTGGGCGAACTGTATCGGCGGGGCGAGCTGATCCCGCGCGACCTGCCCGCCGCCGCCTCGGCCTATGCCCGCGCGGCAGAGCGGGGCTGGGCCTCCGCCCATTGGCGGCTGGGCGACGCCTATGCGGCCGGGGCCGGGACCGACCGGGACTATGGACGCGCCAAGGCCGCCTACGAGCGGGCGCTGGCGCAAGGCGAGCCGGGCGGGGCGGCCGGTCTGGCCAATCTCTACGAGCTAGGGCTGGGCGTGCCGCGCGATCCGGCCCAGGCCCTGAAGCTCAATTACCAGGTCCTGCTGTTGGGCCGGCGGACCGACCGCCTCGGCGACAACTACCGCGAGCCGAGCGTCCAGGCCCTGCATCGGCTGTCGCGGATGTACGCCGAGGGCGAGCTGCTGCCCAAGGACGCCGACAAGGCGCGGCGCCTCCTGCGGACGGCGGCGGCGTTCGGCGACACCGAGGCCGTGCGGATGACCCAGGCCGACGCCGAGGCCGGCGAGGCCGACGCCCAGTACGAACTGGCCGAGCTCTACAACCAGGGCGAAGGCGTGCCGGCCGATCCCGCCCAGGCGCGGAAGTGGTGGCGAGCGGCGGGCGAACAGGGCCAGGCCCAGGCGGCGCTGAAGCTGGGCCTGGCCTATTCCAGCGGCGACGGCGGGCCGGAGGACCTGGCCCAGGGCTATTACTGGCTGCTGCTGGCCGAAACCCTGGCCAAGCCGGACGCCCGGCGGGCCATCGCCGGCCAGCGCGGCGCGCTGGGCCAAGCGCTGACCCCAGCCCAGAAGAGCCAGGCCGAGCAGGCCGCCAAGGCCTGGACGGCAGCGCGCAAGTCCTAGGATCGGCCCCTAGCCCGGCAACCGCATGATCGCCCGCAGCCCGCCCATCGGCGAGCGCTCGAGCACCAGGTCGCCGCCCAGGCCTCGGGCCATGTCGCGGGCCAGGGCCAGGCCCAGGCCGACGCCCTTCTCGTTCTGGTTCCGGGAGTCGTCGAGCCGGCTGAAGGGCTTGAAGGCCTCTTCGTAGCGGTCCTCGGGAATGCCGGGACCGTCGTCGTCGACGGTGACCAGCACCCCGCCCATCTGGCGCGCCTCCAGCGTCACGCGGACGGTCTTGCCGTGGGCGGCGGCGTTGTCGACCAGGTTGGCCAGGGCCCGCTTGAAGGCGCTGGGCCGCAGGTTGGCGGTCAGGTCCTGCTCCAGGGCGGTCTCGACCCGCGCCCCGCCGCGCTGGGCCGCGTCGCAGACCCCGGCGATCAGCGGCGCCAGGTCGACGGACTGCAGGGCCTCGCCGCCCTCGCCGCGGGCGAAGGCCAGGTACTCGTCGATCATGTGCTCCATCTCGGAGAGATCGCGCTTGATGGCCTCAACCTGCGGGCCGGGCTCGGACAGGGCCATTTCCAGCTTCAGCCGGGTCAGGGGCGTGCGCAGGTCGTGGCTGACGCTGGCCAGCAGGGCCGTGCGCTGCTCGATATGGCGCTGGATGCGGGCCTTCATCGCCAGGAAGGCCTGGGCCGCCTGGCGCACCTCGCGCGCGCCGTGCGGCTTGAACTCGTGGTCGAGGCCCCGCCCGAAGGCGTCGGCGGCGTCGGCCAGGCGCTCGATGGCCCGCACCTGGTTGCGGATGAACAGGATGGCGATCGCCGTCAGCAGCATGGTCGCCACCACCATCCACAGGATGAAGATGTGGCCTTGCGTGGCGAAGGCGCGGTCGCGGGGGGCGAAGATCCGCAGGGTGCCTTCGCGCACCTTCACCCGGATCTCGACATGGGCGGTGTAGCGGTCGGAGGCGTCGAACCAGAAAGGCTCGTCCAGCCGTTCGGCCAGGGCCCGCTGCATCGAGCGGTCGAGCGAGGCGAACATGGCCGGGCGCCGGCCAGTGGGCAGCTCGCGGCCCTTCAGCAGGGCGATGGAAAGATCCATCGTCTCCTCGGCCCGCTGGGCCATGCGCTCGACGGCGGCGGGGCTGGGATCGTCCTGGTAGGTGGCCACGGCCCAGGCGATGTCGCCGGCCAGCCCCTCGGACAGGCGGCTGTTCACCGTCTCCCAGTGGGCGTCGAAGAAGCCCCAGGTGACGGCGATCTGCATCACGGCCACGGGCAGGACGATGATCAGCAGGCTGCGGCCGAACAGCGATGTCGGCAGCCAGCGCTTGATCTGGCGCGGGATGAACAGGCGGGTGCGCAGGCGCATTCTAGATCCCTCTCCCCTTGCGGGAGAGGGTGGCGAATAAGGAACCTCCCCCTATGGGGGAGGCGATCGCGCGGCGATCGGTGGGGGGCGTTCTTGCGAGATCGGCCAAGCGGCGTGGAAGCTGAAAACGCCCCCCCACCGGCCTTCGGCCGCCTCCCCCATGGGGGGAGGTTCCTTGAGGCGCGATCCCCATCAATCCGGCGCCAGCCGATAGCCCACCCCCCGCACGGTCTGCAGGTAGCGGGGGTTCTTGGGATCCGGCTCGATCTTCCTCCGCAGCCTCGTGACCTGGACGTCGACCGCCCGGCCGGTTGCGTCGGCGGTGTCGCGGGCCAGTTCCAGGCGGTCCACGGGTTCGTGCAGGGCGCGGGCCAGGCGGCGCAGCAGGGCGACCTCGGCCTCGGTCAAGCGGACGGGGGCGCCGGCCCTCGTCAGCTCGCCGCGATCGGGGGCGAAGGCGCAGTCGCCCATCAGGATCTCGCGCGGGCCGACCGGCTTGGGCGCGGTGCGGCGCAGGATCGACTCGATGCGCAGCAGCAGTTCCTGCGGCTCGAACGGCTTGGCCAGGTAGTCGTCGGCGCCGTGGGTCAGGCCCTCGATGCGGTCACCGGTCTGGTCGCGGGCGGTCAGCATCAGGATCGGCACCCGGCCGACCTCGCCGCCCTTGGCCCTCAGGCGCTTGGTGAAGGCAAAGCCGTCCTCGCCGGGCATCATCACGTCGAGCACCAGCAGGTCGAAATCCATCACCGTCACCAGCCGGTCGGCGTGGGCGGCGTCGGCCGCGGCGCTGACCCGAAAGCCGGCGCGGGTCAGGAACTGCTTGAGCAGCTCGCGGATGCGATCGTCGTCGTCGACGACCAGCAGGTGGCGCTCGCGCCGTTCCTCGGGGCTCACAGGGCCTCCCTCCGATTGACGCCGACGCCTTGGCGCGGGCCGGCCAGGGCCGCCAGGATCCGCCGCGCGCCGGGCACGCCGTCCAGCCCGCCGGTGCGATAGGCGCGGCCCAGCAAGGCCCGCAGCCGCTCGCTGACGCGGGCCTCGAAGGCCCGACCAGCTTCTGTCAGCACCGCCGGCCGGCGGCGGGCGTCCAGATCGCCGGCCGCCTTCTCGGCCAGGCCCAGCTTCTGGAGGTCGGACAGGGTCTTGCTGGCGGCCTGTTTCGACAGGCTGGTCAGCTTCGACAGGTCCTGCACGCCGATGCCCGGACGGCGGCGCAGCAGGAAGGCCGCGCGCCAGTGCGAGCGCCCCAGGCCCGGCCCTTCGGTCTCCAGCACCCCGTCGACGGCCGCCCACAGGGCCGCCTCGGCCAGGAGAATCAACTCCAGGCCGCCATCGAGTTCCTCTTCGCGCAGGATCAGCCGGGGATCGGCGTGCGGGGTCATGCGGGCGCGTCCATTTTGTTTGACCTTCCGGCTCCTCGGGCGTCTAAGGACCGGGTTCCAAATAAGGAGGTCTTGGACCGATGTCTCTCGTTCCCTTCGATGATCGCGACGGATGGATCTGGCTGGACGGCCAGTTCGTTCCCTGGCGCGAGGCGAAGGTGCACGTATTGACGCACGGCCTGCACTACGCCTCGTCGGTGTTCGAGGGCGAGCGCATGTACGGCGGCGAGATCTTCAAGCTGACCGAGCATACCGAGCGCCTGTTCAAGTCGGCCGAAATCCTCGATTTCGAGATCCCCTACACGGTGGCCGAGATCGACGAAGCCTGCAAGGCGACCGCCGCCAAGAACGGCCTGGACGACTGCTACCTGCGCCCGATCGCCTGGCGCGGCAGCGAGATGATCGGCGTCTCGGCGCAGCAGACCAAGATCCACGTGGCCATCGCCGTGTGGGATTGGCCCAGCTATTTCGACCCGGCGCTGAAGGCCAAGGGCATCCGCCTGACCTGGGCCAAGTACAACCGCCCGGACCCGAAGACGGCCCCCGTCGCCGCCAAGGCCGCCGGCCTCTACATGATCTGCACCATCTCCAAGCACGCCGCGGAGAAGGACGGCTATACCGACGCGATGATGCTGGACTACCGCGGCTACGTGGCCGAGGCGACCGGCGCCAACGTGTTCTTCGTCAAGGACGGCGTGCTGCACACGCCCAAGCCCGACTGCTTCCTGGACGGCATCACCCGCCGCACGGTGATCGAGATCGCCAAGGGCCGCGGGATCGAGGTGGTCGAGCGCCACATCCAGAAGGAGGAGCTGGCCGGCTTCTCCGAATGCTTCATCGTCGGCACCGCCGCCGAGGTCACCCCGGTGGCCGAGATCGGCGAGTTCACCTTCACGCCCGGCAAGCTGTCGCTGAGCCTGATGGACGCCTATGCGGCGCTCGTGCGCCGCGAAGAGGTCGTGCCGGCTTAAGGGCTGGGTTGAAGCTGTTGCGATTGAAAACCCCGGGGCGATGCTCCGGGGTTTTTCTTTGGAACCTCCCCCCGTGGGGGAGGCGGCCGAAGGCCGGTGGGGGGACGTTTTCAGCTTCCGAGGCGGTGGCCTGTTTCGCAGTCACTCCCCCCACCGATCGCTGCGCGATCGGCCTCCCCCAGAGGGGGAGGTTCCCCGGTCTTCGAGACCCTCCCCCTGAAGGGGGAGGTGGCCCGGAGGGCCGGAGGGGGAAGCGGGTGCTGACGCGCCGCTGGAACTTCCCCCTCAGTCGCTTCGCGACAGCTCCCCCTTCAGGGGGAGCATCTTGGCGCCGACCTCAGCGGGGCTCGACCGTCGCCACCAGCCAGCCGCCGCCCCAGGGCGTGTTGACCACCGCCTCGTCGAGCACCTCGCCCATCCCCTTCAGCTGACGCCACAGGCGCAGGGGCTTGAGCGACAGCCACATGGTCAGGCCCACCGCCCCGCCGGGGGCCAGCATCGGTCGGTAGTGGTCGATCAGCGGCTCGACCTGCCCCAGGTGCTCGATGCACTCGGAGAACACCACCACGTCGAAGGTCTCGTCGGTGGCGAAGGTGCGGCCGTCACCCAGCAGCAGCGCGACCTGGCCCGTGTCGATCTCGCCGGCCAGGCGCTCGCTCCCCTTCACCACGGCGGGCTGCGAGAAGTCGACGCCGACATAGCGGGCCGGGCCATAGGCGCGCAGGGCCTCGAAGAACACCCCCTCGCCGGCCCCGATCTCGAGCACGCGCGGGTGTGGCCAGCGATCGGCGATCATGGCGGCCAGCAGGCGGTGATGGTGGCGCTGGTCGGAGCGGTGCAGCCGGTCGTAGACGCCGTCGCGATATTCCTGGTCCCAGCGCTCGACCGGGGCGGCGCGGAAGGCCTCGCCCTTGCGCTTTTCCATCAGGTCGCCCAGCCAGGGACGATCCAGCGACGCCAGTTCGATGAAGCGCCGCCAGCGCATGTAGACCATCGCGTGTTTCCCCCGGAAGTTTACCCGACCAGGGTTAGACGTCGCCGCGCGCGTAGAGCCGCAAGGCCCGGGCGGCTATTGCGGCAAGTCCCAGGAAAAGACCGTCCGCAGATCGCAGCCCGAAGGCGTCTCGCCCTCCTGGAACAGCCGCACGCGGTCGATGGCGGCGATCTGCGCCTTGGTCAGACGCTTGTCCGAGCTGAAGTGGGCCGCCCCGTAGCCGCCGTTCCAGAGGGCGACCACATGGCGGCCGTGGTCCCGGCGCTGGGCGAACCTGGCCGGCTCGGTCTTGCTCAGCCGCCTGACGATCGCCCCCGGAGGCCGGGCGCCCCAGCCGCTCCCGCTCACCTCGAGCACGCCGAACGGGCCCTCCCAGCGGAACGTGCCGGCATGAGCGCCGCCTTGCAGCGTGGTGACCTTTTCGCCGGGCAGGAGGTCGATGATCGGGGAATAGCCGCAGAAGCGTCCCGGCCCCGCCAGTTCCCCCGCCTGGGCCTGCGCCGCCATGGCCTGCGCCGTCAGCAGCAACGCCACAGCGCTCGCCCCGATCAAGATCCTCATGACGCCCCCGTCGACAGTGGTTTGCACCCGTCGAGGCGATGGTAGGCGCGGAAACCCTAGCCCGCCACCTTGGCCTCGATCTCGGCCAGCCTTGCCCGCGTGGCGGCCAGGTCCAGCCCGAACCGGGCGGGATCGGCGGCGGCGAGGCGGGCGGTGACGTCGTAGCTTTCGCGGTAGAGGTCGAGCGCCCGCATGCGGTGGCCGCGGTCCTCGCGCAGGTCGGCCAGGCGCTCCAGGGCCACCGACAGGGCGCGCTGGGCGCCGGGATCGGCGGCTTCGCGGCCGCCGGGCGAACGCCTCAGGGCCAGGGCTTCCTCGAAGGCCGACAGGGCCTCGTTCAGCCGGCCTTCGGCCTCGGCCACGTCGCCGACGCCGGCCAGGGCCCCGGCCAGCAGTTCGTCCGCCGACGGATCGCCGGGCGCGGCCTTGCGAACCGAGCGGGCGAAGGAGACGGCCTCCTCATAGGCCTCGGCGGCGTCGTCGTGGCGACCCTGGCCGGCGGCGAAGTCGCCCAGGTCGCGCTGGGCGATGGCGCGCTCGCGGTCGGTGCTGGCCGCGCGGACCATGCGGGCCAGGACGCGGGCGGCCGGGTTCCAGGATTCGGCGGCGGTCAGGGCCAGCAGCTCGACACGCAGGGCCGCGAAGTCCGGCTCGGCGGCAGAGACCGGCTCTGGGACCGGCTCTGGGACCGGCTCCGGGACCAGTTCAGGGGTCGGCTCCGGGATGGGCTCGGGCTCGGCCAGCGCGACGGGCTCGGGCTCCACCGGCTCGGGCTGGACGGCCACGGGCGTCGGAACAGGTTCGGCAGGTGTTTCGACCACGGGTTCGGCGAGCATGTCGAGCACGGCGATCGGCGTCACGGCAGGCGCTTCAGTCGGCGTCGGTTCAGGCGCCGCTTCAACCGGCGCGGCCTCGACGGCCATCACGGGAAAGGCGACCGCCCCGCCCAGGTCCAGCAGCGCCGGACCGGCGGGGGAGCGCTCGCCCCCACGAGCGCTCCCCTTGGTCCGCTTCCCGGCGCGGCTCGCGCCCGGTCGCGGAATTAGGGCGGCGACGAGAAGGATCCCCCCTATCGTCATCGCCGCCCAACCGGCGGATGGCCGGTGCGGCTCGAAGGGTCCGAGATTCCAGTCCGCGGCCCACGTCCCCAGCGCGCCCAGACCCGAAATCACATATCCCGACGTCGTCAGGATCAGCCCCAAGATGATCCCTACGATGCGAGCCAGCATGTCGCCCCCTCCACGACGTCCGTCCGCCAGGGGCGGAAAGTCATAGGAGCCAGGGGGGCGCGTCGAGCATGCTCGCCTGTCAGGAGAGCGCGGAAAAGCTTGACGATGCGCCCGCAGGCGCCAATCACGTCACCTGCCTCTAAATCAGCCACGTATACGGACGGGGATAGGCCTCGCCGCGCACGAGATAGGCGACGCCCGCGATGCAGCGGACGACGAACCACAGGCTGATGGCCGACAGGATCACCACCCCGGCGACCAGCATCGGGATGCCGATCAGCACCAGCGACAGCGGGATCCCGAACAGGATCAGCGCCAGCCCGACGATGAACCAGGCGATCGACAGCCAGAAGCTGCGGATGGCGAAGGTGTAGTGGCTGGCGTTGATCGGGCCGGCCGCGCCCCGATAGACATAGGCGACGATCAGGCCGACGAAGAAGGTCAGGCCGTTGGTGAAGCCCAGCAGATAGAGGCCGTAGACGACGCCGGGGAGGATCTTGTCCTCCGAATGGGGCTCGGCCCGGGGCTGTGCGAGATCGGTCATCACAGGATCCAGTTGCGCGGCGTCGGATAGGGCTGGCCCTTGAGCAGCCACGACAGGCCGACGACCGAGCGCACCGTCACCCAGATGCCGACCGCCACCAGGATCAGGGCGCCGATGCCGAAGATCAGGGTCAGGCCGCCGATCACGCTGAACAGCAGCGACAGCCAGAAGGTGCGGATCTGGAAGACGTAGTGGCTCTGCAGCCATTCCGGCGCGGCGGCCTTGGACACATAGGCCAGGATCAGCCCGACGATCGCCGACACCCCGCCGGTGATCCAGCCGCCGATGTAGCAGGCATAGACCACGATCGGCATGGTCTTGTCGTCTTGCAGGGCGGGCGGGACGGCGGGGTCCTGGACGGGATCGGTCACGGAAGGCCTTCGGCTGAAAAGCGATATTTTCCGGATGCTCGCCAAAAACGGGCGGCGATGCAAATGAAGGTTCGGACAGGCTAAAGGATGCTCCCCATGAAGGGGGAGCTGTCGCGGAGCGGCTGAGGGGGAAGCGAATGGGGAACCTCCCCCTGTGGGGGAGGCGATCGCGCCAGCGATCGGTGGGGGGCGAAACCGGCCGCCGCTCCGAAAGCTGAAAACGTCCCCCTCCGGCGCTACGCGCCACCTCCCCCACAGGGGGAGGATCTAATTTTAAGGCAGCCACCGCTCGGGCAGGTCGTGGGGGTCGAGCGTCTCGCCCTTGGGCAGCCAGGGGACGGCGGCGAAGATCAGCAGCAGCAGGAAGGCCATGCGCGAGGCCAGGTCCACGGCCATGCCGCGCATCGAGGACGACACCGCCAGCATCAGCAGGGCCAGGGTCCCGATGGCCAGGAGGCCGGTGACCAGGGTCACCGCGTCGGCCAGCTTGAAGCCGGCGGTCTCGAAGCGCGCGCGGGGGGAAAGATCGGCGCCGACGGCGGCGATGGCGCGGGCCAGCAGCGAGAAGCTTTCCAGCCGGTCGTCATAGAGGCCGGGGCCGCGCCAGCTCTGCGAGGCGATCGCCACCTTCAGGCGGCCAAAGCTCAGCACCAGGGCCCGCTGGCGCCCGCCGCCACGCGGCTTGGCCAGGCGATAGCGGGTCAGGGTCGCAAGGTCGTAGCGGCGCTCGCGGCCGCCGCGCCGTTCCACCAGCGTCCCGCCCTCCAGGCTCCAGGCCGTCTCGGGCTGGAACGGGGCGAGGCGCGCCTTGTGGAGCAGGGCGCTCACCCCCGGACGGCGGTGATCTCGACGCCGGCCGCGGCGGCGTGCGGGGCCAGGGCTAGGGGCTTTTCCACCCGCACCCGGGCGCGGGTGACGCGATGGTCGTCGAAACAGGCCTGGGCCAGGCGCTCGGCGAAGGTCTCGACCAGGTCGATATGGCCGGCGGCGGCGATGTCCTGGGCGGCGTTGCGGATGGTCTCGTAGTTCACCGTGTCGCCCAGCTGCTCGCAGTGCACAGCGGCGACGTCGAGCTCGACATCGATGACCAGCGGCTGCACGCGGCCGTGCTCGTGGTCGTAGACGCCGATCTCGGCCTCGACCTTGAGGCCGCGCACGAAGACCTTGGTGACGATCACTTTGACCACAGGGGCGGCGACGGGAGCCGCGAACGGCGTTTCGGAGCGGGGGGAGGCGGACACGGCGGAGGCTTTCAGGAACCGAGGACGTCGGGCGTGCGCCAGGCCAGGTGCTGGCCGCCGTCGACCGCGATCATCTGGCCCGTGACCGACGGCGCGTCAATGAGATAGCGCAGGGCGGCGGCCAGTTCGGCCGGATCGACGGCCGCGCCCAGGGGCGTGGCGGCGGCCTCGGCCTCGAACTCGCCGGGGGCCTGGTGGACCGACGCCAGCACCGGCCCGGGGCCGATGGCGTTGACGCGGACGGCCGGCGCCAGGGCCTGGGCCAGGGTCTGGGTCGCCCACCACAGGCCAGCCTTGGAGACGGTGTAGCTGAAGAACTGCGGGTTGGGCTTCAGCACCCGCTGGTCGACCAGGTTGACCACCAGCCCCCTCAGCCCGGCCGGCAGGGCGGCGGCGAAGGCCTGGGCCAGCAGCACCGGCGCGCGCAGGTTGGCGTCCAGGTGCTTGTTCCAGCTTTCGGCGGTCACCGCGCCGATGCGGTCGTCCTCGAAGGTCGAGGCCGAATTGACCAGCAGAGTGATCGGGCCCACGCCCTCGGTGGCCGCGCCGACCAGGGCGCCGATGCCGGGATCGGAAAGCTCGCCCTGCACGGCGACGGCCCGGCGGCCCAGGACCGCGATCTCGGCGACCACCGCCTCGGCCTCGTCCCGCGCCGTGCGGTAGTGCACCGCCACGTCATACCCCGCCCGCGCCGCCTCCAGCGCCAGCACCCGCCCGATCCGACGACCCGCGCCGGTGACCAGCGCGCCGCCGCGCGGGGATGGGGTGTGGGAAGAAGACATGAAGGGTCCTGATTGGCGAGGTCGCCGCCGTTCATAGCGGCTGAAGATATAGCGCGCGACCGGCGTCAATTATTGTAGCTACAATAAACATCAGCGAGCATTCTTCAGGCACGACGCATCGTTTCGATGAGAAAGTGCAATGACAGGGAACAACAACGATACGCGCCCCGTCTGGACGGATCCGGATGACGCGCCCGAATGGTCCGACGAGGTTCTCGACCGGGCCGAACTGAAGGACGGCGACCGTGTGCTGCGCCCCGCCACCGGGACGCTGACCAGGCGCGGCCGCCCCAAGCTGGAGACCCCGAAGAAGCAGGTGACCCTGCGCCTCGACCAGGACGTCATCGACAAGCTGCGCGAAGACGGCCCCGGCTGGCAGAGCCGCGCCAACGATCTTCTGCGCAAGGCGGTCGGCGTCTGACACGTCCGCGCCCACGCCCCGACACACTTCCGTCCACAATCTGAAGCGGAGTCCCGGGATTCGGGGACGCGAGGCTTCATGTCGGGAGGAAGACGGGCGGGCGGAAGATGGCCGGGCGTGCTCGTCGCCTCGATCCTGTTCCATGCGGCGCTGCTGGCCGCCTTGGCCCACTACAAGGCCCCGCCGCCTCGGCGCGACGAGAAGCCGCCGCTGGAGGTCTCGCTGATCTCGCCTTCGCGATCGCAGCGCGACGCCAGGCCGGCCGAAAGGTCGCCCCAAACGCCCCGTCCCCATGTCGCCCCGCAGGTTCCCGCGACGCCGGCGACGGTCGCTCCACCCGCGCCGGTCGGACCCGCCGCGCCGGCCCCCTCCCCCGCAGGAACCGGCGAAGACGCCATCGCGGCCCGGGTTCGCCAGGCGCTGGGCGGGCGGCGCGGCTGCGAGCGGGCGGGACTGACGCGGGAGGCGCGCGAGCGCTGCCAGGCCCAGCAGTGGGCAGGCGTCGCCCCGGCCGATCCGCGCCTGAACCTCGACCCGACCGGCCGCTTCGCCAGGGCCCCCGAGCCGTTCCTGTCGCGCCGCCCCAAGGACGGCTGCCGCGCCCGGCTCACCGGCGACGCCGACGGCATGGGCAACGACAGCAACGCCCGCGCGGGCGTCACCTGCGTGGTCCCGTTCTGAGCGAGAGGCCGGACGCGACGTCTACCGCTTCTCCACCGCCAGGGGCCGCACCTTCTCGACCAGGGCGACCAGGAACTTGCCGGGCTCCTCGTGCGGCGGCAGGTGGGCGGAGTGCTCGAACCAGACCAGTTCCTTCTTCGGCGCCTTCAGGCGGGCCAGCCAGGGCTCGACGACCGACGAGGGCGTGGTGATGTCGTGGCGGCCCAGGAACATGAAGACCGGGAATTTCGTCGCGGCGATCTTCGTGTGGTCCACCGTCGCCATGTCGGGCAGCAGGGCCGGCACCGACAGCTGGCCGCCCTGGTCGATGGCCAGGCGGTCGGCGTAGTCGTAGAGCGGCGAGAGCCTCGCGGCGCGGAAATAGAAGTCGGCGTTGTCGCGATAGGCGGCCAGGCCGCCATAGGCCATCACCCACTTGCGCACGACATTGACCTTGGCGAACGGGATGTCGCCGTCGCCGGGATAGGGGGCGAGGGCCTTCAGCTCGGCCAGGGCGGTCTCGTCCCGGCGCTCGGCGGCGATCCTCAGCAGGGCCTGGTACTGCGCCGCCTCGTTGGCGCGCAGGGAAAACAGCGGCCCGACCCCGACATAGGCCGCCACCAGGTCGGGCCGGGCCATGGCCGCGTCCAGGGCGATCACATTGCCCCACGAATGGCCGAGCAGGATCACCTTGCGCGCGCCGACGCGGCCGCGCACCGCGTCGATCAGCGCCAGCAGGTCCTGGGTCATCCGGGCGCGCGACAGGTGCTCGCGATTGGCCGCCTCGCCGCCAGAGCGCAGGGTCTTGCCGGCGCCCGGCTGGTCCCACTGGACGACGGTGAACCAGTCCTCCCAGCCCGGCTGGTAGGGCCAGCTGCGGCCCATCTCGGTCGCGCCGGGGCCGCCGTGGACATAGATGATCACCGGATTGGCCCGGTCGGCGCCGCGGATGCTGATCCACTGCGGCAGGCCGTTCAGCGTCACCGGCTCGGCGACCTGGATCCCGTTCGGCGTGACGATCTTCTGGCGCTCGGCGATCATCGCCCGGGCCGTGGCGTAGGCGGCTTCGGTCGGCGGCGGGGCCTGGGGATCCGGCGTCGGCGGATCCGGCGCCTGGGCGAGCGCCGGACCGGCCAGCAGCGCGGCGGCGAGGGCGAACGCAAGCACGGGCAGGCGGAGGAACATCATGCAACTCTCCGAGCGAGGGGGACGAGCACCGACGACCGCCCAGGTTTAGCCCAGCCGCCCCCGCCCGCAACGCCCGTCGCCGAACGGCGCTCGAAAATGCGGCGACTGTTGATGGATTTGACAGCAGCGCCGCCAAGCTTATGATGCCGCCTGCCATGTATCGGATCGAATTGTTCAATCGCGACCAGCATCGAGCGGGCCACCTCATCGCAGGAGCCTAGTCCCGAGCCCCTTCGACGCCGACGCGTCGGGCTCGGGACGAAAATCAACGCGACAACGTCGTTGCGCAAGACTTCGCGACCAGCAGGTCCGAGGCTTCGCGATCTTGCGCCCTTCCTCCGATTACTGGACCGCGAGCCGATCCTGGCTGCGCCGTGCGACGACGCATGGCCGACCGGCGGGCGCGCGGCCGTGAGAGCCCGTCATGCACGCCCCCATCTCGCCCGCCCCCTTGCCGCCCGACAACGAAGACCCAGGACCGTGCCCCAGCCCCGGCCAGGGCCTGACCACCGCCGCCGCCAGCGCCCTGATCGCCGCGGCCGGCGTCGTCGAGGACGCCTGGACCCACACCGCCCCGCGCGAGGCCGCCACGCGGCTGTCGCTGCACGCCGAGGAACTGGCCAGCTCGCCCCTGGCCCGCGACCAGTTGCTGAGCCGCGCCCTGGAGTTGGCGGCGCAGGATCTGGAGGCCGGCCGCCGCCCCCTCGCCCACTGGCCGCTGTTCTTCGCCCGCGACCTGGCCCCGCCGGCCGAGGCCCGCGAGGACGTGCGCGACTGGGTGTTGGCGCATGCCGAAAAGGAGGGGGCCGACCCGATGCTGGCCGACGGCGAGGCCGTGGCCCAGGCGGTCGAGGCCCGCGCGGTGCGCGAGCTGGGCGACGCCTTCGAGACGGCGCGCGGCCTCACCCGCCGGCTGCGGGTCGAGGCGTGGCTGCAGATGGTCCTGTGGGACGACCCCCGCATCCCGGCCAATGCCGAGACCCGCTGGCTGATGCGCGCCGGCGGCCGCCGCCTGATGGCGCGACTGGGGGAGGCGTGAGCTCGCCTTATCCCCTTTACCCGCCATTCCCGCTCCAGAGCCAGGGACCTTCACCGCTATCGGCACAGCCCCAGTGAGCGGACGCCAACAGTGTCTGCAAAGGGTGGAAAACGGTAGCTGTGACCGAACGCCGGATCAGACTTTAATAGGCTCGGCCAGGCGGGCCTTCAGTGCGCAGCGGGCGCGCGCGGCGTCGGATCGGGCGCCCAGCCGAAGTAGGAACCGGCCAGTTCCGCGGCGATGTGTTCGGCGCCGCCGCCCTCGATGTTGGTGAGGACGATCACAAGAAAGTCGTCGTCTGGATAGTATTCGAAGGCCGCGGCCCAACCTGGCAAGTTTCCGCCGTGATCCCACAGCCTGTGTCCATGACGCGTTTCCACGAAGGAGCCGAGGCCATAGCCGCGATGGTCTTCGTCGGCAAACATCTGCGCCAGCGAGGAGGGCTTGAGGATCTTGTTGCCGTAGAGGGCCTGGCTCCAGCGGAAGAGGTCGTCGACCGTGGAGTGCAGGCCGCCTGCCGCGTAGGCGGTCGCCGGCGTCATGACCCGCGCGTTCCTCGGCTGGCCATCGACGAACCAGTAGCCGGACGCCCGACCCGGCACGATGTCCTGGCTGTCGTCGTAAGCGGTGTGGGTGAGGCCGAGAGGGCGCAGGAGATGGTCGCGAACGTAGTCCGGATAGGATTCTTTGCTCACACGCTCGATGATCATGCCGAGCAGGGCGTAACCCGTGTTGCTGTAGTTGAACCGGGTTCCTGGCGGGAAATCCAGCGGCATATCTCGAACGAGATCGGCGAGCTGCGGCGGGGTCAGGTCAAGGCGCGCCGGACCGCGGATGAAGCCGTTGACCTGAACATAGTCGTGAATTCCGGAGGTGTGGTTGAGGAGCTGGCGCACCGTTACTGCCGACCAGGCAGCGGGAACGGCATCGAGGTAGCTGCCGATCGGATCGTCGAGGCGGATCTTCCCGCTCTCAACGAGCTGCAGGATTGCGACCGCGGTGAATGGCTTGCTCGTGGAGCCGACACGAAAAACAGTCTCGGGCGTGATCGGGGCGTTTAGCTCCCGGTTCGCAAGACCATAGGCTCGCCGCAGCAGCGGGCGGCCGTGCGAGGCGATGAGAACAACGCCACTGAAGTCGTCGGCTGCGAGGTGCGTGCGCAGAATGGCGTCGGCTCGGCTCGGGAAGCCGGTAGCGTCCTTCGCGGAAGCTGGCGACGAGGTAAGCGCGGCGGCCATGGCCGCTGCAGCGAACGCGAAATGACGAATCCCCATACTCACGAGTTTAGCTTTACCGACCGATGTTCTGCTATGGGTCGCAAGGCGAAGTTGGCCCTGAAGCCCCATCGAGACGCTCAGATGGCCGCCATGAGCAAGCGCCGGTCTCGGTCAACACCCGCCCTTGTGGCGGGGAAACCCTCCATCAGCCGCAGGGGCGGATGAGGCGGCGTGCTCGGCACGCCGCTGGCGCTTCACCTGCGAACGGACACAGGGGTTCCCGCCACAAGGGCGGGAATGACGGGAAACCTTGGAGGCTTGCGCCCCGGGCCGAACCTAGTCGATGCGGCCGAATTCGAAGGCGTTGAGGCCGACGATGACGCCCAGGAAGATGGCGATGATCAGGATCGCGAGCATGGGGCGTCTCCGGTTGTTGTCGTTGTTTCCTGTCCAGCGGCTTTAGCGGCCAATGTTCGCCGGAGCAAGGCCTGCCGCCGGGCGGCGAAACGCTCTAGGCTGACGCCATGCTCTGGCGCCGCAAGGTCGAACCCTTCACCCGTCCGCTCGTCTATGCCTGGTTCAGGCTGAACCGGGGCCTGACTCTGGGCGTGCGCGGCGTGGTGACCGACGGCGAGGGCCGGGTGCTGCTGCTGCAGCACACCTATGTGCCCGGCTGGTACCTGCCCGGCGGCGGGGTGGAAAAGCGCGAGACGGCGGAGACCGCCCTGGCGCGCGAGATGCAGGAGGAGGCCGGCGTCCGCGTGCTGGGTCGACCGACCTTGCTTTCGGTGCACAGCAACGAGCCGCGCCATCCGGGCGACCATGTGCTGGTCTATCGCGTCCATGCCTGGGAGCCCTGCGCGTCCTCGGCCCAGGGCGAGATCCACGAACTGGCCTGGTTCGCCCCCGACGCCCTGCCCGAAGACGTCACCCCCGCCACCCGCCAGCGCATCGCCGAGGCCCTTGCCGGGGCGGAGACGGATCCGATGTGGTGATGGCCGGCATGGTGAGGGCGGACTTCCCCCGCGATCCGTGCTAAGCGCCCGGCCAACGAAATTCACGAGAGTTCCATGGCCCTGAAAGTCGCCATCGTCGGCCTGCCCAACGTCGGCAAGTCCACCCTGTTCAACGCCCTGACCCAGACGGCGTCGGCCCAGGCCGCCAACTATCCGTTCTGCACCATCGAGCCCAACACCGGCGAAGTCGCCGTGCCGGAACCTCGCCTGGACGCCCTGGCCAAGATCGCCGGCTCCAAGGAGATCATCCCGGCCCGGATCACCTTCGTCGACATCGCCGGCCTGGTGCGCGGCGCGTCCAAGGGCGAGGGCCTGGGCAACCAGTTCCTGGCCAACATCCGCGACTGCGACGCCGTGGCCTTCGTGGCCCGCTGCTTCGAGGACGGCGACATCGTCCACGTGGAAGGCCGCATCGACCCGCTGAGCGATCTCGAGATCATCGAGATGGAGCTGATGCTGGCCGACCTGGAAAGCCTGGAAAAGCGCGTTCCGGCCCTGGAGAAGCGCGCCAAGGTGGGCGCCGACAAGGAAAGCGCCAACACCCTGCGCCTGGCCAACATCGCCCTGGCCCTGCTGCGCGAAGGCCGCCCGGCCCGCGCCGCCAAGATCGACGCCGACGACGAAAAAGCCTGGCACATGCTGCAGCTGCTGACCTCGCTGCCGGCGCTCTATGTCTGCAACGTCGACGAAGGCAGCGCCGACAAGGGCAACAAGTACAGCGACCTGGTGACCGAACGCGCCGCCAAGGACAACGCCAAGTCGGTGGTGATCTCGGCCCAGATCGAGAGCGAGATCGCCCTGCTCGACGCCGAGGAGCGCGCCGAATTCCTGGAGACCCTGGGCCTCGAAGAGCCGGGCCTCAACCGCCTGATCCGCGAAGCCTACAAGCTGCTGGACCTGCAGACCTATTTCACGGTCGGCCCCAAGGAAGCCCGCGCCTGGACCATCCATGTCGGCGACACCGGCCCGCAGGCGGCCGGCGTCATCCACACCGACTTCGAGAAGGGCTACATCCGCGCCGAGACCATCGCCTACGAGGACTTCGTCAAGCTGGGCGGCGAAAACGGCGCCAAGGAAGCCGGCAAGATGCGGGCCGAAGGCAAGGACTACGTCGTCAAGGACGGCGACGTGATGCACTTCCGCTTCAACGTCTGATCCGAACGGGCCCGGAGCCAAGCCGCTCCGGGCCCGATTTGCATCTCGGTCGCGTTGACCGAGAAACGCAACATCGCCACACTCCTCGCGTGAGTATCCTCGGCTTTTCCGGGGCGTGGCCGGGGGGCTGTTTCGATGCTGGAAGCTTTGTTGGCCCTGTCGCTGCTGTTGCAGCCCGGGGCGGGCGAGTTGACGCCAGGCTGGGGGCAGCAGCGCCCTGCCATGCCCGTCCTGCCCGGCGTCACCGGCAAGTCGGCCGCGGCGACGCTGGCCCCTCCCGACTGCCAGCGCTGGACGCCCAAGCGCCACCCCCTTTCGGTGATCGGGGTCTGCGGCGCCCAGGAGACCACCATCACCCGCGCGAACGCCTCCCGGCTGTCGCGGCACTGGTCGGGACTGAGCGCCGAAGGCCCGACCCTGCAGGTGACCAAGGGCGCCACGGCCCCCGGCGGCGAGGTGTTCCGCATCCAGGTGCGACAGGGTTATGGCGGCGTGCTGACCAGCGACCTCAACGGCAAGACCTGGGGCGGCGGCGGGCGCCGCTTCCTGCCGGCCGGAACGCCGGTCTACGCCGTGGCCGATTTCAACCACCCCAACTTCCCCGGCGCCCCGCTCTTCCTGTGGTGCGGACCGATCGCCGCGGGCAAGTCCGCCACCACGCCCGACCGCGCCCTGTGCTTCGTCGACCATACCGGCCGCAGGACGCCGCCGGGGCTGATCGCGTCGATGAACATGGTGATGATGTCGGGCGACGGCGCCAGCCCCTATGCACCGGCGACGATCCAGTTCGCCTATTCGCCGCCGGTGTCGCCGGCCGACGCCCGGCCGACGAACCAGTCCTATCCCTTCGCCATGACGCTGACCGTGCGCTGGAAGCCGGAAGGCCCGCGCGGCGCGCGGTTCGAGGCCCTGCTCGACGACGGAACCAGCGGCCCGCAAGTGCTGCGCGACTGGGTGGACCCGTCGGCCGCCGACTTCGACCACGAGATGCTGCTGGGCGGCGGCCACATCCGCTACCAGCGGATCGGCGACACCCTGATGGCGGCGATGATCGAGCCTGTCGAGACCGACGGCCTGGTCTTCTTCACCGCGGACCGGGGCAGCCTGCGTTGAGCCGGCGGATCATAACGGCCGCCTTGGCGGGTCTGGGTCCGGCGAGCTTGGGCCTGGCCGGCTGCCACGCCGCCACCGCCCAGCCGCCCGCCGTCGAGGGTTCGGTCGACCGGATCGTCATCGAGAAGGCCGCCCACCGCATGAGCCTCTATGCGGGCGAGCGCCTGGTGCGGACCTACGAGGTCTCGCTGGGCGGCGGCGGCCTCGAGCCCAAGGCCCGGCAGGGCGACCGACGTACGCCCGAGGGCGACTACCGCATCACCGGCCGCAATCCCAGGAGCCGCTATCACCTGGCCCTGCGCATCGGCTATCCGACTCCGGCCCAGGTCGCGGCGGCCAAGGCGGCGGGGATCGATCCCGGCGGCGACATCATGATCCACGGCCTGCCCAACGGCCAGGGCGGCGTGGCTTCGCTGTACAAAGGCCAGGACTGGACCGACGGCTGCGTGGCCGTGAGCGACGTCGAGATCGAGGAGGTCTGGCGGCTGACGCGCGACGGGGCGAGCGTGAGGATCACCCCATGAATGCAGCGCCCTTGCTGGTCCGGCCGCACTGGCGCCGGATGGCCTTCCGGAGCGGGGCGGTCCTGCTCGGCTTCATCGGCTGGGACCTCTACGAACTGTTCGTCACCCACGAACCGGACGGCTGGATGACCCCCACCCTGGGGGCGGTCACCCTGGCGCTGAGCCTGGCCCTGGTCCTGCGCGACAAGCGCCCGCGCCTGGTCGTCGGCCCCGAGGGGATCCATTGGCGCGCGCACGGCCAGGATCCGCTTGTCTTCCTGCCCTGGGATGAGATCGTGGCGGTCGAGATTCACGCCTCGCGCGAGGACGGCCAGGTCCTGAGGCTGACCCTGCAGCCCCTGCCCGTGCTGCAGCGGGTGGCGTCGGACCAGATGAACGGCCGCCGTCTCGACATCCCCCTCGACCCCCTCGAACTGCAGCCACACGTGCTGATCGCCGCCATCCAACGGCGCGCGCCGCACGTGCAGGACCGGACGTCGTGAGCGAGACGATCGAGATCCCGCGCCTGCCGCTGGTCGTGCGGCCGTCGCTGCTGGCTGGGCTTCCTGGCCGCGCCGCGATCCCGATCCGTCAACAGAACACCTGGGGCGAGGACCTGCCCGATCTGGTCCGCGCCCTGGCCCCGCACGTGCCGGCGATCACGTTCGAGGACTGAGCAGCGCCGCCGCCGGCCTTGACCGAAACGGCGGCGCGGGTCTGGATGCGCCCGCCAACCGCGCCGGGAGACCCGCATGTCCGACACCCTCACCCTGACCTCCGCCGTCGACGGCTTCGCCTTCTCGGCCCGGCGCGTGCAGCCCCAGGGGCCGCGCAAGGGCGGGGTGGTGGTGATCCAGGAGATCTTCGGCATCGACAGCTACATCCAGGCCGACCTCGAGCGCTGGGCCGCGCGCGGCTACGAGGCGATCGCCCCGTCGCTGTTCGACCGCGTCACCCCTGGTTACGTGGCCGAGCACGATCCCGAAGGCTTCCAGACCGGCGTGGCCAATGTCGGCAAGGTGGGAATCCCGGCCATGCTGTCGGACATCCAGGCCTGCATCGACGCCCTGACGGGCGCGGGTCCGGTGTTCGCCGTGGGCTACTGCCTGGGCGGCTCGCTGGTCTGGCAGGCGGCCGCCAAGCTGACGGGCCTGGCGGCCGGCTCCAGCTATTATGGCAGCCAGGTGGGGGCCAACGCCGCCCTGCCGCTGTCGTGCCCAGTGATCGTCCACCTGGGGGCCAAGGACGGCCACATCCCGGCCGACACGGTGAAGGCCGCCGTCGAGGCCGCCCATCCCGACGTGCCGGTCTATGTCTATGCAAACAGCGGCCACGGCTTCAACAACGACGGCCGGCCCGACAGCGACCTGGCCGACGCCGAGCTGGCCCGCGAGCGGACCGTGGCCCTGTTCGAAGCCAACGGCGCCGGGGCATGAGCGGAACCCGCATCGCCCTGGCCGACCGCGACGGCGGCCCGTTCTCGGCCTTCCACGTGGCGCCGGGCGAGGCGCGGCGCGGCGGGCTGGTGGTGCTGCACGCCATCTGGGGCGTCACCCCGCACATCCGCGAGTTCAGCGAGAGCCTGGCCGAGCACGGCTACGAGGTGATCGCCCCCGACCTGCTCGACGCCGCCGACGCCGCCTGGCCGGAGCTCAACACCGAGCCGGCCATCCTCGACGACCGCATGGCCCTGGGCGAGCAGGCCGGCTGGGGCGCGGCCAGCGTGCCGCGCGTGCAGGCCGCCATCGACGCCCTGGGCGGACCGGTGTTCGTGGTCGGCTTCTGCTTTGGCGGCACGACGGCTTGGCTTTCGGCCACGCGCGCCACCGGCGTGACGGCGGTCTCGGCCTTCTACGGCGGCGACATCGTTTCCTATCGGGGCGAGACGCCCAAGGTCCCGACCATCCTGCACTTCGGCAAGACCGACCCGATGATCCCCCTGGCCGACGTCGAGGCCATCGCCGCCGCCCATCCGGAGCTGCCGATCTTCCAGTACGAGGCCGGCCACGCCTTCGTCGCCCCCAGCGGCCACCACCCCGACAGCGCCCGGCTGGCGATGCTGCGCACGCTTCAGCTGTTCCAGAGGTCGGGCGGGAGCAAGGGGGAGGCCTGAGGCAGGGCCTTAGGAGCAAGGGGGAGACCTGACGGCGGCGGGCCGTCGGGCCTCCCCTTCCCCGGACGCACGCCCCCACGCACATCTTGGGCTTTCCCGGGGTCGGGGCGTGTGGAGACACCGCCGACCGGGGCGCGAGATGTAGCAATAGCCGTAAAATCTGTAAGCGACGGCGACCCAAAATGGGTATCACTCGGGGCTTCCCCGTTTGGCGCCCCCGAAGATGTCCGCTTACCCAGCCGCCCCGCCCCCCGGCGACGCCCCCTCGCCGCTTCAGGCGCAGCTCCAGTTCTGGGCCATCGCCCGCGCCTCGCTCGACTATGTGCGCGACACCATCGAGATCACCCGCGGCCCGGGCGAGTTGCTCGACGCCCTGATCATCACCGCCGCCCTCGACGCCAACATGGCCCCGGTCAAGCGCGCGCCCGAGCTGCAGCAGGCCTATGGCGGCGCCCAGGTCTCGGCCCCCGACGACCTGCGCCGGCCCGTCAGCGTCAACGCCGTGGCCCAGTCGCTGAACCTGCCGTTCGAGACCGTGCGGCGGCGCGCCCTGAAGCTGGCCCAGGCCGGGCTGTGCGTGATCGGCCCGCAGGGCATGGTGGTGCCCAACAGCCTGACCACCTCGGCCGCCGACGTCGCCGCCCAGCGCGGCCGCTACGAGCGCGCCGGCCGGTTCTACAAGACCCTCAAGGCCCTCGGCGTCGCCCCGCCCCCGGCCGCGAGCGACGGCGCCCCCGCCCAGCCGATGATCAAGGCCGCCAACTGGGCGCTGTCGGAATATGTGCTGCGGGCCTGCGCCGACCTGATCGGCCTGACCGGCAACATCATCAGCAGCCGCGTCCTCCTGGAACTGGCCCTGGTCGGCGCCCGCCCCCTGCCGACCGAGACCCTGGTCGCCCAGAGCGGAACCCAACTCGGCCGCCCCGTCCGCGCCACCGCCCTGGCGGCCTCGCTGAAGCTCCCAAGAGAGACGGTCCGCCGCCATGTGGTGGCGCTTGAGGGTTTGGGCTTCTGCCGCCGCGAAACCGACGGGGTGGTCGTGGCCGTGCCGGACGCGATGAAGCCCCGGCTGGTGGAGCTGGCCCGGGCCAACCAGGGGAACTTGCAGCGGCTGCTGGGGAGCCTGGCGCGGGCTGGGGCGGTCATTGATTGGGAGGGGTGAGGGAGGCGGCGTCAGTTTGCGCCGAACCTTTGGTCACTCGGCGCCCGGACACCGGCGGCCAAAGCCCAGGAGCAGGCCTTCGCATATCGTTGTTATAGCTAACACGCCTGGCTCGCGTTAGCCTGCCCCAGCGGGTTGGGCCGAGGGGCAG
The DNA here is from genome assembly GCF_016135805.1 of Caulobacter hibisci. GTDB lineage: Bacteria > Pseudomonadota > Alphaproteobacteria > Caulobacterales > Caulobacteraceae > Caulobacter > Caulobacter hibisci. Next base: position 106,651 of record NZ_JADWOX010000016.1, read on the forward strand.
GCTGTGATGTCGAACGAAACGAAAGCGGACGCGGGCTCCTGGTCCGTCCTCAAGGCCCTCGGGCTGGCGATGCTGGTCCTGGTGCTTCCTAACGCCGCCCTGGCGGGTCCGGAGGCCGCACCGCCCGTGGCGCGGATCGAGCCCGTGGTCGACGTCTATTTCGGCCAGTCCATTACCGACCCCTATCGTTGGATGGAGGCGCGCGGGGCCGATTTCGACGCCTGGATGCGCGGCCAGGACGACGTCACGCGCGGCGACCTCCGCGCCGCCCCCGGCTACGCCAAGCTGGCCGCCGAGGTAGCCGCCTTGAGCGCCGCCGCCGAGGTCCCGATCGCCCCGCAGATCGTCGGCTCATGGATCTTCTACAAGAAGCGCCCGCAAGGGACCGCTCAGTTCAAGCTGTTCGTCGCGCCCCTGGCGGGCGGGACCGAGCGCCTGCTGGTCGATCCGCTGGTCGCGCCGCTGGGCGGACCCGACGGCGCGATCGACGAATACGCCGTCTCGCCGGACGGGACCAAGCTGGTCTTCGCCATCTCGCGGGGCGGCTCGGAGGAGTCGACGCTGCACGTACTGGACGTGGTCTCGGGCAAGCCCCTGTCCGAAGCGATCGACCGCACGCGCTTCGCCGCGGCCAGCTGGGACCCCAAGGGCGACGCCTTCTACTACAATCGCCTCAACCCTTTCACCTCCGGCATGGCCCAGAGCGACCGGTTCAAGGACGAGGTGGTGTACCGCCACGTGCTGGGCGCCGATCCCGAAAAGGACGCGCGGGTGTTCGTGGTCAATGAGGCGGGCAGCGCCCTGGGGCGTGACGGCTTCACCCACGTGATCGTTCCGGCGGGCTCAAAATGGAGCTTCGCCCTGGTCAATTCCGGGGTGTCTCCGGAAAGCGAATGGTGGGTCGCCCCTACCGAGACGCTGTCGCGGGGCAAGGTCCCGTGGCGCAAGTTCGTGTCTCTGGAGGACAAGGTCGGACTGGGCAGCGTCATCGCCTCCGATCCGGTGGTGATCGGCGACGCGGCCTATCTGCTGTCGTTCAAGGACGCCTTGAACTGGCGGCTGCTGCGCTATGACCTGGCCCATCCGGAGCAGCCGCCGATCGTCGCCGCGCCCGAGGGCAAGGGCGTCCTGGTGGGGGCGCTGAAGGCCAAGGACGGCGTCTATCTGGTTTCGTCGATCGGCGGGGCCTACGCCCTGTCGCGCTTCGATCCGGCGAGCGGCAAGGCCACCGCCGTCGCCACGCCCATGACCGGCACCATCCCCGAAGCCGCCAGCGATCCGAGCCAGGACGGCGTGGTCTACGCCCTGGATTCCTGGACGCGTCCGACCCAGCTCTATCGGGAGCGGCCCGGAAAAGGCGCCGCGCCGCTGTCCCTGGCCAAGCCGTTCGCCCGCGACCTGTCGGCCTATGTCAGCGAGGAGCTGACCGCGACCGCCGCCGACGGAACCCAGGTTCCGGTCTCGGTGATCTACCGAAAGGGCCTGAAGCGCGACGGCTCGGCGCCGGCTATCGTCGAGGCCTACGGCGCCTATGGCGTGTCGATCGACGCGGGCTTCTCGCCGCGCCTGCTGGCCTGGTACGACCGGGGCGGGGTCTATGCCGTTGTCCATGTGCGCGGCGGCGGGGAGTTCGGCGAGACCTGGCACCTGGCCGGCAAGGACGCGACCAAACCCAATACCTGGCGCGACTTCATTGCTGGCGTGACCCTGCTGCAGAAGTCCGGCTACACCTCGCCCGCCAAGGCCGCGGGCTGGGGCACCAGCGCGGGCGGCATCATGATCGGCCGCACCATCACCGAGCGCCCCGACCTGCTAGGCGCGGCGATCATCAATGTCGGCCTGTCCGACACCCTGCGGTTCGAGACCAGCGAGGGCGGCCCGGCCAATGTCGCCGAATTCGGCACGGTCAAGACCGAGGCCGGCTTCAAGGCCCTGCTGGAGATGAGCGCCTATCACCACGTGAAGGACGGGACGGCCTATCCGGCCACCCTGGTCACCGCCGGCATGAACGATCATCGCGTGCCGGCCTGGGAAGGCGGCAAGATGGCCGCGCGCCTGCAGGCGGCCCAGGCCAAGGACGGCTCGCCGATCCGCCTGCGGGTCGAATTCGACGCCGGCCACGGCATGGGATCGACCAAGACGCAGTACGACGCCCTCTACACCGATATCATGGCGTTCGTCCTGCGCGCGACCGGCGCCCCGGACTTCGCGCCGGCGCGCTGAACGGCGCCATCTTCGGCGTCCCCGCCACGCAAAACGCCGCCCGGTCTCTCGACCGGACGGCGCTCCGCTAGCCCTTCACGCACACCACCTGGCGCAGGGTGTGGACGATGTCCACGAGGTCGCTCTGGGCGGCCATGACGGCGTCGATGTCCTTGTAGGCCATCGGCGTTTCGTCGATCACGCCGGCGTCCTTGCGGCACTCGACGCCGGCGGTGGCGGCCATGTGGTCGGCCACCGTGAACCGGCGCTTGGCTTCGTTGCGGCTCATCGCCCGCCCGGCCCCGTGGGAGCAGGTGCAGAACGAGTCCGGGTTGCCCTTGCCGCGCACGATGAACGACTTGGCGCCCATCGAGCCGGGGATGATGCCCAGCTCCCCGGCCTTGGCCGACACCGCGCCCTTGCGGGTGAGGTAGACGTCCTTGCCGAAGTGCTGCTCCTTGGAGACGTAGTTGTGGTGGCAGTTCACCGCCTCCTGCGTCACCACCAGGTCCGGGAAATGCTCGCGGAGCACGCCCAGGACCTGGTCCATCATCACCTCGCGATTGGCCCGGGCGTACTTCTGGGCCCAGGCCACGGCCCGCACGTAGTCGACGAAGCCGTCCGAGCCCTCGGCGAAGTAGGCGAGGTCTTCATCCGGCAGGTTGATGAACCAGCGGCGCATCTCGTGCTTGGCCCGCTCGATGAAGAACGTGCCGAAGCGGTTGCCCACGCCCCGCGAGCCCGAGTGCAGCATCACCCAGACGTCGCCGGCCTCGTCGAGGCACAGCTCGACGAAGTGGTTGCCGGTGCCCAGCGTGCCGAGGTGTCCGTAGCCGCGCGGGTGGGCGGCCTTCGGGTTGCGGGCGACGATGTCGTCGTAGCCCTCCTTCAGCCCCGCCCACTTGTCGGCGGCGACCGCCGGCGGCTCGACCTGCCAGGCGCCCTTGTCGTTGCGCCCGCCGTTGTCGGTGCGGCCGTGCGGCACGGCGGCCTCGATGGCCGAGCGGATGCCGAACAGGTTGTCGGGCAGGTGCTCGGCGCGGATCGAGGTGCGCACCGCCATCATGCCGCAGCCGATGTCGACGCCGACGGCGGCCGGGATGATCGCCTTCCAGGTCGGGATCACCGAGCCGACGGTGGCGCCCATCCCCCAGTGCACGTCGGGCATCACCGCCACGTGCTTGTGGATGAACGGCAGGCTGGCGACGTTGCGCAGCTGCTTGAGGGCCGATTCCTCGATCGGCACGCCCTGGGTCCACGCCTTGATCGGCGCGCCTTCGCTTTCGATATGCATGAAGCCGCTCATGGGCTTCTCCTTTCCAATCCGCCCCTCCCGGCGTCATGGTCGGAGGAATTTCCGCGCAAAACGAAAAACCCCTCCGGCCAAGGCCAGGAGGGGTTTTTGTCGTACTTCCGAAGTCCGCTTGGACCTAGGCCGTCTTCCCCTCCGACATGCGCGCGCCATTACGCTCGACCTGCAGGTCGAGTTGGTAGCTGACGGTCATGAAGGTTGGGGCTTTGCGCGCCATGGTCTTCGAGGTCCTCTTCGGGAGGCGGGCGATTACAGGGTTATGCGAAGCCGCGCCAGGGGCGGGCGAGCGGCGCAAGTGGAAGTTGCGGCGGGTGTGGTGGTTAAGCCACAGGGCGCGGAGGCCGAGCCTGGAAACCCTCCCCCTGAAGGGGGAGGTGGCCCGGAGGGCCGGTGGGGGAAGTATCTGCTAACGCCCAAGCCGCCGCCGACTCAACGGCGACTTCCCCCTCAGTCGGCTTCGCCGACAGCTCCCCCTTCAGGGGGAGCGTCAGAGCTACTAGGCGACCGAGGTCTTGTCGGCCAGGCACTCGCCGATGGCGCGGGCGCAGCCGGGCAGGCCCAGGGCGCCGATGAACGACAGGGCGACGGCGCCCACCAGCAGGATCGGTTGGAAGATGCGCATGCGTTGGTCTCCACCTTGATTCCGCCCCGTCCCCCGTCAGGAGGGCCGGCCACGGGCGGTTGATAGTCCGTCGTGCAGGTCGCTTAAACCGCTAGCGTGACGTTTGTTCCGGCCTGCCGACCGGAAACCTCAGCATGCGGTATAAATGCCTCAAACTTGTGTCAGCCGTAAAGGTTGTAGGCGATCCGCGCGCTTTCGATACGGGCGAGCTTGGCGTTCAGCGGCGCCCAGTCGTCGGCCTCGGAAATCGGCGTCCACAGGGCCTCCACCTCGTCGATCAGCAGCTCCTCGGGCTCGCATTGTCCGAACACGGGATTTTCCAGCCGTTCCGGACGATCCGGCGCGAAGCCGGCCAGGCGGGCGCGGAACGCGGCGAACACCGGGTCCTGGTAGAGCTTGCCGCGCGGCCCTTCCAGCGCCCGCGCTTCCGAAGCCTCGCCGCCGAACCAGTCGAAGAAGAACGGCTCCCAGCGCAGGGCCTCGCCGCCGTCCAGCTTGGTCCCTTCCGCCAGGGCCTTGAAGGCGGCGTTGACCAGTTCGATGTCGGCCTCGCCGCCTTGGCTGGTCACGGCCAGGCGGGCGATCATCGCTTCGCTCAAGGCGGCGCGGTAGGCGTCGGAGAAGCCGTTGAGGGCGGCGATCAGCCCCGACTGGTCGGGCGAGACCAGCACCAGGCAGGCGGCCAGCTGCTGCAGGTTCCAGAACCCCGCCTCCGGCTGGCGGCCGAAGCTGTAGAGGCCCGAATGGTCGAAATAGGCGGCCGTGAAGTTGGGGTCGTTCCTGGGCAGGAAGCGCCAGGGGCCGTAGTCGAAGCTTTCGCCGGTGACGACCATGTTGTCGGTGTTGAGCACCCCATGCACGAAGCCGGCGGCCATCCAGCGAGCGACAAGGCGGGCGGTGCGCGAGACGACCTCGGCGAACATCGCCGTCGGCCGGTCGGGGGCGTCCGCCAGGTGCGGGAAATAGGTCTCGACCACGTGGTCGACCAGCTGGGTGATCAGGTCGGCGCGGTCGAAATAGGCCAGGCGCTGGAAGGTGCCAAACCGGATGTGGCTGTGCGAAAGCCGGGTCAGCACCGCCGAGCGGGTGGGGCTGGGCTCGTCGCCGCGGGTCAGGGCCTCGCCGGTCTCGACCAGGGAGAAGGCGCGCGAGGTGGGCACGCCCAGGGCTTCGAGCAGGCCGGCGGCGAGGATCTCGCGCATGCCGCCCTTCAGGGTCAGCCGGCCGTCGCCGTGGCGCGACCAGGGCGTCTGGCCCGAGCCCTTGGTGGCCAGATCCAGCAGGCGATCGGTCTGGGCCTCCCGCTGTTGCGAAAACAGGAAGCCGCGGCCGTCGCCGAGCTCGGGATTGTACGAGCGGAACTGGTGGCCGTGATAGCGCATGGCCAGGGGCTGGGACTGGTTGCCCGGCAGGGGCTGGAACCTGGCGAAATGGGCGATCCACTCGGCGTCGGTCAGGCCCTCGAGGCCGACGGTCGCGGCGGCGCGATCGTTGCGGAAGCGCAGGATCGTCTTGGGGAAGTCGGCCGGGGCGACGGGATCGGCGAACTCGCCGCCCAGGCCGGCGAATCGGGGATCGGGGCGGTAGCGTTCGGAGACCGGCATCAGCGCCAGATGCCCCCGCGGGCCGCCCGGCGCAAGAAGCCGGCCCCGCCCGGAGCGTTTTAAGAAACCCCGGATGCTCGCATAACGCTGTCGCAGTTTCGCAACAGCAACCCTCGAAGCGTTTTCCCGTAAGGTTTTCGCTTGCCGAGAGTCCGGACCGCCCATAACCATTGGCCGTCCATTCGAACGATCGTTCGGGTGAAGGCCAATCAAAAAACCGGCGGGGGCGGTGCAAGCGTCCTCGTCATAACGAACCGAGGTAGGAAATGCGCTTTACCCAGGTGCTTCGCGGCACGGCCTCCGCCGTCGTGCTCGCGGGCGTCGCCGCGATCGGCGTCGCCCATGCTCAGGACACGGCCGCCGCGGCCGCCCAGGAGCCGGAAACCCTCACCGTCGACAGCATCATCGTCACCGCCCAGAAGCGCGAACAGAACCTGCAGGACACCCCTGTCGTGGTCACCGCGATCGGCGCCAAGCTGCTGCAGGACACCGGCGTCAAGGACATCAAGGACCTGACGATCCTGACCCCGGGCCTGACCGTGACCTCGACCACGTCGGAAGCCTCGACCACCGCCCGCATCCGCGGCGTCGGCACCGTCGGCGACAACCCCGGCCTGGAAAGCTCGGTCGGCGTGGTGATCGACGGCGTCTACCGCCCCCGCAACGGCGTGTCGTTCGGCGACCTGGGCGAGATGGAGCGCATCGAGGTGCTGAAGGGCCCGCAGGGCACCCTGTTCGGCAAGAACACCTCGGCCGGCGTCATCAACGTCATGACCAAGGAGCCGGAGTTCGGCTTCGGCGCCAATGTCGAGGCCACGGTCGGCAACTACGACGCCAAGGGCCTGGCCGGCTCGGTCACCGGGCCGCTGTTCGGCAGCGACAAGTGGGCCGGCCGCCTCTACGCCGCCACCCGCCAGCGCAACGGCTACAACTCGGTGGTCACGGGCGAGGGCCCGAGCAGCGAGAAGGAAGACGCCGACCAGAACTTCTACACCGTGCGCGGCCAGCTGCTGTTCGTGCCGGACGACAACGCCACCTTCAAAATCATCGCCGACTACACCAAGCGCGACGAGAACTGCTGCGGCGCCGTGCAGATCCGCACCGGCCCGACCTCGGCCGTCGTCAACGCCCTGACCACCGGCGGCAAGGGCGTCACCAGCCCGGCCGACCCGTTCGCCCGCGTCGCCTATTCCAACCGCGGCTCGCCGCAGGAAATCGAGGACAAGGGCATCTCGCTGCAGGCCGACATCGACCTGCCGATCGGCACCCTGACCTCGATCAGCGCCATTCGTAATTGGCGCACCGACACCGGCCAGGACAGCGACTTCACGGCCGCCGACATCACCTATCGCGCCAAGGACGGCACCAACTACGCCGAGTTCACCACCTACACCCAGGAACTGCGCCTGGCGGGCAGCACCGAGCGCCTGAACTGGCTGGTCGGCGCCTTCCTGGCCGACGAGCGCCTCGACAACGAAGCCAACTTCCGCTTCGGCGCCGACTACGAAGCCTACATGTCGACGATCGTGCTGTCGGGCGTCGCCGGCGCCCTGGCCCCGGCCGGCATCACGGTGAACCAGGCCAACGGCGCGACCTTCGCCTCGCAGATCACCGCCCTGCCCTACGGCAGCTCGTTCACGGCCGGCACCGGCCTGCACGACACCTACAACCAGCGCTCCAAGACCATCGCGCTGTTCACCAACAACAGCTTCAAGGTCACCGACGCCTTCGACATCACCGTGGGCCTGCGCTACACGGCCGAGGACAAGTCGCTCGACACCTACCAGACGGGCGCCTCCAACGCCTGCGGCGTGCTGCTGACCACCGCCGGCCAGCAGCGGGTGGCCGCCACCCTGGTGGGCCGCGGCGTTCCGGCCGCCCTGTTCGCCACCTCCACCGGCACCGGCCTGATCTCGACCGTCGTCGGCAACATGTGCCTGCCCTGGGCCAACCCGCTGTTCAACAACCGCGGCACCCAGCAGGACAGCAGCGAGCGCGAGTGGACCGGCACGGTGAAGGCGTCCTACCGCCTGAACCCGCAGGTCTTCGCCTACGGCTCCTACGCCCGCGGCTACAAGGGCGGCGGCTTCAACCTCGACCGCACCCAGTCGTCCAACGGCCTGCCCAGCGGCGGCGTCGGCGTGATCCCGATCGCCGACACCTCGTTCCCGGCCGAATATGTCGATAGCTACGAGCTGGGCCTGAAGAACACCCTGTTCGACCGCACGGTGCTGTTCAACGTCACCGGCTTCTACCAGAAGTACGAGAACTTCCAGCTCAACACCTTCCTGGGCACCTCGTTCGCGGTGCGCTCGGTCGAGGAAGTCACCTCCAAGGGCGTCGACGTCGACTTCATCTGGTTCACCCCGCTGCGCGGCCTGACCGTGCAGAGCGGCCTGACCTACGCCAAGACCGAGTACGGCGACCAGAAGGTGGCCAACGACCCGACCAACGCCCTGTCGCTGCTGCCCGGCAGCCAGGTGTCGTTCGCTCCGAAGACCTCGGCCTCGGCCTCGGTCAGCTACGAGCACCCGGTCGGCGCGGCGCTGAAGGCCAAGTACAACATCGGCGCCAAGTACATGTCGTCCTACAACACCGGGTCGGACCTGTTCCCGCTGAAGCACCAGGACGGCTTCGCCCTGGTCAACGCCCGCGTCGCCCTGGGCGACGCCGACGACAAGTGGACCGCCGAGCTGTGGGCCCAGAACCTGCTCGACGAGGAATACTACCAGGTCGTGTTCAACGGTCCGCTGCAGGGCTCGTCGGGCCTTTCGGCCACCAACGCCGTCTACAACCCGGCGCTGGACACCAACACCTACGACGCCTTCCTCGGCGCGCCGCGCACCTACGGCGTGACGCTGCGGGCGAAGTTCTGATCGAAGCGACCGGAGCCCGGCGACGGGCTCCGAGCGTTGGGGAAACACGGAAAGGGCGGCCCTCGCGGGCCGCCCTTTTTGTTTGCGAGGAGGAGCGAGCGTCGATCCTTGTGACCGCGCGAGCGGCTACCTAAGGTGGCGCTTTCAGATTCGCGCTCAGGATGAATTCGTTGAGCTGCCGAAAAGCGGAGCAGCGCCATGCCTGAGGTAAAACCCGAAGCCTATCGGGTGGTGTTTTCGAAAGGGGGAGAACTGGACGCCGTGCAGGCGGGAACGATCGTTATCACGACCGGCCACTGGAACGACTTTGGACGCCTGATCAGCATTAAGGCCAGGATCCATCCCCGCGTCCCGCCCTTCGATGATGTCCCCATCGTCCTCAAAGGCTTCGTGGCTTTCATCAATGAAAAAGGCGTAGAACAAGACACCACGCTTCTCGACCAATTCCACGCCGACCCTTTACACGCCGAGGACCTGCCGCCCTTCTTCACCATGCTCACCGACCTGTCCGCCTACAGATGGATCGTTCAGCAACTCGGCCCTCAGGAAGCCCGCGAGGTCCTCGCCAGCATTCATGATCTCGTCCTGGCCGACGAGGCCACGCAGCCGCCTTATTGGCACCAGCAGGCGCTTGGCAGCACGCTGTTTCAGGAAGGCTTCCTGCGCACCAGCCAGGCCTATTTCGCCTGGAAGAACGCCGGTCCGATCCTTCGAGGCCTGATCTTCGAGGAGGTGAACCGAATCTCCCAGGCCCTGGCCATCGAGTTCCAGCTCGCCGGACGCCCAAACGCCCACAGGCTTAGCTTCCAGTTCGCCTCCAGCGAGGACGTGCTTCCCAAGCGCTTCGCGGTCGTGATCGGCAAGAATGGCGTGGGCAAGAGCCAAGCTCTGGGCCGGATCGCTAAGGCGGCCTTGACCGGCAGCCACGACCTGACCGGAGAAGACGGCGAACGCCCCGCCTTTAATCGGTTGCTGGCCTTTTCGACCACGCAGGTTTCGGCTTCGGTCTTTCCCTCGGACCGCCGCCTTGAGCCCCGGATCTGGTACAAGCGCTTTTCGCTGCAGTCCAACCCGGGCCGCCGAGGCCAGCCGACCTCGGACCTGATCGTGCAATTGGCCCGGAGCGAGGAGCGGATCGCCGGCCGCTCCCGGTTCCAGATCTTCCTATCGGCCCTGCGCGCCATCGAGGGCGCAGAAGAGATCGCGCTTCCGGCGCGTAACGGGGCCAGATTTGTGCCGGTCGATGGCCTCATCAGGGGCGGCGAGCAGGCCCAGCTCACGCGGTTCGCCTCGATCATCACCAGCAGAGAACCCGTTAGAGTAATCGACGGAAAGCCCTACCCCCTCAGCAGCGGCGAGTTGGCCTTCGTGCGCTTCGCGGCCCTGGCCAGCCTCCATATAGAGAACGGCACGCTAATGCTGCTCGACGAGCCGGAAACCCATCTGCATCCCAACTTCATCAGCCAGTTCGTCGCCCTGCTCGACAGCCTGCTGGAACAGACGGGCTCGCTGGCGATCATCGCCACCCATTCCGTCTATTTCGTGCGCGAGGCTTTCGAGGACCAGGTGCAGGTGCTGCGCTCCAACGCCGACCGCGAGATCAGCGTAGAGACGCCTATCCTGAAGACGTTCGGCGCCGACGTGGGCGTGATCTCCTTCTTCGTGTTCGGCGAGACCCAGCCTTCGCGACTCGCCGCCGAGGTCGAAAGACGCATCTCCCAAGCGGCCAATTCCTGGGAGGAGGCGTTCGAGCGCTACAGGAGCGAGCTCTCGGTCGAGGCCCTGGCCGAGATCCGCGCGCAGATCGAAGCACGCCTGGACCCGAGCCGCCCAGCATGAACAGGCTCGATCCGCCCGCCTTCCTCGACGACCACGCCGCCCTGAAGGCCCTGTCCGAGAACAACGGCGTGGGCAGCTATCCGAAATTGGCCGGATACCTCACGCCCATCGACGCCGGCTACACGCGATATGCCGCCGCAAAGGGCGACGCCACGGCGATCGCCAGGGTCGCCATCCCGGGCAAGCTCGGGAAGCTCCTCATCGGCCACTACAAGCAGCCGCCCAACGACCTGAGCTACATCACGAGGATGCGCGACGAGAGCCGCGTCGACACCTGCCCAATGTGCGGCGCGTTCTTCGGCGGCACCCTGGACCACATCCTGCCGAAGGCCAGATACAAGGCCTTCGCCGTGCTGGGCCTGAACCTCGTACCCGCCTGCGGCTGCAACAGCAGGCGCGGCGACGACGTCAGGGGCTCCGGGCCAGGCGAGCGCATCCTGCATCCCTATTTCGACGATATTCTACGCGAAAGGATCCTGGCTGCGCAGTTCGAGGATCCCGGCCCGGCGCCTCGCATCTCTGTACGGATCCTCCAGGACCCGGGCTCGCCCGACTATCCCGCGATCAAGTTCCACTACGACAACCTCATCATGCGCACCGACCTCGTGCGGTATCTGCGCAAGTTCTGGGGCAAGTTGATCTCTCAGCCCAGCGTCACCGTGACCCGGTTCCGCGAAATCCCACGCACCTGGGAGGCGCTGGATCAGATGCTTCGCGAAGAACTTCAGGACCGGGACGACAAGTACGAGAGCCGGAACAACTGGGAATCCATCCTGATAGCCGGCCTCCTGGACGCCAATGTGCAGGCTTGGCTCTATCCGCGGCTGAACAGGCCCGGCCGCCGCCCCAAAGATCCCCTGGAGGTTTGATCTTCGTTCACACCGGGCTCTTGCGAGAAGCCGAACCATCCCATAGCTATACATATAGCACGCTATTTATACGGAACCTCCGCCATGACCGACATCGTCGCCGAGCGCTCGGCCCTGTTCCTGGGCAGCCGGTTCAAGCGGCTGGCCGAGCGGATGCAGTCGCAGGTGACGCGGCTGGTCGAGCAGGCGCAGCTGCCGCTGCAACCCAGCCACATGCCGGTGCTGGGCACGCTGGATCGCGACGGCCCGCAGACGATCGGCGACCTGGCCGAGGCCATGCAGGTGGCCCAGCCCACCGTCACCCGGGCGATCGCGCGCTTGACCGAGCTGGGCCTGGTCGAGACCAATCGCGAGCATCGCGACCAGCGCCACAAGACGATCCGTCTGACCGAGACCGGCCGCGAGACGCTGGACCGCGCCAAGATGCTGGTCTGGAACCGCACCGAGGCGGCCGTCGAGGAGGTGCTGGGCGCCCTGGACCCGTCGTTCCTGGCCCAGCTGGACGCGCTGGAGGCCCTGCTGGCGCGCGAGCCGCTGGACGTCCGCGCCGGGCGTCACGTCGAGGCCGGCCTGACGATCCGGACCTTCACCGACGAGCTGGCCCCGGCCTTCAAGAGCATCAATCTCGAATGGCTGAACGACATGTATGCGGTCGAGCCGATCGACCTGAAGGTGCTGGACCACCCCCGCGAGGCCATTCTCGACGACGGCGGCGCCATCCTGTTCGCCGTCGTCGAGGGCGTCGGCCCGGTCGGGACCTGCGCGCTGAAGAAGACCGGCGAGCGGGCCTTCGAGCTGACCAAGATGGGCGTGCTGAAGTCGGCGCGCGGGGCCAAGGTCGGCGAGGCGCTGCTGCACGCCGTCATCGCCCACGCCCAGGACCTGGGGGCCGATCCGCTGTTCCTGCTCAGCAACAGGAAGTCGGCCGCCGCCGTGCACCTCTACGAGAAGCTGGGCTTCATGCACGACGCCGGGATCATGTCCGAGCACGGCGCCCGCTACGCGCGCTGCGACGTGGCGATGCTGTACCGGCCCGACGGCGGCTGAGCCCAGGTCAGGCGGGCGGCAGCACCCGGTCGAGATAGGCGGCGAGCCGCCCGCGCTCGCCGGCGGCGATGATCGCGCCGACATAGCCGTCGGGACGGATCAGCGCCAGGTCGCCCCGCGCCAGGCCGTAGACCGCGCCCAGGGCGTCGTCCGGATCGCGGAACGCGCCGTCCTCGCCGATCGCCACGACCCAGAGCGCCTCGGAAGACGCCGGCAGGCCGTCGGCGGCGCCCCGGACCACCAGGGTCCAGTGCGGGCCGCTGGTCAGCTCGAACAGCCGGACCGCCCCGCCGTCGGCGTCGCGCAGGGCCGCGTCCGGGGCGCGGTCGCCGGCCAGCAGCCCGCCTTGCCGCTCGGGCGCCTCCAGGGCCAGGGACGAGGACGGATAGCCGAGATCCAGCTGGTGCACCTCGCGGCCGCGTCGCATGTCGCCCCGCCGGGCCCTGTCCAGCAGGTCGGTGGCCAGGCCCAGCATGGTCGCGGCGATCGGCCGGCGCTCTTCCTCGTAGGTGTCGAGCAGGACCTCGGGCGCGCCGGCCAGCACCGCCGCCAGCTTCCAACCCAGATTGTAGGCGTCCTGCACGCTGGTGTTCAGCCCCTGGCCGCCGGTCGGCGGATGGATGTGGGCGGCGTCGCCGATCAGGAACACCCGCCCGACCCGGTAGCGGTCGGCCAGCCGGGCGTTCATGCCGTAGGCCGAGGCCCAGCGGACCTCTCGCACGACCAGGGCGGTCCCCGGGGTCCGCGCCGCGATGAAGGCCTGCAAGCCCGCCGCGCTCAGATCGACCTCGCCCTCCAGCGGGATCGGGGCCTGGAGCTGGAACAGCTCGGTCCCGGCCAGCGGGCACAGGGCGTACTGCCGGGCCATGTCGCCGTCGTTGAAGCGATGCCAGGCGTCGCGCGGCAGCCCCTCCAGCACGATGTCGGCGACGATGGCCCGCACGCCCAGGGTCTTGCCCGGGAAGTCGACGTCCAGCGCCTTGCGGACGAACGACCGGCCGCCGTCGCCGCCGACCAGGTAGCGGCAGGCGATCGTCTCCGGCCCCGCCGCTCCGCCCAGTTGGGCGACGACATGATCATCCCGCTGCTCGAACGCCAGCAGCTCGCGGCCGTACTCGACCGCCCCGCCCAGTCGCCCCAGCCGCGCGCGCAGCACCGCCTCGGTGGCGAACTGCGGGACCATCAGCGGGGTGCGGTAGGGCTCCTGCGCTGTCGGCGGCGTCACCGCCATCTCCTGGACCTCGTCATGACCGCCTTCGGGGCCGCCATCGGGGCGATGGATCCGCTGGGCCGGATAGGGCCCGCCCGCCGCCATCAGCGCCTCGACGACGCCCAGGTCCTCGAACACCTCCAGCGTGCGGGGCTGCACGCCCTTGCCGCGCGAGCCGGCGAACGGCGCGTCCAGCCTGTCGACCAGGCGGAACGTGACGCCCCGCCGGGCCAGGTCGATGGCCAGGGTCAGGCCGGCGGCGCCCGCGCCGCAGATCAGGACGTCGATGGGCTTTAAGTCTTCCATGCCAGCCTCATTGTGTGCATTATGCACATATCTGATGAGGCCCGCCGCATGTCAACGAATAATGTGCATAATGCACATATCAGCCAATCCCTGCCGTCGCTGCACCGGTCGCTGATCGACCTGATGGGGGCGATGAACGAGCCCGAGCGCGACGCGGCGATGCTGCAGGCCGCGGGGCTGACGCTGGAGCGGGCGCTGTTTCCGCTGCTGGTCTCGGTGGAGCGGCTGGGGCCGATCGGCGTGGTCGAGCTGGCCGGCCGGGTCGGGCGCGACCACACCACGGTCAGTCGCCAGGTGGCGCGGCTGGAGGCCCTGGGCCTGGTCACGCGCCAGGCCGGCGCGGCCGACCGGCGCGTGCGCGAGGCGGTGATCACACCCGAGGGCAAGATCGCCACCGACGCCGTCGACGCCGCCCGCGAGCGCATGGCCCAGGTCCTGTTCAAGGACTGGAGCGGCGAGGACTTCGACCATCTGGTGCGGCTGCTGCGCAAGCTGGCCGACGGGATCAACGCCGACCCGGCCGTGCTGATCGGCGGCGAGGCCCCTTAGGGCGAGGCTTCGACTTAAGGGCCGTCTTCGGCCCGGGCGACCTAGCCCCGACGCGCCCTACTTCACCCGCACCACCGAATTGTCGACGCCGCTCACCTGGCGGCGGACCTCGCCGGTGGAGCGCCAGCGGACCTTCTGGTCCGTGCCGGTGACCGACAGCTGCCCCCCTGAGCGATGGCCACGGTGACGGTGTTGCCGCTGCCGGAGATCGCCACGCTGCGGCACACCCCGGTCAGGGTGACCACGTTGTCGACGCCCTCGATCGTCGCCGCCCGGCCGTCGCAGGCCAGGGTCTCGGTGTGCTCGGTTCCGGCGATGGCGATCGCCTTGCCGTCCGTCGCGACGGGCCCGACGGCCTGGGACGAGGCGGCCAGCAGGGCCAGGCTCGAGAGGAAGGGGACGATGCTCATCGGAAACCTCGGCGCGGCTTGTGGCGGACAAAAGCCATAGCCCGATGAGCGGTTGCGGCCATGCTAGGGAAAACCCTGACCCGCCCCCTGGCCGTCGTTCAGGTCCGGCGGCCCATTTTCGTCCGTCCCGCCGCCTTTCCCCGTTCCCCCGCCGCGCGAACACCCCCACCCTCGTGCCTCCAACCTCACCCGGCGCGGGCCAGCCGCCGGGATGGATGCGAGGGCGAGCCGCGGATGAAAGCGATCAGACTCCTGGGCTTCTGGATCTGCCTGCTGCTGGGCCTGGCCCTGGCCGCCCTGGCCCAGCGCGCTCCGCCGCCCCAGCCCGCCACCGCGCCGCCCGACGCCTTCTCGGCCACGCGGGCCATGGCCGACGTGCGGACCATCGCCCTGCGCCCCCACCCGACCGGCTCGACCGACATCGTCCGGGTGCGCGACCACCTGATGGGGCGGATCACGGCCCTGGGCCTGGAGCTGACCGTGCGCCCCGGCGAGGGCTATGTCGGCCCGCGCGGCGACGGCCGCAGCCTGATCGCCGGCTCGGTGCAGAACGTCATCGGCGTGCTGCCGGGCCAGGATCGCAGGAAGCCCGCCGTGCTGGTGATGAGCCACTACGACTCGGTGGCCAATTCGCCCGGCGCCGCCGACGACGCGGCCGGGGTGGCGACCGCCCTGGAAGTCGCCCGCGCCCTCAAGGCCGGCCCGCCGCCGGCGCGTGACGTGATCTTCCTGTTCACCGACGGCGAGGAGCAGGGCCTGCTCGGCGCCGAGGCCTTCTTCGCCCGCGATCCCCTGCGCGAGCGGGTGGGGATGGTGATCAACATGGAGGCGCGCGGCGATTCCGGCCGGGCGGCGATGTTCCAGACCGGTCCCGGCAACGGCGCCCTGATGGCCCTGTTCGCCCGCGAGGCCCATCGTCCCGCCGCCAACTCCCTGGCCGCGGCGGTCTATGAGAAGATGCCCAACGACACCGACTTCACCCACGCGGTGAAGGCGGGCCTGCCGGGGCTGAACTTCGCCTTCATCGACGACCAGCTGGCCTATCACACGCCCCTGGCCCGCGCCGACCACCTGGACCAGGGCAGCCTGCAGCACCTGGGCGACCAGGTGCTGCCGACCGTGCGGGCCCTGGCGACCTCGGCCGACTTGCCGGCCAAGGCCCCCAACGCGGTCTACTCGGACCTCTTCGGCCTGGTGATGGTCAGCTATCCGGCCCCGGTCGCCTGGGGCCTGCTGGCCCTGGCCGGGGTGCTGGTGCTATACGCCCTGGTGCGCGGCCTGATGATCCGCGGGACCAGCGCCGTCGAACTGCTGAAGGGCCTGTGCGGCTTCCTGCTGGTCGGCGTCTCCGGCGGCCTGGTCCTGCACCTGGCCGGCAAGCTGCTGGGGATCGCCGACGTGCAGGCCCACTACGCCCTGCTCGGCCGGTTCGACCCGCTGCTGCTGGGCTGCACGGCGCTGCTCGTTGGCACCGCCCTGGCCGTGGTGATCGGCCAGGCCAAGGGCGCGGCGCGGATCTGGCCCAGCCTGCTGGCCCTGGCGGCCGGCGGCGTCTGCTGCCTGATCGGCGGCCCGCCGGCCCTGGACCCGATCGGCCTGGGCCTGGGCGTCGCCGCCGCCGTGCTGGTCTGGGCGTCGCTGGGCAAGCCGGTGGGCGTGCTGGGGGCCTGGATCGGAGCGCTGTTTGGCCTGCTGATCCTGGCGATCGCGACCATGGTGCTGCTGCCCGGCGGCTCGGTGATGACCACCTGGCCGCTGCTGGTCGCGGCCCTGGCGGCGGTGCTGGTGCTGGCCAAGGGCGGCACGCGCAACAAGAAGGTCGCCCTGGCCCTGACCTTCTTCGTCGCCCTGGCCGCCGTGGCCGTGGTCGCCCAGGTCGGGGCCTGGGGCGGCTGGACCTTCGCGGGCCTCGGCGTTGGCCTGCCGGCGGTCCTGGCGGCGTTCGGCCTGCTGGCCCTGCCCGCCCTGATCCCCCTGGCCCACGACTTCTCGGCCCTGAAGCTGGCGGCCATCCCCGCCACCCTGGTCGTCGGACTGGGCGCGGGCCTGGTGGCCTACGCCGTATTGGCCGGCGCCAGCCCGGCCCGGCCG
The DNA here is from genome assembly GCF_016135805.1 of Caulobacter hibisci. GTDB lineage: Bacteria > Pseudomonadota > Alphaproteobacteria > Caulobacterales > Caulobacteraceae > Caulobacter > Caulobacter hibisci. Next base: position 123,588 of record NZ_JADWOX010000016.1, read on the forward strand.
GAACTGACCGAAGCCGCCCACCTGTCGGACCTGTCGACCGGCCGCGCCTGGCGCATCTCGACCCTGCCCCGGCTGGACGCCTGGTCGCGCGGGGCCCTCACCGCCCAGGGCGGCACGCCGACGCAAGGCGAGCTGGCGCCGTTCTTCCGCTCCAAGGCCTGGCTGGCCGAGGCCCGGCCCGTGCCGCTGGATCCACCGCAGCTGGTCGTCGAACAGGCCGGCGAGCGTCTGCTGGCCCGGGTGATCCCCGGCCCCGGCGCCGAATACGTCACCCTGCGGATCAAGGCCGACGGCATGCTGGCCGGCGCCCGGCTGAACGGCCGCCCGGTGCCCCTGACCACCAAGCCCGGCGAATGGTCCAGCCTGACCTACCACGCCCCCGATCCCAACGGCGTGACCCTCAGCTTCAGCCGCCTGAACGGAACCGGCCGCGTCGAGGCCGCCGCCCTCGAGGTCCGCGAAGGCTGGCCCCGCGCCGCACCGTCGCCGGGCGCCAAGCCCGAGGGGCTGATGGGCTGGGGCATCTCGGACAAGACCCTGGTGCTGACGCGGGCCAGCGTGAAGTGGTGAGGCCGCCCGCGCTCCAGCGCTCCCGTCAAAGGGTTGATCGCGCCGGAGACCGACCCTAAGGTTGACTTCCTCTATAGGCGACGCGCGGAGATTTCAGGCTTGGACGGACGCAGCAGGTTTTCGGTCGGCGCGATACTGGCCGGCCGGGTTTTCGCCGGCCTCGCGGCGCTGGCCATCCTGGCGGGAGGCACGAGCCACGCTCAGACGACACCCCAGGCGACACCCGAAGCGACACCCGAGGCGCAGGACTCGGAGGACGGCGTCGTGGTCACGCCCCAGGCCCGGGGCGAGTGGTTCAAGGCCGAAAGCCGCCACTTCGTGGTGTACGCCACCGGCGACGTCGAGCGCCTGCGCCGGCGGGCCGCGCTGCTGGAGGATTTCGACGGCCTGCTGCGCCGGCAGTTCAATCTCGCCGATCCCCCTGGGCGCAAGCTGCCGGTCTATCTGTTCAGGAGCGCCGTCCAGTACCAGAAGTTCTATCCCGACGCGCCTGAGCTTATCCTGTGCAACACCTTCGCCAGCCTGGACGACGTGTTCATCACCAGCCTGATCAGCTCGCGGTTCGACGGCGATTCAAGATCCTCGTTTGGGCACGTGCAGCGCAGGCAGCCCGACTCCTCGGAGGACGCCCTGCTGGCGGCCTACGGCGCCCACTTCTTCAAGCATAATTTTCCCTATGCCTATCCGGACTGGCTGACCGCGGGGCTGGGAATGTATTTCAGCGCCTCGATCCTGACCCCCGGGAAGGTCACCGTCGGCGTCAATTCGCCGTTGTGGGCTTCGCCCTCGCTGCAGGGCGGCTGGCTGCCGATGAAAGAGATCCTCGACAGGCCCAGAACCCTGGCGACCGAGGACGACCCGCGGGGGTCCCAGCTCGACACCCAGATCTGGCTGCTCGCCCACTATCCGTGGTACGAACAGCGGACGAACATGGAAATCGCCGACAGGCCCGGAACCCTGGTGACCGAGGACCCTCCGCGGGAGGCCCGGCTCGACACCCAGATCTGGCTGCTCGTCCACTATCTGTGGTCCGACCCGCAGCGGCGGGCCAAGCTGGTCGACTACCTGAAGCGCATCGAGGGCGGCAAGGGCGACCGCATGGCCGCCTGGGAGGCGGTGTTCGGCCAGCCGGCCGACAAGATGGCGACCGAGCTGAGGCGGTATGCGTCCATGCCCACGCCCGCCGTCGCCCTGACCCGCACAGCGCCGGCCGAACCCGAGATCCGCATCACCCGCCTATCGGCCGGCGCCGACGACCTGCTGCTGCTGAGCCAGCGCCTGAAGACCCCGCTGCCCTACAAGCCCGAGGTGGTGCTGAAAAAGATCCGCAGGGCCGCAGCGGCGCGGCCGGACGATCGCTTCGCCCGCGCCGCCCAGGCCCGGGTCGAGATCAAGCTGGGCGACCGCGCCGTCGGCGAGGCGCTGCTGGCGGGTCTGCTCAACGAGGACGGGGGCAACCTGGAGGCCCTGCAGCTGATGGCCGCCAGCAAGGTCGAGGCCGGCCAGGCCGATCCCGCCCGACGCGCGGCCTTGTTCGCCGAGGCCCAGCCCTACCTGGCCAAGGCCGCCAAGATCGAGCCCGACAACTACCTGACGCTCTACACCCTGGCCCGCACGCGGATGACCGACGGCCCGCCCGACGCCGAGCTGCTGAGCCTGCTGGAGCGGGCGACCAAACTGGCCCCCGAGATCGCAGAGGTCCGCTTCGCGGCCGGCAAGGCCTTCATCGCCGCCGGCGACGACGCCAAGGCCGAGCGGATCCTCAGCCCACTGGCCGGCGATCCCTATGGCCGCGACGAAGCCAAGGAAGCGCAGGCTCTGTTGCGGGACATCCGGGCGCGACGGCAGGCCGCCGCGCCCGCTTCCCTGTAAGGGGCTACTCCGCCGCCTGCTTGGGCGAATAGCCCAGCACGGCCTTGGTCTCCAGGAACTCGCCGAAGGCGTGGTCGCCCCATTCGCGGCCATTGCCGCTCATCTTGTAGCCGCCGAACGGGGCCATCAGGTCGGGGCTGGCGCCGTTGAGGATCACCTGGCCGGCGCGCAGCTTGGCCGCGACCTTGCGGACATCGCCCTGGTCGCCGCCGGAGACGTAGGCGGCCAGGCCGTATTCGGTGTCGTTGCCGATCTCGACGGCCTGGTCGACGCCGTCATAGCCGAGGATGGCCAGCACCGGGCCGAAGATCTCTTCCTTGGCGATGGTCATGTCGGGGGTGACGTTGGCGAAGACGGTCGGCTTGACGTAGTAGCCGGTCTCCAGCCCCTCGGGCTTGCCGGGGCCGCCGGCCACCAGGGTCGCGCCCTCATCGACGCCCTTCTGGATCAGGCCCTGGATCTTGGTCCACTGCACTTCGGAGACGACGGGGCCGAGCTTGGAATTGCCGCTGGGGTCGCCGACCGTGTGGGCCTCGGCGGCGGCCTTGGCGATGGCGATCACCTCGTCCATGCGCGGCGCGGGGACCAGCATCCGGGTCGGCGCGTTGCACGACTGGCCCGAGTTCATCATCACCGAGGCCACGCCGCCGCCGACCGCGCGCTGGAAGTCGGCGTCGTCGAGGATGATGTTGGGGCTCTTGCCGCCTAGCTCCTGGTGCACGCGCTTGACGGTCGGGGCCGCGTTCTTGGCCACCTCGATGCCGGCGCGGGTCGAGCCGGTGAACGACACCATGTCGACTTCAGGATGGCTGGACAGGGCCGCGCCGACGGTGGGCCCGTCGCCATTGACCAGATTGAACACGCCGGCCGGCACGCCGGCGGCTTCGAGGATCTCGGTCCAGATCCAGGCCGAGAACGGGGCCACTTCCGAGGGCTTCAGCACCATGGTGCAGCCGACGGCCAGGGCCGGCGCGACCTTGCAGGCGATCTGGTTCACCGGCCAATTCCACGGCGTGATGAAGGCGCAGACGCCGATCGGCTCCTTGACCAGGCGCGTCGTGCCGCGGTCTTCCTCGAACTTGTAGTCCTTCAGCACCTGCAGCGAGGTCTGGACGTGGGCGATCCCCATCGCCGCCTGGGCGCGCTGGGCCAGCCACGCGGGGGCGCCCATCTCCTCGGTGATGGCCTTGGCCATGTCCTCGAAGCGCTTCTGGTACTCGGAGATGATCCGCTCGAGCAGGTCGATGCGCTCTTCGCGGCTGGTCTGGGAATAGCTGGCGAAGGCCTTGCGCGCGGCGCGGACGGCAGCGTCTACGTCTTCCACCGAGCCCAGGGTCACCCGGCCGGCGACGGCCTCGGTGGCGGGATTGATGACGTCCACCGTCTTGTTGGACTTGGCCTCGACCCACTGGCCGTCGATGTAGAACTTCAGGTAGTCGCGCATGGGGATCCTCCTGCCGGGCCGCTGTAACCTCTTACGGGCGCGGTCCTCGTTCAAACGCTCATTTTAGAGAACGTTGATCAGGTGGGAAGTGCCAAAGACGAACCTCCCCCTCTGGGGGAGGCGATCGCGCAGCGATCGGTGGGGGGAGCGGCTGCGAAACCGGCCATAGCCGCGGCAGCTGAAAACGTGGGGGGGGGGGGGGGGGCGGCGCCCCCCCCCCCCCCCCGCGGGCGGGGGCGGGCGGGGGGGGGGGGGCCGGGGGCGGCGGGGGCCGAGCCACCGCGCCCCCCCCCACCACCCCCCCCCCC
>NZ_JADWOX010000017.1 GCF_016135805.1 Caulobacter hibisci
ACGCCGCCCAAGGCGCCGGGCCCGCTGGATGGCGCGAACGTCACCGACGGTTCGGCCTGCACCAACGATGTCTACACCGCGACGATTGGTCAGGACGTGTTCTACTTCGATCTGGCCGCCAAGTCGGGCGCCGACAAGATCGTTGGCTTCGGCGCGAATGATCTGCTTGTGACCAGCGCCAAGATCTACGACGGCAATGGTGACGGCATCATCGCGTTGAGCGGTGGCAAGGTGGCGATCGACGCGCCGAAGGGAACCGACACGGTCACCCTTTCAGCTGTATCAAATCTGCGGTTGCTGGGTTCGGACGAGAATGGAAACTTTGTGTACGCCGATGCTTCGGTTCGTCCGAAGGGCGCCCTGGAAGGCGGCCTTGGCGCCGACGTCCTGAAGGGCGATGCGACCGACGCCAAGAGCCAGCTTTTCTTCTTCGACAACGGCCTGGGATTGGGCCTTGGTCTGGACAAGGTGACCAACTTCGGCGCCAAGGACGTGATCGTCACCACTTCCGCGCTGAAGGTGGACAGTTCGGGCCGCGTCGTGCTCTCCGCCGACGGGGCAATAAGTCTTGCCGGCAGCGCGCGGACCTATGATCAGGGCGCCGTGACGGTCACGGACCTGAAGGGAGCGGCCGTGACTAAGCTGGAATACGACGGCTCCGTGTTGCTAAGCGGCGTGAAGTACTACCTCTACAGCACCGGCGGCTCCGCCATAGGCCTCGACGTGCTGACCTAATCTTATCCGGTTCAGATGGCTTCATCTAAACCGGACAGGTTGTAAGCGCCGCCGTCCTCTTTGTTTAAGGCGCGCGCCCTGCGTGTTCCGTTGCGTCGTCAGGAGATCAAATCTCGATGCTGGAGAGATCCACGCGCCCGGCATTGGGGGTGGTATGGATCAGGTGCCGGGCCCGCCCCTCCAGCCGAATGGCGCTGAGAACGCCAGTCGCGTAGGCGCCGGTATCGAGACCGATTCGCCGATCGTCCACATGAACTGTTTCCGTCGGCGTATGTCCGTGCACGACCATCTTGGGGAACAGGCGTCGTCCGTTGAGGAACGGCTCTCGGATCCAGAGCATGTCGTTTTCGCGCTGTCGTTGCAACGACACCCCGGGGCGCAGGCCCGCGTGGACGAAGACATAATCCCCGATCACGCAGCGCAGAGCCAGGGTCTGCAGGAAGGCGCGATGGGCCAGCGGGAGGGTGGCGTTGAACTTGGCGCGGGTCGCCTCCCAAGCCGGCGCATCGAGCGGGTCGGCCGGGGCCTTGATGTTGTAGGAAGCCAGCGTCTCGCGGCCGCCGAATTCGCACCAGGCCGGACCTGCGGCGGCGTTGTCCAAGAAGTCGACCAGCACGTGCTCGTGGTTCCCGCGAAGGCAGCGCATCTCGATCTTGGGGTGGGTATGCAGATCGACGAGCGTGTCTATCACCTCGCAGCTCTGGGGGCCGCGGTCGACATAGTCGCCCAGGCCCACCAAGATGACGCGCGAGGCCGGAGTGTCCTCGGCTTCGGCGCGCACCACGTCGAGGATCCGGTCGGCGAGATCGGCGCGGCCATGGATGTCGCCGACAGCGAAAACCACCACGCCCTCAGGGATGGAAGGCGTGCGGGCTGAACCTTGGAAAAGGTCGCTCCAGCGCATTTAAATAAACCGTCTCCGTCGAACCAAGCGGCCTCACGCGAACGGCTATCGTGTTCCTTTACCGCTGAACGAAGTTTAAACCCCGCCGCGGAACCCGCGCCGTCAAGGCGCGGGGTAGAAGGTCTTGTACCACGTCGCGAAGCGACCCAGGCCTTCTGCTAGCGCCACCTTCGGCTTGTAGCCGGTAAGTGCGTGGAGCTTGCTCACGTCCGCATAGGTCGCGGTCACATCACCCGGCTGCATGGGGCGCATGATCTTGATCGCCTCGCGGCCGATGGCCTGTTCGAGCGTCGTGATCATGTCCATCAGGCCGACGGGATCGCTGTCGCCAATGTTGTAGATCTCGTGCGAGCCCGACGGCGGCGGGTTGTCGAGCACGCCCACCACGCCGGCGACGATGTCGTCGATGAAGGTGAAGTCGCGGGCCATCTTACCTTCGCCGTAGACCTCGATCGGCTCGCCCGCGAGAATCTTGTGGGTGAAGCCATAATAGGCCATGTCCGGACGTCCCCACGGACCGTAGACCGTGAAGAACCGCAGGGCCGACATCGGCGCGCCGTAGAGTTTGGCGTAGCTGATGCTCATCAGCTCGTCGGCGCGCTTGGTGGCAGCGTAGAGCGACACGGGCGCATCGACGGGGTCAGTTTCCTTGAAGCCCGCGCCGGCCAGGGGGCGATCGCCATAGACCGAACTCGACGACGCATAGACGAGATGCTCGACCTCGTTACGGCGCGCGGCCTCCAGCACCGTCAGGTGGCCGGCCAAGTTGCTTCGTTCATAGGCGAACGGATTGTCGATCGAGTAGCGGACCCCGGCCTGGGCGGCCAGGTGGACGATGCGCTTGACGGCGTTCTCACGCACCAGGGCGTCGAACGCCGCGTTGTCCGCGACGTCCATGCGCACCATGGTGAAGCCTGGGCGGCCCTCGAGCCGGGCGTGCCGCGCCTGCTTCAGGCGCGGCTCATAGTAGTCGTTGAAGTTGTCGACGCCGATCACGGTCTCGCCGCGATCCAGCAGGTGTTCGGCGACGTGCATGCCGACGAACCCCGCCGCCCCGGTTACGATTACCGGTCCCTTGATCATGCGCGGCCCACCGAAGCGTAGGTGAAGCCGGCGCGTACCATTTCATGAGGCTTGTAGACGTTGCGCAGGTCGACGACGACCGGAGCGTTGAGCAGGCCCTTCAGGCGCTCCAGGTCGAGAGCGCGGAACTGGTCCCATTCGGTGAGGATCAGCAGCACGTCGGCGCCTTGCGCGGCCTCGTAGGGACCGGCGACGAAGGTGACGCCCGGCAGCAGGTGCTCGGCCTCGTGGCGGCCTTCGGGATCGAAGGCCTGAACCTTGGCGCCCTTGGCCTGCAGGGCCGGCAGGATGTCGAGGCTGGGGGCGTCGCGCATGTCGTCGGTGTTGGGCTTGAAGGTCACGCCCAGCACGCCGACGGTCTTGCCGGCCAGATCGTCCGTGCCCAGCACGGCGGCGACCTTCTCGGCCATGGCCTTCTTGCGCGCGTCGTTGACCGCCACCGTGGTCTCGATCAGGCGCGTGGGGGCGCCATAGTCGGCCGCGGTCTTGACCAGGGCGATGGTGTCCTTGGGGAAGCACGAGCCGCCGTAGCCGGGGCCGGCGTTGAGGAACTTGGCGCCGATCCGCTTGTCCAGGCCAATGCCCTTGGCCACCTGCTGGACGTCGGCCCCGACCTTTTCGCACAGGTCGGCCATTTCGTTGATGAAGGTGATCTTCATCGCCAGGAAGGCGTTGGCGGCGTACTTGATCAGCTCGCTGGTGCGGCGGCCGGTGAAGACGATCGGGGTCTCGTTGAGGCTCAGCGGGCGATAGAGCTCGCGCATCACCGCCTGGGCGCGCTCGTCTTCCGTGCCCACCACCACGCGGTCGGGGCGCTTGAAGTCCTCGATGGCCGCGCCTTCGCGCAGGAACTCGGGGTTGGAGACCACGGCGAACTGGGCGTTCGGATTGACCCGCCTGACGATGGCCTCGACCTCGTCGCCGGTGCCGACCGGTACGGTCGACTTGTTGACGATCACCGTGAAGCCGTCGATCAGGCCGGCGATCTCCTCGGCGGCCGCATAGACGTAAGACAGGTCGGCATGGCCGTCGCCGCGGCGCGTGGGCGTGCCGACGGCGATGAACACCGCATCGGCGTCCTTGATCGCCTGGGCCCCTTCCAGAGTGAACGACAGCCGGCCTTCGCGGACGTTACGGGCGACCAGATCGTCCAGCCCCGGCTCGAAGATCGGGATCTCGCCGGCCAGCAGCCGCGAGATCTTGCGCGGATCCTTGTCGATGCACGTCACCACGTGACCGAAGTCCGCGAAACACGCACCCGACACCAAGCCGACGTAACCAGTCCCGATCATCGCAACGCGCATGGGTTTCCTGCTGTCCTGTTTGAACGCTAGGCGGGCCTTTTAGCTGACCAGTTGGCACGTGCACATGCTTTCCTTGGCGCATCAGCGAAATTTCATACGACCGCTCTCGGCTTGAGCATGTCTCTGACGGCTTTTACCGGTTTCCGACGATTTCGAGCTTGGTTTAGGCCGGCGCTAAAGACTTTAGTTTCAGTTAAAACGATGTGACGAGCCGCTGGCTCAAGGCCGAACTTGTTTCTTCTGCGCCTAGTATGCGTAATTAAGGAAATCGCGAACGCATCGCCTGCGTAGCGCGTGGATAGCCGCCGCGGGCGCGGCGCCTGCATTTGCCGCTCGAGCCAAGATAGAAACGCTTTTTTTGCATCTTCCCCTTTAATGATGAGCCGTACCATCTGGGGGACTGCCATTGCTGAAGGTTCTGACCTGCCTGACCGGGCAGCATGACTTCCGGCTCGTGCTCATCGCTGGGCTCGTTTGCTTCGCCGCGTGCTTCACGGCTTTCCGGTTGTTCTCGCGCCTGAGGGGCGCGCGAGGGCTTGTCCGGGGCGCCTGGCTGCTGCTGACCGGCCTCGTCGCCGGCTCGGGGGTCTGGGCCACGCACTTCATCGGCATGGTCGCCTACGACCCGGGCCTGAAGACGGGCTACAGCCCCGCCGGCACCCTGCTGTCCCTGATGATCGCCGTGCTGTTCATGGCGGCCGGCTTCGCCGTGGCCTCGGCCGAGCGCACCCGCACCAACGACTGCGCCGGGGGCCTGATGCTGGGCCTGGGCATCGGCGCCATGCACTACACCGGCATGTCGGCCTTCGTGACCCAGGGCCACGTGGTCTGGGAACAGGCCACCGTCGCGGTGTCGGTGCTGATCGGCGTGGCCCTGTCGTCGACCGCCCTGGTCATCGCCGGCCGCGCCCGCAGCCTGACCAAGCAGTTGATCGGCGGCGGCGTGCTGACGCTCGGCGTCTGCGGCCTGCACTTCACCGGCATGGGCGCGGTGACCATCATGCCCGACGCCAACGTCATCGTCCCCGAGCAACTGCTGTCGGGCGGCGTCCTGACCCTGGCCGTGACCTCGATCACCGGCCTGATCATCCTGGGCGGCCTGGGCGCGGTGACCATCGAATCGTCGACCAGCCGTTCGGCCCTCGACCGCATCCGCCGCCTGGCCAACGCCGCCTATGAAGGCATCGTCGTGGTCCAGGACGGCCGCATCAACGACGCCAACGCCGCCTTCTGCGAGCTGGCCGGCGCGCCGCTGGCCACCCTGGTCGGCAAGCCGCTCTACAACGCCATGCTGACCTTCGACGGCAAGGAGCAGTCGCGCGACGACGTCCGCCGCGAAGGACTTCTTCAGCCTGCCGAAGGCGGCCGCGCCATTCCGGTCGAGGTGTTCTCGCGCCTGATGGACGACGGCGCCCGCACCGAGACCTCGGGCCTCACCGTGCTGGCCATCCGCGACCTGCGCGAGCGCCGCTCGGCCGAGGAGAAGATCCGCTATCTGGCCGAGCACGACGGCCTGACCGGCCTGCCCAACCGCAATTCGCTGCAGACCCGCCTGGCCGCCGCGCTCGATCGCGTCGAGGCCTCGGGCGAGAGCCTGTCGCTGGTCTGCATCGACCTCGACCACTTCAAGGAAGCCAACGACCTGCACGGCCACCTGGCGGGCGACGCCCTGCTGGTCGAGGCCGCGCGCCGGCTTCAGGACTCGGTGAGCGCCCCGTCCTTCGCCGCGCGCCTGGGCGGTGACGAGTTCATCATCGTCCAGATCGCCGCCGGCGATCAGGCCGCGACCGCCGCCGAGCTGGCCGGGCGGGTGCTGGAACAGCTGTCCCTGCCCGCCCAGTACGAGGGCCAGGACCTGGCCATGGGCGCGAGCCTGGGCGTGTCGATGTTCCCCGACGACGGCCGCACGGCCGAGGCCCTGCTGGCCAACGCCGACATGGCCCTCTACCGCGCCAAGGAAAGCGGCCGCGGCGTCTATCGCTTCTTCAAGCGCGAGATGGACGAGACCATCCGCGAGCGCCGCACCCTGGCCCGCGAGCTGCGCCAGGCGATCATCGACGAAGAGCTGATGGTGTTCTACCAGCCGCTCGCCCGCGCCGCCGACGGCGAGGTCTGCGGCTTCGAGGCCCTGGTCCGCTGGAAGCATCCGGTGCGCGGCATGGTCCCGCCGCTCGACTTCATCCCGGTGGCCGAGGAAAACGGCCTGATTACCCAGCTGGGCGAATGGGTCCTGCGCCGCGCCTGCGCCGACGCCGCCAGCTGGGACCGCCCGCTGCGCATCGCCGTCAACCTGTCGCCGCTGCAGCTGAACCAGCCCAACCTGCCGACCCTGGTGCACGAGGTGCTGATCGCGTCCGGCCTGTCGCCGTCGCGGCTGGAACTGGAGATCACCGAAAGCGCCCTGTTCAAGGACTATCAGCGCGCGCTCGACAACCTGCGCCGCCTGAAGGCCCTGGGCGTGCGCATCGCCATGGACGACTTCGGCACCGGCTTCTCGTCGCTGTCGACCCTGCAGTCGTTCCCGTTCGACAAGATCAAGATCGACAAGAGCTTCGTCGAGAACATCCACCGCCACGACCGCGCCACCGTCATCGTGCGCGCCGTGCTGGGCCTGGGCCGCAGCCTGGAGATCCCGGTCGTGGCCGAGGGCGTCGAGACCCAGGAGCAGATCGACTTCCTGCGCGGCGAGGCCTGCGCCGAACTGCAGGGCTACGCCATCGGCCGTCCGGGTCCGATCGACAGCCTGACCGCCTGGACCCTGGCCAGCGCCACCGTCGCGGTCGCGCCCCAAGCCGCCGCGGAGACCGTGTCCGAGACGTCCGAGACCCTGGTGCGCGGCGCGGCCTGACCGCGCCCTGCCGTCTTTAACCTTGGCTGGAACCTTGGCCAATGATGGGCGTTAGCGAAAACGCCCTCCAGGGGGCGTGCGGCGTGACCTAGGGCGACGGCATGGGCCAATTCCTCAGTCGGACGGCGATCCGTTTCGCCTCGTCCGTCGATCGGCCGATCCTCCGGTTCTGCCTGGCCGCCGCCGCCGTGGGCGTGGCCGTGCCGGCACGCTATCTGGCGGCCGCGGTCACCGACTATCCGACCAACTTCCCGACCTTCTTCGTCGCCGTCATGGTGGCGGCCCTGGTCGGCGGACTTTGGACCGGCCTGCTTTCGGTGGTCGCCGCCGGCCTGATCGTCCGTATAGTGTGGATGGACGCGCTCAGCGCCACCGAGACCGCCCAGCTGGCCACCTTCTGCGCCTGCGGCGCGGTCATCGTGCTGGTCGTCGCCGCCCTACGCCTGGCCGTGCGCAGCGGCCTGGCCGCCGAGGAGCGGTTCCGCATCGCCCAGGAGGCCTCGCTCGACGCCTTCGTCATCCTCGAGCCGATCCGGCGCGGCGGCGAGGTGGCCGACTTCCGCTGGACCTACGCCAATCCCGCCGCTCAGGCCATGCGGCCCAAGGGGGTCTCGACCTTGGTCGGCCGCCGGGTGCGCGACGTCTTCCGCGACGCCACCGGTCCGCAGATGATCGACCGCCTCAAGCGCTTGCTCGACGAGGGCGGGCCGGACGACCTGGAGGTGATGCGGGTGATCGATGGCGAGGAGCGCTGGGTGCGCTCGTCGGGCGTGCGGATCAGCGAGGGCCTGGCCATCACCTTCCGCGATGTCAGCCGCGAGCGCCGCGCCCAGGCGGCCCTGCGCACCAGCGAGGAGCAGTTCCGGGGCGTGGCCAACGCCGCCCCGGTGATGATCTGGATCTCCGACGTGCGCGGCGACTGCACCTGGTTCAACGACGCCTGGCTGAAGTTCACCGGCCGGTCGCTGGAGGAGGAGCATGGGCGGGGCTGGGCCGACGGCGTCCACCCCGACGACCTGGAACCGGCCGAGGCCGAGGTGCGGGTCGCCACCCAGGCCCGCCGGCCGTTCCGCGCCGCCTTCCGCCTGCGCCGCGCCGATGGGGCCTGGCGCTGGATCAGCAGCGCCGGCGCGCCGCGCCACGACGCCTACGGCCAGTTCCAGGGCTATATCGGCAGCTGCTTCGACAATACCGAGGTCATCGAGACCACCCTGGAGCTGGAGGCCCGCGTCATCGAGCGCACGGCGGCCCTGGAGGCCAGCATCGCCGAGCGCGCCAAGACCGAGGCGGCCCTGGCCCAGTCCCAGCGGCTGGAGACCGTCGGCCGCCTGACCGGCGGGGTGGCCCACGACTTCAACAACCTGCTGACGGTGATGATCGGCGGGCTGGACATGATCCTCAAGCGGCCCGACGAGGTCGCCCGGGTCAAGCGCCTGGGTGAGGCGGCCCTGGCCGCCGGCCAGCGCGGAGAGCGCCTGACCCGCCAGCTCCTGGCCTTCTCGCGTAGTCAGGAGCTGAAGCTGGAGGTCGTCGACGTGGCCGGCCTGATCCTGCAGGTCGAGCCGCTGGTCCGCCGCGCCGCCGGCGACGCCAAGACCCTGGTGGTCGAGGCCGATCCCAAGGCGGGCTCCAGCCGCGTCGACGCCGCCCAGCTGGAGGCGGCCCTGCTCAACCTGGTGGTCAACGCCGTCGACGCCACGCCCGACGCCGGGACCATCACCGTCTCGGTCCGCGCCGAGCGGCTGGCCGACGGCCAGGCGGGCGAGGCGCCGGCCGGCGACTATGTCTGCGTGGCGGTGACCGACACCGGCCATGGCATGTCGCCCGAAGTGCTGGCCCGGGTGTTCGAGCCGTTCTTCACCACCAAGGAGGTCGGCAAGGGCACGGGGCTGGGCCTGGCCCAGGTCTATGGCTTCGTGCGCCAGTGCGGCGGAGCGGTGACCATCGACAGCCAGGAGGGCCGGGGCACTACCGTGTCGCTCCACCTGCCCGCCGCCGAACCCGACGCGGCCGGCGCGGTCACGCCGCAGGCCGCGCCCGCCGCCGACCTGTCGGGTCTGCGGGTGCTGCTGGTCGAGGACGACGCCAGCGTGCGGGCCATCACCGAAGGGGCGTTGCTGGAAATGGGCTGCGCTGTCGTGGTCGCCGAGCACGGGCCGGCCGCCCTGGCGTTGCTGGAGGTCGAGACCGAGCCGTTCGACGTGCTGCTGTCGGATCTGGTCATGCCCGGCGGCGTCAGCGGCGTCGAACTGGCCCGCGCCGTCGTCCAGCGCGCCCCCGACACCGCCGTCCTCCTGACCACCGGCTACGCCGGCGACCGCCTGGCCGCGGCCCTGGAAGACCTGCCCTGGCCGGTCCTGCGCAAGCCGTTCCGCATCGAGCAACTGGCGCGGGCGCTGGCGGAGTCGGTCAGGGCATAGAAACCCTCCCCCTCCTGGGGGAGGTGGCGCGAAGCGCCGAAGGGGGGCCGTTTTCAGCCTCCGCCGAGATGGTCGACTTCGCAGCCGCTTCCCTCTCCGTCCGCTTCGCGGACACCTCTCCCTTCAGGGAGAGGGTTTGAAAACTACCGCCTTCTGCTCAGGCCCCCCAGCAGCCCGCGCATGATCTCTCGCCCCGCCTGGGACGCCACCGTGCGGATCAGCGACTTGGCGAAGGTCTCGGCCATGCCCTGGCGGTTCGAGGCGCGGGGGCGCGAAGCCCGCGCATCCTCGCGCTCTTCCCGCACCCGTTCGCGCTCGCGCACCTTCGCTTCCGCCGCCCGCTGACGCTCAGCCTCGGCTGCGTCCTCCGCGGCGGCGGCGTCCTTCTGGGCCTGGGCCGCGCGGCCTTGCAGAGTCTCGTAGGCCGAGGCGCGGTCCTGCACCTGGTCGTAGAGGCCCGCCACCGGGCTCTTGGCGATGGCGGCGGCGCGCTCTTCCGGCGTCAGCGGTCCAAGGCGCGAGGCCGGCGGGCGGATCAGGGTCTTTTGCACCACGGTCGGCGCGCCCTTGGCGTCCAGCACCGAGATCAGCGCCTCGCCCACGCCCAGGGCCTGGATGGTCTCGGCGGTGTCGAAGGCCGGATTGACCCGGAACGACTGGGCCGCCGCCTTCAGCCCCTTCTGGTCGGCGGGGGTGTAGGCGCGCAGGGCGTGCTGCACCCGGGCGCCCAGCTGGCCCAGCACCGCGTCGGGAATGTCGGCCGGGTTCTGGGTGACGAAATAGATGCCCACGCCCTTGGAGCGGATCAGCCGCACCACCTGCTCGATCTTCTCGATCAGCGGCTTGGGGGCGTCGTTGAACAGCAGGTGCGCCTCGTCGAAGAAGAACACCAGCTTCGGCTTCTCCGGATCGCCGACCTCGGGCAGTTCCTCGAACAGCTCCGACAGCAGCCACAGCAGGAAGGTCGAATAGAGCTTGGGCGACTGGATCAGCTTGTCGGCCGCCAGGATGTTGACGTAGCCGCGGCCGGTCACGTCGATGCGCATGATGTCGGCCAGCTTCAGGGCCGGCTCGCCGAAGAAGTGCTCGGCGCCCTGGGTCTGCAAGGTCAGCAGCTTGCGCTGGATCGCCCCCACCGTGGCCGGCGAGACGTTGCCGTATTGGGTGCCGATGTCGGCGGCGTGGTCGGCGACGTATTTCAGCGCCGCCTGCAGGTCCTTCAGGTCCAGCAGCAGCAGGCCGTCCTTGTCGGCGACGTGGAAGGTGATGTTCAGCACCCCTTCCTGCACGTCGTTGAGCTCCAGCAAGCGCGACAGCAGCACCGGACCCATCTCCGAGATGGTGGTGCGGATCGGGTGGCCCTTCTCGCCGAACAGGTCCCAGAAGATGGTCGGCGGCGCGCCAGGGGCGAGCGCGATGTCCATCGCGGCGGCGCGGGCCAGCATCTTCTCGTTCGGCGTTCCCGGGGCCGCGACGCCCGACAGGTCGCCCTTCACGTCGGCGGCGAACACCGGCACGCCGGCGTCGGCGAAGGCCTGGGCCATGACCTGCAGGGTCACCGTCTTGCCGGTGCCGGTGGCGCCGGCCACCACGCCGTGGCGGTTGGAGCGGTCGAGCCGCTGGGTGACGGGGCCTTCACTCTCTCCGCCTTGAGAGAGCCCGATCAGGATCTCGCCGTCGCCGATCGCCAGGGTCATGCGCAACTTCCCTACTTGTTTGAGGCTTAAGCCTAGCTGCGCCCTTGTCTCCCGCCAATCGGCCTGAACAATGGCTCCCGAGACTTATGTGAGCAGAGATTCCCGTCGATGACGACCGCCACGCCTTCGATCACCAGCCGCAACGCCGTCGTCTTCCTGGCGGTGGTGGCCGCCGGGGCCGCCATGTACTTCATGCGCGGGATCCTGACGCCGCTGGTCCTGGCCATCTTCCTGGCGGTGATGATCGACAGCTTCGCCCGCGTGCTGCTGGTCCGGGTGCCGAAGTTCCCGCCCAAGCTGGCCCTGCCGATGGCCATCGTGCTGTCGCTGCTGCTGTTCGGCGGCTCGGTGTGGATCGTGGTCGAGAACGGCGCTGGCTTCGTCGGCCAGGCCAAGGCCTATGCCCCGCGCCTCAACGAGGTGATCGCCAAGGTCACGGGCCTGGTGGGCATGCGCGTGCCGCCGACCATCGACGACCTGATCGCCCAGCTCAATCCGCAGCAATATGTCGGGGTCGCCGCCCAGAGCTTGCAAAACTTCGCCTCCAACGCCGTGCTGGTGCTGATCTATCTGGGCTTCATCGTCGCCTCGCGCCGGGGCTTCTCGCGCAAGATCGTCGCCCTGTTCCCCCACAGCGCCGAGCGCGACCGCTCGATGGAGCTGTTCCAGCGCATCCGCAACGGGGTCGAGCAGTACCTGTGGATCCAGACCGTCACGGGCCTGATGATCGCCGTCGGGGCCTGGGCGGTGATGGCCCTGGTCGGGCTCGACAACGCCTTCTTCTGGGCCTTCCTGATCTTCATCGCCAGCTACATACCGATCATCGGCGGGGCCATCGGCTGCATCCTGCCGCCGGTCTTCGCCCTGGTGCAGTTCCCCCACTCCCTGCTGCCGGCGGTGATCCTGGCCGTGGCCTTGCAGGTGATCTTCTTCGTCGTCGGCAACGTGGTGCAGCCGCGAATGCAGGGCGACAGCCTGAACATGGACCCGACCGTCGTCCTGCTGTCCCTGGCCGTCTGGGGCGCCCTGTGGGGCGTCACCGGCATGTTCCTGTCCACGCCGCTGACGGTGGCGGTGATGCTGATCCTGGCCCAGTTCGACGGCACCCGCTGGATCGCCATCCTGCTGTCGGAAGACGGTGATCCCAGCGGCGACAAGGCGGTCGAGCACGGCCCGGCCGGCGTAGCCAAACGAGGTTCGGCGAGAAAAAAGCCAAGTTTGAAAAAAGGGGCTTAAATTCCGAAAGGGCGCGCCTATCTAAGTCTGGAGCCGGGAGCCCCCAGCCCGGCCACCGCGCGACGCCAGCCTGCTTTACCTGGCGCGTCGTAAGCGGAAAACGCCCGCCTCCCCCCCCCAGGCGGGCCTGCGCCGCCGGTCTCCCCCCACCGGCGGCGCTTCCGTTTTCGGAACGGCATTTCCGAACAATCGACGGTCATGCAGCGCCGCTAGAAATGTGGGTGGCGCGATCTTCGGATATTGGCGCATTAGGCAAAATATTGTTCGGTTCTCGGGCGTGTCGGTTGAACGCGCACGGGAAAGAGCTAGGTTTGTCGCCAAAAATTCGCGAGGAAAACCCATGGTCGGCGAAATTGACCGCAAGGCGAACCAGCAGGCGTCCAACGCTTTAGGCGCGGCCCTGGCAACGGCGCTGGGCGGCGCGCTCTCTCCGGCCCAGGCCCAGTTCGCGACCCTGGCGTCGGAAGACTGGTCGGCCGAGGAGCTGCCGGGCGCCGAGGCCGGCGACGTCGCCGCCGAACTGGCCGCCCTCTGGACCTTCGCCGAAGCCTCCGCCGACCAGCCGCTGGCCCTGCGGGTGCGCACCGTCAAGGGCGGCGACGTGCTCGAGATCGTCCAGCCCGACCGTCCCTTCCTCGTCGACTCGATCATGGGCGCCATCGCCGAGACCGGCTTCACGGTCCGCGCCATGTTCCACCCGATGGTCGAGCTGGCCGGCCAGCGCCGCTCGCTGATCCAGGTCTGGCTCGACCCGGTCGGCGCCGACCGCGAGCAGGCCCTGCTGACCGCCGTCCGCGACGCCCTGGGCGACGCCCACCTGGCCGTCGACGACTTCGACGCCATGCGCGCCCTGATGCGCCGCACGATCGACGAACTGCGCGGCGCCGGCGTCGACCTGCCCGCCGAAGAGCGCAACGAGGGCCTGGCCTTCCTCGACTGGCTGGAGGGCGACCACTTCGTGTTCCTGGGCGCGCGGGTCTACGACTATCCCCGCACCGCCGACGGCGGCTATGCCGCCGAGGAGCCGCTGTACCAGCCGGAAGGCAGCCTCGGCGTCCTGCGCGATCAGACCCGCACCGTCCTGCGCCGCGAAAGCGAGCCGGCGATCCTGTCGCCCCAGGTCCGCGACCACCTGCTGCTGGGCGCGCCCCTGGTCGTGGCCAAGTCGAACCTGCGCTCCAAGGTCCATCGCCGCGGCTACATGGATTATGTCGGCATCCGCCGCTACGGCGCCGACGGCAAGCCCTCCGGCGAGGTCCGGTTCGTGGGCCTGTTCACCGCCGAGGCCTACGAGACCCCCGCCCACGAGGTGCCGCTGATCCGCCGCAAGGTCGAACACGTGCTCGATCAGGCCGGCAAGGATCCCGACAGCCACAACGGCAAGCGCCTGCGCAACATCCTCGAGACCTGGCCGCGCGACGAGCTGTTCCAGATCGAGGAGGGCGACCTGCTCTCCATGGCCCTGGGCGTGCTGCACCTCTACGACCGTCCGCGCGTGCGGCTGTTCACCCGCCGCGACCCGTTCGACCGCTTCATCTCGGCTCTGCTGTTCGTGCCGCGCGAGCGCTACGATTCCGGCGTCCGCCAGCGGGCCGGCGACCTGCTCAGCCAGGCCTTCGAGGGCCGGGTCTCGGCCTATTATCCCAGCTTCTCCGACGCGCCCCTGGCGCGGGTGCACTACATTCTCGGCGTCAAGCCGGGCCAGCACGGCGACCCCGACGTCCCGGCCCTGGAAGCGGCCATCGCCGAGACCACCCGCACCTGGGACGACCGCTTCGAGGCCATTGTCCGCGAGCGCGGCGCCACACGTCCGGTGGTCGACACTCTGTCGCGCTGGGCCGGCGGCTTCCCGCCCGGCTATCGCGACCAGTACGACGCCCCCGAAGCCCTGGCCGACATCGCCGTCGTCGACGACATCAAGTCCGGCGAGGCCGTGCGCGTGCGCGCCTTCCGCCGTGAAGGCGACGACGCCATGACCTTCCGGTTCAAGCTCTATCGTCCGGGGGCGGCCGCGCCCCTGGCCGACGTGCTGCCGATCCTCGAGCACATGGGCCTGAAGGCGTTGATCGAGGACGGCTTCAAGCTGAAGCCGATCATCGACGGCCTGATCTCGCCGACCTGGGTGCACGAGTTCGTGCTGCGCGACGAGCAGGGCGAGCACCTGGCCTTCGCCGACGTGAAGAGCGCCTTCGAGGCCGCCTTCGTCGCCATCTGGACCGGCCGCGCCGAGAGCGACGGCTTCAACCGCCTGGTGCTGGAGCTGGGCGTCGACTGGCGCGAGGCGGCTCTCGTCCGCGCCCTGGCCCGCTATCGCCAGCAGACCGGCCTCGACCCGTCGCAGGCGGTGCAAGAAGCCGCCTTGTCCGACAATCCCGGCGTCGCCCGCCTGATCCTGGATCTCTTCCGCATCAAGTTCGACCCGGCGATCGCCGCCGACCTGGCCGCCCGCGAAGAGCAGGCCAAGGCGGTCGAGGAGAAGATCACCGAGGCCCTGCAGGCGGTCGAAAGCCTCGACGCCGACCGGGCTCTCCGCCGCATCGCCGCCCTGGTCGGCGCGATCCAGCGCACCAACTTCTACCAGTTGGCCGAGGACGGCGCGCCCAAGCCGCATATCAGCTTCAAGATCGCCTCGCGCGAACTGGCCGACCTGCCCGCGCCCAAGCCCTATCGCGAGATCTATGTCTCGGCCCCGCATGTCGAGGGCGTGCACCTGCGCTTTGGCCCCGTCGCCCGCGGCGGCCTGCGCTGGTCCGACCGCCGCGACGACTTCCGCACCGAGGTGCTGGGTCTGGTGAAGGCCCAGCAGGTCAAGAACGCCGTCATCGTGCCGGTCGGCTCCAAGGGCGGCTTCTATCCCAAGCAGCTGCCCCGCGGCGGCGACCGCGACGCCATCCAGGCCGAGGCCATCCGCGCCTACAAGACCTTCCTGTTCGGCCTGCTCGACATCACCGATAACATCGACGCCGACAACAAGGTGATCGCCCCGACCTCCGTGGTCGTCCACGACGGCGAGGATCCCTATCTGGTCGTCGCCGCCGACAAGGGCACGGCCACCTTCTCCGACATCGCCAACGGCGTGGCCGAATCCTACGGCTTCTGGCTGGGCGACGCCTTCGCGTCGGGCGGCTCGGTCGGCTACGACCACAAGGTCATGGGCATCACCGCCCGCGGCGCCTGGGAAGCGGTCAAGCGCCACTTCCGCGAGCTGGGAAAGGACATCCAGACCCAGCCCTTCACCGTGGTTGGCGTCGGCGACATGTCGGGCGACGTGTTCGGCAACGGCATGCTGCTGTCCAAGCAGACCAAGCTGCTGGCCGCCTTCGACCATCGCCACATCTTCCTCGACCCCGATCCGGATCCCGCGACCTCGTGGGAAGAGCGCGACCGGATGTTCAAGCTGCCCCGCTCGTCCTGGGCCGACTATGACGCCAGCAAGCTCTCCAAGGGCGGGGCCATCGTGCCGCGGAACCAGAAGGAGATCCCGCTGTCGCCCGAGGTCCAGGCCATGCTGGACCTGAAGGCCGCCAGCGTCTCGCCGGCCGAGCTGATGACGGCGATCCTCAAGTCGCGGGCCGAGCTGCTCTATCTCGGCGGCATCGGCACCTATGTGAAGGCCAAGGGCGAGACCAACGCCGAGGCCGGCGACAAGGCCAACGACGCCATCCGCGTCAATGGCGCCGACCTGCGGGTCAAGGTGGTGGGCGAGGGCGCAAACCTGGGCCTGACCCAGGCCGGCCGTATCGAGTTCGCGCAGGCTACCGGCCATCTCAACACCGACGCCATCGACAACAGCGCCGGCGTCGACAGCTCCGACCACGAGGTCAATATCAAGATCCTCACGGGCCTGCTGGAGCGTTCGGGCGAGCTGACCCGTCCCGACCGCAACACCCTGCTGGCCTCGATGACCGACGACGTCGCCCATCACGTGCTGGAGCACAACTACGACCAGACCCTGGCGCTCACCCTGCTGGAAAGCGACAGCGCCGAGGAGCTCGACTCCCACGCCCGCTTCATGAGCGAGCTGGAAGGCCGCGGCCGCCTCGACCGCAAGGTCGAGGGCCTGCCCGATCCGACCGTCCTGGCCGACCGCGCCCAGGCCAAGAAGGGCCTGACCCGGCCGGAACTGGCCGTGCTGCTGGCCTACGGCAAGCTCGACCTGTTCGACGACATCATCGCCTCGCGCGCCCCGGACGATCCCTGGTTCGAAGCCACCCTGCACGGCTATTTCCCCAAGGCGCTCGGCGTCTATGGCGAGGCCATGCAGAAGCACCGCCTGAAGCGCGAGATCATCGCCACGGTGGTCGGCAACCAGATGGTCAACATGTGCGGCCCGACCTTCCCGAGCCGCCTGCGCGCCGCCGCCGGCTGCGACGTCGAGGCCCTGGTGGTCGGCTTCGCCGCCGCCCGCGAGATCCTCGGCGTCGACGCCCTGTGGGACCAGGTCTCGGCCCTCGACAACCAGGCCGGCGCCGACGGCCAGACGGCCCTCTATAAGGCTTTGGCCTACGCCCTGCGCAGCCTGACCTTCTGGCTGGCCCGCCGGGCCTTCCGCGACAAGTCGAGCGTCAAGCAGCTGGTCGAGGCCTATGGCCCGTCGGTCGCGGCCCTGAAGGGCCTGACCCCGTCCATCCTGTCGGGCTTCGAGCAGAAGACCACGGCCAAGCGCGCCAAGGCCTATGTCGCCGACGGTGCGCCGCAGGCCCTCGCGGAAGCCGTCGCGGCCCTGCAGCCGACGACCACGGCCGCCGACCTCGTCGACATCGGCAATGCCTCCAGCTGGTCGGTCGAGAACGTCGCCCGCCTCTACCACCAGGTCGGCGCGGCGCTGGGCTTCGACCGCCTGCGCTGGGCGGCCGGCCAGTTCGTCGGCGGCGACAGCTTCGAGCGCCTGGCCGTCCGCCGCCTGATCGAAGACCTGCTGTTCGAGCAGGCCGCCATCACCCAGGCGGTCCTGAAGTTCGCCGCCAACGCCCAGGCCGGCGACGACGAGTCCTCCGCCAAGGCCGCCGTGACCTCCTGGGCCGCCCTGCGCGCCGACCGCGTCAAGGCCGCCAAGCGCACGGTGGAAGACATCGAACAGGCCGGCGGCGGTTGGACCTTCGCCAAGCTCACCATCGCCAACGCGGCGCTGCGCGAGCTGTCGGTGCAGGGGTAAGAGGGGGGGGAGGGGCAGAGCAACTCCCCTCTCAACCCGTCATTCCCGCCCTTGTGGCGGGAACCCCTCTGTCAGCCGCAAAGGTGATAGGGGCGACGTGCTGAGCACGTCGCTTGCTCCTCACGTGCGTACGGAACCAGGGTTTCCCGCCACAAGGGCGGGAATGACGGGCGTTTGGAGAAGCACGGGTCGCAAACCAGCTACCCGCCGCCCGCGAAGCTCGTCACCATCCCCCGACTCAACCCCGGGGCAAGCGCCGCATGGCCGCTGACAAAGACCGCATCATCCTGCTCGACGCCCTGCGGGGGCTGGGCGTGCTGGGCATATTGCTGTGCAACGCGCCCGGCTTCGCTTTTCCGACCGACCTCAGCGACGCGGTGCTCGACTGGCCGTTCGGGACGGGGCCGCAGACGATGTCGGTGTGGCTGGTCACCCAGTGGCTGTTCCAGCGCAAGTTCGTCACCCTGTTCTCGATGCTGTTCGGGATCTCGATGTTCCTGGTCGGCGGCGAGCGGTCGCCCAAGGGCGATGGCCTGCTGCATCGGCGCCTGCTCTGGCTGCTGGTGTTCGGGATCGCCCACGGCTTCGCGATCTGGTGGGGCGACGTGCTGCTGAGCTACGCCCTGGCCGGTTTCGTCGTAGCCCAGGCGCGATCGTGGCCGGCGCGGCGGCTGCTGGGCTGGGGAGCGGGGCTGTGGCTGCTGTTCGCGGCCCTGACGGCCCTCGGCCTGGCCCTGCTGTCGGGCGAGCCGCCGTCGGAGACCGCGTCGGAAGCCGCCCGCGAGGCGGCCAAGGGCGCGGCGGCGATCGCGGCCTATCGTGGCGATTTCCTGCAGTCGATGATCATCAACGCCCGCGAGCGGCTGGAAGGCCTGCCCTACGAGCCGATCATCTTCCTGCTGACCAGCAGCCTGATGATGATCGGCCTGGGCGCGTTCAAGCTGGGCGTCTTCACCGGCCAGGCCTCGCGGCGCACCTATGGCGTGCTGATCGCCGTCGGCCTGCTGGCCCTGGCGGCGACCGGCTGGGCCTATTTCGCCTTCGCGCTGGGCGGCAGGGCCATGCCGGTGCTGCACCTGGCCGAGGGCCTGCAGACCATCACCGCGCCCCTGACCACCCTGGCCTATGTCGGGCTGATGGCCCTGGCCGCCCGCTCGACCGGCTTCTGGCGTCGGATCCCCGCCGTGCTGGCTCCGGTCGGCCAGATGGCCTTCACCAACTATCTCTCGCAGTCGCTGATCATGACCGCGATCTTCTACGGCGGACGCGGCCTTGGCCTCTATGCCCGTCTCGACCGCCCGGCCCTGGCCCTGATCGTCGTGGCGATCTGGATCGTCCAGATCCTGTGGTCGCGGTGGTGGCTGGAGCGCTTCTCGATGGGGCCGCTGGAATGGGTCTGGCGGCGGCTCTATCGCGGGCCGACGCCGCTGCGGCGATGATGCTCCCCGAATAACCGTGTGCGTCATATGGTTGTCGCCAGGCGGGACTAACGGCGCTTCAGACGCCGTGGGCGTCCAGTCGGGGAGTGGATTCCATGAAGATCGATCGTCGCGGGCTTCTGGCCCTGCTCGGCACGGGCGCGGCCACCCCCGTCGCCGCCATGGTCCCCAAGGGCCTGCACCCGGGCGAGATCCGTTTCGCCCACGGCCTGGCCTCGGGCGACCCGCTGGCCGACCGCGTCGTGCTCTGGACCCGGATCACCACTGAAGCCGCGACCCTGCCGGTTCCCGTCCGCTGGGACGTGGCGACCGATCCCGACTTCAAGACCATCGTCGCCCAGGGCCAGGCGACCACCGACGCCGGCCGCGACTTTACGGTGAAGATCGACGTGGCCGGCCTCAAGCCGGGCACGGACTATCACTACCGCTTCCGGGGCGTGAAGGCCGGCAAGCCGGTCGGGGCCGGGATCTCGGGTCGCACCCGCACCCTGCCGGAAGGCTCGGTCGAGGACGTGGTCCTGGCCGTGACCTCCTGCTCGCTCTATCCGAACGGCTACTTCACCGCCTACGACGCCATCGCCAAGCTGCCCCGCGTCGACGCGGTGCTGCACCTGGGCGACTACATCTACGAATATGGCGGCGGGCCCAAGGACTACGGCATGAACTCGCCGGTCGCCGCCCAGCGCCGGCCCGACCCGGCGCACGAGATCGTCTCCCTGAGCGACTACCGCCGCCGCCACGCCCTCTATAAGACCGACACCATGCTGCAGGCCGCCCACGCCCGCGCGCCGTGGATCGTCGTCTGGGACGACCACGAGACCGCCAACGACAGCTGGGTCGGCGGGGCCGAGAACCACGATCCCGACAAGGGCGAAGGCGACTGGGCCGCCCGCAAGGCCGCCGCGCTCAAGGCCTATTACGAGTGGATGCCGATCCGCGAGCCGGGGCAGGGGACGCTGCCGGAAGCCGCCTGGCGCCGCTTCCAGTTCGGCGACGTCGCCACCCTCTTGATGGTCGAGACCCGCCTGACCGCCCGCAGCGAGCAGCTGACCTACGAGCGCGACCTGCCCAAGACCGCCGACGGCAAGCCCGACGTGGCCGCCTTCGTCGCCAAGTGGAAGGATCCCTCGCGCCGGATGATGGGCGAGGGCCAGGAGCAGTGGCTGGCCCGCGAGGTCGAGGCCTCGGTCAAGGCCGGCACCGCCTGGCAGGTGCTGGGCAACCAGGTGGTCATGGCCCGCGTCGCCCCGCCGAACCTGAAGGCGACCATGGGGGCCGAGAAGTTCGACGCCCTGATTGCGGCCCTGCCCGACTACGCCAAGGGCCGGGTGGCCGGCAGCGTCGCCATGTCGGCCTACGACATCCCCTCCAACCTCGACGCCTGGGACGGCTATCCGGTCGATCGCCAGCGGGTCTACGACATCTTCAAGGCCAGCAAGGCGACCCCGATCGTCCTGGCCGGCGACAGCCACATGTTCTGGGCCAACGAGCTGTGGGACGACGCGGGCTCCTCGCGCGTCGCCGCCGAGTTCGGCGCCACCTCGATCACCTCGCCCGGCTATGGCGACCTGATGCCCGGCGCCCCGCTCGGCGAGGCCTTCGTCGAGCGCAACAAGGAGGTGAAGTACGCCCACCCCAGCGCCAAGGGCTTCGTCCTGCTGACGCTCGAGAAGGGCAGGGCGACCGGCGAGCTGGTGGCGGTCTCGACCATCCTGTCGACCGACTACACCACCAGCGTCCTGAAGACGTTCGTGGTGACGCCGGCCGATGGGGGCGGGGTGAAGGCGTTGGCGGAGGGGTGATTCCAAGCCCCTACTAAATCTCCCGTCATTCCCGCCCTTGTGGCGGGAACCCCTGGTTCCGCTTTCACGTGAGGCGCAAGCGGCGTGCTGAGCACGCCGCCCCATTCGCCCGTGCGGCTGGAAGAGGGTTTCCCGCCACAAGGGCGGGAATGACGGGAGTTATTGAGCTCAGCGCCGCTCCAGCGCCAGCCGCAGCCCGAAGGCGATGAACACCCCGCCGCTGATGCGGTCCAGCCAGCGCACCACGGCCGCCTCGCGCAGCAGGCCGGCGAGGGGGGCGGTG
This sequence comes from Caulobacter hibisci, assembly GCF_016135805.1. Taxonomy (GTDB): domain Bacteria; phylum Pseudomonadota; class Alphaproteobacteria; order Caulobacterales; family Caulobacteraceae; genus Caulobacter; species Caulobacter hibisci. Next base: position 20,907 of record NZ_JADWOX010000017.1, read on the forward strand.
GCGGCGATCAGCAGGCCGGCCCAGGCCAGGCCCAGCAGCACGTGGATGCCGGCCAGCAGGCTGCCGAACACGCCGGGGTTCGCTCCGGCCGGGATGAACTGCGGCAGGAACGAGATATAGAACACCCCGACCTTGGGATTGAGCAGGTTGGTGAACAGGCCGCGCCGGAAGGAGTCGGCCAGGCCGCCGCCGGTCGGCGCCACCGCCCCCGGCTCGAAGCGGTCTCGGGGCTTGATCAGCATCTTCACGCCCATCCACACCAGATAGGCCGCGCCCGCCCACTTCAGGGCGGTGTAGGCCAGTTCCGACGCGGTCAGCAGCGCCCCGGCCCCGAAGGCCGCCGCCATGCCCCAGGTCATGCAGCCGGCGCCGATGCCCACGGCCGCCGCCGCCGCCCGGCGCGGCCCTTCGGTGGCGGCGCTGCGCAGCACCAGGGCGGTGTCCAGCCCCGGCGTGATGGTCAGCAGGGACGCCGCCAGGGTGAAGGCGACCAGGGCCTCAGGCGTGCTCATGGACTTCCTCCCGCTCGACCAGTTGGCCGTTCTCCCAGACGCGATAGAAGCACGAGCGGAAACCGACGTGGCAGGCCCCGCCGTCGCCTTGCGGGCGCACCTTGATCAGCACCGCGTCCTGGTCGCAGTCGACGCGGATCTCGCTGACGATCTGCAGCTGGCCGCTGGTCTCGCCCTTCTTCCACAGGCCGTTGCGCGAGCGGCTGAAATAGTGGGCCACGCCCGTCTCGACGGTCAGCTTCAGGGCCTCGTCGTTCATCCAGGCCAGCATCAGGATCTCGCCGGTGTCGGCGTGCTGGGCCACGGCCGCCACCAGGCCGTTGGCGTCGAAGCGCGGGGCGAGGGCGCGGCCCCGTTCCAAGGCTTGCTTGTCGGGGGCGGCGGGGAAGAGAGGGCTGGTCATCAAAGACATATGGCGCAAACCCCCCGGTTTGGGCTAGCCTGCGGCTTCGGGACGGGAAATGACGGGACGATGGACCTCAAGTCCAGGATCAAGCACGGCGTGGCGGCGCTTGACCGCGCGGCGCGACCGTGGGCGGAGCGCTCGAAGGCCAACGCATGGGCCTACGAGTTCCTGCTGTTCGGCCTCAAGCAGGCCTGGGCCTGCCTGTTCGGCGCCGTGATGCTGGCCCTGATGTTGGGCACCTTCCTGTTCTGGCCCGAGCAAGCGGTCCTGGCCCGCTACGATTTCCTGGTGATCGCCGCCGTCGCCATCCAGGCCATGCTGCTGCTGTCCAAGCTCGAACGCTGGGACGAGGCGGCGGTGATCCTGATCTTCCACCTGGTCGGCACGGCCATGGAGATCTTCAAGACCGCCCACGGCTCGTGGATCTATCCCGAGGACAGCGTGCTGCGGATCGGCGGCGTGCCGCTGTTTTCCGGCTTCATGTACGCCTGCGTCGGCAGCTACATCGCCCGGGCCTGGCGCCTGTTCGACATCACCTTCGTGAAGTACCCGCCGTTCTGGAGCGCCCACATCCTGGCGGTGCTGGTTTACGTCAACTTCTTCAGCCACCACTATGTCACCGACATGCGCCTGGGGCTGTTCGCCCTGTCGGTGCTGCTGTTTGGCCGCACCTGGTTCGTCTTCACCCCCGACCGCCGGGCGCGGCGCATGCCGATGCTGCTGGGGCTGATGCTGGTGGCGACGTTCATCTGGCTGGCCGAGAACCTCGGCACACTGGCCGGGGCCTGGATCTATCCCAGCCAGGCCGAGGGCTGGCGGATGGTCGGGATCGAGAAGCTCGGCGCCTGGTACCTGCTGATGCTGATCAGCTTCGTCCTGGTCAGCCTGGTCCATCGCCCGCTGGACGCCTGCGTCGAGCGCCTGCGCGAAGGCATCCGCGCGGCCGTCTGACGTCCCGCCCGATCCATAGAAATCCCGGCGTGCCATCGCGCGGCGTGCTATAAGCCGGCATGCGCCGAAGAGCGCGCCCAGAGGCTTCCGTTCGCGGCGTCCTCGACCTGGTTCGGCGGCCCGCCGGTTTCATGCCGTTTTCGTTCATCGCCGCCGCTTCCGGCGCGCCGTCCCCTGGTCGGGACGGGCGTCGGCTCGCGCCTGGAGGACCTGGATGCCCCGCCCTTCGCAGCCCCAGCCGAGCGCCTCGCCGTTCGGTCGCCACGACTACGAGATCACCTATGGCTGGCGGGACGCGGCGCTGAACGTCACCATCGCCGGCCTGTCGGCGACGCCGCCGGCGATCGGCGACATCTACACCCTGGGCTCGCCCGACGGCGGCATCGAGGACTTCACGGTCATGCAGATGACCCGCGAGCGCGGGCGCGGCTGGCTGGCCCGCTGCGCGGTCGCCTCTCGGCCGACGCTGCTGGAGGGCTCCGATGACTGAGGATCCCGACCGTCTCGCGCGGGAAAACGACTATCTCAAGCGCCGCAACGCCCAGCTCCAGGCCGAGGTCAGCGACCTGACAGCCGAGGTGGTCCGCTTGCAGCAGCGGCTGGGCGCCTTCGCCATCCGCGTCGCCACCGCGCCCAACCCGCTGTCGGGCGGCCAATAGGATGGCGCTGGCGCCCGAGCAGGTGACGGCCCTGCGCAACCTGGCCCGCAAGAAGCAGGGCCACGACGTCGACTGGATCAACATCGCCGACGCCCGCGGCCTGACCGAGCTGGGCCTGGCCGAGCGCGGCCGCACCGGCTGGATCATCACCGCCGCCGGCGAGGCGGAGCTCTTGGCCTACGAGCGGGGATAGCTGGGGACCTTCTCCCTGAAGGGAGGGGTGTCGGCGAAGCCGACGGAGAGGGCGGCGCGGCCGAGGCTGTTCAGCGCCTCGGAAGCTGAAAACGCCCCCTCTCCGACCCTTCGGTATTGAAGAAAAGCCGGGGCCCTTCTCCCCTTGCGGGAGAAGGTGGCGGCCGAAGGCCGACGGATGAGGGGTCTCTCAAACGCAAAACGCCGCGACAGCTGACCAGCCGTCGCGGCGTTTCTGTGCGGTGCGACCCCTCACCCGACCCGCGTCGCGGGCCACCCTCTCCCGCAAGGGGAGAGGGGCCTACTTCCGCACCAGATCCATGAACCGCTGCTGCAAGACCTTGTCGGTCTTGAACACGCCGCGGAACTGGGTGGTGATGGTCGAGACGTCGTGGTGGTGGACGCCGCGAGTCGACATGCATTGATGCTCGGCGTCGATCAGCACGGCCACGCCGGCCGCCGAGAGGTGGTCCTCGATGGCGTCGGCGACCTGCATGGTCATGGTTTCCTGCGTCTGCAGGCGCTTGGCGAAGATCTCGACCAGGCGCGCCAGCTTCGACAGGCCCACGACCTTGCCGGTGGGCATGTAGGCGATCCAGGCCTTGCCCAGGAACGGCGCCATGTGGTGCTCGCAGTGGCTCTGGACGTCGATGCCGCGCAGCATGACCATGTCGTCATAGCCTTGCACGTCCTCGAAGGTGCGGGAGAGCTCCTTGGCCGGGTCGCCTTCATAGCCGGCGAACCACTCGCCATAGGCGTCGACCACGCGCTGGGGCGTGTCGAGCAGGCCTTCGCGGTCGGGATTGTCGCCGGCCCAGGCCAGCAGGGTCCGCACCGCGGCCATGGCCTCGTCTCGGGAGGGGCGCTGGGCGGGTTCAAGATCAAGACCGGCGTTGTCGTCAGAGCCGATCAGGGTTCGCTCGCGGGTCAGTGCGTCCATGTTTTCGAAGGGGACTTTCCACGGGCTGAGTTGCGCCGGAGCGCCGTTCGCTCCGGAATTACGCGTGCCACCCGTTAAAGGGCGCGCCTCTCACGTCGCAAAGACGTGGTTCGAAGGCGCGCTCCCCGCTATATGGGTCCGGTTTTTCGTTCCGACAACACCCTTCCGCTGCGTCAAGGCGACCGAGTTTTCATGACCATCAGGCTCTACGACACCATGGCGCGCGAGAAGCGCGACTTCGTTCCCGCCGATCGCGACCGGGTGACGATGTATGTCTGCGGACCGACGGTCTACGGCTACGCCCACATCGGCAACTTCCGTCCGGTGGTGGCCTTCGACGTGCTCTACCGCCTGCTGCGCCACGAATTCGGCGACGAGGCGGTGGTCTATGCGCGCAACGTCACCGACGTCGACGACAAGATCAACAAGAAGGCCGCCGACGAGGGCGTCGAGATCAAGGTCATCACCGACCGCTATCTCGCCGCCTATCACGAGGACGCCGATGCGCTGGGAGCCCTGCGCCCCAACCTCGAGCCCAAGGCCACCGACCACATCGACGCCATCGTCGAGATGATCGGCAAGCTGGTCGACAATGGCAGCGCCTACGCCGCCGAAGGCCACGTGCTGTTCGACACCCAGAGCTTCGCCGACTACGGCCAGCTGTCGGGCCGGCCGCTGGACGACATGATCGCCGGCGCCCGCGTCGAGGTCGCCCCCTATAAGCGCCACCCGGCCGACTTCGTGCTGTGGAAGCCCAGCAAGGAAAACGAGCCGGAATGGGCCAGCCCCTGGGGCGCGGGCCGTCCGGGCTGGCACATCGAGTGCTCGGCGATGATCGAAAAGCAGCTGGGCCTGCCGATCGACATCCATGCCGGCGGCATCGACCTGCAGTTCCCCCACCATGAGAACGAAGTGGCCCAGGGCCGCTGCGCCCATGGCCTGCCGACCTACGCCCGCTACTGGATGCACAACGGCTTCCTCGACATGGCCGGCGAGAAGATGTCCAAGAGCCTGGGCAACGTCATCATCCCGCACGAGCTGGTCAAGACCGTGCCGGGCGAGGCGGTGCGCTGGGCCCTGCTGTCGGCTCACTACCGCCAGCCGCTGGACTGGACGCCGGAGCTGGTCGAGCAGTCCAAGAAGTCGCTCGACCGCCTGTACGGCGCCCTGCGCCGGGCCAAGGACGTCGTTCCCGACCAGGCCGTCGAGGCCCCGCAGGAGGTGATGGACGCCCTCTGCGACGACCTCAACACGCCGGCCGCCGTCGCCAAGCTGTTCGAGGTGTCGAGCGCCATCGAGAAGGCCGTCACCGCGGGCGACCTGACCGAGGTGGCGATCCACAAGTCGCGCCTGCTCGAGGCCGGCGCCCTGCTGGGCTTCCTGCAGGCCGATCCGGACGCCTGGTTCGAGGGCGACGCCTCCGACGACCTCAAGGCCCAGGTCGAGGACCTGCTGGCCCAGCGCGTCGCCGCCCGCGCCGCCAAGGACTGGACCGCCGCCGACTCCATCCGCGGCCAGCTCGACGCCCTGGGCGTCGTGGTCATGGACAGCCCGACCGGCGCCACCTGGCGGATGAAGGACTAAAATCCTTCTCCCCTTGCGGGAGAAGGTGTCGGCGTAGCCGACGGATGAGGGGTCTCTCAAAAGCAAAACGCCGCGAAAGCTGATCGGCTTTCGCGGCGTTTCTGTAGGTGCGACCCCTCACCCGACCCAGCTCTGCGGGGCCACCCTCTCCCGCAAGGGGAGAGGGGATCAGCGCTTCGTAGAGCCACCCTTCTCCGGATCCGGCGGCAACCCCGTTTTCGGATCGCGCGGCACGGGCGCGAAGCCCTCGGCGATGAACAGGTCGGTCCGCCGGGCGCGCTTGCGGTCCAGCCGCACCCGGACGATCTCGTCGCCGGAGGTCGCCTTGAAGTCCTGCTCGATCTTGGCCTTGTAGACCCCCTCCAGGCTGGCGATCAGCGTCCGGCGGCCATAGGCCTGCGTCATCGGGGCCTCGGTCTCGGCCTGGTTCTGCGGATGGGCTTCGTGCACCCAGATGCGCAGCGGCGGGGCGCCGACCGTGCCCCAGTAGTCGCGCCCGTAATAGGCGGCCACGTTGAACAGGAAGCGGTCGTCGACGGCCACCGAGCTCAGGCGCGCGCCGGCCTGCTCCTCGCGGGCCCGGTTGATGATCGCCTGCACCGTCTGGTCCCAGCCGCGCACCCGCTTGAAGCTGTTGGCCAGGCCGATGCCGTCCGCCAGCCGCGGGCTCATCAGGCAGGCCACGAACAGGCCGGCGAAGGCCGCCTGCAGGGCCAGGCCCGCGATCAGCCAGCGCCGCGCGCCCCAGCGCAGCATCCAGCCGGCGGCCAGCACCGAGCCGGCGACATAGGCCGCCGCCGCCCAGTTGGCGTTGGCGCGGCTGACGAAGGCCTGGCCGGCCACGGTCAGCAGCGGCGGCAGGGCGAAGCACAGCAGCAGCACGTCGGCCGGCTGCAGGCGCTTGCGGACCGCCAGCACGATCCCGCCGCCCAGCAGCACGCCGAACGGCACGGGGCCGAACACCCCGAACTGCGAGCCGATGAACTCGACCAGCTCGCGCGGATTGAACAGCGATTTCGCGCCCCAGTTGGCGTTGGCGGCGGTGTGCTCGACCGTGGCGAACTTGTGGGCGGCGTTCCAGATCAGGTTGGGCGCGAAGACGGCGATCAGCACGCCGAAGAACGCCAGGCCCATCGGCCATGTCCACACCTTGCGAGCCTCGCGCGACAGGAGAAGGTGCGCGCCGATGCTGACCAGCACGTAGATCGCCGCATACTTCGACAGGAAGGCCAGGCCCAGGGCCGCGCCCAGGCCGGCGGCGGTCAGCAGGCGCTGGCGTCCTGCTTCCGCGGCCGGCAGCGAGACATAGGCCCAGATCGTCAGGGCCAGGAAGAACAGCAGCGGCGCGTCGGTGCCGATCACGCCCGACGACAGCTGCACCCCCGGCATCAGGGCATAGACCGCCGCGGCCGCCAGCCCCGCCCAGCCGCCGTAGAGGCGCTTGGCGATCCGGTGGACGATCAGAGCGGTCGCTCCGTGCAGCAGCGGCGCGCCCAGGCGCAGCCACGGCTCGGCGTCGCCGCCGATCGAGGTGGTCAGCCAGATCACCCAGGCCACCATCGGGGGCTTGGAATAGTAGCCGAAGTCCAGGGTCCGCGACCAAAGCCAGTACTGGGCTTCGTCAGGGTACAGCTCGAGCGGCGTGGAAAAAATCGCCAGCACCCGGACGATCGTCAGGGCGGCGACCGCGATCAGCGTCAGGCGCCAGGCGCGGGCTTCGGATTCCGGAGTGGGTAAGGCGTTCGCGATCATGCCCCCTCCTTAGACAAGTAAGTGAAAACTGACCAATCGTTCCGCAAACCGCCGTCGTTGTGGCAGTTTCTGGGCGATCGTGGCGTTTCCGTCACCAAACCTTCGAAATGTTTCGTTAAACCCCCCAAACGATGCGGATTGATGCTCACCTTAGGGGCTCGCGTCAAAGAATGAGGGGATCCTTCGATATGAATACGAAAAAAATCGCCTGCCTGGCGTCGACCGCCCTGGTCGGCAGCCTGCTGGCGGCGACGGCCGCGATGGCCCAGTCGACCGCTTCGACCGAAGTCGAACAGGTTGTCGTCACCGCCTCGGGCACCAAGTCGGTCGACGGTCTGCTGACCGCCGAAACCGCCCTGAAGAACCGCTCGGTCATCACTCAGGAATATATCGACACCCAGCCGGCCGGTCAGACCATTGCTCAGACGCTGAACCTGGTCCCGGGCTTCAACTTCACCAACAGCGATCCCTACGGCTCGTCGGGCGGCACGATCCGCCTGCACGGTCAGGACGGCGCCCACATCGGCCTGCTGGTCGACGGCGTGCCGCTGAACGACGCCGGCAACTACGCCATCTACACCAACCAACAGCTCGACCCGGAACTGATCGAGCAGGCCAACGTCAACACCGGCTCGGCCGACGTCGACACCGCCACCGCCTCGTCGACCGCCGGCATTATCAACTACACCACCCTGCGCACCACCAAGGATGCGCGCTTCGTGGTGAAGCCCTCGGTCGGCACCGACAACTTCCGCCGCATCTTCGGCCTGGTGCAGACCGGCGAGTTCGGTCCCTTCGGCACCCAGGCCTGGTTCGCCGCCAACTACACCAAGTACGACAAGTACAAGGGCCCGGGCAGCCTCGAGAAGAAGCAGTACAACTTCCGCATCTACCAGCCGATCCGCGACAACGGCGACTTCATCAGCCTGACCGGCAACTGGAACGAAAACCGCAACGCCCAGTACTATTCGTTCAACATCCACGACGCGACCTACGCCGTGCGTGCTGACGAAGTGAACACCCTCGGCTGGGACGGCGACTACCTGACCACCTGGGTCACGCCGACCGCCGTCAACGGCACGGCCGACACCATTCCGGCGACCAACAGCGCCACCCGCGGCTTCTACGGCTACCGCATCAACCCGTCGAACACCGGCACCATCCGCGGTTCGTCGCGCTGGACCATCCGCGACAACCTGCGCGCCACCTTCGACCCGTCGTTCAACTACACCCTGGCCAACGGCGGCGGCACCTTCACCCTCAGCGAAACCGACCTGCGCGTGGTTTCGGCCACGGGCGTCGGCAAGGACCTGAACGGCGACGGCGACACCCGCGACAGCGTGCTGTTCTACGGCCCGAGCAACACCAACACCCGTCGCTACGGCTTCAACAGCTCGGTGATCTGGGACATCAACGACAGCAACCTGCTGCGCGTCTCCTACGCCTATGACGAAGGCCACACCCGCCAGACCGGCGAGTTCAGCCAACTGGTCAACGGCTTCGCCAGCGATCCCTTCAGCGCCAAGGACGGCCACGAAGACTCGACCGCTCTGATGGTCAACGGTCACGTCGGCCAGAAGCGCGACCGCGACTCGATCGCCGTCCTGCAGCAGTGGAGCGCCGAATACCGCGGTCGCTTCATCGACGACCGTCTGCGCCTGAGCGTCGGCATCCGCGCGCCGCTGCAGAAGCGCGAACTGCACCAGTTCTGCTACTCGCAAGCCGGCTCGTCGACCTACACCTGCTCGGACCGCACCCCGGCCACCTCGGTGAAGCTGGCGACCGACGCCGTCGCCAACGCGGTGACCTTCGGCACCTCGACCACCCGCTACTTCACGCCGTTCAAGGCCATCCGGAAGTACGACGCGGTCCTGCCCAGCTACGGCGCCTCGTTCAAGATCACCGACTCCGGCACGATCTTCGCCAGCTACAGCGAGCAGCAGTCCTCGCCGAAGGTCGACAACCTCTACACCCTGACCTCGACGGGCAAGCTCGGCGAAGTGCAGCCGGAAACCAGCAAGGGCTACGACTTCGGCTACCGCTACAACAAGGGCGGCATCGTCGGCTCGATCAGCGGCTGGGGCAGCACCATCAAGGACCGCATCGTCAGCACCCGCGATCCGACCGACGACACGATCATCGACCGCAACGTCGGCGACGTGGAACTGTGGGGCGTCGACGCTCAGGCCGGTTGGTCGATCGACGAAGCCCTGACCGTCTATGGTTCGGCCAGCTACACCAACAGCGAACTGCAGAACAACCTGTTCGTCGGCGGTACGGCGATCTATCCGGGCGCCGGTCTGGCGGCTGGCTACGCTCCGACCAAGGGCAAGGAACTGGTTGAAACCCCGAAGTGGATGTTCGGTGGTCGCGTGACCTACAAGGTCTCGGACTTCACCTTCGGCGTCCAAGGCAAGTGGGTCGGCGAGCGTTGGGTCACCGACGTCAACGACGTCAAGGTTCCGCACTACGCCGTGTGGGATCTGGACGTCCGCTACGACCTCAACAAGATCGGCATGGAGAAGAGCTACGTTCAGCTGAACGTCTCCAACCTGTTCGACGAGAAGTACTACGGCGACCTGAACGGCACCTCGACCAGCGGTCTGTCCGGCGCCCCGGGCTACAGCGGTCCGTTCGCCCGTCGCGGCGCGCCCCGCGCGGCCATCCTGACCCTGCGCACCGAGTTCTAAGAACTCGCCGCAGGTCACGGGACCTAAGGAAAGGGCGGCTCTTCGGAGCCGCCCTTTTTCTTTTGTCGCACCAATTTGCTAGAAGGCGCGCTTGACCCCCGGGCCATCCGGGGCCATCTGCGCCCCTCGTTTTGACCAGGTTTCGAAAATGACCCTCATCGTTCCCGCCGAGTGGGCTCCGCACCGCGCCATGTGGGTGGGTTTCCCCAGCCACGGCGAACTCTGGCAGGAAGACCTCGAAGTGGCCCAACAGGAGGTCGCCGACCTCGCCCGCGCCCTGGCCGGCCCGGGCGGCGAGCGCGTGCGGCTGATGGTGGTCGGCGACGAGGCCGAAGCCGCCGCCCAGGCCCTGCTTTCCGACACCTCGGTCGAGATCGTCCGCGGCCAGTTCGGCGACATCTGGCTGCGCGACACCGGCCCCATCTTCACCGACACCGACAAGGGCGCCTCGGCGGCCGGGTTCAAGTTCAACGGCTGGGGCGGCAAGTACGACCTGGAGGGCGACGACATCGTCGCCGAGCAGATCGCCGCCGCCTCGGGCGCACCCCTGGTCCGCAACGACTTCATCCTCGAAGGCGGCGCCCTCGACCATGACGGCCTGGGCACCGTGCTGACCACCCGCCAGTGCCTGCTGAACGCCAACCGCAACGCCGGCTGGGACGAAGCCTCGGCTACGTCCGCCCTGGCCGCCGCCCTGGGCGCCAAGAAGGTGCTGTGGTTGGGCGACGGCCTGCTCAACGACCACACCGACGGCCACGTCGACAACCTGGCCCGCTTCGTCGCTCCGGGCGTCGTGGCCTGCCCGATGGCCTTCGGCGCTGACGATCCCAACGCCGAGGTCTATGCCGAGACCGCCCGCCTGCTGGGCGCCATGACCGACAGCCGCGGCTCGCCGCTGCAGGTCGTGCGCATCCCCTCGCCGGGCCGCATCCTCGACGAGGACGGCGAGCCGATCCCGGCCTCGCACATGAACTTCCTGATCGCCAACGAGGCGGTGATCGTGCCGATCTACGCCGAAGAGTCCGGCGCCTTCGCCGTCGAGGTGATCAAGGGCCTGTTCCCCGAGCGCCAGGTCATCGGCCTGGCCTCGACCGCCATCCTGACCGGCGGCGGCTCGTTCCACTGCATCAGCCAGCAAGAACCCGAGGAGTAAGTCCGCATGCCCCGCACGCTCAGCGTCGCCGCCATCCAGACCTCCTACGGCATGGATCTGGACGCCAACATCAAGAAGACCGAGGGCTTCATCCGCGAGGCCGCGTCCAAGGGCGCGCAGGTCATCCTGCCGTCGGAGCTGTTCCAGGGCCCGTACTTCTGCGTCGCCCAGGAAGAGCGCTGGTTCGCCGAGGCCCATCCGTGGCGCGAGCACCCGGTGGTCAAGGCCATCGCGCCCCTGGCCGGCGAGCTGGGCGTGGTCATCCCGATCTCGATCTTCGAGCGCGAGGGGCCGCACTACTTCAACAGCCTGGTGATGGCCGACGCCGATGGCTCCCTGCTGGGCGTCTACCGCAAGAGCCATATCCCCGACGGCCCCGGCTACATGGAGAAGTACTACTTCCGGCCGGGCGACACGGGCTTCAAGGTCTGGGACACGCGTTTCGGCCGCCTGGGCGTCGGCATCTGCTGGGACCAGTGGTACCCCGAGGCCGCTCGCGCCATGGCCCTGATGGGCGCCGAGGCCCTGTTCTACCCCACCGCCATCGGCAGCGAGCCGCATGACGCCAGCCTCGACACGGCCCTGCCGTGGCGGCGGGCCATGCAGGGCCACGCGGTGTCGAACGTCATCCCGGTGGTCGGCGCCAATCGCATCGGCTTCGAGCCCTGGGACGGCTATCCCAACGGCGGCCAGACCTTCTACGGCTCGTCGTTCATCGCCGACCATCGCGGCGACCTAGTCAGCGAACTGGGCCGCGCCGACGAGGGCCTGGTCCAGGCCAGCTTCGACCTCGACTTCCTCACGACCCACCGCGCCGCCTGGGGCTTCTTCCGCGACCGCCGTCCGGAGTTCTACACCAGCCTGGCCGGGCCCCGGCCGAGCGTCTGATCACCTTCACTCCCGTCATTCCCGCCACAAGGGCGGGAATGACGGGAGGAGGGGGTGGCTCCAACACCCCTTGCAACACCCGCGCCCACCGGCCTCATATCTCCCCGTGTCCACCGCTCGGGGAGAGCCCATGACCGACGCGCCAAAGCTGCTCTCAGGCGGCAACCCCCAGATCGCCAAGGGCGATGGCGAGGCCCCGATCCAGGCCTATATCGCCGCCATGCCGGGCTGGAAGAGCGCCGTCGGCGCCCGTCTCGACGCCCTGATTACCGCCGCCGTCCCCGGCGTGCGCAAGGCGGTGAAGTGGAACTCGCCGTTCTACGGCGCGCCCGACGGGGACAAGACCTGGTTTCTCAGCTTCCACGTCTTCGCCCGCTACGTGAAGATCGCCTTCTTCCGCGGCGCGGCGCTCGATCCCCAGCCCCCCGAGCTCTCCAAGAAGAGCGACGTCCGCTATTTCCACATCCACGAAGGCGACGCCCTCGACGAGGCCCTGCTGACCGCCTGGATCGAGCAAGCCGCCGTCCTGCCCGGCGAACGGCTCTAGACGAGGAAACACCCGATGCCCGGTACTGAAGAGTCTGCCGTCGAAGACGCCTCCCAATACATCGACGACCACATCGCGAAACTCGCCGACTGGCGCGGCGAGATCCTGGCCCGCATGCGCGGCCTGATCCGCGAGGCCGATCCGCAGGTGGTCGAGGAGGTCAAGTGGCGCGGCACGCCCGTCTGGTCGCACGCCGGCATCCTGTGCACGGGCGAGACCTACAAGGCCTACATCAAGCTGACCTTCGCCAAGGGCGCCTCGCTGCCGGATCCGGCCGGCCTGTTCAACGCCAGCCTGGAAGGCAACGCTCGCCGGGCCATCGACATCCGTGAAGGCGAGACCGTCGACGCGGCGGCGTTCAAGGCGCTGATCCTCGCGGCCGTGGCGCTCAATACGGCGAAGAAGAAAAAGTGACACCACCCCTCCCCCTCGATGGGGGAGGGGCAGGGGTGGGGGTGACAACGGCGGTAGCGACCGCACAGCCGCAAGCTCAGCAGGCCACCCCCATCCCCGACCCTTCCCCCATCAAGGGGGAAGGGAGGCTATTTCATAACCCGCCGCAGCCCCACATACGCCGCCCCCGCGACCACCACGGCGGGCAGGGTCGCCCCGACCTCCGGCGCCAGCCGGCTGATCGCCTGGTACGCGCCGATCCCGATGACCCAGGCCAGCAGCCCCGCCAGGTTCACCGCCCCGCTCGCCGCGCCCTCGGCCCGCCGGCGGCGCACCACGAAGTGGTCGGCCAGCAGCACGCCGAACAGCGGCGCGAACACCGAGCCGATCAGCAGCAGGAAGCCCTCGTAGCGGCCCATCGGGGCCAGCAGGGCCGCGATCGTGCAGATCGCCCCGAACACCAGGGCCAGGCGGGCCGGCCGCACCGGCGCCAGGGTGGCGGTCGAGACGGCGGCCGAGTGGATGTCGGCGAAGGCGTTGTCGGTCTCGTCGACGACGATCAGCAGCAGGGCGATCCCGCCGCCCGCCGCCGCCAGGGCGCTCAGCAGCAGCCCGTCGCTTCCGGCCGCCAGGGCGTAGGCCGCGCCCAGCCCCATGAACCAGATATTGGCCAGCAGATAGCCGGCGAAGGTCCCCCGGAACATGCCGCGGCCGGTGCTGCCGAACCGCGTGTAGTCGGCGATCAGCGGCAGCCACGACAGCGGCATGGCGGCCACCAGGTCGACGCCGGCGCCGAAGCTGGTTTCGCCCGTGCCGGCCTTGGCCATCAGTGCGGCCAGGTCGTACTGCGACAGCAGCCGCCAGCTCAGCCAGCCGGCCCCGCCCAGCAGCAGCCACAGCCCCCAGGCCCGCAGGAACCGCCGCACGAACGACACCGGCCCCAGCACCGCCAGCGCCGTCGCCAGGGCGCCGAACAGCAGGGTCCAGGCCAGGGGATTGGAAAAGCCAAAGGTCTGCCTGGCCAGGGCGTCGGCGGCGTCGCGCATGGCGATGATCTCGAACGCGCCCCAGCCGGCCAGTTGCACGGCGTTCAGCACCGCCGGAACCGCCGCCCCGCCCTTGCCCAGGGTCCGGCGCAGCGTCCCCATCGACGACAGGCCGGTGTCGGACCCCACGACGCCCGCGGCCGCCAGCAGCAGCGCCCCCAGCCCCGAGCCGACGACGATCGCCGCCAGCGCCATCGGCAGGCTGAGCCCCGGCACGAGGAAGGCGCCGGCCTGCAGCACCAGCAGGCCGATGCCCAGGCTGAACCACAGCGAAAAGGCGTCCCGCGCCCCGAACGCCCGGCGGTCGGCCGGAACGGGGGTCAGGGGATCATATGCGTCGTCGAGCTTGGCCATGCGGCCAGCCTTAGCAGGTCGGAGGGGCGCTTGAACCCCTCTCTCATCGAGAGAGGGAGGGGCCCGCGCCGCAGGCGTGGGAGGGTGAGAGGTTACAAACTATCCGGACAAGGCAAGGCGTCGGCGAGTAGGAAGGGGGCGGCCAACGGTGAAACCCCTCACCCTCCCACCGCTTCGCGGCGGGCCCCTCCCTCTCCCTATGGAAGAGGGGGCAAGTATTAGAACTCCACCCCCACCCGCAGGATCGCCACCACGGCGTTCTTCATCGCCCGGTCGCCGCCCGGCCGAATGACATATTGCAGGTCCGGCTGCAGGGTCAGCGGACCCACGGTGTCGGCATAGGTGATCTCGATCGCCGATTCCGTGTCGCCCAGGTCCTGGCCCTCATCGGCCGCGTTGGCGCGGTGCTTGCCGGTCAGATAGGCCTGGTTGACGCCGATCGAAAAGGCGCTGTCGGGGCGCGAGGCCAGCACCCGGTCGACCTTGATCCCGGCCTGCCAGCCGCCCTGGAACGGGGTGGTGTCGCCGTCCGAGACGCCAAGGCGGGCGAAGGCGGTGGTGCGGCGCACGGCGTCTTCCGCGTCACCGCCCGTCAGGCCGCGCTCCAGCAGCACATAGGCCCCCTGGGCCTTGCGCTTGGCCGGATCGCCCGTGGGGCCAAGATCGCGGATGTCGTCCTGCTTGCGGGTGTAGCGCCAGGCGCCCACGGCCACCTTGCCGGCTCCGGTCCAGCCGGCCTCGGTGATCAGGAGGGCGCCGTCCTCCATCTTGAAGTCGACCCCGCCCGGATCGCCCAGCACCCCGGCATGGGCGTTCAGGGCCGCGGCCTGCACATAGACCCGCTCCGACGGCGTCCAGGCCAGGCGCACCGCCAGGCTGGTCGAGGGAAAGATCGACGGCCCGTTCGGCCCCGTGGCCGCCAACTCCGAGCCGATGCCGAAGGCCGGGCCGATCAGCAGGCCGGCGCTGTCGTTGGCGTAGAATTCGCTGTTCAGGTCATAGAGCCCGGCCCGCACCGAGCCCTTGCCGCGCGCCAGGTCCTGCTCGACCCAGGCCTCGTACAGCCGCACTCGGTGGCGCGAGACCTCGATGTTGTCGACCCCCTGGATCGAACCGGAATCGTCGCCCGGCGCGCCGCCGGAATTGCTCAGCAGCAGGGCGTGGGCCCGCGCGCCTTGCCAGCCGAACGCCTTCTCCAGGTCGAGGTCGGCCCCCACCGTCAGATTGTCCAGCACCCGCCCGCGCCGGGCCGCGCCGCCGTCCACGGTCGCCGCAAGGTCGGCCTTGTAGCCGAACGACAGGTCGAGCGCCTTGGCGGCCTCCGCCTCCCGCGCCTGCGCCGCGCCAGCCGCGCAAGCCGCCAGCGCCGTTCCGATGATCAGGGTCCGCATTCTGCCGCCACATGATGAAGTTGGCGGCCAGCATCGCGGGACAAGACTCAGAAACCCTTTATTCTCAGCTCTTTACAGCGCGACGGAACGTCGCGGCGCCTAGGGTGGCGCGCGCCAGGTCCTACAGCCGCAAGACGCGAGGCGGCGCGAGGGCGACGGACTTGGCGATGTCGGGAGAGGTCCTTGGTGGAGCCGAGGGGAATCGAACCCCTGACCTCCTCATTGCGAACGAGGCGCTCTACCATCTGAGCTACGGCCCCAAGGAAGCGCGGAGATACGGTGGCCGGCGGCGTCCGTCAAGCGGCAGTTGCGCGGGTCGGCGCGGAAGCCGGAAGCGGCGCGGCCTTGCCAGCCGGGGCGGGGCGCGGCAAGAAGCTTGCGACTTCGCATGGAACGCACATGGCCCCGCTGATCAACTTCGTCTTCTTCATCGTCGGCTCGCTGCTAGGCCTGCTCAAGTGGGCGATCATCATCAGCGCCATCATCAGCTGGCTGGTGGCGTTCGACGTCATCAACCTGCGCAACCACGTGGTCTATTCGATCAGCCGCTTCCTCGACGCGGTGACCGCGCCGCTGCTGGCCCCGCTGCGCCGGGTGATCCCGCCGCTGGGCGGGGTGGACCTGTCGCCGATCATCCTGATCCTGGTGATCATCGGCATCGAGAACTTCCTGCTGCCGCCGCTGCACGGCACGCTGCTGCGGATCCTCGGCTGATCCTGGCCTTGGCCGGCGCCGACACCGCCGTCCTGGCCGTGCGCCTGACGCCGCGGGGCGGGCGCGACGCGGTCGACGGCTGGGCCGCCGACGCCGACGGGCGGCCCTATCTGAAGGTGCGGGTCAGCGCCCCGCCGGTCGAGGGCGAGGCCAACGCCGCCCTGACGGCCCTGCTGGCCAAGCGGCTGGGCGTTTCACGCTCGGCCGTGCGGGTGGCCTCGGGCGCCACCGCCCGCCTCAAGCGCCTGGAGGTCGAGGGCCTGGCCCAGGACGCCCTGGATCGCCTGCTGGATCGTCCGGAGCAGGCGCCTTAGCGGCGCTTCGGCGCGCGGCGTGCGACAAATCCGCCCGGACGGGCCGCATCGCCCTCGCAAGCTCGCCCCGCCCATGCCATTGAGAGACCGGCTGGGAGAATAGCGTTCTTTCACATCCTCTTAGCGTTCGGTCGCCGATAGTTTCGGCGAAAGCAGCGATCAATAGGGCCACCGGGGGCCGCGCCATGAGCGCCAAGGCCAATAGCCAAGGAACAAGGCAAGCGGCGATCGTTCGCGCCGCCGCGGCGCGTCGGGGCAACATCTATCTGCGCCTGACCGCCACCATCGCCATGGCCACCATCCTGCATGTCTTCATCGGCATGGGCTGGGTGTGGCTGTGGGCGGCCGCCTACATCAGCGCCCAGCTGTTCGAGCTGTGGCTGTTCCAGCATCTGAGCGCCGGGCCCGAGCGGTTCATGACCGGCTGGCGGCGCTGGGCGCTGGCGGTCATGCCGGCGGTGACCTCGATCATCTTCGGCGCCCTGGCCCTGCCGCTGTTCGCCTCCAGCCAGCGCTTCGCCCCCACCCTGGGCGGCATGCTGCTGGCCGGGGCCCTGCTCAACGTCATCGTCGTCAATGTCAGCCTCCGGTCCGCCACCCTGGCGGCCGCCGCGCCGCACATCGTCTACCTGCTGATCGTGCCGTTCATCGGCCGGGCGGCCAATCCCGGCGCGCCCCTGGCCAACGCCCTGTGGTTCGGGGTGCTGCTGCTGATCTTCTCGGTCGCCGTGGCCGCCCGCACGCTGGAGACCGCCCTGCGCGCCGAGGAGGCCGCCAAGGCCGAGGCCGAGCGCCGCCGCCACGAGGCGGAAGAAGCCGTGGCCGCCAAGAGCGCCTTCGTGGCCATGATCAGCCACGAGCTGCGCACCCCGATCAGCGCCATCCTGGCCGGCGCCGCGCGGCTGCACAGCGAGGTGCCCGAGGCCTCGTCCAAGGTCCACGCCCAGCTGATCGCCGACGCCGGCGGCATGATGCGCACCCTGCTCAACGACCTGCTGGATTTCTCGCGGCTGGAGGCCGGCCGCATGGCGGTGGAGCGCGCGCCGTTCGACCTGCGCCAGGCCCTGGCCGACACCCTGCGCCTGTGGCGCCCGGACGCCCAGAAGAAGGGGCTGAAGCTGCGGCTCGAGGGGGCCAGCGGCCTGCCCCGCTGGGTCGGGGGCGATTCCTTGCGCCTGCGCCAGGTGCTCAACAACCTGCTGTCCAACGCCATCAAGTTCACCGAGCGGGGCGGGATCACCGTCTTCCTCGCCGCCCATCGCCAGGGCGAGGGCTGGACCCTGGAGATCCGGGTGTCCGACACCGGCCGCGGCATCGAGCCCGAGGCCATGCCGCGCCTCTTCACCCCCTTCGACCAGTTGAACGCCGAGGTCGTGCGCCGGCATGGCGGCTCGGGCCTGGGCCTGGTGATCAGCCGCGAGCTGGCCCGGCTGATGGGCGGCGACCTTGTGGCCTCCAGCGACGGCCTGGGCCACGGGGCGACCATGCGCCTGACCCTGCGGCTGGACGAGACCGAGGCGCCGCCGGCCGCCGCCGACACGGCCTCGATCGCCGGGGCCCGGGTGCTGGTGGTCGACGACCACGTGGTCAACCGCCGCGCCATCGAGCTGGTGCTGCAGACCTTCGGCGTCACGCCGATCCTGGCGGAGTCCGGCGAGCAGGCGCTGGAGATCCTGGCCTCCACCGTGTTCGACGCGGTGCTGATGGACGTCTACATGCCGGGGCTGGGCGGGCGCGAGACCACCCGCCTGCTGCGCGCCGAGCCGGGCCTCAATCGCGGGGTGCCGGTGATCGCGGTGACCGCCTCCTCGACCCCCAAGGACTGGGACGCCTGCCGTTCGGCCGGCATGAACGCCCATGTCGCCAAGCCCATCGACCCGGCCCAGCTTCACGCGGCCCTGGTCGAGGTGCTGCCGCCCTCGAACCGGACGGTGGCGGCTTAGATCTCACCCTCTCCCAGAGGGAGAGGGAGGGGCCCAGGCGATAGCCTGGGAGGGTGAGGGGTTTAGATCTATCCGGACAGGGCAGGGACGGCGGGTGCAAGGCGGTAAACGGCGTACCCCCTCACCCTCCCACGCCTGTCGGCGCGGGCCCCTCCCTCTCCCCATGGGAGAGGGTCGCCTGCAACCGCTCCGTCAGCGCGGTCTCGTCCTTCATCTGGCATTCCCAGATCGTCTCGACCCGCCAGCCGGCCTGCGCCAGCGCGGCCTCGCTCCGAACGTCGCGGGCCTTGTTGCGGGCCACCTTGGCCAGCCAGTAGTCGCGGTTGGCCTTGGGCACGCGCGAGCCCCGCGCGCAGTCGTGTCCGTGCCAGAAGCAGCCATGGACGAAGAAGGCGAGCCTGCGTCCCGGCATCACCACGTCGGGCGAGCCGGGCAGGTCCTTGCGGTGCAGGCGGTAGCGGGCGCCCAGGGCGGTCAGCAGCCGCCGCAGGGTCTTTTCGGGCGTGGTGCCCGTGCTCTTCACCCGGGCCATGACGGCCGAGCGCTTGGCCGGATCGAAGACGTCGGTCACGCCGCGCTCCTCGATCCGGCCGGCAGGCCTTACAGCCCCTCGAACAGGGCCGTCGACAGGTAGCGTTCGGCGAAGCTGGGGATGATCGCCACGATCAGCTTGCCGGCATATTCGTCGCGCAGGGCCAGGTCGAAGGCGGCGGTCAGGGCCGCGCCCGAGCTGATGCCGACGGTCAGGCCCTCGGTCGAGGCGGCCTTGCGGGCCATGGCGAAGGCGTCATCGTTGCTGACCTGGACGATGTCGTCGATGACGCCGCGATCGAGGATTCCCGGCACGAAGCCGGCGCCGATGCCCTGGATCTTGTGCGGGCCGGGCGCGCCGCCCGACAGCACGGCCGAGGCTTCCGGCTCGACGGCGACCATCTTCAGGCCCGGCTTGCGGGCCTTCAGCACCTGGCCGACGCCGCTGATCGTGCCGCCGGTGCCGACGCCCGAGACCACGGCGTCCACGGCGCCGGCCGTGTCGTTCCAGATCTCTTCGGCCGTCGAGACGCGGTGGATCAGCGGGTTGGCGGTGTTCTCGAACTGCTGGGGCATCACCGCGCCGGGGGTGGCGTCGATGATCTCCTGGGCGCGGGCCACGGCGCCGCGCATGCCCTTCTCGGCCGGGGTCAGCTCCAGCTTGGCGCCGAGCAGCAGCAGCATCTTGCGGCGCTCGATCGACATGCTCTCGGGCATGACCAGGGTCAGCTTGTAGCCCTTGGCGGCGGCCACGAAGGCCAGGGCGATGCCGGTGTTGCCGCTGGTCGGCTCGACGATCGAGCCGCCCGGCTTCAGCAGGCCCTTGGCCTCCAGATACTCGATCATCGCCACGCCGATGCGGTCCTTGACCGAGGCCAGCGGGTTGAAGAACTCCAGCTTGGCCACGACCTCGCCCTTGGGCTTCAGCTCGGCCGACAGACGCGGCAGGCGGATGATCGGGGTGTCGCCGACGGTGTCGAGGATGGAGTCGTAGATCTTGCCCCGGCCGGCGCGCTTGAAGCGGGCGGCGTCGTACAGGCTGGAAGCGTCGTCCATGTGGATCTCTCGGAGCGTTGAATTTCGGCCCTTGGTGATCTCCACCTTAGGGCGTGGGGATTGGCGTGTCAGCGACCTATTCGGCCGCCAGGGCCGCAGATTTCCTGGTCGCGAGCGGAGTCAGCAGGTGCTCGGCCAGCCAGCGCACGGCCGGGGCCGCCACGCCGTCGCCGATCACGTGCAGCCCGGCCGTGGCGCTCTTGGGCAGGGCGTAGCCGTCGGGCAGGCCCATCAGTCGGGCGCCCTCGCGCGGCGTGACCAGGCGCGAGCGCACCGCGCCCTTGTCGATCACCAGCAGGGTCTGCCGCGAGGAGCCGCCGCGCGGGGTGCGCAGGCAGCCGGCCAGGCCGTCGAACCGCACCTCGGCCCGCTGCTCGCCGCCGCGCATCCGCCGGAACACGCCGCCGACCGCGCGCTCGCCCGAGGCGATGCGGGCGTCGACCGAGGCGCGGTGGGCCGGGGCCATCAGCGCCAGCAGGGCCTGAGTCGCCTCGTCGCTGCGCCAGGCGACGGCGGCGTCGGGCTCCAGCACGGTCGACAGGTCGGTGTTGCGGGCCGGGGGGGCGGGCAGGGCCCACCACAGCCAGCGGTCCTTCAGCGCCTGCGGCAGGCGGGCGGCGGCCTCACGCACGGCGCGGCTGTGGAACGGGCCCTGGCCGGTCAGGCCGTCGGTGGGCGCGCGGGTGGCCACCACGAACACGCGCGGCCGTGACTGCGGGGTGAAGCTGGCCGCGTCGATCTCCAGCGCCCCGAAGCGGTAGCCCTGGTCGGCCAGGGCCTGGCACAGGGCCGTGAAGTCCTCGCCGCGATGCGAGGTCAGCAGGCCGACGACGTTCTCGATGACGATGGTGGTCGGAGCGCGGCCCTCGGCGTCCAGCGCCTCGACCAGCCGCCAGAAGCCGAAAAAGGCCGAGGAGCGTCCGCCATGCAGGCCCGCCCGCGCGCCAGCCAGGCTGAAATCCTGGCAGGGGCTCGAGGCCCAGGCCAGGTCCGCCTGCCCGGGCAGGTCGGCGGCCTCCAGCTTGAAGACGTCGCCCTGTTGGAAGTGGTCCTCGGCGTCGGCGAAGTTGGCGCGGTAGGTGGCTGCCTTCACCGGGTCGAAATCGTTGGCGAAGGCGCAGCTCCAGCCCTCGCCGAGGCCGATGCGGGCCATGCCGCCGCCGGCGAAGAATTCATAGAAGACGGGGCGGGCGTTGTGATTCATCGTATCGCGGACACTAGCTTGAGCCGCCGCTTCGAGGATAGCGCCCGCATGATGCGTTTCGCCGCCGCCGTCGTCGTTGGGGCCGCTTGCCTGCTTCTGGCCGCCTGCGGCGACGGGCCGATGGGCCAGGCCGAGGGGGCCAGCGCCGCGCCCGCCGACGCCCCGGCCGCGGTCGGTCCCGACTATGGCGGCGACTTCGACCTGGTGGGGACCGAGCCGTTCTGGAGCGGCCGCATCCGCGAGGACGGGCTTTTGCTGGATCGCATGGACGGCGGCGCGGTCGCCCTGCCCAATCCCGGCGTGCGCATCGACGGCGAGGAAGGCGTCTGGGACGCCGAACAGCCCGGCGAAGCGGGCGGCGCGGGTCACCGCCTGGTCTTCCGCCTGACGCCCCAGCCCTGTTCGGACGGCATGTCCGACCGGGTCTTCAGCCACGCCGCCGAGGTCTGGCTGGACGGCGCGACCCTGAAGGGCTGCGCGGGGCGGGTCGAGGAGCTGGAAAAGCAGCGGCGGCCTTAGCGGCCCACCACATCAGCAGTCATCGCCCGCTTCATGCGGGCGACCCAAGCTGAGCTTGCCGTCCTGACACGCCGCTTGGGTCGCCCGAACAAGTCGGGCGATGACATTCTTTTAGGTAGCGGTTTGCTGTGTCGCCGAAGGCCGGCGATCAGCCGCCCTTGATGTCCGCCCGGGCGGCGATCAGCCGCCCTTGATGTCGATGGTCTCGATCTGCGACTGGGTGGCCTGCGCCTTGTGCGAGCGGCCCGGGGTGGGCAGCAGCAGGCCGACGGCGATGGCCGCGACGATGGCGAATGCGATGAGGGCCTTGGCGGCCATGGTGTTTCAAGTCCGTTGCGGGTCTGAAAATCCAGCGCCCACGACCGACATATGGTTCCGCCTGCGGAGCTTGCAAGCGGGGAGGGCAGGGGTTTCCTTCTCCCCTTGCGGGAGAAGGTGGCGGCCGAAGGCCGTCGGATGAGGGGTCTCTCAGAAGAAACCGCCTCGCCCAGCCTGACCGCCTTCGCAGCGTCGAGGTCTGAGAGACCCCTCACCCGACCTGCTTCGCAGGCCACCCTCTCCCGCAAGGGGAGAGGGATTTAAAGCCGCCCCCGCGCCCCGCCTTTCAGCGCGTCGATCTTCCGCTCCGGCCTTGGCGGCGAAGCGATCTCCGCCTCCAGCGCCGACAGCCAGCCGCCCGCCGTCCGCGCAGCCCGCTCGGGCGGCAGGGCGACGACGATCTTGCGGACCGTCGCGGCCATCTGGCCCAGCAGCCGCACCTTGTCGCTCGCCTTGCGGAGGGCCTCGCGGTCGAGGCCGTCCTCCATCGCCGCCCAGACGTCATCCATGGCGGCCATCAGCCGCTGCTGGATCTTCGCGCACCAGGCGCGGGAGGTGTCGTTGCTCATGAGCAAGAGCATGCGGCCGGTTTCGAGGCCGGGGATGAGAAACGTGCGTTTTCGTCTAGGGCGCTGGATTCGTTCGCATCAGCACGACGGCCAGCGGGGATAGACCCTCTCCCAGAGGGAGAGGGAGGGGCCCAGGCGATAGCCTGGGAGGGTGAGGGGTTACGCCGCCAGCCGGCGTGCCGGCACGCCGTCTTCCGTCCCTAACCCCTCATCCTCCCACGCCTGCGGCGCGGGCCCCTCCTTCTCCCTCTGGGAGAAGGTGAGACTGGCGCGCCCTGTGGATAACTTCCGCCCTACTTCGTGGCCTCGTGGACTTCCTTCTTGGCCGCCGTGCCCGCTTCCTTGCTCTCGCGGGTGATGTCCTTGCCGGCTTCCTGGGCCTTGTCGCCGGCCTTGGCGCCCGCTTCCTTGGCCGCGTCCACGGCGTCGCCGGCGGCGACCTTGAGGTCGGCGGCGGTTTCCTTGGTGCTTTCCTTCAGGGCCGTCCCGGCTTCCTTGACGTCGGGATCGTTCTTGATCTCGCTGGCGGCCTCCTTGATGTCCTGGCCGGCGGCGGCGGCGCCTTCCTTGATCTGCTGGGCGTGCTGGTCCGAGCAGGCGGCGGCCGACAGGGCCAGGGCGGAGGCGGCGATCAGGGCGAGGGTGCGCATGGGTCTTCTCCAACGCTCGTGGTTGCAAAGAGTCCGGCAAACAACGATGCGCGAACGGTCGAGGTTCCGACTCTCGTCGCGCCCGGCGACTCCGCGCGGCTTTCCCCCGAGCCCCGGCGAGGCTAAACCCCCGCCATGCGCATCGCCTTCCTCGGAACCCCGGACTTCGCCGTCGCCTGCCTGGCCGAACTCGTCGCCAGCGGCCACGAGATCGCCTGCGTCTACTCCCAGCCGCCCGCCCCGCGCGGCCGCGGCCAGGAGCTGAAGCCCTCGCCGGTCCATGCCTTCGCGGAGGGCCTGGGCCTGCCGGTCCGCACCCCGATCTCGATGAAGACGCCCGAGGAGATCGAGGCCTTCCAGGCGCTGGATCTCGACGCCGCCGTCGTCGTCGCCTTCGGCCAGATCCTGGTCAAGGCCGTGCTGGATGCGCCCAAGCTCGGCTGCTTCAACCTGCACGCCAGCCTGCTGCCCCGCTGGCGCGGCGCGGCCCCGATCCAGCGGGCGATCATGGCCGGGGATCCCGTGACGGGCGTCCAGGTGATGCGGATGAGCGAGGGCCTCGACGAAGGTCCCGTCCTGCTGTCGGAGAGCGTGCGCATCGACGCGCTCGACACCGTCTCCAGCCTGCACGACCGACTGGCCGCCGTCGGCGCCCGCCTGCTGCCGGTGGCCCTGGCCGCCATCGAACGCGGCGGCGCGATCGAGACGCCGCAGTCGGAAGACGGCGTCACCTACGCCAAGAAGATCAAGCCGGCCGAGGCCCGCATCGACTGGACCCGCCCCGCCGCCGAGATCGACCGCCACATCCGCGGCCTGTCGCCCTTCCCCGGCGCCTGGTTCGAGGCCCCGTCCGACAAGGGCCCGGTCCGCGTGAAGGCCCTGCTTTCCAAGGTCGAGGACGCCGACGGCGAGGCAGGAACCGTGCTCGACGACGACCTGCTGATCGCCTGCGGGGAGGGCTCCGTCCGCCTGCTCAAGGCCCAGCGCGAAGGCAAGGGCGCGCAGGACGCCGGCGACTTCCTGCGCGGCTTCCCGCTGGCCGCCGGGACGGTCCTGGCCTGATGCCCCGCTACCGCCTCCTCGTCGAGTACGACGGCCGCCCCTATGCCGGCTTCCAGGCCCAGGCGACCCTGCCCAGCGTGCAGGGGGCGATCGAGGCGGCGGTGAAGGCCTTCAGCGGCCAGGAACTGCGCATCGCCGCCGCCGGCCGCACCGACACCGGCGTCCACGCCACCGGCCAGGTCGTCCATGTCGATCTGGAGCGCGACTGGCCGGCCCAGACGGTGATGAACGCCCTCAACGCCCACCTGATGCGCGAGGCGGTGTCGATCCTCGACGCCGAGGTCGCGCCCGAGGACTGGCACGCCCGCTTCTCGGCCAACGAGCGGCGCTACCTCTATCGCATCCTCAACCGCCGCGCCCCGCCGGCCCTCGACAAGGGCAAGGTCTGGCACATGAAGAAGCCGCTGGACGCCGACGCGATGCACGCGGCCGCCCAGGCGCTGGTGGGCCTGCACGACTTCACCACCTTCCGCGACATGCACTGCCAGGCCAAATCGCCGCTGAAGACCCTGGACGTCGCCCGCGTGCGCCAGGTCGGCGAGGAGATCCACCTCGACTTCGAGGCGCGCAGCTTCCTCCATCGCCAGGTGCGCTCGATGACCGGCACCCTGGTCGAGGTCGGCGCCGGCCGCTGGGAGCCCGGTGACGTCAAGGCCGCCCTCGAAGCCAAGGACCGCACCCAATGCGGCCCCGTGGCCCCGGCCGACGGGCTCTATCTGGTCGGCGTGGGGTACGGTGCCCCTTAAAACCCTCTCTCTTCGAGAGAGGGAGGGGCCCGCCGCGAAGCGGTGGGAGGGTGAGAGGTTTCGCAGTCGGCCGGCAAACTCCAAGCCTCTCCAAACCTCAAGTCCCTAAGCGGCGCCTGGCGTGCCGAAGGCTGAAACGCCGAGCTTCATTCGGAGAGTTTGTTACCTCTCACCCTCCCAGGCTTCGCCTGGGCCCCTCCCTCTCTCAAAGAGAGGGATCTCTAAAGCACCGAGCAATTGGTCAGCTGCGCGAACGCCTCCAGCGCCCTGGCCCCAACCACCGACGTCCCGAACCTGTCGAGCTCCGGCGACCACACCGCCACCGTCGCCTTGCCGGGCACGACCGCCACGATCCCCCCGCCGACGCCGCTCTTGGCCGGCAGGCCGACGCGGTAGGCGAAGCTGCCGACGCTGTCATAGATGCCGCAGGTCAGGAGCAGGGAATTGAGCCGCCGGGTCAGGCGCTCGGCGAAGATCGTCTCCTGCACCAGCGGCGAGAAGCCGCCGGCCGCCAGCGGCAGGAAGGCCCGGGCCAGCTGGCGGCAGCTCATGGTCAGGGCGCACTGGCGGCAATAGGCGGCGACCACGGCCTCGGGGTCGTGGGTGATGGTGGCCTTGCCGCGCATCAGGTTGGCGATGGCCCGGTTCTGCCAGGCGTTGGCCAGCTCGGAGGCGGCCACCGCCTCGTCGATCTCGACCGGCCCGTCGGCCAGGAAACCGGCGAAGCCGCGCACCAGGGCGGCGGGATCCTTGACCTTGTCGAGCAGGATGTCGGTCACCGCCAGGGCGCCGGCGTTGATGAACGGATTGCGCGGGAAGCCGCCTTCGGATTCCAGCTGCGACAGGTGGTTGAACGGCGTGCCCGACGGCTCCTTGCCGACCCGCACCCAGACCTCGTCGCCGATGCGGTTCAGCGCCAGGCCCAGGCTCAGCACCTTGGTGATGCTCTGGACCGAAAAGCCCTCGTCGGCGTCGCCGATCACGTGCTCGCCGCCGTCGACCGTGCGCACGGCCATGCCGAACTTGGTCCCCGGCACGGTGGCCAGCTGCGGGATGTAGTCGGGCACCCGCCCCTTGCCGAAGTGCGGCTTCACCAGCACGGCGACCTCGGCGAGGACTTCGTCGATGGAGAGCTCGTTCATGGCCCTGTCTTAGCCGACGCCGTCTATGTTGTCGGCTGGCAAGCCGAGAATGCGCTTGAGGCGCGCTCGATCCTCTTCATCCAGCCCCCTGGAATGTAGCGCGACGCACTCGAAAAGGTCGGAACGATCGACGGATGTAGGAACCGAGGCGAGCACATTGGGCACGTTGTCCAGCCTGTCCATCCAATCCAGGATCGGTTCGCCCCAATCCGGCGAGAGATCCGCACTGCGATCGCCTTGGAAGCGGACGATGTAAGTCGGCTTGAGTCGATTCGAACGGCCCTCGGCCCTGCAGGCTATGTTTACGCCGGTCGCGGCGCGCCAAGGGGCGCGGGCGACGACCTGCTTATCCTTCAGCCATACGACCCCGTCGAGCGAGGCCACTCCGCGCTGATGGCCGGAAAAGGCGGCGATAGTGGCCAGGACGCCGCCCATGGCCAGGACGAGCAGCGTCAGCACAATGCCCCGCACCCGTCGCCCTAGGGCGGGGTGCAGGCGCCAATTCATGACGCCAAACAAACCGGGGACGAAGAAGAACGGCGTAAAGCCGACCGGCCAGGTCAGCCAACCCCAAGGCGCTTCCAAACGCCAACTGGCGACGACGTTTGGCGTCGCGGCGACCGCTGTGGCCAAACGCATGTCATTGCGTGAATCCACCCAGGACAGGCCGGCGAGAAAAAGACCCGCCATGCCGAACGTGAGCGCCCAACCCAGCACTCGCTCGGTTTGAGAGAATTCCCCGTCATAGTCCCTGGCCCAGATCATCAACTCTTGTCGCTCGACAACCGTTGATGTGGCGTTTCAATCCCAGGGTGTGGCGTTCAGGCGAACGCCTCGAAGTACCGCCGGATCAGCGCCTGGTAGGCCACGGCCAACTGCCGCACCTCCTCGACCGGAACCCGCTCGTCCACCTGGTGCATGGTCGAGCCGACGAGGCCGAACTCGACGACCGGGCAGATGGCGCGGATGAAGCGGGCGTCGCTGGTGCCGCCGGTGGTCGAGAGTTCCGGCTCGCGGCCGGTGGCCTCGCGGGCGGCGGCCACGATGACGTCGGTGAAGGCGCCCGGCTCGGTCAGGAAGGCCTCGCCGCTGATCTTGCACAGGGCCTCTACACGGCCCGAGAAGCCTTCGGCGGCTTCCCGGCACTCGCCCTCGATCCAGGCGGCCAGGTCCTTGCCCTTGTGGGCCGGGTTGAAGCGGATGTTGACGCGGGCCCTGGCCGAGGCGGGGATGACGTTGGTGGCGGTGTTGCCGACGTCGACCGTGGTCACCTCCAGGTTCGACGGCTGGAAGCCGGTATAGCCCTCGTCCAGCAGCCGGCTCTGCAGGCGCGACAGGATGTCGACCAGCACCGGGATCGGGTTGGCCGCCCGGTGCGGATAGGCCACGTGGCCCTGCTTGCCGTCCACGGCGATCCAGGCGTTGATGCTGCCGCGCCGGCCGATCTTGACCATGTCGCCCAGCAGGTTGGCGCTGGTCGGCTCGCCGACGATGCAGTGGTCGATGATCTCGCCCTCGGCCGCCAGGGCCTCGACGACCTTGACCGTGCCGTCCTCGGCCACGCCCTCCTCGTCGCCGGTGATCAGGAAACTGATCGAGCCGGGATGCTCGGGGGTGTTGGCCACGGCGGCGACGAACGAGGCGATGGCCGACTTCATGTCGACCGCGCCGCGGCCGTACAGCACGCCGTCCTTGATCTCGGCCTCGAACGGACCGGCGGTCCAGGCCGCATCGTCGCCCACCGGCACCACGTCGGTATGACCGGCGAAGCAGAGGTTGGGCCGCGCCGTGCCGCGCCGGGCGTAGAGGTTCTCGATCTCGCCGAACTTCATCCGGCGGCAGGCAAAGCCCAGCCCCTCCAGCTGGCGTTGCAGCACGTCCATCGCGCCCTCGTCGGCGGGGGTCACGGACG
Organism: Caulobacter hibisci; assembly: GCF_016135805.1. Lineage (GTDB taxonomy): Bacteria > Pseudomonadota > Alphaproteobacteria > Caulobacterales > Caulobacteraceae > Caulobacter > Caulobacter hibisci. The sequence continues at coordinate 49,045 of NZ_JADWOX010000017.1, forward strand.
GGCGGCGGATCAGGGCTTGGGCCAGCTCGACGGCGTCGATGCTGACGGAAACGGGCGCGGGGCTGGTCATGGTGCAGGCTTTAGGCTTCCCTTCCGCGCGACGCAATTTCTCACGTTTCTCCTCGAAGACCGACCATGCCCAAGATCGACATCGACCAGGCCCCCACCCGCCACGGCACGGCCTATCCGGCCCCGTTCGACGAACCCTGCAAGGCTCGCCAGCGCTGGAAGCTGGGCGACGCGGTCGGCCTCACCCAGTTCGGCGTCAACCTGATGCGGCTGGAGCCCGGCGTCTGGTCCAGCCAGCGCCATTGGCACACGGCCGAGGACGAGTTCGTCTGGGTGGTCGAGGGCGAGGTGGTGCTTGTCGAGGAAGACGGCGAGACGGTGCTGAAGGCCGGCGACTGCGCGGGCTTCAAGGCCGGCGTTCCCAACGGCCATCAGATCCAGAACCGCTCGAACGCCGTCGCCGTCCTGCTGGAAATGGGCTCGCGCCGTCCCGAGGAGGACGGTTGCGACTACCCCGACCTCGACCTGATCATCCGCCCTGGCGAGGAGACGTATCGGCATCGGGACGGGGCGCCGTATGAGGTCGAGACCGGGCGCAAGCGGTAGGAAATATTGACTTTGCCGCTCGTCGGAGGCACAAGGTCTCGATAGTTCTTAATTTGTTCCGTTGACGATCAGGATCGCGAGGATTCAACTCCGATTCGGAGATTTGCCTTGCCCGTGTCCGCCGTCCAATTCGATCGGGAAAAGTTCAAAGAGGCGATCCTCTTTCTGGCGAGCTATTGCCCGCCGGAGGAGCTGGGCAACGTCAAGCTCCACAAGATGCTCTACTTCGCCGACATGATGAACTTCCTCGAGGAAGGCCGGCCGCTCACGGGTGTCGACTATCTGAAGCAGAAGTTCGGTCCCACGGCTCGGCATCTGACGTCGGCGGTTGAGGAACTGTCGCGTGAAGGTCGCCTCACGGCGCGTGAGGTCGACTATCATGGCTTCTTCAAGAAGGACTACGTCGCCACCGCGCCGTTCAAGGCTTCGCGTCTGGCCGAGCGAGAATTGAACCTGCTGAGCGACGTCGCGGACTTCGTGCGCGGCAAGACGGCGCGTCAGATCAGTGAGATCAGCCACAACGCCGCCTGGGAGGCGGCCGCTCTGGGCGAGGTCATCCCGTATTTCACCGCCTTGCAACTGGCGCCGGTGGAAGTTACGGACGACGATCGGGCTTGGGCGCTGGAAACCGCGGCCGCCCATGCGCACACGCGCCCCTTCTGATCGGCCCCCTTTCTTGATCCGACATTCGGAGCTCTTCGAGGGCGCGGTCTACGCCTTGCAGCGGCAGTTCCCCTTTATCGACGAAGGGGTTCAAAACCTTGAGTGGCAACTGGCGCGCTTGCCGTTCGACAACGAGAGATGCCCGGCCTTCGAAGGGCGGGAACTCTTCGTCGCCGTTACGCCTCGAACCTCACGCGTGCCAGGGCTGAGAGTTCTCTACGAGGTGTCCGGCGCACTCGTCTTTCTGTGGCACCTGTCGGTGCGTTGAGCCAATAGGCTAGAGCCTCTTCGGCTCCGCCCCGTACCGGTTCTCGCCCCGCGTCCCGCGCAGGAAGCCCAGCTCGATCCAGGCCCATCCGGACAACACCAGCGCCGCCAGGGCCAGGGGCAGGCCGACGATGACGCCGCCGTCCTCATAGGCCCAGCCGGCCAGGGCGGTCAGGCTGTAGGGGCCCAGGCCGAAGACCAGGATCCAGCCCGCCGCCTTGCCCCTGTCATGCAGCCGGCGCACGGCGACGCAGATCCCGGCGGCGGCGACTGGCAGGAACAGCAGGCAGGGAACCGCGCCCAGCCAGCCGCCGATCCGGGTGGCGGCGACGACCAGGCACATCAGGATGGCGCTCGCCAGGGCCATGGCCAGCTGCATGCGCCAATAGGTCAGCCGGGTGGCGCGGCCCGAGACGGCGAAGAACGGTTTCAGCTTTCCGACCAGGCCTTGCATGGCCTCGACTAGAGCGTGATCCGGCCGCTCAGGAAAGCGCCGAGAGCACCGCGTCCATCGACGGGCGGGCGCCGCTGTCCGGCTGCACGCAGGCGGCCTCCAGGTCGCGCAGGGCGGCGGGGACGTCGCCGTCCACCCGGTCCAGCACCTCGCCCAGCAGCAGGCCGAAGGCCCGCACGTCGAGCGCCGTCCAGCGCTCCGCTTCACCCGGCGGCGCGAAGGCGGCCGCGCCGAAGTCGCTGAGCACGGCCGTCCCGGTGGTCCCGTCCCACAGCACGTTGTGGGCGTAAAGGTCGCCGTGGCTGAGGCCCCGCGCGTGCAGCCGCGCGGTCCCGGCGGCCACGTCGCAGGCGATGCGGCGGGCGACGTCGAGGGAAAGGCTCAGGTCCGGGGCATAGACGTCGCGGCTGCAGCTCTGGGCGCTCGGCGGGCCGGCCAGCACCCGCCAGCCGTCGGGCAGCAGCGGCATCAGCAGGCCCTGCGCGCCGTCGGGATGGCCGACGATGCGGCCCAGGGCGCCGGTCAGGTTCGGATGCTCGCCGGCGGCCAGGCAGGCGGCCATCTCGCGCTCGGGCAGGCCGTCGCTGGTCATGGTCCCGCGGAACAGCTTCAGGGCGGCAGGTCGGCCGTTCCACGCGGCCTCGAAGACATCGCCCGACGCCCCGCGCCCCAGGGCCTTGCCGACGGTCAGATCGCGCCAGGCGACCGGCGGAACGGCCGCTTCGGGGATGGCGGTGTCGAACGGATTGCCGGCCCAGGCCAGCCAGGCCAGCGCCGGCAGGTCGACCAGCCAGCCGGGCAGGGCCTCGAACCGGTTGGCGGCGATGCGCAGCAGCTCCAGGCTCTTCGCGCCCGCCAGACTTTCCGGCAGGGCGGCCAGGCGATTGCCGGCCAGCATCAGCTTCTGGAGCAGAGGGCGCTCGCCCAGGGCGGCCGGCAGGGTCTCGATGCGGTTGTCGGTCAGGGTCAGCCAGCGCAGCGCCGGCGGCAAGGCCTCGGCGGGGATCATCTCGATCCCGCAGCCCCGGAAACCGACCTGGCTCAGCGCCGGGCAGTCGCCCAGCGCCTCGGGCAGGCGCTGGAACGGCGCGCCGGAGGCGAACAGCACGGTCAGCCGCTTCAGGCGCGAAAAGTCATGGGGCAGGGCCGAGATCCGGGTGGTGCCGATGTCCAGCACCTCCAGCGTCTCGGCCAGAGCGAACACCTCCGGCGGAACCTCGGAAAGGTCCGCGCCGGAGAGGTCCAGCCTCGTCGCGCCGGCCAGGTCGCCGGCGCGCAGGGCGGCCAGTGTCTCGTTCACGGCCGCCCCCATCACGCGGATCAGTCGCGCAGCAGGTCGTTGATCGAGGTCTTCGAGCGGGTCTGGGCGTCGACCGTCTTGACGATCACGGCGCAGTACAGGCTCGGGCCGCCGTTCTTGTCGGGCAGGCTGCCCGGCACCACGACGCTGTAGGGCGGCACCTTGCCGATGTGGATCTCGCCGGTCTTGCGGTCGACGATCTTGGTCGAGGCCGACAGGTAGACGCCCATCGACAGGACCGAGCCTTCGCCGACGACCACGCCTTCGACCACTTCCGAGCGGGCGCCGATGAAGCAGTTGTCCTCGATGATGGTCGGGTTGGCCTGCAGGGGCTCCAGCACGCCGCCGATGCCGACGCCGCCCGACAGGTGGACGTGCTTGCCGATCTGGGCGCACGAACCGACCGTCACCCAGGTGTCGACCATGGTGCCTTCATCGACGAAGGCGCCGATGTTGACGAAGGACGGCATCAGGATGACGTTCTTGGCCACGTACGAGCCGCGACGGACGATGGCGCCCGGGACGGCGCGGAAGCCGCCGGCCTCGAACTGCGGGGCGTCCCAGCCGTCGAACTTGTTCGGAACCTTGTCCCACCACGGACCGACGCCGCCGCCCAGCGAGCCGGCGCGCATCACGGTGTTGGGGTTGAGGCGGAACGACAGCAGCACGGCCTTCTTCAGCCACTGGTGCGTGGTCCACGCGCCGTCGATCTTTTCCGAGACGCGGGCCTTGCCGCCGTCGAGCAGCAGCAGGGCCTCTTCCACGGCGGTGCGGACCGGGCCGGTGGTGGCGGTGGAGACGCCGTCGCGGGCCTCCCAGGCGGCTTCGATCTCGGTCTGCAGATCGGCGAAGGTCAGGGCGGTCATACGGAAGCTTCCTTCAGGCGCGCCGAGCTCAGGAACCCGGCGAGGTCGTTGGTGCGGTGATGGACGTGTTCGGAGGTCGAGGCGGCCGCGTGGGCGCCGACCAGCACGGTGGTCATGCCCAGTCGCGCGGCCGGGACGAGGTTCTTCTCGCTGTCCTCGAAGAAGGCCGTGGTCGGCGGATCGATGGCGTGCAGCTTGCTGATCTTGTCGAAGGTCGCCAGCGACGGCTTGGGGATGTAGTCGGCCGTCTCGATGGCGAAGATCTCGCTGAACAGGCCGCGCAGCCCCAGGTGGCCCAGCACCCGCTCGGCATGGCCCAGCGAGCCGTTGGTGAACACCAGCCGCCGGCCGGGAAGGGCCTTGATCGCCGCGTGCAGGGCCGGGTCGGGGACCAGGTTCTCCATCGAGACGTCGTGCACCTCTTCCAGGAACTGGGCGGGGGGCATGCCGTGATAGGTCATCAGCCCGGCCAGGGTGGTGCCGTGCTCCAGATAGTACTTCTTCTGCAGCGCCCGGGCCTCTTCGCGGGGCAGGCCCGTGAAGCGCTCGACGAAGTCGGTCATCCGGCCCTCGATCAGCCCCATGAACTCGGTCTCGGCCGGGTACAGGGTGTTGTCGAGGTCGAACAGCCAGGTATCGACGTGGGAGAGGTCGGCGCTCATGGCTGGAACCTCCCCCCATGGGGGAGGTGTCCGCATAGCGGACGGAGGGGGGAGGGGCCTTGGCGCGGCGGAAGCTGAAAACGGGGGGGCGCCGGGCGGGCGGGGCCGCCCCCCCCCCCCGGGGGGGGGGGGGGCGCGGCGGGGGGGGGAGGGGGTGCGGCCGCCGGGGGCGGGGGCGAGTGGGAGCCCCCAGGGGGGGGGGGGGGGGGGGGGGGGGGGGGGGGGGGCGGGGGGCGCGCCGGGCGGCGCGGGGGGGGGGGCGGGGGGGGGCGCGGGGGGGGGGGCGGGGGCGGGGGTGTTTCCGTTGTTTTTTTGGGGGTCGCGGGGCTGGGGGGGTGCTCTGTGTTGCCGCGGGGGTCCCTTTGTCTGCGTGGCGCCCCCGCCGGGGGGGGGGGTGGGGGGGGCGCCGCGGCGGGCGGGCCCGCATCTGCTGAGACGGCCAGCGCCCCGGAAGCTGAAAACGGCCCCCTCCGGCGCTTCGCGCCACCTCCCCCAGAGGGGGAGGATTTCGAAAAACTACCCCTCCGCCTTCAGCGGGCGGGAGAGCAGGCCGAGGATGGCGCTGTCGACGTCGACCTCGCCGGCCAGGATGGCGGCGACGGCCTCGCAGATCGGGGTCTCGACGCCCAGTTTCCGAGCCAGGGCGCGGACGGCCGGGGCCGAGGCGACGCCTTCGGCGACGCTAACCTTGCCGGCCAGAGCCTGTTCCAGGGTCTGGCCCTGGCCCAGGGCGAGGCCGACGCTCATGTTGCGCGACTGCGGGCTGGAGCAGGTCAGGACCAGGTCGCCCAGGCCGCAGAGACCCGCGACGGTCTCGGTCTTGCCGCCCAAAGCCACGGCCAGGCGGGTCAGTTCGGCGAAGCCGCGGGTGATCAGGGCGGCGTGGGCGTTGCGGCCCAGGCCCTTGCCCTCGGAGATGCCGCAGGCGATGGCCAGGACGTTCTTCACCGCACCGCCGGCCTCGGCGCCGATCACGTCGGCGGCCCAGTAGGGGCGGAAGGTCGGGATCGCGATGGCCTCGCCGATCTTGCGGCCCAGCGCCTCGTCGTCGCAGGCCAGGGTGGCGGCGGCGGGCAGGCCCCGGGCCACCTCGCCGGCGAAGCTGGGCCCCGACAGCACGGCGATGTCGACGCCCGGCAGGGTCTCGGCCGCCACGTCGGTCATCAGCTTCAGGGTGCCCTGCTCGACGCCCTTGGAGCACAGAACCACCGGAACGCCTGCCTTCAGGTGCGGCTTCAGCGCGGCCATGGCCGAGCGCAGGTGCTGGGCCGGCGGCACGGCCAGGATCAGGTCGCAATCGGCCAGGGCCGCCATGTCGGTGACGGCGGTGATGGCCGGCTCCAGCGCCACGCCCGGCAGGAACAGGGTGTTCTCGCGCTTGTCGGCGATCGAGGCGACGACCTCGGGCTCGCGGGCCTGCAGGGTCACCTTGAGGCCGGCGCGCGCGGCGACCTGGGCCAGGGCCGTGCCCCAGGCGCCGGCGCCGACGACGCCCGCGTGCGTGAAGGTCATGCCTTGGCTCCCTTGCGTCCGAAACTGTTGCTCGGATTGGATAACGCCGCGGCCTCGTCGAGGGGCCAGCGGGGACGCGCGACGGCGTCCAGATCATCGGAAATGCCCGCCGCCAGCCGCTCGGCCCCGGCCAGGGCGATCATGGCGGCGTTGTCGGTGCAATAGGCCAGCGGCGGGGCGTCGAACGTAAAGCCGTTGTCGTCGCAGATCTTGAGCAGGGCCGCGCGCACCGCGCCATTGGCGGCCACCCCGCCGGCGACGACGAAGCGGCGCTCGCCGGCGGGGTGCTCGACGGCATAGGCCTTCATCGCCCGGTCGGAGCGTTCCGACAGCTGGCGGGCGATGGCGAACTGCACGGCGGCGGCCAGGTCGGCGCGTTCCTGGTCGGTGGTCAGGGTCGCGGCGATGCGGGCGGCGGCGGTCTTCAGGCCCGAGAACGAGAAGTCGCAGTCCTTGCGGCCCAGAAGCGCGCGCGGCAGCTCGTATTTCGAGGCGTCGCCCGTCTTGGCCAGCTTTTCCAGGGCCGGGCCGCCCGGATAGGGCAGGCCCAGGCTCTTGGCGATCTTGTCGAAGGCCTCGCCGGCCGCGTCGTCGATCGTCGTGCCCAGGCGCTTGCAGGCCCCGACGCCGCCGACTTCCAGCAGTTGGCAGTGGCCGCCCGAAACCAGCAGCAGCAGGAAGGGATAGGCGACCTCGGCCCCCAGGCGCGCGGAGACCGCGTGGCCCTCCAGATGGTTGACCGCCACCAGCGGCAGGTCGCGGGCCAGGGCTACGGCCTTGCCGAACGCCAGGCCGACCATCACCCCGCCGACCAGGCCGGGACCAGCCGTGGCCGCCACGCCGTCCAGGGCGTCATAGCCGATGCCGGCCGCGCGCATGGCCTCGGCGGCGACGCTGTCGATGACCTCCACATGGGCGCGGGCGGCGATCTCGGGCACCACCCCGCCGAACGGGGCGTGCTGCTCGAACTGGGTGCCGACGATCGACGACAGCACCGTCACCCGGCCGTCCGCGTCCCGGCGCACGACGGACGCGGCGGTCTCGTCGCAGCTGGTCTCCAGACCAAGGATGGTGAGACCCTGCTTCAGGCCCGAGTTCGTAAGGGTCGTCATCCGGTTGCGGGGGTCCCGCGGCTCCTGTAGCAGCGAAGTCTCGTTTCGCATGCAGGTAACCCTCCGACCGTGTCCCGGCAACCCATCCGCATCGGCGCCCGCGGCTCCAAGCTGTCGCTCGCCCAGTCCGGCCACATGCAGGTGCGGATCGCCCATGCGCTCGGCGCGCCGCTGGACGCCGGTCCCGAAGAGATCGCGACCTATGCCCAGCTGATCCCGATCGTCACCAGCGGCGACCGCATCCAGGACCGCCGGCTGATGGAGATCGGCGGCAAGGGCCTCTTCACCAAGGAGATCGAGGAGGCCCTGCTCGACGGCCGCATCGACTGCGCGATCCATTCGCTGAAGGACATGCCGGCCGTGCTGCCGCCGGGCCTCGTTCTGGCCGCCACGCCCGAGCGCGAGGACGTCCGCGACGCCTTCATCAGCCACAAGGCCGAGCGGCTGGAAGACCTGCCGAAGGGCGCGCGCCTCGGCACCGCCAGCTTGCGCCGCCAGGCCCAGGCCCTGCACGTGCGGCCCGATCTCGACATCGTCATGCTGCGCGGCAATGTTGATACGCGCCTGGCCAAGCTGGAGCGCGGCGAGGCCGACGCCATCCTGCTGGCCCAGTCGGGCCTCAACCGCCTGGGCCTGGGCCATATTCCGCAGAGCTGGCTCGATCCGGTCGCCGCCCCGCCGGCGCCTGGCCAGGGCGCCCTGGCCATCGAGAGCCGGGCCGAGGATGTCGACGCCCCCTGGCTGCAAGCCATCCGCTGCCGTCCGACCACCATCGCCGTCGCCGCCGAGCGCGGAGCGCTCTACGCCCTGGAAGGCTCGTGCCGCACGGCCGTCGGCGCCTATGGCCGCCTGGACGGCGCGCGCCTGAGTCTGCTGGTCGAGGCCCTCAGCCCCGACGGCGTCGTCCGGGTCCGCCACGAGGGCCAGGTGGTGCTGACGGGCGAGGACGACGCCGGCAAGGCGCTCGCCCTTGGGCTGGACCTGGGCGCGGCCGTCAAGGCCGAGGGCGGCGACGCCATCATCGCGCCGAGCGAATGACGACGGGCGCGCCCCGCCTCTGGATCACCCGCGCCCGCCCCGGCGCCGAAGCCACCGCCGCGCGCCTTTCCGCCCTGGGCTTCACGCCCCTGGTCGACCCGCTGCTGGAAATCCGCGACCTGCCGTGGACGGCCGATCTGGCCGGCGTCGGCGCCCTGGCCTTCACCAGCCTCAACGGCGTCGCCGCCTTCGTCCGGGCCAGCGGCGAACGCGCCCTGCCGGTTTTCGCGGTCGGGACCGCCACCGCCCACGCCGCCGCCGAGGCCGGGTTTTCCACCATCGAATCGGCGCAGGGCGACGTCGCCGAACTCGCCGCCCTGATCGCCGCCCGGGCCTTCGCCGGCGCGGTGCTGCATCCGGCCGCCGCCGAGCCGGCCGGCGACCTCGCCTCGCCCCTGGCCCGCGCGGGAATTGAGGCGAGGTCGGTCGCCGTCTACGAAAGCATCGAGCGCGCGCCCCAGCCTTCGACCCTCGCCGCGCTCGACGCTCTGGCCGGCGTGCTGCTGCATTCGCCCAAGGCCGCCCGCGCCCTGGCCGCTTTGCTGGAAAGCCGCCCCGCCCCAGGCTTGCGCGCCTTCTGCCTGTCCCCCGCCGTGGCCGCCCCCCTGGCGGAGCTGGCCGACGCCGGCAAGCTCGGCCCTGTGGCCGCCGCGCCGCGCCCCCACGAAACAGCGCTGCTCGACCTGCTGGTCCTCTAAGGCGAAGTTGCACCCAATCGGCGCGTGGGGCACGAATGGAGCCATGAGCGCCGCCCCCGACCCCGCCGAGATCGCCGCCCCCAGCGACCCGGCCCTCTACGCCCGCAAGCCCCTGCTGGGCGCGACCTTCTGGGTGATGATCGGGCTATGCGTGGTCTGCGTCGGGGCCGGGGCGGCCATCGCCCACTACGGCCCGACCTGGTTCTCCAAGCCCGGCGCGACGCCGCAGGCGAGCGTGAGCCAAGGACCGGTCTCGGCCGGCTTTGCTTCGTCCTCCTCTTCGGCGCCCGCGGTCGCCCCCGCGCCCGAGCCCCCCGCCCCCTCGGCCGAGATCGGCCGGCTGGAGCAACGCCTCGCCCTGCTCGAATCGGGCCAGCAGCGCACGCTGGACGCCGCCGCCGCCGCCCTCGCCGCCGCCAGCCTGGCCGAGGCCTCGCAGGGCAGCGAACCGTTCGCCGACGCCGTGGCCAGCCTCGAACGCGTGCTGCCGATGTCGTCGGAGACCCGCGCGCTTGAGCGCCTGGCCCGGTCGGGCGCGCCGACCGTGGCCGGCCTGGCCGCCGGCTTCGACGACCTGGCCGGCGCGGCCTCGGTCGCCGCCCACGACCCGGGCCCCGACGCCGGCGCCCTGGCCCGCCTGCGCCACGCCCTCTCGCGCGTCGTCACCATCCGCCAGGTCGGCTCCATCACCGGGACCAGTCCCGACGCCCTGCTGGCCCGCGCCCAGGCCCGGCTCGACGCCGGCGACGTGCTGGGCGCGCTGAAGGTGCTCGACGGCCTGCCGACCAGCGCCCGCCCGACCCTGGCCGCCTGGCGGGCCGAGGCCGAGCGCCGGGCCGAGATCGACCGCCTGGTCGCCGCCATCCGCGAGCAGGCCCTGAGCGGCCTGGTCCAGGTGTCGCGCAGCCAGGCCGACGCCCGCCTCGCCGGAGCGGCGCCCCAATGATCCGCGCTCTCTTCGCCCTGGTCCTGATCGCCGTCATCGCCGTGGTCGTGGTCTCGCTGACCGGCGAGCCGGGCGCGGCCAGCCTGGAGTGGCTGGGCTGGCGGGTCGAGATGACCGCCGCCACCGCCGCCCTGCTGACCCTGCTGCTGGCCCTGGCCGCCGCCGCCCTGTGGCGCGGCCTGCTGTGGATCATCGAGGCCCCCAAGCGCGCCGCCCGCGCCCGCGCCGAGGCCCGCCGCAACCAGGCCAACGAGGCCCTGTCGCGCGGTTTCCTGGCCGTGGCCGCCGGCGACGGCTCCGAGGCCCGGCGCCTGGCCCAGAAGGCCGCCGGCCTGGCCGACGACACCCCGGCCCTGGTCCGCGTGCTGACCGCCCAGGCGGCCGAGACCGCCGGCGACACCGTCGCCGCGCGCCAGGCCTGGAACGCCATGCTGGGCTTTCCCGAAATGCGCCTGGCCGGCCTGCGCGGCCTGATGCAACTGGCCCTGGCCGAGGGCGACCGCCCGCTCGCCCTGCGCCACGCCGAAACCGCCTACGGTCTGGCCGGCTCGGCCCTGTGGGCCTGGCGCGCCCTGTTCGAAGCCCGCCTCGAGGCCGGCGACTGGGCCGCGGCCCTGCAGCTGGTGCAAGGCGCCCAGGAGCGCAAGATCGTCCCGCCCGTCGTGGCCGAACGGGCCCGCGCGGCCCTGCTGGCCGCCTCGGCGGCAAGTCTCGAAGAGTCCGACGATCCCAAGGCCCTGGCCCAGGCCCTCGACTTCGCCCTGCAGTCGGTGAAGCTGAAGCCCGACTTCGCGCCCGGCGTGGTCATGGCCGCCCGCCTGCTGGCCGCCGACGGCAAGGCCGCCAAGGCCGGAACCCTGATCGAGGCCGCCTGGAAGGGCGCGCCGCACCCGGCCCTGTGGCTGGCCTATCGCGACCTGAAGACCAGCGAGACCCCCAAGCTGCGCGCCGCGCGCCTGTCGGCCCTGGCCCAGCTGAAGCCCGAGGCCCGCGAGAGTCGGATCCTCAAGGTCGAGAGCGCCCTGATCGCCGGCGACGCCGTGGCGGCCCGCGCCGCCGCCCGCCTGCTGCCCGAGGAAGCCGCCCCCACCGCCCGCCTGGCCGGCCTGATGGCCCGCGTCGCCTTCGCGGGCGCCGAGCCCGACGAGGCCCGCGCCTGGATCGCCCGGGGCGTCGCCGCCCCGCAGGAGCCGGACTGGAGCGACCTGGACCCCGAGGGCCAGGCCTTCGCGTATGGCCGCGAGGACTGGGCCCGCCTGGCCGCCAGCTACGCCGAGACCGGCGAGTTGATCCATCCCCGCTTCGAGCGCCGCGAACGCACCATGAGCGATCTGCCCGAGCTGCCCTCGGCCTACGCCCAGGTGAGCCACGCGGCCTCCACCGCCTTCGTCCGCGCCGCCGAGACCGGCGGAGCCCTGATCCCGTTCCTCGACGCCCCCCCTCTCGACGACCATGGCGACCTCGACGATCCGCCCTCGCCGGACGCCCCGGGACCGGCTCCGGCGCCTCGTCGCAACACGAACGCACGCCGACGCTTGGCAAGCGGCCCGCGCCCCGCTAAATAGGCCGCTCCTCGCGCTCGGCGATTCACCGACGCGCCGTGGGCCGCCTTAGCTCAGCCGGTAGAGCGGCGCATTCGTAATGCGTAGGTCAGGTGTTCGAGTCACCTAGGCGGCACCACTTTCCTTCCCTTCGATATCTTCGTCCGGATGTCATGTGGCGTCTCTGTCCCCTTGAGGGAGAGGGACGAGGCCCGCACGTACAGAAGCGCCGCGAAAGCCGATCGGCTTTCGCGGCGTCTTGGTTTTGAGAGACCCCTCATCCGACGGCCTTCGGCCGCCACCTTCTCCCGCAAGGGGAGAAGGACCAGAGGTCAGTGCTGGCTTTCCGGCAAACGCACGACCAAGCCGTCGAGGGCGTCGGTGACCTTGATCTGGCAGGACAGGCGGCTGTTAGGTTCGACGTTCTCGGCGAAGTCGAGCATCGACTCCTCCATGGCCGACTTGTCGCCGGTCTTGTCGGTCCAGGCCGCGTCCACATAGACGTGGCAGGTGGCGCAGGCGCAGGCGCCGCCGCAGTCGGCGTCGATGCCCGGGACGTTGTTCTTCACCGCGCCTTCCATGACCGTAAGGCCCGGCTTGACGTCGAGGGCGTGCTCGGTCCCGTCGAATTCGATGTAGGTGATCTTGGCCATGGTTCCCCTGCGTCTTTAGAGGGCGGCTTTCAGGCCGCCACTTCCTTCATGGATATCGCCGGATCGGACAGCTTTGTCTTAGACACGGGCGTCCGCTTGGCGATCAATTGTTTGCCGGCCATGAACTCGGGCGGCGCGTTGACGGCTTCCACGGCCTGGACGAGGTCGCCCTTGAGGTGGAAGACGGCGAACTTCGCGCCGGCCACGTCGCCGCGCACGATGGTGCTGTCGGCGTCAAACGGCAGGCCGGCGATCTGGAGCTTGAGGTCGTACTGGTCGGACCAGAACCACGGCACTTCCGGCGACGGCCCGGCGCGGCCGACGATGGCGGCGGCGGCCTGCTTGGCCTGTTCCAGGGCGTTGGGCACGCTTTCGAGGCGGAACTGGCGCTCGTAGATCGGCAGCGGCCGGTGGGCGACGTCGCCGATGGCGAAGACGTGCGGGTCGCTGGTGCGGGCTTCGAGGTCGACGACGATGCCGCCGGCGCACTCCAGGCCCGCGTCCTGGGCCAGTTCGACATTGGGATGGGCGCCGACGCCCACGAGCGCGGCGTCGCAGGCCACCACCTCGCCGCCCTTCAGGCGCACGCCGGTGACGTGGCCGTCAGCGCCTTCGAAGGCCTCGACATTGGCGTTGAGCTCGAACTTCACGCCGCGGGCGCCGTGATAGTCCTGGAAGAAGGTCGACAGGGTCTCGCAGGCCACGCGGGCCAGGACCCGGCTCTCGCGCTCGATGATGGTGGCCTCGGCGCCCAGGGCGCGGGCCGAGGCGGCCGCCTCCAAGCCGACATAGCCGCCGCCGACCACAGCCAGGCGCTTGGCCGGGCCGAGCGCGGCCTTCAGGGCCTCGGCGTCGGCCGCCGTGCGCAGGGCCAGCACGCCGGCCAGATCCGCGCCGGGGATCGGCAGCGCGCGGGCGCGAGCGCCGGTGGCGAGAATGAGGAAGTCGTAGGAAATCACCTCGCCCGAGGCGAGGCTGACGGTGCGGTCGCCCCGGTTGAGGCTGGTCGCCACGCCCTGCAGGCGCAGGGCGACATTGGCCTCGGCGTACCACTCCTGGGGCTTGAGGGCCAAGCTGTCGGCGTCGGCCTCGCCCTTCAGCCAGGCCTTGCTCAGCGGCGGACGCTGGTAGGGCAGCAGCGGCTCCTCGCCGATCAGCACGATCGGGCCCCCGTGGCCGTACTGGCGCAGGAAGGCCGCGGCCGAGCCGCCGGCATGGCCGGCGCCGACGATCACCACCTTGGCCTTCGGATCGCTCACGACCGCTTCACTCAACGCGTCTGCCTCCCGCACGAAACAAAATTGACGACCCCGTCATCTTTTGCAAGCCGGGCCGACAACCGTCAGCCCCCAGCCATAGAACAGCACCCGCCCGGCCGCAAAGCGCGCCGGCCGGAAAGCGCGGCAGGCGAACACGCCGCCTGATCGGCGCCCCATATGCGAAAGCCCCGCCGACCAGCGGCGAGGCTTTGCAGACTTATCCGAAAATCCGGAGAAGGCGGGTCGTCAGACCACGCGCTCCACCAGCATCTTCTTGATCGAGGCGATCGCCTTGGCCGGGTTCAGACCCTTCGGGCAGACCTGGGCGCAGTTCATGATCGTGTGGCAGCGATAGAGCTTGAACGGGTCCTCGAGGTCGTCGAGGCGATCGCCGGTGGACTCGTCGCGGCTGTCGATCAGCCAGCGGTAGGCGTGCAGCAAGGCCGCCGGGCCCAGATACTTGTCGCCGTTCCACCAGTAGCTGGGGCACGAGGTCGAGCAGCAGGCGCAGAGGATGCACTCGTACAGGCCGTCGAGCTTTTCGCGGTCCTCGGGCGACTGGCGCCATTCGGTCTGCGGCTCGGGGGTCGTGGTGTGCAGCCACGGCTCGATCGAGGCGTACTGGGCGTAGAACAGCGTCAGGTCCGGGATCAGGTCCTTGACCACCGGCGCGTGCGGCAGCGGGCTGATCGTCACCGCCTTGCCGGGCACCTCGCCGTGGCCGTGGGTGCAGGCCAGGGTGTTGCGGCCGCCGATGTTCATGGCGCACGACCCGCAGACACCCTCGCGGCACGACCGGCGGAAGGCCAGGGTCGGGTCGATGGTGTTCTTGATGTAGAGCAGCGCGTCCAGGACCATGGGACCGCAGGCCTCGACGTCGACCTCGTAGGTGTCCCACCGCGGGTTCATCCCGGTCTCGGGATCGTAGCGGTAGATCTTGAACGAGCGCACTTTCTTGGCGCCGGCCGGGGCCGGCCAGTGCTTGCCGCTCTGAACGCGGGAGTTCTTGGGAAGAGAGAGCTGGACCATCTGCGTTCCCCTAGTAAACCCGTTGCTTCGGCGGGATGTAGTCGATGTCGGTCGACATCGTGTAGTTGTGGACCGGGCGGTAATCGATGCTGACCTTGCCGGTGTCGTTGTCGAGCCAGGCCAGGGTGTGCTTCATCCACTCGGTGTCGTTGCGGTCCGAGAAGTCCTCGCGGGCGTGGGCGCCGCGGCTCTCGGTGCGGTTAGCCGCGCCGTTCACCGTCACGACCGCCTGGCCGATGAGGTTGTCGAACTCCAGGGTCTCCATCAGGTCGGTGTTCCACACCAGGCCGCGGTCGGAAACCTTGACGTCGCTCTTCTTGTCCCAGACGGCCTGAAGACGGGCCACGCCGCTGTCCAGGCTTTCGCCGGTGCGGAACACGGCGGCGTCTTCCTGCATCGCCTTTTGCATTTCGAGGCGCAGGTCGGCGGTCGGAATCGAGCCGTTGGCGTTGCGCAAGCGATCGAAGCGCTCGATGTGGGCTTCGGTCTGCGAGGCCTTCAGTTCCGGCTGCTTGGCGCCGGCGACCAGGGTCTCGGCGCAGCGCAGGCCGGCCGCGCGGCCGAACACCACCAGATCGATCAGCGAGTTGGAGCCGAGGCGGTTGGCGCCGTGCACCGACACGCAGGCGGCTTCGCCCACGGCCATCAGGCCCGGGATCACCTGGTCGGGATTGTCGCCGGCCTTGGTGACCACTTCGCCGTGATAGTTCGTCGGGATGCCGCCCATGTTGTAGTGGACGGTCGGCAGCACCGGGATCGGGGCCTTGGTGACGTCGACGCCGGCGAACACCTTCGCCGTCTCCGAGATCCCCGGCAGGCGCTCGGCCAGGATCTTCGGATCCAGGTGGTCGAGGTGCAGGAAGATGTGGTCCTTGTTGGGACCCACGCCGCGACCTTCGCGGATCTCGATGGTCATCGCGCGGCTGACCATGTCGCGGGGCGCCAGGTCCTTCACCGACGGGGCGTAGCGCTCCATGAAGCGCTCGCCTTCCGAGTTGGTCAGGTAGCCGCCTTCGCCGCGGGCGCCCTCGGTGATCAGGCAGCCGGCGCCGTAGATGCCGGTGGGGTGGAACTGCACGAATTCCATGTCCTGCAGCGGCAGGCCGGCGCGCAGCGCCATGGCGTTGCCGTCGCCCGTGCAGGTGTGGGCCGAGGTGGCCGAGAAGTACGAGCGGCCGTAGCCGCCGGTGGCCAGGATCACGGTCTGGGCCTGGAAGCGGTGCAGGGTGCCGTCGTCGAGCTTCCACGCGGTCACGCCGCGGCAGGCGCCGTCTTCCATGATCAGGTCGAGGGCGAAGTACTCGATGAAGAACTCGGTGTCGTGGGCCAGGGACTGGCCGTACATCGTGTGCAGCATGGCGTGACCGGTGCGGTCGGCCGCCGCGCAGGTGCGCTGGATCGGGCCTTCGCCGAAGTTCTTGGTCATGCCGCCGAAGGCGCGCTGGTAGATCTTGCCTTCGCTGGTGCGCGAGAACGGCACGCCCCAGTGCTCGAGCTCATAGACCGCCGCCGGAGCGTTGCGGGTCAGGTACTCGATGGCGTCCTGGTCGCCCAGCCAGTCCGAACCCTTGACGGTGTCGAACATGTGCCAGCGCCAGTCGTCCTGGCCCATGTTGCCGAGCGAGGCCGAGATGCCGCCCTGGGCCGCCACGGTGTGGCTGCGGGTCGGGAACACCTTGGTGATGCAGGCGGTCTTGAGGCCGGCCTGGGCGGCGCCGAGCGCGGCGCGGAGGCCCGAGCCGCCGGCGCCCACGACGACGACGTCGAACTTGTGGTCGATGAACGTGTAGGCCGACATCAAAGGGCTCCGGTGAAGGCGATCTTCAGGATCGAGACGATCCCCACGGCGCCGGCGAGAATGCAGACGAAGAGGTTGCCGATGACCAGGGCCGCCTTGGGGGCGAAGGCCTCGACATAGTCCTCGATGACCAGCTGGATGGCGTTCTTCAGGTGGACCAGCAGCGCCACGAACAGCAGCGACAGCAGGACGGCGTTCAGCGGGATGGCCACCCAGGCCGCCACCGCGTCGAAGTCGGCGCCGGCCAGGCGGATGCCGGCGAAGGCGCCCCAGATGAACAGCGGGATCAGGGCCAGGCCCGAAACGCGCTCGGCGATGAAGTGGGCGACGCCGTGGTGCGAGGCGCCCAGGCCGCGAGCGCGCGACAGCGGCGTGCGGAATTGGTTGTTGCTGCTGCTCATGATCAGAGCGCTCCCGTCGCGGCGGCGATGATCCAGGTCACGGCGGCGGCGACGATCGCGAAGGCGATCACGGCCACGCCGGTGGCGTCGGCGGTCTTGGGCGCGAAGCCCTTGCCGAGGTCCCAGAAGCTCTGACGGACGATGTAGGCGACGTTGTAGAACACCGCGACGGTGATCCCGAACAGCAGCAGCTTGCCGAGCAGCGAGCCCAGGAGGCCGGTGTAGCAGGCGTAGTGGTCGGGGCCCGAGGCCAGCGACAGGGCCCAGCCGGCGAGCAGCAGGACGCCGATATAAAGCGCGAACAGGCTGGCGCGGTGCAGGATCGAGCACGCCATGGTGATGTGCCAGCGCCAGACCTGGAGGTGCGGCGACAGCGGACGCTCAGGGAGCCCCCGGCTCGTCTCGGTCATTTTTACGTCCAACCTGTGGATTTGTGCGTTGCGGGACGCTTTTAAGCGCGAGCGCCGGGGTGTCAACGAAACGGCCATTACTTGAGATACGTTCTCAATTCGCCTGACGAGAGAAGGCAGGAACTCCTCAAGCCAAGCTTGCGTTATCTCGGACTGTTCATTGGGGAATGACGTTCAAACCATGACTGGGCCGATCGATTTCGAGGCGGTGTTCGATCGGCTGCCGACGCCCTACATGATGCTGGATCGCGACCTGCGTTACGTCGCCGCCAACCAGGCCTATCTCGACACCCTCAACCGCCACTGGGCCGAGCTGGCGGGCCGCACCATCTTCGAGGCCTTTCCCAGCGAGGGCGAGTCGCGCAGCCGGCTTGAGGAGTCGCTGGTCCGCGCCCGCGACACCGGCCGTGTCGATCACCTGCCGCTGATTCCCTACGCCATCGAGCGGCCAGCCCACGAGGGCGGCGGCTTCGAGGACCGGATCTGGAGCGCCACCCATACCCCGATCCCTGGCTCCGACGGCCGCACCGCCTATATCGTCCAACACACCCAGGACGTCACCGCCATCCAGCGGCTGAAGGACGTCGCCTTCGGCCGCGGCGAGATGACCATGCTGCAGGACGACGTGCTGCTGCGGGCGGGGGCCGTCGGCGCGCAGAGCGACGAACTGCGGCGGCTGTTCATGCAGGCGCCCAGCTTCATGGGCGTGCTGCGCGGCCCCGATCACCGCATCGACCTGGTCAACAACGCCTACAGCCAGTTGATCGGCTGGCGCGAGGTGCTCGGCCTGCCGCTGCGCGAGGCCCTGCCCGAGGTGGTGGACCAGGGCTTCATCGCCCTGCTCGACAAGGTCAGCGCCTCGGGCGAAGCGTTCGTCGGCCGCGAGATCAAGGTCGCCCTGCAGCGCACCCCGGACGGGCCGCTGGAAGACCGCTTTCTGGATTTCATCTACCAGCCGATCGTCGAGCCCGACGGTTCGGTGTCGGGCGTGCTGGTCGAGGGCTCGGACGTGACCGACAAGGTGCTGGCCGGCGAGCAGCAGCGGCTGCTGCTCGACGAGCTGAACCACCGGGTCAAGAACACCCTGGCCACCGTCCAGGCCATCGCCCGCCAGACCCTGCGCGGCGTGCAGACGCCGGCGACCTTCGTGCGGGCCTTCGAGGCGCGGCTGCTGGCCTTGTCCCAGACCCACAACGCCCTGACCGACAGCCAGTGGGCGGGGGCGGGCCTTCGCCAGATCCTGGCCCAGGAGCTGGCGCCGTACGATCCCGGCCGCATCGCCATGGACGGGCCGGACGTCAACCTGCCCGCCCGGGTGGCCCTTTCGCTGGGCATGGTGTTCCACGAACTGGCCACCAACGCCGCCAAGTACGGGGCCCTGAGCGTCGAGGCCGGCCGGCTGCACCTGTCCTGGAGCGTCGCGGCGGGCCTGCTGGCCTTCGAATGGCGCGAGGCCGGCGGCCCGCCGGTCATGCCGCCGACCCGCCACGGCTTCGGCTCGCGCCTGATCGACCGCAGCATCGGCGGCGAACTGCGCGGCCAGGTGGCGATCGACTATGCCGAGGCGGGGCTGGCGTGTCGGTTCACGGTGTCGCTGGACCGGGCGTTCTAGCGTCCGTGGACCTTTCGGTCCGACCCGCGCGCTGTTACCTTCGACAGATCCTCACGCGAGACACGGCCATGGCCAACGCGACTTCCCAGTTCCTGCGCACCGCCAACGCGGCGATCCAGTCGAGCACGCCGGCCGGACCAAGCGAGGCCGACGTCCTCAGCCAGCTCGCGTCCGGCAAGGCGGCGGACATCACCTCGCTCGCCAATCTCATGGGCGCGCCGCCCAACATCATCGAAGCGATCGTCGGCAAGCTGATGAGCGATCGTTTCCTTGACTCGACCGCAGACGGCTTCAAGTTGTCCGAGATCGGCGCTCGCGCCGCGCGATACCTCAAACTGACGGAGTTCTGAGGGCTGTTTCGGGGGGAAACGTGTCGCTGGAAATCCGGGTCTATATCGGAATCTGGTTAGCGGCCGCCGTTCTGACCGCGGGCGTGTATTTCTGTTTCAAGACCGCTTTCCAGCGTCGATCGACCTACGGCATCGTCGTCTATGTCGCCGCCGCCCTCGTTCAGCTCTGCCTGGCGCTGCACGCCTTCGCCTTCGGCGGCGGAACGACGGCGGTCGTGGCCGCCCATTACGGTTTTGCGATCTGGATCGGCCTGGCGGTCGGCGCGATGGAGATGGTCTCGCGCTATCAGGACGACCCCTTCGCCCCGCTGGTCAGCGCGCCCGGCCTGTTCTACGTGACGATCAACGGCGCGGCCTCGGCCCTGGCCTATTACCTCACCGGACCGCTGAACGTGACGGTGGCGGAACCGCTGAAGACCTTCGTCGCCGGCTTCGGCGCCATGGCCTTCTTCCGGTCGGGCCTGTTCACGGCGCGGATCGGCAAGACAGAAATCCCCGCCGGTCCGAATCTGGTGCTGCAGGTCTTCCTGCGGGCGCTCGACCGCGCCTACGACCGGGAGCGGTCGGTGCCCCGGGCGAAGTTCGTAAGGCCGATCATGCGCGGCCTGTCCTTCGACGCGATCAAGGCGGCCCTACCCTCCCTGTGCTTCAACCTGATGCAGAACGTCTCGGCCGACGAGATCGCGGGGGTCAACGCTCAGGTCGTCGACTTGGCCAAGGCCGAGATGTCGAACGAAGCCAAGTGCCTGTCGCTGGGCCTGACCCTGATCAACATCGTCGGCGAGAAAACCCTACATTCGGCCATCGTCGCCTTGGGCGGCGACATCCGCAGCTATGTCGCCTTGAGTCGCGAAACCGTGATGGCCTTCGCCACGATAGACCCGGCCTTGGCCGAAAAGACGCTTCCGGACGTCTGCGCTCAACTCGCCCAGACCAACCATGTGCGCGCGATCGACGGTGACCAGAATCTGGAGCCGCCGGACTTCAAGGCGAGTGTTCCCGCCCTGCCGCTCGAAAGCCGCGCCCTGCTGATGCTCTACAAGCTGGTTGCGTTCTATGGCGAGCCGTCGATCAAGGTGGCGATCCGCATCCTCAGCCAGGCGCCGCCCGACGCCGGCGATGCACCAAACCCCGCGCCGGCCGCGCCCGTGGCCGCGCCGCCGCCTTCGTCCCCTAGTCCCTGACCCGCGCCACGTAATCCGCCGACCGCATCTCCTGCAGTCGCGACACCGTCCGCTCGAACTCGAACGAGCCATCCCCCGCCGGATACAGCGCCTCGGGCTCGCCGGCGGCCAGGGCGACCAGCTTGGCGTCGGCCTCGTAGAGGGCGTCGATCAGGGTGTTGAAGCGCTTGGCCGCGTCGCGCTTCTCGGGGACCAGCAGCGGGATGTCTTCCAGGAAGATGGTGTGGAAGCGCGCCGCCAGGGCCAGGTAGTCCTGCGGTCCCAGGGCCTGCTGGCAAAGGCTGGCGAACGAGCTGCGCACCAGGCCGCCGGCGGCGCGCGGCAGGCGCAGCTTGCGGCCCATCACCTCCAGCGTCGCGCCGGTCTCCTCAGCGCCGTCCAGCATGTCGGCCCACAGTGTGTCGAACTCGGCCTCGGTCGCCTTGCCGAGGGGCGAGAGCCAAGTGCGACCGGCCCGCAGGCGATCGAGGCGGAAGTCCACCGGCCCGCGCACGGCCACGACCTCCATCTTCTCCTTCAGCATGGCGATGAAGGGGGTGAAGAGCTGGCGGTTGAGGCCGTCCTTGTAGAGGTCGTCGGGCGGGCGGTTGGAGGTGGCGACCAGGGTCACGCCCTCGGCGAACAGCGCCTCGAACAATCGGCCCAGGATCATGGCGTCGGCGATGTCGGTGACCTGCAGCTCGTCGAAGCACAAAAGCCGGGCCTGGTCGGCGATCAGCTCGGCCGTCGGCGCGATCGGGTCGTCGCCCTTGTGGCGGCCGAAGCGAGCCTTGCGCTCCGAAGCGTCGCCCTTGCGCCAGGCGTCGATGTGGGCGTGGACCTCGGCCATGAAGACGTGGAAGTGCACCCGTCGCTTGCGGCCGACCGGCGCGCTCTCGAAGAACAGGTCCATGACCATCGACTTGCCGCGCCCGACCGGGCCCCAGATGTAGAGGCCGCGCTGGCTCTTGGGCTTGCGGCCGAAGAACGAGAAGCTGGGCTCGCCGGCCCCGTCGAGATCGGCTTCCAGCCGGGCCAGGGCCTCGATGGCGGCGGCCTGGGCGACGTCGGGACGAAGCTCGCCGGCGGCGAGGCGCTCACGATAGGCGGTGCGGACGGACTGGGGTTCGTTTCGGGGCTCGGGCATCGGGAATTGCGGTTAGCGCGGGATGGTGCGCGGGGAAAGGGGAACGTGGCGCGACCTAGTCGCGGTCCGCCGATCGTCGGCCCGCTCGATCCTGTAGTGGGGCAAGCCGTCTTCGACCAAGGTGAAATCGGACCGGCGTGCGCAGCCCTGGTTGTCGACACCGACCATCCCTTGGTTGGGGGCGTCGAGCGTGTAGGACCGCGCGACGCGGCAGCCGTCCATCACGAAGGTGATGTTGGTGTCGCCGCTGACGTAATAGAGCGGCAGGCTGCGAAGCCAGACGTTGCATTTGGCCAGGCCGCTGACGCGCGACTGGGCGACGACAAGCCGGAACTGGTGGGCGGCGGTCGAGAACCAGATCTCGCCGGCGTCGTCAGGATTGACGGTGCACATGATCTGGTCGGTTGGCGTCGCCGCGAGGAACTCACGGGCGTCTCGCCGGGGCTCGTCGACGAAGGTGCAGCCGGCCAGCAGTCCCGCGCCGCCGACCAGCGCCAGGGCGCTCGACGCCCGCCGCAAGCTTTTCGCCATCACGCCCCCACGCCCTTTGGTTGCGTGAGCATAGGAAATCTCCCCGCCCGCCTCAATCGCGGAACGTGGCTGGGCGGCGCTCCGTTGTCTCTCCGAACCCCAGGAGAACACCCATGGCCGAACCCGCCGACACCGAAGCCGACGACGCCGCCTACGATCCCTCGACGCCCGAGGCCAACCGCGCCATCCAGCAGGGGATCGGCGTCGGCGCCCGCGACCTGGCCGCCCAACGCGATCCGGGCGAAGGCGACGCGCCGCTGGAGGATGCGGTGGATGAGGACGAGGACGGCTAAGTCCCTTCTCCCCTTGCGGGAGAAGGTGGCGGCCGAAGGCCGTCGGATGAGGGGTCTCTCAGAAATCAGACGCCGCGCCCGGCCGTGCCGCCGTCGCGGCGGAAAGGTTTGAGAGACCCCTCACCCGACCTCGCGCCGCGAGGCCACCCTCTCCCGCAAGGGGGAGAGGGACAAACAAAAAGCCCCGGCCTTTCGGCCGGGGCTCTTGTCTTCAACCGCTCAGGCCAGCATCAAGCGGCCCGGCGCGCCTTCTTGACCTTGGCCATGGCGCGGTCGCGGCGCAGGCGCGAGAGGTGGTCGATGAAGAGAACGCCTTCCAGGTGGTCCATCTCGTGCTGGATGCAGACGGAGAACAGGCCCTCGGCCTCTTCTTCCACCTGTTCGCCCTGGTAGTTCAGGTAACGCAGCTTGATGCGGGCCGGACGCTCGACGGCGTCGTAATATTCCGGCACCGACAGGCAGCCTTCCTCGTAGACGAACAGCTCTTCCGACGGATCGAACAGCTCGGGATTGACGAAGAAGCGCGGGGCCGGCTCCTCGCCCTCGCGGGCCAGGTCCATGACGATGACCCGCACGGGCTCGCCGACCTGCACGGCGGCCAGGCCGATGCCGGGGGCGTCGTACATGGTCTCCAGCATGTCATCCATGAGGGTGCGCAGGTCGTCGGTGACGGCCTCGACGGGCGTGGAGATCTTCTTCAGCGTCGCCAGGTCGGCGGGGCTGTCGATGGTGAGGATGCGACGGATAGCCATAACGTCACTCAGGTAGGCGTCCCGTTTCCGAGGGTCAAGGCGGGGGATTGTCCCACCCCGTCCGTAACTTCCGTGATGTCCAGCTTTGTGACGGTGCGCACGGCCGTATCGACCGCCGCCAGCTCATCGATGCCCTTGCCGCCGTGCTCGACCTTCAGCTTCTCGAACTCGCGGGCCTTGGGCAGCACCCGGCTCTCCAGCGAGCCGACGAAGGCGTTGTACTTGTCGACGGCCTGCGACAGCGAGCGCCCCACCCCCGCCACGTGGCCGCCCATGTCGGCGACGCGCTTGTAGAGTTCGCGCCCCAGGGCGGCGACCTCGACGGCGTTCTTGGCCTGCTCCTCGACCCGCCAGCCGTAGGACACCGCCTTGCAGAGGGCGAACATGGTCGAGGGGGTGGCGATGATCACCCGCTTCTCCATGGCCTCGGTCATCAGCTCGGGCGCGCGCTCCAGGGCGGCGGCCAGGATGCCGTCGCCGGGCACGAACATGGCCACGAAGTCGGGCGAGACCTCCAGGGCGTCCCAATAGGCCTTGGCCGACAGCTGCTGGATGTGGGTGCGCAAGCTGGCGGCGTGGCGCAGATAGGCGGCCTCGCGGGTGACGTCGTCGACGGCGTCCTGGGCTTCCAGATAGGCGTTCAGCGAGCACTTGGCGTCGATGACGAAGGCGGCGTTGCGCGGCATCCGCACGACCACGTCGGGACGGATGCGGCCGCCGTCCAGCTGCACCTGCTCGGTGAAGTCGACCCCGTGCTTGAGGCCGGCCATCTCCAGCACGTTGCGCAGCATCTGCTCGCCCCAGCGCCCCTGCACCCCCGCGCCCCGACGCAGGGCGGCCGACAGCTTGCGGGCCTCGGTCTGGGTGGCGGTCGAGGCCTCCATCAGGGCGGCGATCTGGGCCTTCAGCCCGCCGCTCTCCTCGGCCCGCGACTTCTCGACGGCGGTGACCTGGGCCTCGAACTTGGCCAGGGTCTCGGCCACCGGCTTCAGCTGGGCCTCCAGGCGCGCGTGGGTCAGCTGGTCGCGGCTCTTGGCGTTGTCGTCGGCCCGCTTGATCAGTTGCTCGGCCACGGCCTGGGCGCTTTTTTCTGCCTGGGCGCGGATCAGCTCGATCTGGGTCGCCGACTGGTCTTCCAGCATCTGAAAGCGCGCATTGGCCTGCTCCAGCTGCGAGCCCAGCCGCCAGACTTCCTGCTGGGCGCCTGCAGCCTTGCGCTGCGCCACGATCGCCCAGACGACCGCTCCGGCCGCGGCGAGCAGGAAAACGAGGGCGAGGATCAGATAGGGGGCGACGCTGTTCATGCTCCGTTCTTAGCCGGAGTCGAAGGTGGAAGAAAGGCGGGCGTCAGTCCGCCACGCGCCAGGGCGCGATCGGGACCGCGGTGGCGCAGGCCGGGCCGCCGTCCCTGGCCTTGCCGGGCAGCAGGACCTCGAGCACAGCGCCCTCCAGGGCCCGCGCCAGCAGGTCCGCCGGGATGGTGTGAATGTCGATCTTGGCGCGCCGGCTCCAGGGCGAGGCATGATCGCCGGCCGAGGTTCCGATGGCGATATAGACGAACCGCCGGCTGGGGCCTTCGCTGCGGACGAACTCGCCGAGGAACCGCGGACCGGGCGCCAGGCGCACGGGCACGTCGAAGGCCAGCGGCGCGTCGCCAGCAAGCACCGGTCCCACGGGGTGGTTCTTCTTGTCCTGCAGGCTGTAGGCCACGCCCGGGATCGGGTCCTGGATGCGCAGCCTTAGCGTGATCGGCTGACCGGTCATGGTGCTTCTCCCGGGGCGAAGTCGTAGACGACGCCGCGCCCGGGCGAAACTCCTCTACTTCGCGTAGCGGGCCGCCACCGGTTCGTAGCGATCCCAGACCTGGCCGTCGGCCAGCGAGCGCAGCAGCTTCAGGTACTCGGCGTGCGACCAGGCCAGGGGCGTGGCCGAGTCCGTGCCCTCGCCCTTCACATAGGGGTGGCGGGCGTCGGCGCCGACGCCGTCCCACACCTGTTCGGGGATCAGCAGGCCGTCATTGGCGAACAGCTCGATGGCCTTGACGTAGCGGGCGCGGATGGCGGCAATCTGGGCCTTGGAAGGCTTGCCCTTCTCGGCGGCCAGGGCCAACTCGTAATGGCCCCGCTCGCCGGTGAAGATCGGCCACACGCGGCCGCGCTGGCCGGGGCTCATTTCGCCGCCCTCGCCGTAGTTGCCGCCGGTCTTGGCGTCCTCGCCATAGCCGTCGACGTCATAGCGCCGCCAGCCGGGGAACTCGCCCTTCACCCCCGGGAAGCTGAAGTCGTAGCGCACGCGATAGAGGTCGTCGCGCGCCGTGTCGTCCAGCTCCGGCAGGCTGCCGACAATGTGGCTGTCGTCGGCCCGGCGCACGCCGTAGCGGACCAGCTCCAGGAACCCGCCGTCCACGACCTCGTCCTCGGGCGGGGCGATCTGGCCGTTGGCGGCGCCGATCGGGGCTTTGTCGTTGGGGTCCTCGTTCTTGTTCAGGCGCATGAAGTAGCTGCCGTCGCCGAACTTGCCGCGGGTGGTGAACATCCGCGCCTCGACCTTGGCCGAATAGGCGTCGGCCGTGGCCCGGTAGCGGTCGCCCGAGGCCTTGTCGCCCGCCAGGTCAGCGATGTCGCCGGCGGTGACGAGGCCGGCGATCACCGCGGCCGTGGTCGAGGGCGAGTGGCCGTCCTGCTCCTCCCAGCGCTCCTGCTGGCTGTAGGGCGGCGTGATCGTGGCCTTATTCCAGCCGATCCCGACCTTGCCGCCGTCCACCAGGAAGTCGGCCGCCGGCTTGATCATCCGGGCGTAATAGGCCTTGAGGTCGGGCTCGCTCAGCCAGCCCAGCTTCCACAGCTTCCAGCCCAGCATGATCGGCATGGCCGTCTGGTCGAGCTGGACGCCGACCCATTCGGGCGTGCCATCGACCTCGGTCTTCTGCAGGAACCAGCCGCCGGCGCCGGTGTTGCCAGGCGTCTTGGGGCCGACCTGCACGGTGGGCAGGTAGTGGAAGGCCGCCAGCGGAGTCTCCTTGTCGCCCAGGGCCGCGAGAGCCATGGCGCACTGGTAGAAGTCGCGCGGCCAGACGGCCTTGTAACCGGTCGAGGGCTTGCCGGCGTCGACGGTGTCGCCCCAGGGGTTGGACAGCGAGGCGATCAGGGCGCCGGCGTGGGTGCGGTCTTCCTGCACCTTCAGCATCAGGGCGCTGGCATAGGCCAGCTTGCCGCCGTCGGCGCTCTGGGCGGCCACGCGCGGCAGCTCGCTCAACGAGGCGAGATAGTCGCTCCAGCCCACCCGCTCGCCCTCGCCGTTGTAGCGGGCCAGCACCTCGGCATAGCCGGTCTTCAGGCTGGCCAGGGCGGTCTGGGCCGAGACGCCGGGGTCGGCGCCGAAGCCGATGGCGAAGTCGTAGGTGGCCTCGCCGGCCTGGGTCGGCAGCTGGGCGGCCAGGACGATCGCCCCCTTGGCTTCGGAAGTGGCGGGGAGAACGCCGTCGCCGAGGATCTTCAGGGCGTCATTGCCCTCCAGCTTGGCGGCGGCGGCCTTGGCGAAGGGGCGGTCGCCGCGCAGGGTCAGATAGACCTTGCCCTCGCCGGCCGTCAGGCCTTGCGCGCCGGCCGAGCCGACGTCGTTGCCGCCGGTGTTGGCCATGTGCGGCTCCAGCACCAGGAACGGCGTCACCGGCCCTTTGAGAGCCTTGACCGTCACCCGCAGGAACAGGGCGTTGCGGTCGGGATCGGTGAAGATCCGCTTCTCGATGACGAAGCGGCCGGCCTTGTCGGTGGTGGTGATCTTGTAGGCCGGCGACAGCGGTCGGCCCTTTTTATCCGTATACAGATATTCGGTCTTGGCGGTCGTGTCGCGACCCTCCACCGCAAGACCGTCGGCGGTCTTCACGGCGATCCGCATCTGCTTGATCTGGGCCTCGTGGATCAGGCCGTACATGGTTTCGGTCAGCACGCCGTCGGCGACCGAGAACCACACCTTCGACACCGCGCCCGTGCGGCCGCCGTCCTTGTAGGCGCCGTCGACATAGGCCTCGTACGAGGCGCCGACGGCGGTCTTGGCCGAATAGGCCCAGGTCGTGGCGGGCTCGGCGGCGCAGGCGGCCGAGGCGGTGACGGTCAGGGCCGAGGCGGCCAGGATCAGGGTCTTGAGGGTACGCATCAGGGGCCTCACGAAGCAGACTTGGCCAGCCGCTTGGGCTCGCCCGGGTCGTTGACGGCGAAGACGGCGACGGCGGCGATCAGGAACGAAGCCGCGCCCAGCACGAGCGCATAGATCGCCTGGCCGTCGAAGAAGGTCTTGAGCAGCAGGCCCAGCAGGGTGGCGGCCAGGAGCTGCGGGATGACGATGAAGAAATTGAACAGGCCCATATAGATGCCCATCTTCCGCACCGGCACCGAGCCCGACAGGATCGAATAGGGCGCCGACAGGATCGAGCTCCAGGCGAAGCCGACGCCGACCATGCCGAGCACCAGCAGCTTGGAGTCGCGGATCACCAGGAACGACAGCAGGCCAAGCCCGCCGAGAACGAGGCAGATCGCGTGGGCGACGCGGCGGCTGGTGGTGCGGGCGATGACCGGGATCAGCAGGGCCGCCAGGGCCGCCACGCCGTTATAGACCCCAAACAGCACCCCCACCCAGTCGGCGCCGGCGTTGTAGGCGGCCGAACTCGTATCGGTCGCGCCGTAGTGGAAGGCCGCCACGCCGGGCGTGGTGTAGATCCACATGGCGAACAGGCCAAACCACGAGAAGAACTGCACGACGGCCAACTGCTTCATCGTGGCCGGCATGGCGAACAGGTCCTCGACCACCTCGGAGAAGCCGTTCTTCGTACGCGCCGCCCGCTTCAGCAGGCCGGCGACCAGTTGGGCGACGCCGAAGCCGGCGATCAGGGCGGCCAGGACGTAGAGTTCCTTTTCCAGCCTGGTGGCATAGACGCCCGCCGCGACGGCGAGGCCGACGATCGTCCACAGCGCGCCGCCGGCCAGGTAGGCGGGAACGCCACGGCCGGCCGCCTCCCCTTCAGCCAAAACGGCCTCTCCCTTGGCGGCGGCCTCGGCGGCCTCGAAGGCGGCCATCTGCTCGGGCGGATATTCGCGGGTGGTGAAGACGGTCCACATCACCGCCAGCAGCAGCACCGCGCCGCCGGCGTAGAAGGCGATGCGCACCGAGTCCGGGATCTGGCCGGCCGGGGCGGTGTTGGCCACGTGCAGCCAGTTGGTCAGGATCCACGGCAGGCACGAGGCCAGCACGGCGCCGGTCCCGATGAAGAAGCTCTGCATGGCGTAGCCGGTCGAGCGCTGCTCGTCGGGCAGGTTGTCGCCGACGAAGGCCCGGAACGGCTCCATGGTGATGTTGATCGAGGCGTCCATGATCCAAAGCGCTCCGGCCGCGATCCACAGGCTCGGCGAGTTGGGCATGACGAACAGGGCGGCCGTGGTCAGGATCGCGCCCCAGAAGAAATAGGGTCGCCGGCGGCCGAGGCGCCCCCAGGTCTTGTCGGACAGGTAGCCGATGATCGGCTGGACCAGCAGGCCGGTGGCCGGCGCGGCGATCCACAGGATGGCCAGCTTGTCGACCTCGACGCCGAGGGTCTGGAAGATGCGGCTGATATTGGCGTTCTGCAGGCCGAAGCCGATCTGCACCCCGAAGAATCCGAAGCACATGTTCCAGATCTGGAAGAGGCTCAGCCTGGCCTTGGTCATCGCTTCCCCGCCGTGACGCCGCCGGTTTTCCCGGCCGTTTGCGCAAGTTTTTGCAGTGCGCCTTGCGGCGGGCATTTGTGCATGGGGTGGCGGGGGATGCAACGGCGAAGTGGGGATTTGTTGGGATTCTTGGGGTGGAAGGCGCCGTTACACGGCTGAGGCGGCCGCAAATCCCTTCAGAAACCAGGTTGCTCGCGACTAGCTCTGCGCAATAATTTCCATAAATTTGCAAACTCTCCGAGCACCCCCGCGGAGGCGGGGGCCCAAGCTGAGCTGCAAGATCACCAGCGGCGGTTCGAACCGACCGCCGCTTGGATCCCCGCCTCCGGGGATGCTCGGTGGAGGGGCTTACCCTAAAAGAAAGTCATCGCCCGCTTCATGCGGGCGACCCAAGCGGACTCGGCCGTCTCGGCTTGGGTCGCCCGGACAAGCCGGGCGATGACTCCTCAAGAAGAGAGACGGGAAGCCTACCGCTTCAACGCCACGAACCGGATCGCCTGGCCGCCGCCGGGGGCCAACCGCAAGGTCAGCGTATCCGCCGCCGTGACCTCTCGGGTCTCGATGACGATGTCCTGCGGCGCGGTCTTCCAGTCAGCCTTGTCGCCGTCGCGGTAGATCTCGGCCCGGTACTTGCGGCCCGGATCGAGGAACGACAGCGGCGCGCTCAGCACCCGGCCCTGCTCGTCGCTGACCGCGCCCAGGTACCAGTCGTCGCTCTTGCGGTCCTTGCGGGCGATGGTGACGAAGTCGCCGATCTCGCCGTTGACCACCTTGGTGTCGGCCCAGTCAACCGGCACGTCCTCGATGAACTTGAACGGCTTGGGATTGGCCTCGTAGTTCTCGAGCAGGTCGGCGGCCATCTGGATCGGGCTGTAGATGACGACATAGAGCGCCAGCTGCTTGGCCCAGGTGGTGGCCACGCCGTCGGGGGCCTTGGTCTTCATGCCGAAGATGCCGGGCGTATAGTCCATCGGACCGGCCAGCAGGCGGGTGAAGACGAGGTTGGCCTCATGCTCGGGCGGGTTGCCGGGCTGGCCCCAGGCGCTGAACTCCATGCCCCGCGCGCCCTCGCGGCTGATCCAGTTGGGATAGGTGCGGCGCAGGCCGGTGTCCTTGATCGGCTCGTGCGAGTTGATGGCGATCTGGCGCTTGGCGGCCGCTTCCAGCACCCGCACATGGTGCCCGGCCAAGGCCTGGCTTTCGTGCCAGGCGAAGTGGACCTTGCCGTCCGGACCCAGCACCTGGGCGCCGCCGGCGTCGGCGACGTAGCCGGTCTTGACCGCGGGCACGCCCACCGACTTGTAGAGGTCGAAGGCCGCGTCCATCTGGCGCTCGTAGACCACGGTGTTGCCGGCCGTCTCGTGGTGGCCGATCAGCACCACGCCCTTCTGGCGGGCGTAGTCGGTGAGCTTCTTCAGGTCGAAGTCCGGATAGGACTCGGTGAAGCTGAACTCCGAGCCGTCGGCGAACCAGGCGCCGTCCCAGCCCTTGTTCCAGCCCTCGACCAGCACCCCGCCCAGGCCGTGCTTGGCGGCGAAATCGATGTGGCGCATGACGTTGTCGTTGGTCGCGCCGTGCTTGGGACCCGAACCCCAGGTCTTGTGGTCGAGGTGCATCTCCCACCAGACGCCGACATATTTCATCGGCTTGATCCACGAGACGTCGCCCAGCTTGTTGGGATCGTTCAGGTTCAGGATCAGGCTGGAGGTCACCAGGCCGCCGGCGCTGTCGGCGATCTGCAGGGTGCGCCAGGGCGTGGGGAACGGCAGGGCCCGCTCGACCTTGGCCTCGCTGATGCCCGGCGTCAGGCTGGCCTTGAAGCGGCGGTCCTGGGCGCGGGCCAGGTTCATGCCGGCATAGTCTACGAGGGCCGCCTCGTGGATCGAGACGTGCAGCCCGTCCTTGGTGCGCAGGGTCATCGGCGTCTGGGCGATCGACACCTCTTCGATCGGGGTCTTGTTGTAGAGATATTCCTCGCGGTTCCACTCATAGGCGGGGATCCACCAGGCCGTGGCCTCATCGACGAGGCTGAACTCGGTCAGCTCCTCGCCGATACGGGCGGTCTTCAGGTTGGCCTGGTCGGGGAACTCGTAGCGGAAGCCCAGGCCGTCGTCATAGAGCCGGAACACCACGTCCAGCCGCCGGTGCAGCGGGGTCTTCTCGACCAGGGTCACCCGCAGCTCGTTGAAGCGATTGCGCACGGACTTGCGTTCGCCCCAGGGCAGGTCCCAGGTCTCGTCGACGCTGCGGGTCTTCTGGTCGGCGACCTCGAAATTGCGCTGCAGCTTGGGGGCGTCGACCAGGATGAAGCCCAGCTTCGAAGGGGCGATCACCGGCCGGCCCAGGCGGCTGACGGAATAGGTGGGCTGGCCGTCGTTGTCGGTGGTGACCGACACGCTCAGCACCTTGTCGGGCGAGGTGGCGGTCGCGGTCACCGCCGCCAGCGAAGGCGACGCCGCGAACGCCAGGGCGGCGATGGCGAGAAGGCGTAGGATCATGCTTCTGCTCCTGGAGTCCGCATGGCGCCGCACTTGCCAAGCGCGGGCGTCGATGCGTTAAGAGGGCTACTGAAAACTTTTGCGGCAAAATTTGCGGCCGCGAAAACGCACGGGGTCGGGGAACGGTGAGCAAGGGGGCGACGCGTCTGGAAGACCTGGCCAGGATGGCCGGCGTCTCGATCTCCACCGCCTCGCGGGCGCTGAACGACAGTCCCGCTGTCAACCAACGCACCAAGCAGCTGATCTGGAAGCTGGCGCGCGAGATGGACTATCCGTTCCGCCGCTACATGCCGGCCGGCCCGATCGGCGCCGAGGGCACGATCGCCATCGTCGTGCCGCGCCCGCAGCACCGCGAGGGCCGGCTGTCGGACCCCTTTTTCCTCGAACTGTTCGCCGGCGTCGGCGAGGCCGCGCGCGAGCGCGGCTGCGATATCCTGGTCAGCCACGTGGCCCCGGGCAGCTTCGAGGACCTGTCGGCGGCCATGACCACCAGCCGCGCCGACGGGGTGATCTTCCTGGGCCAGTCCTGGCTGCACACCGCCTTCAACCGCCTGGCCGAGACCGAGGCCCGCTTCGTGGTCTGGGGCGCGCAACTGCCCGACCAGGCCTATTGCTCGGTGGGTTCGGACAACCCCCTGGGCGCCAAGCGCGCGACGCTGCATCTGGCCCGCCTGGGCCGCAAGCGCATCGTCTTCCTGGGCGACACCGAGGCCCCCGAAGCCATGCAGCGCCACCGCGGCTATCTCGACGCGGTCGAACAGTTCGGCCTCGGCGTCGATCCGGACCTGGTGGTGCCGGCCCACTTCGAGGTCGAGTCGGCCGAGGCCAGCATCGACTCGCTGATCCAGCGCGGCGTGAAGTTCGACGGCGTCGTGGCCGCCTCCGACCTGATCGCGCTCGGCGCCATCCGCGCCTTGCAGCATGCGGGGCTTTCCGTGCCCGGCGACGTCTCGGTGATCGGCTACGACGATGTGCCCTTCGCCCGCTACTCGCGTCCCGCCCTGTCGACGATCTCGCAGGACACGGCCAAGGCCGGCCGGCTGATGGTGTCGAAGCTGCTGGACGCCAGCGGCCAGGGCGCGAGCCGGTCCGAGCGGGTGCCGACGGATCTGATCATCCGGGAAAGTTGCGGGGGCTGATGCCCACTCTCTTTTATTCCCGTCATTCCCGCCCTTGTGGCGGGAAACCCTGGCTCCGCTCGCAGGTGAAGCGCCAGCGGATCGCCAGCGATCCGCCCCTCCTGCCCTTGCGGCTGTCAGAGGGCTTCCCGCCCCAAGGGCGGGAATGACGGGAGATAAAAATTGAAAGCCCTCTCCCCCATCGAGGGGGAGGGCTTTGCAGGAGACGATCACCCCCGCTTCGCCAGCAGGCCGCCCAGCGGCGGCACGGCCCCCGGCGCGCCGAGGTTGACGCTGTCGATCACCATCCAGCCCTGCGGCAGCTCCCACGGCACGGCCTCGAAGCCGAGGTTGAATACGCACAGCAGGGCCGCCTCGCCCTCGCCGCGTTCGAACACCAGCAGCGGGCTGTTGGTATCGACGAGATGCATGCCGCCGGTCTTCAGGGCCGGCCACTGGGCGCGCAGGCCGATCAGGCGGCGGGCGGTGTGCAGGGTCGAGGCCGGGTCGGCCTCCTGCGCGTCCACCGACAGCGGCAGATGCTCAGGATCGACCGGCAGCCAGGGCTCGACGGTGGAGAAGCCGGCATTGACCGCCCCGGCCTTCCACGGGATCGGGGTGCGGGCGCCGTCGCGGCCCAGGGTCTGGGGCCAGTTGGCGATGGCTTCCGGATCGACCAGCCGCTCAAACGGCACGTGGGCCTGGGGCAGGCCCAGCTCCTCGCCCTGATAGACGAAGACGTTGCCACGCAGGGTGGTCAGCAGCAGCAGGGCCATCTCGGCGAAGGCCTTGCGGTCGCGCCCCCGGGCCCAGCGCGACACCGCCCGCGGGGCGTCGTGGTTGGAGAAGGTCCAGGACGGCCAGCCCTCGCCCTCGGCGCCCGGCCAGTCGGTCGCCCCGCCGCGCACCAGCTCGTCGCGTAGCTCGTCGGCATAGAGGTAGAGGAAGCTGTAGGCGCTGTTGAGGTGATCCTCGCCGGCCGTGAACCGCTTCATCTCCTCGTCGGCCCGGTCGCCGCCGATCTCGGCCACCGAGAAGCGGTCGCCATACTGGTCGGTCAAAGCCCGAAGCCGGGACAGGAACTTCGGAATGTCCGGATGGCCCTGGTTATGGACCTTGTCCTGGAAGTCGAACGGCCGGGTGCGCTTGCCGCCCGGCGGCAGGGGCGGATTATCGGTCAGGGCCGGGTCGTGCATCGAGAAATTGATGGCGTCGAAGCGGAAGCCGTCGACCCCGCGTTCCAGCCAGAAGCGGGTGACGTCGAGCAGCGCCTCCTGAACCTTGGGATTATGCAGGTTCAGCTGCGGCTGCGAGGCCAGGAAGTTGTGCATGTAGTACTGGCCGCGCCGGGCGTCCCAGGTCCAGGCCGGACCGCCGAACACAGACTGCCAGTTGGACGGCGGCGAGCCGTCGGGCTTGGCGTCGGCCCACACATACCAATCCGCATACGGATTATCTCGACTTTCGCGGCTCTGGGCGAACCAGGCGTGCTCGTCGCTGGTGTGGGAAAACACCAGGTCGATGATGATCTTGACGCCCAGGCGGTGGGATTTTTCGATCAGGGCGTCGAAGTCGGCCAGGGTCCCGAAGATCGGATCGACGTCGCGATAGTCCGACACGTCGTAGCCGAAGTCCTTCATCGGCGAGGCGAAGAACGGCGACAGCCAGATCGCATCTACGCCCAGCGACGCGATATGCTCCAGATGAGCGGTAATGCCCGGCAGGTCGCCCACCCCGTCGTCGTTGGAGTCGGCGTAGCTGCGCGGATAGACCTGATAGATCACCGCGCCGCGCCACCATTCGGCGGGCGCGGGGGAAACGGCGGGGGCGGCGGATTGCGCCAGGCTTTCGATGGTCACTGTGGCGCGCCCTCCGAGACGCAGATCTTGTAGTCGAGCGGCGCGATCGTCACGCGGTAGCTGCCCGGGGCGGCGGCGGCCGGGGCGCAGGCCCCGACAGCCGAACGCCAGGTCGCCGAAGTCGTCTCGACCTCGACCGGGGCCTCCACCGGAACCTGGCCGGTGTTGAACAGGACCAGGGCCTCGCGACCCTGGAGCAGACGGGAAACGGCCAGCAGGCCGGGCTTGTCGCCGGCGGCGCGGATCACCTGACGGCCCGAGCGCAGGGCCGGATCGGCGGCGCGCACCTTGGCCATGCCGGCGAGGGCGCGATAGAGCGGCGCGGTCGGATCGAAACGATCGGCGGAGCCTGGCTTGCCGCCGATCAGGCGGTTGTCGTTGTAGACGTCCACCTTGCTGGCGAACATGTCCTCGCGGGCGTCCTTGTCGTCGCCGTCGCCGGTGAAGCCCTGCTCGTCGCCGTAATAGAGGGTCGGCGCGCCGCGCAGGAACATCAGCATGGCGTGGGCCAGCACGTCGCGCTGGACCAGCTCGGCGTCCGGGGCGTCGGGATGGCCCTTCAGCAGCCGGCGACCGAAGCGGCCCATGTCGTGGTTGCCCAGAAAGGTCGGGATCTGGACGCCCGCCGTCTCGCCGCCACGATACAGCGCGTCGGCGGCGTAGAGCCGGGCGAAACGGTCGGTTCCGGCCTTGCCCGCCACCACCTCGGTCGCCGCCTGCTGGAAGGCGAAGTCGAGCGGAGCCGGAAAGCCGTCGACCACGGTCGAGCGGGCCAGGGTCACCGGATCGGGATCGGCCACCTCGGCGAAGATGTGGAAATTTGGGATCCCCCGCTTCTTCGCGCGATCGAGCATGGCCGGCACGAAGGCCTGCCAGAACTGCGGATTGACGTGCCGGGCGGTGTCGACGCGGAAGCCGTCAATCCCGAACTCGTCGATCCACTGGCCGTAGACGTCGATGAAGCCGGCCACCACGCGCGGATGCTCGGTGTAGAGGTCGTCCAGCCCGGCGAAGTCGCCATAGAGCGAGCTCTCGCCGACGAAATCGCTCTCGCCGCGGTTATGATAGTAGATCGGGTCGTTCAGCCAGTCGGGCTTCTTGACCCGTGCCTCGGCCGCCGGGACGTAGGGCGTGTAGGCGAAGTCGGGCCGAGTCAGCTTTGCAAAATTCTCAGTCGAGCCGTCGGCGTCGCCCGCGAAACCGGCGTTGATCGCCGCGCCCGAAACCCCGCCGCGCCGGCTGACCGGATAGTCGGCCTTGCCGCGATAGTCGCAGCGCCGGCCCTCGCATTCCTTCAGCTTGATGACGTCTGCCGTGTGGTTGATGACGATGTCGAGATAGACCTTCATCCCCCGCGCATGGGCCGCATCGACCAGGGCCTTGAAGTCGGCCTTGGTTCCCAGATGCGGATCGACGTCGGTGAAGTCGGTGATCCAGTAGCCGTGATAGGCGGCGCTTTCCTGGCCCTTGGGGCCCTGCACCACCTTGTTGACGAAGATCGGCGCCAGCCAGATCGCGGTCGCGCCCAGGCCCTGGATGTAGTCGAGCCTGCCGGCCAGGCCCTTGAAGTCGCCGCCGTGGAAGAAGCCCTTGTCGGCCGGGTCGTAGCCGGTGGCCAGGCGATCGCCCTTCAGGCCGCCACGGTCGTTAGCCGGGTCGCCGTTGGCGAAGCGGTCGGGCAGCACGAAGTAGATCACTTCGTCCTGGGGAAGCCGGTCGCGGAAGGTTTCGGAGGCCGCCAGGGCCGGGGCCGGGACGACGGTCGCGGCGAGACCGGCGCAGCCGAGCGCGGCCGCCAGCGTCCCCCACCGATTGCGGGTGCTCATCCCCGTCGCCTCCATCCCTTGTGTCGCGATCATCGACGGCGGGGCCGCGAGATCGATTTTGCATATATTTGCAAAGCCACTGACCTGCTGTCAATCCATTCGACCGGTGATCAGCCGCCGAAGACCTGTCGCACTGTGGCCAAATAGCCGCAAAAACCCCGCCTCAGCGCAGGAAAACGCAAGCTGCCGTCACGGAACATGACAATCCGTCCATTTTTCAGTTGCAAAAGGCGGAAGTCATTTGCAGTAATTTGCGCAACACGGCGCGGGAGAACCGCGCGGACAACTTTGCGGGAGGGAACATCATGGACATCCGATTCAAGCTGCGCCGCGCGGCGCTGATGAGCGGGGCCGCCACCGGCCTGGCGCTGCTGGTCGCCGCCGGGGCCGCGCAGGCCCAGGACGCCGCCGCCCAGAGCACCGAGACCACGGTCGAGGAAATCACCGTCACCGGCATCCGGGCCTCGATCGAGAACTCGATCGCCCTGAAGAAGGCCTCGACCTCGATCGTCGAGACCGTCTCGGCCGAAGACATCGGCAAGCTGCCCGACACCTCGATCGCCGAATCCCTGGCCCGCCTGCCCGGCCTGACCGCCCAGCGCCTCGACGGCCGCGCCCAGTCGATCTCGGTCCGGGGCCTGGGTCCCGACTTCAACACCGTGCTGCTGAACGGCCGCGAGCAGGTCTCGACCAGCGACAACCGCGGCGTCGAGTTCGACCAGTATCCGTCCGAAATCCTCAGCGGCGTCGTCGTCTACAAGACGCCCGACGCCAGCCTGGTGGGCCAGGGCCTGGCCGCCACGGTCGACCTGCGCACCATCCGCCCGCTGGACTACGGCAAGCAGGTCATCTCAGCCAACGCCCGCTACGAGATGAACGGCGAGAAGAAGCTGAACCCGGACGCCGAGGACACCGGCCGCCGTTTCAGCGCCACCTATGTCGACCAGTTCGCCGACGACACCATCGGCGTCGCGGTCTCGGCGTCGTACATCTCCTCGCCGACCCAGAGCCGCCGCTTCAACGCCTGGGGCTATCCGACCACGGGCGCCAACAACGCCCTGGTGATCGGCGGCGCCAAGCCGTACGTGCAGTCCAATAACCTCAAGCGCACCGGCGTCATCGGCGTGCTGGAGTACAAGCCGACCGACAAGTTCCGCAGCGCGCTCGACGTCTACTATTCCGAGTTCAAGGAAAAGCAGATCCTGCGCGGCATCGAGCTGCCGCTCTACTGGAGCTCGGCCTCGCTGCAGCCGGGCTACACCGTCACCGACGGCATCGTCACCTCGGGCACCTATACGGGCGTCAAGGGCGTGATGCGCAACGACCTCAACACCCGTGACGCCAAGCTCGGCTCGCTGGGCTGGAACACCTCCTACGAGCTCGACAACGGCTGGACCCTGGCCGCCGACCTGTCGTGGTCGCACGCCGAGCGCAAGGACGTGATCTTCGAGTCCTATTCGGGCACCGGCCCCAGCGGCACGGGCGCGACCGACACCCTGGGCTTCACCACCACCCCGGGCGCGGGCACCATCTTCAGCTCGACGCTGGACTACACCAACGCCTCGCAGATCGTGCTGACCGACCCGCAAGGCTGGGGCGGTGGCGCGGCGGGCGGCGCCCTGACCCAGGCCGGCTTCTACAACACGCCCTCGATCGAGGACGAGCTGAAGGCCATCAAGCTGTCGGCCAAGCGCGACCTGTCGTGGGGCCCGATCAACAGCGTCGAGATCGCCTACAACGGCAGCAAGCGCGAGAAGGAAAAGGAAGTCCACGAAAGCTTCCTGACCTTCGGCGGCCGCATCGCCGACGGCGCCCCGACCAGCCGCGCCATCCCGACCGCCGCCATCATCGGCACGGCCGACCTAAGCCTGATCGGCATCAAGGGCATGCTCGCCTATGATCCGATGTACCTGCTGAACAACGGCTACTACACGCTGATCGCCGACCAGAACCCGGCCGTGCAGACCCGCAACTGGTCGGTGCGCGAAGAGGTGCACCTGGCCTATGTGAAGTTCGGCATCGACAGCGAAGTCGGCTCGATCCCGGTGACCGGCAACGCCGGGGTGCAGGTGGTCTATACCGACCAGTTCTCGACCGGCGTGGCCGTCGATCCCAACGACGTCGCCAACCCGACCTCGACCGACGACGGCGACAAGTACACCTACGTCCTGCCCAGCCTGAACCTGATCTTCGGCCTGCAGAACGACACCAAGCTGCGCGTCGGCCTGGCTCGCACCCTGGCCCGCGCCCGGATGGACGAACTGCGCGCCAGCCAGTCGTTCAACCAGACCCCGGCCTACCTGACCTCGACCGATCCGAACCGCTCGTACTTCAGCGCCAGCGGCGGCAACCCGAACCTGCGCCCCTACATCGCGGACGGCATCGACGTCTCGGTGGAGAAGTACTTCGGCCGCTCGTCCTACCTGTCGGTCGCCGCCTACTACAAGAAGCTGTCGAACTACGTGAATTCCAACGCCTCGAGCTACAAGGACTTCGCGGCCTTCACCTACCTGCTGACTCCCGCCCAGCGCGCCGCGCTCGGCACCACCGTCGGCCTGGTCACCGGTCCGGACAACGGCAAGGGCGGCTATATCCGCGGCGTCGAGTTCTCGACCACGCTGCAGGGCGACCTGCTGTGGGAGCCGCTGAGCCACTTCGGCCTGCAATTCAGCGCCTCGCTGACCGACAGCGAAGTCAAGCTGACCGACGACAGCGACCCGATCGACATGCCCGGCCTGTCGAAGAAGGTGATCAACACCACGTTCTACTACGAGAACAACGGCTTCAACGCTCGGATCAGCAACCGCTATCGCGGCAAGTTCCTGGGCGAGGTCGCCGGCCTGTCGGCCGCCCGCACCTACCGCACGGTGGACACCGAGTCGGTCCTCGACGCCCAGATCGGCTACGAGTTCCGCGCCGGTCCGCTGGAAGGCCTGTCGCTGATGCTGCAAGCCAACAACATCACCGACGAGCCGTTCAAGACCTACGAGAACGGCGATAAGCGCCGGACCATCGACTACCAGAAGTACGGCACCACCTACATGTTCGGTGTCGCCTACAAGTTCTAGGGCGCGATCTTCCCCCGTGCCTCACCCCCGTCGGCTTCCTGCGCCGACGGGGGTTTTTCTTTTTTGTAGGAGACGGCGACGATCAGGGAGCGCCCCGACAGAAAGGGCGACCGCGAGCCGCAAAGGGAGGACGCCATGGATACGGGACCGATCCGCAACGTGGTCATCGTCGGCGGCGGCACCGCCGGCTGGATGAGCGCGGCTCTGCTGGCCAAGGCCCTCGGCTCTTCGGCCAGGATCCGGCTGGTCGAGTCCGAGGAGATCGGCACGGTCGGGGTCGGCGAGGCCTCGATCCCCCAGCTGCGCCACTTCAACGCCTTCATCGGTCTCGACGAGGACGCCTTCCTGCGGGCGACCGAAGGGACCATCAAGCTCGGCATCGAGTTCATCGACTGGTTCAAGCGCGGCCACAGCTACATGCACGCCTTCGGCCCGGTCGGCCGCACGCTGGGCACGACGCCCTTCCATCACTATTGGCTGGACGCCCGCCGACGCGGGGCCGCCGACGAGGACTTCTGGGCCTGGTCGGCCAACGCCCTGGCCGCCCGCACCGGCCGCTTCGGCCGCGCGCCGAGTGGCGGCGACGAGCCGCTGACCTGGGCCTTCCATTTCGACGCCGTGCTCTATGCCCGCCACCTGCGCGCCCATGCCGAGGCCCGGGGCGTCGAGCGCCTGGAAGGCCGGGTGGTCGAGATCGACCAGGATCCCGACAGCGGCTTCGTCCGGGCCGTGGTTCTGAAGGACGGCCGGCGGGTGCAGGGCGAGCTGTTCATCGACTGCTCGGGCTTCCGCGGCCTGCTGATCGAGGAGGCGCTGAAGACCGGCTACGAGGACTGGCGGGGCTGGCTGCCGATGGACAGCGCCTGGGCCGTGCCCAGCCGCGATGCGGCCGCTCCCGTTCCCTACACCCGCGCCTGGGCCCGCGAGGCCGGCTGGCAGTGGCGGATCCCGCTACAGCACCGCACAGGCAACGGCCACGTCTTCTCCAGCGCCTGGACCGACAAGGACACCGCTCGCCAGGTGCTGATGGACAATCTGGAAGGCGAGGCCCTGGCCGAGCCGCGGCTGCTGACCTTCGTCACCGGCCGCCGCAAGCAGGCCTGGAACCGCAACGTCGTGGCCCTGGGCCTGGCGTCGGGCTTCATGGAGCCGCTGGAATCGACCAGCATCCACCTGGTGCAGTCGGGCCTGGCGCGACTGCTGGCGCTGTTCCCCGACACTGGCTTCGACCCGGCCCTGACCGCCGAGTTCAATCGCCAGACCGCCGAGGAATACGCCAATATCCGCGACTTCATCGTGCTGCACTACAAGGCCACCGAGCGCGAGGACACCCCGTTCTGGGCCAGTCGCAAGGCGATGGAGATCCCCGACAGCCTGGCCGCGCGGATGGCGCTGTTCGCCGGGCCCGGCCGGATCTTCAGTCGCGAGGAGGATCTCTTCAAGGAAGGCAGCTGGGTGCAGGTGCTGCTGGGCCAGGGCGTGGTCCCGGCCGCCAGCCATCCGATGACCGCGACGGTCGCCGACGCCCAGGCCGACGGCTGGCTGTCCAACCTGGCCCACATCGCCGCCCGCACCGCAGGATCGTTGCCGACCCACGCCGATTTCCTGGCCGCGCTGGGATCGTCTCCGAACGCGCGCCTGGCCGGCTGAGGTCAGCCGACGGGCTTCTTGGCCATCATGTCGGAGATCTTGATGAACGCCGGCCCGAGGATGACGACGAACAGCACCGGCAGGAAGAACACGATCATCGGCACGGTCAGCTTGGGCGGCAGGCTGGCGGCCTTCTTCTCGGCGGCCGACAGGCGCAGCTCGCGGTTTTCCTTGGCCATCACCCGCAGGGCCGTGCCCAGGGGCGTGCCGTAGCGCTCGGCCTGGATCATGGCCGTGGCCACCGACTTGATGCCGGGGTGGTTGGTGCGTCGGGCCAGGCCCTCATAGGCCAGGCGCCGGTCGGGCAGGTAGGACAGCTCGGCGGTGAGCAGGCTGAGCTCCTCGGCCAGCTCCATCGAGGACGAGCCGACCTCGGCGCCGACCTTCTGGATCGCCGCCTCGATCGACATGCCGCTTTCCACGCAGATCAGCAGCAGGTCCAGCGCGTCGGGAAAGGCCGAGACGATGGACTCGCGGCGCTTCTGGGCGACGTTCTGGATGTAGACGTTGGGGGCGTAGTAGCCGATCGTCAGCCCGCCCACGCACAGCGCCAGCTTCTGCATGCCTTGCAGGCCGAAGTCGTTGATCCCGTAGACATAGATCGCCGCCAGCAGGGCGAAGGCGAACGGCATCACGAAGCGGAAGAAGTAGAAGGTCGAGACCGGCTTGGGGCCGCGGAAGCCGGCCTGGGCCAGCTTGTCGACGACCTTGGGGTCTTCGAGCAGACGCGACAGCTGCAGCCGGTCGACGATGGTCTTGTAGACGCCATCGTCGGTGTGGCGCAGGGACGAGCCGGAGTTCGTCCCGCCCTTCTGGGCCATGGCGGCGCGCGAGCGGCGGCGCAGCTCCTCGCGGCGGTTGGCCACCGACTTCAGCCGGCTTTCCAGCCCGTTGCTGGTCATCGCCGGCGCGGCCAGGGTGATGATGGTGGCGAACACCACCAGCGCCA
Organism: Caulobacter hibisci; assembly: GCF_016135805.1. GTDB lineage: Bacteria > Pseudomonadota > Alphaproteobacteria > Caulobacterales > Caulobacteraceae > Caulobacter > Caulobacter hibisci. Next base: position 90,784 of record NZ_JADWOX010000017.1, read on the forward strand.
CGAAGGCGCTCAGCAGGTTCGACGGATCGGTCAGCATCGCGGCCATGCGTTCCCTCCCCCTAGAACTTGAAGTTGATCATGCGGCGCATGATGAAGATGCCCATGCTCATCCAGATCGCCGCGCCCAGCAGCAGCACCCGGCCGCGCACGTCGCTGAACAGCACGGCCATGTAGTCGGGAGCGATCACCGAGATCAGGATGGTCACGCCGGGCGGCAGGCAGCCGATGATGAAGGCCGAGGCGACGGCTTCGGCCGACAGCGCCTTGATCTTCTCGGCCATCAGCTTTCGCGAACGCAGCACGGTCGACAGGTTGCCCAGCGCCTCGGCCAGGTTGCCGCCGGTCTTCTGCTGGATGTTCAGGACGATCGCGAAGAACCGCACTTCCGAGGTCGGCATGCGCTCGTAGAGGCGCTCCAGGGCGCTGTCGAGCGGCATGCCCATGCCGATGTTCTCGGTCAGGGTGCGGAACTCGCCGGCCAGGGGCTCGGGGCACTCCTTGCCGATGATCTTCAGACAGTCGTGGACCGGCAGGCCCGACTTGATGCCGCGCACGATGATGTCGACGGCGTCGGAGAAGGCTTCGGTGAACTTCTTGGTCCGGCCCTTGGCCATGAAGCCGACGACCCAGCGCGGCAGGCCGAAGCCGGCCGCGAAGCCGCCGCCCAGGGCCACCAGCGGCATCTTCTGGACGAGCAGCAGCACCAGGGCGACGACGACGCCCAGCACCCCGCTGATGATCCAGAACATCTTGACGTTTTCGCCCAGGCCGGCGGCGCGCAGGCGGGCGGCGATCGTCAGGGTCGCCTTCTTCTGCTTGCGGTCCTGCTCCTTGAGCGTCTTGAGGATCTGCTTGCGGCGGGCGTCGGGGGTGTTGGCCGCGACCTTGGCCCGCGCGGCGGCCTGGCGCTCGCCGCCGCCGACGATCACCTGGGCGCGCTTGGCGGCCTTGGCGCCGCCGCTTTCGCCGCCGCCGGTCAGCACGAAGCCCAGCCCCGCGATGGTGATGAAGCCGAGAACGGCGATCAGGATGAACATGCCCGCGCCCTACTCCGCCGCGTCCAGCGCTTCGGCCAGCTCGCGCTCGAGGCCGTAATAGCGGGCACGGTCCCAGAAGCGCGGCCGGGCGATGCCGGTCGAGCGGTGCTTGCCGATCACCTTGCCGTCGGCGTCCTCGCCGGTGATCTCGTAGACGAACAGGTCCTGGGTGACGATGACGTCGCCTTCCAGCCCGACCACCTCGGTGACGTGGGTGATGCGGCGGCTGCCGTCGCGCAGGCGAGCGGCCTGGACGATGACGTCGACCGAGCCGACGATCATCTCCTTGATGGTCTTCGAGGGCAGGCCGTAGCCGCCCATGGTGATCATGCTCTCGATACGGCTGATCGCCTCGCGCGGGCTGTTGGCGTGCAGCGTGCCCATCGAGCCGTCGTGGCCGGTGTTCATGGCCTGGAGGAGGTCGAAGGCCTCCGGGCCGCGGACTTCGCCGACGATGATCCGCTCGGGACGCATCCGCAGGCAGTTCTTGACCAGGTCGCGCATGCTGACCGCGCCCTGGCCTTCCAGGTTCGGCGGACGGGTTTCCAGGCGCACCACGTGCGGCTGCTGCAGCTGCAGTTCGGCCGCGTCCTCGCAGGTCACGACCCGCTCGGTGGGGTCGATGAAGGCGGTCATGGTGTTGAGCAGGGTGGTCTTGCCCGAGCCGGTGCCGCCCGAGATGACGATGTTGCAGCGGCAGGCGCCGATGACGCCGAGGACGCGCGCGCCCTCGGGGCTGATGGACTTGAAGTCCACCAGGTTCTTCATCGTCAGCTTGTCCTTCTTGAACTTCCGGATGGTCAGGGTGGGACCATCCAGCGCCAAGGGGGGCGCGATCACGTTGACGCGGCTGCCGTCGGGCAGGCGGGCGTCGCAGATCGGCGAGCTTTCATCGACCCGGCGGCCGACCTGGCTGACGATCCGCTGGCAGATGTTCATCAGCTGCAGATTGTCGCGGAAGCGAACGTTGGTCAGCTGCACCTTGCCGGCGACTTCGATGAACACCCGGTGGGCGCCGTTGACCATGATGTCGGCGATGTCGTCGCGGGCCAGCAGCGGCTCGAGCGGGCCGTAGCCGAGGACGTCGTTGATGATGTCCTGGACCAGGTGCTCCTGCTCGGAGACCGACATCGAGACGTTCTTGATCGCCACCAGCTCGGCGACGATGTCGCGGATCTCCTCGGCGGCCTGCTTCTGGTCGAGCTGGGCCAGCTGGGAGAGGTCGATGGTGTTGAGCAAGGCGTTGAAGATCGTCGTCTTCGTGGCGTGGTAGTAGTCGCTCTGCTCACGGACGATATTGGTGGTCTGGTTGGCCGCGCCTTGGGCGGCGCGCAGCTGCTCCAGGCCCTGGGTGGCCTTGGGAGCGGCGGTCTTGGCCGGGGCCGGAGCCTCCGCCGCGGCGGGATCGACGCGCTGCGGGCGCGTGGCGATGGCCGCCCCGCCGGTGGGGGCGGGCGGCGGCGCCTGGCGCTCGCTGACGGTGGCCTGATCGCGCTTGCCGAACATTCGCCCCTACTTCTTCTTGAACAGGCCCGACAGGATGGAAGCCGACTTGACCGCGGCCGGCGCCTCGCGACGGCTGATCAGCCGCGCCAGGTGATCGACGCCCTCGGCCGCCTTCGACTTGGGGGCGACCTCGGCGATCATCTGGCCGTTGTTGGCCGCCTGGCCGAACAGTTTGGGATCGAAGGGCAGCACCAGCGACGGCGTCACGCCCAGGGCCTCGCCGAAATCCTTGACCGGGATCTCGGGACGGCCGGGCACGCCCACCTGGTTCAGCACCAGGCGCGGCGGCGCGTCGTTGGGACGGCCCTGGCGCACCAGGTCGACGATGTTCTTGGCGTTGCGCAAGCTGGCCAGGTCCGGCGTGGCGACGATGACGAGATCGTCGCTGCCGACCAGCACCCGGCGGGTCCAGGGGGCCCACAGGTGAGGCATGTCCAGCACCACGAACGGGGCGGCGCCGCGCATCTTCTGCGTCACCTCCTCGTAGGCGTCGGCGCCGATCTCGTAGTCCTGCTCCAGGGTCGCCGGGGCCGCCAGCAGCGACAGGCGGTCGCCGCAGCGGACCATCATGCGGTCCATCAGCACCGGGTCGAGGCGCTCGGGCTGGCTCAGCGCGTCGAGCACGCCTTGCAGCGGGTCCTGGTTGAAGTCGAGGCCGGCCGTGCCGAACGGCAGATCGAGGTCAACGATGACCGTGGCGGCCTCGACGCGCTCGGCCATCGACCAGGCGAAGTTGTGGGCCAGGGTCGAGGCGCCGACGCCGCCCTTGGCGCCGACGAAGGCCACCTGGCGACCGACGAAGGGCGCGGCCGGATCGGCGTAGAGCGCGGTGACCGCGCGGATCACCTGCAGCGGGCTCTGCGGCTGGGCCAGGTATTCGCTGACCCCGCGGCGCATCAGCTCCCGATAGAGGGCGATGTCGTTGGTCTGGCCGATGACCACGACCTTTGTGCCCGGGTCGCAGACCTGGGCAAGGCCGTCCAGCAGGGCCAGCATGCGCTGGGCCGAGTCCATGGTCTCGACCAGCACCAGCGAGGGGGTCGCCTGGTTCTGGTAGAAGTCGACGGCGGTCTCGAGGCCGCCGGTGCGGGTGGTGACGCTGGCCCGGGCCATGCGGCGGTCGGCGGCCGCGGCCTCGATGATGGCCAGGGTTTCGGCGCGGACGCCGAAGGCGTGGATGGCGATGCGCGGCACGCTGGCGTCGCCGGTCGTGGCGTCGACGCCAGGCAGGATCTCCTCGGCGACCGGGGCCGACCAGACCGGCGCGGCGGCCGGAACCTCGGGCGGACGCGCCAGGTCGAGCAGGGCGGCGGCGGACGGACCCGTCAGCTCGGCGAACGGATTGGACGCGACCGGCACGGCGGCGGCTGCCTCGCCGCGCGGGCGCGCCGGCGGGAAGTCGTCGAACGGATCATGGCCGATGGCCGAGGCCGGCGCCGCGCGCCAGGGGTCGCCGGCGACCGGCGAGGCGAACTCGTCGTCGGCCTCGAAGCCCAGGTCGAAGGGATCTTGGTCTCGAGTCGTCACTTCGCAACCTCTGACAGTGTTCCGACCGCCTGGGCGTCTCGGTTCGAGGCGGTCTGTTCGCCCTTGCGGTACTTGGCCATGACCGTGTCGCGCCGCTCGGCGTCGGCCGGCGTCGTCGCGCGCGGACCGGCGAGGTCCTGCGGATTGGCCACCTGGGCGGCGATGTTGGCGGTGATCGCGCAGCCGAAGCTGGCGTAGGCGTCGTTCCTGCGGGTGGCCGTCAGGTCGCCCCAGGCCTGGTCGCAGCGGGGCGTGACCACCGCATGGCGCAGATAGCCGACGCGCAGCACCGGGCTCTTTTCGTTGGTGGCGTCGTAGCTGGCGACCCGGACCGTCGTGCTGGTGGCGCCCGCATCGACCAGGCGCTCGCGCACGGCGGCGACCATGGCCTGGGAGACGCGCCCGTCACGGCCGGCGGCCGGGACGCCGACCACGATCTCGCGACCGTCGGCCTCGATCCAGCGGGCCACCAGGGCGTCCAGCGCTTCGGCCTGGCGCTGCGACAGGCCTTCGGCATGGATCGCCAGCAGGATTTCGTCAGGCGCCGTCTCGACCCGCACCCGGCTTTCCCACTGCTGGGTGTCGGTCGGGGCGGCCAGGGCGGCGGCGCGCTGTTCTTCGGTCGCGCTCGAGGCGCAGCCGGCCAGGGCCGAAAGGGCGGCGAGGCCCGCGACGGTCGCGGACAGGCGCACGAGAGTCCAATGCGTCATGGCCGGGTTCCTATTCGATGACATAGCCGACGGGTCCCTGATAGCTGCGCTCGGCATTGGAGCCGGCGGGGGCCTTGACCACCTTGTTGAGGCGACCGAACAGCACCGTGCTCATGTCGCCGGCCATCCGCAGACCGTCGGCCGGGGTTTGCAGGTCCTGAGACCGGGCCGGATCGACGATATAGGGGGTGATGATCACCACCAGCTCGGTCTCGCCGTTCAGGTAGTCGCGCGAGCGGAACAGCGAACCCAGGATGGGGAGCGACTTCATGCCCGGGACCGCGTCGATGTTCTCCTTGGTCTGCTGGTGCAGCAGGCCGGCGATCATCAGCGACCCGCCCGAGGGCAGTTCGACCGTGGTCTCGGCGCGGCGGACCGACAGGCCCGGCACGACCAGGGTGGACGAGGTGCCCGAGGTCAGGGTGAAGGCGCCCAGGCTCGACAGCTCGGACACTTCGGTCGACAGCTTCAGCGAGATGCGGCCGCCCGACATGACCACCGGCGTGTAGCCGAGGCCGACGCCGTAGGGCTTGAACTCGATGGTGACGCGGCCTTCGTCGTCCGAGCCCGTCGGGACCGGGAACTCGCCGCCGGCCAGGAACTTGCCGGCCTCGCCCGACACGACGGTCAGGTTGGGCTCGGCGAGCGTGCGCACCAGGCCCACGCGCTCGAAGGCCTGAAGGCAGAGGCTGGTGCTGCCGCCCGTCGCCACGCTGTAGGCGGTGCTGGCCGCGCTCGATATCAAGCCGGTCAGGGTGTTGGCGGTGCTGCCGCTGTCGCCGTCGGCGGTCGTGCTGGTCGTGGTGGTGGTGTTGCCGTTGACCTCGGTGGTGGTCACGGTCGTACTGCCGGAATTGGCGTTGCCGCTGGTGACGGTGCCCTGGTTGCTGACCGAGGCGTTGTTGGAATAGTTGGTGGTGCGGGTGTTGTTGCGGCCGTAGCAGGCCGAGGCGCCGCCGATCTGCGAGCCGTTGACGCCGTAGGTGCTGCTCTGCCCCAGGCCGTAGGTCTTGTAGCCGTCGTTGATCAGGACGTCGGTGGAGACGCCCAGCTGCTTGATGACATTGCGCTGGACCTCGACGATCCGCACCTTCAGCATCACCTGGTCCTTGCCGGCGATCGCCAGCATGTTGACCACCTGCTCGGGCTTGGAGACGAATTGCTCGGCGACCAGCACCGCCTTGCTGGCGTCGCCGGCGTTGGCGACCATGCCGGTCAGGATGACGCTGTCACGGACCGGCTGGACCTCGATGCGCGAGTCCGGCAGCACCTTGCGCAGGGTGTCCTGCAGCAGGCCGGAGTCCTCGTCGACGCGGATGGCCAGGGACAGCAGCTTGCGGCCGGCGGCGTCGAAGAACACCGCGTCGGTCGAGCCCTTGCCCACGCCCAGCACATAGATGCGGCGCGGCGTGCGCAGCACGGCGTCGGCCACCTGCGGGTTGGTCACCAGCAGGTCGCGCACGTCGGTGGGCAGTTCGATGATCGCCGACTTGCCGCGCGGCAGGTTCAGCGTGCGGGCCCCGGGCCCGGAGGTCAGGTCGATGCGCAGCACCTGGTCGCCGGCGGGCGGCGCATAGGCCGGCGCGGCGACGGGCGCGGACCGGACCGCGCGGGTCGGGCGATAGACCCGGTCGCCGGCCGGCGGGCCGTCGGCCCAAGCCGCCACGGGGGCGAGAGCAGGCGTCAGGGCCGTCAGGACGGCGAGGGAAACGGAGGCGAACCGGCGGATCATTGGCGCACCGCGATGCTGGAGGTCTGCCCGCCGCGATTGATGCGGACGACCGTGGAATCCTGGGAGTCGGCGGCGACGCCCGAGGGCCCGCCGAGATCGGTGTAGGCGCGCAGCGCCAGGGTGACCGGACCGCCCGCCTTGGCGCGGGTCAGGGCCACGGCCTCCTCCGGACGCACCTCGAGGGTGGCGGTGGCGGCGACGATGGTCTTGGCTTCCTTGTCGGCCGTGGTCGACTGGTCGAGGGCCAGGACGCGGATGTTGCGCAGCACGGTCTCGGCCACGACCTGCTTGGTCTGGCTGGAGCCGTCCGGATTGGGGGCGTCGTGGGTCTGCAGCACGTCGACGCGGTCGCCGGGCAGGATGAAGCCGCCGACGGCGTTCTCGGAGGTCACGGGCACGGCCATGGCGCGGGCGCCGGGCGACAGCACGACGGAGAGATAGCCGCCTTCGCCGCCGCGGACGATCTTGCGGGCCACGATGGGCTCGCCGGCCAGCAGCGGGTCGCGGACGATCGCGCCCTCGACGGCGGACTCGGGCGGCGCACCGCCCAGGCCGGCGGCGTCGCCGACGGTCTTGACCGCCTTGGCCGCGTCGTTCTGGGGTTCGGCCGCGGCCGCGCCGTTGGTGATGTAGACGGGGCTGACGGCGTCGGCCGGCCAGGCCTTCCACTCGACGTCGTCCTTGCCCAGACGCACGCCGATCGCCAGGTCGCGCTTGGCGACCAGGACCTGGGTCATGGGTTTGGAGTCGATGGCGGGCGCCGAGACGGCGGCGACGGTCTCGGACCGCTTGCCGCCCATGGCGCTTTGCATCAGCACGGCCAGGCCGATCGCCGAGACGGCGGCCACCAGGACGATGATGATTCTGACAGGATTCATGCGCGGCGATGCTCTGACGTCGGCAGGACGGGTTCGGCGCGCTCGGGGGCTTCAGCCTTCCAGACGCAGGGATCGAACAGCCGTTCTGGCCGCATCGCAAACTGGGGCGCCCATGGTTAACAGCCGCTAAAGGGTCGGCTGCTCTGAGGGTTTTCCTGCCGCGACAGCCTGACGCGGGCGCAAAAGCGACCCGAAACCAGGCTTTTGGCGATCAGTTGAGAATTGCCTGGCCGATCGCGCTCTGCGGGAGAGCGGCCAGGGCGCCGAAGGCGATGGCCACGCCGTAGGGGATGTCGCCCTTCTTGTCGCCGAGGCGACGCACCCAGGCCGGGCCGCCGGCGATGATCGGTTCCAGCCAGCCCGAACGCAGGCTCATCAGGCCCAGGGTCAGGGCGCCGCCGGCCAGGGCCGTGGTCAGCAGGAAGGACAGGCCGGCCGGCCAGCCCAGCCACAGAGCGCAGACGGCCAGCAGCTTGGCGTCGCCGCCGCCGAACCAGCCGAAGGCGAACATCGCCAGGCCGACCAGCAGCACGCCGACGCCCAGGGCCAGGCAGACGCCCGCGCTCGCCCAGCCGATGCCGCCGGCCAGGGCGCCGATCGGGAAGGCCGCGATCAGGGCCAGGGAGATCCAGTTGGGAATGGTGTAGCTGGTGATGTCCTTCAGCCCGGCCACGACGACCAGACCGGCGAAGACGATCAGCGGAAGAAGCTGCAGGAACTGCATGGCGGCTCTCGAACCCTGGCGAACCCTGGATGTGCGGACAGTCTAGACCGCGCCGATGAAGCAATGGTTTCCAGACATAAAGCCTGTCGCCTTCGGGCAAACGGCCGGCCGGCGCGCAGCCGGACAAAGAGAAAGGGCCGCGACGTTTCCGCCGCGGCCCTTTCAAAAGACTTCGAACCTCTCCTTGTGGGAGACGATCTACTTGCCTGCCCCGTCGAGTACGGTGGCCGTCCGGCTGTACATGCCCTTGATGGGCGCGCTCAGACTTTGGACGGCGGCCAGGACCGCAATGCTGATCAGCGCAGCGATCAGGCCGTACTCGAGAGAGGTCGCGCCTCGATCGTCCTTTAGGAAACGAGCGATCAGCGATGCCATGGCGCGCCTCCCCGAGAGGTTCCGCGTCTTACTTCGCGGCGTCGAGCTGAGCGCCGGTGCGGGTGAAGGCGTCCTTCAGCTTCGGGGTCAGGATGCCGAAAGCGGCAACGATGACCGTAGCGATCAGGGCGATGATGAGGCCGTATTCGATGGCCGTGGCGCCCGACTCGTCCTTCAGGAAGCGCGTGACAAACTTCGACATGACTTGATCTCCTGCTGAGAAAAACTTGGCTGGGCCTGCAAGCCGTGACGACTTGTTCATCCCCGAAAACACGATCAATTTCGCCCACCTCACTTAATCGACAGTAAACGTCGTAGATTTTTCTCCGTTTTTCTTTTGGTTTATTCAGTTTTACCATTATCAATTCTTAACCATGACGCTTACGGAGCGCCGAAATGCCCTTATCTGTAAGGGATATTGAACGGTCGCATTTGTCGCAGGCAGGCTGTTCTTAGTCTTTTATTGACCATTCTTCGGCAGGGTGCGGACATCGATTTTGTTCCGACGGGACCGCCATGCGCCGCCTTTCGCTCGCCTTCGCCGCCTTCTTCAGCCTCTGCGCGGCCGCCGCGACCGCCCAGGCGGCGTCTCCGGCCGCCGCTCCGACCGCCCCGCGGACCCTGTCCGTGGCCGCCGGCCAGGCCACGACGGTCCTGCTCAACGGCGCCGTGCGCGACGTGGTGGTCGGCGATCCGCAGATCGCCGACGTCAGCGTGGTCAACGACCGCACCCTGGTGGTGCTGGGCAAGCGCACGGGCGTGACCAGCCTCTTCGCCTTCGACGCCCAGGGCCGCACCCTCACGGGCGGCCAAGTGCTGGTCAGCGACGTGGCCGCCGACGCCGTCACCGTCCAGCGCGGCTCGGCCGCCTCGACCTATGCCTGCGACGGCCGCTGCACGACCCTGACCTCGGCCGCCCAGCCGAACGCCGGCCAGCCCTGATCCCATACGCACACGTGAGCGCGCGCGGGCCCCTGCCCGGGCGCGCGCTTTCCATGAGATCCGGGCGCGCCGGTTAGGAGCCGGTTAGGGAGACGCCGCTAAGGTCGCCCGATCGCAGACATGGACCGTCTCATGCGGAATCCGCCCAGATCGTTCGGAGCCCGCCTCAGGCTCGCCGCCCGCCGCCCGTCGTTCGGCCGCGCGCGCGCCCTGGCGCATGACGAGAGCGGCGCGACGGCCGTCGAGTTCGCCCTGCTGCTCGTGCCGTTCCTGATCCTGTTCTTCGGCCTGTTCGAACTGGGCTTCGTCTATTTCGCCACCCTGACCCTCGACGAGGCCGTCACGGGCTCGGGCCGGCAGATCCGCACCGGCGAGGTGCAGACCACCGGCGGCACGGCGGCCACCTTCAAGACCGCGGTCTGCAAGAACATGGGCCTGCTGACGGATATGTGTCCCTCGGCCCTGCGCATCGACGTGCGCACCGTCTCGACCTTCGCCTCGACCACCAGCCTGACCACGCCGACCAACACCTGCTGGGATCCGGGCGGCCCGGCCTCGCTGGTGGTGGTGCGCGCCTATTTCGACTGGCCGCTGATCGTGCCGCTGCTGTCGCAGGCCCTGGAAACGGCCAACGGCAAGCGCACCCTGACCTCGGCCACCGCCTTCGTGAACGAGCCCTACAACAACACCACGGCGAGCGCCGTCACATGCCCATGACCGCGCGCCCCGCCTCGACCGCCCGCCGCTTCGCCCGCGAGATCCGCGGCGCCGTGGCCGTGGAATTCGCCGTGCTCGCGCCGCTGCTGGTGCTGCTGTACTTCGGCATGAGCGAGATGACCCAGGCCTTCATGGCCAAGCGCCGGTTGGGCAACACCGCCTCGCTGATGGGCGACATCGCCGCCCAGAACCCGACCATCACCCAGGCGCGCGTCGACGACATCTTCCAGATCGGCAACACCGTGATGCGCCCGTTCGCGACCACCACCCTGCGCTGGTGCGTGGCGAGCGTCGTTTCCGACAGCGACGGCAAGGACACCATCGCCTGGGTCGCGCCCAAGAACAGCCCGACCGACTGTCCCGCCAAGGGCGCGGTCGTGAGCTACGTCTCGCCCGACCTGCTGCCGGCCAGCGCCAGCGTGATCATGAGCAGCGTCAGCTACGAATACGTGCCGACCCTGAAGCTGCTGGGGACCAAGTTCGTCTTCAAGAAGAGCTTCTACCTGCGCCCCCGGAAGTCCGACAGCGTCGCCTGGGCGACGTCATAGGCTCGCCGAGGTCAGCGCCGCGACCCTCGGATCCCCGCCCAGCGTCCGGCCGTCCAGCCGCAGCAGCGGCCGCACGCCGGTAAGGCTGTTGGTCAGGAACGCCGCCTGGGCGCCAGCCACCGCCTCCGGGCCGACCTCGACCTCGGTCACGGCCAGGCCCATGGCCCGCGCCGCGGCGATGACGCGCCCGCGCGCCAGGCCCGCCAGCACCCCGCACGACACCGCCGGCGTCGCCAGGGCCTCGCCGTCCAGCCAGAACAGGTTGCCGGCGCTGGCGCAGGCCAGATGGCCGCGGTTGTTCAGCATCAGCGCCTCGTCGGCGCCGGCCGCCCGGGCCTCGCTCCGGGCCAGCACGTTGTCGAGATAGGCCAGGGTCTTCAGCCGCGAGGCGGGCGAGCCCTCGTTTCGGCGCACCGTGGCGATGATCGCCTCGGCCGGCGCCCCCGCGGGCGGAGCCGGAGCGCAGCCGGCCAGCAGGCGCAGGACAGGCGCCTCCGGCCGATCCAGCCCGCGCCCGCCCGAGCCGGCGGTCAGGGTCAGGCGCACCGCCGCGCGGCCGGCGGTTAGCCCGGCCGCGGCCGGCGCCGCCTCGACCAGGCTCCGGGCCGCGTCACGGTCCAGCGGCGGCAGGCCCAGGGCTTCGCAGCCGGCGGCCATGCGATCGAGATGGGCCTCGAGATGGCGCACCGCGCCGTCCACCGTCAGCAGGGTCTCGAACAGGCCATCGCCCAGCAGCAGGCCGCGGTCCGTGAGTGGAACCCCGTCGATGGTCATGTCCCCTCCCCGGTCAGCGCCCGGCGCAGGGCGTCGATCTTGGCCTCGGCCTCCAGCCGTTCGGACAGCGGATCGCTGTCGGCGACGATGCCGGCCCCTGCCTTGGCCTCCAGCCGCCAGCCGCCGACCTCCTCGGTGAGGGCGACGCTGCGGATCAGCACGCTGGACTCGAAGGCCCCGTCGAACCCGGCCCAGAACAGCGAACCGCAATAGGGGCCGCGCGGCCCCTCCAGGCCGGCGATCACCTTCATCGCCTGGACCTTGGGCGCGCCGGTGATCGAGCCGGGCGGGAAGGTCGCCCGCAGCAGGTCGGCGACGCCGAGGCCGGGCTTCAGCCGGCCCTCCACCGTCGAGACCAGGTGATGGACGTTGGCGAAGGTCTCGACCTTGAACAGTTCGGGCGTGCGCACCGTACCGGCCGGGCTGACCCGGGCCAGGTCGTTGCGCATCAGGTCGACGATCATCAGGTTCTCGGCCCGGTCCTTGGCGCTGGCCGACAGTTCGAAGGCCAGGGCGCGGTCTTCGGCGGGCGTGCCCCCGCGCGGCCGGGTGCCCTTGATCGGACGGGTCTCGATCGCCCCGCCGCGCACTTTCAGGAACCGCTCGGGCGAGTTGGAGACCATGGCCCGCCCGGGCAGGCGCAGCCAGGCCGAGAACGGCGCCGGGCTGGTGCTCCGCAGACGGACGAAAAGGTCGAAGGGGTCCGCACCGGCGGCCAGGCGGCCTCGCCAGGCCCGGGCGATATTGGCCTGGAAGATCTCGCCGGCCAGAATCCGCTCGACCACCTGGGCCACCGCGGCCTCGTAGGCGGCCGGCGGCTCGCCCTCCAGCGCCTCGCACAGCCGGCCCTCGAACGGATCGCGGGCCGGGGCGTCCAGCCAGGCCAGGGCGGCGCGGGCGCGGGCCTCGGCTTGGGCCTTGCCCTCGCCGCGCCCAACGGCGACGACTGTGCGGGCCAGGTGGTCGAAGGCCAGCAGGGCGGGATAGCGGGCGCAGACCAGGTCGGGCCAGCCGCCGCGCGGCAGGTCCAGCGCCTCGATCCGGTCGCCCAGCTCATAGGCGGCCAGGCCCACCACCCCGCCCTGGAACGGCGGGCCTTCGGGATCGGCGGGCAGTGCGGGGCCGACCAGGGCGGCCAGGGCCTGGAACGGGTCGCGGCGGTCTTCGGGCGGCAGGACCAGCGTCTGGTCGGGATCGCGTAGCAGGTAGGACCACCGCTCGCCCGCCCCGCCCGACAGCAGGGCGCAGGCGAAGGGCTCGTCCCGCCAGGGGGCCGCCGCCCAGAGAGGGTCGCGCCAGGGGGCGGCGATGAGGGCGACGTCGCGCATCGCCGGGTGATAGGCGCGTCCGGCTACGGCCTCAAGCCTCGCGTCCGCCGCCGCGCACGGCGAACAGGGCGACAAGGCCCAGCGCCAGCAGGGCGACGATCGGCAGGAAACCGGCGGTCTGGCTGTGGAAGATCGAGGTTGCCGCCGCCACCAGGGCCGAGCCCAGCCACACCGTCGCCGTGCCCGACAGGGCGTAGAGCCGAAGAAGGCCGCCGTGCGGTCCGGCGGGGCCAGGCGCACCAGCAGGGTCCGGCTCGAGGCGTATTGGGCGGTGACGCAGACGGCGATCACCAGGCCCAGGCCCAGATAGATCAGCTCGGGCGCGGTGCGAAACAGCGGCCCGTCCCACACCGCTGGCGCGGCGGGGTCGTAGGGAAAGACATAGAGGATCCGGTCGCGGCCCATGCCCAGGAGGCAGATCAGCGTCGCCAGGCAGCCGGCGATCTCGAGCTGCACGGCGCGCCGGGGTCCCAGCTTGCGGTCGAGCATCGGGGCCAGGAAGCCGCCCAGCGCGCCCACCGTGCTCAGCGACACGGCGTAGACCAGCATCTCCAGCGCGCCCCAGCCCATCACCCCGGCGGCGAACAGCCCGCCGAACACCAGCAGGGCGGTCATGCCGTCGCAATAGAGCATCCGCGCGCCCAGGAAGGTGGCCACGTCGCGATGGCCCTTGAGGTTGGCGAAGGTGTCACGCAGCAATTTCAGCCCCGCCGCCAGGCTGGCCCGCGGCGACAGGCCGGTGCGCGGCGCGTCCGGCGTCCACAGCAGGAACGGGATCGCCCCCAGGGCCATGATCAGGGCCGACAGCGGTCCGGCCAGTCGGCTGGGCTCGTGGTTGTCGGACGACAGGCCCAGCAGCGGCGTTCCGGGGATCCCGGGCCAGTCGACCACGCCCGGCAGCACGAAGCCCCACAGCATCAGGGCCAGCATCAGCACCGACAGGCCGTTGGACAGCGCGAAGCCCAGGCCCGACAGCAGCGGCGCCTGGTCCGGGCTCGCCGCCGCCCGGGGCAGCAGGGCGTTGTTGAGGGCGTCGCCCCAATTATAGGTCAGGCCCAGCAGGGCCAGGATCGCGATGGTCGCGCCGATCGGCAGGCCGCCGGCGGGCATGGCCCACCACAGCAGGGCCAGCAGCGGCAGCATGGCGGTCAGCACCACGGTGATCAGCGGCTTGCGCGGCCCGTACTGCTCGATGGTCGCGCCCAGGACCGGGGCGGTCAGGGCCACCAGCAGGCCGTAGGCCGTGGTGATCTGGGCCATGATCGTCTGGCCCTTCACCGGGTCGCCCACCAGCGTCCCCGAGAAGTAGGGCGCGAAGATGTAGATGTTGATCAGCACCACATAGACGTCGCGCGAGCCCTGGTGCAGCACCCAGGATAGACCGCCCCGCGTCAGCGGCGTGCGCGCCGCGACTGATCCGACGCCCAGGCGCGACGGCGCGCCGTCCAGGACCTCGCTCATGCCTTTTCCTTCCCACCAAGGGCCGTCTTGGCGCGGCCCTAGGGTTGAGCCTGATCCGCGAACACGCGTTTGTCACGCATTCTTCACGCGAAGGCGGCCCGGCCGCACGCCATGAGCGGCGCGGAAACGCCTCGCGAAGTGCGACCGCGAACTGTAGCCGGCCGCCTGGGCCGCCTGGGCCACGCTGTAGGCGTCGTGGGTCAGCAGATCCTGGGCCGTGGTCATCCGGGTCTCCAGCAGCAGTTCGCGGAACGATCCGCCTTCGGCCGCCAGCCGTCGCCGCAGGGTCGAAGCCCCCAGGCCCATGGCCCGCGCCAGGGCCTCGACCCGCCAGGTCCGCCCGGGATCCTGGCGGACGATCTCCTCGGCCCGAGCGCGGATCGTCGCGGCGAAGAGGCCGGCGGCGGCCGGCGCCCGCCGCACCAGCAGCAGGATCTCGAGGATCCGGTGGCGCGCCAAGGCCGTGGCTTGGCTAGGATCGGTCAGGGCGGCGGCGGCGTGGCCGAACGCCTCGACCAGATCCGGCGTCAAGGCGATGGCCGGCCCGGAAACCCCGCGTCCGGCGCGGCCCGGTTCGTCCCCGGCTCCCGCAAGCCGGCGCGCCGATCGCCTCAGGTCCTCGTCGATGGTGATGGCGACGGACTCATAGCGCCCTGTGACGGGGTCGGGCGCATTGACGATGTCGAAGGTCACGCCGGCGGGGATCACGAAGGGAACGCCGGCCGGAAGGCGCTCGCAGCGCTCGCCGGCCCACAGCTCCTTGGCGCCGCTGAGCACGACGACGATCAGCGGATCGGCGAGGCGCAACTGGGCGATGCGCTCGCGGACGAAGCAGCAATAGCCGAACACCGCGCCGCCGTTCGATCCGGCGTAGTGATGGGCGCCCGCCGCACCCTGGGACCTCAGCGCCGCCAGTCGCGCCAGCAGGGCCTGGCGCAGGCTTTTGTCGGCGATCGGGAAGGGGTCGAGGGCCATGCCCCAGCCTTCGACGGACGGGCGTGGCCTGGCAAGCCGCAAAGCGAGCGTTTCGGGCTCATGCGAGAGCGCCCGGGGGCCTTGCCCCGCCCCCGCGCGGCCTAGTCCAGCCGCCAGATCCACGAGTGAGGACGACATGCGTAGAGCCTGGCTGAAACTGACGACGAGCCTTTTCCTGACCCTCGCCGCCCCCTTGGCCGCGATCCCGGCCCAGGCCGCGGCGCCGGCGGCGCTGCGCCTGTGGCGACTGGACTGCGGCCGGATCCAGATGAACGACGCCTCGCCGCTGTCGGATACCAGCGCCTATGCCGGCCAGACGCGGCGGCTCAGCAACGGCTGCTATCTCGTCCAGCACGGCGACGACTACCTGCTGTGGGACGCCGGCCTGCCGCGCGCGCTGCTGGACAAGCCGCTGAACAATCAGCCGATCAGCGCCACCCTCGATCGGGACCTGGAAAGCCAGCTGGCCGCGATCGGCGTGCGTCCCGAGCAGATCAGCCGGCTGGCGATCAGCCATTATCACTTCGACCACGTCGGGCAGGCCGCCCTCTTCCCGCGCGCCACCCTGCTGATCGGCGCGGCGGACCTGGCTGCCCTGCGCGCGGGATCGCCGCCGTTCGCCGATCCCAGCCTTCTGGCCCCCTGGCTGACCGGCGACGGCGTGACCGACCCGGTGCAGGGCGACCGCGACGTGTTCGGCGACGGCTCGGTCACCATCCTCGCCGCGCCCGGCCACACGCCCGGCGAGCAGGCGCTGCTGGTGCGGCTTCCTCAAACCGGCGCGGTGATCCTCAGCGGCGACGTCGCCCACCTGGAGGCCCAGCTGGCCCCGCGCCGCGTGCCGACCTGGAACACCGACCGCGCCGGCTCCCTGGCGTCGATCGATCGCCTCGCGCAACTGGCGGCTGCGCTGAAGGCGCGGATCATCGTCCAGCACGACCCCGAAGACGTGCCGCGGCTGGCGCGTTTTCCCGAGGCGTCCCGCTAGGCCGCCCGCCCCCCCGCTAAGCCAGCCCCCGGCTAAGCCAGGATGTGCGCCGCGATCGCCTCGCGTGTCCGGGCGTCCACGCCCAGCACCGTCTCCAGATAGGCGTCGATCGAGCCGTGGGCGGCCTCGATGGCTTCGATTGAGGCCAGGATGTACTCGGCCTCCACCGCCAGGGCGGCGCGGATCGCCGCTTCCGGCGGGACCGATCCGGTGTAGCCGGCCAGGTAGCGGCCGATGCCCTCGCCGATGCGGGCGTAACGTTCGGGATCGTTGGTGGCCAGGTAGTCCTCGACCAGGTCGTCGCGCGACACCCCGGCCAGGTGGTGGGTCAGGGCGGCCAGCAGGCCGGTGCGGTCCTTGCCGGCGGCGCAGTGGATCAGCACCGGACCCCTGGCCTTAGCGAGCACCGCGAAATAGCGCCGGAAGAGATCGACATGGCGCGGGGTGAAGGGCTTGCGGCGATAGGACTCGACCATGTAGCCGCGCAGGTCGGCCTCCGAATGATCCCAGCCGCGCAGGAAGGTCTGCCAGGGATCGTCGCCCTCCCCGCCCAGGTCGTTGTCGATCACCTCGGCGGCGAAGCTCTTCCAGCGGCGCGACGGCTCGCGCTGGCGCTCCTGGGCGCGGCGCAGGTCGACGATGGCGACCAGGCCCAGGGCGGCAATGGCCTCAAGGTCGGCATCGGTGGCGGCGGCCTGGTGGGCGGCCCGGAACAGCAGGCCCTTCTTCATCCGGCCCGCGCCGGCGGCGTAGTCGCCGAAGTCGCGGAAGTTCTCGACGCCTTGCAGGGGGATGTGACGGGTCATGCCCCCGATGTAGTCGCAGGTCGCGACGAAATCGAGACTCTGGACGGATCGTGCATCTGCGCAGAAACTGTCGGCATGGTCCCGGTGCAGCGTTTCCAGAGTTTCGACGGCGTCTCCATCGCCTATCGCACCTTGGGCGAGGGCTGGCCGACCCTGCTGCTGCACGGCTTCCTGGCCAGCGCCGAGAGCAACTGGTTCCTGCCGGGGATCGCCGACGCCCTGGCCCAGGCCGGCCGCAAGGTGATCGCCCCGGACCTGCGCGGCCACGGCCGCTCCGACGCGCCGACCGATCCCGCCGCCTGGCCCGCCGACGTGCTGGCCCTGGACCAGCTGGCCCTCGTGTCGCACCTGCACCTGATCGACTACGACCTCGTCGGCTACTCCCTGGGCGCGCGCACGGCGGCGCGGATGATGGTGCGCAGCGCCCGGCCCGAGCGGCTGGTGCTGGCCGGCATGGGCGCCTCGGGCCTGATGGGCGCGGGCGAGCGGGCGGCGATGTTCGAGGACGCCATCCGCCACGGCGAGCAGGCCAGGGATCCCCGCTCCGGCCGCCGCGTCCAGGCGATGATGGCGGCGGGAAACCTCAAGCCCGAAGCCATGCTCGGCGTGCTCAACGCCTTCGTCCCGACCCCGGCGGAAGACATCGCCCGCATCGACGTCCCCACCCTGGTCATCGCCGGCCAGCGCGACGACGACAACGGCTCGGCCGAGGCCCTGGCCGCCCTGCTCCCCGACGGCCGCGCCCAGCGCGTGCCCGGCGACCACCTGAGCGCGGTCATGGAGCCGGCCCTGGCGGCCGGCATCGTCGGGTTTCTGGAGCGGACGGAACTCTAGGACCCGGCGATTGACGCTTCCGCCGACACCCGCCAAAGCTGCAAGGCTCAAGCTTGCCGCGATTGGCGGTCTAGCAAGGCCCAGTGAAAGTCATCGACCATGGCGCGCGCCGTAAGCGTTCCCAACAGGCGCCGCATTGTCGTCGCCCCCATCGCTGTGCTTGGCCTGATTGCCCTGTTCGCCGCAGGCGGCGCGGCTCGGGCCGCCGATCCCGCTCCGGCTCCGGCTCCGGCTCCGGCTCCCGCTGGTCAGCCCCAGGTCACCCGCCCCCACTGGACGCGGAAGCCCGATTTCGGGGACTTCGCCCGCTTCTACCCGGCCGCGGCCAAGCGCGCCTATATCGGCGGCCGGGCGGTGATCGAGTGCACGGTCGGCCCCAAGGGCGGCCTCGAAACCTGCTCGGTCGTGGAGGAGACGCCCGCCGGGTACGGCTTCGGCCAGGCGGCGCTGGACCTCAGCCGCTATTTCCGCATGAGCCGCCAGACCGACGAAGGAACCTCCACCGCCGGGGGCGTGGTGCGGATCCCGCTCAACTTCACCCCGCCGCAGTGACTCCGACAGTGGCGCGCGACGCCGATAGCCAATGAAAAAGGGGCGGTGGATGACCACCGCCCCTTCGTCGTTTCCGACGTGTCGCTCCTACCGGAAGGGCGGCTCGTCGAAGGCGCGCAGCTTGCGCGAGTGCAGGTTGGGGCCTTCCTCGTGCAGCAGCTGGCAGGTCAGGATGCCGATCTGCAGGTGTTGGCTGATCGCCCGCTCGTAGAAGGCGTTGGCTTGGCCCGGCAGCTTGATCTCGCCGTGCAGCGGCTTGTCCGACACGCACAGCAGCGTCCCGTACGGCACCCGGAAGCGATAGCCCTGGGCGGCGATGGTGGCGCTTTCCATGTCGATGGCGACGGCGCGGCTCTGGTTGAAGCGCAGGGCCGACAGGCTGTGGCGCAGTTCCCAGTTGCGGTCGTCGGTGGTGACCACGGTGCCGGTGCGCAGGCGCTTCTTCAGCTCCTGGCCGGTGTCGCCGCTGATCGCCTTGGCCGCGTCGTAGAGGGCGCGCTGCACCTCGGCGATCGACGGCACCGGGATCTCCGGCGGCAGCACCACGTCGAGCACGTGGTCGTCGCGCAGATAGGCGTGGGCCAGCACGTAGTCGCCGATGGTCTGGGTGTCGCGCAGGCCGCCGCAGTGGCCGATCATCAGCCAGGCCTGCGGGCGCAGCACCGCCAGGTGGTCGCAGATGGTCTTGGCGTTGGACGGGCCGACGCCGATGTTCACCAGGCTGACGCCCTGACCGTTCGGGGCGATCAAGTGGTAGGCCGGCATCTGGTGCTTGCGCCACGCCCCGTCGGCGATCGCTTGCTCGGCGTTCGGCGTCTCGGCCGTCACCACCACGCCGCCCGAGCACGACAGCGCCGTGTACGGACTATCGGGCTTCTTCAGCTGCTCGACGCCCCAGCGCACGAACTCGTCGACATAGCGGTGGTAGTTGGTGAACAGGATGAACGGCTGCACGTGCTCGGCCGGCGCGCCGGTGTAGTGGCGCAGGCGGGCCAGCGAGAAGTCGGTGCGCAGGCCGTCGAACAGGGCCAGCGGCCGGGTCTCTTCCAGCGCCGGGTTCCAGACGCCGTCGGCGATCTCGTCGCCGATGAAGGCCAGGTCCGTCGTCGGGAAGAAGCGGGCGATGTCCTCGCTGCGGACGTCGGCCTGGTTCAGGTCGATGCTGGCGTCCAGCACGTAGGGATAGGGGATCTCCTGCTCGGAGCGGGCGACCTCGATCTCGACCTCGAAATCGTCCATCAGCAGGGACAGCTGCTCGACCAGGTAGTCCTGGAACTGGGCCGGCTTGGTGATGGTGGTCGAATAGACGCCCGGACGGCTGACCCGGGCGAAGGCGCGCGCCAGTTTCGGCGGCAGGGCCTCGGGGTCGTAGGTCAGGCGCAGCTCGGGATAGGTGAACGAGCCATCGAACCGCATCTGCGGGTCCGGGCGGGTTCCATGTTCGAGATAGGCCCTAAGGGCGGTGCGCAGGGCCTCGACGGCGCGCTGGTATTCGGAGTTGAGCCGCTCGACGACGGCGATCGCTTTTTCTTGGTTTGACATGGGTCTTTATAGCGACATTTCACGACATTGGCGAGACGGGCGGCTGGCCCAGGTGGAAAACTTTCTTACTTAGCGAGGCCGCTCCGTCCCGGGTCAATCCGGGAACGGGCAACGGCCTTCGGTCTCGACAGGTCCGCCTGTTTATCCGGCGTGGCGCGATGCAAGCCGGGCAGGATCACCTGTAGGGCATGGACGAACCCAGGTTCGTCGGCCACAAGGGCGGAAATGCTCAAATAAGGAGCGAATGGCGGCGCGGACCATCTCGCGCGTCTTTCCTCCATAGCCAGAACACTTCCGTCGACGCCGACGGCGCGCCAGGGGGCCCGCATGAACAAACGCTTCGCCTATCTGATCATCGGCGCGATGGTGCTGGGGGTGCTCGTCGGCTGGGGGTGCAACCAGTTCCTCGACGCGGACGGCGCCAAGTCGGCGGCCTCGAACCTCGGCTTGATCACCGACATCTTCCTGCGGCTGATCAAGATGATCATCGCCCCGCTCGTGTTCACCACCCTGGTGGCCGGCATCGCCCACATGGAGGACGCCGCCGCGGTCGGCCGGATCGGGGCCAAGACCCTGGGCTGGTTCATCGGCGCCTCGGCCGTGTCGCTGCTGCTGGGCCTCTTGATGGTCCACCTGCTGCAGCCGGGCCATGGCCTGCATCTGGTGGAGGCGGCGGTCTCCTCGAAGCCGGCGGCGACCACCGAGGCCTTCACCCTCAAGGGCTTCATCACCCATCTGGTGCCGACCTCGATCTTCGACGCCATGGCCAAGAACGAGATCCTGCAGATCGTGGTGTTCTCGCTGTTCGTCGGCACCGCCGTGGCGGCGCTCGACGACAAGGCCCCGCAGGTGCTGCACCTGGTCGAGCAGTGCGCCCAGATCATGCTGAAGGTCACCGGCTTTGTCATGAAGCTGGCCCCGTTGGCGATCTTCGCGGCCCTGGCCTCGACCATCGCCACCCAGGGCCTGGGCATGCTGGCCACCTACGCCAAGTTCGTGCTGGGCTTCTACGCCACCATGGCCACCCTGTGGGTGCTGCTGTTCGGCGCGGCGTTCCTGATCCTGGGCAAGCGGGCCGTGGCCCTGTTCGGGGTGATCCGCGAGCCGGCCCTGCTGGCCTTCTCCACCGCCAGTTCCGAAGCCGCCTACCCCCGCATCCTCGACACCCTGCCCAAGGTGGGGGTGCGCCGCCGCATCGTCTCGTTCGTCCTGCCGCTGGGCTATTCGTTCAATCTCGACGGCTCGATGCTCTACTGCACCTTCGCCACCATGTTCATCCTCCAGGCCCATGGCGTGCACCTGACCATCCAGCAGCAGATCTTCATGCTGCTGCTCTTGATGGTGACCTCCAAGGGCATCGCCGGGGTGCCGCGCGCCTCGCTCGTCGTCATCATGGCCACCCTGACCTATTTCGGCCTGCCCGAGGCCTGGATCGCCCTGGTGCTCGGCGTCGACCACCTGCTCGACATGGGGCGCTCGGCGACCAACGTGGTGGGCAACTCGGTCGCCGCCGCCGTGGTGGCCAAGTGGGAGGGAGAGCTGGAGGATATCCAGCCGGAGGAGCAGGCGGCTACGGCCTGATCCTCACGTCCCAGCTGTTTCAGGGAAGGGCGGGACCTCGCGGTCTCGCCCTTTTTCTTTTTGCCGCCCTTCCCCCTTTAGAAGTCATCGCCCGGCTTGTCCGGGCGACCCAAGCGGCCTCTCAGGGTTGGCTCACTCAGCTTGGGTCGCCCGCATGAAGCGGGCGATGACTTCTGAGAAAAGGAAGAAAAACGGGGCAGGCGCACGCGCTCGCAAAAACATCCCCCTCCCCTCGACGAAAACAGCACGCCTTTGCCATTGACGGCGACCTCGCCAGGCCCAATCTTTCACGCGAGGGACCTTTAGGATGAACGCCATGGTCAAGCTGAAAACCATCGCCCTGGCCGGCCTGGCCGGCGCGCTTCTCGCGGGTCCGGTGCTGGCCGCCACGGAAGGCGACGAGGCCGCGCCGCAGAAGGCCAAGCGCCAGTGCTTCCAGCTGTCGGACTGGCAGGGCTGGAGCGCGCCCGACAAGAACACCCTCTACATGAAGGTGCGCAACCGCGACGTCTATCGCGTCGACCTGTCGTGGGGCACCAACCAGCTGACCTCGCCGGGCAGCTACCTGATCTCGACCGTGCGCGGCATCGACACCGTCTGCGCCCCGCTCGACCTCGACCTCAAGGTCGCCGACGGCAGCGGCTTCGCCATGCCGATCCGCGCCAAGACCATCACCAAGCTGACCCCCGAAGAGATCGCCGCCCTGCCCAAGAAGGACCGGCCGTAATCCATCCGCCAGGCCGGCTGGTCCCGCGCATGCATCGGCGCGTGGATCAACCGCCCGGGCGGCGATCGACGCAGGCCCCGTCCAGCCAGCGCCCCCCGCCATCCAGGCAGACGTCCTGGGCGACCGACGGGGACCAGCGGATATAGGCCACGCCCGCTAGGACCGCGATCGCCAGGGCCGCGAGGATCCAGCGCCCTACTCGTGTCATTCCCCCGCCGCCTCCAGCAGCGCCACGATCATGGCGTTGACCGGGGTCGGCACCCCGTGCGCCGCGCCGCGGCGGACGATGACGCCGTTGCGGGCGTCGATCTCCATCGGGCGGCCGGCCAGGCGGTCGGCGAGCAGGGAATTGACCCCGTCCGCCGGCCCCGAGCGATAGCCGGCCACCACTTCGTCGGGCAGGCTGTCTGGCAGGTCCACGTCCTCGGCCCGGCCGACGGCGATGCATTCGGCCATCAGGTCGCGCATGATCGCGGCGATGTCGTCGCGGCGCGAGATGCCGGACGGCTTCAGGGCCAGGGCGTTGACGGCGCCGGCGCAGTTGAGCGCCAACTTGCGCCAGGCCACGGCCTTGAACTCGTCGGTCGGCTCCACGGCGATCGGGGTGTGGGCGAAGAGGTCGGCGAAGGCCTGGCCCGCCTCGCCGGCCGGAACCTTGATCCAGCCCAGGCGCCGCTGGCGGATCACGCCCGGGGCCGTGCGCTCGGCCGGGATGTCGACCACCGCCGGGGTGATGCGTTCGGCGGGCAGGTAGGGCGTGAAGCGCTCGACATGCTCGACGCCGTTCTGCAGCACCGCCACCCGGGTGCCCGGCCCCACCAGTCCCGCCAGCCAGGCGGCCGCGCCGGCGGCGTCATAGGTCTTGGTGGCGATCAGCACCCAGTCGACCGATGTCGCCTGCGCGGGATCGGTCAGCACCGTCGGCGTGGCGACCAGGGTCCGCTCCGGCGTCTCGACCTCCAACCGCTCGAAGGCGGTGCGGACGCACAGCGTGACCTCGTGGGCCAGAGACAGCCAGGCCGCCAGGGTTCCGCCGACCGCGCCCGGACCGATCACCGCGATGCGCATACCGCGCTCCTTCCCAAACGAAAACGCCGCCGGGCATAGCCGGCGGCGTTCACGACGTCATGACTGTTCCAGCGAACCGATCAATCGACCAGGCTGGTCTCGGCGCGCTTCTTGAGCATGCCTTCGAAGCTGGACCACACGCCGTCGGCGCCGTGCCATTGGCCCTTGGTCGCGGCCTTGGAATATTCCGTGGCGCGGGCCTCGAAGAAGTTGGCGTGCTCGACGCCGCTGAGCAGCGACTGCAGCCAGGGCAGCGGGTTTTCCTTCACGCCGTAGACTTCCGGCAGGTCCAGCTGGCGCAGGCGCCAGTCGGCGATGAAGCGGATGTACGACTTGATGTCCTCGGGCGTCATGCCCTGCACCTCGCCGGCCTCGAAGGCCAGGTCGATGAAGGCGTCTTCCATGCCGACCACGGTCTTGCAGCAGTCGACGATGTCGTCGGCCACGGCCTTGGTCACCGCGCCGGTTTCCTTGTTGAAGGCGTGGTACAGCTTGATGATGCCTTCACAGTGCAGGCTCTCGTCGCGGATCGACCACGAGACGATCTGGCCCATGCCCTTCATCTTGTTGAAGCGCGGGAAGTTCATCAGCATCGCGAACGAGGCGAACAGTTGCAGGCCTTCGGTGAAGCCGCCGAACATGGCCAGGGTGCGGGCGATGTCGGCGTTGGAGTCGACGCCGAACTTCTGCATGAAGTCGTGCTTGTCGCGCATGGCCTGGTATTCCATGAACGCGCCAAATTCGCTCTCCGGCATGCCGATCGTCTCGAGCAGCAGCGCGTAGGCGGCGATGTGGATGGTCTCCATGTTGGCGAACGAGGAGAGCATCATCTTCACTTCGGTCGGTTTGAAGACCCGGCCGTAGCGTTCCATGTAGTTGTCGGCCACCTCGATGTCCGACTGCGTGAAGAAGCGGAAGATCTGCGTCAGCAGGTTCCGTTCCTTGTCGTTGAGCTTGACCGCCCAGTCCTTGAGGTCCTCGCCCAGCGGCACCTCTTCCGGCATCCAGTGGACCTGCTGCTGCTTCTTCCAGAAGTCGTAGGCCCAGGGATAGCGGAACGGCTTGTAGGCGCCGGAGGGGGTCAGGAGGCCGGGAGTGGTGATCAGCGAAGCGGACATCGGACGGCCTCCAGAGCGGGTCGGACTCGAATCGAGCGGGCGGGTAGGATCTAGATAGCGCAGGGAGACCCGCGCCATCTAGTGGTCAGATTGCCTCAGGCCACAAGATGTTGTGGGCAGAATGGGTAACGAATGATGAATCCAGCTTACACCATCTATGGCGCGCTTGGCTCCGGCTCCGTGCCCGTCGAGGCGACTTTGTCGCTATTGGGGCAGCCCTACACCGTGATCGAGGCGCCGACCTGGGAAGGCGCCGC
Source organism: Caulobacter hibisci (assembly GCF_016135805.1). GTDB lineage: Bacteria > Pseudomonadota > Alphaproteobacteria > Caulobacterales > Caulobacteraceae > Caulobacter > Caulobacter hibisci. The sequence continues at coordinate 115,491 of NZ_JADWOX010000017.1, forward strand.
GCAGCAGGCCAAGGTCGCCCCCGTCAATCCGATGAAGCAGATCCCGGCCCTGGTCACCCCCGACGGCGAGACCATCACCGAGAGCGCGGCGATCCTGATCTGGCTGGCCGACAACCACCCCGAGGCCAAGCTGGGGCCGGCCGTCGGCGATCCGCGCCGTGGGCAGTTCCTGCGCTGGATGACCTTCATCCCGGCCTCGATCTATTCGCTGTTCTGGGTGCGCGACGATCCCTCGCGGCTGGCTGGGCCGGATCCGGAGGCGCAGGCTCGGGTCAAGGCCGCCACCGCCGACCGCATCGCCGACTGCTGGGCGATGATGGACGCCCAGGTCGAGCCCGGCGCCTACATCCTCGGCGACGACCTGACCGTGCTCGACCTCTATGTCGCCGTCGTCAGCCGCTGGGGCTCGCGGCGGGTACGGTTCTACGACCGGGCGCCGAAGATGGCCGAGGTGGTGCGGCGGGTGGACGCCGATCCGCGGTTGGCGGACTTCTGGGAGAAGCGGTTCCCGTTCGTGGACGGCTGGGAGAGGAACGGGGCTCAAACCTGATCCTTCTCCCCTTGCGGGAGAAGGTGGCGCGAATCTCTCAAATATGTGGAGGACCTCAAGGCTCTCCGTATAAATCTAATAGCAGATAAAGGCAGATCTCATGGGGGAAGCAAGGACCAAAAGCCGCAACCTATCAGCTCTCATCGCGTCGGAAACTCGCTGCATTTACTGCGAAAATAAACCAACGCAGATCGAGCACATGCCTCCGAGAGCTATGTTTCGAGAAAAATCTCGACCGAACGGCATGGAGTTCGCGGCTTGTGCTGACTGCAACAACGGAACGAGCCCAGCCGACCTTGCAGCTAGCTTCTTCGCCCGCTTAAGCGCCTTTGGCCCCTTCGATCATTGGAGCACCTACGAAGCGCGCGACCGCTTAAACACTCTTGAACGTATGGCTCCAGGTGTAAGATCTGAACTTTTTGATAATGACCGCATCGAAAGAAAATGGATCAAGTCACCGGCCGGTATTATCCAGGAGCGCATCCAAACAAGTGCTGACGGTCCACTAGCAGAAGCATACCTCAAGACGTTCTCAGCCAAATTGGCGATGGCTCTCTATCGCGAGCACACCGGCGAGCCCATACCGCTAGATGGGCGGATCGAGGTAAAATGGTACCTCAATGCTGGCTTGGCGGAACATGAAGCCCACGCCCTCCTTTCGATCTTGCCAATTGGAGCCTCACTCAATCAGGGCACTTGGTCTGTGCCCGATCAATTTGCTTACCGATACAACACCGATGGAAGAGGGATCGTGGCCGCCTTGGTTAGCTTCCATTCCAACCTTCACATATTCGCGATGGCTAGTTCCGATCCCGCTTATGAAAAGCTGGAAAAATGGAATAGCCACATTCTACGCCCAGGCACACTGAGAGAAATGATGCCAAAACGGCCGCCGCTAGTCCTGCATACTTAGGGATTTGAATCCGGGCACCTCCCCCGACCACAAGCACCGCATTTCTCCAGGCGATAGAGTGAGGCAAGAGCGCCGCTTTACGCCGGCCAGCTTCACCGCTATCAACCCGCTCGATGTCCTTCGCCGCGACCAAAATTATTACCCGCAAAACGACCCGCTTCGGCGGGGCGGCGGGTATGTGCGCGATCTAAGCGAGCATCCTCAGACCAGCCCCGCACTGCGCGGGGCGGCTCTCACACCACGAGATCTGACGGCTCCCCGCGCTCCCTCATCCAGGAGACGCACGATCATGAGCCCCAAGTTTTCCCGTTCGAACCCGCCGCACGTCGGCGTCGTCGGCGCCACCGGCCTGGTGGGCGGCATGATGCTGAAGCTGCTGGCCGAGCGGGACTTCCCGCTGGCCTCCCTGCGGGTCTTCGCCTCGGCCCGCTCGGCCGGCCAGGCCCTGGCCTGGAAGGACGGGTCGGTGACGGTGGAGGACGCCGCCAGCGCCGACTTCGCCGGCCTCGACATCGTGTTCTTCTCGGCCGGCGGCGACACCTCGCGCGAACTGGCCCCCAAGGCCGCCGCGGCCGGGGCGATTGTCATCGACAACTCGTCGGCCTGGCGTTCGGACCCGGACGTTCCGCTGGTGGTGGCCGAGGTCAATCCGGAGGCGCTGGCCCACCTGCCCAAGGGGATCATCGCCAACCCTAACTGCACCACCATGGCCGCCATGCCGGCCCTGAAGCCCCTGCACGACCACGCCGGCCTCCAGCGCCTGACCGTCAGCACCTATCAGGCCGCCTCGGGCGGCGGGGTCGAAGGCATCCGGGTGCTGTCGGAGCAACTGCGAGCCGGCGCCGCCGGCGACCTCGACGGCCTGGCCCTGTCGCCCGACGCCGCGCCCCTGCCCGAGCCGCAGAAGTGGGCCGTGCCCCTGGCCTACAACGTGGTGCCGCTGAACTACGTGCTGGGCGAGGACGGCTATACCGAGGAGGAGCTGAAGCTGCGCGACGAAAGCCGCAAGATCCTGGGCCTGCCCGACCTGCCGGTCAGCGGCACCTGCGTGCGGGTGCCGGTGTTCAGCGGCCACGCCCTGTCGATCAACGCCGAGTTCGAGCGGCCGATCTCGGTCGCGCAGGCGCTCGAGCTGCTGGGGAACGCGCCGGGCGTGGTGCTGGACGACGTGCCCAACCCGCTGGCCGCCACCGGCCAGGACCCGGTGTTCGTCGGCCGGGTGCGCCCCGATCCGACCGTCGCGCACGGCCTGGCCCTCTTCGTGGTCGGCGACAACCTGCGCAAGGGCGCGGCGCTGAACGCCGTGCAGGTGGCCGAGGTGCTGGTCGGCGGCTGACGCGGCGAGGCGGCTCCCGTCTTCGGGCGGGGGCCGCCTTTTCCGGCCCCGCGACAGCAGGTCGCAACCCCCACGTTCACGCCGCCTTCATCGCGCCCGCGCGACACTGGCCCCGACATGAAGATTTCGCAGCTCTCGACGACCGAGACGGGCTCGGCCTCCGCCGTCGCCTATCCCGGCGGGGCGGTCGCCGCCGCGGCGGCGCTCAACGACACCACGGGGTCGGTCGGGCTGGACCAGCAGCTGGGCGCCTATCACGCCCTGTCCAACAGCTGGGCCGGGGCCGGCTATGCGGAGCGGGCGAGCCTGGCCTCCGCGCTCAACGACTCGCCGTTCGCCAAGACCGTGCAGTCGGCGCTCAACACCTTCACCAAGGCCGCCTGGGCGGGATCGGACGCGGCCCCGCCGGCCCCGCAGCAGAAGGCGATCGAGGCTTTCGACGGCCTGTCGGAGACCGACCAGACTATCGTCGCCTCGCTGCAGGTGGGCGTGCCCGGCGCCAAGGGTCCGGCCAGCGTCGCCGACTATCGCTCGCGCCTGCAATCGGACCTCGACGCGGCCCAGCCGTCGTCGACGCCGCGCGACACCGTCACGCTCTCGGCCGAAGCCCAGGCCCGCCTGGCCGGCGCCGCCGCGCCCGAAGCGCCTGCCGCGCCGGTGGTCGAGGCCACCCCGGAAATGGCCGTCGCGATCAGCGCCTACGGCAAGGCGGCGGGGTAGGACCGTGATCCCCTCTCTCATGGAGAGAGGGAGGGGCCCGCGCCGCAGGCGTGGGAGGGTGAGTGGGTAGGCGAAGCCCCTGGACGATCTTGGCGCCGTTGCGAGCGCAGTGCCGGCACGCCGTAACCACTCACCCTCCCACCGCTGCGCGGCGGGCCCCTCCCTCTCTCTCAGAGAGAGGGATTTGGTGTGCGAAATCCGCCAGCGCCGCCGGTTCGCCCCTGCCCACGCTCACCTCCCGCGCCAGCCAGTCGATGAACGCCCGCACCCGGGCCGGCAGCTGGCCGCCGTGGCCGACATAGACGGCGTGGGTCAGTTCGATGTCGCCGGGGTTGAAGGCCTCCAGCACCGGGACCAGGCGGCCGGCGGCGATGTCGGGACCGACGTGCAGCACCGACAGTCGGGCGATCCCCTGGCCGGCCAGCGCCAGGGTGCGGGCGCTCTCGCCGTCGCCGACCTCGGCCCGGCCGTGGACCGGGCGATAGATCCCTTCGCCGTCGATCAGGAACGGCCAGGAGTCGCAGTGGCGGGCGAAGTTGAAGGTCACCAGTTGGTGGGAACCGAGATCGTCGGGATGCCGAGGCGTCCCGGCGCCGGCCAGGTAGGCGGGTGAGGCGACCAGCACCATCCGGCTGTGGGCGATCTTGCGGGCCATCAGCTGCGAGGCGCGCATCGGCCCGACCCGGATGGCGACGTCGGCCCGCTCATCCATCAGGTCGATGACCTGGTCGGTGACGGTGATGTCGAGCTGGATGTCCGGATGCTCGGCCAGGAACCGCGGGGCCAGGGGCAGCAGGTAGTGCTGGCCGAAAGGCACGCTGGCATTGACCCGCACCCGACCGCGCGGGGCGGCGCTGGCGGCCACGGCGCGCTCGGCCTCGTCGAGATCGGCCAGCACCCTCAGCGAACGCTCGTGGAAGGTCTGGCCCTCGGCGGTGAGGGTGAGTTTTCGGGTCGAGCGGTTGACCAGCCGCGCGCCCAGCCGCGCCTCCAGCCGGGCGACCAGCTTGCTGACCGCCGACGGGGTCATCCGCAAGCTGCGGGCCGCGGACGAGAAGCCGCCCTGCTCCACCACCCGGACGAAGACCTCCATCTCGGCCGTACGATTGATTTCCTGCCGCGCCATTGCGCCTTCAAGTCACAAGTGATGATCCTTCCGGCAATCTAATTCATCGAAGGCGGCGGCGCTATCTGACGGTTCCAACAATCACCGGAGCCGGCGGCCATGCCCCTCGCCCTCTATGCCCTGACCGTCGGCGCCTTCGGCATCGGCGTCACCGAGTTCGTCATCATGGGCCTGCTGTTGCAGGTCTCGGCCGATCTCGGCGTCTCGATCCCGACGGCCGGCTGGCTGACCACAGGCTACGCCCTGGGCGTCTTCGTCGGCGCGCCGGTGCTGACCCTGGCCACGCGCCGCCTGCCGCCCAAGACGACGCTGCTGGCCCTGATGGCCATCTTCACGATCGGCAACCTCGCGGCCGCCCTGGCCCCAACTTTCGGCCTGCTGATGGCCGCGCGGATCGTCACCGCCCTGGCGCACGGGACCTTCTTCGGCGTCGGCTCGCTGGTCGCCGTCTCGCTGGTGCCGCCCGAGCGCAAGGCCTCGGCCATCGCCATCATGTTCACCGGCCTGACCCTGGCCACCCTGCTGGGCGTGCCGTTCGGGGCCTGGCTGGGCCTGGCCTTCGGCTGGCGCTCGACCTTCTGGGCGGTGGCCGCCATCGGCGCGGTCGCCTTCGGGATCCTGGCCCTGCTGGTCCCCAAGGGCGACAAGGCCGCGCAGCCCGCGCCGCTGAAGGAAGAGTTCGCCGTCCTGGCCCGTCCGCAGGTGCAGCTGGGCCTGGTGATGACCGTGCTCGGTTTCGGCGGGGTGTTCGCGGTCTTCACCTACATCCAGCCGATCCTCACGCAGCTGGCCGGCTTCTCGCAAAGCGCGGTGTCGCCGATCCTGCTGGTGTTCGGCGCGGGGCTGGTGGCGGGCAACCTGCTGGGCGGCCGCTGGGCCGACAAGAACCTGAACGCGGCCCTGGCCGGATCCATCGCCCTCCTGACCGTGGTCATGCTGGCCGCCGGCTGGGCGTTCCACGACAAGATCGGCGCGATCCTGGCCGCCTTCGGGCTGGGCGCGGCCGCCTTCGCCACCGTCGCCCCGTTGCAGATGCGGGTGCTGAGCCAGGCCGGCGGCGCGGGCCAGGGCCTGGCGTCCAGCCTCAACATCGCCGCCTTCAACCTCGGCAACGCCATCGGCGCGGCCCTGGGCGGCGCGGTCATCGCCCACGGCCTGGGCCTGGCCGCCATCGCCCCGATCGCCGCCCTGGTGCCGCTGGGCGCGCTGGTGCTGGCGGGGGTGAGCCTGGGGCTGGAGCGGAGGAGCAGACTGGCGGCGGCGTAGAGATCCTCTCCCCGTGGGAGAGGTGTCGCCGAAGGCGACGGAGAGGGGAGTGGTACGAACTCGGCCCAAGCAGCGGCGGCTGAAAACGTCCCCCCTCCGGCCCTCCGGGCCACCTCCCCCATA
>NZ_JADWOX010000018.1 GCF_016135805.1 Caulobacter hibisci
CAGGAAGATGTCGGCATAGCCGGCCAGGCTGTCGACGCCCTCCTGGATGCGCGCGCCGCCGGCGTCGAACAGGCCGATGATCGGCGCGCCGGCCTTCATCGCCTGGCGCTGGACCTTGACGATCTTGGCCGCGTGCGCCCCCGACAGCGACCCGCCGAACACCGTGAAGTCCTTGGAGAACACGAATACGACCTTGCCGTTGATCGTGCCCCAGCCGGTCACCACCCCGTCGCCGGCCACCTTCTGCTCGGCCATGCCGAACTCGGTCCCCCGGTGCTCGACGAACATGTCGAACTCCTCGAACGAGTCCTCGTCGAGCAACAGGTCGATCCGCTCGCGGGCCGTCAGCTTGCCCTTGGCGTGCTGGGCCGCCACGCGGCGTTCGCCGCCGCCGGCCCGGGCCTGCTCACGACGACGCTCGAGTTCTTCCAGGATGTGTTGCAAGACAACTCCGAACGATCGACCATCGCAAAGAACGAGTTTTGCGTGGCTTCGGGACTGATCCTCAAGGAAATTGAGGCCGTGGCGAGGACTTGCGAACTTGCATCTTGTGAAATAGCAAAGTTGCGAAATGGGCGAGAAGCTGTTCATCGGGCCGCGCCTGCGGCTGCTGCGCCAGGCCAAGGGCTGGAAGCTGGAGGCCTGCGCCGGGAAGCTGGGGCTGTCGGCCAGCTATCTGTCGCAGATCGAGGCCAACCAGCGGCCGGTCACCGCCCGGGTGCTGATCGACGTCATGCGGGTGTTCGAGGTCGACGCCGCCTCGCTGGACGCCGCCGACGACCAGCGGCTGATCGCCGACCTGCGCGAGGCCAGCGCTGATGCGCCTTCGGGCGGAGAAGCCCCCAGCCTGTCGGAGATCAAGGCGGCGGTGGCCAATACGCCCAACCTGGCCAAGGCCTATCTCGACCTGCACCGCGCCTATCGCCGGCTCGACGAGCGGCTGAAGGCGACTGAGGAGGCTGTGTCGCTCGACGAGCGCGGGGCGGCCAGCGCGCTGCTGCCCTACGAGGAGGTCCGCGACTTCTTCCACTACAAGAACAACTACATCCACAGCCTGGACGTCGCGGCCGAGGCCCTCGCGGCCGAGATCGGCGGGGGCGGCGAGCGGGCGCTGGAGGCTTGGCTGGCCGACCGGCTGGGCGTGACGGTGGCCCGTAGCGGCGAGGCCGACCTGCTGCGCCACTGGCACTCCGCCTCGCGAACGGTGACGGTAGGCGCGGCCCATCCAGAGGCCACCCGCAGCTTCCAGCTGGCCTACCAGATCGCGGCCCTGACCCTGTCCGACATCGTCGAGGCCGAGCTGGCGGCGGCGGGGTTTCGCAGCGACAGCGCCGCCAAGGTCTGCCGTACGGGCCTGCTGAACTACGCCGCCGGGGCGCTCGTCTTGCCTTATGAGCGGTTCCGCGAGGCGGCGCGGGCCGCAAGGCACGACGTCGAGCGTCTGGCGCTGAGTTTCCAGACCAGCCTGGAGCAGGTGTTCCACCGGCTCTCGACGCTGCAGCGGCCGGGCGCGCGGGGCGTGCCGTTCTACTTCGTGCGGCTGGATCGGGCCGGCAACATCACCAAGCGCCACAGCGCCACGCGGCTGCAGTTCGCCCGCTTCGGCGGGGCCTGCCCGCTGTGGAACGTCCACGACGCCTTCGCCCGGCCGGACGCCTGGCTGGTGCAGCTGGCGCAGATGCCGGACGCCACGCGCTATGTCTGCCTGGCGCGGGGGGTGGTGAAGCCGTCCGGCGCCTATCGCCAGGCCGAGCGGCGCTATGCTCTCGGCCTGGGCTGCGAGGCCCGCTACGCCGACCAGCTGGTCTATGCCGACGGCCTGGACCTGGAAGGGCCCTCGGCGCCGATCGGGGTCAGCTGCCGGATCTGCGAGCGCGACGACTGCTCCCAGCGCGCCTTCCCGCCGGTGGATCGGGCTTTCGAGGTGTTCGAGAACGACCGCCGCTGGGTGCCGTTTTCGCTGCGGCCCTAACGAAGAAGGGGGCGCTTGCGGCGCCCCCTTCGTAGCTTTCATCGAAGGCGATCACGCCTCGATGTCGACGTCCTTGGTTTCCTTCAGGAACAGCAGGCCGATCACCGCGGTGATGGCCGCCACCACGATCGGGTACCAGAGGCCGTAATAGATGTTGCCGGTGGCCGCGACCATGGCGAAGGCCGTGGTCGGCAGGAAGCCGCCGAACCAGCCGTTGCCGATGTGGTAGGGCAGGCTCATCGAGGTGTAGCGGATGTTGGTCGGGAACATCTCGACCAGCATGGCCGCGATCGGCCCGTAGACCATGGTGACGTAGATCACCAGCAGGCTCAGCACGAAGACCACCAGCGGCTTGTTGACCTTGGCCGGGTCGGCCTTGGCCGGATAGCCGGCGGTCTTCAGGGCGTCGGCCAGCTTGGCTTCCCAGGCCTTCTTGGCGGCGGCGAACTCGGCTTTCGGCAGGGTCTCGCCGCGGAACGAGGGCAGGACCGCCCCGCCGATGCGGACCTCGGCGGTCTCGCCAGCGGCGGCCGGCTGGTTGGTGTAGCTGACGCCGGCCTTGGCCAGGTACGACTTGGCAAGGTCGCAGGAGGTGTTGAACACCGTCTTGCCGATCGGATCGAACTGGAACGAGCAGTCGGCCGGGTCGGCGAGGATGGTCACCGGGGCCGAGGCCGTGGCGGCGGCCAGCTGCGGATTGGCGGCGCTGGTCAGGGTCTTGAACAGCGGGAAGTAGGTCAGGGCCGCCAGGGCGCAGCCCAGCAGGATGATCGGCTTGCGGCCGATCCTGTCCGACAGCCAGCCGAAGATGACGAAGAACGGCGTGCCGATCAGCAGGGCCACGGCGACCAGGCCGTTGGCCAGGGCGCCGTCGACCTTGAGCATCTTCTCGATGAAGAACAGGGCGTAGAACTGGCCGGTGTACCAGACCACGGCCTGGCCGGCGGTCAGGCCGACCAGGGCCAGGATGACGATCTTCAGGTTGCCCCAGCGGGCGAAGCTGTCCTTCAGCGGCTGCTTGGAGCCCTTGCCCTCGTCGATCATCTTCTGGAACGACGGGCTTTCGGAGAGCTGCAGGCGGATCCAGAGGGAGACGCCGAGCAGGGCGATCGAGATCAGGAACGGAATGCGCCAGCCGAAGGCCTGGAAGGCGTCTTCGCCCACCGTCGAGCGGGTGGCCAGGATGACGATCAGGCTGAGGAACAGGCCGAAGGTGGCGGTGATCTGGATGAAGCTGGTGTAGAAGCCGCGCCGCCCGTGCGGGGCGTGCTCGGCCACGTAGGTCGCCGCGCCGCCGTACTCGCCGCCCAGGGCCAGGCCCTGGAGCAGGCGCATCAGCACCAGAGCGATTGGGGCGATGACGCCGATCTGTTCGTAGCTGGGCAGCAGGCCGACGACGAAGGTCGACAGGCCCATCAGCAGCATGGTGACCAGGAAGGTGTTCTTGCGGCCCCAGAGGTCGCCTAGCCGTCCGAACACCAGGGCCCCGAACGGCCGCACCGCGAACCCGGCCGCGAAGGCCAGCAGGGCGAAGATATAGCCCGTGGTCTCGTTCACGCCCGAGAAGAAGTGGTGGGTAATGTAGGTCGCCAGCGAGCCGTACAGGTAGAAGTCGTACCACTCGAAGACCGTGCCCACCGACGCCGCGCCGATGACCAGGGCGTCCTTGCGCTCCACGACCTTTCCGTCTTTCGCGCCAGACGTCGCAACGCCGTCAGCCATATCCCTCATCTCCTCCTAGGTCGCCGCGTCTATGCGCGGCGTTGTGGTTGAGTGAGATATGGCAGGGTGCGGCGCCGCTGCGGAAGGGGAACTTTCGAGGAACGTCGGGCTTCGAACGGTGATTTTCCGACTTGACGGGTTACCGGTAGCAAGTCTTGCAGCGCTTGCCGTCCCGGATGTTGGAATCAGGCCTTTGCGGGCGTCTCCCTGGCGAGCAAGGCTTGGCCGCGCGGGCGGCTCCGGCGACCGACGAGGGCGCCGAGCGCCTCGTCCAGCATCGGATGGGCGAAGCGGAAGCCGGCGTCCCGCGCCGCGGCCGGCAGCACCCTCTGGCCGCTGAGCAGCAGCTCGTCGGCGAAGGGGCCCAGCGCCGCCCGCAGCGGCCAGGCAGGCGCCGGCAGCAGGGCGGGGCGGCCCAGCGCGCGGCCGAGGGCGGCCGCGAAGGTGCGGTTGGTCACCGGCCGGGGCGCGACAGCGTTGACCGCGCCGGTCCACTGCGGCGTGGCGATGGCGTGGGCGATCATCCGCACCACGTCGTCCAGGTGGATCCAGCTCATCCAGTGGCGACCCGCGCCGAACGGCCCGCCCAGGCCGAACTCGAACGGGGTCAGCATCCGAGACAGCATGCCGCCCTCGGTGGACAGAACCAGGCCGATGCGCAGCCGCACGACGCGCACGCCGTGGGTCTCGGCGCGACGGGCGGCCTTTTCCCACAGCTGGCAGATGAAGCGGGAGAAGCAGGGCGTCCCGTCATCGGCCTCGGTCAGGGGCTCGTCGCCGCGCAGGCCGTACCAGCCGATGGCCGAGCCGCTGACCAGAACCTGGGGCTTGTGTTCAAGCCGGGCGATCAGGGCGACCACGGCTTGCGTGGTCCGCACCCGCGAGCGGACGATGCGGCGGCGCTTGGCGATCGTCCACAGGCCGTCGGCGATCGGCTCGCCGGCCAGGTTGACGATGGCGTCCAGCCGCGTGTCGTCGGCGATCTGGGCCAGGTCGGTGACGATGCGGATCGGCGCGGGCAGGGCGGCGGCGCTGGCGCGGCTGCGGGTCAGCACCGTCACCTCGTGGCCGGCGCCGACCAGGGCCGCGACCAGGCGCGCGCCGATCAGGCCGGTGCCGCCGGTGACCAGCACCGCACGGCGCGGGGGCAGGGCAGCGACTAGGGGCGTGGGATCGTCGACGGCGATCCGCTGGGCGCGCCGGGCGGCGGCCAGGTCGCGCAGGCCGGAGACCACGACGCCGACGGCGGCGATGGCGCAGAGGATGCTCCAGATCCCGTAATAGGCGGGCGCGACGTCCGCTGGCCGCCGGGCCCAGGCCAGCAGCAGGGGCGCGACCAGGGCCAGCACCACGCCGTAGTTCAGGGTCAGCAGGGTGTGAAGCACCCGCTCGCTGGCCGGCAGCTTGCGGGTGCGGTCCTCCTCGACGAAGTCCCACAGGGTGATGATCAGCTCGCCGGCCATCAGGGCGAGGAGCGCGAGCGCCCAACCGCCTTCCGGCCGGGTCCAGCCCAGGGCCGTGAACATCAAGGCATAGGCCAGGTTGCGCACGCCGTGCAGCACCAACTCGCCCTTCTGCGACGGCTTCCACGCCAGGCGCTGGGTCAGTTCATGGTGGTAGAGCGTGTCGAAGCCGCCCATGGCCACCTGCACGAAGACCAGGGTCCAGATCAGGTCGTTCATTGGATGATCTCCAGATGAGGGTCGGCGGCGCGTTCGCGGAACACGCCGACCTGGCGCATCACCTCGCCCAGCAGCGGGTGATGCAGGGCGAGGACGAAGTCGAAGCGTCCGTCGGAACGGTCCACGTGGCTGATGGTCAGGTCGCCGGGGGCCAGCCAGGCCGGCAGCCGCCAGCGCAGCGGTCCAGCGGCGAGGAAGTAGTGATGGCTGTGGAAGCGCAGGGCGCGCTCGTCGGCGCTGACGCTCAGGGCGATGCCGAAGCCGCCGCCGAGATATTCCTCCAGCCCCGTGGGGCCGGCGAACCGCTTGCTGCTGTGGATCACCTGCGGGAAGCCGTGGGCGCGGCCGTACATCCGCGTCCAGAACTGGCCGCCGGCGCAGGCGTCTTCGGTGACGGTGACGACGGCCGCCACGCCCAGGTCGTCGCCCAGGGGCAAGGGCGCGCCGATCAGGCGGCACAGCTGGCCCAGGATCCAGCCGGCGAGGTTGCGGCGGCTCTCGACGATCTCGCCGGCATAGGTGACGGCCAGGCCGGGGGCGAGGCGCTTGCTGAAGCGCTCGCGCACCGCCGGCGGGAGGCCCGCCCAGGCCTCGGCGCCGAGCAGGGCGGCGAAGCGCAGGTCGTGCAGGGTGTCGGTCGGCGGCGCCCCAGGTCGGGCGGTTCGAGGGCGAACGCTTCGGGCGATCATCTGACTTCCCCGTATTCTCAGTTATTTCTGTAGAAACAGAAATTATAGAGCAAATTTTTTGGCTACTCCCAGCGCCGCGCCCTCACGAGGGCGGCGGCTTGCGGCCCAGGCCCAGCAGGCCCACGACCTTGGTCCCCATCTTGATCAGGGCCATCAGGGTGGCGGGCGGCACGGTCAGCATCTGGCCGTACCAGCCGTCGATGGTGCTGACGAAGCCATGCATCTCGCGCAGGCGGGTCTTGGCCACCTTGCCCAGGGTCGGGTCGCCCTCGGCGGCGGCCAGGACGTGGGTCAGGGCCTCGACCATCGGGTCGATCTCGCGTTCCTTGCGGCCCTCGGCGATGCGGGTGAGCATCAGCCACAGGTCGGCTTCGGCCTCGTAGTGGTCGCGGCGATCGCCCAGCACCGGCACGCGGCGGATCAGCTTCCAGCCGATCAGCTCCTTGATGCTGTTGGAGACGTTGGAGCGCGCCAGGCCCAGGGTCTCGGCGATGTCCTCGGCGGTCAGCGGCTTCTCTGCCAGATAGAGCAGGGCATGGATCTGGGCCACCGACCGGTTGACTCCCCATTGGCCGCCCATGTCGCCCCAACGCAGGACGAACTGCTCGACGGCGGCGGGGAGTTTCCTGGTCGTGTCGGCTGTTTCTGTCATGACAGAAATATCAGTTTGAGCGGTTTGGGAGTCAAGGGAGGATCCGCGCATCCTTTCTTCGTCATCCTGGCCGAAGCGAAGCGGAGAGCCGGGACCTAGGGGCCGCCGCATTGTGTCGGCAGGCGCCGGGGCGCTTGATCGATCCGCTGCACCCGGTCCCCTGGGTCCCGGGTCTACGGTCCGCCTTGCGGCCCTACGCCCGGGATGACGAGAGGGGAGGAAGGCACCTCGTGATGAAAGATGGCCGAGCGTGCCTGAGGCTTGATTTGTAATATCAATACGAAGATATTCCGCCCGCAAATCTGGTCGCCTATATCCGCGGCCAACAAGATCGAACGGGAGCCAACGCCATGTCGGGACTTAAGAAGCTGGGCCTTGGCCTGATCGCCGGGCTGCTCGCCTCGACCAGCGCCCTGGCCGCCGAGCCCCTGCCGCCGAAGACCTATCTGGGCGTGGACATCTCCTACGCCAACGAGATGGACGACTGCGGCGCGGTCTATCGCTCGGGCGACCAGAAGGTCGAGCAGTACGCCTACTTCAAGCAGGCCGGCGCCAACATCGCCCGTATCCGGCTGTGGAACGACCCCAAGTGGACCAAGTACTCCAGCCCCGAGGACGTGGTCCGCAGCATCAAGCGCGCCAAGGCTGCGGGCCTGCAGGTGCTGCTCGACTTCCACTATTCCGACGACTGGGCCGATGGCGAGAAGCAGCTGGCGCCCAAGGCCTGGGAGAAGCTGTCGACGCCCGACCAGGCCAAGGCGCTGTACGCCTTCACCTACGACACCCTGCGCAAGTTGGACGCCCAGGGCCTGATGCCCGACCTGGTGCAGGTGGGCAACGAGACCAACGGCGAGATCGTCTCCAGCCTGGCCAAGGCCAAGGACCCGATCAACTGGGACCGCAACGCCGTGCTGTTCAACGCCGGCATCAAGGCCGTGCGCGACGCCGGCGCGGCGGGGTCGAAGAAGCCGCGGGTGATGCTGCACATCGCCCAGCCCGACACGGTCGAAGACTGGTTCGCCGCCGCCGCCAAGGCCGGGGTCACCGACTTCGACATGATCGGCATCAGCTACTACAGCAAGTGGTCCAAGCGCTCGATGGCCCAGCTGGGGGCGACCATCAACCACCTGCGCCACACCTATGCGGCCGACGTGGTGGTGGTCGAGACGTCCTATCCCTTCACCACCGAAGGCGCCGACAGCTCGCCCAACCTGCTTGGCGAGGATTCGCTGATCCCCGGCTATCCGGCGACGCAGGAAGGCCAGAAGAAGTACCTGACCGACCTCACTCAACTGGTTTTCGCCAATGGCGGCACGGGCGTCTTCTACTGGGAGCCGGCCTGGGTCTCGACCAAGTGCAAGACCCGCTGGGGCACGGGCTCGAACTGGGAGAACTCGACCCTGTTCGACTTCAAGGGCCAGCCGACGCAGGGCATGAAGTGGCTGTCGACGTCCTACGCCTTCCCGGTCGAGACGACCTTCAAGGTGGCGGCGGGCGACAAGGCCGCGGCCTTCATCGACGGCGACTTCCTGGGCGGCGTCGGGCCGCGCCCGATGGTTCGCGACGGGGCCGACTTCGTTTATCGCACCCGCCTGATGCCGGGGGCCTCGGTGACCGTGGCGACGGCCCCGACCGCGGAGGCCGTGGCCTCGGCTTCGGCTGTTACCGCGACCATCGCCAGCAAGCCGAGCGTCCTGCGTTTGCCGGCTCAACCGTGACCGCTTGTCATATGTGATTGGTATGATAAATAGCACTGACGCGTCGATCGGCAGAACCGGCGCGTCAGCGCCCAAAGAGGCGCGGTCACTATCGGCGCGGACCGTCGCGCCCCACTGATCCGGCGATCTTGGCGCCGGCCCAATCCACAAAACCAGAAAACAGCCACGCCCGCAGAAGGCGTCGCGTTTCAATTGGGGGAACTTGATGACCCGACAATCCATGCTGCTCGCCGCCGCCAGCGGTCTGAGCCTGCTCGCCGTTTCCTCCGCCGCCTGGGCGCAGGACGCCGCGCCGTCCACCGAAACCCAGGTCGAGGAAGTCGTCGTCACCGGCGTGCGCAAGAGCCTGCGCGACGCCCTCGACGTCAAGCAGGGTTCCGACAAGGTGGTCGAGGCGATCTCGGCCAAGGACATCGGCGTGCTGCCCGACGTGACGATCGCCGAGTCGATCGCGCGCCTGCCGGGCGTCAACGCCACCCGCGACCGCGGCAACGACAGCCAGGCGGTGGTCCGCGGCCTCGGCGCCCGCCTCGTGCTGGGCACCATCAACAACCGCGAAGTCGCCTCGTCCGAGCCCGACCGCAACGTCCGCTGGGAAATCTATCCCTCGGAAGTCGTCTCGGGCGTGCAGGTCTACAAGTCGCAGTCGGCCGACCTGATCGCCGGCGGCGTCGCGGCCACCATCAACATCTCGACGCTCGATCCGCTGGACTACAAGGGTCCCTCGCTCGTGCTGCGCGCCGGTCCGGTCTTCTATGACGGCGGCAAGGACATCCCGAACTACGACACGACCGGCTACCGCGCGAGCGGCTCGTTCGTGCACAAGATCAACGACGACCTGGCCGTGGTGTTCGGCCTGACCACCCAGCAGCAGAAGAACGGCTATGGCTCGTTCACGGGCTGGGGCTACAACGACTCCGCCGCCCGTCCGCCGGCCGGCGCCAGCGACTACAGCAGCGACGTCGATCACGACGGCGACCTGGACGCCACCCCGTGGGGCGCCCAGATGTCGGTCAGCCGCATCGACCAGAAGCGCACCGGCGTTTCGGGCGGCCTGCAATGGAAGCCCACCGACAACTTCGAACTGAAGGGCGACGCCCTCTATTCGAAGATCAAGATCACCGAGGTCCAGGACCAGACGGTGTGGGGCGCCAACAACTGGGGCAACTGGAACACCGGCACGAACAACATCGGCTGGAACGACGGCGTCTACAACGCGACCGGCGCGTCCTACACGATCATCAACAACACCGTCGTCGCCGCCACCCTGCCTTACAGCTCGGTGCAGACGGTCCTGGCCAAGTACACCGAGGACAAGGACCTGTTCGCCGGCGGCCTGAACGGCAAGTGGACCGGCGACACCTGGACCATCGCGGGCGACGTCTCCTATTCGAAGGCCGAGCGCGAGAACACCTGGAAGGCCGTGCGCTTCGAGTCGTACCCGACCTGGACCAGCTTCGACTGGCGTGACGGTCGCACCCCGACCATCAGCACCAGCCAGGACAGCCTGGGCCTGACGCAATACGCCGACCTGGCCGGTTCCTACGACGGTCCCGAGCACCTGAAGGACGAGCTGAAGGCGGCCACTCTGGACTTCACCCACGACTTCGGTCCGGGCCTGTTCAAGAGCGTGCAGTTCGGGGCCCGGATCTCCGACCGGACCAAGGACCACAACAGCTACAGCTTCGCCCCGACCGCCACCGGCGCGACGGTTCCGGCCAGCCTGCTGACCGCCTACAAGCTCAGCGACGGCGCCAACACGCCGGCCCTGCTGACCGGCGACATCGACAAGATCGCCGCCATCGCCTACGGCGCGAACGCCTTCAACGTGGCCAACGCCACCGAGGAGCTGGCCGAGCGCTGGAGCGTCAACGAGAAGGTCTACGAAGGCTACGGCAAGCTGAACTTCGCCGCCGAAGCGTTCGGCGGCTCGTGGCTGACGGGTAACGCCGGCGTGCGCGTGGTCCACACCGAGACCAGCAGCGACGGCATGCAGCAGCAGACGAACAACGCCTACACGGCGGTGACCGTCGACAACGACTACACCGACGTCCTGCCCAGCGCGAACCTGAAGTTCGACTTCCAGGAAGGCCGTATCGTCCGCCTGGGCCTGTCGCGGGTCATCGCCCGCCCGCCGCTCGACGAACTGCGCGCCAGCCGCACGCTCGCCAACTGGGCGCCGTGGACCGGCAGCGCCGGCAACCCGAACCTGAAGCCGTTCGAAGCCGTCCAGCTGGACGCCTCGGTCGAATACTACTTCCGTCCGGAAGCCCTGGCGGCGATCTCGTACTACTACAAGGCCGTGGACTCCTATATCGGCTGGAAGCAGAGCGCTGTGACCTACGGCGGCCAGACCTACGCGGTCTCCAGCCCGACCAACGGCGGCAGCGGCTACATCCAGGGCGTCGAGTTCACCTTCCAGACGCCGTTCTTCTTCCTGCCGGGTCCGCTCAGCAAGTTCGGCATCTATTCGAACTACGCCTATGTCGACTCCGACCTGAAGGAATTCTCGCCGGTCAACAACCCGCTCAGCCTGACGGGCCTGGCCAAGAACACCGCGACGATCGACCTGTGGTACGCCAACGGTCCGCTCGAAGCGCGCCTGGGCTGGAAGTACCACTCGCCGATGACCGTGATCTACGGTTGGAGCGGCTCGGACCTGCAGACCCTCGACACCGAGAAGACGCTGGACTTCAGCTCGTCCTACCAGGTCAACGAGAAGGTCGGCGTGCGCTTCCAGGTCAACAACCTGACCAACCAGGAACTGCGCATGTATCGCGACAACGATCCCAACCGGATCGGCCGCTACGACAGCTACGGCCGTCGCTACCTGGTGGACGTGACCCTGAAGTTCTAATCCACCCATCCCCTCGCTTCGGCGAGGGGACCGCTATGCAGTCCCCCCTTGCGCCAGCGAGGGGGGACTATCCAGGACGTCATTCCTCCCCGACGATCCTTTGTGAGGGGAGGAAGCCTCGCAGGCTTCCTCTCTTTCTTTTTGCTTTGAGAGGTCCCCCGATGGTCGAGTTCAGCCGCCGGCAAGCCCTGGCCGCCACGGCCGGCGTCGCCGCCTTCGCCGCCGCGTCTTCCAGCCACGCCGCTCCCCCCAAGTCGGGCAAGCCCGGCAAGCCGGCCGCGCCCGCCAGGCCTGCCCCGGTGGTCGTCGACCTTGGCCCGCGCGAGCGCACGAGCCTGGACTTCGACTGGAAGTTCCACCTCGGCCACGCCCAGGATCCGGCCCGCGACTTCGGCTTCGGGGCCAACCAGCGAACCTACGCCAAGGCCGGCGCCGATGCGCCCAACTGGTGGGTGGCCGCCGCCGCCCAGAAGGGCTTCGACGACAGCGCCTGGACCCCGGTGACGCTGCCCCACGACTGGGCCGTCACCCTGCCGTTCGTCAACAACCCCGCCTACGTGCCCAGCGGCAAGCCCGATGACGAGGACCTGCGCGCCGCCCACGGCTACAAGGCGCTGGGCCGCGAATTCCCCGACACCAGCGTCGGCTGGTACCGCAAGAGCTTCGCCCTGCCGGCTAGCGACGCGGGCAAGCGCCTGTCGATCGAGTTCGACGGCGTGATGCGCGACGCGGTGGTGATCGTGAACGGCTACATCCTCGAGAGCGAGGATAGCGGCTATGCCAGCTTCCGCGTCGACATCACCGACATCGCCAATCTCGGCGGCGACAACCTGATCACCGTCCGCGTCGACGCCAGCCTGGGCGAGGGCTGGTTCTACGAGGGCGCCGGCATCTATCGTCACGTCTGGCTGGTCAAGACCGCCCCGGTGCACGTGCCCCAGTGGGGCGTGTTCGTCAAAGCCAAGGTCGATGGCGCGCTGACCATCGACACCGATCTGGCCAACGACGGCGAGGCGCCGGCCGAGTTCGAGCTGGTTCACACCGTGCTCGACGGTGCGGGCAAGCCGGCCCTGGCCGTGGCGCCTGCCGCCGGCCGCCTGCCGGCCTGGCAGCGCCAGTCGCTGTCGCAGACCGTCACGCTCGACAAGCCAGTGCTGTGGTCGCTGGAAAACCCGCACCTCTACACCCTGGTCACCGAGGTGAAGGTCGCCGGCGCGGTGGTCGACCGCTTCGCCACCCCGTTCGGCGTGCGCTCGGTGCGCTTCGACCCGGCCAAGGGCCTGTTCCTCAACGACAAGCACGTCAAGCTGCAGGGGACCTGCAACCACCAGGACCACGCCGGCGTCGGTGCGGCCATCCCCGACGCCCTGCAGGTCTGGCGGATCGAGCAGTTGCAGTCGATGGGCTGCAACGCCTATCGCGCCTCGCATAACCCCTCGACGCCCGAACTGATGGACGCCTGCGACCGCCTGGGCGTGCTGTTCATCGCCGAGACCCGGCGGATGTCGAGCGACCCGACCTCGCTGGACGAGATGGAGCGGCTGATCCGCCGCGACCGCAACCACCCGTCCATCATCCTGTGGTCGATCGGCAACGAGGAGCCCCAGCAGGGCACGGCCCGCGGCGCCAAGGTCGCCAGGACGATGAAGCGCCTGGTCAACCGCCTCGACCCGACCCGCGGCGTCACGGCGGCGATGGACTCGGGCTTCGGCGACGGCATCACCGCCGAGCTCGACGTCATCGGCTTCAACTACCGCCATGAGAAGATGGACGACTTCCACGCCCGCTTCCCGAACCTGCCGATCATCGGCAGCGAAAGCGGCAGCACGGTCACCACGCGCGGCGAATATCTGCGCAGCGAGGCCAAGTCCTACGTCCCGGCCTACGACACCGATCACCCCTGGTGGGCGACCACGGCCGAGAAGTGGTGGAGCCATGCGGCCGACCGTCCGTGGATGGGCGGCGGCTTCATCTGGACCGGCTTCGACTATCGCGGCGAGCCGACGCCCTTCAACCGCTGGCCCAGCATCAGCTCGCACTTCGGCGCGCTCGACACCTGCGGCTTCCCGAAGGACAACTATTACTACTACCGCGCCTGGTGGCGGGCCGAGCCGCTGCTGCACCTGTTCCCGCACTGGAACTGGGAGGGCCAGGAAGGCCAGCCGGTCGCGGTCTGGGCGCACAGCAACTGCGACAAGGTCGAGCTGTTCCTGAACGGCAAGAGCCAGGGCATTCGCGAGGTGAAGGCCAACCACCACGTCGAATGGTCGGTGCCCTACGCGCCGGGCGTCATCGAGGCTCACGGCTACAAGGACGGCAAGGTCATCCTGCGCCAGCGCCGCGAAACCGCCGGTCCCGCCGCCGCCCTGCGGCTGACCACCGACCGCTCCGGGCTCGCCGCCGATGGCCAGGACGTCGGCATTCTCAAGGTCGAGGTGGTCGACGCCAAGGGCCGCCCCGTCGCCAAGGCCGAGGATCTGGTCACCTTCGCGGTGACCGGCCCTGGCGAGGTGATCGGCGTTGGCAACGGCAACCCGACCAGCCACGAAAGCGACGTCGCCAGCTCGCGCAAGCTGTTCAACGGCCTGGCCCAGGCCATTGTTCGCACCAAGCGCGGCCAGGCTGGCGAGGTGCGGGTCCTGGCCTCGGCCCCGGGCCTGAAGCCGGCCTCGCTGGCGCTGAAGGCGGGGTAGGGCGTTAAGGGAAGGCCGCTGAGCCTACCCCTCAACCGATAGATCCCCGCGAAGGCGGGGATCCAAGCTGACTTTCCAGGCGAGGCGGGGCTGTGGGTCATCCGCAGCCTCGGCTTGGATCCCCGCCTTCGCGGGGATGCTCGGAATAGTGGGCAGGGTCGAGCCTTGCGGCCCCCCAAGATCCCGCCCCGAGCCACGGAAATAGGGGTGGACGCTGACCGCGAGCGCGGCAGTATCCACCCCTTCTTTCGTCCGCCTCGCCAGGATCGCCCATGCGCCGCTCGACCCAATTGCTGCTCGCCTCGCTGCTGGCCCTGACGGCGGCGGGGCCGATGGCCGGCGCGGCGGTGCGCGAGACGCCCCAGGCGCTGTTCACCGGCCGTGACCTGTTCGGGCTGGAGGTCGCCGCCGACCCGCAGATCCGCCCCGACGGCGACCTGATCGCCTATGTGCGGGCCACCAACGACATCATGGTCGACCGGGCCGTGCGCTCCATCTGGCTGGTCGACGCCAAGACCGGATCGCAGACGCCGCTGGTCTCCGGTCCCGGATCTGCGATGTCGCCGCGCTGGTCGCCCGACGGCCAGCGCCTGGCCTATGTGCAGGTCACCCCCGACGCCGGCGCCCAGCTCTACGTCCAGTGGGTCGCCACCGGCCGCACGGCGCGCCTCGCCACCCTGGAGGAGGCCCCCAGCGACCTGACCTGGTCGCCCGACGGCAAGACCCTGGCCTTCACCATGCTGACCGCCGACGAGGGCGCGAGGCTGGGTTCGGCCCCCGAGGGCAAGCCGGAGAACGCCAAGTGGGCGCCGGCCCTGACCGTCGAGACCCGCATCACCTTCCGCGGCGACGGCGAGGGCGCGCTGAAGCCCGGCTTCTCGAAGATCTACACCGTCTCGGCCGAGGGCGGGGCGCCGCGCCAGCTGACCTTCGGCAAGTTCGACGACCGGGGGCCGCTGTCCTTCACCAAGGACGGCCGCTACCTGCTGTTCTCGGCCAACCGCGCCGAGGGCTGGGAGCGCAATCCGGCCGAGGCCGAGATCTGGCGCCTGACCCTGGCCGACGGCGCCCTGAAGGCCCTGACCAGCCGCGTCGGCCCCGACGCCAATCCCGTGGTCTCGCCCGACGGCCGCCAGGTGGCCTATCTCGGCTATGACGACACCCGTCGCCGCGGCTACGAGAACCAGCGCCTCTATGTGATGGACATCGACGGCGGCGGCAGCCGGGTCCTGACCGGAAGTCTCGACCGCTCGGTGGACGCGCCCGTCTGGTCGGCCGACGGCCGCAGCCTCTACGTGACCTATGACGACCACGGCGTCGCCCGCGTGGCGCGGGTGGGCCTGATGTCGGGCGAGGTCGAGACGGTCGTCACCGGCCTGAACGGCGCCGGCCTCGACCGTCCCTACAGCGGCGGGTCCTTCAGCGTCGCGCGCGACGGCACGGTGGCCTTCACGCAAGGCGCGACCAGCCGCCCCTCCGACATCGCCGTGGTCAAGAAGGGGGGCGAGGCCCGTCGCCTGACCGCCCTGAACGCCGACCTGCTGGGAACCAAGACCTTGGGCAAGGTCGAGGCCCTGCCGGTGAAGTCGTCCTATGATGGCAAGGCCATCGACGCCTGGATCGTCACTCCGCCGAACTTCGATCCGGCCAAGAAGTACCCGCTGATCCTCGAGATCCATGGCGGGCCGTTCTCGGCCTACGGCCCCGGCTTCTCGACCGACTACCAGCTCTACGCCGCCGCCGGCTATGTGGTGGTCTATTCGAACCCGCGCGGCTCCACCTCCTACGGCGAGGCCTTCGCCAACGAGATCGACCGCAACTATCCCAGCCACGACTATGACGACCTGATGAGCGCGGTCGACGCGGCCGTGGCCAAGGGCTTCATCGACAGCGAGCGGCTCTACGTCACCGGCGGCTCGGGCGGCGGGGCGCTGACGGCCTGGATCGTCGGCAAGACCAACCGCTTCGCCGCGGCCGCCACCCAGAAGCCGGTGATCAACTGGACCAGCCAGGTCCTGACCACCGACGCCTACAACTTCATGGCTTCCTACTGGTTCGGCAAGATGCCGTGGGAGGACCCACAGGGCTATTGGGCCCGCTCGCCGCTGTCGCTGGTGGGCAATGTGAAGACCCCGACCCTGGTCGTGGTCGGCGACCAGGACTTGCGCACCCCGGTCGGCGAGGCCGAGCAGTACTACCAGGCCCTCCAGCTGCGCGGCGTGCCCACGGCCCTCGTGAAGGTCCCCGGCGCCAGCCACGGCGGCATCGCCAGCCGCCCCTCGCAATCGGCCGCCAAGGCCTCGGCCATCCTGGCCTGGTTCGAGAAGTTCAAAGCGCCGCCGAAATAAGTTGGCGCCAAGACCCTCTCCCAAAGGGAGAGGGAGGGGCCCGCGCGAAGCGTGGGAGGGTGAGGGGTTACGCCGCCAACCGGCGTGCCGGCACGCCGTCTTCAGTCCCTAACCCCTCATCCGGCGCTTCGCGCCACCTTCTCCCTCTGGGAGAAGGAAACAAGGAAGGCGGAAGGGGATAGAGCGCCCTCCATCCCCGGCGAACTCGAAAAAGAGTCTAGCCAAAACAGCGCTCTATAACTTTCTCACCCGAACTTATCAGACGCGCCAAAACCACCCGCATACTCGCAGTCATCCCAGCCATGGGGAGGGCTCTTGGTACCGGCCCAAGTTGCGGCTGTGATCGCATCGAGCGGGGCCGCTGGTTGCGTTGCGGGAAGGGCGGGTTTGCAGGATCGCTCAGAAGGCGTGATTGGGCCGTCAGCCGTTCCGTGACGCGACAAGCGGGTCGACAGGCCGGGAACGTTCAAACCGGTTCAACAGGATCAGCCGAGGCCGCGCCGGATTACCGCGGGGCTGTCGATCCTGCCCGTCCGAGGGCTAGCCGGGCCAATGGCTGAAATAGCGCCTACGCCCCCGGTCCTTCGAGCCAACGATGCGGCGGAGCGGTCTGACGAAGCCGAAACGCTAAAACCCATCACGGTCTCCGGGCTCCGCCCGGCCGCTCCGCGCCTTCCCACCAGCTTTCGTGAGTTTTCACGGGAGGCCGCAAACCCATGCCCTCTCCCCTTGCGGGAGAGGGTGGCCTGCGAAGCAGGTCGGGTGAGGGTCTCTCAGACCTCAAAGTCGCGTGCGGCGGATCAGCTTGAAGGGCGTCGAATGTCAGCGCGACCCCTCATCCGACGGCCTTCGGCCGCCACCTTCTCCCGCAAGGGGGAGAAGGAATTCTAGTCCGCGTCCTGCAACGCCGGATCGCTGGTCGTGATCACCGCCGCCGGCTCGCCGCCCGCCAGCGCCAGGTCCAGGGCGTCCTTGTCGAGCGCCTTGTCCCAGCGGGCGACGACGATGGTGGCCACGGCGTTGCCGATGAAGTTGGTCAGGGCCCGGCACTCGCTCATGAAGCGGTCGACGCCGAGGATCAGGGCCATGCCGGCCACAGGCACGCTGGGCACCACCGACAGGGTGGCCGCCAGGGTGATGAAGCCCGCGCCGGTGACGCCAGCCGCGCCCTTGGACGACAGCATGGCCACGCTGAGCAGCAGGATCTGCTCTTCCAGCGACAGGTGCACGCCGGTGGCCTGGGCGATGAACAGCGCCGCCAGGGTCATGTAGATGTTGGTGCCGTCGAGATTGAACGAATAGCCGAGCGGTACGACCAGGCCGACGACCGGCTTGGCGCAGCCGGCGCGCTCCAGCTTCTCGATCAGGCTGGGCAGGGCCGATTCCGACGAACTGGTGCCCAGCACCAGCAGCAGCTCGCCCTTCAGGTAGCGGATCAGCTTGAGGATCGAGAAGCCGTTCAGGCGGGCCACGACGCCCAGCACCCCGAGCACGAAGATCAGCGAGGTGGCGTAGAAGGTCCCGACCAGGGCGGCCAGGTTGATCACCGAGCCGATGCCGTACTTGCCGATGGTGAAGGCGAAGGCCCCGAAGGCGCCGATCGGGGCGGCCTTCTCAGGATGGCGACCAGCTTGAAGAAGGCGTGGGCGACGGCTTCCAGCAGGTCGATCACCGGCTGGCCGCGATCGCCGACCAGGGCCAGCGCGATGCCGAACATCACCGAGAAGAACAGCACCTGCAGGATGTCGCCGTCGGCGAACGCCCCGGCCACCGTGGCCGGGATGATGTTCATCAGGAAGCCGACGATGGTCGTCTCATGGGCCTTGGCGGCGTAGTCGGCGACCTTGGCGTTGTGCAGGCTGGCCGGATCGACGTTCATGCCCGCGCCCGGATGCACCAGGTTGGCGATGATCAGGCCGACGATCAGGGCCAGGGTCGAGAAGGTCAGGAAGTAGGCGAAGGCCTTCAGCGCCACGCGGCCAAAGCGCCCCAGGTCGCGCATGCCGGCGATGCCAGTGACGACGGTGAGGAAGATCACCGGGGCGATGACCATCTTCACCAGCTTGATGAAGCCGTCGCCCAGGGGCTTGAGGGCTTCGCCGAAGCCGGGCCAGAAGTGGCCGATCAGGGCGCCGGCGACGATGGCGACCAGCACCTGCACATAGAGGTGCGTGTACCAGGGGCCGTGGCGTGTCGGCGTGGCGGCGGCGGCGGGAAGCATGGCTCGTCTCCGGGGCCGTCGTCGCCGACCCCCGACGCCGTGCGGCGGACCATTGATGTCCCGCCGGCGCGCGCTCCGGCAAGTGCTTTCGAGGCTGGCCTCTTCGGAGCCTTACGACTTCGGCTGCTTCTTCTTCAGCGGCGGATAGGCCTTTTCCACCTCTTCGGGCGTCAGCCGGCGGATCGACTGGACCGGATAGGAGTGGCGGATCGTTTCGGGCACGATCACCTCGGCGTCGAGCGGCGAGCAGATCCAGGAGCCGCCGCGCGACTTGATGCCGATGCGCAGGGCGGTGTCGAGCTCGAACGAAGAGTAGAACAGCTTCAGTTCGTAGACTTCCTTGCGGCTGATCTCGACGTTCAGGGTCTTGTCGTCGACGACCTGGTAGCCGCGGATGTTGTCGGCGAAGAAGCAGCCGTCGCGCTTGCCGGACTTGGCCGCGGCCGGCTTGGCCTTGGCGGCTTCAGCCGGAGCGGGGGCCGGATCGGGGCTCTGGGCGAAGGCCGGGGCGGCGAGGGCCGCGGTCAGGACCAGGGTGCCGAGGACGGTGACGGAGCGGCGCATGACGAGGCTCTCCTGAAGGAACAGGCCCGCACCATAGACCTGCAACTTCGCCGACGCATTGCGATTTTACGGCCGATTTTGATCCATCATGCCGCTTGCCGCGACAGGTCCTCGATCCAGGCGTCGAGGTCGGCCCGGGCGCGGCGAACGCCGGCCCGCACGCGGGCCAGCGGTTCGTCCAGCGGCAGGTCTTCGACGCAGGCGGTTTCCAGTTCCGCGGCCATGTGGCTGAGCTGCATGAAGCCGAGAATGCCGGCCGAGCCGGCCAGGCGGTGGGCGTCCTCGCGCAGGACCTCGGGATCCTCGTCGAGGAAGCGGGCGTCCAGCTGCTGGCGCAGCATGTCGGCCAGACGGGCGGTGCGGGCCGCGCCCATCGTCGCAGCCAGGGCCTTGCGGGTCGCGGCCTCGTCGGCGTCCTGGGCCGAGCGTCCGGCGACGAATCCGGCGCTGGTCAGGTGCAGGGCCAGGGCCTGGTCTAGGTCGCGCTCGCTGAGCGGCTTGAGCAGGTGGCCGACCATGCCGGCCTCCAGGCAGGCGGCGATCTGCTGCGGCGCGCCGCTGGCGGTCAGGGCCAGCACGGGCGCCGAGGTCAAGTCGCGGCGGCGCAGTTCGCGCGTCGCCGTCAGGCCGTCCATCAGCGGCATGTGCACGTCCATCAGCACCAGGTCGAAGGCGACGGCTTCGAGGGCCTTCAGCGCCTCGACCCCATCGGCGGCGGTCGCGACCTTGCAGCCGCGACGCTCCAGCAGTTCGCGGAACAGCTCGCGGTTCAGCTCGACGTCGTCGACCAGCAGGATGCGGCGGCCGGGGAAGGCCAGGCGAGCGGTGGCCTCGATCGGAACGGCGGCCTGGGCGCCGACCAGGGGCAGGGTGATTTCGAAGGCGAAGGTCGAGCCCTCGCCAACCGTGCTCTCGACCCAGATCCGGCCGCCCATCAGCTCGACCAGCTCGCGCGAGATGGCCAGGCCCAGCCCCGTGCCGCCGAAGGTGCGGGTGACCGAGCTGTCGGTCTGGGAGAAGCGCTTGAACAGGCGGTCCAGCTTGTCCGGCGCGATGCCGACGCCCTCGTCCTCGATGCTGATCCGCAGACGGGCGCGGCCGCCTTCGCCGCCCAGCAGTTCGGCGCGGGTGGTGACCGTGCCCTGGCGGGTGAACTTCACGGCGTTGGACAGCAGGTTCAGGAGCACCTGGCGCAGGCGGTGGCGGTCGCCGACGTACCAGCCTTCCAGGTCGCCGACGAGGCTGAGGTCGACCTGGTGCTCGCCGGCCTGGGTCTCGACCATGGCCGTGGTCTCGACGACCAGGTCCTTCAGCGAGAACGGATCGCTCTCCAGCGTCACGGCGCGGGCCTCGAGCTTGGAGAAGTCGAGGATGTCGTTGATCAGGGCGTTGAGGGCCTCGCCGGCCCCGCGCACCCGCTCGGCGCGGCGGCGGTCCTCGGTGGCCAGGGCAGGGCTTTCGGCCAGCAGGCGCGAGAAGCCGATCACCCCGTTCAACGGCGTGCGCAGCTCGTGGCTCATATTGGCCAGGAACTCGGCCTTGGCGTGGTTGGCGGCCTCTGCGGCGTCGCGGGCCGAGGCCAGCTGGGTGGCCATGGCGGCCAGTTCCAGCGTCTGGCGCTCCAGGGCCTCCTGGGCCTCGATGCGGGCCGTCTGGTCCTGCACCTGGGCGATGAAGTGCTTGGGCGAGCCGTCCGGCGCGCGCACCAGCGACACCGACAGATGCACCCAGACAATGCGCCCCTCCTTGTGGAGATAGCGCTTGTCCATGGCGTAGCTGGCGATCTCGCCGTCGATCAGCCGGCCCAGCAGCGACAGGTCCTTATCGAGATCGGCCGGGTAGGTGATGGTCTGGAAGTCGGTCGCCAGCATCTCGGCCTCGTCGTAGCCGACGATGCCGCAGAAGGCGGCGTTGATCTTGTTGAAGCCGCCGTCGAGGGTGACCAGGGCCATGCCCACCGAGGCGTGGTGGAAGGCGGTCTCGAACTCCTCGCTCTGGGCGCGGCGGGCGCTGATGTCGTGCATCAGGGCGGTGAACTGCCAGCCGTCGACGCCGGGGGCGGCGCTGATCGCCAGTTCGATCGGGAAGGTCTCGCCGTCGCGACGCACGGCCGGCACTTCGATCCGCTGGTCCAGCACCACGCCCTCGCCGGTGGCAAGGAAGCGCTTGAGGCCGTTTTCATGGGCCGCGCGCAGGTGCTCGGGAATGATCAGCTCGGCCAGGGGGCGGCCGATGGCCTCCTCGGCGCGCCAGCCGAAGGTGGTCTCGGCGAAGCGGTTCCAGTCGGTGACGACCCCGCCGCCGTCCATGCCGACGATGGCCTGATAGGCGTCGGCGATGATCCGCCGGGCCCGGGCCTCGCTGGCCTCGAGCTTGCGCCGCAGGGCGCGTTCCTCGGTGATGTCGCGCAGCACGCCGAAGACGGCGACCACCCGGCCGGTCTCGTCCAGTTCGCAGGTGGCGCGCGAGTGGCCCTGGCGGACCACGCCGTCGGCGCGCAGCAGCCGCAGTTCGTGCTCGACCACCGTTCGATCGACGACCACCTGCCTGGCCCGCGCCTGGGCGGCGGCCCGGTCGTCGGGATGGTACATCTCCAGCCAGTTGTCGAAGGTCGGGACGAAGGACCCCGGATCGCGGCCGTAGATCCGATAGACCTCGTCCGACCAGCTGATGGTGTGATTGACGAGATCGCAGCGCCAGTGGCCGACGCCCGAGATGGTCTCGGTCATGGCCAGGACGCGGCGCTGGTCGGCGGCCTGGCGCTCGGCGCGGCTCTTCTCCATGCGCGACACGACGGCGTCGGCGAGGATGCGCAGACGGTCGAGTTCGTCATCGGTGGGGCGCGGGCGGGGACTACTGTCGATGACGCACAGCGTGCCCAGATTGGCGCCGTCGCGGTCGCTGAGCAGGGCGCCGGCGTAGAAGCGCACGTCCGGCTCGCCGGTGACGAAGGGATTGGCGGCGAAGCGCGGGTCCTGGGTGGCGTCCTCGACCACCATCACCGAGTGCGGCTCCAGCCGCAGGGCGTGGTCGCAGAAGGCCAGTTCGCGCGGCGTGGACTCTCCGTCCAGGCCGTGGCGCGACTTGAACCACTGGCGGTGCTCGTCGACCAGCGAGATGAGGGCGATAGGCGCGCCGAACAGGTCCGCGGCGAAGGCGGTCAGTTGGTCGAAGGACGGCTCGGGAGCCGTATCCAGGATTCGGTAGGAGGCCAGGGCCGCCAATCGGTCTTGTTCGAGCATCGCGGAACATCGCTATCGGAAGGCGAGCAGAGTCGCCTTTTGCATTTCATATCTTCTGAACGAACCGCTTTTGCCGCTGCGACCGATTGAAGCGGCGACGCCAGGCGCAGCCTGGGATCAGCGTTTTTGACGGATCTGGAAGTTTCCGCTGGGGAAGACTCCCTGCTTGCGGCCGGCGCCGTTTTGCGCTTTCAATCCGTCACATCGAGATTTCGCACAAATGTTCGCATTGCGCACAATTTGGGAATTCTCTGACAAAGATGACAAAAAGGGTGTGAAACGTGACGGCTTCGACCCCCAGCAAGGACTACGTGCAGGCGTTCGCCCGCGGCCTCGACGTGATCCGGGCCTTCGACGCCGATCACTCGCGGATGACGCTGAGCCAGGTGGCCGAGCGCACCGGCCTGACCCGCGCCGCCGCCCGCCGCTTTCTGCTGACCCTGGTCGAGGAGGGTTACGCCTTTTCCGACGGCAAGGTCTTCGGCCTGGCGCCGCGGGTGCTGGACCTGGGCTTTGCCTATCTGTCGACCCTGGGCATGTGGGAGTCGGCCCAGACCGTGCTGACCGACGTCACCCGCCGCATCGGCGAGTCGTGCTCGGCCAGCGTCCTGGACGGCGACGAGATCGTCTATGTCGCCCGGGTCGCCGCCAGCCGGATCATGACCGTGGGCCTGCGCGTTGGCAGCCGCCTGCCGGCCTTCCACACCTCGATGGGCCGCATGCTGCTGGCCCACCTGCCGGCGGCCGAGCTGGATCGCGCGCTCGACGGCCGCACCTTCGAGAAACTGACGCCCAACACCGTCACCGACCCCGAGGAGTTGCGGGCCATCCTCAAGCGCACGGCCCAGCAGGGCTGGTCGCTGACCGACCAGGAACTGGAGATCGGCCTGCTGTCGATCGCCGTGCCGCTGCGCGACCGCGCCGGCCGGGTGACGGCGGCGATCAACGTCTCCAGCCACGCCAGCCGCACCACGCCCCAGCAACTGATCGACACCGTCCTGCCCGTGCTGCGCGAAGCGGCCGGCAAGATCGTCTCGATCGTTTGAGGAACGCCGACATGTCCCAATCCTCGCAGACGGCCTCCAGGCCCGTCGAGATCGGCCCGCTGCTCGATCACGGCCCGTGGGGCGGTTACCAGAAGCTGGTGCTGTTCATGACCGCCCTGGCGGTGATCCTCGACGGCTTCGACAACCAGGTGCTGGGCTTCGCCATTCCGGCCATCGTCAAGGAGTGGGGCGTCACTCGGCAGGACTTCGCTCCGATCTTCGCCATCGGCTTCCTGGGCATGAGCCTGGGCACGGCCCTGGGCGGCATGCTCGGCGACCGGGCCGGACGCCGCACGGCGCTGATCGCGGCTGTCGCCCTGTTCGGGGTCTCGACCCTGGCCTCGGCCTTCGCGCCGAACCTCGTCTGGCTGGGCGTGCTGCGAACCATCTCGGGCTTTGGCCTGGGCGCGGCCATGCCCAACGCCACCACCCTGATCGCCGAGTTCAGCCCGACCCGCCGCCGCAGCCTGGCGGTGACCCTGGGCATCGTCTGCATCCCGCTGGGCGGCCTGGTCGGCGGTTTGGTCGCGGCCCACACCCTGCCGAGCCTGGGCTGGCGGGCGCTGTTCATCATGGGCGGCATAGCGCCCATAATCCTGACAGGCGTGCTGGCGGTCTGGCTGCCGGAGTCGCCGCGCTTCCTGGCCGGCCGTCCGGTCCGCGCTGGCGAGCTGGACAAGGTCATGGCCCGCATGGGTCACGCCCACGGCGGCGCCGGCTTCAGCGATCATGGCGAGGCCGACGGCGTGAAGGTCGCGCGGGTTTCGTTCGGCCAGCTGTTCGACAAGGCTTTCCGCCTCGACACCGTGGCCCTGTGGGGCGCGTTCTTCTTCTGCATCCTGTCGACCTATGTCGTGTTCAGCTGGGCGCCGTCGATGCTGTCGGCCTCTGGCTTCGACCTGGCGGTGTCGAGCAACGGCCTGGCGGCCTTCAACCTCGGCGGCGTGCTGGGCGCGGTGGCTGGAGCCTGGGCGATCCTGCGCTACGGCTCGCGGGTGTCGATGCTGGCCATGGCGGCCGGGGCGGTGATCTCCTGCGGCCTGCTGGCCATGACCCCGCTGGACGCGGGTCACGGCGTGACCCGGCTGATGGCCGAGCTGTTTGTCGCCGGCGCCTTCATCAACGGGGTGCAGACCACGCTCTACGCCCTGGCCGCCCAGGTCTATCCGGCTTCAGTGCGGGCCACCGGCGTCGGCGCCACCGCCGCGGTCGGACGGCTGGGCGCGATCGTCAGCTCCTTTGTGGGAGCAGCGGTCGTCTCGACCGGGGGCGCGGCCTATTTTGGCGCCATCGCCCTGACCATGACCTTCACCCTCGTCAGCCTGGCGGCCATCCGCCGGCACGCCCCGCGCGCCCTGGCCGCCTAAGGCCTGACGCAGAAACACAAGGAAGACGCCATGCGAAAGCTCCTCCTGCTCGCCGCCGTCGCCGCAATCCTGCCGGCGAGCGCCCTGGCCCAGACCGCCGTCACGCCCGACGCCCGCGAGGTGCTGAAGGTCGACCGCAGCGCCGACGACGGCCAGCCGGGTTCGCTGCGCTGGGCGCTGGAAACCAGCAACGCCGCCCCCGGCCGCTATCGCATCGAGATCGTCCCGACCGGGCCGGGCGCTATCGAGCTGCGCATCGACTCGCCGCTGCCGCCGATCAAGGGGCCGGTGAAGATCGAAGGGACGGCCTGGAAGGCCGACGGCCGCTACGCCGTCATCGACGGCTCAGGCTACGTCAAGCGCGACCTCAAGGACTGCCCCGGGGCCAACCCGGCCGAGTACGGCACCAATATCCGCACCACCACCAAGCCGGGCCTGGCCTTGATCGACACTCGCGAGGTCGAGCTGACTGGCCTTGAGGTGCGCAACTTCTGCATCGGCGTGCTGGTGCTGCGGACCAGCAACTCGGTCTTCCACGACAACCGCTTCGTGCGGAACATCGGCGGGGCGGGCGTGATGTTCAGCGGCGACGACGGGCAGGGCGGTTCGACCGCCACGACGACGATCAACAACAAGGTGCTGCGCAACGTCTTCTACGAGAACGGCGACGGGCTGGAGCTGACCCGCGGCGCGGCCTTTAACCTGGTGGCCGACAACGTCTTCGACGCCGGCGAGGACAATCTGGAGCCCTCGCAAGGCATCGAGATCCTGCGCGGCAACGACAACACCGTCGTGCGCAACCTCTTCCAGAACTACACCGACGGCCTGCAGATCAACTGGGGCAGCCGCAACTATCTCGGCGCCAACGTCTTCCGGGCCAACGGCTTCGGGATCAGCCTGACCGGCGACGGCAACATCGTCGACGGCAATGTCATCAACGGCAACGCCGTGGGCGTGGCCGTGCGTTCCGAGGCCGGCGCGACCGCCAACCGCATCAGCCGCAACCGCATCTTCGCCAACGCCGCCCCGATCAGCCGCTGCTCGGCCGGCGGCAGCTGCGATCCCAAGCTGGTCAAGGGCGGCATCGTGCTGGGCCTGCCGGGCCTGGAGCACGCCAGCTTCGTGGGCAAGCGCGGCTACGGCGTCTCGACCGACACCAGCAGGATGGCCCGCATCTGCCCCGAGGCGCAGCCCTGCCAGGGCCTGCCCAACGGCGGCCAGGCGGCGCCGGTGATCGAAGGCGTCAAAGCCGATAGCGTCGAAGGTTCGGTCAAGGCCGCGCCCGGCCAGATCGTCACCGTCGAGCTGTTCGCCAACCGCTCGGCAGACGCCAACCAAGGCGAAAACTTCATCGCCGACCAGGTGGTCGCGGCCAATGCGGACGGGGAGGCGCGGTTCTCGATCCCGCTGCCTAAGGACCTGTCCGGCCAGTCCCTGACGGCGACCGCCACCTCGGTCGGCGGCGCCACCTCCAGCTTCAGCGCGCCATCCCCCCTGGCGCGCTGAACGACCGGGCTCCGCTTGCCCCCCGTGCGGAGCCCGGTCCCCCCATCGACTTCAGAGACGCGGATCCTGCCGGACCGCGAAGGAGGTTCCATGACCCGGATCCTGATGCTGGCCGCCTCGATGCTGACGTTCGCCGGCGTCGCCCAGGCGGCCGAGCCCGCCCAACAGAGCCAGGACTGGAAGGTCCGCTCCACCCTGAGCGGCGACTGGGGTGGGCTGCGCTCGCGGCTGAAGGCCAAGGGGGTGACCCTAAGTCTTGGCTACGCCTCCGAAAGCGCCCTGACCCTGTCGGGCGGCAAGGAGGGCGGCGGCGTCGGCGGCTATACGCAGGAGCTGAACGCCCGCGCGGTGCTCGACATGAACAAGCTGGCCGGGATCGAAGGGGCGGTGGTCAATATCGCCGTCGAGGAGCGCACCGGCCGCAACCTCTCGACCGAGGGGATCGGCAACCTCTTCATGGTCCAGGAGCTCTACGGCGCGGGCATGGACTTCCGGATCTCGGAACTGACCTGGGCGCAGGGCTTTGCCGGCGACAAATTCAATGTGAAGGCCGGCTTGATGCACACCGGCGACGACTTCGGCTCTTCGGCCCTGAACTGCAATTTCCAGAACTTCGCCTTCTGCCCGCGCTCGCCGGCGCTACTCTATAACAGCGGCTTCTCGGGCTATCCGGCGCCGCGCTGGGCGGCTCGGGCGCGGCTGCGGCCGGCCAAGGACTGGACGGTCACGGCCGGCGTCTACGAGGTCAATGCCTATCGCGTGCTGGAGAACAAGGGCTGGAACCTGGCCATCGACTCCAATGGCGTTCTGCTGCCCGTAGAGATCGGCTGGAGCAAGCCCGATAGGGGTGCCGGAAGCCTGCCGGGCTTCTATCACGTGGGTGGCTACTACGAGACGGCCGAGCGCTCGAACGTCTACAGCGACGCCCTGGGCCGCTCCTATGTGCTGAACGGCACGAGTCCGGCCCTGGAAGACAGCCGCTGGGGCGCCTGGGCGATGGGCGAGCAGATGGTCTGGAGAAAGGGACCGGCGGCGCTCAGCGTCTTCGCCAACGCCCTGGCCTTCGACCGTTCGACGGCGCGCTACAGCCACTTCTACAGCGCGGGCCTAATGCGCACCGCGCCCTTCGCCAGCCGGCCCAAGGACAAGGCCGGGCTGGCCGTCGCCTATGTGCGGGTCAACGAACGGCTCGAGGACGCCCAGCGCGAGCGAGCGACCCTGACCGGAAACTGGAGCGGCGTGCAGACCAGCGAGAGCTCGGTCGAGGCCTTCTACGCCGCCCAGGCGACGGGCTGGCTGGTGGTGCGGCCGAACCTGCAGTTCATCCACCGGCCCGGCGCAACCGGCGTGATCCCGGACGCCTGGGTGGGCGGGCTGACCTTGAGAGCGGCGCTCTGACGAGAGCCCCGCCCCAAACGGAAACGCCTTCCTGGCCGTGAACCAGGAAGGCGTTGCTTTGACTGAAGTGCGAGATCGAGCCGGCTTACGCCGGATCGTCGTCCACCATCGCCTTGACCAGGTCGACCACGCGGCGGCGCAGGCGGCGATCGCCGAGGCGGGGGAACAGGTCGGCCAGTTCCAGGCCTTCGGGCGTGGCCACGAACTGGGTCATGCGCTGGGCGACGCCGTCGTCCTCGCCGTTGTCGGTCTCGTCCAGGCCTTCAAAGAAGTAGGACACCGGCGACTGCAGCAGGCGGGCGGCGTCATAGAGCTTGCTGGCGCTGATACGGTTGGCGCCGCGCTCGTATTTCTGGATCTGCTGGAAGGTGATGCCCAGGGCGTCGGCGAGCTGCGTCTGGCTCAGGCCGAGCACCTTGCGCCGGATCCGCATGCGGGCGCCCACATAGATGTCGACGGGATGGGCAGGATCGACGGCGGGCTTCTGGGTCATTCTGTCTCGTCCTCGGCGGACCGCGATGCACGTGGTGCGGTTGTTTAATCTGTAGAATAGACCGCTGATCGTATTCCGTCACGTCGCCACGACGTCGCATGTCGCGAACTCGACACAAATGCCGCCGGAAAAGGTCGTCTCGCCGACGCAAAAGCTTTCTGACTTGACCTTTCGGCCGCCTGGCGGTGTTTGCCGCCCATGATTTTGCAGTCAGGCGCGCGTGTCGCGGTGGCCGGGGCCGGCGCTTTCGGCTCGGCGACGGCGCTGATTCTCTCCAGGCGCGGGTTCGCGGTCACGGTGTTCGACCCGGCGGCGCCGGGCGACAACGCGTCGGGAGTCGCCGCCGGCATGCTGGCTCCGGCCGCCGAGGCGGTGTTCGATCCGGTCTCGCGCGGCCACCTGCCGGTGCTGCGCCGGGGCCGCCGGCGCTGGGAGGCGTTCGCGGCCGAACTGGGCGTCGCCATCGACCGCCGAGGCCTTACGGTCGAGGGCGAGCCTGCGTTCCTGGCCGAGGTCGAGGCCGCCCTGGTCGAGGCCGGCGCACGCTTTTCCCGCACCCCCGAAGGCCTGTTCAGCGACGAGGACTGGAAGCTCGACGCCCGCCAGACCCTGGCGATCCTGCGCGACGCGGCCGAGACGGCGGGCGCAGTCTTCGAGGCGCGCGCCGTGACGGCGTTCGCCGATGGCCGGCTGAGCCTGGACGACGGCGCCGTGTCGCCCTTCGACGCCCTGGTCGTCGCCACAGGCGCGGGCGGGAAGGGACTGGCGCCGGAGCTGGCCGTATTGACGCCGATCAAGGGCCAGATCCTGCGTCTCGACGCCCCCCTGGCCGAGGGACCGGTCCTGCGCGGCCAGGGCGTCTATGTCGCGCCGGGCGCACGGCCGGCGATCGGGGCGACGATGGAAGCCGGGCGCGACGACCGCGAGGCCGATCCGGCGGTGGTCGAGCCGCTGCGCGCCGCCGCCGTGCGGCTGCGGCCGGACCTTGCCGGAGCTTCGGTCGAGATCGAGGTCGGCGTGCGGGCGACGACGCCGGACGGCCTGCCGCGGGTGGGCGAGAGCCGCGCGCCTGGGGTGATCCTGGCGGCCGGGGCGCGCCGCAACGGCTGGCTGCTAGCTCCGCTTGTGGCCGACATGGTCGCGGCGTATCTGACGGGCGCCGATCCCGGAGAGGACGCGGCCGCCTTCCTGCCGCAACGGTTCGAAGGCTAGAAAACAAGACCAAGCGCAGGGAAGGGACGACATGGCCGGTTTCTGGCTGACCGAAGAGCAGGAAGCGATCCGCGAAGGCGTGGCCAAGGTGTGCGCCGCCTTCGACGACGAGTACTGGCGGCGGACCGACGAGACCGGAAACTTCCCCGAGGAATTCGTGGCCGCCATCGCCGAGGGCGGCTGGCTGGGCGTGGCCATGCCGGAAAGCGTCGGTGGCGCGGGCCTGGGCCTGACCGAGGCCGCCGTGATGATGCAGACCGTCGCCCAGTCGGGCGCGGGCTTTTCCGGCGCCAGCGCCATTCACCTCAACATCTTCGGCCCGATGCCGCTGGTGAAGTTCGGCACGGACGAGCAGCGTGAACGCCTGCTGCCGCGCCTGATCTCCGGCGAGGACAAGATGTGCTTCGCGGTCACCGAGCCCAATTCGGGCCTCGACACGTCCAGCCTCGAGACCCGGGCCGAGAAGGTCGACGGCGGCTATCGCCTGAACGGCCGCAAGATCTGGACGACCGGCGCCCAGCGGGCCAACAAGATCCTGATCATCGCCCGCACCACCCCGAAGGATCAGTGCGCCAAACCGACCGGCGGGCTGTCGCTGTTCTACACCGACCGCGAGAAGATCGAGGCCAAGCCGATCCCGAAGATGGGCCGCAAGGCTGTCGAGTGTAACATGCTCTTCATCGAGGACCTGTTCGTGCCCCAGGAGGACCTGGTGGGCGAGGAGGGCAAGGGCTTCCAGTACCTGCTGCACGGCCTGAACCCCGAGCGGGTGCTGTTCGCCGTCGAGGCCATCGGCCTGGGCCGTGCGGCCCTGGCCAAGGCGACGACCTACGCCAAGGAGCGCGTGGTGTTCGGCCGGCCGATCGGCCAGAACCAGGGCGTGGCCCATCCGCTGGCCAAGTCGTGGGCGGAGCTGGAGGCGGCCAATCTGCTCGCCTTCAAGGCTGCGGCCCTCTACGACGCGGGCAAGGACTGCGGGGCCGAGGCCAACGCCGCCAAGTACCTGGGCGCGGAAGCCGGCTTCACCGCCTGCGAGGCCTCGGTGCTGGCTCACGGCGGCATGGGCTACGCCAAGGAATACGACGTCGAGCGCTATTTCCGCGAGGCCATGATCGCCCGCATCGCGCCGGTCAGCCGTGAGATGATCCTCAACTTCATCGCCGAGCGCGTGCTGGGCCTGCCCAAGAGCTACTGAAAACCCCAACGCCCGCCCCCAGGATACGCAGGGAGCGGGCGCCGGCGGCCGGGCTTAGTCTGCGGCGTTGAAGCGGATGGGGATCCGAACCTGCGCGCCGTCGACCGCCTGGCCGTTCTCGAGCTGCGGCTTCATCTTGAAGAACCGCGCCAGCTTCAGGGCCGCCGAGCCGAAGCCCTCGCTGGCCGGGTTTTCATCGATCACCATGCAGTTCTGCACAGTGCCCTTGGCCGTGACCGCGCAGTTCAGCGTCGCCCCGCCCGAGACCCCGCGCCGCTGGGCGCTTTCGGGGTAGTAGCGCGACATGTCGTCGGCGCTGGGCATCCTCAGCCACGTCGCCCGGGTGATGACCTTCGGCGCCGCGGTCGGCGGCGCGGGCGGCGACGGAGGACCGTCGATCGTCGTCACCGGTTCGCTGGGCTTGAACGGACCCGGGTCCTTCGGGATCGTCGTGACCAGCGGCTCGGTCTGGGTCTGGGTGGTGGGGACGGGCTCGCGGATCGGCAGCGGATTGCTGGCCTTGGGCGGTATGCGTTCGGCCTTCTCCGGCGGCGGGGGAGGGGGCGGCTTCGGCGGCGTGTAGATCGGCGCGATCAGGGTCGTATCCGGTTCGATCCGCTCGGGCAGGCCGCCGTACTTCTGGACGGCGACATAGGCCAGAACCGCCACGTGCGCCGCGCCCGACAGCGCCAGGGCGATGATCATGCCCTTGGAGAGCTTGCGCTTGTCGTCGCGGTCCAGGCCGGCGATGCGCGGGTTGAAGTCGGCGGGTTGGGCGATCATGGCGACCTCCGTGAAGCGGCGTCGACCGGTGTCGACGTCCTGACGCTCCCACGCGAATTTACGTCTGTAAACATATAAAATTACGAACGTGATATTTTGTCGCTTGGACTATGGTCGGGGTGCGGCCAGAGCGCGCAGGGCGGGGCGCGTTAAACGTGGTTAAGCACGCGTTAACCATGCTCGTTCAGACATTCGCGTATGGCCGTCCAGTCCATCCGCAACGTCGTCGAGTCGGCGATCCAGCGCGCTTCCAGCGCGACCGGGGTCGACTTCACGTTCCTGATGGGCACCGCCAAGCGCGAGAGCGGCTACAATCCGGCCGCCAAGGCGCGCACCTCCTCGGCTTCGGGCCTCTTCCAGTTCGTCGATCAGACCTGGCTGTCCACGCTGAAGAAGCATGGCGCCAAGTACGGCTACGCCCGCTATGCCGACCTGATCCAGCAGGGCTCGGACGGCAAGTACCGGGTGGCCGGCGACGAGGCCCGCAAGGCCGTGCTGGGCCTCAAGCTTGATCCGCATGCCGCCTCGCTGATGGCCGGCGAGCTGGCCTCGGACCACGCCTCCTACCTGCGCGGCCGCGTCGGCCGTTCGCCGACCTCGGGCGAGCTCTACGCCGCCCACTTCCTGGGTCCGAAGGGCTCAGCCCGGCTGATCGAGGCCGCCAGCAACAGTCCCGGCGCCAGCGCCGCCTCCATGTTCCCGGAAGCGGCCGCCGCCAACCGCTCGATCTTCTATCGCGACGGTCGCGCCGCCACGGTCGGCGAGGTCTATGCCAACCTAACCAAGTCCGCTGGCGGCGGCGGGGTCCCCGCGCCGGTGGCGCGCGAGGCCCAGCCGGAAAGCGCTGAGGGCTTCGTCCAGTACGCCTCCGGCCGTCGCCTCGACCGCATCCAGCAGCAGCAGGCCGTCGTCGACCTGGTGCTGCGCGGCTCGCAGGGCTTCGACGGCGCCTTCGGCGCCGGGCGCTCGGACGGCAGCGGGACCAGCCGCGTCGCCAACAGCCTGTTCTCGGCCGAGATGCTGCGCATGCTGTCGGACGCCAACACCGGCTCGTCGGGCGGCAGCGCGCGCTAGCCCGCCATCGCCGCGATCTCCGCCTCGGAATAGCCCAGCTCCGCCAGCACCTCCGCCGTATGGGCTCCCAGCGCCGGCGCCGCTTTGCGCGACCCGTCCTCCACGTCCGAGAACCGGGCCGGCGCGGCCGGCGAGCGGAAGCCGTCGGGCGTTTCAACGAAGCAGCCTGCAGCGGCCGCCTGCGGGTCGTCGGCCAGGTCGCGCGGCGTCTGCCACGGCGCCCAGGTGAGGTCGCCGGTGTCGAGGGCGGCGGCGGCCGTGTCGTAGTCCATCGCGCCGAACGCTTCGTCGAGGATGTCGACCAGGGCGGCGGTGTTCTCGCGCCGGGCTCGGGCGCCGGAGAAGCGCGGGTCGTCGACCAGTTCGGGCTTGCCGACGGCGGCGGCGATCCTGGGCCAGTCGGTCCCGCCCTGGCGGGCCAGCAGGCAGATCCAGCGCCCGTCGCGGGTCTGGAAGAAGTTGGCCAGGGGCTGCACGGCGTCGCGGCGGGGGCGGGTGGAGGCCAGCTTGCCCAGCCGTAGCTGGATCGCCAGGTCCGAGCCGATGGCGTAGGCGCCGGTGCGCAGCAGCGAGGTCTCGACCAGCCGCCCGACGCCGGTGCGATGGCGTTCGTGCACGGCGGCCAGGATCGCCGAGACCGTGGCCAGGGAGGTGACGTGGTCGCCCATGCCGGTGCGGATCGGGAAGGGCTCGGAGCCCTTGGGCGCGGTGATCGCCCCGACCCCGGCCCGCGACCAGAAGGCGGCCACGTCCATGCCCGGCTTGTCGGCGTCGGGCCCCGTGAGGCCGTAGCCGGTCAGGCTGCAGTAGATCAGCGTCGGGAAGGCGGCCCGCAGGGTCTCGTGGTCGAGGCCCACGCGGCGCAGGGCGGCGGGGCGGACATTGGTCAGGAAGATGTCGGCGGTGGCGACCAGGCGCTTGAGGGCCTGCGCGCCGGCCGGGCTGCGGATGTCGAGGACGACCGAGCGCTTGCCGCGGTTGTCGAGCTCGAAGACCGGATTGGCGGCCTGGTCCGAGCCGATCGTGTCGAAGAAGCCGCGCATCGGGTCGCCCTCGGGCGACTCGACCTTGATCACCTGCGCGCCCCAGTCGGCCATGATCCCGGCCGCGCCTGGGGCGGCGATGTAGGTGGCCAGCTCGACGACCTTGAGGTCCCGCAGCA
The DNA here is from genome assembly GCF_016135805.1 of Caulobacter hibisci. Lineage (GTDB taxonomy): Bacteria > Pseudomonadota > Alphaproteobacteria > Caulobacterales > Caulobacteraceae > Caulobacter > Caulobacter hibisci. The sequence goes on from NZ_JADWOX010000018.1 coordinate 33,597, forward strand.
TCCGCTTCCTCCCGCTTTTCTAGTTGCGGGCAGGATGGGCGGTCGAACGCTTGTTGGGAAGGCTTCTAGGCCGCCCCGCGCGCGCCTTCCGAGCGAGGATTGCGGGTGAGGGCGGCGGCGTCGGCCACGGCGCGGGCCACGCCCGCCACGCTGACCGGCTTGCGCAGCACGGTGTCGGCGCCGGCCTCGGTGCACTCGCGGGCCTCGTCGGCGTCGCCGCCGATCACGGCGATGATCGGCATCTGGCCGTTGGAGCCCGGCATGGCGCGGATCTCGGCGGCGGTCTCGGGACCGTCGAGCACCGGCATGCGGCCGTCGAGCATCAGCAGGTCGAACTCGCAGACCTTGGCCAGGTCGACGGCGCGACGGCCGTTCTGGGCGTGGACCACCTGGTGGCCCAGCTGTTCGAGGATGGCGCGCAGCATGGCCGCGTTCAGGGCGTCGTCCTCGGCGATCAGCACGCGCAGGCTGCGCTGGACGTCGGGGGCGGCGGCCTCGGCGGCGGCCAGGGTCTCTTCCACCGGTTCCTGCGGGCAGGGGGCGGCGGCGTCGTAGGGCAGGAGCAGGGTGAAGCAGCTGCCGACGCCCAGGGCGCTGCTGGTCTCCAGGGCGCCGCCCATCAGCTTGGCCAGCTGGCGCGACAGCGACAGGCCAAGGCCCGCGCCGTTGACGCCGGCGCCGGTGCGCTCGATCCGGCGGAAGGGCTCGAAGGCCTGGTTCAGCTCTTCGGCCGACAGGCCGGGGCCGGTGTCGGCCACTTCGATGGCGATGCGCTCGCCGCGCGCCTCGATCCGCACCTCGACCCGGCCGCGAACGGTGTATTTCACCGCGTTGCCGATCAGGTTGGCGATGATCTGGCGGGTGCGCATGGCGTCGGCCATGGCCGCGCCGAGGAGACGGTGCTCCAGCGACGGATCGACATGGACGGCCAGCTCCAGCCCCTTGGCCAGGGCGTGGGGGCGTTCCAGCAGGGCCAGGTCGCGGACCAGGCGGACGGGCTCGAAGGCCTGGGTCTCGACGGCCAGGCGGCCGGATTCGGCGGTCTCGGAGTCGAGGGTGGCGTTCAGCACCGCGATCAGGTCCTGGGCGGCGTCGAGGGCGGCGTTGAGCTGCTCGCGCGACGGCGCGGCGCGGCCGCCCTTGCCGGCGGCGGCGGCCAGCACGTGGGTGACGCCGGTCAGGCCGTTGCGGATCTCGTGGCTGAGGGTGGCGACGATGTCGGACTTGGAGCGGGCCGTGCGCTCGGCGTCCTCGAGCACGCGCAGGCGCTCCTCGACCAGCGCCTCGTGGGTCACCGCCAGGGCGTGCTGCCGGCGCAGCATGCGGTTGACGATCAGGGCCATGGCCATGGCCAGGGCCAGGCCGCCCCAGGCCATGACGCCGACATTGCGGCTTTCGGGATGGCTGAACAGCGCGACCAAGGGGCCGGCGGCGGCGATCGGCGCGACGATCAGCAGGCATTGCAGCACCGGCGCGGCGAAGAAGATGCAGACCATGCCGGCGGCGGCAGCGAGCAGGAGCATCGGCTCGCGCGCCGGTCCGGCGCCCTCGGCGAAGGCCGACATCTGCACGACCGCGATCGCCCACAGCAATCCGCCCGCGACCTGAAGCCGCAGGCGACGGTTCAGGTTCTCGGCGGCGGGGGTCTTCAGCCAGTTGGTGATCCCGTAGAACACGCCCCAGTTGATCGCGAACAGCACGAAGCTCAGCGACATCCAGACGGCGTTCTTGGCGAACGACCCGGCCCAGACAAAGAACGGCAGGCTTACGGCGAAGATGGCCAGGGCGTAAGGCAGCAGGGCCGTCTGCACGTCGAGCGCGAGCACGGTGTCGGCCCCGGGCCTGGTCAGGTCTTGGGTTCGGCGCTCGGCGAGCAAGAATCGTATCCTCGGACAGTCAGGCGAGGACGCTACGTGGTCACGGTTTGCGGCCGGTTACGGCATATCGTTAATTCGGGCGGCTTTCAGGGCAAACAATCGTTAAGCCTAACCGCACATCCTTTGATTCGACCGACAATCCGCAGAAGGCCAGGCCCCATGGCCACCACCCGCGCCGCTCTCACCACCGACGACATCCGCATGCTCGTGAAGGGCGCGACGCCCGACGAGCGCGCGCTGGCCGCTCACAAGCTGTGCCGCAAGATCGACCGCGCCGACCTGGGCGAGGACGAGCGCCAGCAGGCGCAGGAAATCCTGCGCGTGATGGCCGCCGACGCCGCCGAGCTGGTGCGCCGGGCTCTCGCCGTCACCCTGAAGACCTCGCCGCTGCTGCCGCCCGACGTCGCCAATCGCCTGGCCCGCGACGTCGAGAGCGTGTCGCTTCCGATCATCAGCTTCTCGCCGGTGTTCAACGACAACGACCTGGCCGAGATCGTCCGCCTGGGCGGGCCGATCCGCCAGATGGCCATCGCCCGCCGGCCCAAGCTGTCGAGCAAGATCACCGGCCTGCTGGTCGACCAGGCCTCGGAAGAGGTCGTCGCCACCGCCTGCGCCAACGACAACGCCCGTTTCTCCGACCTCGCCCTGCAAAAGGCGCTGGACCGCTTCGCCAAGTCGGAGACCGTGCTCAAGGCCGTGGCCTATCGCTCGGTGCTGCCGTTGGCGGTGACCGAGCGCCTGATCGACATGGTCGGCGACCAGCTGCGCGAGCACATCCTCGACCATCACGCCCTGTCGGCCGAGCGGACGCTGGAGATCATCGTCGGCGCCAAGGAGCGAGCCACGATCGACCTAGTGGACCAGGCCGGCCGCACCGCCGACCCGCAGGCCTTCGTCGCCCACCTGCATCGCGCCGAGCGGCTGACGCCGTCGCTGCTGCTGCGGGCCCTGGCCCAGGGCCACATGACCTTCTTCGAGTGGGGCGTGGCCGAGCTGGCCGGCGTGCCGCATCACCGTACCTGGCTGATGGTGCACGACGCCGGCGCCCTGGGCCTGAAGGCCATCTACGAGCGTGCCGGCCTGCCGTCGCGCCTGTTCCCGGCCTTCCGCGCCGGGGTCGACGCCTATCACGGCATGGAGTTCGACGGTCGCCCCGGCGAGCGCGAACGCTTCCAGGAGCACATGCTCCAGCGCTTCCTGACCTCGTCCCAGGCCGTCTCGCGCGACGAGCACGACTACCTGCTCGACAAGCTCGACCGCCTGGCCGGCTTCAAGGCCCGCGCCGCGGGGTAGGGGACTTCCTTCTCCCCTTGCGGGAGAAGGTGGCGGCCGAAGGCCGTCGGATGAGGGGTTTCTCAGAACCTTCAGCCTCCGCATCAGGTCGTTCCGCCGTCGTGGCGGACAGGGCTTTCGACCCCTCACCCGACCTGCTTCGCAGGCCACCCTCTCCCGCAAGGGGAGAGGGATCGGGCCAGGAATCACCCCGCCGGACCCTTGTCGAAATACTTGAAGAAGGCGCTGTCGGGCGACAGCACCAGGGTCGTGTCGCCCTGGCCCAGGGCGTGTTCATAGGCCTGCATCGAGCGGTAGAAGGCGGCGAAGGACGGGTCGCGGCCGAAGCTGGAGGCGAACAGCTGGGCGCGTTGGGCGTCGGCCGCGCCGCGGATCTTCTCGGCCTCCTCGTAGGCGGTGGCGACGATCTCGCGGCGCTGCTGGTCGCCGATGGCGCGCAGCTCGGCCGCCTCCTGCTTGCGGGCCGTCTGCATGCGCTCGAACACCGCCTGCTGGTTCGGCTCGGGCAGGTCGGCGCGCTTGATGCGGACGTCGATGATCTCGAGCCCCAGCTGCGAGGCGGCGACCTGGCGGGCCACCTCGATGCGGATGTCCTCCATGATCTCGCCGCGCTTGCCGGCGATCACGTCTTCCGAATTGCGCCGGCCGATCTGTTCGCGCAGGGCGGCGTTGACGATGCGGTCCAGCCGGTCGCGGGCCACGCTTTCGCGGCCGAGCTTGCGGTAGAACTGGCGCGGATCGGAGATGCGGTAGCGGACGAAGGCGTCGACGACCAGCTTCTCCTGGTCGGCGGCGGTGACCTCTTCCTGGTTGGCGGCGATGTCGATGTTGCGCTTGTCGAAGCGCAGCACCTTGTCGATCGGCGCCTTCAGGTGAAGGCCGGGCGCGAGGACCACGCGCACCGGATCGCCGAAGCGCACCACCAGGGCCTGCTGGCGCTGGTCGACCTGGTAGACGGTGGTCGAGAGCACGAACAGGGCGCCGACGGCGGCCACGCCGGCGGCGATCAGCGGGGTGCTGGGATTGCGGATGCGGCTCATCGGGCGGCTCCCTCGACGGGCGCGGGGGCGACGCGCGGACGGAAGGTGTCTGACGGCAGGATCACCGGGGCGTTGGCGCCCTTGCTGTCGACGATCACCTTGTTGGACTTGGCCAGCACGCGCTGCATCGTCTCGATATAGAGCCGCTCGCGGGTGACGCCGGGGGCCAGCTTGTACTGCTCGTAGACCTGGTTGAAGCGGGCCGCGTCGCCGGCGGCCTCGCGCACCACCTGCTCGCGATAGCCCTTGGCCTGCTGGATCACCTGGGCGGCCTCGCCGCGGGCGATGTTGGCGGCCGACTGGGCGTTCTGGGCGGCGCGCTGGACGTCGCGGAAGGCGTCGAGCACCGGACCGGGCGTGGTGGCCACCTGGATGCGAACGCCCTCGATGCGGACCCCGATGTTGTAGCGGTCGAGGGTCTGCTGCATCAGGGCGCGGGTCTGGGTCTCGACCTGGCCGCGACCGTTGGTGAGGATCGGGGTGAGGGGGGTCTTGCCCACCACCTCGCGCATGGCGCTTTCGGCCACGTCCTTGATCACGCCGTTGGGCTCGCGGACGTTGAACACGAACTTGCCGGCGTCCGACACGCTCCACTGCACGGTGAAGGACAGGTCGACGATGTTCTCGTCGCCCGTCAGCATCAGGCGTTCGGCCGGCACCTCGGCGCCGGGCACGCCGCCGACGTCCAGGGTCTGGATCGAGGTGACGGGCACGCGCTCGACGGTCTCGATCGGCCAGGGCAGGCGATAGCGCAGGCCCGGGTCGCTGGTGCGGCTGTAGGCGCCGAAGGTGGTGACCACGCCCTGCTGGTTGGGCTGGACCACATAGGTCCCCGACAGCAGCCAAAGGCCGACCACGGCGCTGGCGCCCAGGGCGATCGCCTTGCCGCGACCGGGGCCGCCGAAGGTCTCGCGCAGGCGGGCGCTGACGCGCTCGACCAGATCGTTGACGTCGATCGGCGGCGGCGGAACGCCGGGCGGGCCGGAGGGACGGCGGGTCGGGTCGGACTTGCGTCCGCCGTCGTTCTTGTCGTCGCCCGAGGGGGGCGAGCCCCAGGGGCCGGGTCCGGCGTTGTCGTTCCAGGGCATGGGCGGCGCTGTCTTCCCGTCGCTCGTTCTTGTTGGCGGAGGTTGCGGGCAACCTCCTTGGGCTTGTTGGTGCGGAGGCCGCCGGGCGACCTCTTCAGGCTTGTTGGCTGGCGGGGTTGTAAAACAGACCCCACACGCGGATATGAGGACCCCCACGCCACAAGGCAAGACACAGACGTGACCGCAAGCTCACCCGCGACTCCCGAAGACGCCCGCGAGGCCCTCGACCGCATCGAGGATCCAGCTACCGGGCTTGGCCTGGTGAAGGCCGGCCTCGTGCAGGGGCTGGTGGTGCGCGAGGGCAAGGCCGGCTTCGTGCTGGAGGTGCCGGCGTCGCGCGTGGGCGGCTACGCCCCCGTGCGCGAGGCGGCGGAGAAGGCGCTGGCGGCCCTGCCGGGGATCACCCGCGCCCAGGTGGTGCTGACCGCCCAGGCCCCGGCCGAGACCACGAGGGTGCGCAAGGGCGCACGGGTGGCCGACGATCCGCAGGCCCAGGTCGGCCCGCCGCCGGCTTCCGAAAAGCCCGCCCACGTGCGCCACGTGATCGCCGTGGCCTCGGGCAAAGGCGGGGTGGGCAAGTCCACCGTCTCGACCAACCTGGCCTGCGCGCTTGCGGGGCTGGGGCTGAAGGTCGGGCTGCTGGACGCCGACATCTACGGCCCCTCGGCGCCGCGGATGATGGGCGTCGACGGCGAGCCGACCTTCGAGGACAAGAAGCTGCTGCCCATCGAGGCCCACGGCGTGAAGCTGATGTCGATCGGCTTCATGGTCGACGAGGGGCGGGCGATGATCTGGCGCGGGCCGATGGCCTCGTCGGCGGTGCGCCAACTGATCCAGGACGTGGCCTGGGGCTCGGAAGCCGAGCCGCTGGACGTGCTGGTGGTCGACCTGCCGCCGGGCACCGGCGACATCCACCTGACCCTGGTGCAGAAGCTGCGCATCGACGGCGTGGTGCTGGTCACCACCCCGCAGGAGATCGCCCTGATCGACGCGCGCCGGGCGGCGGCGATGTTCGCCAAGACCGCGACGCCGATCCTGGGCCTGGTCGAGAACATGGCCTTCTTCGCCGATCCCGCGACGGGCGCGCCGATCCCGATCTTCGGCTCGGGCGGCGGGGCGGCCGAGGCGGAGGTCCTGGGCACGCCGCTGCTGGCCCAGGTTCCGATCGAGATGGCCGTGCGCGAAGCCGGCGATGCGGGCCGGCCGGTGGTGCTGGCGGCGCCGGAGAGCGCGGCGGCGCAGGCGTTCGTCGAGGCGGCGAAGGCGGTCTGGAAGACGGTGGGGGGCTGACCCCCTCAGTCGCTTCGCGACAGCTCCCCCAGAGGGGGAGCATCTTTCTGGCGAGGCGTTTCCAGATCCTCCCCCTCTGGGGGAGGTGGCCCGGAGGGCCGGAGGGGGCTTGCCCGCGAAAACGAAAAAGGCCGCCCGGAGCGATCCGGGCGGCTTTTCCGCGTTCAGAGGCTATGGAAGCCTTAGAAGGTCCAGCGCGCGCCGGTCGAGAGCACGACGCCCGAACCGGTCGCCTCGCCCTTCAGCACGGTCGTGGTGGCCGCGGCGGTGCCGGCGTACGAGACGTCGGTGCGGGTGATCACGGCCTTGTCGAAGGCGATGTAGCTGGCGCCGATGTCGAGCGCCAGGTTCGGCTTGGCGGCCCAGGTGGCGCCGACGGCGTACAGCATGCGGTCGCCGTCCGGAACGCGGGCGGTGCGGCCGACTTCCGGCGTCGGGGTCGGGTCCTTCTGGACGCCGCCGCGCAGGGTCAGGCGCGGGGTCAGCTGGTGATCGACGCCGATCGCGATGGTCGTGATGTCCTTGTAGTCCTGGTCGATCACGGTGGTGCCGGCGGCGCGGGTGACGCGGATGGCGTCGAACTCGCTCCAGCCGATGCGGCTGACCGAGGCGTTCAGCGTGGTCTTCGGGGTCACGGCCCAGCGGGCGCCCAGGGTGGCCATCCACGGGGTGGTGATGGTGGCTTCACCGGCGTAGGTGCCGTTCTGGGCGGCCAGCAGGCTGCCCAGGCCCGAGATGCCGATCTCGCCCTTCAGGGTGTGTTCGATCTTCGAGCGGTAGCTGGCGCCGATCGACAGGGTCGAGACCGGGCGGTACTGGGCGCCGACGGTCCAGCCGTAGTCCCAGCCGTCGCCGGTCAGCGACTGGCGGCCGGTGTCGGCCAGCAGCGGCGAGATCTGCGGCAGGGCGTTGGTCAGGTTCGCATCGGCGTACTCGGCGCTGACGCCCACGCCCAGGTCGATCTGGTCGTTCAGGCGGTAGGCGACCGTGCCCTGGATGTCGATCGAGGTCAGGCGCGACTTCAGGGCGTCGTAGCGGGCGAAGTTGGTTTCGCCGTACTTGGTCGTGAAGTTGTAGGGGGCGGCGGTCGACAGGCCGACGACGATCTTGTCGTTCAGGCGCCAGGCACCGGCGAAGTTCGGCAGCAGGCCGTTGAGGATCGGGTTGCTCTCGCGGGTCTCGCCGCTGATGGCGGTGGTCGCCTGGCCCGGACGGGTTATGGTCGAACCGGTGTTCTTGACGTCCGAGTTCACGAGGATGGCGTGCAGGCCGCCATAGACCTCGGCGTGCTCGACGCTGGCGATGGCGGCGGGGTTCCACCACAGGCTGGCGGCGCCGGTGTCGGCGACTTCGCCCGAATAGGCGCGGCCCGAACCGCGGACCGATTGTTCCTGCAGGTAGAAGCCCGAGGCCGAGGCTTGCGAGGCGATGGCGAGGGCGGCGACGGCCGCGCTGGCGGCGAGGATCTTACGCGAGAGAGACATGACTGACGCACCTTCTAAGGGAGCTTGGGGAGGCTATTCGGTCCGCCAAACGCCTTGCAGCGCTGGAGGTTGCCGTCGGCTCTAACTGATCTTTTCAAAAACCGTTGCTATTTATTCGCTGTGGGGTGAATTTTGTTAATGGCGTCAAAGAAAGCGCGCCTTTTCGGCCTCACTCTATTCGTCGTTATGTCAGAAAGTCTGCCTTACGCTGGGTAAAGCCATGTATTCGCCAAAATCGCGAACGGCGCTCTTTTGACGTTTCTGTCAGCTTTGAAAAGCGAAGGGCGCGAGACCTGAAGTCCCGCGCCCGCGCTGTCGTGCTTTACCTGAGGTAAGGTGTTCAGCCGCCGCCCAGCTTTCGGAAGAACTTCTGGCCCTGTTCGCCGCCGTTGAAATAGGCCTGCTGGCCCGGCTCGGCGGTGATCTGTTCCCAGCTATCGCGGACTTCCTCGGCCGACAGGCCGCCTTCGCCCAGATAGACGCCTTCGGTCTCGAAGATCCGCGACAGGGCGAAGGCGCCGGCGCCGGCGGTCAGGATCGCGCCGGTCGGGGCGTCTTCCGACACCAGGTAGACGACGCCGGGCGTGACGTATTCCGGCTTCAGCTTTTCCAGCACTTCCGGCGGCATCAGGCCTTCGGTCATGCGGGTGGCGGCCACCGGGCTGATGGCGTTGATCTTGACGTTGTTCTTGGCGCCTTCGAGCTTCAGCGTGTTCATCAGGCCCAGCACCGCCATCTTGGCCGCGCCGTAGTTGGACTGGCCGAAGTTGCCGTACATGCCCGAGGACGAGGTGGTGACGACGATGCGGCCGTAGTTCTGGGCCTTCATGATGTCCCACACGGCCTTGATCGGCTTGAAGGTGCCGAAGACGTGGACCTGGATCACGGCCTCGAAGTCGGCCAGCTCCATCTTGGTCAGGGTGCGGTCGCGCAGGATGCCGGCGTTGGCGACCAGGATGTCGATCCGGCCCCACTTGTCGATCGTGGTCTTGACCAGGTCGGCGACGCCGGCGTCGTCGGTCACCGAGGCGCCGTGGGCGATCGCTTCGCCGCCGAAGGCCTCGATCTCGGCGACCACGGCCTTGGCCGCTTCGGACGAGCCGCCCGAGCCGTCGACGCTGCCGCCCAGGTCGTTGACCACCACCTTGGCGCCGCGACGGGCCAGTTCCAGCGCGTGCTGGCGGCCCAGGCCCCCGCCGGCGCCCGTGACGATCGCCACCTGACCGTCGAAGCGAATGTCGTCCGCCATGCCTGAAGTCTCCTCAAACGCGTGTTTGGTTTGACGCGTTTGTGCGGCGGCGGGGCAGGGGCGTCAAGGGCGCCCCTGCCTTGGGTCTTCGTCCTCAGCTCTTCTTGGGCTTGGTCAGGCCGCCGGCCACCGGGGCGGTCGGCTTGTCGCGTTTCACGCCGGCCTTCTTGCCCGGCTTCATGAACTTCACCAGCACGCGCTGGCCGACCAGCAGCGGGGCGCCGTCGGCGCTGACGACGACCTCGACGACGCGTTCGTCGCTGCGCTGGCTGGGATCGTCGGAGGCCAGCTTGCGGGCGCCGAAGACGGCGGCGCGGCGCAGGACCTTGCCGACATAGACCTTGTCGGGGTCGCTCTCGGGCTGGATCTCGACCTCCTGGCCGGTCTTCACGTTGGGCAGGTCGGCCTCGACGATCTCGGCGCGGACGATGCGCTGGGTGTCGGGCTCGAGGTCGAACATCGAGGTGACGTTCAGGGTCGAGGCGCCGGCGCCGGGATTGGCGTAGCGGCGGGCGATGCGGCCGTTGGCCGGCGCGCGGATCACCGTCAGTTCCTGGGTGAAGTTGGCCTGGCTGACCTGGGCGGTGGCGACGGCGATGGCGGCCTGCTGGGCGCCGATATTGGCCTGGGCCTGGGCGATCTGGTCGCTGGCCTGGTCGAGGCGCTGGGCGGCGACGAAGTTGGACGCCGACAGGTTCTGCAGGCGCTTGTACTCGCGCTGGGCGGTGCGCAGCTGCACCTGGTGCAGGGCCAGCTGGGCACGAGCGGAAGCGAGGTTGGCCGCGGCGGTCTGGGCGGCCAGGCGGGGCTCGTCGTCCTCCTGCTTGGCCAGCGGCTGGCCCGCGACGACGGCGTCGCCTTCCTGCACGAACACCTGGCGCACGATGCCCTGGCGGCGCGCGGCCACCTGGATCACGCCGCCCTCGATGTCGGCCTTGCCGTTGGCGATGGCCGCATAGGGGGAGGGCTCCTCCTGGGCGGCGGCGACCTCCAGCTTCTTCTTCTTCTCGGCGGCCTGGCCCTTCACGTAGAAGAAGCTGCCGCCGACCAGTCCGAGGACGACGATGACGATCCAGAAGGCCGGGCGGCGCAGAAACCTGGGCATTTGAACTTTCCCCGAAATATCAGTGGCTGAGCGGCGCGGGATTGGCTTCCGGCGTGCGGCGCACGTCGTCCAGGATCCGGCCGTCTTCGATGTGGATGACGCGGTCGGCATAGGCCTCGAGCCGCGGGTCGTGAGTCACGCAGATCACCGCCGCGCCGCGCTCGGTGGCGGCCGCGCGCAGCAGCTTGATCACCGTCTCGCCGCTCTTGCCGTCGAGGGCGGAGGTGGGTTCGTCGGCGAAGATCAGGTTGGGGTTCTTGGCCAGGGCGCGGGCGATGGCCACGCGCTGCTTCTCGCCGCCCGACAGTTCCGACGGACGCTGGTTGACGCGCGGGCCCAGGCCCACGGACTCCAGCGCCGCCTGGGCGCGCCGGGCCGCTTCGCCGGGGCCGACGTCCTGGTACTTCAGCACCGTCATCACCTGCTGCTTGGCGGTGAGGGCGGGGAAGAGGTTGAACCCCTGGAAGATGAAGCCGCAGTGATCGAGGCGGAAGCGATCGATCTTGCCCTTCGGCAGGGACCACAGGTCGTCGGCTTCCAGCGCCGCCACGTGGCCCTCGTCGGGCTTCAGCAGACCCGACAGCGCCGCCACCAGGGTGGACTTGCCCGAGCCCGACGGGCCCATGACCATGGTCACGTCGCCGTGGCGCGCGTCGAAATCGACCCCCTTGAGCACCTCGATGAAGGTGCGGCCGGTCTTGAACCGCTTGACGAGGCCCTTGGCGGACAGGGCGCTCTCGCCGCGCTTGTGGGCGTTGTTGTTTCCGCTCATCGCAGGAGATCCGCCGGCTGGCTGTTCTTGAGGACGCCGAGGGACAGGAAGCCCGACAGCATGGCGATGACGACGAGGAACACCGCCACGATCGCGATCAGCACGGGCGGGAAATACATCGGCACGCCGCCGGCGGTGGCCAGCAGGCTGACCAGCCAGGTCAGCAGGCCCGCGGCCAGCACGCCCACGATCCCGACCCAGAAGCTGAGCTCCATGACGATGTTGCGCAGGTCGCCCATCGAGACGCCCAGGGCCCGCAGGGAGGCGAACTCCTTGATGTTGGCCATGATCGCGCCGCGCAGGGTCTGCCAGGTGATGGCCACGCCGATCAGCAGGCCGAGGAAGGCCGAGAAGCCCAGCATGATGCCGATGATCTGGTCTTCCAGCATGGCGCCGGAATTGGCGTCGGCCAGTTCCTGGCGGGTCCAGGCGCGGAACTTGCCGTCGGCCTTCTTGTTCAGCTGGGCGGCGACGATCTCGGCGCGGGCGGGGTCACGGATCGACACCATCAGGGGGCCGACGCGCTGGCCGGTATCGGCCTCGCCGAGCATCCGCAGGGTGTCGCGCGACATCACCAGGGTGGGCTGGATGATGTTGGGATAGCCGGTGGTGACCACGCCGATGGTGATGGTCTTGCCATTGTAGATGGCCTTGTCGCCCTTCTTGACGCCCAGGCGCTTGAGGGCGGTCTGATCGATGGCCACCGAATAGGGGCGGCGCAGGGCCTCGATCATGTCGTTGCTGTAGTCGGTGGGCACGGTCACGTAGCCGGGGATGGCGTCGATGACGGTGACGTTGACGAACTCGGTCTTGCGGCCGCCGCCGCCCTTCTCGCCGCGCTTGGCCCGGGCCTCGGCCTTGGCCTGCTGTTCGGGCGACAGGATGTTCTGGAAACGGCCGCCCGAGCCGTCGAGCGGGGCGACCTGGATCACTTCGGGGTGGCTGTAGACCAGCGGGATCATCCGGCGGGGCAGGCCCGAGGGGCCGCCGAACAGCGCCTTGGCGCCGGGGCCCAGCACCATGATGTCGGCGCGGGCGCGGTCGATCTGGGCAGTGAAGCCCTTGCCGATGCCGACGAACATGCCGACTTGCGCCAGCACCAGCAGGCCCGAAAAGGCCAGGGCGACGACGGCCGCCATGTATCGACGCCACTCATATAGCAGGGTGGCCAAAGCCAACGACATTACGAACCGCTCCCCCAATTCACGGTTGTAGAAGAACAATGGGATCGGCTTTCGGCCAAGTTAAATCGGGGTAAGCTAAGTCCCTTCGACGGAACGGCCTCCGCGAGCATGTTTTTTGCGCCTGCAAGGCAAGACGGGAAACAAGGCTGGCGGCGGCGGTTCGGCTTGTCTAAGAAGTGTTATATTATACGCAGCTGCGCGCGACGCCGCGCCAAGGACGCTTGATGAAGACTCTCGCTCGCTCGACCCTGGCCGCCTCGGCCCTGGTGCTCTCGTTCGCGGCCGCCGGCGCGGCCCAGGCCGATGAAGGCATGTGGACCTTCGACAATTTCCCCTCGGCCAAGGTCAAGCAGACCTACGGCGTCGACATCGACCAGAAGTGGCTCGACACGGTGCGCGCCTCGGCCGTGCGCCTGACCACGGGCTGTTCGGCCTCGGTGGTCTCGGGCCAGGGTCTGGTCCTGACCAACAACCACTGCGTGGCCGACTGTACCCAGGCGCTGTCGAGCGAGGGCAAGGACTACGTCAAGGACGGCTTCCTGACCGGCGCGCGGGAAGAGGAACTGAAGTGCGCGGGCATGCAGGCCGAGGTGCTGCTGTCGATCCTCGACGTCACAGACCAGGTCAAGGCGGCCGGCGCGGGCAAGACCGGCCAGGACTTCGTCAAGGCGCGCGACGCGGCCTTCGCCACGGCCGAGCTGGCCGCCTGCGGCCAGGACAAGACCCTGCGCTGCCAGACCATCAGCTTCTACCGCGGCGGCCAGTACAAGGTGTACAAGTACCGCCGCTACGCCGACGTACGCCTGGTGTTCGCGCCGGAATACGCCACGGCCTTCTTCGGCGGCGACCCGGACAACTTCAACTTCCCGCGCTTCAACCTCGATAGCGCCTTCCTGCGCCTGTACGAGGACGGCAAGCCGGCCGTGACCCCCAGCCACCTGGCCTGGCGCGCCACCGCACCGGTGGAAGGCGAGCCGACCTTCGTGGCCGGCAATCCAGGCACCACTCAGCGCCAGCTGACCGTTTCGCAGCTGGAGACCAACCGCGACCTGATCATCCCGATCGGCCAGCTGCAGCGCTCGGAGATGCGCGGCCGCCTGATCCAGTTCGGCGAGCAGAACGAAGAGAACAAGCGCATCGCCAACCAGCCGCTGGCTGGGGTGGAGAACAGCTACAAGGTGTTCTTCGGCCAGCAGTTCGTGCTCAGCGACAAGAAGTTCATGGACGCCAAGCGCGCCGCCGAGACCGACCTGAGGACGAAGGTCGCCGCCGATCCGAAGCTGGCCGCCGAGATCGGCGACCCGTGGAGCGAGATCGACAAGGCCCAGGCCGCCGTGGCCGACCAGTTCGTGCCGATGCGTCAGCTCGAAACCTCGGCCGGCGGCGGCTCGGACCTCTATGGCTACGCCCGCACCCTTGTGCGCGGCGCCCAGGAGCGCGCCAAGCCCTCGGCCGAGCGCCTGCCCGAATATGGCGACACCCGCCTGCCGCTGGCCGAGAAGCGGCTGCTGGACAAGCGGCCGGTCGATGCGCCGCTGGAGCAGCTCTATCTCGAGCACTGGCTGCTGAAGACCCGCGAGTACCTGACCGCCGATGCCCCGGCCGTGAAGCTGCTGCTGGGCAAGGAAAGCCCCGAGGGCCTGTCGGCCCGCCTGGTCGCCGGCAGCAAGCTGGCCGATCCTGCCGTGCGCAAGGCGCTGTGGGACGGGGGTCTGGCCGCCGTCCAGGCCTCGGACGACCCGATGATCCAGTTCGTGCTGAAGACCGAAGGGCTGGGCCGCGAGGTGCGCAAGACCTACGAGGCCAGCGTCACCGCTCCGACCGACGCCGCCGCCGAGCGCATCGCCAAGGCCCGCTTCGCGGTGCTGGGCGACAGCGTCTATCCGGACGCGACCTTCTCCCTGCGCCTGTCGTACGGCAAGGTCGCCGGCTGGACCCATCGCGGCCGCACGATCACCCCGTTCACCGACTTCGCCGGCTTCTACGACCGCGTCACCGGCGCCGAGCCCTTCCAGGCCGCCCCGCGCTGGATCGCCGCCAAGGACAAGCTGAACCCCAAGACGGTCTACGACTACGTCACCACCAACGACATCATCGGCGGCAACTCGGGCTCGCCGGTGATCGACGCCAAGGGCCGGGTGATCGGCGCGGCCTTCGACGGCAACATCCACTCTCTGGGCGGCGCCTTCGGCTATGACGGTTCGATCAACCGCACCGTGGTGGTCTCGACGGCGGCGATCACCGAGGCCCTGACCAAGGTCTACGGCCGCGAGGCGCTGGTGAAGGAGCTGGTGTCGGGGAAGTAGGTCCTCATCCCTCTCCCCCTGCGGGAGAGGGTGCCCTCCCGGAGGGAGGTCGGGGTCTCTCAGACGTCGAACGCCGCGCCAGCCGATCCGCTGTCGCGGCGTTTTGCGTTTGTGCGACCCCTCATCCGTCGGCTGCCGCCGACACCTTCTCCCGCAGGGGGAGAAGGATTGGCCTGTGCACATTTCACCACTGCAACACGCTGAAATGTGGAATGTTTTTCGCTGGGACCGGAGCGCGCCTCGGGCAAGGGCGCGTGTTTTCCGCGCTTCGTGCGCGTCCACCGGCACCAGGAGAAATCGCCTTGAGCGTTTCCAGCCTGAGCAGTTCCTCGATCATGCAGCAGTTGCTGCAGTCGATGCGCAGCTCCTCAACGACGTCCGCGGCCAGCGCGGCGTCGACCACCAGCAGCACGTCCAGCAGCGCGTCCACTGGGCAAGAACTGCAGGTCGGCAGCGGTTCACCCCCGCCGCCGCCCCCGCCGCCCATGAGCTCGCAAGGCTCGAGCGGCGAAAGTTTCAGCTCCGAAACCCTCGGCTCGCTGCTTTCCATGCAGGAAGGCGGCATGAGCCAGATGGGCGGGATGCAGGGCATGGGCGGCCCGGGCCAGGGGGGCTTTGAGTCCCTCGACACCGACGCCGACGGAACCCTGTCGACCGACGAGCTGACCACGGCCCTCAGCAGCGCGCTGGGCGAGTCGGACGACGTCTCGTCGGCCGTCGAAAGCCTGATCTCCGACGGCGACACCGACGGCGACGGCAGCCTGTCGGGCGACGAGTTCGCGGCCCTGGCCCAAGCCTCGGGCGGCCCTGGCGGCATGGGCGGTCCGCCACCCGGACCGCCGCCGTCTGAAAGCGCGAGCAGTGAAAGTGGCGGCGGTGGCGGTGGGGCCGGCGGCGCTGGCGGCGCTTCCAGCTCCAGCGAGGTGTTCGACAGCCTCGACACCAACGAGGACGGCACCGTTTCGGCCGCCGAACTGGCCGCCGCCTATACCGACAGCACCGACAGCACCGATGCGACCTCGGCCGCCTCCTCGCTGATCTCGTCGGCCGACACGAACGGCGACGGCGGCCTGTCCGGCGACGAGTTCGCCTCGCTGCTGAAGCAGGCCTCCGACACCACCGACACCACCTCGACCCTCGCCAGCACGCTGTCGAGTTCGAGCCTGGCGTCGGACATGATGCAGAAGCTGCTGCAGCAGCTGGCCGACGCCGCGACGAGCAGCACGGCCAGCAGCGACAGCTCCAGCACGACCCAGTCGGTCAGCATCGCCGCTTAAGGCCGAGCTTTCCGATCCAGACGGCGCACGGCCGCGGGGACTCTCCCTCCGCGGCCGTGTTCGCGTCTTGACCAGCCCGTCGCCCGCCCAGCAGGCGCCGGCGCTCGCCACGCCAAAGGTTAAGCAAGCCGCTTGCGCCGGGCGCGCTTGTGTTGGACAAACTGGCCCCTTGGCCGGCGTCGCGGGGGCGTCGCTTCATACTTAAGGTTCCGCCGTCTTGCTTTTCCGTCCCGAGAACGTTCAGGCCCTCGCCGGCCTGGCGCTCACCCTCGGCCTTTGCTGGCTCGTCTCCGAAAACCGCAAGCGCTTCCCATGGGTGCTGGCCATCGGCGCCCTGATCATCCAGGTCGGCCTGGTCGTCCTGCTGTTCGGCCTGCCGCAGGCCCAGCAGATGCTGCGCGGCGTCAACGGCGCGGTCGAGGGCCTCGGCGCCTCCACCCAGGCCGGCACCGCCTTCGTGTTCGGCTTCCTGGCCGGCGGCGACCAGCCCTATCCGGTCAGCAATCCGGGTGCGGGCTTCATCTTCGCCTTCCGCGTCATGCCGGTGATCCTGGTGGTCTGCGCCCTGTCGGCGCTGCTGTGGCACTGGAAAATCCTGAAGTGGGCCGCCCAAGGCTTCGGCTTCGTGTTCCAGAAGACCCTGGGCCTGCGCGGGCCGCCGGCCCTGGCCACCGCCGCCACCATCTTCATGGGCCAGATCGAAGGCCCGATCTTCATCCGCGCCTATCTCGACAAGCTGAGCCGCTCGGAACTGTTCATGCTGATCACGGTCGGCATGGCCTGCGTGTCCGGCTCGACCATGGTCGCCTACGCCACCATCCTGGCCGACGTGCTGCCCAACGCCGCGGCCCACGTGCTGACCGCCTCAATCATCTCGGCCCCGGCCGGCGTGCTGCTGGCCCGCATCGTCGTGCCGTCGGATCCGCTGGAAAAGGGCGGCGACCTGGACCTGGCCGCCGAGGACAAGACCTACGGCAGCGCCATCGACGCCGTCATGAAGGGCACCACCGACGGCCTGCAGATCGCGCTGAACGTCGGCGCGACCCTGATCGTCTTCGTGGCCCTGGCCACCATGCTCGACAAGTTCCTGGCCCTGCTGCCGGCCGTCGGCGGCGAGCCGCTGAGCCTGACACGCGGCCTGGGCGTGGTGTTCTCGCCCCTGGCCTGGTCGATGGGCATCCCCTGGAAGGAAGCCGGCAGCGCCGGCGGCCTGCTGGGCACCAAGCTGATCCTCACCGAGTTCACCGCCTTCATCCAGATGGCCAAGACCGGCGCGTCGACGCTCGACGAGCGCTCGCGGATGATCATGACCTATGCCCTGTGTGGCTTCGCCAACATCGGCTCGGTCGGCATGAACGTCGCCGGCTTCTCGGTGCTGGTGCCCCAGCGCCGCCAGGAAGTGCTGAGCCTGGTGTGGAAGGCCATGCTGGCCGGCTTCCTGGCCACCTGCCTGACCGGTTCGCTGATCGGCCTGATGCCCCGGGCGCTGTTCGGGCTTTGACCGATCTATAGTTGCTCAGTCTCCTCCCTTCCCCCTTGATGGGGGAAGGGCCGGGGATGGGGGTGGCTGCGGCGTGTCCGAACGAGAACCAAGGCCGACACATGCGCCTGGCGCCGTCGGCCGAGCCCGCCGTCTTCGGCGGGAGATGACCGCCAGCGAGCGGAACCTCTGGAAAGCGCTTAGAGCGCTCGACCTCCATATCCGGCGCCAGGCGCCGATCGGCCGCTACGTCGCCGACTTCGTGCATCATCCGTCGCGGCTCGTGATCGAGGTCGACGGTGGGCGGCACGACCTTTCCGAAGAACAGCTGCATGACGCCGAGCGGGACGCCTGGCTGGCGAGCCAGGGCTATCGCGTGCTGCGGGTGCGGGATGTCGAGGCGTTCGGAAATCCCGAGGAGATCGCCGAGCGCGTCGCGGCGGAGATCCGGCGCTTTGTCGTCTGACGCCGTAACCACCCCCATCCCAACCCTTCCCCCATCAAGGGGGAAGGGCTCTTATGGCGACGGGAGGACTATCAGAATGAAGCTCTACGACAGCCGTCGTGCGCCCAATCCGCGCCGGGTGCGGTGGTTCATGGCCGAGAAGGGGATCGAGGACGTCGAGATCGTCGAGATCGACATCTTCGCCGGCCAGCACCGCGCGCCCGACTACCTG
The DNA here is from genome assembly GCF_016135805.1 of Caulobacter hibisci. Taxonomy (GTDB): domain Bacteria; phylum Pseudomonadota; class Alphaproteobacteria; order Caulobacterales; family Caulobacteraceae; genus Caulobacter; species Caulobacter hibisci. Next base: position 51,719 of record NZ_JADWOX010000018.1, read on the forward strand.
GCCAAGGCTGGCCTGCCCAACGTGCCCGCCCTGGAGATCGACGAGACGACCACGATCACCGAGTCGGTGGCCATCTGCCGCTACCTGGAAAGCGCCTATCCCGAGCCCAACCTGTTCGGCGCCGATCCGCGCGAGGTCGCGGTGATCGAGATGTGGGCGCGGCGGGCCGAGATGCTGGTGGCCACGCCGCTGATGCTGACCGTGCGCCACAGCCATCCGGCCCTGGCGGCGATCGAGACCCAGGTCCCCGAAGTCGCCGCCAACAACCGCGCCGCCGCCGAGAAGGGCATCCGGGTGCTCGACAGGCGTCTGGCCGAAAGCCCGTTCATCGCCGGCGACCGGGTGACCATCGCCGACATCCTGGCCGTGACGGGAATCGACTTCGCGCGGATGGCTCGGTTTCGGCCCGATCCGGAGCTGGCGCACGTGAAGCGCTGGCTGGAGGCGATGATGGCGCGGCCGGCGGCGAAGGCGGGGGTGTAGAGTGTTGGGGTTGCGGCCGCGATCCCCTCTCTCTTAGAGAGAGGGAGGGGCCCGCGCCGAAGGCGTGGGAGGGTGAGTGGTTACGGCCTCACCGATCGGAGCGCGGCCAGGATATCGGCGGCGGTTCCGCCGGGGTCCGCCAAGACCCGTTCATTGAGGAATCTGAGAACCACGTACCCAATCCGCTTCAACGTGTCGGTGCGATGATCGTCATAGACTTCACGACCGTCATGAGCCGCGCCGTCGAGCTCCACGATGAGCTTGCCCGCCTCGCAGACGAAGTCCGTGAAATAGCGGCCGATCGCGATCTGCCGCATGAAACTTGAAGCCGGCGAGGCGGCGGTTGCGGACGAGCGCCCACAGCGTCTTCTCCGCCAAGGTCTGGCTTTGGCGAAGGCGGCGGGCGTAGCGGTCCTGTCCATGCGCAAAGTCAGGCGGGGCGGTGCGGTGTTTTCAATCAGAGGAATTGGGATTTTCCTGTAGGCGGCGAAACCACTCACCCTCCCACCGCTTCGCGGCGGGCCCCTCCCTCTCTCTAAGAGAGAGGGGGAAGAGAATCCGGCTGCGCTTGGCTCCCGCGATCCATCCGGCATAACCTCGTTCCATGGCCATCTCGCTGTTCACCCATGCCGACATGCTCGACCACCGGCCAGGGCCCGGTCACGTGGAGAGCCCGGCGCGGCTGAGGGCGGTGATCGACGCGCTGGAGGACGACGCCAATCTCGACTTGGAGCCGTTCGAGGCGCCGCTGGTCGATCCGGCCGACCTGCTGCGGATCCATCCGGCCGCCTTCGTCGATTCGATCTTCGCCGCCGCGCCGCATGCTGGGATCCATGCGCTGGACCCCGATACGGTGATGTCCACGGGCAGCCTGATCGCCGCGCGGCGGGCGGCCGGGGCGGTGGCGGCGGCCGTGCGTCATGTGGCGAGCGGGGAGGGGAGCCGGGCCTTCTGCGCCGTGCGGCCGCCTGGCCACCATGCCGAGCCGGCCACGCCCATGGGCTTTTGCGTGTTCTCCAACGTGGCGATCGCCGCCAGGGTCGCCCAGGCCAGCGGCCTGCGGCGCGTGGCCATCGTCGATTTCGACGTCCACCACGGCAACGGCAGCCAGGCGGCGTTCGAGCACGACCCGACGGTGATGGTCGCCTCGATCCACCAGTCGCCGCTCTACCCCGGCACCGGCGACCCGTCGGAGAAGGGCCTGGGCAACATCGTCAACGCCACGGTGGCGCCCGGCGCGACCAGCGAATCCTGGCGCGGGGCGTTCGAGGGGCTGATGGGACGGGTCGACGCCTTCGCCCCCGACCTGATCTTGGTCTCGGCCGGGTTCGACGCCCATGCCCGCGATCCCCTGGCGCAGCAAAGCCTTGAAGTCGAGGACTTCGCCTGGGCGACGCGGGCGATCGTGACGGTCGCCGACCATCGATCCAGAGGGCGTATTGTCTCCTCGCTCGAGGGCGGGTACGACCTCGAAGCGCTCGGCCGTTCGGCCCAGGCGCATGTTCGAGCACTTCAGGAAGGATAGGGACCCGGCGCCGCGCCCAGCGCGAGCCGGACCGTCGAGGAAAATGGCCGACGCACCGACCGCCGACCAGACCGCCTCGCCCGTGGTCCGCCCGCCCGGGACGATCGTCCTGGCTCGCCACGGCGAGCCCGCCCTGTCGCGCAAGGTGCATTTCAGCGCCAAGGCCTATGGCGACTGGTGGGCCCTGTACGAGGAAGGCGGCCTGCTGGCCGGCCAGACCCCGCCGGATGGCCTGCTGGAGATCGCCCGCAAGGCCGACGTCATCATCTCCTCGACCCGCCGCCGCTCGATCGAGACCGCCCAGGCCATCGCCGGCGGCCGCGACTTTCCCCGCGACCCGATGTTCATCGAGGCCCCGCTGCCGCCGCCGCCCTGGCCCAGCTGGATCAAGCTGTCGCCCAAGAAGTGGGGTTTCTTCTCGCGCTTCTGGTGGTGGTTCTTCGACCATCATATGGGCCAGGAAAACCGCAAGCAGGCCGAGGTGCGCGCCGACGCGGCCGCCGACGCCCTGATCGCCCTGTCGCAGGACGGGAAGAACGTGCTGCTGGTGGCCCACGGCTTTTTCAACACCATGATCGGCGTGGCCTTGCAGAAGCGCGGGCTGAAGAAGACCCTCGACCAGGGCTTCCAGTACTGGTGCGTCAAGCGCTTCGAGCGCGCCTGAAGCCTCACAGCCGTTGCCCGCGGGCCGCCCACTGACTAGGGTGCCCGCTTCTCCCTGGAGTAGAAATGACCGACGCCGCTTCCCCTGTGCATGATCTCTCGGCCCTGAGCTTCGAGCAGGCCCTGGCCGAGCTCGAGAAGATCGTGTCCGAGCTGGAATCGGGCCAGGCGCCGCTGGAGCGGTCGATCGACATCTACGAGCGCGGCGCGGCCCTGAAGGCCCACTGCGAGAAGAAGCTGGAAGCCGCGCGCCTGAAGGTCGAGAAGATCGTGCTTGGACAAGGCGGCGCCGCGGGCGTCGAGCCGGCCGAGTTCTCCTGATGGGGCAGGCCTCGCCGAAGATCGCGCCGACGATCGCGTTCGAGGATTTCGAGCGCGTGGATATCCGCGTAGGGACGATCACCGCGGCCGAGGCCTTTCCCGAAGCCCGCAAGCCAGCCTACAAGCTGACGATCGATTTTGGACCGGCGATCGGCGTCAAGCGCTCGTCGGCCCAGGTGACCCGCCACTATGCGATCGACCAGCTGGTCGGGCGTCGCGTGGCGGCGGTGGTGAACTTCAAGCCGCGCCAGATCGGCCCGTTCATGTCGGAGGTCCTTTGCCTGGGCTTTCCCGACGACGAGGGCGAGGTCGTCCTCGTGACGGTCGATCGGCCGGCGCCGAACGGGGGAAAGCTGTTTTGAGCGACCTTGGCAAGCGCATCGCCCAGGCGGCCGATATCGTCACCGTGGCGCTCGACGAGCTGCTGCCGCGCGCCGACGGGCCCGAAAGCCGGCTGACCGAGGCCATGCGCTACGCGGCGCTCGGTCCCGGCAAGCGCCTGCGGCCGTTCTTCGCGCTGGAAACGGGCAAGATGTTCGACCTGCCCGAGCGGCCGGTGCTGCGCGCGGCCTGCGCGCTGGAGTGCATCCACGCCTATAGCCTGGTGCACGACGACCTGCCGGCCATGGACGACGACGACATGCGCCGCGGCCGACCGACCGTGCACATCCAATATGACGAGGCGACCGCGATCCTGGCCGGCGACAGCCTGCAGACCGCCGCCTTCGAGATCATGGCCCACCCCGACACCCACGACGACGGCCATATCCGTTCGGAGCTGGTGCGCAAGCTGGCCATAGCCTCGGGCGCCAAGGGCATGGCCGGCGGCCAGATGATCGACCTGCTGGGCGTTCGCGACGACCTGGGGGCGGTAGCCCGCATGCAGCGCCTGAAGACCGGCGCCCTGATCGCCTTCGCCTTCGAAATTCCGCTGATCATCGCCCGGGCCAAACCCGAGGAGCGCGCGGCGCTGATGGGCTTTGCCCAGGACCTGGGCCTGGCCTACCAGATCGTCGACGACATTCTCGACGCCGAGGGCGACGAAGCCTTGCTGGGCAAGGCCGCCGGCGGCAAGGACGCCGTCAAGGGCAAGGCCAACTACGTGACCCTTCTGGGTCTGCAAGCCGCCAAGGAACGGGTCGAGTTGCTCTCGACGCAGACCAAGGCTCACCTCGATATCTTTGGCGACAGAGCCGACCATCTTCGCGAAAGCGTTGATTTCGTGCTGGACCGCCGCAACTGACCGCGCTCTTTACAGACATGCCGACGCAAACTCCTCTTCTCGACACCGTCTCCTCGCCCGCCGATACGCGCGGGTTGTCGATCGCCGAGCTCAAGCAGCTGGCGCAGGAGGTGCGCGCCGAGACGATCGCCGCCGTCTCCGTCACCGGCGGCCACCTGGGCGCGGGCCTGGGCGTGGTCGAGCTGACCGTGGCCCTGCACCACGTCTACGAGACGCCCAAGGACATCCTGATCTGGGACGTCGGCCACCAGGCCTATCCGCACAAGATCCTGACCGGGCGCCGCGACCGCATCACGACTCTGCGCCAGGGCGGGGGCCTGTCGGGCTTCACCAAGCGGGCCGAGAGCGAATACGACCCGTTCGGCGCGGCCCACGCGGCGACCTCGATCTCGGCGGCCCTGGGCTTCTGCGCCGCGCGCGACGCGAAAGGCGAGGACAACGCCGTCGTCGCCGTGATCGGTGACGGCTCGCTGGGCGCGGGCATGGCCTACGAGGCGATGAACGCGGCCACCGACGCCACGCGCCAGCTGACTGTCATCCTCAACGACAACGATATGTCGATCGCCCCGCCGGTGGGCGGGATGAGCGCCTATCTGGCCAATCTCGTCTCGGGCGGCGCCTATCGCAAGGCGCGCAAGCTGGGCAAGACGGTCGTCGAAAAGCTGCCGACCCCGATCCGCGACGCGGCCCGCAAGGCCGAGGAATACGCCCGCGGCATGGTCACCGGTGGCACCTTCTTCGAGGAGCTGGGCTTCCACTATGTCGGCCCGATCGACGGCCACGACATGGACGCCCTGGTCTCTGTGCTGAAGAACGCCCGCGAATTCAAGGACAAGCCGGTCCTCGTCCACGTCGTCACCCAGAAGGGCAAGGGCTACGCCCCGGCCGAGGGCGCGGCCGACAAGCTGCACGCCGTGGCCAAGTTCGACGTCGTCACCGGCCAGCAGCAGAAGGCCGCCGCCGGCCCGCCCAGCTACACCAAGGTGTTCGCCCAGGAACTGGTCAAGCAGGCCAAGGTCGACGACAAGATCGTCGCCATCACCGCCGCCATGCCCTCGGGCACGGGCCTTGACCTGTTCGAGAAGGAATTCCCGACCCGCACCTTCGACGTCGGCATCGCCGAGCAGCACGCGGTGACCTTCGCCGCGGGCCTGGCCGCCGATGGCATGAAGCCGTTCGCGGCGATCTATTCGACCTTCCTGCAGCGCGGCTACGACCAGGTGGTGCACGACGTGGCGATCCAGCGCCTGCCGGTGCGCTTCGCCATGGACCGCGCCGGCCTGGTCGGCGCCGACGGCCCGACCCATGCCGGTTCATTCGACATCGGCTTCATGGGCGCTCTGCCCGGCATGGTGCTGATGGCCGCAGCCGACGAGCTGGAACTGGCCCGCATGGTCGCCACTGCCGTCGAGATCGACGACCGCCCCAGCGCCTTCCGCTATCCGCGCGGCGAGGGCCTGGGCCTGGAACTGCCGGCCGGTCCGGCCGAGCCTCTGGAGATCGGAAAGGGCCGCATCGTCCGCGAAGGGACCAGCGTCGCCATCGTCTCGTTCGGCACGCGCCTGAGCGAAAGCCTGAAGGCGGCCGACCTGCTGGCCGCGCGGGGCTTCTCGGCCACCGTCTGCGACGCCCGCTTCGCCAAGCCGCTGGATCTGGACCTGCTGCTGCGCCTGGCGCGCGAGCACGAGGCCATCGTCACGGTGGAAGAGGGGGCCATGGGCGGCTTCGGGGCCTTCGTGCTGCAGGCCCTGGCCCAGCACGGCGCCCTGGATCGCGGCCTGAAGATCCGCACCCTGGGTCTGCCCGACGTCTTCCAGGACCAGGACAAGCCCGACGTCATGTACGCCGAGGCCGGCCTCGACGCCGAGGGCATCATGCGCGGGGCGCTTTCGGCGCTGGGCATGGACAATGTCAGCGCCGCGGGGCGGCGGGCTTGACCTGATCCTTCTGCCCTTGCGGGAGAAGGTGGCGCGAAGCGCCGGATGAGGGGTCTCTCAAAAGTCAGACGCCGCGAAAGCTGATCGGCTTTCGCGGCGTTTCTGTGGGTGCGACCCCTCACCCGACCTCCTTCAGAGGCCACCCTCTCCCGTAAGGGGAGAGGGATCTAGCTGCCGCAAGCCTTGAAGAACGCCTTCACGCCGCGGCGCTCGTCGCCGCTGGCGGCGATGTCGTGGCGCTGGCCGGCGTTAAGGATTGCAAGATCGCCCGTGCGGCGAAAATTGCCTAGTGCAGGGTCGCGCGGGGTCGTCCGGGCCAGCAGCAGGGGCCCGGTTACGCCGTCATCGGCGGCTTTCGCGGCCAGGCGCGACGTCTGGTCGCGGCTGGACAGCGCTATGGCCTCGCCCTCGATCCCCGCCGCCGACACCTCCACCGGTCCGCCCGCGGTCGGGCAGGCCAGCATCAGCAGCACCTCGTCGCTCGACGGGCGGCCGTAGGCCAGCTTGGGGCCTTCGCCGGGCTCGTTGAGATAGGCCCAGGCGTAGGCGGGATTTGCCGGCCGCTCGTGCGCGCAGGCGCTCAGCAGCAGCGCGGCGAGCGCGGCGGCGGTGGGCAGGATCTGCAGGCGGACGCTAGGCCGGATGTTGGACACGGGGCGATGTCTCCTTGCTCAGGAGAACGCCCCGCCGGCCCAGGCGGTTTCTGCCGACCGGCGCGCTTCCGGTCAGGAAAGCGCGCGCCGGCCTCGTCTCAGGATCAGAAGGGCGAGAACTTCTCGACCAGCGACTGGCCGGCCGGGGTCTTCTGCACGCGGCTGATGTCGCCGCGGCCGCCGTAGCTGATGCGGGCTTCGGCGATCTGGGTGTGCTTGATGGTGTTGGCCGAGGAGATGTCTTCCGGACGCACGATGCCGGCCACCGTCAGCTGGCGCAGCTCGTTGTTGGTCTTCACCTCCTGGGTGCCCTGGATCACCATGTTGCCGTTGGGCATGACCTGGGCGACGATCGCGGCGACCGTCAGGTTGATCTTCTCCGAGCGGCTGACGCTGCCGGCGCCGGCGTTGGAGAAGGCCGAGTTGGTGCCCACGGCGTTGGCCGGGTCGAAGCCGCCCGGCAGAACCTTGCCGAGGCTGGATTCCAGGCCGAAGAAGTTGCTGACGCCGGCGCTGCCCGACGAGGTGCGCGACGACTTGCTGGCGTTAGAGGTGCTGGCGCTGTCGTCGATCTCGATCAGCACGGTGACGATGTCGCCGACACGGCTGGCGCGCTGGTCGTTGAAGAAGGCGCGGGCGCCGACGCGCCAAAGCGAGTTGGCCGAAGCCGCCTGCGGGGCCGGTTCGCGGGCCGAGACATAGGTCGGGGCCATCGGGGCCAGCGAGGCGGGATAGCCGACGGGCGCCAGCTCGGGGCCCTTCACGGCCTCGGTGACGGTCGAGCAGGCGGCGATCGGGGCGAGCAGGGCGAGGGCGACGAAGGCGGCGGGGCGCATGGACATCTCTGGCTCTTAGCGGGCGGCGTAGCGCACGGAGTTGGACTGGATCCGCAGGCTCTGGGCCTGGGGACCGACGGCGGCCGAACCGGGGCCCGTGGCCACGGCTTCGATGATCTTCTTGCTGGCGGTGTTCTGCACCTTGAGGACTTCCCCCGAGGCCGCGCCGCTCATGGCCTTGCCCTGCAAGGTGAGGGCCACGCCGCCGTAGTCGTAGGTGACTGCGACAACATCACCCTGCTTGATGGCCTGCGGGGCCGAGACGTCGCGCAGGGCGGCGGCCGCGCCCTGGCGCAGCGGGCGTTTGGCGCTCAGGCCGATGACGGCGTCGGCGTCGGAAGGGGCGTCGGCCGGGGCCGAGGCGACCTTGATCCACACCAGATCCTCGGGCTGGACGATGTCGCCGGCCGCCAGGCTGCGGGCATAGGCAAGAACTTCCACGTTTCCACGCTGGACGGCGGCGCCGGCCAGCTGGCCGCCGTTTTCCGCGCCCTGGCGGACGATCACGCGGCGCAGGCCCTGCGGGTTGGCCCAGTCGAGGCCGGCGCGGCGGGCGGTCATCTGCAGCTGGGCGGCGTCGAGCACGACGGTGGGGCCCAGGCGGCGTGCGGCGACGATCCCGCCAGCCGAACCAGCGCCGTCGAACAGCTCGCCCAGGGTCACCACGCCGTCGGCGTCGGTGGTGTCGTGGCGCAGCTCGACCGGTTGGCCGGCAAAGGCGGCCGGGGCGGCGATCAGCAGAGCGGCAGCGGCGAGGATCAAGGATTTCATGAGCTTACGACCGCAGGTTCGAGGTGGCCTGGAGCATCTGGTCGGCCGTGGTGATGACCTTGGAGTTCATCTCGTAGGCGCGCTGGGCGACGATCAGAGAGGTGATTTCGCTGACGGCGTCGACGTTCGAGGCTTCGGTGTAGTTCTGCAGCAGGGTGCCGAAGCCGGTCGAGCCGGGGGCGGCGACGTTGGCCGCGCCCGAGGCGCCGGTTTCCAGGAACAGGTTGTCGCCGATGGCTTCGAGGCCGCCTTCGTTCATGAAGTTGGCCAGTTCGATCTGGCCGACGGTCTGCGGGTCGGTCTGGCCGTCGAGCGTGACCTGCACCAGGCCGGTCTTGCCGATGGTGATGGCCGTGGCGTTCTCGGGAATGGTGATGCCCGGCTGCACCTGGTAGCCGTCCTCGGTGACGACCTGGCCCTGGTCGTTGGTCGAGAAGTTGCCGGCGCGGGTATAGGCCGTCTCGCCCGAGGGCAGCAGGATCTGCAGGTAGCCCTTGCCCTGGATGGCCACGTCCAGCTGGTTGTTGGTGGCCGTAGGCGTGCCTTGCTCGGTGATGCGGTAGACCGAGCCGGCCTTGACGCCGCCGCCGATCTGAACGCCGGTCGGGACCACGTTGCCGTCGCTGGACGACTGCGAGCCGGCGCGCTCGATCGTCTGGTACAGCAGGTCCTGGAACTCGGCCCGTTGGCGCTTGAAGCCAATGGTGTTCATGTTGGCGATGTTGTTCGAGATGACCTCGACGTTCAGCTGCTGGGCAGCCATGCCGGTCGTGGCGGTGCGGAGCGCTTGCATCTGTCGTTAATCCCTTACTGGACCTTGCCCATACGCTCGACGGCGGAGCGCGAGAGTTCGGCGGTTTGGTCCATCATCTTGGCGATGCTCTCGTAGGCGCGGCTGACCTCGATGAGCTTGGTGATCTGCTGGACGGGCTGGACGTTGGACCCCTCCAGCATGCCTTGGTGGATGACCGCGTCGGTGGCCGACTGCGGGGTTTCGTTACCGGCGTTGCGGTAGAGATTGTCGCCCTGCTTGCGCAGAGAGGAGAGGTCGGAGAAGCGGGCGACGCCGATCTTGCCGACCCGGGCCGAGCCCTGGCTGACGATGCCGTCGCGGCCGATGGTGACGGCGCCCAGTTGCGGATCGACCGTGATCTGGCCGCCGCCGTCGTCGAGCACCGGGGCGCCCTGCTGGGTGGTCAGCACGCCTTCCGGATTGGTCGTGAAGCGGCCGTCGCGGGTGTAGCGCTCGCCCTCGGCGGTCGAAACCTTGAAGAAGCCCTGGTTTTCCAGAGCCAGATCGAAGGTCCCGCCCGTCTGGTTCAGGGCGCCCGGCTTGAAGTCGCGGACGACGCCGTCGTCCAGCACGAACTTGATCGGCGCGGGGCCGCCCGCGGTGCGCGCAGGCTTGGCCGCCTCGGTGCGGACCATCAGGTCCTCGACCTTGAAGCCGGTGGTGTTGGCGTTGGCGATGTTGTTCGCGACGATGTCCAGCTCACGACGGAGCGTCATCTGCCGCGAAAGGCCCACATACAGCGCGTTGTCCATGACGATTAACTCGCAGTTTGGCGCGACAAATGCGCCGAAACCCTACAAGCAATCCTCGTGCCAACTCGAAAAGCGCAATAAAATCAGCAAACAGGGTGGTTAACGGCGACGCTTTCGCGGGCCCTGGCAGGCAGATTCAGCCTGCGACCAAATGGCCTTCAAAAGACATCGTTAACCATGCTCGCGCAGAAGTAGGACCCATAGTTTTCAAGGAACTCCCGCGTGGCCAAGAAACCCCCCAAGGAAGCTCCCGCCCCCGAAGGCGAAGAGGGCGCCGCCGAGGGTGAAGCTCCTGCAAAAAAGAAGCCGCCGATCGTCCTGATCGCGGCGGCCGCCGGCGTGCTCGTGCTGGGCGGCGGCGGGGCCGCGGCCTTCTTCATGCTCAAGCCGAAGCCGGCCGCCGAAGGCGAAGCCGCCGCCGGCGAGCACGGCGAAAAGGCCGAGAAGAAGAAAGAGAAAAAGGAAAAGAAGGAAGGCGGCGAGGGCGGCGAGGGGGCCAAGCCCGCCGAGGGCGGCGCCGGCGCGCCGGTCATCAAGGAAGGCCCCGACGGCGTGGTGTTCTACACCCTGCCCGACATCGTCGTGAACATGCAGGCGGCCGACGGCAAGTCGACCTTCCTGAAGCTCAAGCTGACCTTCGAGCTGCCCGACGAGGAAACGGCCGACGCCCTGACCCCGAACCTTCCGCGCCTGACCGACATGTTCCAGACCTTCCTGCGCGAGCTGCGCCCGGAAGACCTCGCCGGCAGCCAGGGCAGCTACCAGCTGCGCTCGGAGCTGCTGCGCCGGGTCAACCTGGTGGCCGCCCCTTCGAAGGTGAACGCCGTCCTGATCGAGGAGATGCTGATCAACTAGCCTTCGGGCTGGCTGAGGCGAACCATCATGGCAGACGAGATCGACGATCAGGCCGCAATGGCCCAGTGGGCCGCGGACAATCCTCCGGGGACCTTCGACGCGGCCGGCGGCGGCGCCGAGAACAGCTTCGGCGACTTCAGCGGCGGCATGGCCGGCATGAGCGGCTGGGACGACGGCGGCGGCGGAGACATGGGCTCCGAGCGGATCCTGAACCAGGACGAGATCGACAGCCTGCTGGGCTTCGACCTGTCCGGCGACGGCTCCGACGACCGCACCGGCATCCGCGCGATCATCAACTCGGCCCTGGTCTCGTACGAGCGCCTGCCGATGCTGGAAATCGTCTTCGACCGCCTGGTGCGGTTGATGACGACGTCCCTGCGCAACTTCACCTCCGACAACGTCGAGGTCAGCCTCGACAACATCAGCTCGATCCGTTTCGGCGACTATCTGAACTCGATCCCGCTGCCGGCCATCCTGGCGGTGTTCCGGGCCGAGGAGCTCGACAACTACGGCCTGCTGACGGTCGACTCCAACCTGATCTACTCGATCGTCGACGTGCTGCTGGGCGGCCGTCGCGGCACCGCGGCCATGCGCATCGAGGGCCGCCCCTACACCACCATCGAACGGGTGCTGGTGCAGCGGATGGTCGAGGTGGTGCTGAACGACGCCAAGGCGGCCTTCGAGCCTCTGCATCCGGTGGCCTTCACCCTGGACCGCCTGGAGACCAACCCGCGCTTCGCGGCCATCGCCCGTCCGGCCAACGCCGCGATCCTGGTGAAGCTGCGCATCGACATGGAAGACCGCGGCGGCCGCATCGAGCTGCTGCTGCCCTACGCCACGCTCGAGCCCATCCGCAAGATGCTGCTGCAGCAGTTCATGGGTGAGAAGTTCGGCCGCGACAACATCTGGGAAGGCCACTTGGCCACCGAGCTGTGGACCACCCAGATGGAGGTGCGCGCGGTGCTCGACGAGCAGCAACTGCCGCTTTCCAAGGTGCTGAACCTGCAGGTCGGCGACACGTTGATGCTGAACGCCACGCCCGACAGTCCAGTAGAGTTGCGGGCGGGGTCGATTCCGCTTACCCGCGGCCGGATGGGCCGTCGTAACCATTCCATCGCCATCCGGGCCGAAGCCCCGCTGACGCCCGCGGCGAAGAAGGCGGTTCAGAAGCTGAAATGAGCCTGATCGCGGTCGCCCTGCAGGTCTTTCTGGCGGTGCTGCTGATGGTGGCGCTGGTCTTCGGTTGGCGCCTGGAGCGCAAGCTGAAGGCGCTGCGCGACGCCCAGGCCGGTTTCGGCAAGGCCGTGGCCGATCTCGACAACGCCGCCCAGCGCGCCGAGCAGGGTCTCGCCGACCTGCGCGCGGCCACCGACGAGGCTTCCGAATACCTGGCCGACCGCATCGAGAAGGCCAAGTTCCTGGCCGCCCAGCTGGACGACCGCATGACCCGCGCGGCTTCGGCCCCCCGGGTGGAGAGCCGGGCCGAGCCTCGGCCGGAGCCGCGTCAAGAACTGGGCCAACGCCAGGCCCGCGATCCGCGTGATTTCGTCGCGTCCCAGGCTTCCGAGCCGCCGCCCGAGCCGACCTCGGCCAATGGCCGTCGCCTGAGCGCGCAGGACTTCGAAGCGATGCTGGAGCGCGAGGCCCGCGCCCGCAGCGCCCCGCCTGCGACCTCGCGTCCCGCGACGTCCGGCAATTCTTCGCATAATCCGTCCCCCATCCCCTCGCGGGAAACCGCCCGTTCACGGGCGCGGGTGGATGATGACCTGTTCGACGGCCCCGACCCCGCGTCGCGGCCCGGATCGCCTTTCAGAGACCGTCGATGAAAAACGTTCCTCGCATCCTGCCGATCGTCGGCATCGCCGTGGTCGGCGTCCTGGCGGTCAACGCCATGGCCGGCGCCAAGTCGGTCCCCGATCTGCTGAGCGGCGCCAAGGCCTTCGCCGAGGGCGTGGCCAAGCCGGAGAAGGGCGCCAAGGGCCCCAAGGGTGAGGAAGCCGCTTCCGCCGAGGGCGCGGGGGCTGACGCCGCCGCCAAGGCCGGCGCCGCCGCCCCGCCGCGCATCTGCGCTCCGTCAGCCACGGATCTCGCCAAGGAAGCCGGCCTGTCGCCGGCCGAACTGCGCGTGCTGCAGAGCCTGGGTCAACGCCGCGGCCAGCTGGACCAGCGCGAGCAGGACATCGACGTGCAGCTTCAGCTGCTGGCCGCCGCCGAGGCCAAGCTCGACGCCAAGATGAAGACCCTGAACGGCATGAAGGGCGAGATCCAGAGCCTGCTGGGCCAGGCCGACAGCCAGAAGGCCGCTGAGGTCGACCGCATGGTCACCGTGTTCTCGGCCATGAAGCCCAAGGACGCCGCCGCTCGCCTGACGGTGCTGGACGACAGCGTGCGCCTGCCGATCGCCGCCAAGATGAAGGAGCGCACGCTCTCGATGATCCTGGCCAACATGTCGCCGGCCGACGCCAAGGTGCTGACCGAGCGCCTGGCCACGCGGTTCTCGGGCGACGCCATCGCCAAGGGCAAGGCCGCCGTGGCCGACAATGCTGCTGCTGGGGCCGCCGCCGGTGGTCAACAAGCCGCCGCGCCGCCGCTGGCGGGGGCCAGCGCGCCGAAGAAGGCCGGCTGAGGGGACGCATGAACCTGCGGGGGGCTTTGCGGGGGGGAGTCGCGGCGATCTGCATCGCCAGCGTCTCCGCGCCCGTGGCCCTGTCCGCCGGATCCGCCGCCGCCCAGGCCATCGGCCAGGCCCCGAAGGCCAATGGACTGACGGTCCGCGCCGCCCAGGCGCCCGACTTCACCCGCATCGAGTTCCGCTGGTCGGGCCGCGCGCCGGGCATGAGCCTGCGCCGCGACGGCCAGAACCTGGTCGTGCGCTTCGCCCGCGACGCCAATCCCAACCTCAGCGGCCTGAAGGTCGCGCCGCCGCGCTGGGTGCGCGGGGCCGAGGCCCGCCACGTCGGCGGGGCGCTGGAGCTGGTCATCGCCCTGACCGACGACGCCGAGGCCCGCCAGGGCCGCGCCGACGGCGTCGACTTCATCAACATCTACGCCAAGCCGCCGCAGGCCGCCGCGCCAGCCACGCCCGCTGCGCCGACGGCGCCGCCGCGCGATCCGCGCCGGCCCAATCCCGCGCCCGCCAGCGGCGTGGTGGCGGTGAACTTCAACAAGGCCGACGGCCAGACCCAGTTCCTGACGACCTGGGCCGCGCCGGCCGCCGCCGCCGTCTTCAAGCGCGGCGAGGCGGTTTGGGTGGTGTTCGACGCCTCGGTGCGGCTGGACCTGGGCCGCACGCCGCAGAACGGTCCGCACCACACCAAGATCCAGGTCCTGCGCGGGCCGGACTATTCGGCCCTGCGCATCGTCGCCAAGCCCGGCGTGCCGGTCTATGCCGAGGGGCAGGGGAACAACTGGACCATCGCCCTGGGCGCCGGTCTCCAGCCCGAGCCCGATCCGATCAAGGTGGCCCGCGACGAGACCGTCTCGCCCGCCAGCCTGTCGGCCAACCTGGCCGGCGCGGCGCGGCCCGTCTGGGTCAACGATCCCGCCGTCGGCGACCGCATGGGCGTGGTGCCCGCCCTGGCCCCGTCCAAGGGCCTGCCGTCGCGCCGGGAATATGTCGAGATGGCCCTGCTGCCGTCGGCGCAAGGCCTGGCCGTTGAGGCCTTCACCAGCGACGTGCAGGTGGTGACCGAGGGCGACATCGTCCGCATCGGCCGGCCCAAGGGCCTGGTGCTGTCGCCGGCCTCGGCCAGCGCCGATTCCGAAGAGATCATCGCCGGGGCGCCGCAGCCGGCCGCCATGCCGGCCGTCGTCGACCTGGAGAACTGGCCCAAGACCGGCTCGGGCGGCTTCATGGCCCGCTACGCCGCCTTGCAGGCCGCCGTGGCCGCCGTCGATCCGGCCGACCGCCAGGGCGACATCGCCGCCCGCATGGCCCTGGCCCGTTTCCTGGTCGGCTCCAAGCTGTCGTTCGAGGCCATCGGCGTGCTCAACGCCGCCGCCCGCAAGCAGCAGACCCTGCTGGGCGACGCCGAGTTCCGCGGCCTGCGCGGCGCGGCCAAGGCGATGGCCGGACGCTGGGCCGAGGCGGAAGCCGACTTCTCGTCGCCGGTGCTGGCCGACGATCCGTCCAGCGCCCTGTGGCGCGGCTACGTCGCCTACAAGCAGGGCCAATGGGTGGACGCCCGCAACAAGTTCGCCGGCGGCGCCCAGGCCATGAACCTGTTCCCGGCCGTCTGGCAGGCTCGCTTCCTGGGCGCCCAGGCCGACTCCGCCGTGGCCACCGGCGACGGCATCGGGGCCGAGCGGCTGGTGACCCAGGCGCTGAAGCTGCCCAAGGTTCCGATCGTCGACCAGCTGGAGCTGCGCCTGATCCAGGCCAAGGCCTTCGAGCTGCAAGGCCGCAAGGACAAGGCCCTGAAGATGTTCGAGGCCATCTCCAAGGCCACGGTCGACCGCATCGCCGCGCCCGCGACCCTGCACGCGGTGCAGATCAAGCTGGAGAAGAACAAGATCTCGCCGGCCGAGGCCGCCAAGACCCTCGACCTGCTGCGCTTCCGCTGGCGCGGCGACGGCGTCGAGCTGGAGGTCGTGCGGGCCCTGGGCAAGCTCTATATCGACCAGGGCCGCTATCGCGAAGCGCTGGAAGTGCTGCGCTCGGCCAACAAGGTGCTGCCCGACCTGCCCCAGGCCGTGGCCTTGCAGAACGATCTCTACGGCGCCTTCCGCACCCTGTTCCTCGACGGCCTGGCCGACGGCATGCAGCCGATCCAGGCCGTGGGCCTGTTCTATGACTACCAGGACCTGACGCCGATCGGGAACGACGGCGACCAGATGGTGCGCAACCTCGTGCGGCGGCTGGTCGATGTCGACCTGCTGGACGAGGCGGCCAAGCTCTTGAAGTACCAGGTCGACAACCGCCTGAACGGCGTGCCCAAGGCCCAGGTGGCCACGGACCTGGCCTGGATCTACCTGATGGACCGCAAGCCCGAGGACGCGCTGGCGGCGATCAACAACACCCGCACCACGATCCTGCCGCCGGCCCTCAACAGCGAGCGGCGCCTGGCCACCGCCCGCGCCCTGATGACCCTGGGCCGCTACGACGACGCCCTTGAGGTGATCGAGGGCGACAAGGGCAAGGACGCTCAGGACATCCGCGGCGACATCGCCTGGAAGCAGCGCAACTGGGCCATGGCCGGCAAGCTGTACGAGGCCGCCCTGGGCGACCGCTTCAAGAACCCCGCCGGCTTGGCACCCTCGGACGAGGCCAAGTTGATGCGCGCTGCCGTCGCCTTCAGCCTGTCGGACGACGACGCCTCGCTCGGCCGCCTGCGCACGCGCTACAGCAACCTGATCGGCACGGCCCGCAATCCCGAAGGCCTGCGCGTGGCCCTGGCCGGCGTGGACGGGGTGGCGTCGAGCGCCGACTTCAGCCGGGTGACGGCCGAGAACGAGGTGTTCAACGGCTGGGTGGCGAAGATGAAGGACCGGTTCCGGGCCGCCGCGACGCCGAAGACCTAGGGCTAAAGGCCCGCCACCAAGGAACCTCCCCCTGTGGGGGAGGCGGCCGAAGGCCGGTGGGGGGATGTTTTCAGCTTTCGAAGCCTTGGCGGAGTTCGCAGCAACTCCCCCCTCCGATCGCTTCGCGATCACCTCCCCCACGGGGGGAGGTTCCTACTTCGTCAGACGAAGCCTACAGCCCCAGCTCCGCGATCACGCTGGCCGCTTCCGTGAAGGCGGTATTCGCCGCCGGCACGCCGGCGTAGATCGCCGTCTGCATCAGCACTTCCTTCAGCTCATCCTGGGTGAAGCCGCCTTGCTCCAGGCCGGCGCGAACATGGAGGCGGAATTCTTCCCAGCGGGCGAGGGAGGCGCAGATCGCCAGCACCAGCAGGCGGCGGGTCTTGTGGTCCAGGCCCGGGCGGCCCCAGATCTCGTTCCAGGCGTAGCGGGTGATCATCGCCTGGTAGTCGGCGGTGAAGGCCGTGCGCTTGGCCAGCGACTTGTCGACCCAGGCGTCGCCTAGCACCTTGCGGCGGTTCTTCAGGCCGGCCTCGAACAGCGTGTCGTTGGCCGCCCGCTCGGCGGGATCGGCGCCGAGGAAGGCGCGCACGGCGCCGGCGAAGGCGGCCGGGGCCTCGATCGACGGCAGGTGGGCGGCGTCCAGCAGGGCGGTGGCCGCGCCGGGGATGGCGGCGGCGATGCGATCGCCGTGGCCCTCGAAGGGCGTGGAGACGTCCTTGGTCCCGCCGATCACCAGGGTGGGGGTGGTGACGGCCGGCAGGCGCTCCAAAAGGTCCATGTCGCGGATGGCCGCGCCGCAGGCGGCGTAGCCCTCGGCGCTGGTCGCCAACAGGCCGGCGCGGACGGTCTCGACCTGTTCGGGATGCAGGCTGCGGAAGTCTTCCGAGAAGAACCGGCCCAGGGCCATCTCGGCGATGGCGGCGAGGCCCTGGCTGCGGACGGTGTCGATCCGCGTCTGCCAGGCGGCGGCGTCCATGGCCGCCGAGGTGCAGGCCAGGACGAGGCCGGTCAGCCGCTCGGGCGCCTTCAGCGCCAACTCCATGGCGATCATGCCGCCCAGCGAGGTGCCGACGACGGCGGCTTTCTCGATGCCTGCCGCGTCCATCGCCGCCAGCACGTCGCCGGCCAGCAGGTCCAGGCTGTAGTCGCCGCTGGGCGCGTCGGAGGCGCCGTGGCCGCGGGTGTCGAGGCGCAGCAGGCGGAAGTCGGCCAGCAGAAGGGGGGCGGCGGCGTCGTAGAGGCCGAGGTCGCAACCGATCGAGTTCAGCAGCACCAGGGCAGGCTTGTCGGCGCCGCCGTCGAGGCGGAAATAGAGGCGGGCGCCGTCGGCGGCTTGGGCGAAGGCCATCAGCGGTCCTTTTGGTAGTGGGCGAGGGTCCTGAGAGCGATGTTCTGGCTCTCGCCCGTGTCGGTGCCGACGCCGGCGGCGGCGAGGTTGGCGGCCATGCGGTCGGCGTGGACCTCCAGGCCCTCGATCACCGGGGCCATGACGGAGAGCGCCCCATGGGCCAGCTGGAACAGCTCGGCGATCACCGAACCCTCGGCCTGCCAGCCGCCCAGGTCGCGCTCGTGCGGCTGGGGCAGGGCGGACACCAGCGTGGCGGCCAGGTGCGGGGCGCGGATGGCGGCGGTCAGGGCCGTCTGGCAGGCGGTGGGGTTGCGCTTGTGGGCCATGGCCGAGGAGCCGCCGCGCCCTTCGACGCGCGGTTCGAAGGCCTCGGCCACCTCGCCCTGGGCCATCAGCGACAGGTCGCGGGCGATCTTGCCGACGGCGCCGACCAGGATGGCCAGGGCCGAGGCCAGGGCCGCCAGGGCCTCGCGGCGGGCGTGCCAGGGGGCGACGGCGGGGGCGAGGTCGAGGATCTGGGCCAGGCGATCGGAGACGGCGAAGGCCTTGCCGTCCAGGCCGGCCAGGGAGCCGGTGGCGCCGCCGAGCTGGACTTGCAGCGCGCCGGCGGCCTCGGTCTCGAAGCGCGTGAGGGCGGCGTCGACGCCCAGCAGCCATTGGCCGGTCTTGGCGCCGAAGGTGATCGGCAGGGCCGCCTGCAGCAGGGTGCGGCCGATCATCGGGGTGGCGGCGTGGGCCTTCGTCAGGACGGCGAGGCCGGCGGCGAGGCGGCGGGCCTCGTCCACGATCAGCGCCGCGCCGGCCTTGGCCTGGAGGACGAGGGCGGTGTCGGCCAGGTCCTGGCTGGTGGCGCCCTTGTGGACCAGGGCGGCGATGGCCGGGTCGGCGATGCGGCCGCGCAGGTCCTTGACCAGCGGAATGGCCAGGGTGCCGGCGTGGGCAGCCGCCTCGGCCAGAAGCTCGACGTCGGGGAGTTCGGCGCAGGCGGCGGCGATGCTCGTGGCCGCCGCCGCGTCGATCAGCCCGACGTCCGCCTGCGCCCGGGCCAGGCCCGCCTCGAAGCGCAGGGCCGCGCGCAGCAGGGCCTCGTCGCCGAAGATCGCCAGCATGGCGGGCGTCGAGGCCGCGCGGTCGCGGATCAGGGATGGCAAGGGTTCGACTCCTGAGAGATCTGAACTAGGACGGATCGACGTTCATCGTTTGAGACGAAAACCTCGTCCTTCGACAAGCTCAGGATGAGGTTTTTCTCCTGCCCGAGCTTTTGAATGGTCCTCATCCTGAGCCTGTCGAAGGACGAGGACCACGCAATGCACTAGATGTCGAAGAAGACGGTTTCGCGCTCGCCTTGCAAGACGATGTCGAAGCGCCAGGCGTCGCCGGTCTTGCGGGCCACCAGCGTGTCGCGGCGTTCGGCGGGCACGAGGGCCAGGATCGGGTCCTCCGCGTTCTGGGCGGTGTCCTCGAAATAGACCCGCGTGACCAGCCGCTTGATCAGGCCGCGGCCAAACACGCCGACGGCGATGTGCGGGGCTTGCAGGCCGGCGCCCGGACCCGGGACAAGTCCTGGACGCACGGTCTTGAAGCGGTAGAGGCCGGCCTCGTCGGTCGAGGCGCGGCCGAAGCCGGTGAAGCCTTCGTCCAGCGGCAGCTCGGCGCGGTCGTCGTCAGGGCTGGCGTAGCGGCCGGCGGCGTTGGCCTGCCAGATCTCGATCATGGCGTCGGGCACGGGCTTGCCGTCGGCGTCATAGACCACGCCTTCCAGGGTGATGACCTCGCCGCTGACCGCGCCGCGCGGCGGCGACATGTTCAGGACGTAGTGCTCCTCGGGGAACAGTTCCGGGCGCGCGCCCATGTCGGACTGGCCCACGAGATCGGCGCCGCCCTTCCAGGGCAGGCCGTAGTGGAAGAACGGGCCGACGGTCTGGGACGGGGTCTGGCCGAACAGGGCCGGGTCCTGGTTGTCGTGGCGGGGCGCCGGGTTGACCTGCTCAGTCGTCATGATGGTCGTCCTCGGTAGGCGTGGCGTCGCGGCCGCGCAGCACCACGTCGAACAGATAGCCCAGCGCCCAGTTGGGCCGGGTGGTCTCGATGTCGAAGCGCGAGACCATGCGGTCGCGGTAGGGCATGGGCACGGCGTTGGCGATCGGGTCGATCTCGATCAGCGGATCGTCGGGGAAGTACATCTGGGTGACGATGCGGCTGGCGAAGGCCGGGCCCAGCAGCGACAGGTGGATGTGCGAGGGCCGCCAGGCGTTGTGGTGGTTGCCCCACGGATAGGCGCCCGGACGGATGGTCACGTACTGGTAGCGGCCCTGGTCGTCGGTGACGACGCGGCCGGCGCCGGTGAAGTTGGGATCGTGGGGGGCGTCCCACTGGTCCTTTTTGTGGATGTAGCGGCCGGCGGCGTTGGCCTGCCAGATCTCCATCACCGTGTTCGGCACAGGGCGGCCGTCCTCGTCGAGCACCCGGCCCGAGACCACGATCCGCTGGCCCTGCGGCGTGCCCTTGTGCTGGGCCGTCAGGTCGGCGAGCGACGCGCCCATCAGGTTCTCCCAGCAGCCGGCCGGACCGGTGGTCTCGGTCAGGGTGTGGGGGATCTTGACCAGCGGCTGGCGGGGCGAGCGGGCGACGGTGGAGGCGTAGCCGGGGGCGAGCGACGGCGGCTGGCCGGCGTCTTCCCGGGCATAGGGCAGGATCAGGGTCACGAGGACCTCCTAGTCG
Organism: Caulobacter hibisci; assembly: GCF_016135805.1. Classification (GTDB taxonomy): domain Bacteria; phylum Pseudomonadota; class Alphaproteobacteria; order Caulobacterales; family Caulobacteraceae; genus Caulobacter; species Caulobacter hibisci. The sequence goes on from NZ_JADWOX010000018.1 coordinate 72,143, forward strand.
TATCAGACACGTTCGATGGCGAGGGCCGCGCCTTGGCCCACGCCGATGCAGAGGGTGGCCAGGGCGCGCTTGCCGCCGGTGGCTTCCAGCTGGCGCAGGGCCGTCAGGGCCAGGCGCGTGCCGGAGGCGCCGAGCGGGTGGCCCAGGGCGATGGCGCCGCCGTTGGGGTTCACGTGCGCGCCGTCGTCGGGCAGGCCGAGCTCGCGCAGCACCGCCAGGCCCTGGGCGGCGAAGGCCTCGTTCAGTTCGACGACGTCGAAGTCGCCGATGGAGAGACCCGTGCGGGCCAGCAGGCGCTGGGTGGCCGGGACGGGGCCGATGCCCATGACGCGTGGCGCGACGCCGGCGGTGGCGTAGCCCAGCACGCGGGCGCGCGGGGTCAGGCCGTGGCGCTTCACCGCCGCTTCCGAGGCCAGGATGATGGCGGCCGAGCCGTCGTTGACGCCCGAGGCGTTGCCGGCGGTCACCGTGCCGTCCGGACGGACGACGGGCTTCAGCTTGGCCAGGGTCTCCAGCGTGGTTTCGCGCGGATGCTCGTCGCGGTCGACGATCGTCGGGCCGGCCTTGCCGGGGATCTCGACCGGCGTGATCTCGCCGTCGAAGAAGCCGGCCTTGATGGCGGCGGCGGCGCGCTGCTGGCTGCGCAGGGCGAAGGCGTCCTGGTCGGCGCGGGTCACACCGTAGTCGGCGGCGACGTTCTCGGCCGTCTCGGGCATGGAGTCGACGCCGTAGGCCTTCTGCATCGCCGGATTGACGAAGCGCCAGCCGATCGTGGTGTCCTCGATCTTGGCGGCGCGCGAGAAGGCGCTATCGGCCTTGCCCATGACGAAGGGCGCGCGGCTCATGCTTTCGACGCCGCCGGCGATGACGAGATCGGCCTGACCCGACAGGATGGCGCGGGCGGCCGTGCCGACCGCTTCCAGGCCCGAGGCGCACAGGCGATTGACGGTGACGCCCGGCACGGTTTCCGGCAGGCCCGCCAGCAGCAGGGCCATGCGGGCGACGTTGCGGTTGTCCTCGCCGGCCTGGTTGGCGCAGCCGTAGATCACCTCGTCCACCGCGGCCCAGTCGAGGCCGGGATTGCGGGCGATCAGGGCCTTGAGCGGGATAGCCGCCAGGTCGTCGGCCCGCACCTTCGAGAGCGAACCGCCGTAGCGGCCGAACGGGGTGCGGATGGCGTCGCAGATATAGGCGGCGGTCATTGGAAGACTCCGGGGTCGAAGGCGGCCTGGGTCTTGGCCTTGACCTCATCCAAACGAACGTTTGGCGCCAGTTCAACCAGCTTCAGGCTCTTCTGGCCGTCGGCGCCGCGCTCCAGGGTGAAGACGCAGAGGTCGGTGATGACCATGTCAACGCAGCCCGCGCCGGTGAGCGGCAGGGCGCAGCGGTCGAGCACCTTGCTCTCGCCGGCCTTGTTGGCGTGGTCCATGACGACGATGACGCGCTTGACGCCGGCCACCAGGTCCATGGCCCCGCCCATGCCCTTCACCATCTTGCCCGGGATCGTCCAGTTGGCGATGTCGCCGTTGGCGGCCACCTCCATGGCGCCCAGAACGGTGAGGTCCACATGGCCGCCGCGGATCATGGCGAAGCTCTGGGCGCTGTCGAAGAAGCTGGAGGTCGGCAGTTGGGTGATGGTCTGCTTGCCGGCGTTGATCAGGTCGGGATCGACCTCGTCCGGATAGGGGAAGGGCCCCATGCCGAGCATGCCGTTCTCGCTCTGCAGGGTGACGTGGACGCCGTCGGGGATGTGGTTGGCGACCAGGGTCGGGATGCCGATCCCCAGGTTCACGTAGAAGCCGTCCTGCAGCTCCTGGGCCGCGCGGGCGGCCATCTCGTCACGGGTCCAGGCCATCAGGCGTTCTCCTCCGGACGGGGGCGGGTGGTCAGCTTCTCGATGCGCTTCTCGTTGATGGTCGAGAGCACGATGCGGTCGACATAGATGCCGGGGGTATGGATGCCGTCGGCCTCCAGAGCGCCGGCCTCGACGATCTCCTCGACCTCGACGACGGTGATCTTGCCGGCCGTGGCCATCACCGGGTTGAAGTTGCGGGCGGTCTTGCGGAAGACGAGGTTGCCTTCCGGGTCGGCCTTCCACGCCTTGACGATCGACAGGTCGGCCCGCAGCCAGCGCTCGCGGACATAGAGCTCGCCTTCGAATTCCTCGACCGGTTTGCCCTCGGCCACGACGGTGCCGACGCCGGTCTTGGTGAAGAAGGCCGGGATGCCGGCGCCGCCGGCGCGGATGCGCTCGGCCAGGGTGCCCTGTGGGTTCAGCTCCAGCTCCAGCTCGCCCGACAGGTAGAGCTGCTCGAACAGCTTGTTTTCGCCCACGTAGGACGAGACCATCTTCTTGATCTGGCCGTTGTTCAGCAGCATCCACAGGCCAAAGCCGTCGGCGCCGCAGTTGTTGCTGATCACGGTCAGGCCCTTGACGCCGGTGTCCTTGAGGGCCGGGATCAGGGTCTCGGGATTGCCCGACAGGCCAAAGCCGCCGGACATCAGCGTCATGCCGTCGAAGGTCACGCCCTCCAGGGCGGCCGCGGCGCTGTCGTAGATCTTGCTCTTCATGCTGACTCCGGAGCCTCCTAGACCAGTGGGAGGCCGACATAGTTTTCGGCCAGCGTCACCTGGGCGGCGCGCGAGCCCTTGATGTAGTCCAGTTCGGCGATCTGCATCTTGCGATCGAAGCCGTCACGGTCGGGGAAGCGGTGGGTCAGGCTGGTGAACCACCAGGAGAACCGTTCGGCCTTCCAGACCCGGGCCAGGGCGCGGGCCGAATAGCCGTCGATCCCGGCCGCCGAACCCTCCTGGAAATATTCGCTCAGGGCTTCCGACAGCATGACCACGTCGGAGACGGCCAGGTTCATGCCCTTGGCGCCGGTCGGCGGCACGATGTGGGCGGCGTCGCCGGCCAGGAACAGGCGGCCGTGGCGCATCGGCTCGGTGACGAAGCTGCGCAGGGGGGCGATCGACTTCTCGAACGAGGGGGCGCGGACGATGCGCGAGGCCGCGTCGGGACCCAGGCGGATCGAGATCTCGTCCCAGAAGCGCTCGTCCGGCCAGTCCTCGATCCGGTCGTCCAGCGAGCATTGCAGGTAGTAGCGGCTGCGGGTCGGCGAGCGCATCGAGGCCAAAGCAAAGCCGCGCTCGTGATTGGAATAGATCAGCTCGTGATCGCAGGGCGGGGCTTCCGTGAGAATGCCCAGCCAGCCGAACGGATAGACTCGCTCGAAGGTCTTCAGCACATCGGCCGGGATCGCCGCCCGGCTGACCCCGTGATAGCCGTCGCAGCCGGCGATGAAGTCGCAGTCCAGGCGCTGCTCGACGCCGTCCTTGCGCCAGGTGACGTAGGGCTTGTCGGTGTCGATGTCGTGGGGCCGCACCTGGTCGGCGTCGAAGACGATGTTCACGCCGCGCGCCTCGGCGGCGTCGAACAGGTCCTTCATGACCTCCTGCTGGCCGTAGACCATGACGGTCGAGCCGCCGGTCAGTTCGGCCATGTCGATGCGGAAGACCTCGCCATCGCTGGCCAGGTTGGTGCCGCCGTGGACCAGGCCCTCGCGGCGCATGCGCTCGCCAAGGCCCAGGCGCTCCATCAGGTCGACGGTGATCTGTTCCAGCACGCCGGCCCGCACGCGACCTTCGACATAGTCGCGGTCCTTGCGTTCGAGGATGACGGCGTCGACGCCGGCCTGCTTCAGCAGATGGCCGAGGAAGAGGCCGGCGGGGCCTGCCCCGATAATGGCGACCTGAGTGCGCATGTGGTCCTTACGTCTTGCTCCCTGGGGCGCCTCACGGCGTCTTGTGTGGGAGGAGCCTAGCCGCCAGGCGTAGGATTGGGATGGACAGAGCGCGTCAAAACTTGGACTTTTCGCACAAGCGTTCGCATCGCGCACAAGTCGCGCTTCTCCTGGATTTGACGATGGAAAAGACTGTCGTTCCTAGCTTTTTCCTGTTCGGCGAGCCGCCTCAGGCCGCCGAGGGCAAGTTCATCCACCTGGAGGCCTTGGACGATCGCACGCGGCCCAACGATTGGAACATCCGCGCCCACGCCCATGGCGACCTCAACCACGTCTTCCACCTGACCACCGGCGGCGGGACGATGATGGCCGAGGACCGGCGGGTGGCCTTCACCGCCCCGTGCCTGCTGGTGGTGCCGTCGGGGGTGGTGCACGGCTTTGCCTACGACGTGGGGACGGCCGGCTCGGTGCTGACCATCGCCGACAGCTATCTGCGCGACCTGGCCACCCGCGAGCCGGCCTTCGCGGGACTGTTCCGGGCGCCGGAAGCGCTGGCCCTGGCCAAGGACTCCCGGGTCGAGGGGGCGCTGGAGGGGCTGGCGCGGGAACTGGTCTGGGCCGCGCCGGGCCACGCGGCGGCGGTGGAGGCGCACCTGCTGACCGTGCTGGTCGAGGCCTTGCGCTTGAGCGTCTCGGCGCGGGCCGGCGAGGGGCCGGCGGCGGTCGGCGGGCATGCGGCGCTGGTGGCGCGGTTCCGGGAGCTGGTCGAGGCCCGCTATCGCGAACACCTGTCGCTGGAGGCCTATGCCGACCTGCTGGGCGTCACCGCCAGCCGCCTGCGGACCGCCTGCGCCAAGGCGGCGGGGGCCGCGCCGCTGAAGCTGGTGCAGGACCGCATCCTGCTGGAGGCCAAGCGAGCGCTGCTCTATTCCAACATGACGGTGGCCGAGGCGGCCTATCACCTGGGCTTCGACGACCCGGCCTATTTCTCGCGGTTCTTCGCCAAGGCCGCGGGGGTGTCGCCGCGGGCGTTCCGCGAGGGGGCGCGGGCAGAGGCGGTGTGAGCGTCTGGCGCGCCACGCCCGATTGACGTCAGTTTCGAATTAGGACTAAGTCGGCCGAGCGCCGCGTTCGGGCGCGGGAGAGATTGTCCGTGCCCAGCTACAGCGAACTTGTCCAGGCCCTGCGGATCGATGGCGAGGCGATGGTCGCCACGGTGGGCGACGACTGGAAGCAGGGGCGCACCACCTATGGCGGGCTCTCGGCGGCCCTGTGCCTGGAGGCGGCGCAGCGCCGCCTGCCGGAAGCGCCGCCGCTGCGCTCGGCCCAGTTCGCGTTCGTCGGGCCGGCCGCCGGCGAACTGTCGGCCAGCGTCGAGGTGCTGCGCCAGGGCAAGTCGGCGCTGTTCGCCAATGTCGACCTCAGCGGGGAAGGGGGCCTGGCCACGCGCGGCCTGCTGACCTTCGGCACCGAGCGGGTCAGCAAGCTCTATCACCTGGACCTGCCCGCGCCTGACACGCCCGCGCCCGAGATGCTGGAGCTGTTCATCCCCGAGGGCGCGGGTCCGGCCTTCGCGCGGCAGTTCGAGTTCCGCTACGTGGCCGGCGGCAGGCCGCTGAGCGGCGGTCCGCCCGACTTCCTGGTCTGGATCCGTCACCGCGATCCGGCGGCGCGGTCGCTGGCGGCGCTGGTCGCCCTGGCCGACGCCTTGCCGCCGCCGGCGCTTTCGGTGTTCGACCAGTTCGCGCCGATCTCGACCATGACCTGGTCGATGGACGTGCTGGGGGAGGTTCCCGACGACGACGGCTGGCGGCTGATGTCCAGCCGGGCCGAGACGATCGCCCACGGCTATTCGGCCCAGTCCATGACCCTGTGGAGCCGCGACGGCACGCCGCTGATTGCCGCGCGCCAGACCGTGGCGGTGTTCCTGTAACGCACGGCGGGCATTGCCTCGCCGCGTCGAGTGCGGCTAAGGAGAACGCCCGTTCGCGGACGCGCATCGTTCGCTGACGTCGGAGCGCCGGCTTAGCTCAGCGGTAGAGCAGCGGTTTTGTAAACCGAAGGTCGGGGGTTCAATCCCCTCAGCCGGCACCAGCTTCCAGAGTCAGGCCTCGGGCTCGTAGGGCGCGAAGCCGGCCGGATCGAGGGATTCCAGCACGCCGCGAACCGTCAGGCCTTCGGAGTGATGACGCTCGAAGTCCTCGACCTCGTAGACCTGGCCGGTGAAGACGCCCAGGTGCGGCAGGGCCGCGCCGGTGCGCAAGATCATGTCGCCCTGTCGATAGACACGCTCGGTCATGGCAAATCCTCCCGTTCCTTATCCTGAGATTGCAGGCCAGGTGGCTCTCGACCAAGACACGATGATGTCAGCTTCCGGAGCGGAACTTCCCGCGACGTTTTACAAGGCCAGCGAAACGCGCAGTCGCGCGCCGCCCAGCCGGTCGGGATCGCCGGGCTCGGCCGGCAGCAGAACCAGCGACCCGCCATGGGCCTGGACGATCTGGCGGGCCAGGCTAAGGCCGACGCCGGAGCCCGTGGCCTTGGTGGTGTAGAACGGCAGGAACACCTGGTCGGCCTGGTCGGGCGCGACGCCCGGGCCGGAGTCCTCGACGGTGAGATGCAGGGTCTCGCCGACCCGCTCGGCCGACAGGCGCACGCGCTGGGCGGGGCGGTCAAGGGCGGCCTGGGCGGCGTTGTTGAGCAGGTTGCCGATCGCCAGCCACATCTGGTCCTCGTCCAGGCGGACCTCGATCCCGGGCGGGGTCTGGCGCTCCAGCGCCACGCCCTTGTCGCGCCACTGGGCTTCGAAGCTCTCGCAGGCGACGTCGAACCAGGTCGGCAGGTCGGCCAGGACGCGGACCGGTGGCGGCAGGCGGGTCATGGCGCGGTAGGCGTTGATGAAGTCCTGCAGGCCGGCGGTGCGGGCCACCACCCGCTCCAGGGCCTTGATCGCCGTGGCCGTCGCCTGGTCGCCGCCGTCGCGCAGCAGGTCGAGCGCGCTGCGGCTCATCGAGGCCACAGGGGTCAGGGCGTTCATCAGCTCATGGTTCAGCACCCGCAGCAGGTCGCGCAGGGCCGAGGCCTCGGCGGCGCGGACGTCGGCCGAGATGTCGGTCAGCACCACCAGGTCCGCGGCCTGGCCGTTCTCGACCAGCTCGGCGCGGCTGACGGCATAGGCGGCGTCGCGCCAGCGCACGGGAGTGACCAGATCGCGCAAGGGCTGGCCGTCGGTCAGGGCGCGGCGAGCGGCCGAGGACAGGGCGTAGGGGGTGTCGAACAGCTGGCGGGCGGCGCGGTTGACGGCGATGACCTGGTCGTCCTGGCCGCGCAGCAGGATCGGCGATGGGGTCTGGTCCAGCAGCATCTGCAGCCGCCGGCGGCTGAGGTCGGCGGCGAAGGCTTCGCTGGGCAGGGCGGCGCGGGCCGCCAGCGGACGGCCCGACAGCAGGCGCTGGGACAGGGCGACGGCCAGGGCCGCGGCGGCCAGAACACAGAGCAGGGCGTTGGCGTAGAGCCCGCGCGTGAAGGCCAGCCAGGCCAGGGCGCCGATCGCGAACAGGGCGGCCTGCGCCGCCAGCAGCAGGGCGAGCGGCCTAGAGCCCATGCTTTTCCATCCGCCGGTAGAGCGCCGCCCGGGTGATGCCCAGGTCCTTGGCCGCCTGGGACACATTGAAGCCGTGCCGGGTGAGGGCGGCCTGGACCAGGGTGCGCTCCGAGCGCTCGAGGTTGAGGTCCTTGGGCGGCAGGCCGGCCGGGACACGGAGCGGCGCGGTCAGCGCCGCCTGGATCGAGCCCAGGAAGCGGTCGTTGTTCCACGGCTTGACCACGAAGTCCTGGGCGCCCAGCCGCATGGCCTGGATGGCGATGGCCATGCCCGAGTGCCCGGTGACCACGACGACGGGCAGTTCGGGCGTCGCGGCCAGGGCGGCTTCGAGAAAGGCCAGGCCCGCCTCGCCCGAGGTGTCGCCGCGCCGGAAGTTGAGATCGAGCAGCAGCAGGTCGACGCCGCCCTGCGCCAGGCGCTCGCGCGCCGCCGCCGGCGTTTCCAGGCCCACGAAGCCGAAACCGCCCCGCTCCAGAACCAGGCTGGCCGAGGTCAGGATGTCGAGATCGTCGTCGAGGAAGAGGACGGTGGGCCGGGCGTCGAACATGTTCGGAAACGTACACTTTCAGGCGGCGCTTAAGGCGAAGAATCTGCGGAAATCTATCATAAAGCAAGTAAAATCAGTTATTTATGACTATTGCCGAGGTGCTGTTAGCCTAGCAGCATGACCAGGACCGTCCTGCTTTCCTCGACCCCAGACGACGCCGGCGCCGGCGGCATGGACCGCCGTATCGAGCGGCCCTGGTACGGCCGGCGCGCCTGGCGGCTGGGCGCGGCCGCCGTGGCGCTGGTCGGGGCGGGCGCGGCGTTCTGGACCCTGTCGCCCAGGGCCGGGTCGGTGAATGTCGCGGCGAGCACGCTGACGGTCGGGGCGGTGACCCGCGCGCCCTATCTCGACTATGCCCCGGTGCGGGCCGAGGCGGCGCCGGCGGACACCACCCTGGTGGCGGCCGAGGCCTTGGGGCGGGTCGACAGCGTGGGCGCCGCCGACGGCGACCGGGTCGTCGCCGGCCAGGTGCTGGCGCGGCTGAGCAACGCCCAGCTCAGTCTCGACGCCGCGGCCCGCGAGGCCGACATCTCGGCGCGGATCAGCGACAACGCCAGCCGGGTGATGTCGTTGAAGTCGGCCGAGGAGAGCCGCGAGCAGGCCCTGGCCGACGCCGTCCACGCCCTCAACAAGGCCCAGCAGGAGCTCGAAAAGCGCCAGGTGCTGCTGTCGCGCGACCTGCTGAGCGAGGCGGCGGTCAGGCCCTATGCCGACGAGGCCGCCTATCAGCGCCAGCGGGTGGCGGCGCTGAAGGCCGGCCAGGCGTCGGACAAGGCCTTCTATGTCGCCCAGCGGACCCAGGCCGCGCGCACCGCCGAGGATCTGCGGCGCAACCTGGTCGAGGTGGGCGCGGGGCGGTCGGCCCTGGTCGTCCGCGCCCCGGCCAGCGGCCGGCTGACGGCCTTCGACCTCAAGCCCGGCCAGGCCGTGACCCTGGGCCAGGGCCTGGGCCAGGTGGACGTCGAGGACGCCTACAAGCTGCGGGCCCAGGTCGACGAGTTCTATCTGCAGCGCCTGGCGGTCGGCCAGAGCGCCGAGGCGACCGTCCATGGCCGCACGGTGCAGGCCCGGGTGGCCAAGGTGTTTCCCCAGGTGACGGGGGGCCGGGTGGTCGTGGAGCTGGCGTTCGCCGGCGCCCAGCCCGCCGGCCTCAAGCGCGGCGAGGCCATCGATCTGCGGCTGTCGCTGGGCCAGCCGGCGAGCGCGGTGATCGCCCCGTCGGGCGCCTGGCTGAGCGAGACCGGGGGGACCTGGGTCTTCGTCCTGTCGCCTGACGGCAAGCGCGCCGAGCGGCGGGCCGTGACCATCGGCCGGCGCAATCCCGAACAGGTCGAGGTGGTGAGCGGGCTGGTGCCCGGCGAGCGGATCGTCACCGCCGGCGCCCAGGACCTGCAGAAAGCCAAGACCCTGCGCATTCGAGCGAGAGACTGACCATGATCGAACTGAAATCCCTCTCGCGCCGCTATCGGTCGGACGAGATCGAGACCACGGCCCTGCACGACGTTTCGCTGACCATCCGCCAGGGCGAGTTCGTGGCCATCATGGGTCCGTCGGGCTGCGGCAAGTCCACCCTGCTCAACATCCTGGGCACGATCGATCGGCCGACGGAGGGGCGCTACCTGTTCGACGGCGAGGACCTGACGGCGCGCAGCGAGGCCGCGCTCGCCCAGCACCGGGCCCAGCGGCTGGGCTTCATCTTCCAGAGCTTCAACCTGGTCGACGACCTGACCATCGCCGAGAACATCGAGCTGGGCCTGCTCTATCGCAAGGGCCGCCAGGGCTCGCGCCGGGCGCTGGTCGAAGCGGCGATGGACCGCGTTGGGGTGGGCCACCGGGCGCGGCATTTCCCGCACCAGCTGTCGGGCGGCCAGCAGCAGCGGGCGGCCATCGCCCGCGCCATCGTCGGCGAGCCCAGCCTGATCCTGGCCGACGAGCCGACCGGCAATCTCGACACCGAGAACGGGGCCCAGGTGATGGAGATCTTGAAAGGCCTGAACGCGGCAGGGGCGACCATCGTCATGGTTACCCACTCGCCCAGCCACGCCGACCAGGCCGGCCGCCGCATCGACATCCTCGACGGGCGGCTGGTGGCCTCCGTCGCCCAGGCGATCTGAGGAGGCGGGCGTGCTGCGTTCGATCCTTGTCGCCTTCTGGCGCTCGTTCACTCGGCGGCCGCTCTATGCGGCGCTGAACCTGCTGGGCCTCAGCCTGGGCGTCGCGGCGTTCCTGACCCTGAGCCTGCTCTATCGCTTCGAGACCAGCTACGAGACCTGGACCCCTGAGCACAGCCGGATCTACGCGGCGGGGGTGGCCTACAACTTTCCGGGGTTCTCGCGCGCCACGCGGGTCGGCGCCATGGGCGGGCTTCTGGAGGAGATGAAGGCCGACTATCCGGACGTGCGCGGCGTGCGCGACTGGAGCCAGGCGGTCACGGTTCACAAGGGGGCCGTCGCCACGGGCGAGCAGATGGAACTGGTCGACCCCGAGTTCCTCGACTTCTTCCAGACGCCGCTGCTGGCGGGCGACGCCCGCACGGCCCTGGCCGATCCTGGCCGGGTGGCGATCTCTGAAGACCTGGCGCGCAAGTATTTCGGCGGGACCGACGTGATCGGCCGCACGCTGGACGTTACCGACTCCGAGGGGCGGGCGACCTATACGGTCAGCGCGGTGATCAAGGCGCTGCCCAAGAACAGCGAGCTGAAGCTCGATCTGTTGCGCCGGCTGCCCGTGGAGCGCACGGCCAAGGAACAGGCCTGGCATCACTGGGGCTCCCTCCAGCTCTTCACCTTCTTCAAGTTCGATCGGCCCGAGCAGGCCAGGGCGCTGGAGGCCCAGTTGCCCGCCTTCGTCGACCGACGGGTGGGCAGGACCTTCGGCGACGATGTCGTTCCGCACGAGATGCTGGCCCTGAAGTTCGTGCCGCTGCGCGACGTGCACCTGCTGGACGCCAAGCAGCGGGCGGCGGTCGACACCTTGGGGGTGGTCGGGATCGTGGCCCTGGTGCTGGCCCTGATCAATTACGTGAACCTGGCGACCGCCCGGGCGGGGCTGCGGGCTCGCGAAGTGGCGGTGCGCAAGGCGCTGGGCGCGGGGCCCGGGGCGCTGCGCACGCAGTTCCTGGGCGAGGCGGCGTCGACCATCGCCCTGGCGTTCCTGGTTGGCCTGGCCGTGGTCGAGCTGGCCTTGCCGCTGATCAACGCCGCGGGCGGCCTGTCGCTGAGCCTCGACTACCGGCGGGACGGGGCGTGGGTGGCCGGTGTGTTCGGCGTGGTGCTGGCGGCGGGCCTGCTGGCCGCGGTCTATCCGGCCTTCATGCTGGCGGCGTTCAAGCCGGCCCAGGTGCTGGCCTCGAGCCGGGCGCCCAGCGGCGGACGGTTCGGCGCGCGGCTGCGCGAGGCGCTGGTGGTCTGCCAGTTCGCCGCGGTGGTCGCCGCCTTCGTGCTGATGCTGGGCTTCCTGGGGCAGATCCGGCACATGCAGGAGGCGGACCTCGGCTATCGCCGCGACGGCCTTTATCTGGTCCTGTCCACCCGCCGGGTCGGGGTGACGCCCGAGCAGCGCAACGCCTTCTGGGAGACGGTCAGGCGTATCCCCGGCGTGACGGCGGTGACGGCCAGCAGCAACGCGCCGGCCGACGACGACTTCAACAGCAACTCGACGGCTCACCGGCTCGATCGCGGCGCGCCGCCGGAAATGGCGACGACCCTGAACGTGTCGTCGATCGGCCCCGACTACTTCCAGGTTCTGGAGGGGCGGCTGGTCGCCGGGCGGATGCTGGATGCCCAGCATGGCGGCGACGAGCAGTACAATCCGAAAGCCACGCCCGACACCGTGACCAACGTCGTGATCAGCCGCGAGGCCGCCAAGGTGCTGCAGTACGCCTCGCCCGAGGCGGCGCTGGACCAGTTGCTGGACTTCGGCGGCCGCAAGGTGCGCGTCGTCGGCGTGGCCGAGGACATGCGCTTCTACAGCCCGATGGAGAAGGTGCCGGCCCGGATCTACTTCTTCAGCGGTCTTCCGGCCTGGTGGCCGGCGGACTGGCCGATCACCATGGTGCGCTATTCGGGCATGGACGAGGCGGCGATGCGCGCGCGGCTGGAGACGGCCTGGCGGCAGGCCGCGCCGGGCGCGCCGTTCGAGGGCAAGACGGCCCTGGCCAATCTGGATCGCTACTATAAACCCCAGCGCGATCGCTCCAACCTGTTCAGCCTGGGCGCGGCGGCGGGCGCGGGGATCGGCTGCATCGGGCTTTACGGCCTGGCGGCGTTCAACACCTCGCGGCGGGCGCGGGAGGTGGGCCTGCGCAAGGTGCTGGGGGCGTCGAGCCCGCAGGTGGCGCGGCTGCTGGTCGGCCAGTTCCTGCGGCCGATCCTGATCGCCTGCCTGATCGCCTGGCCGCTGTCCTGGTGGGCGCTGCGGCGCTGGCTGGCGCAGTTCGACGATCCCATCGGGATCGGGCCGGGGATCTTCCTGGCCGGCGCGGCGGCGGCCCTGGCCATCGGCCTGGCGACCGTCGGCGGCCTGGGCTGGGCGGCGGCCTCGACCTCGCCCGGCAAGGCGCTGCGCAGCGAGTGATCGGGGTGCGCGGCCAGGTGGAGGGCGTTGTCGCGCTCTCCCTCAGGCTTCGTTGTCTTTGATCGGAAAGGCTTTTCGCCGGAACGGGCGCCTGCGCGGCGGGCAGTTGACTGGCCGGTCCCGGACTTGCAGAGCTAGGCGTTGACGAGGCGCGCACCGACAGCAAAGAAGCGCGCCATCGAGGGCGGGCAGGGGCGATCGGTGTGAAGGACGAGGGCTGGCGCGGCTTGGTGCGCCGCATCACGCGCATCACGCGCGACCCCGCCGGCGCGGAGGACGTGGTCCAGTCCGCCATGGTGCGGATGCTGGAATACCGACGGGCCAACGTGCTGATCAATCCCGAGGGCTTCGTCGCGCGGGCGGCGGTCAACCTGGCCATCGACGAGCGTCGGCAACGCGCGCGACGCCCCGAGGAAGGCCTCGACTTCATCGACGACGCCCTGGCCGATTCCCAGCCGCTGCAGGACGAGGTGCTGCGGGCGCGCGAGCGTCTGGCGCGGCTGAAACTGGGCCTGGCGCGTCTCAGCCCGCGGACACGCGAAGTCTTTTTGCTTCACCGACTGGAGGGGCTGAAGTATCGGGAGATCGCAGAGCGCCTCGGGATCACCGTCAGCGCCGTGGAAAAACACGTGGCCAAGGCGGCCCTGTTCCTGACCGGATGGACCGAGAAGTGGTGAGCCCAGCGCGGGACATCGAAGCTGTTCGCAAGGAGGCGGCCGACTGGCTGGCCCGCCTGCGCAGCGACGCGCGCGGCCCCGCCGACGAATCCGACTTCAAGCTCTGGCTGAATCGCTCCGAAGACCACCGGGCCAGCTTCGACGCCCTGACCGAGACCTGGGAGCTGGCCGGCGCCCTGAAGCACGATCCGGAGATCGTCGTGCCTCCGGCTCCGCGGCGTTCGCCCGTCCTGGCGCGCCGCGCGGTGCTGGCCGGGGTGGGCGTCGCGGCCGTGGGCCTGGGCTGGCTGGCCCTGGCGCCGGAGGTCTACGCCACCGGCATCGGCGAGACCCGCACCCTGCACCTGGACGACGGCTCGTCGATCCTGCTCGACGCCGACAGCCGCATCCGCGTCCACCTGGAAGGCCGCAAGCGCAAGGCGACCCTGGTGCGCGGCCGGGCCTTCTTCCGCGCCGCCACCGATCCGGTGAAGCCGTTCGTGGTCAGCGCCGACGGCCGCGAGATCGTCGGCGACGGCGGCGACGCCTTCGACGTCTCGGTGAACGGTGCGGCCGTCGCCGTGACCAGCGTCGAGGGCCAGGTTCTGGTGATGGAGGCCGGACAGCCTTCCAGCCGTCTGATCGCCATGGCGGGGCAGCGGATCGTCATGGCCGGCGAGGCCGCGCCGCGCCGCGAGGCCGCCGACGTGCAGGCCGCCACGGCCTGGCGATTCGGCCAGGCGGTGTTCGACGACCAGACCCTGGCCGCGGCCATCGCCGAGATGAACCGCTACAGCCGTCGCCGCATCGTGCTGTCGGAGCCGGGTCTGGAAGACCTGCGGATCAGCGGCGTCTACAAGGCTGGCGACAACGAGGCCTTCGCCCGTTCGGTGGCGGTGTTGCTCGATCTAAAGGTCCAGACCAGCGCCGGCGGTCTGCTGATCGCGCCGCGCGCCGGGGCATGAACCTGTCGGCGCGCGCGCCCGAAAGTGCGAAGGCCGCAAAAAAGTTGCTGAGGAAAAATCGACCGCCGTCGTCAGGCCTCTTGAGCCCGAAATGCGGGCCAAGAGGGGACTAGAGTTTCATGACGATGGGGAACGACGGCCGGCTGCGCCGTATGCTGGCCGGATCGGCGGCCGTGGGCGTGCTGTTGGTCGCTGGGGCGGCCTTTGGTCAGGTCGTAGCGGTGGACGTGCAGGCTCAGCCGCTGGACAAGGCGCTGCGTGAGCTGGGCAAGGAAACCGGGACCAACATCCTGTTCTCGCCCAAGGCCGTGGCCGGACGCCGCGCGGCGGCCGTGGTCGGCCGCTACACCCCGATCGAGGCCGCCCGCAAGCTGGCCGGTCAGGCCGGCCTGGAAGTGGTCGAGGACGGCTCGGGCGCGCTGATCGTGCGCCAGCCCGGCGCGTCCCAGGTCGCCACCGTTCAGCAGGCGTCGTTCGAGACGGTAGATCAAGGCTCTACTGTCGAGGTTGAAGAAGTCGTGGTGACTGGCTCGCGCCTGCGCCGCACCACCTTCGACAGCCCCTCTCCCGTGGTCGATGTCGATCGCGAAGACCTGCTGGAAAGTGGCTACACCGACATCGCCGAAGCCCTGACCGACCTGCCGGGCGTCGATATCGGCGTCAACCTGTCGACCAGCCAGTCGGCCGTGCAGGACAACGGCCTGTCGACCGTCAGCCTGCGCGCCCTGGGCCAGAACCGCACCCTGACCCTGATCGACGGTCACCGCACGGTGTCCAACGCCGGCAACAAGAACGCGGTGAGCCTCAGCTCCATCCCCGAGTTCTTCGTCGATCGCGTCGAGATCAGCACCGGCGGCGCCTCGGCCATCTACGGCTCGGACGCCGTCTCGGGCGTCGTCAACATCATCACCACCAACAAGATGGACGGGGTGAAGCTGCGCGCCGTGGCCGGCGTCACCGACGACGGCGGTGGCAGCACCATCGAATATTCGGCGGTCGCGGGTAAGCGCTTCTTGGACGACAAGCTGTTCATGATGATCGGCGGCACCTACGAGAAGCAGGACGCCCTCAACGCCACCGACCGCAAGTGGGCGACCCAGTCGGTGCTCTACGATCCCGACACCAACACCGTCACCAGCCCTGACCTGTCGACCTATACCCCCGGCGGCCGCTTCCGCAGCAGCAGCTTCTATTATGACGAAGGCGGCCTGCAGAAGAACTTCGTCACGGCGGTCAACGGCTACGAGACCCGCGACAACGGCACGCTTATCACTCCGGCCAAACGTTCGTCCGGCGCGATCAAGATCAACTACCAGGCCACGCCCGACATCAAGATCTGGGGCCAGTTCCAGGCTTCGCGCGTGACCACCAACTCGGTGCGCGAGCCCTACGGCCTGAGCAGCTCGACCACCTACGGCGTCAACGACGAGTACACGATCGGCAACATCGCCCGCGCCAATCCGTACGTGCCGTCGGCGATCTACTCGTCCTCGACCTCGTCGATCAGCTTCCGCCGCCGCATGACCGAGGTGGGCGAGCTGGAAATCTACAACCGCCGCACCACCCTGCGCGGCTGGGCCGGGGCCGAGGGCAAGGTGTTCGGCGACTGGGACTGGGCCGTGACCTACGGCTACGGCGAGTACGACGGCTATCAGGTCCGCAAGAACGGCCTGAACATGGCCAATGTGAAGAACGCCCTGAACGCCGAGCTCAACACCACGACCGGCCAGGTCCAGTGCAAGGGCGCCACCGCCCGCGCCAACGGCTGCGTGCCGCTGAACCTGTTCGGCATCGGCTCGATTAGCAAGGAAGCGGCCGACTACATCCGCGCCGACGTCTGGTATCGCCCGCAGAACCGCCAGGACACGGTCGAAGGCTACATGACCGGAGAGCTGTTCCAGCTGCCGGCCGGCCCGATCGAGACCGCGGTCGGCTTCGAGCTGCGTCGTGACAAGACCCGCACCACGACCGACGAGCTGACCCAGAACGGCCTGACCAACTTCGCCTACATCCCCGAATACAGCGGCGTGGTGAAGTCGAACGAAGCCTATGTCGAGGCCTCGGTTCCGCTGGTGAAGGACCTGCCGTTCGTGCAGCGCCTGGAAGTCGACGGCGCCGTCCGCGTCGCTCACTACAACCTCGAGAACGTCGGCACGACGCTCAGCTACCGCGCCGGCCTGCAATGGCAGCCGGTGGCGGGCCTGCGCTTCCGCACCGCCTGGAGCCGCGCCCAGCGCGCGCCTGACACCACCGAGCTCTATTCGCCGCCCCGCGACGACTACGACACGGTGGCCGACGTCTGCAGCGGCGTGACCGCCTCGACCCCCGGCACCGTGGCCCAGAACTGCCGCGCCAATGCCGGCATCGCGGCGGCCATCGCAGCCGACGGCGTGTTCACCTCGGACGTCACCAGCGTCAACTCTCCCAACGGCGGCAATATCGACCTGAAGGAAGAGACCGCCGACACCCTGACGGTCGGCTTCGTGTTGCAGCCGACCTTCTTCAACGGCTTCGACCTCAGCGTCGACTACTACGACATCAAGGTGGCCGACGCGATTTCGTCGCTGTCGAACAGCCAGCTTCTGGCCGAGTGCTACCAATCGACCAGCGGGACGGACAACCGCTTCTGCAACGTCATCACCCGTGACGCCGAGGGCCAGATCTCCAAGATCCTGAACCTGTCGGAAAACCTCGACGACCTGCGCGCCAGCGGCGTCGACGTGGCCCTGCGCTACCGGTTCGACCTGGACCGCTGGAAGGTGCCGGGCGACTTCACCTTCCGGGCCAACTACAGCCGCCGCCTGAAGCTGGAGAGCCGCTACGAGGGCGTCAACGGCGTCTCGATCGCCGACGACCTGGGCGAGGTCGGCACCTCGAAGAACGAGGGCAAGTTCAGCCTGGCCTGGCGTAACCGCCAGTGGAACGTGCAGTGGTCGGCCAACTACGTCGGCGAGGCGGTGGACGACAACGACCTGGCCGCGGCCTTCGCCGAGGCCGGCGTGACCAACCCGCTGTACCTGAACGTCGACGCCTTCTGGCGCCACGACCTGTCGGTGAAGTTCTTCCCCGATCCGAAGAACAAGGACCTGCGCGTCTTCGGCACCGTCAAGAACGTGTTCGACAACCAGGGTCCGTTCCTGCCGGACGGCACGGAGTCGGGCAGCAGCTACAACTACAGCGCCGTCTACGGCGTCAGCGGCCGGGCCTACACCCTGGGCCTGCAAGTCGCTTTCTAGGAAGCGGCCTCTTCATCGCCGGCGCCTTCGGGCGCCGGCGATTTTCATTTCCGGAGCTTTTCGATGTTTCGTTTCCGCCTGGCGGCCCTGGCCGCCGGAAGCCTGCTCGCGGCCGCCGCCTCGCAGGGCTGGGCCGCGCCGCGCGTGATGACCGCCACCGACCTGGTCGGCCTCGAGAAGCTCTCCGATCCCAAGGTCTCGCCCGACGGGCGGTTCGTGCTCTATTCGGTCGGCCGGGTCGACTGGAAGGCCAACGCCGTGCAGGACGACCTGTGGCGCGTGGGCCTGGACGGCTCGGATCCCCGGCGGATGGTCGAGGGGCCCGCCTCGGGCGCGGCCTGGTCGCCGGACGGCAAGCGCTTCGCCTTCACCGCCAAGCGCGAAGGCGACAGCGGCCGGCAGATCTACCTGTCGCCCATCGATGGCGGCGAGCCCAAGCGCCTGGGCAAGCTGCGCACCGGCCCGTCGGACCTGCGCTGGTCGCCGGACGGTTCGGCGATCTATTTCCTGGCCGACGCCCCCGATCCCAAGCCCCTGGCCAAGCGCAAGCGCGAGAAGGACGACATGATCGCCTTCGAGACGCCGCAGGCGCGCGGCCGGCTGTGGCGGATCACCGTCGCCGACGGCAAGGCCGCGCCGGTGATCGAGGGCGACTTCGAGGTCGAGGCCTACGACCTGTCGGCCGACGGCAAGACCATTCTCTATCGCCGCGCGCCCTCGCATCTGCTGGACGACAATCCGAAATCCGAGCTGTGGGTGAAGGCGGGGCAGGGACCCGACCGCCGCCTGACCGACAACGATTACCAGGAAAGCACGCCGCGCCTGTCGCCCGACGGCCGCTCGGCGCTGTTCCTTGCCACGGCCGAGAACGGCCGCTACGGCACGGTCAATCCGAACCTCTTCGTGCTGCCGACGGCCGGCGGGGCGCCGCGCGAACTGGCCCACGGCCTGCCCTATGAGATCGAGGACGCGGCCTGGTCGGCCGACGGCCGCGAGATCTACATCACCGCCACCACCGGCGTGCGCCGCGAACTGTTCGCCGTCGATGTGAAGAGCGAGGTCGTGCGGCCGCTGGCGCGTGGCGACCACGCCGCCGGCGACGTCACCCTGACCCGCGACGGCAAGACGGTGGTGTTCTTCAAGGCTTCGGCGACCTCGCCGGGCGAGGTGTTCAGGATGGATCCGGCCCGTCCGGCGCCGGTGCAGGTGACGCACCTGAACGACGACATCGCCACCCGCTTCCGCCTGCCGCGCCAGGAGGCGATCCAGTGGACCGCGCCCGACGGCCAGGCGCTGGAAGGGCTGGTGACCTATCCGCTCGACTACCAGCCGGGCCGTCGCTACCCGCTGATCGTCCAGAGCCACGGCGGGCCGCGTTCATCGGACGTGTTCAACATCTTCGCCTACGGCCGCTTCAACCCGCTGCTGGCGGCCAAGGGCGTGATGACGCTGAGCGTCAACTACCGAGGCGGCACGGCCTATGGCGACGCCTTCCTGCAGGGGATGAACGCCGGCTATTTCCGCCATGCCGACAAGGACGTGCTGTCGGGCGTCGACAATCTGGTCGCCAAGGGGCTGGCCGATCCGGATCGCCTGGGCGTGATGGGCTGGAGCGCCGGCGGCCACATGACCAACCGCCTGATCACCGTCACCGACCGCTTCAAGGCCGCCGCCTCGGGCGCGGGGGCGGTCGACTGGCCGTCGATGTACTTGACGTCCGACAACCGCTGGCAGCGCACCGAATGGTTCGTGACGCCGCCCTACGGCTCGACCGCGCGGCGCGATCTTTACACGGACAACTCGCCGCTCAGCCAGCTGGACAAGGTCAAGACCCCGACCCTGATCTTGGCCGGAGCCGAGGACGAACGTGTGCCCTGGACCCAGTCGGTGATGCTGAACCGGGCGCTGCGGGCCCTGGGCGTCGAGAGCGAGCTCTACCTGGCCCCGCGCGAGCCGCATAATTTCCGCGAGCTGCGCCACCGCCTGTTCCAGGTGAACGTGCAGATGGACTGGTTCAGCAAGCGCGTGCTGGGCCAGGACTACGTCTGGAGCGGCCCGCCGGGCGAGGACGCCGACGAGACGGGCGAGCTCTGAAAATAGAAACGGCGGGGATGAAGACCCCCGCCGTTTGTCGTTCTAGCGACGCACCCGCAGGGTGACGCCGAAGGTGCGCGGATCGCCCAGGGTGCCGGTGATGGCCCCGGTGTTGGCCGCGCCCAGCGACAGGTAGTAGAGCTTATCGAAGACGTTGCGGCCCCAGACCTGCAGGTCCCAGCGCCCGTCTTCCGAGCTGATGCCCGCGCGCAGGTTCAGCAGGGTGTAGCCCTTGATCTTCGAATATTCGGAGTCCGCGGCGGTGGTGTAGTAGGACGAGCGATAGCTGGCGTCGTAGCCGGCATAGGCCTCCAGGGCGTTGCTGCGCCAGGTCCCGGCGGCCCGGCGGTATTCGCCGCCCGTCGAGGCGGCCCACAGCGACACGCCCGGCAGGCGCCGGCCGCTGAGGTCGCAATAGGTCGTCAGATGGAGCTCGATCGGGCAGGCGGCCCGCTCGTAGCTCGTGTAGCTGGCGTCGTTGTAGGTGGTCGAACCGTAGAGGGTCAGGCCCTCGACCGGCGCGGCCCGCACGTCCAGCTCGACGCCCCGGCTGCGCACGCTGCCGGCGTTGGTCAGGTAGCTTACGTTGTTGATCAGGTTGATCGAGGTGGTCTGGTAGCCTTCGTCCTCGGTCCAGAACAGGGCGAGGTTGGCGGTCAGGCGGCGGTCCAGCCAGGTGCTCTTGAGGCCGGCCTCGTAGCTGTCGATGGTTTCCGGATCGATGACCGGATCGACGGCGTTGGCGCCGGAGGTGTTGATGTTCGACAGGTTCAGGCCGCCGGCCTTGTAGCCCCGGGCGTAGGTCGCATAGACCAGCGGGCCGTTGTCGAAGGTGTAGGCCAGGGTGATGTTGCCGGTCAGGCTGTCGCCCGAGGTCTCGGACGAGAAGCTGTTGGCCGCGCCGAAGCGGGCGCGCAGGGCGATCGCCGTGGCCTGCTCGGCCGTGGTCAGGCCCGACAGCGAGGCGCCCGAGGCGGTCTGGTCGAACCAGCCGGTCATCTTCTCGTAGGTGTAGCGCAGGCCGCCGGTGATATCGAAGCGGTCGGTGACGTGCCAGGTGCCCTGGGCGAAGGCCGCCGCGCTGTTGGTCTTCGGGCTGGAGTGGCTGATGATCGAGTAGTTGTTCAGCGCCGCGGCGCGCACCGTGGCCGAAGCCGCCGCCGGAGCCAGCAGCCAGTCGGCCGCGTAGGGGCCGTAATAGTTGACCGCCTCGGCGTCGAGATCCTGCCAGAAGTAGTAGAGGCCGGCCACGTAATCGAGCTTGCGGTCGCCTTCCGAGCGGATGCGCAGTTCCTGGCTGAACTGCTGCTGGTCGTTGTCCTGGTGGGCGTCGATGATCGCCGACAGGGTGGTGCCGTCGGCGTCGTTGTGCGGACGCCAGTGCCAGCCGCGCCAGGCGGTGACCGAGGTGATGGTGGCGCCTTCGAGGCTGTAGTCGGCGATGGCAGAGACGCCGCCGTGGGTCTCGAAATAGCTGTTCTTGGTGTTGACCGAGACCAGGCGCGCTTCCGGATCGATGGCGGTCGGCGTGAAGCCGATGCGGGCGGCGCGGGCCAGATAGCCGTTCGGATAGGCCGTGCCGTCGTCGGCATAGGTGGTCAGCAGGCCGGTCAGCACGCTGGCGGCGGTGTTGGAATATTGCTGGCCGTAGTCGCCCGACAGCTTGATCTTCAGCTTCTCGTTCGGGGTCAGCAGGAACTGAACGCGGCCGCCGAAGTCGTGATAGTCCTGCGTTTTCGAGCCGTCATAGACGTTGGTCATGTAGCCGTCGCGCTGGGTGTTGGCGAGGGCGACGCGGAAGGCCAGCTTGTCCTCGACGATCGGACCGGCGACCGCCAGGTGGGCCTGGAAGTAGTTGTAGTTGCCGCCGGTGACGTCGGCCGCGAACTCCGGCGTGAACTTCGGCTCCTTGGTGGCGATAACGAGGGCGCCGGCCGAAGTGTTCTTGCCAAACAGCGTGCCCTGCGGGCCGCGCAGCACCTGCACGGAGTCGAGGTCGGCGAGGTCGAACACCGCCTGGCCCGGACGGCCCAGATAGACTTGGTCCAGATAGACGCCGACCGCCGATTGCAGGCCGTCGTTATAGACCGAGACGTTGTTGCCCAGGCCACGGATGTTGATGCTGGTGTTGCGCGGGTTGGTGACGCTGACGCTGAGGCTCGGCGAAAGCTGCTGCAGGTCGCGAACGTTGTAGGCGCGGGCTTTCTCGAGCTGAGCGCCGCCAAAGGCGGAAACGGCGACCGGCACGGTCTGGGCGTCTTCCTCGCGGCGGCGGGCGGTGACGACCACGGCGTCCAGGCCCACGGCGTCATTGGCGCTCGGCTCGGCCGGGGTCTCGGCGGGCGTCTCGGCCGCGAAGGCCGGCGCGGCGCCGGTCATCAGGGCGGCGCACGAGGCGGCGGCCAAGGCCAGGCGACGCAGCGTCACGCCGGGGTTGTGGTCGAGGCGAGTATTCGCCTGGCGATAAGAATGTTGCGCGCCCGACATGTTGTGGAGCCCCCATAAACAGCAAGAACAACCGCAGAGAACGACGGTTCTTGACGTCTCGGCGGGCCCTTCGCCGATGCGTCGTCGTTGCGGTGTGGGAACGGCTCTAATCCCAACCACTCCTATCGGCATTACAGAAATTCTGAACTATGGGTTTCGAAATTGTCGTAAGCGCCTCCGAGCGGGGAGGCCTTAGGGGAAAGGGAAAGCTGAGGGAAAGCGTCATGAAGACCCATCATAACACCCTGCGCGCGCGCCTGCTGGCCGGCGCCCTGATCGCCGCGACCGGCCTCGTGGGCGGCCTCGCCAACGCCGCCGAACCGACGGCTCCGGCCGCGACGCGCGGCGTGGAGAAGCGTCCGAACTTCTTGATCATCGTCGCCGACGACTTGGGCTATTCTGATCTGGGCGCGTTCGGCGGCGAGATCGAGACGCCGAACCTCGACGCTCTGGCCAAGGCCGGCGTGCGTCTCTCGGGCTTCCACACCGCCGCCACCTGCTCGCCGACCCGCTCGATGCTGCTGACCGGCTCGGACAACCACCAGGTCGGCCTGGGCTCGATGGCCGAGATCCTGACCCCCGGCCAGCAGGGCAAGCCGGGCTACGAGGGCTATCTCAACGACCGCTCGGTGACGGTGGCGGAACTGCTGCGCGACGCCGGCTACCGCACGGTGATGGCTGGCAAGTGGCACCTGGGTTTGACCGACGACCAGTCGCCGGCCGCGCGCGGCTTCGAGCGCTCCTACGCCCTGCTGCAAGGCCTGCAGAACCACTATGGCGAGGACCAGAACGAGGCCTACAAGGCGGCCGGCGCATCCTCGACCTTCCGTGAGGACGGCAAGGTCGTGACCTATCCCAAGGGCGTGTTCTCGGCCGACTTCTATGGCGACCGGATGGCCCAGTACGTCCGCGACGGGGCCAAGGACGGCCGGCCCTTCTTCGGCTACCTGACCTTCACCGAGCCTCACTGGCCGCTGCAGGCCCCGCCCGAGACCATCGCCAAGTACAAGGGCCGCTACGATGCGGGCTACGAGGCCCTGCGCGAGCAGCGCTTGGCCAAGCTGAAGGCGCTGGGCCTGGTGGCCAAGGACGTCAAGCCGCACCCGTTCGTCGACGTTCCGGCCTGGAGCTCGCTGACCCCCGAGCAGAAGAAGGTCGAGGCGCGGCGGATGGAGATCTACGCGGCCATGGTCGACCGGCTCGACCAGAACGTCGGCAAGGTGGTGGCGGCCCTGAAGGAGACGGGCCAGTACGACAACACCGTCATCGTCTTCCTGTCGGACAACGGGGCCGAGGGCAGCCGCATCGACACCGTGCGCGCGGTCTTCGACCCGGCCAAGCTGGCGGCGCTGCAGATCGACAACAGCTTCGACAACCTGGGCCGCGCCAGCTCGCACGTCGGCTACGGCCCCGGCTGGGCCCAGGCGGCGACCTCGCCGACGCGGCTGGTGAAGGGCTATTCGACCGAGGGCGGCATCCACACCCCGGCCATCGTCGAGGGGCCGGCCGTCAAGGGCGCCGGCCGCATCGTCGACTCCCTGGCCCACGTCACCGACGTCGAGGCCACGGTGCTGGAACTGGCGGGCGTCAAGCGTCCGGAGACCTATCGCGGCCGTCCGGTGGCCCCGGCCATCGGCCACTCGTGGGTCCAGGCCCTGGCCAGCCCCGACGCCTCGGTGCGCGGCCCGCAGGACACCGTGGCCTGGGAGCTGTTCTTCCGTCGCGCCGTGCGTCGCGGCGACTGGAAGGCGGTCTACCTGCCCACCGCTCCGGGCGGCGCGGCCTATTCGCGCGAAGCCGTGCTGCCGGCCAACTGGCAGCTGTTCAACCTCAAGAGCGACCCGGCCGAGGCTGTCGATCTGGCCTCCAGCCAGCCCGACAAGCTGAAGGAACTGGTCGAGGCCTGGAACCGCTACGCTGCGGACAACGGCGTGATCCTGCCGCCGGCCGCGCCGCCTGCGGGCGCCGCGCCAGCCAAGCCGGCCGGCCGATGAACCGTCGGCGCGGCCTGTCCTGGGCGGTCGCCGCCGGAGCCCTCGTCGCCGGCCTGGCGACGAGCGGCTTCACGGTCGCCGATCCGGCCGGCGTCGAGGTGGCGGCCATTCGCGCCGCCGCCCCCGGCGCTTGCAGACCCCAGCAAGGCCGCGCCTTCGTTCCCGCCGGCGCCGTGGCGCTGGGCGAGGACGGCCCTGGACGTCCGGGCAAGACCCTGGCCGTCGAAGGCTTCTGGATCGACCGCCACGAGGTCACCAACCGCCAGTTCGCCGCCTTCGTCGACGCCACCGGCTATGTCACCCAGGCCGAGCGGGACGGAAGCTCGGCGGTGTTCGTCCAGCCCGAACACCTGTCGGGCGACGACGCGGCCCAGTGGTGGAAGCTGGTGCGCGGCGCCAACTGGCGCCGGCCGCACGGCGGCGGGGCCGACGATCTGGCCCATGCCGACGAGCCGGTGGTGCAGGTCGCCTACGAGGACGCCAAGGCCTATGCCCGCTGGGTGGGCGGGCGCCTGCCTACCGAGGCCGAATGGGAGCGCGCCGCGCGCGGCGATCAGTCCGGCCCGCGCTCGCCCCAGGCCTGGGCCTATGACGACGACGGCAAGCCGGTCGCCAACACCTGGCAGGGCGAGTTTCCGCTGGCCCAGAGCAACGAAGACCACTTCACGGGCCTGGCCCCCGTCGGCTGTTTCGCCGCCAACGCCTTCGGTCTCGTCGACATGATCGGCAACGCCTGGGAGTGGACCTCCAGCCCGGCGGCGAGCGGTCCCGCCCAACGCCTGATCAAGGGCGGCTCGTTCCTCTGCGCCTTCAACTACTGCGCCAACTTCCGCCCCGCCGCCTGGCAGGCGCAGGAGGAGGGGCTGGGGACCTCGCACGTGGGGTTCCGGGTGGCCTACGCGAAGGCGGCGTAAGGCTTTCATTTTATAGCCCGTCATTCTCGCCCTTGTGGCGAAAACCCTTCTGTCAGCCGCAAAGGCGGATGGGGCGGCGTGCTCAGCACGACGCTTGAACTTCACTTGCGGGCGGAAGCAGGGGGACCCGCCACAAGGGCGAGTGTTGACCGAAACCGACACTCGCTCGCGACGCCGATCTGACCGTCCGAAACAGGCGGCGGAGCCAACTTCGGCCTACGACCCGTTGCGGACGGCGGAGCGAGAGTGGCCCCTCTCTCTTAGAGAGAGGGAGGGGCCCATGCGAAGCATGGGAGGGTGAGTGGTTACACCCTCAACCGGCGTGCCGGCACATTGCCCGCAACAGCGTCAAGATCGTCCAGGGGCTTCGCCTACCCACTCACCCTCCCACGCCTTACGGCGCGGGCCCCTCCCTCTCTCCATGAGAGAGGGTTCGAAACCCGCTTCCCACCCTTTGCGGACGCTGACGGTGTCCGCTCTCTGGGGCAGTGTCGGTAGCGGTGGAGGTCCCCGGTTCCAGGGTGGAAATGACGGGAAAAATAGGGAACCGCCGCTACCCCACTAGTTCCCGCGCATCCCCATCCAAATCGATCCTTTGCCGGACGATCTCCAGCCGATCCCCAGCATCCCGCATCTCGTAGAGCTTGCCGCGGGCGTTCTTGAAGGGGCGGTGGACGATCATCATCAGCTGGCCGTCGAAACGCCGGAACAGCATGCCGTGGCCGCTGTCGTGGCGGACCAGCGGCGGCAGCTGCGCCCACGGGCCTTCGAGCTTGCCGCTCATTGATTGGGCCTGGGACTGGACGTAGCCGTCCTTGTCGTAGCTCGACCACAGCATCAGCAGCTGGCCGGTTCGGGTGGTGAACAGCTGCGGGCCGTCGGTGACATAGGCCAGGTCGCCCTCGGGCTGGCGCTTGCCGTCGGCCCACGACGCCTGGCTGGCGGTGAACAGCGTCCGGGGCGGGCCGGCGGCGGCGAGATCGTCGGTCAGGGGCAAGGCCTCGATGGCCCCGTCGCCGACCTGCAGCCATTCGCGCGAATAGACGGACCAGGGACGGCCGTCGGGCGCGACGTAGAGCGTGCCGTCCAGGGTCATGAGGTCCTTGGATGCGACCGGCTCGCCGCCGCGCACGACGGTGAAGGGACCCTCGGGGCTGTCGGCGACCGCCAGGATCGTGCCGCGTCTGTAAGGCTTGCGCCTGCCGACGGGCGGCAGGGCGGCGGCTTCGTCGTGGAAGGTGGTGAAGAGCCACCAGCGGCCCTTCCAGAGGTGAACCTCCGGCGCCCAGGCCCCGCCCTTGAACCAGGCGTCGGTCGGGGCGGCGAAGACGCAGCGCGGCTTCTCCCAGTCCAGCAGATCGCGGCTGGCGTACATCATCGTGCCCAGGCCCGGCGTTCCGCTGAGGCGCGGGATGTTGGCGGTGTAGAGCCGATAGAGCCCGGCGGTCTCGTCGACCACCATGAACGGGTCGTGCAGCGGCATGTTCGGCAGGCGCAGCGACGGCTGGGCGCGCGCGGCGACGGGGGCGAGGGCCAGGGCGGCGGCACCCAGGGCCACGGCCCGGCGTGAACGATCGACGGGCATCAGGGCTCCTAGGAGACTTCACCGATCGGACGATCCGGGTTCCAGCGGCGCTTTGCAACGGCGAGGGCAGGGGGCAAGCTGGCGAGGAACGCACGGCCTGCGGCAAAGGTCATGCTGGTGTAGCGGCGTTTTCGGGCATAAACGTCGCCCAACAACGAAACATGCGATGGAGGCTCTCCAGAAAGGGCCTTGTCCCGAGGAGGAATGCGTTGATCGAGTCGGTCCTGATCGCCAATCGCGGCGAGATCGCGCGCCGGATCATCCGCACCGCGCGCGAGCTGGGCGTGCGCACCATCGCCGTCCACTCCGAGGCCGACAGCCACGCGCCGTTCGTCATGGAGGCCGACATGGCCATCCTGATCGGCGGCTCGCCGGCCCGCGAAAGCTACCTCGTCCCCGAGAAGATCCTGGCCGCGGCCCGCCAGACCGGCGCCGAGGCGATCCATCCCGGCTACGGCTTCCTGTCGGAGAACGCCGACTTCGCCCAGGCGGTCATCGACGCCGGCCTGGTCTGGATCGGCCCGCCGCCGTCGGCGATCCGCGCCATGGGCCTGAAGGACGCCGCCAAGAAGCTCATGATCCAAGCGGGCGTACCGACCACGCCCGGCTATCTGGGCGACGACCAGAGCGAGGCGCGGCTTTCCAAGGAGGCGGCCGCCATCGGCTTCCCGGTGCTGATCAAGGCCGTGGCCGGCGGCGGCGGCAAGGGCATGCGCAAGGTCGATCGCGCCGAGGACTTCGCAGAGGCCCTGGGCTCGTGTCGGCGCGAGGCCGCCGCCAGCTTCGGCGACGACCGCGTGCTGCTCGAAAAGTACGTCACCCGGCCGCGCCACATTGAGGTGCAGGTGTTCGGCGACCAGTTCGGCGACGTCGTCCACCTGTTCGAGCGCGACTGCTCGTTGCAGCGCCGCCACCAGAAGGTCATCGAGGAAGCTCCGGCCCCGGGCATGGACGAGGAGACGCGGGCCGCCGTCTGCGGCGCGGCGGTGCTGGCCGCCAAGGCCGTGGGCTATGTCGGCGCGGGCACGGTGGAGTTCATCGCCGACGCCAGCGAGGGCCTGCGCGCCGACCGCATCTGGTTCATGGAGATGAACACCCGCCTGCAGGTCGAGCATCCGGTCACCGAGATGGTCACCGGCCAGGACCTGGTCGAATGGCAACTGCGCGTCGCTTCTGGCAAGCCCCTGCCGCTGGCCCAGGACGAGATCGAGCTGGACGGCTGGGCCATGGAGGCCCGCCTCTATGCCGAGAACCCGGCCACTGGCTTCCTGCCCTCGACCGGGCCGCTGAAGCACTTCCGCCTGCCGGAAGGCGACGTGCGCGTCGATAGCGCGGTCGAAGAGGGCGGCGAGGTCACGGCCTTCTACGATCCGATGATCGCCAAGCTGATCGCCCACGGCGTCGATCGCGAGGACGCGGCGCATCGCCTGGCCGAGGCTTGCAAGCTGGTCGAGGTCTATCCGGTCAAGACCAACGCCGCCTTCCTGGCCGCCTGCGCCAGCCATCCCGACTTCGTCGACGGCGCGATCGACACCGGCTTCATCGGCGAGCGGCTGGAGGAACTGGTCGAACGTAGCTTCAGCGACGAGCCGGTGATGGCGGCCATCAGCTGGCGCCTTGAGAGCTTTTCCGAGGCTGACTTCAAGCGCGACGTCTGGGAGAGCGCGCCGTCGCGTCTGCTGGGTTTCCGCATGAACGGGCCGCGCGCGGGCATGGACCTGCCGATGGCGGTCGACGGGGTTTCCACGCCCTTGCGGGTTTCGTTGATGGGGGAGGGCGAGGACTGGACCTGGGACATCCGCCATCGCGACGGCCGTGAGTTCGGGGAGGTGACGCGCCTGCCCACCACCTACGGCAAAGGTCCGATCCAAGTGTTCGAAGGCGGCGATGTGCGCGAGTTCGACTTCACGCCGAAGGTCGGCGGCGGCGCCCATGGCGCGGCGTCGGACGGGGTGATCCTGTCGCCGATGCCGGGCAAGGTGGTGTCTGTGTCGGTGATGGCCGGTCAGGCTGTGACCAAGGGCCAGACCCTGCTGGTGCTCGAAGCCATGAAGATGGAGCACGCCCTGGCGGCACCGTTCGACGGCGTGGTCGGCGAGCTCTCGGCCGTGGCCGGGGGGCAGGTGGCCGAGGGCGTGGTGCTGGCGCGGCTGGAGGCCGTTTCCTGATCCTTCTCCCTTTGCGGGAGAAGGTGTCGGCGAAAGCCGACGGATGAGGGGTCCCTCAGACGTCAAACGCCGCGACAGCTGATCGGCTGCCGCGGCGTTTCTGTTCGTGCGACCCCTCACCCGACCTCCTTTGGAGGCCACCCTCTCCCGCAAGGGGAGAGGGGAGGTTCTAGGCCGGCAGCCTCGCCAGCTCCCCATCCTCGTCCTGGCTCTCGTCCAGGGCGCCCAGCTCGCCGCGCGCCCGGGCGGCCTTGCCGTAGAGGATCTCGAACAGCGGGCTCGCCATCAGGGTGGTGATGATCGCCATCAGCACCAGCATCGAGAATAGGGCCGGGCCGATGATTCCCTTCTGCAGGCCGATGTTGATGATGATCAGCTCCATCAGGCCGCGGGCGTTCATCAGGGCGCCGATGCCGCAGGCGGTGGCGTTGTCCTGGCCGGTGAGGCGCGCGGCGGCCCAGCAGGCGCCGCCCTTGGCCAGTATCGAGCCGGCCAGGATCACCAGGGTGACGGCGACCAGGCTGACGCTGTTGACCATGGTCAGCTGGGTGTGCAGGCCCGAGAAGGTGAAGAACATCGGCAGCAGCAGCACGACCGCGAACGGCTCCAGCTGTTTCTTGACCTCGCGGCTCAGCACGCCGCGCGGCAGCACCGTGCCCAGGATGAAGCCGCCGAACACCGCGTGGATGCCGACCGCGTCCATGGCCCAGGCGCACAAGGCGAACAGCATGACGACAATGCCCAGCATGTTGGGCGTAACCTTGCCCTCGCGCTCGGCCCAGCGGCCCAGCGGGGCCAGGAGCTTGGGGCCCAGGGTGATCATGAAGGTCACGAAGATCAGGCCGCCGACGATGGCCTTGATCGCCACGATCGGGCCGCCGCCGAAGGTGGCCAGCACGATGGCCAGCACCGTCCAGGCGCCGGCGTCGTCGATGGCCCCGGCCGACAGCGACAGGGTGCCGAGCGGGGTCTTGGACAGGCCGCGCTCGTGGATGATCCGGGCCAGCATCGGGAAGGCGGTGATCGAGATCGCCGCGCCCATGAACAGGGTGGCCTGGAAGGTGTCGATGCCCTTGCCGAACAGGCCGAGATTCAGCAGCCACGGCGCGATGGCCACGGCGACCAGGAACGGCGCGGCCATGCCCGACAGCGAGACCGCCGCCGCGCTCTTGGCGTTGCTCTTGAAGTGGTCGGCCTGGAAGCCGAGCCCGACCAGGAACATGTAGAGGCCGACCCCCATCTGGGCGCCGACATAGAGCACGCTCTTGGAGTCCTTGGGGAACAGCATGTGCTGCAGGTCGGGGGCCAGCAGGCCGAACAGCGACGGCCCCAGCAGCACGCCGGCGATCATCTCGCCGACCACCTGGGGCTGGCCGAGATATTTCTTCGCCAGCCAGCCGACCAGACGACTGACCGCGATGATGACGAACAACTGCAAGAAGAAGACAACGCTGAGCTCAGCCGGCGTCATGCCCAATACCCCCGATAGGCGCCGTCCTCGACGGTCGCCGTTCCATCCCTGGAGCACGGATACCATCGGTTTGGAACCGGGCCTAGGCGCCAACTGATAGCGTTGTCACCCGGATGCGGCGATCGCACGCTTGCGCAGGCGTCCCGCCGCGCTACATCGACGGCATGGCTCTGCACATGATCAAGCTGGTCGTCGGTTGCGACACCGTCGAGGACCTCGTCGACTGGCACAAGGAAGGCGCGGGCCGTCCGTGGGTGATGCACACCCGCATGACGCCCAAGCGGATCGACGAGATCCTCGACGGCGGCTCGCTGTACCGGGTGTTCAAGGGCCAGGTGCTGTGCCGCCAGACGATCCTGGCCATCGACACGGTGGGCGAGGGGCAGGCGACGCGTTGCGAGGTGACGGTCGATCCGAACTATGTCCGTGTCGCGCCCCAGCCGCGCCGCGCCTTCCAGGGCTGGCGCTACCTGAAGCCCGAAGACGCGCCGCCCGACCTCACCGAAGGCGAAGCCGCCGACATGCCGCCCGAACTGGCGCGGCAACTGCGCGAACTCGGGGCCTGGTGATCGTTTAGTAGATCGTCAACCTCAGGCTGCGACGCTTTGTCCTCGGTCTTTCGGGGAGAGTGAAGATGCGACTGGCCTATGTGGCGCTCGGCATGGGGTTGCTGTTTCTGGCGATGGTCGCCGCCGTCGGAATCGCGCTGGCGGTGAAGGTCTAGGCGCTCAAAAGCCCATATTGTCGATCAGCCGGGTCTTGCCCAGCCAGGCGGCGGCCAGCAGGCGGGGCTTGGCCTCGTTCAGGGCGTCGGGGCCCAGGCGCGACAGGTCGTCGGCGTCGCGGAAGTCGAAATAGTCGACCTGGCGGAAGCCGGCGGCGGCGAGGGCGGCCTTGCCGGCGGCTTCGGCTTCGTCGATACGGCCGCCGGCCCGGACGGCGGCGATGGCGGCCTTCATGGCGTTGGGCAGGGCCACGGCGGCGGCGCGCTCCCCGGCCGACAGGTAGGCGTTGCGCGACGACAGGGCCAGGCCGTCCTCGGCCCGGGCGGTGGGGGCGCCGACGATCTCGACGGGCAGGTCGAGGTCGCGGGTGACGCGGCGGATGACCTGGAGCTGCTGGTAGTCCTTCTCGCCGAAGACGGCGATGTCGGGCTCGGCCTGGATCAGCAGCTTGGTGACCACGGTGGCGACGCCGCCGAAGAACTGCGGGCGGGCCGCGCCTTCCAGCGGTTCGGAGACGCCGGTCAGGTTGATGGTGGTCGCAAAGCCCTGCGGATACATCTCGGCGCCGCTGGGGGCGAACAATAGGTCGCAGCCGGCGGTTTCCAGGAGCTGCGCGTCACGGGCCTCGCCGCGCGGATAGGCGTCGAAGTCCTCGTGCGGGGCGAACTGCTTGGGATTGACGAAGACGCTGGCGACGGTGCGCTGAACCTTGGTCTGGGCCAGGCGGATCAGCGACAGGTGGCCGTCGTGCAGGGCGCCCATGGTCGGGATCAGGGCCACGTGCTCGCCGGCGGCCTTCCAGGCGCGGACGTGCTGACGCAGTTCGGCGACGGTGCGGACGATGCGGGTCATGGCGGAACTCTGCTGCAACGCAAAAACAAGCGTTCGGACGGGGCGGCTTATGGCCGATCTGGGACATCCGGTCCACCTGCGACACGGAGTCTGTGGACGCCGGGCGCCACAAGATTGACGCTGATGGCGCGCAGGGCGCTTCATGCGCGTTAAGATTTTGGTTAGATTCGCCGAGTCGGGCGGAACGAAGGATGAAGCCAATGGCCGAAACGCGCGTGATCGTCGTCGGCAATGAAAAGGGCGGCGCCGGCAAGTCCACCATCGCGGTGCACCTGATGACGTCGCTGTTGTACGGCGGCGCCAAGGTGGCGGTGATGGACCTGGACCTGCGCCAGTGCACCAGCATGCGGTTCTGCGAGAACCGCGCGTCCTGGCTGGCCGGCAACAAGGTCACCCTGCCGATGCCGCTGACCTTCCGGCTCAGCGAGGACGACATCGCCCTGGCCGCCGCATCGGAAGCCGAGCAGGTGGCCGCGTTCGAGAAGGCCTTCCTCGCCGCGCGCGAAGTCGCCGACTTCGTGCTGATCGACACCCCCGGCGGCGACACCCAGATCACCCGCATGGCCCACGGCCTGGCCGACCTGATCGTCACCCCGATGAACGACAGCTTCGTCGACTTCGACATGCTGGGCCACGTCGATCCGGTGACCATGGAGCTGCAGAAGCCCAGCCTCTATTCCCAGACGGTGTGGGAGGCCCGCAAGGCCCGCGCCATGGCCGGCCAGCGCCAGCCGCTGGACTGGGTGGTGCTGCGCAACCGCCTGGCCACCACCGAGGCCCGTAACCGCAAGCGCCTGGAAGACCGCCTGACGGCCCTGGCCAAGCGGGTCGGCTTCCGCATGGGTCCCGGCCTGCGCGACCGCGTGATCTATCGCGAGCTGTTCCCGTTCGGCCTGACCATCGCCGACCTGTCGACCCAGGTCCGCCCGGTGCCGGTGTCGCTGCAGCACCTGGCCGCGCGCCAGGAACTGCGGGCCCTGATGCATTCGCTTGGTCTGGCGGCCTTCTCGGGCGAAACTCTGCTCGCCGCCCAGTAACTTTCCGGGCGGCGGCGGGTCCGCTGATGCTCTTCTATCTGATCCTCGGCGCGGTGGTCGTCGCCTGGCTGCTGTGGGGCAAGCGCAAGCCGCTGCTGGCCGGCGAGGGCTGGCGGGTCGGCGCGGGCGTGGCCTCGGCGGCCGCGTTCGCCGCCGCCGCTTACGCTGGCGTGCGCAGCCAGTGGCCGGCGACCCTGGCGCTGTGCGTGCTGGGCCTGTGGTGCGCCACCTCGGCCCGCCAGCGGCCGGTGATCCGCAAGGTGAGCGAGCCGCGCAAGGCCGAGCTGTCGGCCAGCGAGGCCCGCTCGATCCTCGGCGTCGACGCCAAGGCCGGCGCTGACGAAATCCAGGCCGCCTACGCCCGCCTGATCCGCCTGGCCCATCCCGACAAGGGCGGCACGGCGGGCCTGGCGGCGCAGTTGAACGCCGCGCGGGATCGGTTGCTGAAGGGGCGGTGAGGGGGCGGCGCCCGGACCTTTGTGCTCGTCGTGATCCCCATCACCGTTCCTCCCCGCGAAGGCGGGGATCCAAGCGGACTTTCAGGATGAAGCACGCTCGGCGATAGGCCCGCTGACTCGGCTTGGATCCCCGCCTTCGCGGGGATGCTCGGAGCATTGAGCTGAGCCTCAAGTGCAAAGAAAAAGCCGGCGACCGCGAGGCCGCCGGCTTTCTTGTGTCTGGCTCAGCCCGTAATCAGCGCGGGGCGATGACCATGCAGGGCTGGCGCTTGGCGCTGATCGCCGAGCAGGCGGCGCGGGCGGCTTCGGCGGTCATGCCCTGGAACTGGGCCCGGAAGGCGCCGCCGGCGGCTCCGACCACGGCGCCCTCGGCATCGGACACGGCCTTGGCGAAGCGGTCGCGGACGATGCTCAGCTGCTTGTTGGCCAGGCTCTTGGACTGGAAGGCGCCGACCTGGACGCTCCACTCGCCCTTGGCCTTCTTCGGGGCCGGCTTGGCGGCTTCCTTGGCGGCCTTGAGGGTGGGGGAGACCTTCACCGGAGCGGACTTGGGATTGTCGGTCAGCACGATCTTCAGGCCGGCCTGGTCGCCGTCGCCTTCTTCCGACGAGGGACGCATGATCGGGCCGGTCGGATCCTCTTCATAGAGATTGGCGGCGATGCTGGTGCGCTCGCCGTGCGAGCGGCGCTTGAGCACGTCGAAGCCGGTGGTCAGCAGGTCTTCCATGTTGTTGTCGCGCCAGGCGGTCGAGGAGCCGCCCAGGACCACGGCGATCAGGCGGCGGCCGTCGCGCACGGCCGAGCCGGCGAGGTTGAAGCCCGACGCATTGGTGTAGCCGGTCTTCAGGCCGTCGAAGCCTTCCATGCTGGTCAGCAGGCGGTTGTGGCCGCGGACATAGGACCCGCGGAACTCGAAGCCCTTGAGGCTGAAGTAGGAATAGTACTGCGGGAAGTCGCGCATGGTGGCGCGCGACAGGATGGCCAGGTCGCGGGCGGTGCTGATCTGGCGGCTGTCGGGCAGGCCCGAGGCGTTGACGAAGCGGCTGTTGCGCATGCCCAGTTCCTGACCGCGCAGGGTCATCAGGGCGGCGAAGCGGCTTTCGCTGCCGGCCAGCTTCTCGGCCATGGCGGTGGCGATGTCGTTGGCCGACTTCACGGCCATGGCGCGAATCGCCTCGTCGACGCTGAGGCTATCGCCGGGGCGCAGGCCCATCTTGGTCGGGGCCTGGGCGGCGGCGCGCGGCGAGATCGGCACGCGGTCGGTCAGCTTCAGGCGGCCTTCGCTGAGCGCCTCGAAGGTGAGGTACAGCGTCATCACCTTGGTGACCGAAGCCGGATAGCGCGGGCTGTCGGCGCGCTTGTCGTAAAGGACTTCGCCCGAATTGGCGTCGATCACGATGGCCGCGTACTTCGGCTCGGAAGCGTTCAGTTGCAGGTACGGGATCTGGGCCGAGGCGACGGTGGGGGCGGCGGCGCCAGCCATCGCGGCGACGGCGAAGCCGGCGGCGACGAGAAGGCGACGAGCGGAGAAAAGCCTGGCGAACATGCGACAAACGTCCGTCATTTTGAACTGAGCGGTTCCGCACCGCCACACGCGTGAACCTAGCATGCGCGTTGTCGCCTTACGCCAAAGTAAACAACTGGTGAGCGATTTCGCCGCAGAATGAGATAAAACTTAGGCGTTGCGGCAACGCTTCGCCCCAGTCGCGCCATGTCGAAGCCCTCAGGCGGTCCGGGTGCGGAGCAGCTTCACCTTAGGTTATGGTGCACTGCACAAAAACGTTTGACTGCTGCGCTGCAACATGAGAAAACCGTGTCGTCCCAACGCACGGGGCAGGGCTGCGGACCATCTCCCGTTTTCCGCCGTTCGAACCTGTGCCCCGCCATCTGCCCAGGAGCCTTCCCCATGGCCGTCACCGAGACCCTGAAGAGCACCGTCGAGCAATACTCCACCGCCTCCAACCAAGCCTTCAAGGACGGCGTCGACAAGTCGCTCGCCGCCCTGGCCGAGGCCAATGTCCATTCGAAGAAGAACCTCGAGGCCGTCGTCGCCTCGGTGACCGCCGCGACCAAGGGCGCTGAAGCCCTGGGCGCCGAAGCCTTCGCCTACTCGAAGAAGGCCGCCGAGGACCAAGTCGCCGCCGCCAAGGCCCTGGCCTCGGCCAAGAGCGTGCAGGAAGCCGTCGAGCTGCAGACCGCCTGGGCCAAGTCGGCCCTGGAAGCCTACATCGCCCAGGTCAGCAAGGCCTCGGAGATCGTCTCGGCCTCGATGAAGGACTCGGTGAAGCCGCTGAACGAGCGCGTCACCGCCACGGTCGAGAAGTTCCAGGCCGCTCGCTAAGCCAAGTTTCGGAGCCGCCCCGCCGAGGGGCGGTTTCGCAGATCTACCCAGCCTTCAGGCTCGGACCTCGCGGTCCGGGCCTTTTTTCTTGTGCCCGGGCTCCCCCTTGCTAAGCATGCGCACTCTGTAAGGGAGCGTGTGATGTCGAAGGTGGAAGAGCGTCTGGCGGGCCTGGGGATCACGCTGCCGGAGCCGGTGGCGCCGGTGGCCAACTACGTGCCGTTCGTGCGGTCCGGGAACCTCGTCCATATCTCCGGCCAGATCTCGCTCGACGCGTCCGGCGGCATCAAGGGCACGGTCGGGGTCGACGTCGACCTGGAGACCGCCCAGGAGGCCGCGCGCCTGTGTGGGATCAACCTGCTGGCACAGATCAAGGCCGCGACCGGCGACCTCGACAAGGTGGCCCGCATCGTCAAGCTGGGCGGCTTCGTGCAGGCTGGCCCCGACTTCATCGACATTCCCAAGGTGATCAACGGCGCTTCGGACCTGATGGTCGAGGCGTTCGGCGACGCCGGCCGCCACGCCCGCTCGGCCGTCGGCGTCTACAAGCTGCCGCTGGGCTTCGCCGTCGAGGTCGACGCCGTGGTGGAGGTCTTCTGATGCGCGCCCGTCCGCGGCCCGGGACCGAGGTGTTCGGCGAGGCGTGGGAGCGCCTGTTCGATCCGCCCGTCGCCCATCGGGGGCTGTGGACGCCCGGCGGCGCGCCGGAAAACTCGCTGGCCGCCTTCCAGGCCGCCTGCGCCAAGGACTACGCCATCGAGCTGGACGTCCAGCTGACGGCCGACGGCCAGGCGGTGGTCTTCCATGACGATCGCCTGGAGCGGCTGACCGGCGCCGAGGGCCGCCTGCGCGACCACACCGCCGCCGAGCTCGGCGCGCTGAAGCTGTCGGGCACCGACGAGACCATCCCGACCCTGGCCGACGCCCTGACGGTGATCGGCCACCGGGCCATGGTCTATATCGAGCTGAAGACCCCGTTCGGCGAAGTCGGCGAGCTGGAGAAGAAGGTCTCGGAGATCCTGATCGACCACAACGGCCCGATAGCCGTGATCGGCTTCAATCCCTATTCCCACGCCTGGTTCGCCGACCACCATCCGCAGATCCTGCGGGGGCTGGATTCCTACAGCTGGAACGACGACAACGCGCGCAAGCTGGCGCCGGAACTGCGCAAGTCGCTGGCGGCGCTGGAACAGGTGGAGCTGGCCCGGCCGGACTTTTTGGCGCTCGGCCTCGACATGCTGCCCAGCCCGCGCGCCGACGTGTTCCGCGCCAAGGGCATGCCGATCATCGCCTGGACCGTGCGTTCGCAGGACCAGTGGGACGCCGTCTCCGACCATTGCGACAACCTGATCTTCGAGGGCTTTACGGCGTGAGTTCACTGAAGGCGGAGGTGCGTATCCACCGCCGCATCGCCGACATCGGCAAGGAAGCCTGGGACGCCTGCGCCGGTCCGTCCGGCGACCCCTTCGTCAGCTTCGACTTCCTCGATATCCTTGAAGAGAGCGGCTGTGCGGCCGACCGCACCGGCTGGGCGCCGCATCACGTCAGCGTCGCCGACGTCGATGGCGAGATCGGCGGTGTGATGCCGCTCTATCTGAAGAGCCACAGCCAGGGCGAATACGTCTTCGACCACGCCTGGGCCGACGCCTACGAGCGGGCCGGGGGCGACTACTATCCCAAGCTCCAGTGCTCGGCGCCGTTCTCGCCGGTGACCGGGCCGCGCCTGATCGCCCGGCCGGACGTCGATCCGGACGAGGCGCGCTCGGCGCTGCTGGGCGGCGCCCTGACCCTGTGCGAGCGCCTGAAGGCCTCGTCGCTGCACGTGACCTTCCCGACCACGGAAGAGTGGGACTGGATGGGCGATCGCGGCCTGCTGCGCCGTCAGGACCAGCAGTATCACTGGGAAAACGCCGGCTACGCGACCTTCGACGACTTCCTGGCGGCCCTGTCGTCCAACCGCCGCAAGACCATCCGCCGCGAGCGGCGCGACGCCCAGGAGGGGCTGGAGATCGTCGCCCTGTCCGGCGACGACCTGAAGCCCGAGCACTGGGACGCCTTCTTCGGCTTCTACATGGACACCGGCGCCCGCAAGTGGGGGCGGCCCTATCTGAACCGGCGGTTCTTCTCGCTGCTGCACGAGCGGATGGCCGACAAGGTGCTGCTGATCCTGGCCCGGCGGCCGGACGGGCCGTGGATCGCGGGCGCGCTGAACCTGCTGGGCCGCGACTGCCTCTACGGCCGTCACTGGGGCTGCACCGAGGACGTGCCGTTCCTGCATTTCGAGCTCTGCTACTATCAGGCCATCGAGCACGCGATCCGGCTGGGCCTGCCGCGCGTCGAGGCCGGCGCCCAAGGGCAGCACAAGATCGCCCGCGGCTACCTGCCGAGCGCGGTCTATTCCGCCCACTGGATCGCCGACCCGGCGCTACGCGCGCCGGTCGCTCGCTACCTGGAGCAGGAGCGGGCGGCGGTGGCCGAGGACATGGCGATGCTCACCGAGGAGTATTCGCCGTTCCGGCACGCCGACGGCTAGAGCCGAACCTCAGCGGTCTTGTCGTCGTAGTCCTTCTTCGGGTCGACGCCGAGCAGCATCTTCACGCCGGCGAACAGGCTGTTCTCGTTCAGCCAGATCTGGGCCTGGCCGGGTTCGAAGCGCAGCAGGCGCAGCTTGGGATCGTCCTTGCCCTCGTACCAGGCGGCGATGAAGGGGTTCCACAGGCGCTCGACCATCTCGGGGTCGGTCTCGATGGTCAGGCGGCCGTCGACCGCGGCGAACAGGTCGTGGCCCTTGGAGGCGAAGTGCAGCAGGGCAGGGGCGCCGGCGCCGGTTTCCTTGACCAGGTCGACGTCGACGGCGCTGAAGATCCAGGCCGCCTCGGTCTCGTCGCCGTCGAGGACGAAGGTCATCGGCTGGGCCCGGCCGCCTTCGCCGCCGCGCAGGCCGATCAGGCCGGTGCGGTCGGATTTCAGGGCCTTCCAGAACTTGGCTTTCAGTTCGGCTTCGTTGGACATGGGGATCTCCTCCATTGGACCTAGCCAACGGAGGGCGAAGCGGGTCGTTCCCGTTCAGGAGCGCTCGAAGGCGGCCTTCAGCAGGGTCTTCACCTCGTCGTCGATCTCGGCGGGCGAGGCGAGGGCGAGCTTGGCCTTCAGCCGTTCGGACCAGCCTTCGTTCTTCGGCTCGGACAGGCGAGGGGAGGCGTTGGGCGCCAGGGCCAGGCCCAGCGACACGCCTCCGCCCTTGAGCGGCTTGGCGGCGGCGAACTGCACCTTGTTCGACCAGGCCGTGAAGCCCTTGCGCTGGCCGGTGACCAGGCCGGGGAAGTCGGCCACGGCGGCCTCGATCGCTTCCAGGATGGCGGTGGAGGCCGGGTCGGTCCATAGCGCCGCGCGCAGGCCGGCCGCGTCGTCCCAGCCCAGTTCGGACGGGAAGGCCTCGCCCAGGATGTGGGCGCAGCGATTGACGCCCAGGCCGTAGTGGGTTTTCAGCCAGTCGATGCGGGCCTTGGGCCTGGTCTCGGCGCAGTCGCGGCGGACGATCTCGACCCATTGGGCCAGGGTCTTGCCGGTGTCGCGTTCCAGGCTGGCCTGGACCGAGGCGAACCACTTCTTCTGGCGGTCGGTCAGGCCTCGGCCCGCCTCGTCGGTCTTGCCCACGCTTGCGCCCCCCCTCGTGGTTTGGCCAGTGGTTTGCTAGAGCCTGTCCCACGCAATTGGAGACGGTCATGAGCCTTCACGGAACCTACGACCCGGACAACATCTTCGCCAAGATCGTTCGCGGCGAGATCCCGAGCGTGAAGGTGTTCGAGGACGACGAGGTCCTGGCCTTCATGGACGCCTTTCCCCAGTCGCCGGGTCACCTGCTGGTGATCTCCAAGACCTCCAAGGCCCGCAACGTGCTGGAGGCCGAGCCCAAGACCCTGGGCCGGCTGATCGGCGCGGTGCAGAAGGCCTCCCGGGCGGTGACCACGGCGCTGAAGCCCGATGGCGTGGTGGTGACCCAGTTCAATGGGACGCCGGCCGGCCAGACGGTGTTTCACCTGCATTTCCACGTCATCCCGCGCTACGAGGACCAGGAAGTGGGCCGTCACGGCGAAGGCATGGCCGACGCCGAGGACCTGAAGGCCCTGGCCGCGAAGATCGCCGCGGCGCTGTAGGGTCCGCTTCCGCGGACCCCCTCAGTCGCTCCGCGACAGCTCCCCCAGAGGGGGAGCATCTAGGCGCTCAAGATCCTCCCCCTCTGGGGGAGGTGGCCCGGAGGGCCGGAGGGGGCAGGCACGGCGCTTCGTCCTCGCGCTTTCGCTACGAGTTGATCGGAGAGGGCGCGGGGCGTCCGGGCTGCGCCCGGCTGGGTGGGTTTTTTATACCGTTTCGACGAAGCTCAGACGCCCCCCCCGATCGTTTAACCAC
>NZ_JADWOX010000019.1 GCF_016135805.1 Caulobacter hibisci
GGCTATTGTGGATGCTACCCACGCGATGACCGCTTGCGCTGCCGAAGCGATTTTTTGAGCAATGACTTCCCACTTTGCGAGACTGACCGTGGATAGACCTATCAGCGCCACGGCAGCAGCTTTTCCGACCGTCTTCGATGCTTCATCGGCCGCTAGGTTCACCTTCTTGCCTAGCCAGTTGCTTGCGATATGTAGTTTTTGACCGGCCTTTGCGATTGTGATCGTGTCCGGGGTGGGCATGGAGAGTTCATTTTTGATGGAAGATACGGCGATCTGACTTTGTCTAATTTGCTTTACGAATTCGCTATATTCTTCTTCTACTGAATCTGGTGGGTGGTTGTGGCCCAAAGGCGGAGGGCTTATATCTGCCAGCAATTTCTCAAGTTCTAGGATATTACTTTCAAGTTCGTCCTTCAGATTTTTTGATCCGACTGACGTCTCGGCATTCTTGTTCTCTATATTTTTAATAATTTTATTTAATGTGTCGCTGTCGAGCGCGAAGTGTGAGGAGTTTATTTCCTCTTCCTGCTTAAGGGCTTGCATGACATTTGGATTTTTCTTCGCGAGATCGATAATTAATCCTATGAGATTTTCTCGAGATTCGAGCGATAGGCTGTCGCGAATTTGATTTATGCGAGATTGTAGCTCTCGAAATGCTGTGGCATCGAGATTGTTAACGGCGGCGACTACTGCCGCCTGATGCTTGCAAGCGCCGAACTTCTCGAAGCCGGGGCATGTGCAACTTCCCTCGCCGGCCGGGGCGCGCAGCTCGACGACATAGAGGTCGCCGGCGCTGCCGGTGACGTGGGCGGTCACCGCCTCGTCCTCGATCGAAACCAGATCGACGTCGCCCTTGTCGGCGATGGCCACGCCGCTTTCGAACCAGCGCTCGTCCATGCGCTCGCGCCAAATGTCGGCGTCGAAAAGGCTCATGCTTCGTCCTCGATGCGGTGGATGTCGTCGTCCGACAGCCCGAAATGGTGGCCGATCTCGTGGACCAGCACGTGCTCGACCAGCTCGCCCAGGGTCACGTCGCCGCGTTCGCACCATTCGTCCAGGATCGGTCGGCGATAGAGGAAGACCATCGAGGGCTGGGTCCCGCCGACGTCCAGCACCGAGCGGCGCGACAGGTCCACGCCCTGGTAGAGGCCGGTCAGCTCGAACGGATCCTCGATGCCCAGGCTACCCAGCACCTCGTCGGTAGCGAAGTCGTCGATGCGGAAGACGACGT
The DNA here is from genome assembly GCF_016135805.1 of Caulobacter hibisci. Lineage (GTDB taxonomy): Bacteria > Pseudomonadota > Alphaproteobacteria > Caulobacterales > Caulobacteraceae > Caulobacter > Caulobacter hibisci. The sequence continues at coordinate 1,232 of NZ_JADWOX010000019.1, forward strand.
CGCCGGTCAGGCGGCGGAAGTCCTCGGGCAGGGCGTCGAAGGCGGCCTTGGCCAGGGCGGCGAAGTCGTCCAGCGATGGGGCCAGCGAGGGCGCGAGGCGATCGGTCCAGGTCATCTTTCCCAAATAGCGTCATTCGCCTCGCGGGGAAGGGGCTGATCGCGCTTGTGACGCCGCCGGTCTAAGCTGCCAAATCTGATTCGACCTTTCCGCCTTGTTGGGGCCTAGCGACACGCCGGATGACATCGCTTGATCTGATCCTGGCCGCGACGGCCGGCGCGGTCTGCCTGGCGATCTGCGCCACCCTGTGGGCCCTGGCCCAGCGCCGCGCCTTCGACGCGCGGATCGCGGCCGTGCTGGCCCGACTGCACGAACTCGAGAATGGCTCCCTGGCGACCCAGGCCTCGTCGGAAGCCTTCGACAACGCCCTGGTCGCGGTCGAGGACGGCGCCGCGCGCCTGGTCTCCGGCGAGGACGCCCTGGCCGCCTGCGCCCAGGTGCTGGGCGTCGCCGCCAGCCCCGACGCGGTGGTGACGGCCCTGGTCGCTGGCGATCCCGACCACGCCGCCCGCCTGAAGGACCTGTTCGAGCGCGGCGAGGCCTGCGCCTTCGAGGCCGGCGGTCCCGGCGGCCGGGTCATCGTCGAGGGCCGCGCGGCCGGCGCCCTGGCCTGGCTGCGCCTGGCCGCCCAGACCGGCGACGCGGGCCTGCCCAGCGCCGCCCGCTTCGCCGCCTTCGTCGACGGCCTGTCCGAACCGGCCTGGATCGCCGCCGCCGACGGCGTGCCGACCTGGGCCAATTCCGCCTATCTGCGCGCCGTCGGCGTCGAGACCGCGCTTCAGGCCGGCGGCAAGACCTTCGACCGCGCCGTCGACGCCCTGGCGATCGAGACCGCCGCCAAGGGCGAGCGTCGCGAGACCGTGCGCTGGACGCCGATCGACGGCCGCCGCCGGGCCTTCCGCTTCACCGTCAAGCCGCTGGAAGGCGGCGGGGCGGGCGTGTTCAGCGCCGACGTCACCGAGGTGGAAGACGTTCGCGAGACGCTGAAGAACCACGTCGCCGCCCACGACGAGACCCTGAACCACATCGCCGACGGCGTGGCGATCTTCAGCGCCAGCCGCCGCCTGTCGTTCCACAACACCGCCTTCGCCGACCTCTGGGGCCTGGAGCCGGCCTGGCTGGCCGAACGCCCGACCCACGGCGAGGTGCTCGACCGCCTGCGCCAGCGTCGCCGCCTGCCCGAGACGGTGGACTACGCCAAGTGGAAGGCCGCGGAACTGGCCCGCTACGAGGACCTGGGTCCGCAGGCCGACGAGCTGTGGGACCTGCCCGACGGGCGGACTCTCAAAGTCGTGCGCCAGCCCCACCCGCTGGGCGGCATGCTGCTGCTCTATTCCGACATCACCGGCGAGCTGCGCCTGAAGGCCCAGTACAACGCCCTGATCCAGGTGCAGCAGGCCACCCTCGACAAGCTCAACGACGCCGTCGCCGTGTTCGGTTCTGACGGTCGCCTGCGGCTGCACAACGAGGCCTTCGAGACCTTCTGGAACGTCACGCCCCTGGCCCTTCAGGCGGCCGGCGACTTCGAGGGCGTGGTCGAGCTGTGCGTGCGCCGCCTGCATGACCTTTCGTTCTGGCGTGAGCTGAAGGGCCGGGTCGCCGATCCGGATCCGCAGATGCGCGCGCCGACCTCGGGCGAGGTGCGCACCTCCGACAACCGCATCGTGGTCTATCAGAGCCGGCCGCTGCCCGACGGCGCGACCCTGATCGCCTTCGCCGACGTCACCGACACCCGCCACCTGGAAAGCGCCCTGGCCGACCGTTCGGCGGCCCTGGCCGAGGCCGAGCGGCTGAAGCGCGACTTCGTCGGCAACGTCTCCTACGAGCTACGCACGCCGCTGACGACGATCATCGGCTATTCGGAACTGCTGGAACGGGCCGAGGGTCTGCACGAGCGCGGCAAGGGTCACGTGGCCGCCGTGCGCGCCGCCGCCACCCAGCTGGCCCGCTCGATCGACGACGTGCTCGACATGGCCCAGATCGACGCCGGCGAGATGGCGCTGGAGATCGAGGACATCCGCGTCGGCGACCTGTTGCAGGGCGCGTATCAGCGCGGCGGCAAGGACGCCGAGATCGGCGGCGTCACCCTGGAAGTGATCTGCGAGGAAGAGGTCGGCCTGATCCGCGGCGACGCCAAGCGCCTCAACCAGACCGTCGACCACCTGGTCGAGAACGCCCTGCGCCAGACCCCGCCGGGCGGCAAGGTGACGATCTCGGCGACGCGGGCGCTGGGCGAGGTCAAGCTGCACGTCACCGATACCGGCCGGGGCGTGCCCTTCCACGTCCAGGCCCACATCTTCGACCGCTTCGTCGGCCGCGATCGCGGTGGTCCCGGCCTGGGCCTGGCCCTGGTCAAGGCGCTGGTCGAACTGCACGGCGGCTGGGTGGCCCTGGAAAGCGAGCCGGGCGCCGGCTCGACCTTCACCTGCCACCTGCCCGAAACCCAGCACCCGGGCGCGGCCCAGCCGGAATTCGGGTTCTAGTCGGGCGCTGAAGGACAGCTCCAACTCATCGTCATCCCGGCCGCACGCCCGCGAAGGCGGGCGGAAGAGCAGGGACCCGGGGGGCTGGACGCCGCGATCAGGTTCGCCGCCCGTAAGGCCGCCGACGCTTTACGGCGGCCCCGGGATGACGATTTGGGGGGCGCCCCTAGCCCGGAACCGTCCAGCGCATCGGCAACACCAGCTCCGGATCGGGATCCTCATCGACGAAGCCGGCCTTGCGGTAGAGCGCCCGGGCCGGCGTATTGTCGATCGCCACGTCCAAGGTGATCGAGGCGGCGTTCTCGGCGATGGCCATCCGCTGGATCCAGCCGAGCAGCGCCCCGCCCAGTCCGGAGCCTCGCGCGTCGGGGGCCACCAGCAGGTCGACCAGCCGCCAGTCGGGCTGGGTACGGTCGATGTGGATCTGCCCGATCGGCGTTTCGGCCTGCGCCGCCAGCCAGTGATCGGCGTCGGGATAGACCCGGGCGTAGTGCAACTGCTGCAGGCGGAACTGGTCGGCCAGCATTGGGGCCAGCTGCGCCTCGTTCCATCCCGGGAAGCTCGCCGCCCGAAAGGCCGCGTGCCATCGCGCCAGCAGCGGCGCGTCGTCGTCTGTGATCGGACGGAGGGCGACGCCCTGAGCCAGAAGCGTTTCCGGCAGGACGGGGATGGCGTCCGAGCTTGGCGATTTCATCGCGACGACTCGCGGGTAAATGCTCTAGATCGACCCATAGGTTGCGCTCTCCGGCTTGCAAGTTCGCCGACGCGCGGCACGATAAGAGACGACAGAGGAGGGGCCATGCTGCTGCTGAAGCCGGAAGATTTCGAAGCCTGGGTGGGGCGCGACGTGCGCGTGTCGACCGTGCCGCACCCGATCGAGGTCACCCTGGCGGCCGTCCAGCGCTCGCCCTTTCCCAACGACATCCGCGAACCCTTCTCGCTGATCTTCGAGTCCAGGCTGGACATCAGCCTGATCGACGGCGTCTACGAGTTCGATTGCGGCAAGGGCGGCCCGCACGCCATTTTCGTCACCCAGCTGAAGCCGCAGCCGGACCGCAGGCTCTACCAGGCCGTCTTCAACTGACGGATCCAGGGGGAAGGCCTTCCCCACAACGGAAAACGCCGGCTCGCGCGGGGGCGCGGACCGGCGTCGTCGTGTCCGCCGACTAGTTGCGCGACGGGAAGATGCCCGCGGTGCAGATCAGCGATTGCAGGCCGAGATACGGCTGCATGTTGTCGAACGGCTGGGTGTTGCCGGCGAAGCCGACGGTCACGGTGCCGGAGACGCCCGAGACCGCGCCGCCCGCCAGGTTCACCGCCGTGCCGGCGGTGCCCGTCGGGGCGTAGATGCCCGGCGACGAAAGGCTCTCGGTGTCGTGGGTGTTGCACAGCTGCGCGCCGGCGGTCGGCGCGCCCGACTGCTGGCCGTTGGCGACGCCGCTGAGGGCGGTCAGGCTGACGCTGGGCGAGCCCGACGGCGCGAACACTGCGGTGTGGTTGTGCTGGGGCATGTTGAGGATGCTCAGGGTCGTGGTCGGCGCGCCGGCCACCTCGCCCTGGACGTAGGTCGGCAGGCCCGGGCCCTGGCCGGGACCGATCGCCGCGCGGCCCCGCAGGTCCGGCAGGCAGAAGGTCGTCTGGCCGTTGCCGCCGAAGGTCGTTCCCAGCAGTGAGAACAGGGCGGTGTTCTGCGTGATCCCGATTATCTGGCCGTTGCAGTACGCGAAGTTGCGCGGGGCGAAGTTCCCCCCGAACTGCACGATCATCGCCATATAGAAATCCATGGTGTCAGGCCCTCCCTCAATGTTGGGTTGTTAGCTATACATTGACGCCTTATGCGCGCAAGACGGCAGTTTCTCGCGCATGAACCGGGGCTCGAAACGCCCCTGCCTCCCCAATGCTGACCACTTTAATCTCGCGTGTAGCGAGCGATGTGACAATCCACACGGGAAACACCTTTGGATTGTGCGCAATTTAAGGTTACATCTATTGGTAGGATAATGCGCGCGTAGAGTGAGCCTGGGGGCTGGTCTCGCGTCGATAAGTGCTGTGGGGGAAGTAATGCTTCAGGGTTGGCTGGCCCGGGTCCTGCGGGATTCCACGCGTACCGGTTTCGTGCGTAGGGGAATGAGCGTCGCGACCCGCCTGCGGGCGCTGGCCGTCGTCGTCATGGTCGCGCTCGCGGCCCTGGCGCCCGCCGCGGCCCTGGCCTCCGACATGTGCGACCTGGTCAACGCGGGCGTACTCGACCAGACCTCGGTCTTTTCCGGCGGCGCGATCATCAGCTCCGACGCCCGCCAATCTTCGAGCGGCGTCAACTCTTACCAAGGTATCGGTCTGACGACTTCCGCGGCGACCTTCACCGACGCGCGTTTCTATAACGGCGGCGCGAAATACGCCCATGATGGCACTGAGGTGTTCAGGGTCACCGCCACGATCAACCTCACGTCCGGCACGCTGCGGGCCGCCTTGCAACGCGCGTCAAACAACAACTCGCCCAACCCGTCTGCACTGGCGGGCAGCACGACCAGCAGCGGAACTTTCACCTACGATCTGTCGGCCCTGACGCAATACGCCATGGGCACCCAATTGGGCTCGCCTGACAATCTCGGCACCGGCACCGTTTCGGTCGCCGTCGCCTGCTATCTCCCGCCGACGATCACTTCGGTGTCGCCCACCAGCGGTCCTCAGGCCGGCACGAACTCGGTCACCATCAACGGCACGTACCTGTCGGGCGCGACGCTGACGGTCGACGGCGCCAGCGTGACGCCGACCTCGACCACCGCCGGCACGGTGGTCTTCACCGCCCCCGCGCACGCGCCGGGCCTTGTGTCGCTGGTCGTCACCACCCCCGCCGGCACGGCGTCGTCCAGCTACACCTATATCGCGGCGCCGACGATCTCGTCGCTGTCGCCCAGCTCCGGCCCGACGGCCGGCACGAACTCGGTCACGATCAACGGCACGAACCTGGCGGGCGCGACCCTCACGGTCGCCGGCGGCGCCGTGACTCCGACCTCGACGAACGCCACTTCCGTCGTCTTCACCGCCCCCGCCCACGCGGCCGGACCGGTGACCGTGGCCGTGACCACCAGCGGCGGTACGGCTTCGAGCACCTACACCTATGTCGCCGCGCCGACGATCTCGTCGGTGTCGCCCAGTTCGGGGCCGCTGGCCGGCACGAACTCGGTCACGATCAACGGCTCCAATCTTTCGGGCGCGACGCTCACGGTCGACGGCGGCAGCGTGACGCCCACCTCGACGAGCGCCAGCACCGTCGTCTTCACCGCCCCCGCCAACGCGGCCGGTTCGGTCGCCTTGGTCGTGACCACCGGCGGCGGTTCGGCGTCGTCCAGCTATGAGTATGTCACCGCGCCGACGATCTCGTCGCTGTCGCCGAGTTCCGGGCCCACAGGGGGCGGGGACGTCGTGACGATCAGCGGCTCGAACCTGTCGAACGCGACGCTGACGGTGGACGGCGTCGGCGTGACGCCGACCTCGGCGAGCGCCAGCTCGATCGTCTTCAACACGCCCGCCCACGTGGCCGGTTCGATCGCCGTGGTCGTGACGACCGCCGGCGGCTCGGCCTCGTCCGGCTACACCTTTCTCGCCGCGCCGACGATTTCGTCGGTGTCGCCGTCGTCCGGCTCGACGGCGGGCGGGACGACCGTGACGATCAACGGCTCCAACCTGTCGGGCGCGACGCTCACGGTCGATGGCGGCGGCGTGACGCCGACCTCGACGACCGCAACCACGGTCGTCTTCACCTCGCCCGCCCATGCGGCCGGCGCGATCGCCCTGGTGGTGACGACCGGCGGCGGTTCGGCCTCGACGACCTACACATATGTCGCGCCGCCGACGGCCAGCAGCTTCACCTACGGCTCGATCATTGCCTACAACACCGGCGCCAACGCGACGACCAGCATCGACGTCGCCACCGGCGGCAGCGTCACCAACAGCCCCACCGGCTATGCGGTCGGTTCGGCGACGACGGCCCAGGGCGGCAGCGTCAGCATCGACAGCAGCGGGAGCGCGACCTACACGCCGCCCGTCGGCTATCGCAACGCCAATGACAGCTTCACCTATACGGCGACCAACGGGGCTGGAACGTCGTCGCCCGCGACCGTCACCGTCACGATCGGCAATCCCACCCTCACGGTGACCCTGCCGGCGAGCACGGCCACGGTAGGCACGGTCTACAACGCCGGCGCCGCGTTGGTGACGCCCGCGGGCGGCCGGTCGACCTACACCATCAACAGCATCAGCCTGCCTTCGGGCCTGACCGACGCCGGCGGCGGCGTCATCAGCGGAACGCCCACGGCCGACGGGGTCTTCACCGTCACCGTCAACATCACCGACAGCTCGACGGGCGCGGGGCCCTACACCGCCAACGCCACGGCGACCCTGACGGTGTCGCTGCCGCCGGCGCCGACGGCCTCGTCGTTCACGGCCTCGGCGGTCGCCTACAACAGCGGTTCGGCCTCGGCCGCGACCTTCAGCGTGACCGGCCATGTCGCCAACAGCCCGACCAGCTATGCGGTCGGCTCAGCCACGACCACGGGCGGAGGCTCGGTCAGCATCGACAGCGCGGGCCTGGTTTCCTACACGCCGGCCGTCGGTTTCCGCGGCAATGACAGCTTCACCTACACCGCGACCAACGCCGGAGGAACGTCGAGCCTGGCCACGGTCACCGTTCCGGTGAGCAACCCGGTGCTGTCGGTCACTCTGCCTGCGGCGACCGGCACGGTGGGCGCGGCCTACAACAGCGGCGGCGCGCCCGTGATCCTCAGCGGCGGCGTCGCCCCTTATTCGAACATCTCGGCCACGGGCCTTCCGACCGGCCTGACGATCAGCAGCTCGGGTGTCATCAGCGGCACGCCGACCACGGCGACCACCGCCACGGTGATCGTCACCGCCACCGACAGTTCGACGGGCGCCGGCGCCTACACCAGCACCGCCTCGGCCACCCTGAACATCGCCGCGCCGACCATCACCCTGTCGCCCGCAGCCGGCGCCCTGCCGGGCGTCGACGCGGGAACCGCATACAACCAGACCTTCACCAGCACCGGCGGCGTGGCGCCCCGCACCTATGGCTGGACAGGGACCCTGCCTCCGGGGCTGACACTCTCGACGAGCGGCGGGCTGTCCGGCACGCCGACCACCACCGGGAGCTTCAGCTTCACGGTCACGGTCACCGACAGCAGCGGCAACAGCTACAACGCCTCCAACGCCTACAGCATCACCGTGAGCGCTCCGAGCCTGGTGGTCTCGACCTCCAGCCTGCCGGGGGCGACCGAGAACGCGGCCTACAGCCAGACCATCTCCGTCAGCGGAGGCATCGCGCCCTACAGCTTCAACCTGGCCACGGGCTCGGGTCCCCTGCCTCCGGGATTGACCCTGAATCCGACGACGGGCGCGATCTCTGGCACGCCGACCACCATCGGCAGCTACAGCTTCATCATCCGCATCCAGGACTCGACCAGCGGTTCGGCCGGCCAGGTCGATCAGAGCTACACCCTGACGGTCAGCCCGGACGTTCCGCCGACAGCGGGGGCGGTCACGACGACCGTCGCGGCCAACAGCAGCGCCAACACGGTGGCGCCCGCGCTTAGCGGCGCGCCCGCCGCCAGCGTCGCCGTCGCCACGCCTCCGACCCACGGCACGGCGACTGTCAGCGGCCTCAACTTCCTCTATACCCCGACCGCCGGCTATTCGGGCGCCGACAGCTTCACCTACACCGCCAGCAACAACGGCGGCAGCTCCGGCACGGCGACCGTCACCATCACCGTCACCGCTCCGACCCTCGTGGTCACCGGAACGCCTCCGGGCGGCACGGTGGCGATCGCCTACGCCGGGGCGACCTTCACCGCCTCCACCGGCACGGCGCCCTATGCCTTCACGGGCGCGTCGCTGCCGACCGGCCTGACGCTGAGCACGGCCGGCCTTCTCTCCGGCGCGCCGACGGCGGCGGGAACCTTCAACGCGGTGATCACGGCCACCGACGCCCATGGCGCGACTGGTTCGACCACCTTCCCGATCGTGATCGCCGCGCCGGCGGTGACGATCACCAGCCCGACGGCCGGCGCCTTGCCGACCGCCACGGCCTTCGTCGCCTACAACCAGGCCTTCACGGCTTCGGGCGGCGCGGCGCCCCGCACCTTTGGGGTCACCGCCGGCGCCCTGCCGGCCGGCCTGACCCTGAGCCCGGCGGGCGTGCTCTCCGGCTCGGCCACGGTCACCGGAACCTTCAACTTCACCATCACGCCCAGCGACGGTTCGGCCGCGCCGGGTCCCTATGTCGGCACGCCATCGGCCTACAGCCTGGTGGTCGGCGCGCCGTCCATGACCCTGTCGCCGGCCACTGTGCCGAACGGCACGGCCACGGTGCCCTACACCGCCACCTTCACGGCGGCGGGCGGCGCCTCGCCCTACAGCTACGCGGTCACCGGCGGCGCCCTGCCGAGCGGCCTGACCCTCAGCACGGCCGGGGTGATCTCCGGCTCAGCCGCCCAGTCGGCCACCGGAAACTTCAACTTCACGGTGACGGCCACCGACGCCAACGGCTTCACGGTCGCCGGCGCCTACGGCCTGTCGATCGCCCAGGTCACCCTGGTCACCAGCTCGCCGCCCAGCGGTGTCGCCGGCCAGGCCTACAGCCAGGTGCTGTCGACCAGCGGCGGCACGGGTCCCTACACCTACGCCCTGACCACCGGCGCGCTGCCGGCCGGTCTGACCCTCGGCGGCTCGGGCGCGATCTCGGGCACGCCGACGGCCGCGGGGACCTTCGGCTTCACCGTCACCACCACCGACAGCTTCGGCGCGGTGGGAACCGACACCCTGTCGCTGACCATCGCCGCCCCGACCCTGACCCTGACGCCGGCCTCCGCGCCGGCGGCGGACTGGGGCGTGGCCTACAGCCTGAGCTTCCAGACCAGCGGCGGCGTGGCTCCGTACCACTACGTCCTGAGCGGCAGCCTGCCGACCGGCCTGTCCTTCAACAGCTCGACCGGCGTGCTCTCCGGGACGCCGACCGACGAAGGCGCGTTCCCGCTCAACGTGACCGTCACCGACTCCGCCACGGGTTCGGGACCGTTCACGGCCAGCGTCAGCCCGACCCTGACGGTGAACGCCGCGCCGCCGCCGGTGGTGGAGCCGACCAACACCACGACGCCGGCCGGTTCGCCGACGGTCATCGACGTCTCCAACCTGATCGACGGCTTCTACGACAGCGTCGTCATTGTCGACCCGCCGCAACACGGCACGGCGGTGGTGACCGGCGGCGCCTCGCGGATGCGTTCGCAAGGCGGCTCGGGCTCGGTGCAGATCCTCTACACCCCCAACCCCGGCTACTACGGTTCCGACAGCTTCACCTACGCCGCCACCGGTCCGGGGGGCACCTCGGCGCCCGCCGCGATCGGCGTGGCCGTCGCCGCTCCGGCCCCGGTGGTGGTCGACGACGCCGCCTCGGTGGCCGCCAACGGCACGGTCGCCATCGCGGTGACCGCCAACGACACCGGCCCGATCGCCACCATCGCCATCGCCTCGGCCCCGAGCCACGGTACGGCGACGGTGTCGGGCCTCAGCGTCAACTACGTCCCGGCCGCCAACTTCTTCGGCACGGACACCTTCACCTACACGGCCACGGGCGAAGGCGGCACGGGCGGTCCGGCGACGGTCACCGTCACGGTCTCCCCGCTGTCGGTCCCGACCCAGACGGCCCAGGTACTTACCGTCCTGGCCGGCCAGGCGGCCACCCTGGCGGCGACCCAAGGCGCGACGGGCAGCCCGTTCACCAGCGTGACCATCGCCACCGCCCCCACCAAGGGCACGGCGACTATCAACGGCCTGTCGGTGGTCTACACGCCGGCTGCGGGCTTCTCGGGCGCCGACGCCTTCACCTACCGGATCAACAACCCCTTCGGGGCGTCGAACCCGGTGCCGGTGACGGTGACGGTCAATCCCGCGCCGCTCACCGCGCCGCCGATCACCGTCGAGATCCTCGCCGGCCAGAAGGCGGTGGTGAACCTCGTGGCCGGCGCCAGCGGCGGACCGTTCACCGGCGCTGCGGTGGCGACGATCACCCCGACCAACTCGGGGACGGCGGCGGTCACCAATCCGTCGGCCGGCGCCTACACCCTGACCTTCACCCCCGACAACGCCTTCGCGGGCACGGCGGTGGTGACCTACACCCTGAGCAACGCCTTCGCGACCTCGGCCCCCGGCCGGATCAACGTGATCGTGACCGCCCGTCCCGATCCGTCCCAGGATCCGGAAGTGAAGGGCCTGGTCGCGGCGCAGGACGCGGCGGCCGTCCGCTTCGCCGACGCCCAGATCAGCAACTTCAACCGTCGCCTCGAGCAACTGCACAACGGCGGCGGCGCGGGTCGCGGGTTCGGGGTCAGCGTTCGCGGCGGCAAGACCGAGCGGGAGGACGGCCTGGAAGCGCGCGAGCGGTTCCGCAAGTACGCCAGCCTCGGCATGAACGACGCCGCCGATCCGTCTTCGCCGCTGCTGCCGGCCGCCTCGGCCTCCGATGCGGCGGACTACGCGGCCCGCAAGGACGACGATGAAGGCCAGGCCGGTCCCAAGCGCTGGGGCGTCTGGGCGGCCGGCTCGGCGGACTTCGGGATGCGCGACACGGTCGGCTCGCAAAGCGGCTTCCGCTTCACGACCGACGGCCTGACCGGCGGTGTCGACTACCGGGTCAACGACCGGTTCGCCTTCGGCCTGGGTCTCGGCTACGGCCGCGACTCCAGCAAGATCGGCAAGAACGGCACCAAGAGCCGGGCCGAAAGCTACAGCGCCGGCCTCTACGCCAGCCTGCAGCCGGGCGAGAAGACCTTCATCGACGGGGTCATCGGCCTGGGCTCGCTCGACTTCGACACCCGCCGCTACGTCACCACGACGGGCGAGCTGGTGAACGGCGAGCGTGACGGCGACCAGCTGTTCGCGGCCCTGACCTTCGGGGTGGAACGCCGGACCCAGACCAGCCTGCTGTCGCCCTACGGACGGGTGGCCTACAGCCGGTCGGTGCTCGACGCCTTCTCGGAAAACGGCGGCGGGCCCTATGGCCTGACCTACCACGAGCAGACCGTGCGCAGCCTGACCGGCACGCTGGGCCTGCGCGGGGCGTTCGCCCGCAAGACCGCCGCCGGCCTGCTGTCGCCGCGCTTCCGGGTCGAGTACTCGCACGACTTCGAGAAGGCCAACGACGCCCTGCTCAGCTACACCGACTGGGTGGGCGGGCCGACCTACCGCCTGGCGGTGGACCCGATCGACCGAGACCAGCTGCGGCTGGAACTCGGCGCCGATCTCACCGTCAAGAGCGGTTGGACGATCGGGCTGGACTTCGACAACATGGTCTCGAAGGACAGCGACAGCCAGGGCCTGAGGCTGACCGTCCAGTCGCCCTTCTGATCCGAAACCCTGATCCCTCTCCCCTTGCGGGAGAGGGTGGCCCCCGCGAAGGCGGGGGTCGGGGTCTCTCATACGCCGAACGCCGCGACAGCTGATCAGCCGTCGCGGCGTTTTTCGTTGGTGCGACCCTCATCCGTCGACTATCGCCGACACCTTCTCCCGCAAGGGGAGAAGGAACACGAAAACGCCCGGCGGAGTGACCCGCCGGGCGTTTCTGTCTTCAGCGAACCGCCGAAATCAGCGGTCGAAATTGCGGGCCAGCAGGAAGCCGAACACCGCGCCGGCGACGAAGGTCCCCAGGGCCAGGGCCAGGGGATGATCCTCGGCGGCCTTGTGGGCGGCTTCGGCCTTGGGCTTGGACCAGGCGACGGCGGCGTCAGTCTTGTCGTGCACGTAGTCGCGAGCGACCTGGGTCTTCTCGACGGCGGTCTCGGCGACGGTGGTGGCGGCCTTCTTCACTGCCGCGGTCGCCTTGGCGGCGGTCTTCCGGGCGGTGGTCTTGGCCTTGGCCGGCGTGGCGGCGGCGGTTCCGTAATCGGTCTTGATGGTGGCGTCGGTCATCGGCGTCTCCCGGTGTTGGACGTGTCGGAGGAGCGGGGCGCACGGCGCGCCGCCAAGCATCTGGAGACTAACACTTGGCGAGCCGGTTTGGTTCGGACAAGGGCGGTGAAACCGTCAGTTGTCCGCCCTTTGTCGCCGGCTCACCTTTGTCGTCGGCTCAGTTGTCCCGGACCACCTTCAGCACCGCCTCGCCGTAGCGGTCGAGCTTGCCCTGGCCAACGCCGCCGGACTTGCCCAGGGCGGGCAGGGTCGTGGGGCGGGCGGCAGCGATCTCGGCCAGGGTGGCGTCGTGGAAGATGACGTAGGGCGGCACATGCTGCAGCTGGGCCTGGTCCTTGCGCCAGGCGCGCAGGGCCTCGAACAGCGCCTGGTCGCCCGGCGGCACGGTCAGGGCCTGGCGTCGGCGCAGGCTCTTGCCGGCCCCGCCACCGCTCTTGCCGCCGGCGTCGCCGCCTGGGGCCTGGCGCAGGGCCACCTGCCGCTCGCCGCGATAGACCGCTCGTACGCCCTCGCCGTCGCCGAGGCCGATCAGCGGCCGGCCGTCATTGGGGTCCTCGCGCAGCAGGCCCTCGAACACCAGGGTGTCGAGCAGGTCGCGCCAGCCTTGCGGGCTGAACTCCTTGCCGATGCCGAAGGTCGACATCTGGGCCTCCTGCTGGGAGACGTCCTTGGTCTTGCCCAGCAGGTGGTCGATCAATCGGCCGCGCCCGAAACGTCCGCCCAGGCGATGGGCGGCCGACAGGGCCTTCTGGGCGGCCTGGCTGGCGTCGACGCCGCTCGGGGGCGAGACGCAGATGTCGCAGGTTCCGCAGCGCTCGACGCCCTCCTCGCCGAAATAGCGGCGGACGGCGGCGGCGCGGCAGGTCATGCCTTCCAGCATGGCGTAGAACTGCCGCAGCTTGCGGCTCTGCACCTGCTTGACCTCGTCGGGGGCCTCGCGCTGGTCGATGCGGCGGCCGGCCCAGGCGAGGTCCGCGCTGCTGTAGAGGGTGATGCCCTCGGCCGGCTGGCCGTCGCGACCGGCGCGGCCGATCTCCTGCCAATAGGCCTCGATGGCGGCCGGTGGATCGGCGTGGATCACGAAGCGGACGTCGGGCTTGTCGACGCCCATGCCGAAGGCGATGGTCGCCACCATCACCGCCTCGTCGGCCTCGAGGAACTGCTCCAGGCGCCGGGCGCGGACGTTCTTGTCGAGGCCGGCGTGATAGGCCAGGGCCGGCACGCCGTTGTCGATCAGCGCCTGGGCCAGCTTCTCGGTGGAGTCCCGGCTGCCGGCATAGACCACGCCCGCGCGGCCCGGCCGCTCTGTGACCAGCTCGATGACCCGGTCGTGGCCCTTGCCGCGCTTGCGCTCGGCGTTCAGCGCCAGTTCGGGGCGGGCGAAGCTGTCGACGAACTCGGCCGCGCCCTGCAGGCGCAGTTCGGCGCGGATGTCGTCGCGGGTGCGGGCGTCGGCGGTGGCGGTCACCGCCAGACGCGGGGCGTTGGGGAACACCTCGGCGATGCGGCCCAGCATCCGGTATTCGGGTCTGAAATCGTGGCCCCACTGGCTGACGCAGTGGGCTTCGTCGACGGCCACCAGCGACAGCGGCAGGCGCGACAGCCGCTCCAGCATCCAGCCCTGCATCAGGCCTTCGGGCGACAGATAGAGCAGGTCGAGCTGGCCGGCCTCGATGCGTCGCCAGATCTCGGCGCGCTCCTCGGGCAGGGTGTTGCTGTCCAGGCGCTCGGCGGCGACGCCGGCCTGCTGGAGGCCCGCCACCTGGTCGGCCATCAGGGCGATCAGCGGCGAGACCACCAGGCCGAGACCCGGCCGCACCAGGGCCGGGATCTGGTAGCAGAGACTTTTCCCGCCGCCGGTCGGCAGCACCGCCAGGGCGCTGCGCCCCTCCAGCAGCTCGCCGACCACCTGGGCCTGCAGCCCGCGGAAATCCTGGTGGCCGAAGGTGCGGCGCAGGACGTCGCGCGCGGTATCGAGCGTGGGCGGGGAGGCGAGGGCGGTGGACACGTGGCTCTTCTGGCAGGGGCGGCCGCCCGCGCCAAGGCCGGAAACAGCGGATTTTCAGATATCGGGTCCTTCTCCCCTTGCGGGAGAAGGTGGCGGCCGAAGGCCGTCGGATGAGGGGTCTCTCAGAACCGTCCGCCGCGCTTGGTCTATCCGCTGATCGAGGCGGACAGGTCCGTCGACCCCTCACCGACCCGCTTCGCGGGCCACCCTCTCCCGCAAGGGGAGAGGGGTTCTTGACTCTTAGCCATCTCACTAATTAGTCTCTTGCCTCATGAACGAGGTGTTCAAGGCCCTGTCGCATCCCGCCCGCCGCCGCATGGTCGCCATGCTGCGCGACGGGCCGATGGCGTCGGGCGAGATCGCCTCGCGGTTCGACATGGCCTGGCCGACGGTCACCGCCCACCTGGCGGCGCTGAAGGCGGCCGGCCTGGTCGAGGCCGAGAAGGACGGGGCCTCGGTCCGCTACCGCCTGGTGATCTCGGCGGTCGAGGAGGCGGTGGCCTTCATGATGGCGCTGATGGGCGCGGGCGAGACCGCGGACGCGCCGCTGGCGGACAAAGATTTGAGAGGGGAGAACAAGGCATGAGCAGCGAGCATCCGCGCGGGCTGACGTCGCTGGACGGCGTCTCGATCCTGGTCACGGCGGCGATCGGCGCAGCGGCCCTGGCCGTCTGGCGGCTGGGGCCGTCCGGTCCGCTGCCGATGCATTTCAACCTGGCCGGCGAGGTCGATCGCTGGGGCGACCGGGTGGAGATGGCCCTGGCCATCGGCTTCATCGCTCTGGTGGCCGGCGGCGTCGCGGTGTTCTGCGCCGTGCTGGAGCGGCAGGCCAAGGATCCGCTGGGCGAGCGCTTCACCTACCGGCTGGGCCGGATCGTCGGCCTGGCCGTGCCGGCCTTCGTCGCGGCGCTGATGACCAGCGTGGCCTTCGACCTCCTGCCCCGCGTGGGCGGCCAGGACCTGTTCCTGCGGCTGATGATGGGCGGCATGGCCACGCTGTTCCTCGGGCTCGGCGCCTTCGTGGGCCGGGTCAAGCCCAACCCCGTGGTCGGGGTGCGCACCTATTGGGCCCTGCGCAGCCGCCTGGCCTGGGACAAGTCCAACCGGCTGGCCGGCCGGCTGCTGAGCCTGACGGGCCTGCTGGGCCTGGTCGCCGCCCCGGTCGCGCCCCAGCCGATCGGTTTCCACGTCATGATGATCGGCATCGTCGCCTCGGGCCTGGCCGCCGGCTTCGAGAGCTGGAGGGTCTGGCGCACCGATCCCGACCGCGCCTGAGGACCCGGCGCGGCCTTCCGTAGCCCCCGCGTTAAACCGCGTTCATCTCTCGTCAATCTTGTCGCGTGTTTGGTCGCTGTGAGCTATGACGTCGCCCACGCGGGCGGGGTTGATCGGAACCTAGGGTTACAGATGGCAAACGGCGCCTTCGGCGGAAACAAGCCGGCGAAGACTTCTCGCACGCCGCTCCAGGCGGCGCTCTATTGGGCGACGGTGCTGGGGGTCTGGGGGCTGATCTTCGTGGTCACCTTCTTTGCGGTGTTCGCGCGCGACCTGCCCGACACCTCGAAGCTTTACGACGTCACCCGCCAGCCCTCGATCAACTATCTCGACCGCTCGGGCGCCCTGCTGGCCGTGCGCGGCAGCCAGTATGCGCCGCCGGTCGACATCGACGCCCTGCCCGAATACGTGCCGGCCGCCTTCGTCGCCATCGAGGACCGCCAGTTCTACCACCACTTCGGGTTCAACCCCTGGGGCATCGCCCGCTCGCTGATCTGGAACGTCACCCATGACGGCGGCCCCCAGCGCGGCGGCTCCACCATCACCCAGCAGCTGGCCCGCAACCTGTTCCTCAGCCCGGCCCAGAACTACAAGCGCAAGGCCCAGGAGCTGATCCTGGCCGTCTGGCTGGAGCTGAAGTTCAGCAAGAAGCAGATCCTGGCCCTCTACATGAACCGGGTCTATTTCGGCGCCGGCGCCTACGGCATCGAGGCCGCCTCGCAGCGCTATTTCAACAAGCCCGCCTCGCAGCTGACGATCGGCGAGAGCGCCCTGCTGGCCGGCATGATGAAGGGCCCGGCCCGCTATTCGCCGGTCAGCGCCAGCGAGCGCGCCGCCCGCCGCGCCACCGTCGTGCTCGACGAGATGGTGCGCATCAAGGCCATCACCGCCGAACAGCGCGACGAGGCCTTCAAGACCCCCGTGCAGGTGTCGGCCACCCTGGCCAACCAGCGCGCCCAGTATTTCACCGACTATGTCGACGCCCAGGTCCGCTCGCTGGTCGGCGAGCCCACCGAGGACCTGGTGGTCGAGACCACGCTGGACCTGCCGATCCAGGTCGCGGCCGAGCGCGCCGTGCAGCTGGGCGTCGAGGGCCACCTGAAGCAGGGCGTGCAGCAGGCCGCCCTGGTGGCCATCGACGGCGAGGGCCGCATCCGCGCCTATGTCGGCGGCGAAGACTACGGCGAAAGCCAGTTCGACCGCGCCACCAGCGCCCGCCGCCAGGCCGGCTCCGCCTTCAAGCCGTTCGTCTACCTCACCGCCATGGACCAGGGCCGCAACCCGTCGGTCATGGTGGTCGACGAGCCGGTGAAGATCGGCAACTGGGAGCCGAAGAACTACACCAACACCTTCCTGGGCCCCATGACCCTGCAGACGGCCCTGGCCCAGTCGATCAACACGGTCGCCGCGCGCCTGGCCAACGAGGTCGGCACCAGCAACGTCGCCGCCACGGCCCGGCGCCTGGGCATCACCAGCAAGATCCAGCTGGACCCGTCGATGGCCCTGGGCGCCGTCGAGGTCAGCCCGCTGGAAATGGCCCAGGCCTACGCCCCGTTCTCCAACGGCGGCTTCCTGGCCAAGGGCTACGGCATCCAGCGCATCCGCACCGCCAGCGGCCGGGTGCTCTACGACCACAATGTCGACAAGCAGCCGCGTCCGTCGGTGATCGGCTCGCCGTCGCTGCAATACATGAACCAGATGATGCGCCAGGTGGTGAACGGCGGCACGGGCGGTCGCGCCAAGGTCGCCGGCTACGACATCGCCGGCAAGACCGGCACCACCAGCGACTACAAGGACGCCTGGTTCGTCGGCTACACCGGCGGCTTCGTCGCCGCGGTGTGGACCGGCAAGGACGACAACACCGCCATGAAGCGGGTCAGCGGCGGTGGTCCCCCGGCCGAGATCTGGAAGGTGTTCATGAGCTCGGCCCTGCCGCGCCTGAAGGCCACCCCGATCCCCGGCGGCTTCGCCGAGGCTCCGGCTCCGACCGAAGACCCGATCGGCGACATCCTCGGCGGCGGCGAGACCCCGACCGCCGAGCCGGGCGCGACCCCGCCGCCGGCGGCGGGTCAGCCGGCCCAGCAGACGGCGCCGGAACTGCCCTACTAGCCGTGTACGGAACCTCGAAGCGCCCCGGGAGCTAAGCCTCCGCTGGAGCTGAGCCTCCGCTTCAGGGGAGCTTCGATGACCGGCGCAACGATCAAGCGCGACCTTCGCACGGGCCGCTCGCTGTGGGCGGACAGTCGGGGCCTCGGCGTGCCGACGCGGCCGCTGGCCAAGGCGATCAGCGTCGATGTGGCCATCGTGGGGGCCGGGATCAGCGGCGCCTTCATGGCCCATGAACTATCGCGGGATCACGCCGTGGCGGTGCTGGACCGCCGCCCCCCGCTGACCGGCTCGACCATCGCCTCGACCGCCCTGCTGCAATGGGAGATCGATCTGCCGCTGACGGCCCTGGCGGAGAAGATCGGCCAGGCCAGGGCCCGGCGGGCCTATCTGCGCTCGCGGTCCGCCGTCGACGCCCTCAAGCGGATCGTCGCCGACGAGCGGATCCCCTGCGGCCTGAAGGCCAAGTCCTCGCTCTATCTGGCGGGCGACGACTACGGCCATCGGGCTCTGGAAGCGGAAGCCGAGGCGCGGGCGGCGATCAGCCTGGACAGCCGCTATCTCGGAGCCGCCCAGCTGCGCGAGCGGTTCGGGATCGAACGCACCGGCGCCATCGTCTCCAGCGGCTCGGCCAGCGGCGACCCGGCCCGGCTGGCCGCCGGCCTGCTGCGGCGGGCGGCGGCGCGGGGCGCCAGGATCTGGTCGCCGGTCGAGGTGCTGCAAGCCGTCAGCGATCCGGACGGGGTGACCCTGCTGACCGACGCCGGCCAGGCCCTGCGGGCCAGGGCGGTGGTGTTCTGCTGCGGCTACGAATTTCCCAAGGGCGTGCCGACGCCGGGCGCGAGCGTGATCTCGACCTGGGCGATGGCCTCGAAACCGCGCAGTCGTTGCCCGGCCTGGCTGCGGGACATGCTGGTGTGGGAGGCGTCCGATCCGTACCTCTATGTCCGCATGGGCGGCGATGGCCGGCTGATCGCCGGCGGCGAGGACGAGGCCTCGCCCGACGCCCACCAGGATCCGGCCAAGCTGAAGCGCAAGTGCGAGGCCGTGGCGAGAAAGCTGAAGGCCCTGCTGCCCGAGGCGGACTTCGAGATCGACTACGGCTGGGCCGGGGCGTTCGGCTCCAGCGCCACGGGCCTGCCCAGCATCGGGCCGGTCGAGGGCATGGAACACACCTGGGCGGTGATGGGCTTCGGCGGCAACGGCATCACCTATTCGGTCATCGCCTCGCAGATCGTGGCGGCCCAGGTCCGGGGCGGCGACGATCCGGACGCGGATCTTTATCGCGCCTGACCCTCCGGTCGCGGCGGCGGGAACGGAGGGCGGAGCGCTTCGTTGCTCCGGCCGAGCGCACGAGAAGGCGGGACGAGAAGGCGGCATGGCCCACGCATCGGTCTGGAAACTCAAGCACTGGCCGCCGAAGGTCCTTCGCGGGCTCGACCTGCGCACGGCGCTCGAATGGGCCTCGCGGCTGGGCTACGCGGCGCGAGGCGCGGTCTATGTGGGTCTCGGGGGCCTCGCCCTGCTGGCGGCGACCGATCTCGCGCCCCGGGCGCGCGGGGCCAAGGCCATGCTGGCGGCCTGGGCCCAGTGGCCGCCGGGCCTGGTGCTGATCGCCCTGGTGGCGGCGGGGCTGGCGGGGTTCGCGGTCTGGCGTGGTTTGCAGGCGGGGTTCGACGCCGACCGCCACGGGACCTCGCCCAAGGCCTGGGCGGTCCGCGCCGGCCAGGCGGTCAGCGGCCTGGTCTACGGCTCGCTGGCCTGGTCGGCGCTTGAGCTGCTCGACGAGTTCGAGGATGTCGGCGAGGCCGACGAGGAGCAGACCGCCGACGCCACGGCCGCCTCGATCCTGGCCCTGCCGCACGGCGACCTCCTGCTGTTGCTGGCGGGGCTGGTCCTGCTGGGCGTTGGCATCGGCGGCGTCGTCCAGGGCCTGGCCCAGGACTTCGCCAAGCGGCTGGACTGCGGCGAGGCCGCCTGCCGCCGGCTCGTGCCCCTGGCCCGGTTCGGCTATGCGGCGCGGGGCTTGGCGACCCTGTCGGTCGGGCTGTTCGTGGTCGGCGCCGGCTGGCACGCCCGTAGCAGCGAGGCCCGCAGCTGGGCCGGCGCCTTGCAGGCCCTGGAGCGCCAGCCGTTCGGCTCGTGGCTGTTGGCCGGGGTGGCCCTGGGGCTGGTGGCGTTCGGCGTGTTCGGCTTCGGCGAGGCGGTGTGGCGCAAGATCCGGCCGCCGGCGGAGATCGGTTAGAGGCTCCTCACAAGGTTCCCCCACCAGATGTCATCGCCCGCTTCATGCGGGCGACCCAAGCTGAGCCAGCAACGTCCGGACAAGCCGCTTGGGTCGTCCGGACAAGCCGGGCGATGATTTTTGAAAATATAGAGCTAGGTCTCGAACGCCGCGATGATCGGGCAGGGGCCTTCGTCGCCGGCGCTGCAGGTATGCAGCAGCTTCGACAGCCCCGTCCGCGCGGCCTTCAGCTCCGCGATCTTGCGATCGAGGTCAGCGATGCGCTCGCGGGCCAGTTCGCGGGCCCGAGGGCGGTCCTGGCCGGCGTCGAGGGCCAGCAGCTCGCCGATCTGCTCCAGGGTGAAGCCGGCGCCCTGGGCCGAGCGGATGAACCGCAGCCGCCGCACGGCCTCGTCGCCATAGCGCCGCATCCCTTCGCCCCGCTCGGGCGTCTCCAGCAGGCCCCGGCGCTGGTAGTAGCGGACCGTTTCCACGCCCACCCCGCCGGCCCGCGCCAGTCCCGCGATCGAATTGGCCGCCATGCCTTGACTCCGTACCCTGGTACGGAACCCATATGAGGCGGGTCCCGTACGCGTACAAGGAGACCCGCCGTGAGTTCAGCCGCCCAAACTGGTCCCAAGACCGCCGTCCTCTACCGCATGGTGATGGACAGGCACGTCTGCCCCTACGGCCTGAAGGCGCGCCACCTGCTGCGTTCCAAGGGCTATGCGGTCGAGGACCATCCCCTGACGACGCGGGAGGAAACCGACGCCTTCAAGGCGCAGCATGGCGTCAAGACCACGCCGCAGGTGTTCATCGGCGGCGAGCGGATCGGCGGCTTCGACGACCTGCGGCGCTGGTTCGGGATCAAGCCCCGCGATCCCAAGGCCAAGACCTATCGGCCGGTGATCACTCTCTTCGCCATGACCGCTCTCTTGGCCCTGGCGGCGACCTATGTCGTCGACGGCGCGTTGCTCACCCTGCGGGCGGCCGAGTGGTTCATCAGCTTTTCCATGGTCGTGCTGGCCATCCAGAAGCTACGCGACGTCGAGAGCTTCTCGTCGATGTTCCTGGGCTACGACCTGCTGGCCAAGCGCTGGGTTCCGTACGGCTACATCTATCCGTTCGCGGAGGGTCTGGCCGGTGTGCTGATGACGGCCGGCGTGCTGACCTGGTTCTCCGCGCCGCTCGCTTTGGTGATCGGCGGGATCGGCGCGGTCTCGGTGTTCAAGGCCGTCTATCTCGACAAGCGCGACCTGAAATGCGCCTGCGTCGGCGGCGACAGCAACGTGCCGCTGGGCGGGGTGTCGCTGCTGGAGAACGTGATGATGGTGGCGATGGCGGTGTGGATGTTGGTTCGCGGCCACTGACGGGAAGGCCAACCACCAACAAAAAAGAAGTCATCGCCCGGCTTGTCCGGGCGACCCAAGCGGCCTGTCAGGATCGGCGAGTTCAGCTTGGGTCGCCCGCATGAAGCGGGCGATGACTTCCTATTTTTGGGACCTGCTTTTCTGGGTCCTAGTGAACCCCCAGGGCCTCCGGCGTCACCGCCACCAGGTCCGCGTCGCCCAGGGTGACGGCGGCCAGTTGGCCCGGCACTTGCGCCAGCACGCTCTCGGCATAAATCCGCAGCAGTTGGCCGCGCAGGGCTTCGGCCCCCGGGGCCAGGGCGCCCTTGGCGAGCATCCAGCCGCCGACCGTGTCGCCCAGCAGCTTGAGGTAGGCCGTCGCGCCGCTGAGGGCGTCGGGCATGGCGCGGGCGCGGCGGTCGACCAGCCAGGCGGTGGCCGAGGCGGCCGCGTCGAGGGCGGCTTCCAGGCGGCCGGCGACCGGCGTCAGCGAGGCGTCGGCGGCCTTGAGCGCTTCGATGGTGTCGCGGATGTCGTCCATCAGGTCGGCCACGGCCTGACCGTCGGCCAGACCCAGTTTGCGGCCGATCAGGTCGATGGCCTGGATGCCGTTGGTGCCCTCGTAGATCGGGGTGATGCGGGCGTCGCGATAGTGCTGGGCAGCGCCCGTTTCCTCGATGAAACCCATGCCGCCGTGGATCTGCACGCCCAGCGAGGCGACCTCGACGCCGACGTCGGTCGACCAGGCCTTGGCGATCGGGGTCAGCAGCTCCTCGCGCAGCTTGGCGGTGGCGCGCACGGCCGGGTCGCTGGCGGCGTGGGCCAGGTCGGCGGCGACGGCGGTCGACAGGCAGATGCCGCGCGCGGCCTCGATCTTGGCCTTCATCAGCAGCAGGGTGCGGCGCACGTCCGGGTGATCGAACAGGCGGGTCGGATAGGCGCCGGTCCAGGCCGAACGGCCCTGCACGCGCTCCAGGCTGAAGTTCAGGGCCTGCTGGTAGGCGCGCTCGGCGATGGCGGTGCCTTGCGCTCCGACCTGAAGGCGGGCGGCGTTCATCATCGTGAACATGTGGGCCACGCCCTGGTGCAGCGTGCCGACCAGCTCGGCCTTGGCGCCCTCGAACAGCATGACGCAGGTGGGCGAGCCGTGGATGCCCAGCTTGTGCTCCAGCCCGCCGACGCGCACGTCGTTGACCACGCCCGGCTTGCCGCTCTCGTCGATCAGCACCTTGGAGGCCAGGAACAGCGACACGCCCTTCACGCCGGCCGGGGCGTCGGGGGTGCGGGCCAGCACCAGGTGGACGATGTTGTCGGTGGCGTCGTGGTCGCCCCAGGTGATGAAGATCTTCTGGCCGCTGATCGTCCAGCCGCCCTGGCCGTCCGGCGTGGCCATGGTGGTGATGGCGGCCAGGTCCGAGCCGGCCTGGGGCTCGGTCAGGTTCATGGTGCCGGTCCATTCGCCGGAGACCAGCTTGGGCAGGAACAGGGCCTTGTGGCGCTCGGTGCCGTGCAGGGCCAGGGCCTCGATGGCCCCCAGGCTCAGCATCGGGCACAGGCCGAAGGCCATGTTGGCCGCCTGCACCATCTCCAACGTGGCGATCTCCAGCGCCTTGGGCAGGCCCTGGCCGCCGTGCTCGGGCGCGGCCGCCAGGCTGGTCCAGCCGGCCTCGGCGAAGGCCTTGTAGGCCTCGGCGAAGCCGGGGGCGCTGCGCACCACGCCGTTCTCCAGCTTGGCGCCGACCAGGTCGCCGGCCCGGTTGATCGGGGCCAGCACCTCGGCGGCGAACACGCCGGCGGCCTCCAGCACGGCGTCGACGGTGTCGGAATCGGCCTCGGGATAGGCGTCGGCGAGCTGGTCGAAGCCGGCCACGTGGCGCAGCGAGAAGGCAAGGTCGCGGACGGGGGCGCGGAAGGTCATGCAGGGGCCGTTCTGTTCAAGCGTCGGGGCGCAGTTATGTGATCCCTGTTTAGATCGCTCGACCCGCCACGCCAAGGACCGCCAGGCGATCACGGCTTCGTGAGAAGACGCCCCTTCAACTGAGCGGCGAAGTTCTTAAGTCGGGGAAATCGTAACCGTCACTATGACAGTTTGGAGAATTCGAACCATGGCTCGCCCCTTCGCCTACGCCATCCTGGCCGGCGCCCTTCTCGCCGCTCCCTTCGCGGCCCCGGCCGTCGCCCTGGCGCAACCGGCGACGGATCCCGCCGCCGCCCCCAAGGGCGACTGGGCCCTGGACAAGCGCCACGCCAGCCTGACCCTGCGCGTCAAGCACTTCGGCACCTCGAACTACACCTTCCGCCTGTCGGGCCTCGATGGCGCCTACAGCTTCGATCCGGCCAAGCCGCTCGACACCAAGGTCAGCATCGCCGTCGACCCGAAGTCGGTCGACACCGGCCTGCCGAACTTCAACAAGGAAATCTCGGACGATCCGAAGTTCTTCGACTCGACCAAGTATCCGACCATCACCTTCGTCTCGACCAAGCTGGACCAGACCGCGCCCGGCAAGGGCAAGCTGACCGGCGACCTGACCTTCCGCGGCGTGACCAAGCCGGTGACCCTGGACGTCACCTACAACGGTTTCGCCAAGACCCCGTTCGGCAGCCAGATCATGGGCTTCTCGGCCACCGGCAAGATCAAGCGCTCGGAGTTCGGCTTCACCCACCTGGTGCCGCTGGTCTCGGACGACGTCGACCTGGCGATCGAAGCCGAATTCAATCCGAAGAAGTAAGATCCTGAACTAAGGGACGGCCCAATGACCGCCGAGACGCACGCAAACCCCGCCTCGGCGGCGGGTCCTGTCCGCTACACGACGGTGGCGATCATCCTGCACTGGCTGATCGCCGCCGCTCTGATCTTCCAGGTGATCCTGGGCTGGCGGGCCGACGACGGCCCCAAGGGGGCGGAGACCTTCGCCCTCTTCCAGCTGCACAAGTCGATCGGCATCACCATCCTGGTGCTGAGCCTGGCGCGCCTGGCCTGGAAGCTGACCCACAAGTCGCCGCCGGCCCCGGCCGGCCAGCCGACCTGGGAAAAGCTCGCCGCCCACGCCGTGCATGTCGGTTTCTACGTGATCATGATCGGCCTGCCGCTGACCGGCTGGATCATCGTCTCGACCAGCCGCATCAACATCCCGACGATCCTGTTCGGCGCCATCCCCTGGCCGCACCTGCCGGGCCTGGGCCATCTGGCCGACGGCGCCAAGGAGGCCTGGAACAACATCGGCCACCTGGGCCACGGCCTGCTGGTCAAGTTCACCTACCTGCTGCTGGCCCTGCACCTGGGCGCGGTGGCCAAGCACCAGATCCTCGATCGCGACGAGGTGTTCGGCCACATGGCCGCCGGCGCCAAGCCGGGGATCAAGGAGCCGCGCCTGTGGCTGGCCGCCGCCGGCTTCGCCGCGGTGGTCGCCGCCGCCTATCTCTACACGCCGGCCAAGGCCAAGGCGCCCGCGCCGGCCCCGGCCGAAAGCGCCGCCGACGAGCTGGCCCTGCCGGAAGAGACGCCTGCGCCGGTCGCCGCGCCCGCCGCCGGCGCTGCGCCTGCCGCTCCGGCGGAGGCCGCCGAAGCCGCCCCGCCAGCCGACAGCGCCCTGAAGGATCCCGTCGCCTGGACGGTGCAGAAGGGCTCGCACCTCGACTTCAACCTCGCCTGGGCCGACACCCCCATCCAGGGCCGGTTCAGCCGCTGGACCGCCGACATCCTGTTCTCGCCGGAAGCGCTGGATCGCTCCAAGCTGACCGTCAGCATCGACCTGGCCTCGGCCGCCTCGGGCGACAGCCAGCGCGACGAGAGCCTGCAAGGCCCCGACTTCTTCAACACCTCGGCCAATCCCAAGGCGACCTTCACGGCGACCAAGTTCCGCAAGACCGCCGAGGGCCGCTTCGTGGCCGACGGCACGCTGGACCTGCGCGGGACCAAAAAGCCGCTCAGCCTGCCGTTCAGCCTGAAGATCGACGGCGACACGGCCACGGCGCGCGGTGTAACCAGCCTCGACCGGACCGCGTTCGGGGTTGGACAGGGCGAATGGGCGTCGACGGATCAGATACCGGCCAAGATCAAGGTGAGCTTCGCCCTGACCGCCAAGAAGAAGTAGGTCGCGCAGCGGACGCGCTCGCCGCTGGCGGGCTCGTCCTGCTGCCCACCGAAACCGTCTACGGCCTGGGGGCGGACGCCGCCGACCCCGCGGCCGTGGCGGCGATCTTCGAGGCCAAGGGCCGTCCGCGCTTCAACCCGCTGATCGCCCACGTCGCCGACGCCGCCATCGCCGCCCGCATCGCCGCCTTCGACGACCGGGCGAGCGCCCTGGCCGCAGCCTTCTGGCCCGGCCCCCTGACCATCGTCGCCCCGATCGCCGACCCTTCCGCCGTCTGCGATCTGGCTCGCGCGGGGCTGGAGACCGTGGCCATCCGCGTGCCCGGCCACCCGCTGGCCCGGGCCGTGCTGGCGGCCTTCGGCGGCGCGGTGGTGGCGCCCTCGGCCAACCGCTCGGGCCGGCCCAGCCCGACCACCTATGCAGACGCCTTCGCCGAGACCGGTGACAAGTGCGCCGCCGCCCTCGACGGCGGCCCCTGCGCCGTGGGCCTGGAATCCACCGTCGTCGCCGTGCTCGACGGCCCCGTGCGCCTGCTGCGCCCCGGCGCCGTCACCCGCGCCCAGCTGGAAGCGGTGGTCGGGCCGCTGGCCGAAGCCGACGACGACGCCAGGCGCTCCCCGGGTCGCCTGGCCCTGCACTACGCCCCCGACGCTCCGGTGCGCATCGACGCCGCGGGTCCGAAGGACGGCGAGGCGTTTCTGGCCTTCGGCGCCTGGCCGGAAGGGGAGGGGGTGCTGAACCTCAGCCCCTCGGGCGACCTGGCTGAAGCCGCCGCCAATCTCT
The DNA here is from genome assembly GCF_016135805.1 of Caulobacter hibisci. Classification (GTDB taxonomy): domain Bacteria; phylum Pseudomonadota; class Alphaproteobacteria; order Caulobacterales; family Caulobacteraceae; genus Caulobacter; species Caulobacter hibisci. The sequence goes on from NZ_JADWOX010000019.1 coordinate 27,587, forward strand.
TCGCCTACCTGCGCGCCGCCGACCGCCTGAAGCCGACGGCCATCGCCGTGGCGAAGATCCCCGACGAGGGCCTGGGCGAGGCGATCAACGACCGCCTGCGCCGCGCGGCGGGGTTCGTGGGGTAGGCAGGCCCACGCCGAAAGCGCTAGGGTCGCGGCCAGTCTAGCGTGAAGGTTGATCGGGGCGCGCATGGGGGCGAACAAGCTGGCCGTCGAGGTCGTGGAGGCCGTGGAGCGAGCGGCCGCGCCGGAGCCGGCGTTCTGGGGCCTGTGGCGGCGCCTGAAGGACGACTTCCCGGCCTGGAGCCTGCTGCCGTCCAGCCTCTATACGCCCGGCGCCTGGGGCTATCTGGGCGTCGATTTCGTCAGCGGCTTTCGCCAGAACCCTTCGACCCGCCGGTCCTTCGCGCTGCTGGACGGCGTCGACGAGGCGACCTTCGACGCCGTGGCCGCCCTGGCCGCGCTCAACGCCCGCCGGCAGGAGCAGATGCTGCGGGCGGTGATCATCACCTACCTGACCGTGCCGATCTCGGTGACCGCCCTGGTGGCCGAGGTCATGGGCGACAGCATCGGCGCCCTGGTGCGCCAGAACGCCTCCCTGGTGGCCGGCATCGCCGTGACCCTGGCGGTCGGCCCGATCTCCTACCTGCTGAGCAACTGGCGCGCCCGCCAGATCGTCGGGGTGCTGGACCTGATCAGGATCGAGCGCGGCGTGCGGGGCTGATCGCGAGGATCTCGTCCTCCGCCGCATAGTCGAACAGGTCGTACGGATAGCCGGCGAGGATCGGGAAGGCCTCGCGCCAGTCCCGCCCGGCCGCCCTTTGGGCGAGGTCGTCGCAGATCTCGCCTGTGGTCGCGCCGTAGTCGGCGACGGGCGCATAGCCCAGGGCTTCGGCGGCGCGGGTGTCCAGCACGAAGGGGCGCGGCACCGACCAGGGCGTGCGCCCCGCCGGGGCCGGGAAGCGATCGTCGTCCAGCCCGACGAGGGCGCCTTCGAACCGCATGCGCCGGGCGATGGTCGTGCCGATCTCGCCGACGCTCAGGGCCTGTGGATCGGCGATGTTGAGGATCCGCGTCCCGGGGCGGTCGAGACAGACGGCGACCAGCTCGGCGATGTTCAGCACCGACGAGGTGTGGAAGCGGCTGCGCCCTCGATAGGCGAGCGGGATCGCGGGACGGCCGTCCAGCATGCGCTTGACGAACCACCACTCGCGCGGATGGGTCGACCCCGGCCCGTGGATCGCCGCCGGCCGCAGCACGCTGACCGGACAGCTCGCCCCGTCGAGCACGACCCGTTCCAGGGCGACCTTGCGGGTCGAATAGGTGGCGTCGCCGGGTTCGACGACGGCCTGGCTTTCGGGGATCGGATCCGGCAGCGCGGGAAAGCCGGTCTGGCGGGCCTCGTCGAGGGTTCGCCCCTCGGCGTCGCGATAGACGCTGGACGAGGAGACCACCAGCAGGGCGCCGATGTCGCGTTGCAGCTCCAGCAACTGCCTACCGTCCTCGGCGTCATAGGCGGTGACGTCGATCAGCGCGTCGGCGCCGGCGCCGACCGCGCGCCGCAGCGCGTCCGGCGCCGTCCGATCAGCCGTCATGAAGGTCGCGCCGCGTTCGATCAGCGCGGCGGGAAGCGGGCGCCGGCCTCGGCCGACGACCTTCACCGCCCAGCCGGCGTCGAGCAGGCGGCGGGTCACCGCGCGCCCGATCTGTCCGCCGCCGCCCAGCACGATCGCCGATCGGCCCATCGCCATCTCCATGGTTCCTGATAGCGTCCGACCCGGTCTGGCCGAGACCCGGGCGGGATCATCGGACGCCCACTCTCCGTATACGCCGCAGAAAAACTCACCCCTAGCGGAGCCATTCTCTATTTCACCGATAGGAATAGGTAACTATCACCCTCCTCAATCGCCGAATGGCGTTATCCAAAAACGAGGGGGATCTCGTGACCATCGGACTTTTCGGCGGACTGTCGGCCAAGGGCCTCACGCGCGCCGCCCTGCTGAGCGCGCTTCTTTCGACCACGGCCGGCGCCGTCTACGCCGCCGACCTGGCGCCCGCCGCTGACGCCGCCGTCGCGCCCGCCGCCGATCCTGTCGCCGACGACGCCTCTCTGGTCGGCCAGGTGTTCGTCACCGCCCGCCGCCGCGAAGAAAGCGCCCAGGAGGTGCCGATCGCCCTGACCGTGACCTCGGCCGAGACCCTGACCCAGACCGGCGTCAACAGCATCGTCGCCCTGACCCAGCTGGTCCCGACGCTGCAGGTGCTGTCGCCCAACCCGCGCAACACCGCCCTGACCATCCGCGGCCTGGGCGCCTCGTACGGCCTGGCCAATGACGGCCTGGAGCAGGGCGTCGGCATCTATGTGGACCAGGTCTACAATTCGCGCCCCGGGGCGGCGACGCTCGACTTCATCGACATCCAGCAGATCGAGGTGCTGCGCGGCCCGCAGGGCACGCTGTTTGGCAAGAACACCACCGCCGGCGCCCTGAACATCACCACCCGCGACCCGGGCCAGGAATTCGAGGCCGACCTCGAGGCCAGCTACGGCAGCCTGAACTTCCGCCAGTTCAAGGCCACGGTGGCCGGTCCGCTGATCAAGGACCTGGTGTCGGGCCGCCTGTCGTTCGTCGGCACCTGGCGCGACGGCGACCTCTACAATCCCAAGAGCAACACCTGGCAGAACGCCCGCTCGAGCACGGGCTACCGCGGCCAGTTGAAGTTCACCCCGAACGACAAGCTGACGGTCAAGCTCTACGGCGACTACGCCGTCCAGCAGCCCGAGTGCTGCACCCAGGTCTATGTGACGGTCGGGACCACCAAGAAGCCGGTCGAGCAGCAGTACGCCTATCTGGCCGCCAACCGGAACTACAAGGTCGCCAGCACCAACCCCTATGACCGCATCTCCGACATCGACGATCCGATCCAGGCCGACCAGTGGGTCAACGGCCTGTCGGCGGTCGCCGACTACGACTTCGGCCCGGTCACCCTGACCTCGGTCACCGCCCACCGCGAATGGGACTGGGAGCCGCGCAACGACCGCGACTACACCGCGCTGGACGTCACCCGCCGCTCCAACAACCCCTCGCACCAGAAGCAGTTCAGCCAGGAGTTCCGCCTGTCCAACAACGGCGGCGAAGCCTTCGACTGGACCGTCGGCCTCTATTATTTCGACCAGAACGTCACGACCCACGGCGTCACCGAATACGGCTCGGACGCCTCCTACTGGCTGTTGCCGGGCACCGGCACGCCGGACGCGATCCTCGCCGGCTACACGGTTTTCAACGACAGCACGATCGACACCACCAGCTACGCCGCCTTCGGCCAGCTGACCTGGAAGGTCTCCGACCGCCTGAGCATCACGCCCGGCGTGCGCTACACCCAGGAAAAGAAGGACGGCGCCTACGTCCAGACCACGACCGGCGGCGGCGCGACCACCGACACCGCGCTGATCAACCGCCGCCTGGGCATCGCCCGTCCGCAGAGCTTCACGGCCAGCACCGACGACGGCGCCTGGTCGGGCCAGATCGCCGTGGTCTACGGCCTGACCAAGGACATCAACGCCTACGCGACGATCTCCAGCGGCAACAAGTCGGGCGGCATCAACATGACCGCCCTGCCGCTGACGACCGCGAACACGCCGTCGCTGCAGGCCGCCGTGGTCCGTCCGGAAAAGGTGACGACGATCGACATCGGCTTGAAGACCCAGTGGTTCGATCGCTTGCTGACCGCCAACGTCGCGGCCTTCGCCACCGACGTCGAGGACTTCCAGGCCAATATCGTCGATCGCGGTCCGGGCGCTCTGCGCGGCTACCTGGCCAACGTCAAGAAGGTCGAGGTGCGCGGCGTCGAGCTGGACGCCACCACCCGCTCGATCGGCGGCTTCAAGTTCTACGGCAACCTGGCCTGGACCGAGGGCAAGTACGCCGACTTCACCAACGGGCCGTGCCCGCTGGAGCTGGTCAGCGCCTCGACGGCCGCCTGCGACCTGTCGGGCCGTCCGCTGCCGGGCCTGTCGAAGTGGGCCGGTTCGGCCGGCGCCGAGTACCGCCGCGACGTGGTCCTGGGGCGCCTGGCCGGCGAGGTCTATGCCGGCGCCGACGCCAGCTTCCGCTCCAGCTACTACGCCGACAGCACGGACTCGCGGTACACGATCATCAAGAACTACGAGATCGTCAATCTGCGCGCCGGCTTCAAGTCGGAAGCGGGCTGGGAAGCGTTCGTGTCAGTGCGCAACGCCTTCGACGCCGAGTACCTGCAGAACATCACCGTGGTCTCGGGCAATTCGGGCCTCGTGGTCGGCACCCCCGGCGACGCGCGGGCCTTCGCCTTCACGCTGAAGGCCAGCTACTAAGCGCTAAAATCCTTCTCTCTGAGAGAGAGGGAGGGGCCCGCCGCGAAGCGGTGGGAGGGTGAGAGGTTTCACCGTTCGTCGGTGGATCTCGAGCCCTTCCGCTAGCCTTGGCGGCGGGCCGCGCCTTGTTCGGAGAGGGTATAACCTCTCACCCTCCCAGGCGAAGCCTGGGCCCTTCCCTCTCTCAAAGAGAGAGGGGTGAAGGGCGGCCTACTGCTTCAGCCGATACCCGGTCTTGAAGATCCAGCCCACGACCGCCAGGCACAGCACCAGCACCCCCAGCGTCGCCGCCAGGCTGATCCCGACGCCCACGTCGGACGTGCCGAAGAAGCTCCAGCGGAAGCCGCTGATCAGGTAGACGACCGGATTGAACAGCGAGGCCGTCCGGAAGGCCGGCGGCAGCATGTCGATCGAATAGAAGCTGCCGCCCAGGAAGGTCAGCGGCGTGATCACCAGCAGCGGCACGATCTGCAGCTTCTCGAAGCTGTCGGCCCAGATGCCGATGATGAAGCCGAACAGGCTGAAGGTCACCGCCGTCAGGACCAGGAAGGCGGCCATGAACAGCGGGTGCTCGATCTCGAACGGCACGAACAGCCGCGCCGTGGCCAGGATGATGACGCCCAGCATCAGCGATTTGGACGCCGCCGCGCCGACATAGCCCAGCACGATCTCGAACGGCGACACGGGGGCCGACAGCACCTCGTAGATCGTGCCCGACCACTTGGGCATGTAGATGCCGAACGAGGCGTTCGACAGGCTCTCGGTCAGGATCGACAGCATGATCAGGCCCGGCACGATGAAGGCGCCGTAGGGCACCCCGTCGACCGAGGTCATGCGCGAGCCGATAGCCGCGCCGAACACCACGAAATAGAGCGAGGTCGACAGCACCGGCGCGGCGATGCTCTGGGCCAGGGTGCGGAAGGTCCGGGCCATCTCGAAGCGATAGATGGCGGCGATGGCGTGGGGGTTCATGGCCGGTCCTTCACCAGGCTGACGAAGATCTCTTCGAGAGAGCTCTGGCGGGTGTTGAGGTCGGTGAAGTCGACGCCCTCGGCGTGCAGGCGGCGCAGCAGCGGGGCGATGCCGGTGGCCTCGGCCTGGGCGTCGAAGCTGTAGACCAGCTCGCGGCCCTCGTCGGCCAGGGCCAGGTCGTACTCGTCCAGGCCCGCCGGCACGGCGTCCAGCGGGGCCTGCAGGTGAAGGGTCAGCTGCTTCTTGCCGAGCTGGCGCATCAGCACCTTCTTGTCCTCGACCAGGATGATTTCGCCCTTGCGGATCACCCCTACCCGGTCGGCCATCTCCTCGGCCTCCTCGATATAGTGGGTGGTCAGGATGATGGTGACGCCGGTCTCGCGCAGCTTGCGGACCATCTCCCACATGTCGCGGCGCAGCTCGACGTCGACGCCGGCGCTGGGCTCGTCGAGGAACAGTATCGAGGGCTCGTGGCTCAGGGCTTTCGCGATCATCACCCGCCGCTTCATGCCCCCCGACAGGGTCATGATCTTGGCGTCCTTCTTGTCCCACAGCGACAGGTCGCGAAGGATCTTCTCGATCAGGGCCGGGTTGGCCGGCTTGCCGAACAGGCCGCGGCTGAAGGTGACGGTGGCCCAGACGGTCTCGAAGGCGTCGGTGGTCAGCTCCTGCGGCACCAGGCCGATCTTGGTGCGGGCCGGACGGTACTCGCGGGCGATGTCGTGGCCGTCGGCGACGACGGTCCCGGTCGAGGGCCGCACGATGCCGCAGATGATGCTGATCAGCGTGGTCTTGCCCGCGCCGTTGGGGCCCAGCAGGGCGAAGATCTCGCCGCGCTTGATCTCCAGGTCGACGGTCTTCAGGGCCTGATGGCCCGAGGCGTAGGTCTTGGTCAGGCCCGAGACCTTGATGATGGGGTCCACCCGGTCGTTCCCTTCGATGCGTGCGGTCCCGCGCCAGATGGGGGCGAGCGGCCGAAAGCGCCAGGGTTCTTTACGTCACCCTCGTAAAAGGGGCGAGACGCGCGGCGCGGCCCCTAGGCCGCCAATCGCGTCGCGCGGCCGTAGGCGGCGAGCGCGGCGCCCAGGCCGGCGGCGTTCGACGGCTCGGCCGCGGCGCTGGCGGCGACCGCTTTCGCGGGCGCGGTCTCCTCAACGGCCTCGGCTTGCACGCGGGCCTTCTGCAGGTCGTCAAACCAGGCGTCGGCCTTGGCGTCCCAGTCAGCAGGGAAGGTCGGTCCGCCCCAGTCGGCGATGTCCTTGGAGACGCCATGGAACCAGTTGGCGTCGATCTCCTGGCCGATCGATCGGGCGTATCGCAGGCGGATGTACAGCTCATCGATCGGACCGCGCTCGTCCTGAGGCGGCGGGTTGCCCTCGTCGTCGACGATCATGTCGCCCGTGCCGGCGACGAAGAGATTATAGCCGGTAACCTTGCGGAACATCGCCTTGTCGTCGTCGGTGATCTTGGCCAGCTCCATCGCGTTGGCGCTGTCGCTCGCGGTCCAGGCCGCCTGGGTCCCGGACATCGCCATCAGGGTGGCCATGCTTTCTTGGGTGGTGTTGACCTGCACGCCCTTCTTCATGACCGGCACGCCAAGGTCGCCGTGCATGACCTTGCCGTCGGCGTCCAGCTGGAAGAGGGTCGCCAGGGTCTGCGGCGAGGTCAGCTGCTCCGCCCCGGTGAACTTCCCGTCCTTGAAGAGGACGCCGGTCGAAATCTGCGACGGAATGCGGGCCGCCAGGTTGGAGGCCTCATTGAACTTCTGTGCGGCGAAGACAGCGTCTGACGCCGGCGCCGCGTAGGGCCTGGCTCTGCTGGTCGCGGAATTGACAAGCATTGATGGATCTCGGCTCTTCTCTGCAACCTTTTGGTGCAGTTTTCGTGCCGGGATTTTGTTCAATGAAAACAGGCGGCGAAGGCCGGGCTTCCGTCCGCGATTAACCATGGGTCGGTTCGAAACTGCCCAGGCCGTCGCACTTTGCCGGGTCTCACCGCACCGTCAGCACCGCCCCGTGCACGCCCACCACCGACACCCGCGTCCCGGTCGCCGGCACGGCGTCGCCCTCGGCCTCGTCCTCGACCCGGGCGGCCCATTCCTTGCCGTCGACGAACACCCGGCCGCGGCCGTTCTCGAAGGCGGCGACCACCTCGGCCGGGCGGCCGAGCAGGCGCAGGGTGGGGTCGTTGAGGTCGGGGTCGGGACCGGCCAGGGCCGGCCGCAGGAAGCGGCGGGCCAGGTAGGTCGAGACGATGGTCAGCACCGCGAAGAGGGCGATCTCCACCGGCAGGTCGGTGGGCGCCAGCAGGGCGACGACGCCTACGGCGGCCGCCGCGGCCGCCGGCCACAGCAGCCAGCCGGTGCCCGAACCGACCTCCACGGCCAGGAACGCGGCCGCGATCGACAGCCACAGCCAGAACGGATGGGCGACGTAGAAATCGATCAGGCCGGTCATGGCCTCAGGCTCCCTTGCGTGAGGTCGGCGGCACGGCGCTGGCCCGCGAGGGGACGGGCGCCGCCGGCGTGGGCCTGGGGGCGTCCGGACCGGCCAGCGAGCGGATCAGCTCGCTCACCCCGGCCACCGTGCCGGTCAGGCCGGCGAAGTCGGCCGGCACGATCACGGTCTTGGCGTTGGGCGAGCGGGCCAGCTCGCCGAACGCCTCGACATATTTCTGGGCGACGAAGTAGTTGATGGCGTTGACGTCGCCGCGGGCGATGGCCTCGGAGACGAAGGCGGTGGCCTTGGCTTCGGCCTCGGCTTCCCGCTCGCGGGCCTCGGCGTCGCGATAGGCCGCCTCGCGCCGGCCCTCGGCCTGCAGGATGGCCGACTGCTTGGCGCCCTCGGCGCGGGCGATCTGGGCCTGCTTCTCGCCCTCGGCCTCGGTGATCACGGCGCGGCGCTCGCGCTCGGCCTTCATCTGCCGGGCCATGGCGTTGGTGATGTCGGCCGGCGGGGTCAGGTCCTTGATCTCGATGCGGGCCATCTTGACGCCCCAGGGGCTGGTGGCCTCGTCGATCGTCGCCAGCAGGCGCGAGTTGATGTGGTCGCGCTGGCTCAGCACCTCGTCCAGCTCCATGGAGCCGACCACGGTGCGCAGGTTGGTCTGGGCCAGCTGGGTGATGGCGTAGATCAGGTTGTCGACGCGGTAGGCCGCGGCCGAGGCGTCCATCACCTGGATGAAGACGATGGCGTCGACGGTCACCGAGACGTTGTCCTTGGTGATGACCTCCTGCTTGGGAACGTCGAGCACCTGCTCCATCATGTTCACCCGCCGGCCCACCGCCTCGACGAAGGGGGTCAGGATGCTGATGCCGGGCTTGAGGGTGCGGGTGTAGCGGCCGAACCGCTCGACGGTGAACTCGCGGCCCTGCGGCACGATCTTGATGACGTTGACGACCAGCACGATCGCCAGGACCAGAAGCACCAGGGGGACCAGAAAAGCGGTCACGAACGCCTCCCGAAGCGCGGCCCGGCGACCTTGCCGCCAGTCGCCTTGCGCCCATGGGTGGAACTTAGCGCGCCCCTCGCTCGTCCGCCATGGAATCCGGCGCCGCTTGCTCGTTGATCCGCACGGTCTGGGACAGCTTGATGGCCAGGGCCCGGCCGCGCTGGGCGGCCTGGCGCTCGGCCCGGCGGCTCTCAGGGCCACATTCGGGATAGGCGGCCTGGGCCGCGGCGTAGCCGCCGTTGAAGCGGTCGCGCAACTGGCCGTCGAAGGCCTGGTCGGCCTGCTCCACCTCGGTCAGCCGCACCATGCGCGCCCGCCAGAACTGGTCGCCGATCCCTTCGCAGGCCTGGCGCAGGGCGTGGCTCTGGCCGATGGCGTAGGCCAGGTCCAGCAGTCGCTGGCGCTCGGCCGGTCCGCGGTCCTGGGCGGTCGCAAGCCCGGGCGCAAGCGATGGCGCGACCGCCAGCAGGGCGGCGAAAAGCAAGGCGGCGGGGCGGGCGGCGGGCATGACGCCACTATCGCCCGAAGCCCCGCGCCTGTCATCGCCGCGCCCGCGTCGAGCGAACACAACCCAGGGACTATCCACAGCCGCGCTTGCCTCTTTGGAGTCGAAACTTAGACTCTTCAGGGCCTTGCTATCGACAAGGATCGGGATCAGGCTTGTGGATAAGTCAGGGGCGGCGAGAAACGACCACTCCGACAGAGAAAGGGAGGACGTGTCATGGCCGAAGTGCATTACGGCGTCGTCCAGGTGGGCGACCGGTGGACCATCATCGGCGACCAGCTCCGGTTCGGGGCCTATCGCAGCCGCCGGGAAGCCGAACAGGCCGCCGTGCGCCTGGCCGAACAGGCCACAGGCGTCGGCATACCGGTGCGCATGCACCTGCAGGACGAGACGGGCCAGCTTCACAGGCCCACCCTGCTCAGTTGACGCCTATCCGGTTGAAGGCGCGCGAGGGACCGCACGCAACGAAAGGTCCTCTCCGCGCGCTTTAACGGTGAGCAAGCGCCGCCGTTGGATGCCGTCATGGCCGATTCCGCAGAACTGACCGATCGCGACCCCCGCGCCGAGCGGGTGCATCACGCCTATGCCGGCAACCGGCTGTTGCTGGCCATGCCTGAAGAGGCCCGCGCGGCGCTGAAACCGGCCATGTCGCTGACCGCCCTGTCGCGCGGCACGGTGCTGTTCGACGTCGGCGAGGACGTGCGCAGCACCTATCTGCCCTGCCGGCCGACCATGGTCTCGCTGCTGGTCGTCACGCCCGACGGCCGCGAGGTCGAGGCCGCCACCGTCGGCTGGGAGGGCGCCCTGGGCGGCGTCGTCAGCGGCGGGCTGAAGCCCGCCTACGGCCGGGCGGTGGTCCAGGCCCCCGGGCCGGCCTTCGTCGTGCCCACAGCGCGGCTGGACGAGATGCGCCAGCGCTTTCCGGCCCTGGGCGACCTCTTCACCCGCTACGCCGACTCCATGATCGCCCAGATGATGCAATCGGTGGCCTGCAACGCCCTGCACACCATCGAGCAGCGCTGCTGCCGCTGGCTGCTGGCCGCCCACGACCGGGCCGGCGAGGACATCGTGCGTCTGACCCAGGAGGCCCTGGCCGACATGATGGGCGTGCAGCGCACCACCGTCACCGCCGCGGCCAAGGTGCTGCAGGCCGACGGGATCATCCAGACCCGCCGCGGTCGAGTCGAGATCCTCGACCGCCGCAAGCTGGAGCGCCGGGCCTGCGAATGCCACGGCCAGGTCGAGGCCCATTTCAGGAAGCTGCTGCCGGAGGTGGCGGCCAGCGCCGGCTGAGGCCTCAGCTCGGGTATCCGAAGTTCGAGGCGATGATCATCTCGACGGGACTGGCCATGCCGAGCGTGGTCTGGAAACTACGCTCCTCGTAGTCGAACAGGCACCAGCCCAAGGACGACGGGCGGTTGGAGTCGATATAGGCTACCACCTTGTCCTGGATGTAGACGCCCAGCAGCGCCAGCTGGGTGGCGCTGGCGAAATCGATCAGCAGGCCGTCGGCCGGCTTGAAGGCCTGGGCCTGGACGAACAGGCCGAACTTCTCGACCTCGGCATTGCCGATCGGCAGATCCTTGTACTGGTCCTGGACGTACAGCGGGAAGGGACGCTTGGGCGGTTTGGGCGGCAGGCCGGCGCCCGGCGTGTTGTCGGGCATGGCCAGCGGGATGCCGAAGTCGTCGTTCTCGATCTGCGTGACGATGGGCTGGGCCAGCTGCGGCTGGCGCTGCGGATCGATCAGGTCGGGGATGATCCGGTCGATCAGGTAGACCTTGCCGCGCACGTTGGCCAGCGACCGCATCTGGCCGGACAAGGGCGCGATGCCGTAGCTGCCCAGCAAGCCCAGCAGCGTGTCGAGGACGCTCGGCAGGTCGGTGTCGGCGACGCCGTTCTGATCGTCGATCTTCAGCGACATGGCGACGACTTCCGACGGGTTGCGGCTCAGGAAGTCGCTGCAGGTCGCCAACAGCTCGGCCAGCGGCTCGTAGACGTGGAAGTCGAAGCCGAGCCCGTGGTCGCCGTGGCAGGTGTTGAAGCTGTAGGTGTCGCCGCCCGTCGGCGAGACCGTGGGCACGATCTGCAGTCGCACGTCCAGCAGGCGCACGCCGCCCTCCAGCTGGTCGCTGATCGTCCGGTCGTGGCAGGAATAGAAGGTGGTCCAGGTCTCGTTGATGGCGGCGCTGTCGTGGGTGCCGGGAATGTTGATGGCGCTCAGCAGCGTCTCGCCGGGAATGTGCTTCATCCAGGCGGCGGGCTCGATCAGCTCGAAGGTCAGGATGTCGGTCGCGCTGTCGTCGGCCGACCAGTAGAGGTAGCCGTCACTGTCGGGACCCCGCAGGTGGCGGTCGGGTGCGCTCTTCAGCGAGATCGACTTGTCGTCGTTGTAGAGCACCGGTGCGTACCAGGTCGAGCCCAGGCCCCAGCCGGCGTAGTTGTTGCGGCCTTCTCCCAGCCAGCGGTCGTTCTCTTCCTTGGCCAGGTAGAGGTCGTGGTCGCGATAGGTCCACTTGACGGCCGAAGCCTCGCTCGTCGACTGGAACAGGTAGAGGGTATTTTCGTAGCTGCCCAGATAGCCGGCGAAGGCGCCGGTGGCGCGGGTGTAGCACTTGACGGTGCGGTAGTTCATGGCGAGCCCCTGAGCCTGGCGCCCCATGGCCAAGCCGTCGGACCCTAGTCGCAACCCCTGCGCGCCCTGTGTGAAAATCGTCACTTCAGGCTGCATTTTGCGAAGTTCGCCTCAGGCGAGCAGCTTCGCTGTGCGCCGAATGGCGGTTTCTGCCTCCGCCACCAGGCTGGCCACGATCTCGCCGGCCGGGCGCACGTCGCTGATGCCGCCGGCGCTCTGGCCCATGGCCAGGCACGAGCGGTCGGGGTCCAGGCCCTCGGTCTGGCCGCCGATGCCGCCCAGCACCCCGGCCTGGACGCTGGCCATGGCCTGCAAGGGGAACGGCTGGATCTCGCCCGGCCGGCCTTCCCAGTCCTCGACGTATGGGTTGGCCTTCACCCGCATGGGCTTGCCGGAGTAGCAGCGGGTGCGGACGGTGTCCTCGTCGCGGGCGGCCAGGATGGCCTCCTGGTAGACCGCGCCGGCATGGGCCTCGGCGCTGGCGATGAAGCGGGTGCCCATCCACACACCTTGCGCGCCTAGGGCCAGGGCGGCCGCCAGACCGCGCCCGTCGTGCAGGCCGCCGGCGGCGATCACCGGGATGTCCACCGCCTCCACCGCCTGGGCGACCAGCGGCAGGGTTCCGACGAGGCCCGTGTGGCCGCCGCCTTCGCCGCCCTGGCAGATCACCGTGTCGCAGCCGGCGTCCCGGGCCTTCTGGGCGTGGCGCACCGTGCCGCAGACCACCATCACCTTCAGCCCCGCATCGTGCAGCCGCGCCAGGATCGGCGAGGGCACGCCCAGGCCGGCGATGAAGGCGCTGGCCCCCTCCTCGATGATCACCTCGACGCTGGCGGTCAGGGCGTCGGGCGTGGCGGCCAGCAGGTCGACGCCGAACGGCCGGTCGGTCAGGGCCTTCACCTGCCGCATCTGCGTCCGGATGAAGTCGGGCGAGGTTCCGGCCATGCCCAGCACGCCATAGCCGCCGGCGTTGGAGACGGCCGCCGCCAGCGGCGCGTAGGACACCCCGCCCATGCCGGCCAGCAGGATGGGGTGGTCGATCCCCAGCAGGTCGCAGATCGGCGTGCGCAGGGCCATGGCGGCGTCTCCCTTGGTCGGCCCTCTGGTCTGGTGGACGGGGCCCTTGGGATCAGAGTGCGCCCCTCCGCAGGGGCGGCAAGCGTGCCGCGAGGGCATGATGCAAGTGTTTACTCACTTACGTTGAGCGTGTATGGAATTCGAGTGCGCTTTTGCGGCGACTGGGAGGCCGGCATGAACGGGGCGCCTGGACGGATCGGACGAGGCGCGGCCTTGGCCGCGCTTGCCACCACCCTGCTCGCGGCGAGCGCGGCCCAGGCGCTGGCGGGGGAGGCGACGATCGGCGAGCTGGTCGGCCTGACCCCGGCCCAGGTGCGCGCCCGGCTGACCGGCGCGCCGGCCGACACGCCGATGGAGCGCGGTTTCGAGGTCGCAGAGGACGGCGGAACGACCGCCTATCTCACCCTCGACCAGCTGCTGTCCGACCCCCGGCAGGCCCGCCAGCGGGCGGTCTGGCGCACCTATGGCGAGGCCCCGCGCGATCCCGAGACCCCGGTCTGCCGTTCCCGCCTGGCCTCCGGCCCGGCGACCCTGACCGTGGGCGATCCGGTGCTGGCCTTCCGCGACGGCCGGCTGGCCGGGGCGCTGCGGCCGGCCAGGCGCGCCGCCAAGCCGCCGGCCCCGTCCCTGGACGACCGCGAAGCCTATTTCCGCTGGACCCGCCAGGCGACGCCCAGCCCGTTCGTCGCCGCCTTCGGCCAGTTGCCGCTCGAGGACGGCGAGGCCTTCCTCGGGCGCTGGTCGCGGGGCCGTCTCGACCCTGCCGAGCGGCTGTCGGTCGACTGCGCCCCGTTGCCCCGGCCGGTGATCGCCGCGCCGGCCAAGGACCGGGTGCGAGGCCTGACCCACAGCGACATGCAGGGCCTGGCCCTGCTGCCCTTCGCGGTGAAGCTGCCGGGCATGAACCGCGACCGGGCGCGGGCCCGCGAGCGCGGCGCGGCCACACTGGCCGGCCTGGCGGTCGGCATGCGCCTGCCCCAGGGTCCGGCCGCCTTCGCGCGCGGCCAGGACGGCCTGCGCTGGCAGGCCTCGGCGCGGCCGGGCTATGGCGTGCTGACCATCGACCTGGGCGGCTGGCCGACCCGCAACCTGTCCGACAAGCGCGACGCGGCCCTGGTCGGGGTGCACGATGGCGTGGTGGAGTGGATCTCGACGCCGGACAGCCCTGGCCCGCCGGCCAACCTGCTGTGCATCGACGCCCAAGGCCAGGCTGGCGAGCCGCGTCGCGGCTGCCACGGCTGGGGGATTTATCGGCCTTAGGCGGGCCTCAGCGGTCCTCGTCGAGGATCCGCTCGGGGTCCAGTTCCGGCGTCCAGAAGCAGGCGGCCATGCTGGCCAGCATGACGGCCAGCATCGCCAGGAAACCGCGCGGTGGGGCCAGGCCGACGATGTCTTGCGGGGTCATCTCTCTCGTTTCCTCGTGAGCCGATGTCCCGATCTGACGTCAGGACTGCCGGTCACGGAAGAAGCGTCTCACTGAAGCCAGGGTTCGACAAGTCCTCATTTTTCAAAGGGTTATTCTGGACTTGCGGGTCCAGGATTGGGCGCGCCGGCTTTCGCCCTGCTGCCGCTCTTGGCGCTGGGATGGTGAGCCAGCAGTCCGGCGCCGAGCGTCATGGCGACGAAGCCCAGGACGAAGGCGGCCAGCAGCGAGAGGCGCATCTGGTTGACGGACCGCGGCGTCCAGACCTGTTCCGGATCGTAGAGGGCGTCCCGCAGCAGATCGAGATTGGTGACATGTTCAGCTTCGGCCCTCAGCTCGGGTCGAAGCTCGCTGCCGACGATGGCCCGGACGACTTCACTCCGACCGCCGAGCTCGATCGAGTCCTGCACGACGAACTGGCTGTAGAGCCAGAGGTATCCGGCCACGCCGCACGAGCCGAGCACCAGCAAGGCCACGCCCGCCAAGCCGCGCCGACGGCGATCGGGCCGATCGGTCGACGCATTCGCAAAGAACGTCGTCAGGATCGCGACCGCGCAGAAGAGCGTGGCGACCTTGCCGGCCGACGTGGGCCAGGGAGGCTCGAGATCGGCCGCCCACAGACCGAGCGGGCCGGCTCCGGCCGCTATGGCGGCCGCCGCCCAGATCGATTTGAACGAGCTTAGATAGTCTGTGAGCTTCACGGGTTGGGCGCCTGCATTGGCGTCAGCCGCTTGCGGGTGGGATCCGAGATCACCAGCACGAACTCCTCGTACCCAGGCGCGCCGGCCCGTGCGGGGTTCACCCTGAACACATAGCGGCCGATGCGCATGCGCTCGCCGTCGCTGTAGGACGACCACTCCGTCGAACGCTGCCTGTGCTTCTGAGCGCTCATGTAGTGCAGCGTCGCGTCCGTCACGGAGGTCGAGATGGACGTCGTCACGGCGATGCTGCTCGGGGCCCGGGAGCTCAGCACGGTCTTGGCTGCACGGGCGTCGGCGTCCGCTCTGGCGACGGCGTCGGGGTCAAGGGCGCCTGCGGACGTCTTGCGGGCCACCGCCAGGGCCAGGTCGAGCTCGGAAAGGGCGTCGTCCCGAGCGTCGACGGCGATGCCGAGCATCTCGGCCTTCACCTCGGCCGCCGCCGGGTCGCGCTCGGCCTTCTGCTTGCGCATCTTCGCGATCTGCTGGTCGAGGGCCTGGATATCCTGGGCCAGCTGGGTCGCATGAGGGTCGGCGAACGGCCCGGTCGTGCTGATCTCGACCGTGTCTCCCGTCCCGCCCTTCAGCACGATGGTGTCGGCAGGCGGCTTGGCGCTCAGGGGCGAGGCCACGCCCAACAGTGCGCAGACGGCGATCGGGAAGACCAGGGGCTTGCCTCGCTTGGCGCCCCATCCTCGGCTGCCGATGTTCACGTTCCGGGTCCTCCAACGATGAACAAGGGCCTTGCGGCGTCCGCGTCCGTCGCCACCATGGAGACTTGTTGGGTCCGGCCAAGGCGCTGCATTTCAGGGATCTGCGACAGGTAGTCGTCGGCCATCGTCTTGGTGGCCTCGAACCAGTCCTGCACCGAAATGACCTGTCGCCCGCCGACCTGGGCCTTCAGCGCCTTCGCCCGCGCGGCCACGGCGCATTGGTTCGCAAGCGGCAGCACGCTCATGGTCGAGGCCAATTCCCGATGAATGTCGCCGCGCGCCTCGGGCGGGGGGAGGCCAAGGCCGAGCCTGGTCTCCTTTACGACCTCGACGTGCTGGTCGGCAGTCGCGCTCGCCGTCCAATGCCATGCATACTGTCCAGGCGCGGCGGACTGCACCAGGACCAGGCCGGGAGTCGCGGCGAACCTCGCCGGCGCGGATGGCGCCGCGCCGCGGGTGTTCTGGCAGGTGTCGAAGATGAGGAGCGCGCTGTGCGTCGCCTCGCCAGGCGCGTTCCCGGCCAGAAACGCCTTAACGGCGTCGACGACGTCGCCATAGGCTATCCACGTGGACGGCGCGTCGACCGAGGCGTCGCCCGGCAGGAAGCTGGGTCTCCCGTCCGCGCCAAGAAGTCCGTGCGCGGCGACGTAGATCACGAGGCGTACGCGGCCTTGGGTCTGCCGCATCTTCTCCGCGTCCGCGATCGCGGTCGCCAGCGCGCCGAGGATGGCCGCGCGCCGGATAAGGGCGTCGGAGCCGCCGCTTCCGTAGCCCATCACCCTCACGACATTGGAGGGATCGGCGCTGGTCTTCGGCAGCCGGCTGGTGGGAATGATGTCCGTGAGGCGCGCGTCGGCGTAGGCGCTTGGGCCTGTCAGTTCGCCGGCCCGCGAGAAGATGCCGGCAAAGAGGCTCGCGCCGATGAAATGGGCCGGTGTCGAGATGACCCCCGCGCCCGGCTGGTAGTTGCTGATCCCTATGAACAGGCCGACCGTGGGTTCCGCGAGCGCGACATCCTTGACCGGGCAGTCGGGGACATTGCTCCGGATATAGATCGGCGAGCCGACGGTCGTGGTCTCGCCGTAATAGGCCGTGCAGGACGAGAGCAGGGGCAGAACGCCGCCGGACGCGAGCAGGGCAAGGCATCGACGCCGCAGCACGGGGTTGCTCCCAACACCAATTGGCGAAGTCTAGCAGTCTCTGGCGCGATCCTGAACCATAAGTTGACAGGGCGGCCGGTGGCGTCTCTGGCGTGTTGCAAGCGCCTCTGTACGGCTTGGGCGCATCCGCCCCACCTATCGCCCAAACAGCGCGTAGGTCTGCTCGATGACCTGCCGCGTCAGGTCCCACTCCACCGCCGCCATCGCCTCCTCGCGGGTGAAGAACCGGGCGTCGGCGGCGTCGTCGCCGGGCACGGGCTCGCCGCCGGTCCATTCGGCGGCGTAGTCGAACATCACGAAGTGGCGGGTGGTCTCGCCGGTCTCGCGCGAGGTGAAGACGCCGTCGACGACATCAATGAGGCCCAGCAGCCGGGCCTCGACGCCCGTCTCCTCGCGCAGTTCGCGCAGGGCCGCCTGCTCCGCCGTCTCGCCGAACTCGATGCGCCCGCCCGGCAGGCTCCATTGGCCCAGGCGGGGCGGGGTGCCGCGCTTGATCAGCAGCACCTCACGCCCCCGCAGGCAGATGACGCCGGCGGTGGGAGAGGGGGTCGGGGCGGGGGTGTTCATGCGAAACCAGACTTCAGATCTACCGTCGAGCGCTCCCCGACCTGGGGGAGGCACTCGCCGAGCCAGTCTTCCGCCGCCTTGCGCCCACGGGCCTTGAGGTCGGTCAGAAAGCTCCACTCGGTATTGAACTTGGACGCCAGCGACAGGTCGGCCAGCGGCTGGTCGGCCTTGATGGCGTGCAGCAGCATCCGCCGATAGCGTCCCCGGGCGTTGTCTTTCAAGAGGCCTTCGTCGAGCAGCTTCTGCACGAAGCCGATGGCGCGCAGCTCTGAGGACAACGCGGCGTTGAAGGTGATCTCGTTCAGCCGGTCCATGATCTCGCCCGGGGTCTTGGGCGTCTCGTCGCGGACGAAGGGGTTGAGGCTGACCAGCAGGATGTCGTCGGGGGTCTTGTCGTAGAACAGCGGCCACAGCGGCGGATTGGCCAGGAAACCGCCGTCCCAATAGGGCTCGCCGTCGATCTCCACCGCCTGGAACACCTGCGGCAGGCAGGCGCTGGCCAGCACGTGGCGGGCGGTCAGCTCGGTCTCGCGAAACACCTTGGCCTTGCTGGTGCGCACGGCGGTGGCGGCGATGTACAGCTTGACCGGCGAGCGCTCGCGCAACGCCTTGAAGTCGATCGCCTCGTCGAGGATGTCGTTCAGCGGATTGAGGTTGAACGGGTTGAACTCGTAGGGGCTGAACGACAGGGCCAGGGTCTCGGCCATTCGCCAGCCCGGGGTGTTCTTGATCCAGTCGGTCGCGCCCCCGAAGGCGCCCCCGAACGCGCTCGTCCAGATGCTGGTGTCGCCGAAGACGTTGCGGCCGCCGTTGCGGTTGACCTGCTTCCAGAAGTTGTCGAGCGAGGCCTTGGCCCCCTCGCGTCCGCCGGCGATTAGGCCCGAGGTGTAGGCCACCGCGTTCATCGCCCCGGCCGAGGCGGCGGTGATGGCCTGGATCTCCAGGCCGTCTTCCTCCAGCAGCCGGTCGATGACCCCCCACTCGAAGGCCCCGTGCGAGCCTCCCCCTTGCAGCGCCAGGCTGATGGGATGGGGCCCCTTGGGCTTCTTCCTCAGCGGCGGGATGGGCATGTCGGCGACCTCGGTGCTTGGTCCTCGTCCGGAGTTTATCCTCGGGCCGACCTACGGTCGGACCCGGGGGACAAGCTCAGGATGAGGACCAGTTACAGGCCCATCCAACGGGCCGGGCGATAGAAAAACCTCATCCTGAGCCTGTCGAAGGACGAGGTTTTCGTCTCAGAAGGTCGCCCCCAATCCCTGAAGGGCGCTACTGCGCCGTCCAGCCGCCGTCGATGGCGAAGGAGGCGCCGTTGGCCGAGGCCCCCAGGTCGCTGACCAGATACAGCAGCTGGCCGGCCAGCTGTTCGAAGGTGACGAACTGCTTGGTCGGCTGGGCGGCCAGGATCACGTCCTTCATCACCGCCTCCTCGCTGATGCCGCGGGCCTTGGCCTGGTCGGCGATCTGGGCCTCGACCAGCGGGGTCTTCACGAAGCCGGGGCAGATGGCGTTGCAGGTGATGCCCTGCTGGGCCGTCTCCAGGGCGATGGTCTTGGTCAGGCCGAGAATGCCGTGCTTTGCGGCGACATAGGCCGACTTGTAGGGCGAGGCGACCAGTCCGTGCGCCGAAGCGATGTTGACGATCCGGCCGCGGCCCTGCTCGCGCATGATCGGGATCGCCGCCTTGCTGGCATGGAAGGCCGACGACAGGTTGATGGCGATGATCAGGTCCCACTTGTCGTCGGGGAATTCCTCGACGGGGGCCACGTGCTGCACGCCGGCGTTGTTCACGAGAATGTCCAGCTCGCCGAACTCGGCCTTGGCGGCCTTGACCATGTCGGCGATCTCGACCGGCTTGGTCATGTCGGCGCCGTGATACAGCACCTCGACGCCGTGCTTTTCGGCCAGTTCCGAGCGGGTGCGCTCGATGGCGTTCATCTCGCCCAGGCCGTTGAGCACGATGTTGACGCCTTGACCGGCCAGGGCGTCGGCCAGGGCGTGGCCGATGCCGCTGGTCGAGCCGGTGACGATCGCGACCTGCCCCTGCAACCCGAAATCAACCGCCATGACGCGCTCCTGCCAGGCGGCCTCGCCGCCCCTTATTTGTTGCAACGCAACATATAGCCCGCCGTTGCGAAAGAACGAGAGGCTATGAATTCATCACTAGATGAATTCAGGGGTGCGGGCGAGCGAAAACCCAGTCGGCCTCGGTCGAGAGGTCGGGCCGGAAGCGGTAGCCGTCGCGGTCGAAGCCCTTCAGGTCCTCGGCCTTGTCGATGCGGCCGTCGATGATGTGGCGGGCCATGCGGCCGCGCGCCTTCTTGGCGTAGAAGCCCAGCACCTTGTAGGCGCCGGCCGTCTCTTCCTTGAAGTGGCAGGTGACCACCGGCAGCTTCAGGGCCTTGGCGTCGACGGCCCCGAAATATTCCTGGCTGGCCAGGTTCACCAGGGTCGGATCGGTATGGCCGGCTGCGGCCTCGTTCAGGGTCTTGGCGATCGTCTCGCCCCAGAAGTCGTAGAGGTTGGCGCCGCGCTTGGTCTTCAGGCGGGTGCCCATCTCCAGGCGATAGGGCTGCAGGGCGTCCAGCGGCCGCAGCACGCCGTAGAGGCCCGACAGGATCCGCAGGTGGTCCTGGGCCCATTCCAGCGCCGGACGGTCCAGCTCGCGCGCCGCCAGGCCCGCATAGACGTCGCCGTTGAAGGCGATCACGGCCTGGAGGCCCTCTTCGACCTGCGGGTCGAAGTGCTGGAAGCGCTCGCGGTTCAGGTCGGCCAGCTTCTCGGAGATGTGCATCAGCCGGCGCAGGTCGGCGGCCGTCAGCTTGCGGGTGACCTTGGCCAGCTCGGCGATCTGGGTTTTCAGGGCCGGCGTCGTCAGCGGCAGCACCGCGCTGGGCGCGGTGAAGTCGAGCGACTTGGCGGGAGAGATGACCATCAGCATGGCCGTGCAGATAGAGCCTTTGCCGCCGCTTCGCCAGCGCTGGCGGCGCTTCTCGCGCCCGTAAGGGGCTCACACCAGCGTCAGCACCAGCGGTCCGTTCCGCGTCGCCACCAGGGTGTGCTCGTACTGCACCGTGGGCTGGCCCTTGGGCGGACGCAGGGTCCAGCCGTCGTCCAGCTCGTCGACCCAGTCGGCGCCCAGCGACAGGAACGGCTCGATGGTGAAGACCAGGCCCTCGGCGATCGTGCGGCGGTCGCGCGGCTCGTTCCAGGTGGGGATCTCGCGCGGCTCGTCGTGCAGCGAGCGGCCGACCCCGTGGCTGGCGAGGTTGCGCACCAGGCTGTAGCCGTTCTTCGCCGCGAAGGCCTCGATCGAGCGGCCGACCTCGTTCAGCCGCCCGCCGGGCTTGACCGCCCGGATGCCGGCCCACATCGCCCGCCGGCCGTCGCGGCACAGGCGCTCGATGCGCCTAGGTGTAGGCGGCACGGCAAAGCTGGCCCCGGTGTCGCCGAAATAGCCGTCCAGCTCGGCCGAGACGTCGATATTGATCAGGTCGCCGGCCTTGACCACCGTGTCGCCCGGAATGCCGTGGGCGCAGTCGGGACCCACCGAGATGCAGGTCGCGCCGGGGAAGTTGTAGGTCAGCTCCGGCGCCGAGCGCGCGCCCTCGGCCTCCAGCAGGGCGCGGCCGATGTCGTCCAGCTCCCTGGTGGTCATGCCCGGCTCCAGCGCCGCCCCCATGGCCGCCAGGGTGCGGGCCACCAGATTGCCGATGACGCGCAGCTTCTCCAGCTGGTCCTCGTGCTCGATGGTCATGGGACGGGCGCCACGAGGTCGGGCGCATCGACGCCGGCCTCCCGCAGCTCCCGCGCCACCAGCTCCTGGAAGGTCAGGCCCGGATTGAGCTCGCTGAGCATGCCGATCCTGATCCAGAACGCCGCCTGGCCGTTGATCGACCGATACGACGCCTTGCTGGCCCGCCGCAGCTGCTCGTGCAGCTCGTCCTCGATGTTGACGATGCCCATCCGGATGCCTCGATCATATACGTTTCGTATATGCCTTATGTGGTCACGGGTGGTGGGGCAAGGGAAAGCGCCGTGATCCCTCTCTCTTTGAGAGAGGGAGGGGCCCGCGCCGAAGGCGTGGGAGGGTGAGAGGTAACAAACTATCCGAGAGAAGCTCGGCGAAGGGTGTCCGACGAAGGGTGATCCCCTCGGTTCGCTCGATAAGCGCTGAAAGGATGGAGGTTTCCCCGCCGACGGTGAAACCTCTCACCCTCCCATGGCTTCGCCATGGGCCCCTCCCTCTCTCTCAGAGAGAGGGATCAGAAATCCATCACCCCTTCGACGCCTCGTAGACCACCCGGCATTCGCCATCGATCGTCGTGTAGCGGTTGTTCGCCGCGTCGACGAACGAGACGCGGCCGTCGTCATGCTCGACCTTGCCGGTCGAGCGGCCCTTGAAGGTTTCGGTTCCGTAGGACCAGCAAGTGATGTCGGCCGAGCGGTCGCTCCAGGTGGCGTCGTTGCGGGCGCGCTTGCTGTCGGTGCAGCCGGAAGCGGCCAGGGCGGCGGCCACGAGGGCGAGGGTGAGGGCGGTTTTCATGCCCTCAGCCTTCCATGCTCCGGTTGAGATCGAAAGCGCAACTTTCGCGGTCCGCGCAAAAGCCGCCTAGCTTGCCGCCGGAGCCGGGGTGGGCGGCGCCGCCGCCGCCTGTCCCTTGGCCGCCGCGGTCAGTTGCTTGGCGTGAGTCTGCACCTGGCGCAGGGTGGCGCGGGTCATGACCTGGGTGGTCTCGTTCAGGGCGGCGTCGACCCCGAAATAGGTCGGATAGGCCGCCAGGTGGTTGGCGACGATCAGGCCGAAATAGCCCTGCAGGCTCGTATAGTCGACGTCGGGCGGGCTGGCGGCGAAGGTCTGGTGGACGATCGGCTGGTAGTCGTTGAAGCCGATCAGCCCGTGCGCCAGGCCGTCGATCGCCGTCAGCAGCACGTCCATCTCCAGCTTGAAGGCCAGGTCCCCGGTGTTGGTGAAGAAGCCTTGCAGGCGAACGTCGTTCCAGGCGGTGGGCACGATGTCGTGCTGGTTGACGATGTCGGTGTTGAACGGGATCGTCGCGCCGTCGGTCGGCTGCGGGAAGAAGTGCGTGTAGAGGGCGGCGAAGTCGGGGTTGCCCGGCGTGGGGCCGGCGCTGGGCAGGGTCAGGTGGGTGATGTCGGCGAACGGGCCGCCGTTCAGGCCGATCGCCGCCGTCGCCAGGCTGGGCGACAGCGCCCCGCCCAGGCTGTGGCCGGTGAAGATGATCGTGCCGCCCGGATTGGCCTTGGCCCACGCGGTCACGAAGGCCTGGATGCCGCCGGCTTTCGGGTCGCTCATGGCCAGCAGGTCGGCGACCCCGGTGGCCGTGGCGTGCGAGATCTTCGGCGCCGCCGCCCCGTCGAAGCCGCCATTGCCGTAGGGCCAGTCGATCTGGCGGATGATCGCGAAGTCCTCGGCCAGCCAGTCATAGGCGTCGTCCTCGTTGGTGCCGGCCATGGCCACCACCAGGTGCGGCGCGCCGTCGACCGAGGCGCTGGCCGCGTAGAGCAGGTTGTCGGCGTAGTAGAGGGCGGTCGGATCGTCGCCCTCGTGGCTGGAGGCGACCGGCCCCCAGGCGATCGTCCAGTCGGCGACGCCGCCGGCGTTGTCCGAGACGAAGGTTGTCACCGACTGGGCCACATGGGCCGCCAGCCGCGCCAGGGTGTCGACCTTGTCTCCCGAGGCGTTCGACAGCCACGACAGGCAGAAGGCCTGCTGCTGCAGGGTCAGGGTCGTGGTCATCGTCGCCTCCAGGCCCGTCTGGGCGTCGATGGGACCGTATCACGGCTTCAACTTCAAGATGTGATCGCCCGCACACCCGGCAGCGTGGATTGCATCAACTTTCCAACATGGAAAGTTTTCACTTGCCGATATGGAAAGTCGAGTCTAGCTTTCCATCATGGAAAGCAAGGAACCGCCCATGAGCCCCGCCCAACCGCCCGCCGTCGATCCGGCCGAGGCCGCCCGCATGCTGGCCGAGGTCCAGGCGGCCAACGCCGACCTCGCCCGCCGCGCCAAGGCGCCGACCTGGTATCACCCGGCCCTCGGCCTGCTGATGGGCGGCCTGGTGGCGGTGCAGGGCCAGCCGATCGTGCTGATGCTCGGCTACTACCTGGTGTTCCTGGTCGGGCTGATGCTGCTGGTTGGGGTCTACAAGCGTCACACGGGCCTGTGGATCAACGGCTATCGCGCCGGCCGCACGCGCTGGGTGGCTGTCGGCCTGGCGGTGGCGGCCGGGCTGTCCCTGCTGCTGTCGGCCTGGCTGGTGCGAGACCAGGGCCTGGTCGCCGCGCCGTTCGTCATCGGCGCCGTCGTCGCGGTGGTCGTGACCATCGGCGGCTTCGTCTGGGAGGCCGCGTTCCGCCGCGACCTGCGCGACGGCGGCGACCTGTGAGCGCGAGCCTGGATCCGGTCATCCACGCCCCCAACCGCCTGCAGATCTGCTGCATGCTGGCCGGCGTCGACACCATCGACTTCGCCACCCTGCGCGAGGCGCTGGACGTCTCGGAATCGGTGCTGTCCAAGCACATCAAGACCCTGGAGGAGGCCGGCTACCTGAAGGTCAGCAAGACCCCGTCCGACGGCCGGGTGCGCACCTGGGCGGCCCTCACCGGCGCCGGCCGCAAGGCGCTGAAGGGTCACCTGGCGGCCCTGAAGGCGATGATGGCCGGCGTACCCGAGGCTTGAGCTTGCGGCGGCGGTCGCTAGAGAGGGGGTCATGAACCAGACCCTCGCCCTGATCGCCGCCCTGGCCTGGCCGCTGCCGATGCTCGTGGCGCTGTATTTCGTCGCCCGCACCAAGGCGCTGAAGCTGCGGGTGATCTGGGCGGTGCTGTGCTTCGTCGGCGTCGGGGCCTTCTGGATGCAGCCCTCGACCGGCCTGTGGGGCTTCGTGCCCTTCGCGGTCAACATCCTGGGCCCGGGCGCGGCCAACGGCTTCCTGAAGGCCACCTTCCCGGCCGGCGCGGTGCTGTCGCTGATCGCGGTCTATTTCGCCCGGCGCAAGGCCAAGGCGGCTACACCCAGTCCCACTCGAACGCCCGACGCAGCGTAGGCCGGTCCTCCGCCAGCGCCAGGGCAAGGCTGGCCAGTACGGTCTCGAGGATCTCGGCCGCCTCGCCGCGCGACCAGCACCAGACGTCGAAGCGGCCCAGCGCCCGCAGGTCGTCGTTCGGCGCGAAATGCAGCGTCGCGTGCAAGTGGCTCAGGGTCCCGTCTTCGTCGTGCGAGAACTGCCGCGTCAGGTCCAGCTCGAACGTCTCGCCCTGGCCCCAGTCGTAGCAGCCGTACTGGAACAGCAGCATGTCGCCGGGCGGATCGTCCGGCAGACCGATGGGCGAAACCTCGCGGTAGAAGGCGACCATGCCGGACAGCACCGCCCGGGGCGAGGCGGTCTGCGGATCGCCGACGCTCGCGGCGAGGAAGGCCGTCAGGGCCTCGGCGGACCGCTCCGGCGCCACCCTAGAACAGCACGCGCGGGTTCATGATCCGCTGCGGGTCGAGCGCGGCGCGGATGGCGCGCAGGGCGGCCACTTCCACCGGATCCTTGTAGGCCAGGGCCTCGGCGGTCTTCATCGCCCCCAGGCCGTGCTCGGCGCTGATCGAGCCGGTGAAGCTGGCGGCGATGTCGTGGACGATGCGGGCGCCGTCCTCGCGCAGGGCGTCATGGGCGTCGTCGTCGCCGCCAGGGGCCTTCAGCACGTCGTAGTGGACATTGCCGTCGCCCACATGGCCGAAGGCGACGATGCGGGTTCCGGGGAAGGCCTTGTCGATCGCCGCATTGGCCTGGCCGATGAACAGCGGGATCTTCGAGACAGGCACCGACACGTCGTGCTTCCAGACCGCGCCCTCCGGCTTCTGGCCGGCCGAGTGGCCCTCGCGGATATGCCAGAAGGCCTTGATCTGGGTGTCGGTCTGGGCGACCGCCGCGTCGGCGATCAGGCCGCGCTCGAAGGCCCCGGCCAGCAGGCGCTCCAGCGCCGCCTCGGCCGCGCCCGGCTCGCCGCTGGCGATCTCGATCAACACGTACCAGGGATGGATCGTGTCCAGCGGATCGCGCAGGCCCGGCACGTTGCGCACCGTCAGCTCGAAGCCGAGGCGGCCCATCAGCTCGAAGGCCTCGACCGCGCCGCCAGTCTCGTCCTTGGCGCGGGCCAGCAGCTGGATGGCGTCTTCCGGCGAGGCCAGGCCCACGATCGCCACGGCCCGCGAGGCCAGGGGCGCGTGTAGCTTCAGGGCCGCGGCGGTGACCACGCCCAGCGTGCCCTCGGCCCCGATCAGCAGCTGCTTGAGGTCGTAGCCGGTGTTGTCCTTGCGCAGCCGCTTGAGGCCCTTCCAGATCTCGCCGTTGGGCAACACCGCCTCGATCCCCAGCACCTGCTCGCGCATCATGCCGTAGCGCAGCACGGCGGTGCCGCCGGCGTTGGTCGAGATCAACCCGCCGATGGTGCACGAGCCCTCCGAGGCCACGCCCACCGTGAACCGCCGCCCGACGCCCGCCGCCTGCTGGTGGGCCTCGTACAGGGTGACGCCGGCCTCCAGCACCATGACGTCGTCCAGGGCGTCGACGTCGCGCACGGCGCGCAGCTTCTCGGTCGACAGCAGGATCTCGCCCTGCGGGATCTGGCCCGCGACCAGGCCGGTATTGCCGCCCTGAGGCGTGATCGCCACGCCCTCGGCCGCGCAGATCCCGACCACGGCGGCCACCTCTGCGGTGGTGCGTGGCGTCACCAGCAGCGGCGTCTCGCCCTTCCAGCGTCCGCGCCATTCCACCAGCTTCGGCGCCAGCCGCTCGGGATCCTGGCTCCACCCGCCCTCGCCCAGCACGGACTTCAGGCGCGAGACGACATCTGCGGGAACGGGCTTGGTCATGGGCGGGAGAATAGGGCGGAACGGGCAGGGGGTGAAGGTGAAGGACGCTTCAGGCCCATGCAGTTTTCGTGTATGTTGGACGAAATCGGAATTTGTCCAACGAGGTATTGCGATGGTGAAGAGGAAAATCGCTCAGTCGCAAGCTGCGGCTACCGGCGCATGGGCTGTTCGGGATGAGCGGTCGGGTCGCTTTATGGAAACCCGCGTCGAAGCCGTAATGACCAGCGCCAAGCGGTCTGGTCTTTTGACTGAAAAGGACGGTCGTATCGGTGGCCGTCTAAGCGCCACCATCATCGCACGGGCCAAGGCCAATACCGGCATCTCCACCGACACCGAACTGCTGGAGTTCGCCCTTGCCAGCCTGGCCCTGGAAGACGGGTTCGCCGAGGCCTTTGAGGCGGTCGGGGGCACAGTGGATCCGGACCTGAAGCTCGGCTTCTGAGGTGGCGAGCTTCGACTTCGACGCCGCCCGCCGCTGGGCGCGCTTCGATCCGGGCCGCACCCTGGCCCGCCGCGCGGACGCCGACCTGCCGTTCGCCGATCCGGGCGAATTGGCGGGTTCGCCGCTGCTGCTCGACACCTGCGTCTATATCGACCGCATGCAGGGCCGCGCGCCCGACCTCGTCCGTGCTCTGGTGACGACCCGACAGGTCAACCACTCGACCGTCGCCGTGCAGGAACTGATGCACACGGTGGGGGTTCTGCGGCCCGACGATCCGCGCACGGCCGCCGCGATCGGGGCGATCGAGCGCCAGATCAAGGCCATGCCCGACCATCGCCTGTTCGAGCCCGACGCCGAGGTGCTGGGCCGCGCCGCCCTGCTGGCCGGCATGCTGTGCCGGCTGCAAGGCTATCGCGACGACGCGCGGCTGAAGGCGCTGCAGGATTGCGTGCTGTTCCTGCAGGCCCTGAAGCTGGGCCTCACCGTGCTGACGGCCAATGTGCGGGAGTTCGACCTCCTGCTGCAGCTCGTGCCGACGGGCAGGGTGCTGTTTTACAGGAGGGCTTGAAGGGGGCGAAAAGTAGAAGGCCTGTCCAGGTCCCCTCTCCCCTTGCGGGAGAGGGTGGCCTCCGAAGGAGGTCGGGTGAGGGGTCGCACGAACGCAAAACGCCGCGACGGCCGTTCAGCTGTCGCGGCGTCTGAAGTCTGAGAGACCCCTCATCCGTCGGCTACGCCGACACCTTCTCCCGCAAGGGGAGAAGGGGCGCCCTACTTGCCGTCCCGGAACGGATCCGCCGGATACACGCCCAGGATCTCGAACTTCTCGGAGAAGAACTTCAGCTCGTCGAAGGCCAGGGCCAGGCTGCGGTCCTCGGGGCGGCCGTCGACCTCGGCGTAGAAGAAGGTGGCCGTGAAGGCGCCGTTCTCCATGTAGCTCTCGAGCTTGGTCATGTTGACGCCGTTGGTGGCGAAGCCGCCCATCGCCTTGAACAGGGCGGCCGGGAGGTTCCGCACCCGGAACACGAAGCTGGTCACGCAGCGGTGGGTGAAAGACGGGGCCGGCGGGGCCGGGTCGGCGGTCATCACCAGGAAGCGGGTGGTGTTGTGGCGCTCGTCCTCGATGTCGCGGGCCAGGATGTCGAGATCGTAGATCTCGGCGGCCAGGGCGGGGGCGACGGCGGCGCGGGTCGGGTCGGGCTTGGCGGCCAGGGCCTTGGCCGCGCCGGCGGTGTCGCCCGCGCCTTCCTTGGCCAGGCCCAGGCGCTTGAGGCTATGCCGACACTGGCTGAGCGCGATCGGCATCGAGACGGCGGTGGTCACGGTGTCCAGCGTCACGCCCTTGTTGGCCATCAGCTGGAAGCGGATCGGCTTGAAGCGCTCGCCGATGATCTTCAGGCCCGACGCGGGCAAGAGGTGGTGGACGTCGGCCACGCGGCCGGCGATCGAGTTCTCGATCGGGATCATGCCCAGCTCGGCGGCTCCCGACTTGATGGCTTCGAACGCCTCCTCGAAGGTGGCGCAGGGCAGCACCTCGTAGTCGGGGAAGTAGGTGCGGCACGCCTCGTGGCTGTTGGCGCCGGGCTCGCCCTGGAAGGCGATCTTCTTGAGGGTGCTCATCGGGCTCTTCAGTTCTTGGCGGCGTGGTCGCGCGCCGCCTGCAGGTCGGACGGATTGTCGACGGAGATCGGGGCCTCGGCGGCCACCGCCGCGCGGATGGTCAGGCCCAGCTCCATGGCCCGCAGCTGTTCCAGCTTCTCGCGCTTTTCGAGCGGGGAGGGGGCGGCGGCGTTGAAGGCCTCCAGGGCGGCGCGGCGATAGCCGTAGATGCCGATGTGGCGCCAGACGGTGGCGTCGCCATAGAGGGTCGAGCGGGTGAAATAGAGGGCGCGGCCGCTGTCGCCGCCAGCATCCATGGCCAGCACGGCCTTGACCACGTCGGGATTGGACCGGTCCTCGGCCGAGGCTTCCGGCGCGACGACGGTGGCGATGTCGGCGTCGGCATGGGCGGCCAGCTGGCCGGCGCAGGCGCTCAGCACCGCCGGATCGACGAACGGCATGTCGCCCTGCAGGTTGATGATCACGTCGTGCACGCCGTCCGGATCGAGCACCGCCAGGGCCGCCAGGATGCGGTCCGAGCCCGAGGGCAGGGCCGGGTCGGTCAGCACGGCGCGGCCGCCGGCCGCTTCCACCGCCGCCACGATCTCCGGATCGCCGGCCGCCACGGCCACCGGACCGATGTTGGCCGCTTGCGCCTGGCGCAGCACGCGCACGATCATCGGCAGGCCGCCGATCTCGGCCAGCGGCTTGTTCGGAAGGCGGGTCGCCGCCATGCGGGCGGGGATGAGGACGATCGGGTTCATGGCGTACCGGAGTTGGGCGAAACGCGGTTCGCCCGGGTTGCGCACGGGGCGGTAGCGTGTCAGAGACCGAAGCGCAACATCGCGCGTGGGAAGACCATGGGGGGACCCGCGTTCATAAATCAGCATCGCCTGTAAAAGGCGGGCTAAAAGAGGCTGACAAGGCTGAGATGAGCGACCTGACGTTCAACAAGATTTTCGGCGGCGTGCTGCTGACGGGCCTGGTCATTTTCGGCCTGCGCGAAGCCTCCGACATCGTCTTCAAGAAGCACGAAGTCGAGAAGGCCGGCTACGAGATCGCCGTCCAGGAAGACGTCGGCGGCGAAGGCGCCCCGGCCGCCGAGGTCCCGCCCGACTGGGGTTCGGTGCTGCTGCTGCCGGCCAATATCGAGGCCGGCAAGGCCGTCTCGGCCAAGTGCGCCTCGTGCCACAACTTCGATTCCGGCGGCCCGAACGGCACCGGTCCCAACCTCTACGGCACTCTGGGCAAGCACCCTGGCACGCACGCGGGCTTCGCCTATTCGTCGGCCATGACCGACTTCGGCTCGAAGAACCCGCAGTGGGACTACGATCATGTCGACCAGTTCCTGAAGGCTCCGGGCAAGTACATCTCGGGCACCAAGATGACCTTTGCGGGCCTGAAGAAGCAGGAAGACCGCATCGCCATCATCGCCTACCTGCACAGCCTGGGTTCGACCCTGCCGGTGCCGGCGGCCAAGCCGGCCGGCGCGGCTCCGGCCCCGGCCGCGGAAGGCGCCGCCGCTCCCGCCGCTGAAGGCGCGGCTGCTCCGGCCGCCGCCGGCGCCCCGGCCTCGGCCGCCGCGACCGCTCCGGCCCCGGCGACCGCCGACAAGCCCGCCGCGGCGCCGGCCAAGCCGTAAGGCTTCCGGTTTCAGGCAAGACGACAAAGGCCGCGGGGGCTCACGCTCCGCGGCCTTTTCTTCGCCCCGATGGGCTGTAGGTTTGCGGCCCTCGTCTCTGGGGGATCCACCATGCGCCGCCGACTGTTCCTGGCCTCGACCGCCGCCGTCCTCGTCGCCGGCCCGGCCCTGGCCCGCCAGCAGGAGGCCGACCGGACCGCCGACCTCGGCGTGGCCAGGCCCGCCTTCGCCCAGGGCCAGGGGCCGCGCCTGGCCATCGACGGCGGCCACAACAACTTTCATACGGTCGACGGCCGCTACGCGCCGTTCGCCGCCGTGGCCCGCGCCGACGGCTACCGGGTGGCGGGCCTGACCGCGCCATTGTCGGCGGCCAGCCTGGAGGCGGTCGACCTGCTGGTGGTGGCCAATCCGCTGGCGCCCCGCAACGTCGGTGAATGGACCCTGCCGACGCCCGGCGCCTATACGCCTGAAGAGGCGTCGGCCTTGAAGGCCTGGGTCGAGGCCGGCGGACGCCTGCTGCTGATCGCCGACCACATGCCGTTCCCGGGCGGCGCCCAGCCCCTGGCCGAGGCCTTCGGCTTTTCCTTCGACAACGGCTTCGCCAAGAAGACCGGCGGCGGGCCGGAATTCTTCCAGCGTCAGGACGGCTCGCTGCTCGACCACCCGATCACGGCGGGGATCGACCGGGTGCAGAGCTTCACCGGCTCGTCGTTCCGCGCCCCGCCGGCGGCCAAGCCCCTGCTGGTGCTGCGCGGCGGGTGGACCATCCTCATGCCGGCCAAGGCCTGGGCGTTCGACAAGGACACCCCGCGCCACGACGGCGACGGCCTGCTGCGCGGCGCGACCCTGGAGGTCGGCAAGGGCCGGGTCGTGGTGATGGGCGAGGCGGCGATGTTCACCGCCCAACTGGCCGGCGCCCAGGGGCGCAAGATGGGCTTCAACGCCCCGACCGCCCCGCAGAACAAGGCGTTCCTGCTGAACGTGCTGCGGTGGTTGTCGGCCGGGTAAGCCTGGAACCTCCCCCCGTGGGGGAGGTGATCGCGTAGCGATCGGTGGGGGGAGTGTCGCCAAAGCCGGCCGTATCAGCGGCAGCTGAAAACGTCCCCCCACCGGCCTTCGGCCGCCTCCCCCACGGGGGAGGTTTCGTCTGTTCAGACCGTTTCCACCGACAGCGCCCACAGCCGCTCGGCCGCTTCCGCGTCCAGCGCATGCGGCATGACCCCGGCCCAGGGCTTGTCCTTGGTCCACGCCACGGCCTGCTTGCAATCTTCCAGATAGAGCCCGCCGACGCCGTCGAGCTCGGGACCGACCGCCGCCCAGACGCTGGTGGCGGCGCCCTGCTCGGGGCTCTTGAAGCCGTCGCGGGGCTTGCCGTCCTCGCCGATCCAGCCCAGGGCGATCTGCTCCTCGATCGGCAGGTGGCGCTGCAGCGGGGTCATGATGCCGCCGGGCATGACGGCGTTGGCCCGCACGCCGCGATCCTTGAACCGGGCGTCGAAGCCGACCGCGAACAGGCTGTTGGCGGTCTTGGCCTGGCCGTAGGCTTCCCACTTGTCGTAGGGCCGATGGCGGAAGTGCGGGTCCTCGAAGTCCACGCCCGAGCGGCGGTGGCCGATCGACGACAGCGACACCAGCCGCGAGGGAACGCCGGCGGCCTGCGCGCCCTCGACCAGGCGTTCCGCCAGCAGCGTCGACAGCAGGAAATGGCCGAAGTGGTTGGTGCCGATCTGCATCTCCAGCCCGTCGGCCGTGTAGTCCAGCGGGCAGGCCATGACGCCGGCGTTGTTGATCAAGAGGTTCAACGGCGCGTCGCCCCAGGCGCCGGCGAACGCGCGCACCGAGGCCAGGCTGGAGAGGTCGAGCATGGCGAACCGGGCCTTGCCGGCCCCGGCCGTGCGCTCGATCTCGGCGACCGCTTGCGCGCCCAGCTCCGGCTTGCGGGCGGCGATCACCACGTCGGCGCCGGCCTCGGCCAAGGCGCGGGCGGTCTCGATGCCGATGCCGGTGGCCGCGCCGGTGACGATGGCGGCGCGCCCCGTGAGGTCATGGCCGGCGATCACCTCGCGGGCGGTGCTGCGGGCCCCGAAGGGCGAGACGATGCGGTCGGCCATGGCGAGGATCCTTGTCGGCTATGAGGAACCT
Source organism: Caulobacter hibisci (assembly GCF_016135805.1). Classification (GTDB taxonomy): domain Bacteria; phylum Pseudomonadota; class Alphaproteobacteria; order Caulobacterales; family Caulobacteraceae; genus Caulobacter; species Caulobacter hibisci. The sequence continues at coordinate 59,846 of NZ_JADWOX010000019.1, forward strand.
CCCCCTGTGGGGGAGGCGATCGCGTAGCGATCGGTGGGGGGAGTTTTGCGAACCCGGCCTGCGCCTCGGAAGCTGAAAACGGCCCCCCTCCGTCGCCTTTGGCGACACCTCCCCCAGAGGGGGAGGATCTTCCAACCTTACCCCACCTTGCTGAAGTCGGGCGCGCGGCGTTCGGAGAAGGCCAGGAACGCCTCGCGGGCCTCGGCGGTCTGCAGGCGCTCGGCGAACAGGGCGCCTTCCTTGTCCATCAGGGCGGCGATGGCCTCGGCGTCGCGCATCAGGGTCTTGGTGACGGTCAGGGCGCCCAGCGGACGCTTGGCCAGCTGGTCGGCGGCGGCGCGGGCTTTGGCGCGAAGCTCTTCGACCGGGACCACGGCGTTGGCCAAGCCCCAGGCCGCGGCGGTGGTCCCGTCCACGGCCTCGCCCAGGGCGAACATGGCGTAGGCGCGGGCGTGGCCGATGCGGGCCGGCAGCAGCCAGCTCGAGGCGGCCTCGGGAGCCAGGGCCAGGTTGACGAACGGCACGGTCAGGCGCGCGTCCGGGGCGACGAACACCAGGTCGCAGTGCAGCAGCATGGTCGTGCCCACGCCGACGGCCTGGCCGTGGACGGCGGCGACCAGCGGCCGGGTGGCGTTGGCCAGGGCCTTCAGGAACCGCCACACGTGGCGCTCCTCGGTGAAGGCGCCGGTGGCCTGGGCCACGAAGTCGCCCAGGTCGTTGCCGGCGCTGAAGCTGTCGCCGTCGCCCTGGAACACCACGACCCGGATCTCCGGATCGGCCTCGGCGCCTTCCAGGGCGTCGGCCAGGGCGCCGTACATGGCGTTGCTCAGGGCGTTCTTCTTGTCCGGCCGGGCCAGGGTGATGGTCAGGACGCCCGCCTCGCGGTCGATCTTCACGTGCTCGGTCATTGGGAGGCGTCTCCTTTGGGGAACTTGGTCTGCAGGCTCGAAAGCCAGCGGGCGACCACGGCGATCTCGTCGTCCGTGAAGCCCTGGGTCAGGTGCTGGTTGAGGTGGGCGAGGCCGGCCTTGGCCTCCTCGCGGGCGGCGCGGCCATGGTCGGTCAGGTGCAGGCGCAGGGCGCGGCCGTCCTTGGGATCGGGCCGGCGCTCGACCAGGCCGGCGCGGGTCATGCGGTCGACGAGGCCGGTCATGGCCGAGGGGGCCAGGTCCAGGGCCTCGGCCGCCTCGCCGATCAGCGCCCCGTCGGCGCCGCCCAGATAGAATAGCACGCCCGACTGGGCGGCGGTCAGGCCGTCCATGTCGGCGGCCAGCTTGTTCTCGACCCAGCGCTGCACCCGCCGATGGCCGGCGGCGAGCAGGAAGAACAGGCGCTTGTCTGCGGGTGGGGCGGGCGAGGTGGACATGGCGGCGCGACTATATGCTTCGCGCGCGAAATATCAAACGGGTGTTTTGGCGGCGATGCGCCGGGATCCCGTATCCGATCGCCTTTGTCGCCGCGGCATGTGATCCTCGCCAGGTTGCAACGGAGAGCGATATGCGCGGCCTTATCCCGCTGGCGATGCTTCTGTCCCTCTCGCCGGTCCTGGCGCACGCGGCCGGACCGGAGGCGCTTCCCGATCGGTTCATCGCCGCCTGGAACGCTCATGACCCGAAGGCCTTCGAACAGCTCTACCAGGTGGACGCGGTCTGGGTGCCGATCGCCGAGGAGCGCACCGAGGGGCGCGAAGCCATCGTGTCCGAATTCGCCAAGGTGCATGTCGGCGGCTGGGCGGCCAAGACGACCATCACCAAGAAGGACGCGCCCGAGGTTCACCTCCTGCGCCCCGACGTGGCGACGATCTTCTTCCACATGGACTTCCTGAAGGACGGCGCGCCGGTGCCGGGCCTGCAGCGCGCCCTGATCCTGGTCGCTACCGCCAAGGACGGCGACTGGAAGATCGCCGCCGGCCAGCTGACCAAGGAATCGCCGGCGCGTTGAGGTCGCTCTAGGTCGTCCGATACCAGCCCACCCCCGCCTCATCCGTCTCCCGCACCGCCTCGCCACGCCCGATCAGGCAGTTGAGGTGGGCCAGGGCCTCGCCGGTGGCCATGCCCAAAAGGTCGGGGCCGATGGGCCGGGCGAACAGGGCGCCGAAGGTGTCCACCGCGCGGCGCGGCTCTTCCAGCTTGCCCTTCAGCCGGGCGAGCCCCCGCTCGTGGCCGTTGATCAGCTGGTCGATGCGGGCGTGCAGCCCCCGGAACGGGGCGTTGTGGGCCGGCAGCACCAGCACGCTGTCGGGCACGGCCGCCTTCACCTTGGCCAGCGACACCAGCCAGTCGGTCAGCGGGTCGGCGTCGGGTTCGGTGGGAAACACCGAGACGTTGGACGAGATCTTCGGCAGCACCTGGTCGCCCGAGATCAGCAGGTCCAGCTCGGCGCACCACAGGCAGGCGTGGTCGGGCGAGTGGCCCTGACCGGTCACCACCGTCCAGTCGTGCTCGCCGATGCGGAAGGTCTCGCCGTCCTCGATCCGCCGATAGCTGTCGGGCAGGGCGTGGATCATGCGGCCAAAGCCGCCGAAGCGGGCCTTGTAGTTGTCGATGGCCGCCTCGTCCCAGCCGGCGGCGCGGAAGAAGGCCACGCCGTCCTCTGGCGCCTCGCGGCCGGTGTCGGCGACCAGCATCCGGCACTGGAAGTATTCCAGCCGGGTCATCCACAGCCGGCAGTCGAAGCGGCGGGTCAGCCAGCCGGCCAGGCCCACATGGTCGGGATGCAGGTGGGTGACGATCACCCGGGTCACGTGCCGCCCTTCGAGGGAGCCGGCGAAGGCGGCCTTCCAGGCGGCGCTGGTCTCCTTGGTGGCCATGCCGGTGTCGATGATCGTCCAGCCCTCGCCATCGGCCAGGGCCCAGACATTGATGAAGCCCAGCGAGCCGCCCAGCGGCTGGCGCAGCCACAGCACGCCCGGCGCGACCTCGACCGCCTGGCCCGAACCGGGCTCCGGCTCGACCTCGAACGGATAGGCCAGGCGCGGCCGGCGCGGTGATTCCGCGTCGCCGGCGGCCTCCTCGAACCCGTCGCTCATCGCCGTTCCACTCCCCTGTAGCCCATTTTTTATGGCCAAGCCGCGCCATGATTGCGCCCCTGTCGGACGACATCTTGACCCTAGATGCAAGCGGGCGCTTAAGTCCGCCGCGAGGAATTCACCCCCAGGAGACTACCAACATGAGGCCATTCGCGATCGGCCTGACGGCCGCCCTCGCGGTCGCCGTGCTCGTTCCGGCCGCCGTCCTCTCGGCGCCGAAGGATGCCAAGCCCGCCGCCGCAGCAGCCGCCGTCGACGCCAAGTCGCGTGAAGCCGGAATGAAGGATGCGCCGCCGCTGGTCACCGCCGCCGGCGTGGCCTGCCAGGTGTCGGACGCCCGCCTGATCGGCGCCGACAAGAAGACCAACACCTCCTACTACGAAGTCGCCTGCCAGGAAGGCATGGGCTACGCCGTCGTGGCCAAGAAGGACGCGGCCCCGCAGGCCTACAACTGCCTGGAGACCGCCGCGGTCGGCGCCGACGGCAAGGACAGCGGCCTGAAGTGCCTGCTGCCGGCCAACGCCGATCCCAAGCAGGGCCTGAAGCCCTACCTGGCCAAGGCCGGCGCCGCCTGCGACCTGCAGAACGCTCGCGCCATCGGCACCGGCAACAACAACTCGTTCTTCGAAGTCGCCTGCAAGGGCGCGGCCGGCTACATCGTCCAGATCCCGGTGCCGATGAAGCTCGAGGGCACGCTGGCCAACAGCTGCCTGCTGTATGACGAGACCGGCAACATCTCGTGCAAGCTGACCGATCGCGCCACCCAGCTGCAGATCGCCGACACCCTGAGCGCCGCCGCCAACAACGGCTGCGCGGTGAAGGACAAGCGCTACATCCTCAGCACCAAGACCGACAACTACTTCGAGGTCTCGTGCCAGGACGGCAAGGGCTACGTGCTGCAGCAGACCGCCGCGACCGGCGCCCTGGCCCGCGCCATCGACTGCGCCAACGCCCCGGGCGGCGCCGAATGCACCCTGACCGACAGCCGCGCGGCCAAGACCGAGCAGGCCGGCCTCTACACCAGCCTGGCCAAGAAGGCCGGCTTCGACTGCAAGGTCGAGAAGTACGGCCTGCTGCCCAGCGACGACCCCAAGAAGGAAGTCGTCGAACTGAAGTGCTCGAACCGTCCGGACGGCGGCATCGGCGTGTTCGCCCCGACCGAGAACCGCGTCTATGACTGCGTCACCTCGGAGCTCAACGGCTATCGCTGCAGCTTCACCAAGCCGGACGCTTCGTTCCCGCGCCTGTGGGCCGACCTGAAGGCCTACAACAAGGCCAGCTGCGAGGTTTCGGCCGCCCGCATCATCGGCCGCACCGACACCAGCGGCTTCGTCGAAGTCGCCTGCGCCGACGGCCTGCCGGGCTGGGTGCTGTCCTACCCGCTGGGCCAGGCCTCGCCCAAGCCGAACGAACTCCTGTCCTGCCTGCAGGCCAAGGGCGTCGGCGGCGGCTGCAAGCTGCCGACCAACGTGAAGAAGTAAGGGCTTTTTAGAGCTCTGAAGAAGCCCGTCGGGAGCGATCCCGGCGGGTTTTTTCGTGGGTGAAGACCCCCTCAGTCGCTCCGCGACAGCTCCCCCAGAGGGGGAGCATCTCCTTGGCGCGGCGCCCTTAGATCCTCCCCCTTGGGGGAGGTGGCCCGGAGGGCCGGGGGGGGGGGGCGAGCGCAGCGGAACCTCCCCCTGTGGGGGAGGCGGCCGAAGGCCGGTGGGGGGCCGTTTTCAGCTTCCGCTGACTGGGCCGATTTCGCAGACACTCCCCCCACCGATCGCTTCGCGATCACCTCCCCCACGGGGGGAGGTTCCTTGTGAGGGGGCATCCCTAAAGCGCCGCCTCGATCAGCCGCGGCCCCGTCCCCGCCATCGCCCGCGCGAACGCCGCGTCGAAGGCTTCGGCCGTCTCGACCCGCTCGGCCGGCACGCCAAGCCCCTGCGAGACCGCCACCCAGTCGATGCGCGGGTCGCCGATGTCGAGCAGCTTGCTGGCCGCCGGTCCCGCCGCGCCGGCGCCCGTTCGTCCCAGCTCGATGCCGAGGATGCGATAGACGTGGTTGGCGAAGACCACGACCACGACGTCGAGCCGCTCGCGGGCGATCGTCCACAGGCCTTGCACCGTGTACATGCCCGCCCCGTCGCCGGTCAGGGCCAGGACCTTGGCGTCCGGCCGGGCCGCAGCCGCGCCGATGGCCAGCGGGATGCCTTGCCCGATCGCGCCGCCGGTCAGCGACAGCCAGTCGTGGGCGCGGGCGGCGCGGGTCTGGGTGAAGATCGGCAGGCCGGCGGTCACCGCGTCGTCGGAGATCACGGCGCCCGCTGGCATGTGGCGGGCGATGGACGCGCCGATGGCCCAGGCGTCCAGCTTGCCGGCCGGGGCGGCGGGCGGGGCGTAGGCCTCGACCGGCCCCGTCGCCGGGGCCTCCAGGGCGTCGGCCAGGGCGTGCAGGGCGGCGGCCGCGTCGGCCCCGCGCCCGCACAGGGTCTCCAGCCCGCAATGTTCGGGAACCAGCACGCTGGGCCGGTCGGGATAGGCGAAGAAGGCCACCGGCCGCTCGGTGGCGACCAGCACCATCAGGTCGGCGCCGTCGAGGTCCTTCAGGGCCTGCTCGCCGAAATAGGGCAGCTTGTCGGGGCGAAAGCGACCTTCGCCGCGCGCCTGGCGGGCGGTGAAGGTGTCGGTCAGCACCCGGATCCCCAGGGCGGCCAGGCGCCCGGCGGCGGCGAGCCCGGCCTCGCGGCAGGCCTCCGAACCCAGCAGCAGCACCGGCGCCTTGGCCGCCTTCACCGCATGGGCGAGCGCCGTCACGACCTCGGCGTCGGGGGCGGTGGGCGAGGGGATCGCCGCCACGCCGCCGTGCACCGTGGCTGCGTTCCAGGCCGCGTCGGCCGGCAGGATCAGGCAGGCGTTGCCGGCCGGGGTTCCGTAGCTGGCGGTGATCGCCTCGGCGGCCAGCGGCCCGACGCTGTCGGCGGTCTCGGCCGACTTGACCCACAGCGAGTTGGGCGCGGCCAGGGCGGCGATGTCGCTGTTGAGGGGGGCGTCGAACCCCCGGTGATAGGTGGCGTGGTCGCCCACGACGTTGACGATCGGGGTGAAGGCCCGCCGGGCGTTGTGCAGGTTGGCCGCGCCGTTGGCGTAGCCCGGCCCCAGGTGCAGCAGGGTGCAGGCCGGCTTGCCCGCGATCCGGCCGTAGCCGTCGGCCGCCCCGGTCGCCACGCCCTCGAACAGGCACAGGATCGAGCGCATCCGCGGCTCGCGGTCCAGGGCCGAGACGAACTGCATCTCGCTGGTGCCCGGATTGGCGAAGCACGCGGTGACGCCATTGTCGGCCAGGGTGGTGATCAGGGCGTCGGCGCCGTTCATTCTCGTTTCCTTCCAACCTTCAGATGCTCCACCTCTGGGGGAGCTGTCGCGGAGCGACTGTGGGGGACCGCCAACGGCGGTGCAGACCCCCTCCGGCCCTCTGGGCCACCTCCCCCAGAGGGGGAGGATCGCCTTGCCCTACCCAAACACCATCACGTCTTCATCCGGCGCCGCCGCGAACAACCGCTCGATCTCGACCGGACGCCGCTCGCGGGCCAGGGCCTGGTTGATATAGCCCTTGTCGGTCAGCTCGCCGCTGGCCGCGTCGGGGGCGCCGGGCAGGATCAGGGCGCGGGCGACCTTGCCCGTGCCGCCCTTGCCGCCGGCGTTGAAACGTTCGAGGCCCGCGCGCACGGCCGCCTTCGCCGCCGCGTCGCCGCCCAGGGCCTCGCAGGTGCGCGGCTCCAGGAACAGCATCAGCCCGACCCCGTCGCGACCCTCGCCGCAGACCACGGCGTCGCTGGCCGCCCCGCCGATCGCCGAGATCGCCGCCACCCGCAGGGCCCCGGCCGCCACGAAGGCCCCGCTGGCCAGCTTGAAGTTCTCCACCAGCCGTCCGTCGAAGACGAGACCGGCGGAAGGATCCTGCGGATCGGCTAGCCGCGCCGCGTCGCCCAGGCGGTAGAAGCCGTCCTCGTCGAAGGCCTCGAGGGTGGCTTCGGGCTGGTCGAGATAGCCGGGCGAGACCTGCGGGCCCTTGACCCGGATCTCCAGCTTTTCGCCGGCCGGCACGAGCTTCACCGCCGTGCCCGGCGTGGGCAGGCCGACCATGCCTGAGCGGGCGTTCAGCCAGTGGATGTTGCAGGCCGTCGGCCCGGTCTCGGTGGCCCCGTAGCCGGCCGCGAAGGTGATCCGCTCGCCGGTCGTCGCCAGGGCTACGGCCTGCACCCGGTCGAGGATCGACTGGGCCATGGCCGCCCCGCCGTACTGCAGCACCCGCACGCGCTTGAAGAAGGTCTCGGCCAGTTGCCGGTCGCGCTCCAGCTCGCCGACCAGCAGGCCCCAGCCGGCCGGGACCATGTTGTGATAGGTCGGCGAGACCTCGCGCAGGTTTCGCAGCGTTTCGGCGAAACGCCCCGGCACGGGCTGGCCGGTGTCGATGTACAGCGTCCCGCCCCGGTGCAGCACCATGTGCAATATGGCGTTGGCCCCCAGGCTGTGGCTCCAGGGCGCGCTGTTGACCAGCACCGGCGGGTCGGGATCGGCGTAGCAGGCCTCGATCTGGGCGGCGTTCAGGGCGATGTTGGCGTGGGTGCAGATCACCGCCTTGGGCCGGCCGGTCGAGCCAGAGGTCAGCAGCAGCTTGGCGACGTCCTCGCCCGTCGCGACGTCGGGCGCAGGCGGGCTGGCCAGCAGCGCCTCGAACGGCTGGTCGCCGGGGCGCGGATTGCGGCTGGCGATGACCGGCAGGCTGTCGATGGCGGGATGGTCCAGCGCTCCGGCGAAGGCGGCCGCGTCGTCGACATAGACCGCCGCCGGCTTGATCCGCTCCACCGCCTGGGCCAGGCGCGACAGGTCGGCGCCGAGCAGGCCGTACTGCGGCGACACCGGCGCGGCCGGGGCGCCCAGGCGCATGGCGGCATAGGCGATCAGGGCGTGGTCGATCCCGTTGCGGGCCAGGATCAGCAGCGGCTTGCCGCGCGACAGGCCCAGGGCGGAAAGCCCGCCGGCCAGGGCGGCGATACGCGGCGCGGCCTCGCCGTAGGTGATCGTCCGCCAGCCGTCCTGGCCGGGGATCCGCTCGGCCAGCCAGACGCGGTCGGGCGCCTGAGCCGCCCAGCGCGCCAGCGGGGCGGTGACGGTCTTCACCGCATCCGAATAGGGCATGGGGTTGCGCAGGATCAGCGCTTGCCCGCGATGTTCGACCTCCAGCGCGCGCGGCGCGTAGCGGGCGTCACGGAACGGGGCGCTGACGAGGGTGTCCATGCCCGCAGTTATGGAGCGCGTCGAACGGCCGTTCAACCTCGTCGAGCGGCGTTCGATGATCCTTCTCCCCTTGCGGGAGAAGGTGTCGCCGAAAGGCGACGGATGAGGGGTCTCTCAAACGGCAAACGCCGCGACTGGCCTTTCGACTATCGCGGCTTTCGAGGCGGTGCGACCCCTCACCCGACCCCACTGCGTGGGGCCACCCTCTCCCGCAAGGGGAGAGGGATGCTATTTGGCCAGGGTTTCCAGGAACCGCACCGGCTCGCCACGCCCCTCGGCGACGATCTCGTCGTCGCGCATGACCACGATCCCGCGGACGATGGTGGCCACCGGCCAGGCCTTGGCCTCGAAGCCGTCGAAGGGGGTCCAGCCGGCGCGGTTGGCCATCTGCTCGTGGGTGATGGTCTTGCGGGCCTTCATGTCGACGATGGTGAAGTCGGCGTCGAAGCCCTCGGCCAGGCGGCCCTTGTCGGCCAGGCCGAACACGCGGTTCACCCCGTGGCTGGTCAGGTCGACGAAGCGCTCGAGCGACAGCTTGCCGTCCACCACATGCGTCAGCATGACGGGAACGAGCGTCTGCACGCCCGGCATGCCCGACGGCGAGGCGGGATAGGGGCGGGCTTTTTCCTCGCGGGTGTGGGGCGCGTGGTCGGAGCCCAGCACGTCGGCGATGCCGGCCTCGATGCCGCGCCAGACGCCGGCCACGTGATAGGCGTCGCGGATCGGCGGGTTCATCTGGGCAAAGCCCTTCAGCCGCTCATAGGCCTCGGGCGCGACCAGGGTCAGGTGCTGGGGCGTGACCTCGACCGAGGCGACGTCCTTGTTCTGGGCCAGGAAGTCGATCTCTTCCTTGGTGGTGACGTGCAGCACGTGGATGCGCTTGCCCAGGCTCTTGGCGATGCGCACCAGGCGGTGGGTCGACTGCAGGGCGGCCTGGGCGTCGCGCACCTCGGGGTGGCTGGTCCAGTCGCCCGGACGGGCCAGGTGGCGACGGTCGGCCAGGCGGTATTCGTCCTCCGAGTGGAAGGCCGCGCGGCGGTTCACATGCCGCAGCACGTTCTCGACGCCCTCGTCGTCCTGCACCAGCAGGCTGCCGGTCGAGGCGCCCATGAACACCTTGATGCCGCAGCAGCCCGGCAGGCGTTCCAGCTCGCCCAGGAAGTTGGCGTTCTCGTGGGTGCCGCCGACATAGAAGGCGTGGTCGGTGTGCATCCGGTTCCTGGCGCGGGCCAGCTTGTCGGCCAGGGCGTCCGGATCGGTGGTGGTCGGCTCGGTGTTGGGCATCTCGAACACGGCGACCACGCCGCCCAGGGCCGCGCCGCGCGAGCCGCTCTCGAGATCTTCCTTCCACTCCAGGCCCGGCTCGCGGAAGTGCACCTGGCTGTCGATCACGCCCGGCAGCACGGTCAGGCCCGTGGCGTCGAACACCTCGCCGGCCGAGGCCTGGCTCAGGTCGCCGATGGCGACGATCTTGCCGCCCCGCACGCCGACGTCGGTGATCCCGCGCCCGGCATGGTTCACCACCTCGCCCCCACGGACGATCAGGTCGAAGGTCTGGGACATGGCGCGCTCCTGGAGGGTTTTCCGGGGTCTAGGTCCGCACGGAGGCCTAGGCAATACGTTTCGTGTCGCCGACCCTCGCCCCCAACCCCGAGCATCCCCGCGAAGGCGGGGATCCAAGCGGGATTGGAGGCTTCACCGGGCTTGGGGGGGGAACTGCCAGCGCGAACCTCGACGCGGCTTGGGCCCCCGCCTTCGCGGGGGTGAGCGGAGAAGGGGATGCGCAGCACTGCGGGCAGGCTGGAACCTCAGCAATTCAGCGTCTCGTACAGATCCAGCCAGCCTGGGTTCGTCGCCTCGATCAGCCGGATCTTCCAGGCGCGGTTCCATTTCTTGATCTGCCGTTCGCGGATGAGCACGCCCTCGCGGCTGTCGCCGTTTTCGTACCAGACCAGCCGATGGACGCCGTAGCGCCGGGTGAAGCCCCGGAAGTGCTCTTCCTTATGTTGCCAGATGCGACGGGCGAGATAGTCGGTATGGCCGCAGTAGAGCGTGCCGTAGGGCGCGCTGGCGAGGATGTAGACCGTGAACAAGAGGTCCATGGGCTGGCTCCCGGTTGATCCTGAAATGGAACATAAAGGGAACAATCTGGACGTGCAACAGGCTTGTTCAGCCCTCCAGCCGAGTATCCCCGCGAAGGCGGGGATCCAAGCTGAGATCAGTTTTTCGCATGGATCTGCCGGCGTGGCGCGACGGCCGACTCGGCTTGGATCCCCGCCTTCGCGGGGATGCTCGGAGTTAAATGCGGAGGGACATGGGGAGAGGGCGGGCGCCCCTAAGCCGGCGGCGCGGCTTCGCCGCTGGCGCGTTTGCGGCGGCGGGGGGAGACTTTGAGCTTGGGTTCGGCTTCGGCCGGCGGGGTCTCGATCTCGGCGGACGTTTCCACCGGCGCCTCGACAGCGGCTTCCGGCGCAGCCTCGACCGCCTCTTCCACCACCGGCTCGGCCTCGACGACCTTCCCGGCTCGCGCCTGGTCCAGCAGTTCCGTCGCCGCGCGGACCACCTTGGCCACCGGCAGGTCGCTCATGTGGCGGATGGCCTGGGACAGGTCGGGGTCGATGGCCTTGAACTGGTCGAAGTCGCGCGGGCCGCGGACGGCGCGGGTCAGCGGGCCCCAGGGGCCGTAGCGGCGCTCGTCCGAGGGGCCGAACAGGCCGACGGTCGGCGTGCCGGCGGCGGCGGCGATGTGCATCAGGCCGCTGTCGTTGCCGATGAACAGGTCGGCGCGCTTGAGGCAGGCATAGGCGGTCAGCAGGTCGACCTTGCCGGTCAGGTCGATGCATCTGCCTCTGGCGGAAGCCATGCGCAGCTCCTCGACCATGCGCCCGTCTTCCGGACCGCCGAGGATCAGCAGGCGCCCGCCCTCCAGCTTGCCGCCGGGGCCGAGCAGCTGGGCCGCCGTCTGGGTGAAGCGCTCGATCGGCCAGACCTTGCCGATCCAGTTGGCGGCCGGACCCATGGCCAGGATCGGGCCGGCCTGCTCGCTGCCGCGCGGGGCCAGCATCTGGTCGGCCAGGGCCTGGACGTCGGGGGTGATGTAGAGGTGCGGGGCGGGCGGCGCCTCGTCGATCTTCAGCACCCGGGCGGTCTCGACCACCTTGTGGGCGATCTCGCCGGGGGTCTTCTTCCAGATCGCCCGCTTCTCGCGGCGCAGGAAGAGAGCGGTGGCGCTGCCGCGCAGGTCGACCACCAGGCCCCACTTCTTGTGGCGCACCTGGTTCCACAGCTTGAACCAGTGGCCCTTGCCCTTGCCCTTCTCCATGACGATCACCCGGTCGAGGCCGGGGACGTGGGCGAACAGGGGGGCGGCCAGCGGGCCGGCGACGATGGTGAAGCGGGCGTTGGGGATCTCGTCGGCCAGCATTTTGATCAGGCCGGACGACAGCACGGCGTCGCCGATACGCGTGGCGGTGATGAAGAGAATCGGGAAGGCCCGCTGTGTCATCGGTCCATCTATAGGGTGAACCGCCTGTCAACGCATCCCGTTATGGCGCTTAAGCTTTCTTGAGGGGCAAGACTGGCGCGAGCGTCGCTCCGGCGCCACATGTTGCGCCATGACCAGCCCGCGTATCGCCAGCCTTCCGTCCCGCGCCGTCATCGCCGTCGCCGGCCCCGACTGGAGGAGCTTTCTTCAAGGCCTGCTGACCCAGGACGTCGAGACCATCGCGCCGGGCGAGCTGCGCTTTTCGGGCCTGCTGACCCCGCAGGGGCGGCTGCTCTACGACCTGTTCGTGGCCGGCCTGCCGGACGGCGCCCTGCTCGACGTCGCCGCCGCCCATCGCGACGCCATCGTCACGCGGCTGTCGATGTACCGCCTGCGGGCCAAGGTCGAGATCGGGCCGATCGACCTGGTGGTCGCCGCCGTGTTCTCGCCCGACGGCGCGCCGGTTTCGGGCGAAGGCCTTTACGCCGATCCCCGCCTGCCGGCCCTGGGCGCGCGGGTCTATGGCCCGACGGCCGAGCCCGACGCCAGCGAGGCCGACTACGACGCCCATCGCCTTTCGCTCGGGGTGCCCGGGCCCGCCGACTGGCTGTCGGACAAGGCCTATCCGATCGAGGCCGATTTCGACCTGCTCTCGGGGATCGACTTCAAGAAGGGCTGCTTCGTCGGCCAGGAGACCACCAGCCGCATGAAGCGGCGCGGCACGATCAAGAACCGCATGCTGCCGATCGTCTTCGACGGCCCGGCTCCGGCCTTCGGCGCCGAGGTGCTGGCCGGCGAGTTGCGGGCGGGCGAGGTGCTGAGCGGCGCCGACGGCCGGGCCATGGCCCTGCTGAGGCTCGACCGCATCGAGGGCGTGGAGCTCACCGTCGATGGCCGCCCGGTGCGGGTCGAGCGGCCGGACTGGGTTCCGCCGACCCCGCCCGCGCCGCCTTCAGTCTAGCCCGCCAGCCAGGGCACGCGCGGCAGGCGGTCGTCGCGGTCCAGCCGGCAGGCCGAGCGCGGCGAGGCCGGCCCCACCTCGGCCAGGATCTGTTCGATCTGCTTGCGATAGCCGCGCCGGGCGGCGCCGTTGAAGCCGTTGGTCGCCGGCAGGGCGGCGAGCGGCTGGGCCAGGTCGCGTCGCCCCATCCGCAGCAGCGCCAGCATCGACGCCTCGATGACGTCGCCGCGAGAGTCGCTACGGGGGATCGCCGCGACCCGGTCGGCGACGCCCGCCGCCGCTGGTCCCGCCCGGCACAGGCCCAGCAGGGCGTCGGTGCGGCCCGGCACGCCCCGGCCGGCCTCGACCCTGGTCGCCAGCGGCAAGGCGGCCGGCGCGCCGACATCGCCCAGGCGCACGGCCAGCCAATCGGCCCCGGCCAAAGCCTCGTCCGCGCCGCCCAGCGGCGCCAGGCGCGGGCCGATGCGGGCGAAGGCCTGCGCCGGCAGGGCCGCGGCGACCGCGCCGAAGGTGCGCTGGGCGTCGGAACGGGACGGATCGCCATGGGCGCGCCGGATCGCCGCCAGCAGGGCTTCGGCGTCGACCTGGTCGGCGTTGCTGACCACGATCCAGCGGTCGAAGGCCTCGTCCGGGGCCAGGTCCTCGCCGGCCATCAGCCGCGAGAAGCGGTCGAGGCTTCCAGCGACGGCCCGGCGTCCATAGGCGCGGGCCTCGGCCACGGCGGGCTCCGACCCCGTGGCCAGGGCGCGGGTCTGGGCCTCGTCGAGCGCCAGGATCAGCTTGCCGTCGGTCCTGATCCGGTTGACGGGGCGCGGCGCCAGGCCCAGGGCCGCGGCGATCATCGCCGGATGGCCGCCCGCGCCGCCGCCGACCACCGGCTTCAGGCGATAGAACCCGGCGGTGCACTCGTGGCGGGTCCAGGTGAAGCAGCCGACCAGCGGGAACGGGATCGGTGAGGGGACGGCGGCGATCCCGTAGGCCAGGGCGACGGTGCGGCCGTCCGGCGCGGTCAGGGTCAGCCGCCGCAATCCCGGCTCCAGATCCCCGGGCCCTTCGCCGGTGTCCACCCGCAGGGCCGGCCCCGGCGGCGCGCCGGGCAGGGTCAGCAGGCAGGCGTTGGACACAAGGGCGCGGCCGACGCTCAGCCGCTGCGTCGTCATCCGCAGGTCGGGGGACTTGGGAATGGTCTCGCAGGTCGCCCGCGGCAGCACCCGCAGCGCGGCCGGCTGGCCGCTGCCGTAGACATCGGGAGACCGGTAGACGACCGGCAGGGCGTAGCGCTCGACCAGGGTCTGGGCCAGCTGTCCGGGCGCCAGCAGCGCGGTTCGGGCCGGATCGAAGGCCAGGCGCTGGGCGGCGTTCTCGCGCCGCAGCCGGGCGTCCAGCGCGCGATAGTCCAGATAGCCGGCGGCGCTCCAGACCAGGTTGCCGCCATAGACCAGAACCGGGACGGCGACGATCCAGCGGGGCGCGGCGCCGCGCCAGGCGTCGACCACCATGGCCACCAGGGCGCCGTTGAACAGCAGGCCGATCCACAGCGGCGACAGGGCGAACAGCAGGACCAAGTCGACCAGCGGGATCTGCTGCAGCAGATAGGCCGGGATCATGGCCAGCACGAAGCGCGGCCAGGCCGGCCAGGACCGGGCGACGGGGGCGCTCAGGCGCGGGCCCGTGGGGCGCGCATCGGGTCTTCGCCGTCCGAACGTCTCGCTCATGCCGGCCGTCTCCGTCGCCAGGCGCGTATCCTCAGCTCGCCCATAAATTGATTACTGATTATTCATCGCGCGGGCGATTGCGGCGAACGGCTTTCGGGAACAACTCTTGCCGGCGAGCTTCGCCACGCGACCCGCGCTCGCCTGCGCTCTGGGGGAAAAGCCATGAACCGTCGTCAACTGCTGGGCGCGGGCGCCCTGCTGGCCGCCGTCGCCGCCTCGGGTCCGGTCCTCGCGGCCGGCGACATCGACCGCTTCTCGGTGGTGGTGCGCGGCAAGGGCCCGGACGTGATCCTGATCCCGGGCCTGTCGTCGTCGCGCGCGGTGTGGGAGCCCACCGCCAAGGCGCTGGAGGGCCGTTATCGCGTTCACCTGGTGCAGGTGGCGGGCTTCGCCGGCGATCCGGCCGGGGCCAATGCTGAGGGCAAGGTCGCGGCCCGCGTCGCCGAGGGCCTGGCCGCCTACATCCAGGCCAAGGGGCTGAAGGCGCCGGCGGTCATCGGCCACTCGATGGGCGGCACGATCGGCCTGATGCTGGCCGCCCGCCATCCAGGCCTGGTCGGCAAGCTGATGGTGGTCGACATGTTCCCCAACCTCGCGGTCGCCTATTTCGGCCCGGCCGCCACCCCCGAGGCCGTCGCCAAGAGCGCCGCCGAGTTCCGCCAGCAGATCGAGACCGCGCCCCAGGAGCAGTTCGTCGCCCGCCAGAACCAGACCGCGGCGATGATGGTGCTGACCGAGAGCGCCCGCAAGGCGGTGGTCGACGACTCCCTGGCCAGCGATCGCAAGGTCTCCGGCCGGGCGATGGAAGAGCTGCTGACCACCAACCTGACGCCCGAACTGCCGAAGATCACCGCCCCGACCACCGTGGTCTGGGCCTGGAACAAGGCCAGCTTCGCCCCGGCCGAGGCCTTCGGCGGCTGGTACAAGGCGGCCTATGCGCCGCTGGCGGGCGCGAAGATCGTCCGCATCGACGAGTCCGCCCACTTCGTGATGATCGACCAGCCGGCGGCGTTCCAGGCCGAGGTCGAGAACTTCCTGAAGGGGTAGGGCGCCTGCGCGCGCGTTCCCCAAAAGTTCTGGTTTCCGCCATCGGTTCTGCTAGCGTCGCCGCATGACTGAGATCCATCGCTGCACCTGGCGGGGCATGAACGGCGACCCGCTGTACGAGGCCTATCACGACACCGAGTGGGGCGTGCCCGAGTACGACAGCCGCGCCCTGTGGGAGAAGCTGGTGCTCGACGGCTTCCAGGCCGGCTTGTCGTGGATCACCATCCTCAAGAAGCGCGAGGCCTTCCGCGCCGCTTTCGCCGATTTCGACCCCGAGGTCGTCGCCCGCTTCGGCGCCGAGGATCGCGCCCGGCTGATGGCCGACGCCGGCATCATCCGCTCCAACGCCAAGATCGACGCGGCCATCAACGGCGCGCGGATCTATCTCGACATGCGTGATCGCGGCGAGGATTTCTCGCAGTTCCTATGGGGCGTCGTCGGCGGCGCGCCGATCCAGAACACCTGGACCGGCATGGGCGATGTCCCGGCCCAGACGCCCCTGGCCGTCGAGATGGCCAAGGCCCTGAAGGCCAAGGGCTTCAAGTTCTGCGGCCCGGTGATCGTCTACGCCTTCATGCAGGCCGTCGGCATGGTCAACGACCACTTCGTGACGTGCTTCCGGCACGACGAGTGCGGGGCGTTGGGTCGGGAGGCGCTGAGCGGGAAGGCGGGGTAGGGGCAATTACGCCGTCGTCCCGGCCGAAGGGCCGCGCAGCGGACCGCAGAGCCGGAACCCGGGAGCCGCCGCGTTGCGCTGGGTCCTGGAGTCCCGGATAGCCTGTTTGAGGCTTCCAAGATGGCGACCCAGTTGCAGGTCCAACGAAGGTCTCTGGCCTCCGTCCTGCCGCCTACCGCGCCGCCGCGACCTTGGCGGGGCCGGGCGTCGTGGCGAAGCGCGCCGGGTTGCAGTCGGCCAGCTGGGCGTCGGACAGTGTCACGCCGCGATAGCTGAAGCCCGTCACCGGCCCCAGCTCGCGCGCCAGGCGCCGGCAGCTGCGCAGGGGCGGCAGCGACTTGACCTGGATCGAGCGGCAGACCTGGCCCTCGCAGCGCCAGGCCGCGCCGTCGAAGACGACGTAGTCGCGGGGCGCGGGGGCGCTGAGTGTCAGCCAGGCGTTCTGGGCCTGGGGTTCGGCCATGGCGGGGCCGCCCGTCGCGGCCATGGCCGCGACGGCGAAAAGAAAGCTACGCATGTGAAAAGCTCCGGGGAGGAGGTTGGGGAGGGTACGCCTACTGGAGCCCGTCGGCGCCCCGCCTAGGCGGCCGCCTTGAAGAGCGTGAATTCCTCGCCCAGCGCCCGCGCCACCGAGGGGCGGACTTGCAGGCGGTCGCGATAGGCGGAGAGGGCGGGATAGGGCGCGGAGTCCATCTCCAGGTAACGAGCCCAGACCAGCATCACGAACAGATAGGCGTCGGCGACGCCGAAACGGTCCTGCAGGAATTCGCGTCCGGCCAAATGCGCCTCCAGCACCGCGAAGCGCTCGGCGACCGAGGCGCGGGCCAGGGCCTTGGCGTCCTCCGGCGCGCTCGCGGCCAGCAGCACGCCGAAGGTCCGGGCGTGCAGCTCGGAGGCGACGAAGCCCAGCCAGGCCTGGGCGCGGCGACGCTCGGGGCCGTCGGGGGCGATCAGGCTGGCGGCCGGGAACCGGTCGGCCACATATTGCAGGATGACCGGGTTCTCATAGATCAGCTCGCCGTCCTCGGCGCGCAACACGGGCACCTGGCCCATCGGATTGATCGCCAGGAACGGCGCGCCGTCCTGGGTGCGCTTGGGCCGGGCCTTGGTGTCGACCCGGATGAATGTCATCGGCGCGCCGGCCTCGTAGGCGGCGATCCGCGTCGCCATCGAGCAGGCCATCGGGGAGAAGTAGAGGTCCATCGTCGGCTCCGTTTGCACTTTCATACTGTTTCGCATAAAAATAACCGAGGTCAAGGAATAAGCTGCGAAACGGTACAAAATAGCAGCCGGCCGGAGAGAGTCAGATGTCGGAACAACCCGCCAAGCGCCGAGGCCGCCCTCGCGCCTATGATCCCCAGGTCGCTCTGGCCAAGGCCACCGAGACCTTCTGGGCCCAGGGCTATGCCGGCGCCTCGCTGGACGACCTCAGCGCCGCCACCGGCATGAACCGCCCCAGCCTGTACGGAGCGTTCGGCGACAAGCAGGCGCTCTTTTCCGCCGCCATCGACGCCTACATGGACGCCTCACGCGCGGCGATGGTTCGGGCCTTCACGGCCGGCGGCACGCTGCGCCTGGCGCTGGAGCGGGTCTATCGCGCGGCGCTGGACCTCTATCTGTCGGGCGAGGATGGCGGGCGCGGCTGCTTCATGGTCAGCGCGGGCCTGGGCCAGGCGGTGGTCGACCCCGTCGTGCGCGACAAGGTGGCGGCCGGTCTGCACGAGCTGGACCGGGGCTTCGAGCGTCTTGTGGCCCGCGCCGAAGCCGCCGGCGAACTGCCTCCCGGCGCCGATCCTGCGGTCCTGGCCCGGGTGGCCGGCGGCATGCTCAACGCCTTGTCGGTCCGCGCCCGCGCCGGCGAGACCCGCGAGCAGCTGGAAGCCACGATCCAGGCGACGGTGGATCTGGTGTGCGGGGCCGCGCGAGACCCCGCTCTCTGAGAGAGAGGCGCCCGCGCCGAAGGCGGTGACCCCTCTCCCACCGCTTCGCGGCGGCCCCCCTCTCCCTATGGAAGGGGGGCTTGGAGTTGCTTCACCGGAACCCGCGTGACCTGCACATCCTCCTTATTGGCGGCATAGCCGGCATAGAGCCAGCCGTTCCAGACCACGCTCTTGGGGTAGTGATAGCTGGGGCGCTTGTACTGGCCCTCGAACCGCAGCGGCTGCAGGTCGGCCTGGCCGCGCAGGCGCCAACTGCGGTCGAAGAGCCGGCCGTCGGGACTGGTCGTCACCGCCAGCGGCAGGCGCGGGCGGTCGGTGTTGGGGGCGTTGACCAGATAGGCCGTCCCGTCCGGCAGGTTGCCGGCGCTCTGCTTGGCGCGGGCGTCGGGCATGGCGGTCAGGGCCGGCGTGGTCCAGGTCACGCCCCGGTCGCAGCTTTGCGACGCCAGCTGGCGGAAGCTGAGATCCTCGTCGCGAAACACCATCACCGCGCAGCCGTCGGCGCGGCGGAACAGGCTGGGCTCGATCTCGCGGCTGAGGCGCTTCTCGTGCGGGGCGGCGGCGGCGGACGTGTCGCGCGGCAGGCTTTCCATCCTGCCCTGGATCCAGCCCGAGACGCCCAGCGGATCGTCGGTGAAGAACGGCTTGGCGATCATGCCCGGCCGCAGGTGGAAGGCGGTCATCACCCGGCCGTCGACAAGGTGCGGGTCCTGCTCGATCACCCCCTCGACCGGCCGTCCGTCGGTCCCCGTCACCCGGCGCGGCGGGCTCCAGGTCCGCCCGTCGCGGCTGGTGCGGTATTCAGCATGGCCGCCGGCGCCCGACTGGAAGCCCCCGGGCCAGACATTGGCGTAGGCGACCAGCGTCTTGCCGTCGGTCTGCCAGCCGCCGCTGGAGCGCATCAGCCCGCCGGTCCCGGCCGGCGCCAGCGTCCGGGGCGGGCTCCAGGTCCGGCCGTCGTCGCTGGCGCTGTAGGCGACCCAGGTGTCGGCGGAATCCTCGTCGCGGGCCGAGCTCTGCCACTGGGCATAGAGCCGGTGCTTGAAGGCGATCAGCGCCACGCCGTTGCTGAACTTGTCGCTCGCCTCGGTCGGGGCGAAGACGGTGAAGGTCTCCGCGCCGGGAGCCGGCGACAGGCCAAGATCAGGCTGGCCTGGTTGGAACAAGCCCGGCGCGACGGCGTACGGCGGGGCTTGGGCTTGGGCTTGGGCCTGGGCGGGCGGCGCGGCGGCCGCCGTCAGCAGCAGGACCGCGGCGAGGCTGGCCGGCCGGATCGCCATGCGTCTACGGCTTCCCGGCCGGCGCGCCGATGTCCAGTTCCGACAGCATCCACGACCCGCGCTCGAGCACCAGCTGGCCCGAGATCGGCGCGGTGACGGGGCCGGTCTCGCCCTCGGCGACCAGCTGGCCCCGGAACGTCAGGCCATGGGTCTCATGCGAGGCGACGCCAAAGCCGCCGGTCGGGTTGATCGTGCGGTCGTAGCCGTCGGTCTCGGCATATTCGAGGGCCTCCACCCGCACGGGACGGAAGCCCGGGCGCGGCGCCAGGCTGGTGCGTGGATCGGCGGCCCAGCGGGCGACCAGGGCGTCGGACGCGGTGCGCAGCTCGGCCCGGCCGATCTTCGCGGTGGTGGCCTGCCGGAACGCGGCGGCGAGATCGGGTCCGGCCGGATCGATCCCGGCGACCTTGGCCATGTGGCAGCCCAGGACACCGCGGATCATGGGCGGCATGCCGAACTTCACACCGCCGCCGCACTGGGCTTCGGCGACGCCGACCGGCTTGTAGACCGGCGCCGGGGCGGCTTGCGGGGCGGCCATCAGGGCCAGGGCGAGGAACAGGGCTTGGATCATGTCCTCGCTCGTATCGCGATTGTGCGGCCCCCGCTACCGCCTGCGCGCGACCAGCGCCCAGAGCGTCGCCGCCACCGCCGCGCCCAGGGCCGCGGCCCCGATCCCGTCCCAGGCGCCGTCGCCCAGCAGGGCGACGACCAGGCCGAACAGGCTGAGCACCGCGACCGCCAGCGGGATGCGGAACACCTGCCACAGCGAAAGGTGGGCGCGGCTCATGTCAGCGTCCCCCGCTTGACCAGCCACAGATAGATTCCCGAGCCCAGGATGACGATCGTGGCCAGGTCGAGCAGCGCCCACAGGATCTTCAGCGGCAGGCCGCCATAGTCGCCGAAGTGCAGCGGCTGCGACAGCGACAGGGCCGCCACGTACCATGGCGTCGGGGCCACGGCCGACAGGGCGCCGGTGCGGGCGTCGATCAGGGCCGGGGTGGTCAGGTGGGCGGTCAGCGGCGTGTCGCCGTGGAAGAAGACGGCGTAGTGGTGGTCGGTCGAATAGGCGCTGCCGGGGAAGGCCACGAACTGCAGCTGCTTGCCGGGCAGGGCCAGCCTGGCGCGCTCGACCGCCGCCTGCAACGAGCTGCGCTCTCCCATCGGCGCGGGCTTGTCATAGGCGGTGGTCAACTCCTTCAGCGCCGTGTCCTTCCAATAGGCCAGGATCGGCGTGGCCAGGGTGTTGACGACCCCGGTCAGGCCCACGACCAGCAGCCAGGCCGCCGTCACCGCGCCCAGCAGGTTGTGATAGTCGAGCCAGCGGGTGCGCGCGGCCTTGCTGGCCCGCACCGCGCCGAACGGCAGCCGGCGCATGAACGGCGCATAGAGCACCACGCCCGAGACCAGGGCGACGACCAGCAGCAGCCCCATCGCTCCCAGGAACAGCATGCCGGGCAGGCCCAGGAACATGTCGGTGTGCAGTTGCAGCAGGAACTCCATCACCGGATGGCCGGCGACGGAGGGGGCCGGATCGCCGCTGGTCTGGTCGATCGGCTGGAAGCCGTAGCCCGACTTGCCCGGGGTCACGGTGGTGACGTTCACCACCGGCCGGTCCTCGTCGAAGCTCATGAAGGCGGCGACCTCGCCCGGCTTGCGGGCCAGGGCCGTGGCCAGCACCTGGTCGAGCGACAGCCTGGGCCCGTCCGGATGGGCGGGCGTCCAGAGCTGGTGCATCGCCGCCTCCTCGATCTCGTGGGTGAAGACCAGCGGCAGGCCGGTGACGCACAGCATCAGCAGGAACAGGGTCGAGACCAGGCTCGACCACTTGTGCACCCACGACCAGGCCCGCAGCGTCGAGGCCTTCATCGGGCGAAGGACGGGCAGGCGGCAGGGGCGGGCACGGCGAGATCTCCAGCGCTGAGAACGAGTCGCGATAGAGAAAAAGCCGAGGCCTGACAATCAGATCATGGGCGGGTCGCTTCAGGAGCCCTTGGCCGGAGCTTTCTCGCGATACATCGCCAGCAGGCTGTCGGCGAATTCGGCCTGGGCGATGGCGTTGAAGTGAATGAACGCCTGGGACGCCGCCGAACGGTCGGCCAGATCGATCCCGGCGGCCTTGACCAGCGCGGCGATGACCTTGGGGTTGGGACAGGTCTGGCCCTGCAGCAGCGCTTCGGCATGCGGGCCATAGACCCGCGCGGCGTTGACGCGGAAGCACGCCCTGGCGGCCGGATCGGCTGCGGTCCATGCCGCGCGCAGGCTCTGGGCGGTGACGGCCAGGCCCTCGGCGACGATCTTCTGCAGGCTGACGTCGCGGATCATCGCCGAGGCGGCGGCGAACTGGATCCACAGGGTCGGCGCGCCGTCGCGGCCGATGCAGGCGGGGGCGGCGGCCTTGACCTCGGCGTCGTGGCGACCGAGCGCGGTGGTCGCCGCCGGCATGCCCTGACCGTAGGCGTCCCGCACCTCGGCGCGGGCGTCGGCGGGCAGGGCGCTCCACAGGCAGTCGCTGGCGGGACCCTGGACCGGGCCCGTGGCGTCCTGGGCCTGGGCGGCGCCGCAGGCCAGCAGGCTCGCGGCCGCGGCGATCATGATCGTGCGCATGTCGTTTCTTCCCCCAGGTTCCCGACGGCCAAGATAAGTCGCCTTGAGATTGCGTCCAGCAAAACACCGCCCCATGGCGAGATCGTGACAGGGCGTCCGCGACCCCGTTCCCTTCGCCGCCGAACCCGCCTAAACACCGGCCCATGCCGAGCGGTCCCGACATGATGCTGGAAGCCGCCTGCGGACCGGGACCGGTCTGCGGGGTGGACGAGGCCGGCCGCGGGCCGTGGGCCGGCCCGGTCAGCGCCGCCGCCGTGATCCTCGATCCGGCCCGCGTGCCCAAGGGCCTCAACGACTCCAAGAAGCTCACCGCCAAGGCCCGCGCGGCTCTGGAGGCCGAGATCAAGGAGATGGCGATCGCCTGGTGCGTGGGCATGGCCAGCGTCGAGGAGATCGGCGAGCTCAACATCCTGCACGCTGCGGGCCTGGCCATGAAGCGCGCCGTCGAGGGCCTGTCGGTGACGCCGGCCTTCGCCCTGGTCGACGGCAACTACCGCTTCAAGCTGCCGTGCGAGGTCAAGACCGTGGTCAAGGGCGACAGCCTGTCGTGCTCTATCGCGGCGGCCTCGATCCTGGCCAAGGAAGCCCGCGACCGGATCATGGTCGAGATGGACACGGTCTATCCCGGCTACGGCTTCGCCGGCCACAAGGGCTACCACGCCCCCATCCACCTCGAAGGCCTGCGCAAGCTCGGCCCCTCGCCGATCCACCGCCTGGGCTGGGCCCCGGTGAAGCTGGCCCTGGCGGGCGAGCTGGATCTGGGAGAGTAGGGCGTAGGAGGAGTAGGGACACGCCACCTCAACCTCAACCGATCCCCTCTCTCTAAGAGAGAGGGGTCTTTAAATCCGCCGCCACCCCGTCGGCAGCCCCACCCCCGCCGCGTCGATCCGCGCCACGGCTTCGGCCAGGGGCTCGACGGCCACGGCCATGTGGTGGGCGTTGGCGTGGACGATGGTGTCGGGGTCGAGGAGGATCGCCACGTGGCCCTTCCAGAACACCAGATCGCCGCGCCGGCGGTCGGCCTCGTCGATCGGCTGGAAGGCGTTGAACTGCATGTCGGTGTCGCGCGGGGCGGCCTTGCCGGCGGCGGCCAGAGCCTGCTGGACCAGGCCCGAGCAGTCCAGGCCCAGCGACTCCCGCCCGCCCCACTGATAGGGCGCGCCCAGGAACGACAGCGCCACGGCGGCCGGATCGACGGTCGTGGCCAGGCCGATCGGCGCGAGATGCGCCTCGACGAACCAGCCCGCCCCGGCGGCCTTGGCGAAGCGGCCGTCGCGGGCCTCCACCGTCACCAGGGCGCCCAGGGAATAGAGCCCCGTCGGCCGCGACTTGATGTCGGGCGCGCCGAAGGCGTAGGTCCGCAGCACCGCCACCTGGTGGGTGGCCAGCGCGCCCAGCGGGCCGAGATCGGCTTCGGCGACCCAGCCCACATAGCCGTCGCGCGCTGCTTGGCCCCAGGCGAAGCCGTCCTGCACGTCGAGCACGGCGAAGCGCTCGCCGAACAGCAGCTGGTTCCACTGCTCGGCGTCGGCGGCCGGGGCCTTGCGCAGGGCGGCGGCCGGCGAGATCACCTGCCGGGCCTTGGGGGCGTCGTAGCGCTCGGCGGCGACGATCCCTTCCAGGGCGAGGTCGGCGAGGTCGGGGCGGGCGAGGGTCAGGCGCGGGTCGGGCATCAGGTCGGGCATCATGCGAACCGGCTCTTCAGCATGGCGTAGAGGCCGCGAATGACCTGCGCCTCGGCGCCGCTGGGACGGCCGGGGGCGCCCTTGGGGTTCCAGGCGAAGATGTCGAAGTGGACCCACGATCCGGTGGTCGGGGCGAAGCGCTGCAGGAACAGGGCGGCGGTCACCGAGCCGGCCTGGGCCCAGCCGTCGGGATCGTTCTTCAGGTCGGCGACGTCGCTTTCCAGCGCCTCGCGATAGCCGTCCCACAGCGGCATGCGCCAGACGGGGTCGGCGGCGGCGCGGGCCCCGGCCTCGATCTGGCCGGCGAGGGCGTCGTCGGGGGTGTAGAACGGGATCACCTGCGGACCCAGGGCCACGCGCGCCGCGCCGGTCAGGGTGGCGAGATCGATGGTCAGCACCGGCGACAGCTCGGCCGCCCGGGTCAGGGCGTCGGCCAGGATCAGTCGGCCTTCGGCGTCGGTGTTGCCGACCTCCACCGTCAGGCCCGCGCGGGTGTCGAGCACGTCGCCCGGCCGCATGGCGTCGCCGGCGATGGCGTTCTCGACCACCGGCACCAGCACCGACAGCCGCACCTTCAGCCCGGCGGCCATGACCATGCGCGCCAGGGCCAGGGCGTGGGCGGCGCCGCCCATGTCCTTCTTCATCAGCCGCATGCCGGCCGAGGGCTTGATGTCCAGGCCCCCGGTGTCGAACACCACGCCCTTGCCGATCAGGGCCAGGCGCGGATGGGCCTCGTCGCCCCAGCTGATCTCCAGCATGCGTGGCGCACGCTCGAGCACGGCGGCGCGGCCCACGGCATGGACGGCGGGGTAGCCTTCGGTCAGCAGATCATCGCCCGTGACCACCGACAGCGTCCCGCCGAACTGCTCGGCGATCTCGCGGGCGATGGTCTCGATCTGGCGCGGGCCCATGGCGTTGGCCGGGCTGTTGACCATGTCGCGGGCCAGGGCGCAGGCGTGGGCGATCGCCTGCACCTCGGAAAGATCCACGCCCTCGGCCGCGACAAGGCGTCGCGCGCCCTCGGCCCCCCGGGCCTTGAAGCGGTCGAAGCGATAGGTGCCCAGGGCGAAGGCCAGGGCGATCTGGGCCGCGTCCAGCCCCTCGGGCGTGGCGTGCAGGCGATAGTCGCCGGCCGGCAGCTTGGCCGGCAGGGCGCGGAAGGCCATGGCGTCGGCCCGTCCGCCCTTCGCAACCCGTTGTCCCAGGCCGAACAGCACGCGGTCGAGAGCGCCTTCCGGGGTCGGGGCGACCACCACCTGGCCGGCCTTGCCCGAGAAGTCCGACAGCTTGGCGAAGCCGCGTACGAAGCTGGGCCGCGCCTCGAGGAACGCCGCCACCTCGTCTTCATAGAGGGCGTGCACCGGGATCACGGGGCCGTCGGCGGCGCCGCGCGAGGAGGCTGCGATCAGGGGTTCGGTCATGGGCCGGGCTTTCGCGGATTTATGCTTAACGATTCCTTGAGGGGGCCGGGCGATGCTCGCACCGACCTCTCCGGAGAACATGCCTTCCATGTGTCGCAAGCCCGCCCTGCTCGCAACCGTTCTCGCACCCGCTCTGCTGCTGGCCGCCGTTCCGGCCTTCGCCGGCGCCAAGGCCGACAAGGCCGCGACCCCGGCGACGACCGAGGCGAGCCCGGCCGCGCCCGCGCCCCGCAAGGCCAGCCCGGCCGAGCGCCTCGAGGCCCGCCGCCTGGATCCCCTGGCCCGCGCCGCCTTCTGGAACGCCGAGGTCGAGGCCGATCCGCGCGACGCCGAGGCGGGCACGGCCCTCTCCCAGGCCCTGCGCGCCCTGGGCCGCTACGACGAGGCGGCCGAGGCGTCCAGCCGCGTGCTGGTGGCCCATCCCAACGACCTCGAGGCCCTGCTGGAATCCGCCCGCGTGCAGCTGGCCCGCGGCGACGGCTTCTTCGCCATCGAGCCGGCCAGGATGGCCGCCGCCGCCGCGCCGAAGGACTGGCGTCCGCAGAGCCTGCTGGGCGTGGCCCTGGAGCAGTCCAAGCGCGACGACGAGGCCCTGGTCGCCCACCGCCAGGCCGTCGCCCTGGCTCCCAACGAAGCCGCCCCCAGCGCCAACCTGGCCATGTACCTGGCCGGCCATGGCGACCTGCCGGGCGCCGAGGTCCTGCTGCGCCGCGCCGCGACCCTGCCGTCCTCGACCATCCAGATCCGCCAGAACCTGGCCCTCGTCGTCGGTCTGCAAGGCCGCGTCGACGAGGCCGAGAAGCTGGCCCGCCAGGACCTGCCGCCGCAGGTGGTCGACAACAACCTGGCCTGGCTGCGCGCCGCGCTGGGTCGAGGGACGGGCACACGCACTTGGGACGCGGTCAAGGCCGGCGGCTAACCGAGTATTCAGTTCCTCATCCCGGGCGAAGGGCCGCGAAGCGGTCCGCAGACCCGGGACCCAGGGGCAGCCGCAACGCTATGGCCGCCGGCGGGCGCTTGATGCCGTCACTGAGCCCAGTCCCCTGGGTCCCGGCTCTCCGCTGCGCTGCGGCCAGGATGACGGCGGATTTGAGCGAATACAAAAGGGCGCCGCGCTTCGCAGCGGGCGCCCTTTCGCTTTTGAGGACCGCCGTCAGAGGTCGAGACGGTCGGCGTTCATAACCTTGGTCCAGGCCGCCACGAAGTCCGTGACGAACTTGTCCTGGGCGTCGGCGCTGCCATAGACCTCGGCATAGGCCCGAAGCTCGGCGTGGGAGCCGAAGATCAGGTCGACGCGCGTGGCTTCCCAGCGCGGCTGGCTGTCCTTGCGGCCGTGGCCGGCGAAGGCGTTGACCGCCGTCGGGCTCCAGGTCGTGCCCATGTCGAGCAGGTTGACGAAGAAGTCGTTGGTCAGGGCGCCCGGATGGTCGGTGAACACCCCGGCCTTCGAGCCGCCGCTGTTGGCGCCCAGCACCCGCAGCCCGCCGACCAGCACCGTCAGCTCCGGACCCGACAGCCGCAGCAGCTGGGCCCGGTCGACCAGCGCCTCTTCCGGGGCCATGAACTGCTCGCCGGCCTTGCGATAGTTGCGGAAGCCGTCCGACAGCGGCTCCAGCGGGGCGAAGGAGTCGGCGTCGGTCTGCTCGGCCGAGGCGTCGGCCCGGCCCGGCTTGAAGGGCACGACCACGCGGCTGCCGCCGGCCTTGGCGCCTTCCTCGACCCCCGCCGCGCCGGCCAGCACGATCAGGTCGGCCAGCGAGATCTTCTTCCCACCTTCGGCCGCGCCGTCGAACTGCGCCTTGATGCCTTCCAGCACGCCCAGCACCTTGGCCAGGGTCGGCGGGTCATTGACCTCCCAGTCCTTCTGCGGCGCCAGGCGGATGCGGGCGCCGTTGGCCCCGCCGCGCTTGTCCGAGCCCCGCCAGGTCGAGGCCGAGGCCCAGGCGGTGGAGACCAGCTCCCCCACCGACAGGCCCGAGGCCAGGATCTGGCGTTTCAGCTCGGCGATGTCGGCGCCGTCGACCAGCGGGTGGTCCACCGCCGGGATCGGGTCCTGCCAGATCAGGGTCTCTTCGGGCACCAGCGGGCCGAGATAGCGGCCCTTGGGGCCCATGTCGCGGTGGGTCAGCTTGAACCAGGCCCGGGCGAAGGCGTCGGCGAACTGGTCGGGGTTATCGAGGAACCGGCGCGAGATCTTCTCGTATTCGGGATCGAACCGCAGGGCCAGGTCCGTGGTCAGCATCCGCGGCACGTGGGTCTTGGACCCGTCATAGGCGTCGGGGATGTCGGCCGGGGCGTCCTTGGCCCGCCACTGCTTGGCGCCGGCCGGGCTTTCGTGCAGCTCCCACTCGAACTTGAAGAGGTTCTCGAAGAACAGGTTGCTCCACTTCGTGGGGGTCTGGGTCCAGATCACTTCGGGGCCGCCGGTGATGGCGTCGGCGCCGATGCCGGTGCCGTGCTTGCTGCGCCAGCCCAGGCCCTGGTCCTCGATCTCGCCGCCCTCGGGCTCGACCCCGACGAAGGACGGATCGCCCGCCCCGTGGGTCTTGCCGAAGCTGTGGCCGCCGGCGATCAGGGCGACGGTCTCCTCGTCGTTCATCGCCATGCGGGCGAAGGTGGCGCGGATGTCGTGCGCGGCCGCCTTTGGATCGGGATTGCCGTTGGGGCCTTCGGGATTGACGTAGATCAGCCCCATCTGCACCGCGCCCAGGGCCGAGTGCAGCTGGCGCTCGCCGCTGTAGCGCTCGTCGCCCAGCCACGAGCCCTCGGGACCCCAGAACAGCTCCTCGGGCTCCCACTGGTCGGCGCGGCCGCCGCCGAAGCCGAAGGTCTTGAAGCCCATCGACTCCAGCGCGACGTTGCCGACCAGCACATAGAGGTCGGCCCACGACAGGCTGGCGCCGTACTTCTGCTTGATCGGCCACAGCAGGCGCCGGGCCTTGTCGAGATTGGCGTTGTCGGGCCAGCTGTTGAGCGGCGCGAACCGCTGCTGGCCGCCGCCGGCCCCGCCACGGCCGTCGGTGACGCGATAGGTGCCGGCGCTATGCCAGGCCAGGCGGATGAACAGGCCGCCGTAGTGGCCGAAGTCGGCCGGCCACCAGTCCTGGCTGTCGGTCATCAGCGCGTGCAGGTCGGCGACGACGGCGTTGAGGTCGAGGTGGTTGAAGGCCTCGGCGTAGTTGAAGCTGTCCCCCAGGGGATTGGAACGCGGCGAATGCTGGTTCAGGCCCTCCAGCCGAAGGCTCTGGGGCCACCAGTCGCGGTTGGCGTGGCCTCGGCCGTGTCCGACGGGGCATTGGCCCTTCGCGCCGGTGTCGACATTCCCATCCATCGTCGTCTTCCTCCCTGGCTTGTGTCCGCCTGCTTGTCCCCCGACCCGCCTAGTCAACGCGCATCCGACGATAGGTAAAATTGATTGTTCCTATCATCGCGATAGACGTCGCCAACCGGCGCAAGGTCGAGTTCGGGAAGTTATTGCGAATAGATCGCAAGTGCATTTGATCGCGCGGGCGGGATTACGCCGGGGGCGGAGGGAAATGCTGTGGCGGATCTAGCCCGCCTCGGCCTCGCGGCGCGCGCGAACAGCCTCCACGCCCACGCTCACCTCGACGACGAAGCGGCTGCCCAGGCCCGGCGTGCTGACGACGTCGATCTCGCCGCCCATGGTCTCGAGGATCTGGCGGGTGATGCTGAGGCCCAGGCCCGTGCCGCCGGCGTGGCGCGAGGTCTCGCCGACCTGCTCGAACGGCCTGAACACGGCGTCCAGCTGGTCCGGCGCGATGCCGACGCCGGTGTCCTCGACCGCGAACCGCAGGCGCGCGGTCTCGCCGACCGGGGCGTCCACCAGCGTGACGGCCAGCGACACCGCGCCCCTGTCGGTGAACTTCACGGCGTTGCCCAGCAGGTTGATCAGCACCTGACGCAGGCGCTTGGGGTCGGCGACGATAGTGCGGGGGGCCTCGGCCGACAGCTCGACGGCGAAGGCCAGGCCCTTCTCCTCGGCTCGCAGGCGGAACATCTGGTCCAGCTCGGCCAGGCAGGCGGCCAGGTCGAAGGGCGTCGGCTGCAGGTCCAGCCGCCCGGCCTCGATCTTGGCGATGTCGAGGATGTCGGTGATCACCGACAGCAGGTGCTCGCCGCTGGAGCGGATGGCGTCTACGGCCGTGCGCTGCTTGGCGTCCAGGCCCGTGCGGCTGAGCCAGTAGCTGTAGCCGATCACCCCGTTCAGCGGCGTGCGCAGCTCGTGGCTCATGTGGCTGAGGAACTGCGACTTGGCGGCGTTGGCGGCCTCGGCGGCGGCGCGGGCCTCCGACAGCACCCGGGCCTCCTCGGCCTGCCGCCGCTGGCGGTCCTCGAACTCGCGGCGCATGCCCAGCAGGCGCGTCACCAGAAAGACGCCGGTCAGCACCAGCCAGGCCCCCAGGATGATCAGGTAGTACTGCTCGTTGGACAGGTAGGTCCCCTCGAAGGCGATCGAGGAGACCGAGACCGTCATCGGGCCGGGCGTGGCGTCGGCGGTGGCGATCTGCACCGCGCGCACGTCGTCGAAGGCGGGGACGACGTCCTGGGCCGACAGGCCGTGGCTGGCTACCCACCACTGCTCGGGCGCCAGCTGGGCCATGGGCAGCTGAATGAGGTTGTCGCCCTTGTGGACGGGGAACTCCACGGCCAGCGGCATGTCCTGGTCGCCCGTTCGCATGCCGATGGCGGCCGGCGGGGCGGTCTTGACCAGCAGCTTCAGCCGCTCGCCCGCGCCCTGGTAGGTCAGGCGCAGGGTCAGGGTCTGGTAGTGCGAGAAGTCCAGGCCCCGCTTCCCCTGGCCGGCGGTCATCTGCAAGCCGTAGCCGCAATAGGGATAGGCCACGCCCGGGCGGATCTCGCACGACCACGACAGCGGCCCGTTCGGGTCGGCGGCGACGCTGGAGCGGCCGCCGCTCTGGGCGTCCGAGAAGGCGTAGCTGATCAGCTGGCCCGACTGCGGTGTCAGGGTCAGGGCCTGGCGGGTGAGGGCGCTCTTGCCCAGCATGGCGGCGAAGGTCACCGCGATCAGCAGGAAGATCGCCGCCTCGACCTTGAGGTTCCGATAGCGCAGCCAGCCGCCCAGGGTCGCATTCGACACGCTAAGACGATCGGGACGCTGAGGCACTGCGCGCTCCTGCGGGGCCTGACGGGGCCGTTGAAGAAAAGGGGCGGAAAAGGGAACGGGCGGACCTTAGCGTGGCCATGTTTTCCCGCCGCTTAACGAGGCGGCGGAATTCTTCGATTTGTCGCGGTGCACGCGCGCCGCCGTGTTTCGCGGAACATTCACGCGAATGACCGGTCACGGGTATTGCGCCGCCGGTTTCAACCGTCGATGGTTGGCGCCAAGGCGGCGCTTGCGCGTGCGCGGCCGGCGTTTTTCCACGCCTTTCAGCACGAGGAAGCCCATGGTCCTTCGCCACCGGTTGGTCGTCGCCGCCACCCTCTCCGCCCTGGTCGTGGCCGGTCCGGCCGCCGCCCAGATCCCGGCCAACCTGCGCGACCTGGTCGGGGCCCGGGCGGCCGGCGGCGAAAGCGAGCTGCAGCGGCGCGGCTATGAGTTCGACCACGTGGACGAGGGCGGCTCGGCCAAGTTCGGCTACTGGCGGCGCGGCGACGACTGCGTGCAGGTCACCACCCGGGACGGCCGCTACCTGACCATCGTCGAGGCCCGCAACCTGTGCCGCAAGAAGGGCGGGGACTCGAAGGCCGCCGCGGTTGTCGCCGGCGTCGCCATCATCGGCCTCGCCGCCGCCCTGGCCGCCCACAAGGCCAAGCACGGCGACTCTGACCGCGACCACGACGACGAGTACGAGCGCGGCTACCAGGCGGCCCTCTACGGCTCCGACTACGACGACCGCCACGAGACCGAGGGCTATCACGAGGGCTTCCTGGCCGGGCAGTCCGAGCGCGACAACCGCCGCTACGCCAACACCCGCTATGTCCGCCAGGCGCCGCGCGCGGCCCAGGACGCCTGCTCGCGCCGGGCCGACGAGTTCCAGAACCGGCCCTACGGCAGCAGCGTGCCGATCAGCGTCCGCGACCTGGGCCGCGGCGACTGGGAGCTGACCATGGCCACCGGCTCCTACCGCTCGCGCTGCACGGCCTCGTCGGAGGGACGGGTCCGCTCGATCGAGCCTTACTGAGGCCCGAGGCCGAGGCTGGCGTTCAGGCCAAGGCCAGCGGAATCAAGATCAGCAGCATGTAGAGCAGGGCGCGGGCCAGGGCCGCCACGGCGGTCACGGCCGCGCGGGCCGGCGGGATCGACAGATGCCGCGACAGCCAGCGGGTCTGGGCCACGATCAGCCAGACGGTCGAAGCCAGGATCACCGCCGCGCCGCCGGCGACCAGGGCCGGGGTCCCGCGCTGCATGGCCATCAGGCCCAGCGAGACGCACAGCGCCACCGGCGAGGCCAGGTAGCACTGGGCGTAGAACGGGCGCCGCAGGGTTCGGCGCGAAATCGTCACGCCCTGCTTGCGCAGCCGGGTCAGGGTCACGACCAGCGGCATGAGGCCAAACAGCAGGCAGCGGAACATCAGCAGGTTCTGCTGGGAATCGTAGAGCGCCTTGGCCAGCGGCGGGGCGTTGACCGGCTGGGGAACGTGAACCGCCCAGCCGATGGCGTTGGCGATCACCAGGGTGATGATCAGCAGCACCGGCGGGCTCAGGGCGTCGTCGTAGCGCAGGTCCTCGGGCTGGCCTTCCTCGCGGTCGGAATAGGCCATGGCCGTCATCGGCCGGTTGACGATCCGCAGCATGGTGCGCGGGTAGAAGTAGAGCCAGGTCATGGCTTCGAAGAGCAGTTCCTCGAAGCTTCTCAGGATCTTCAGCAGGTCCACGAACCAGGCTCCCGTTACGCCGATCGGTCGGTGATAGCAGCAGCGGGCCGCAATTTCTGCCCGTCCATCGGAAGGCGAGGGGCGAGCGCTATACAGCCGTGGCGAAGCGTCGCCATAGTCGCCCGCGCAGTGGAGCTTCGATCATGGCAGGGCCAGCCCCGCGAGACTTTCCATACATCCGCGCCACGCCCGAAGGCCTGTCGACCGGGCGGTGGGCCATGGTGCTGGGAAGCTGCGTCGCCGGTTTCGCGGCGCTGATGCTGCTGGCTCGCGCGCACGGCGGTCCGATGGCGCTGGTCGGGCCGGTGCTGTTCGTCGTCATGCCGCTGCTGGCGCTGAGGGCGGCCGCGGGACGCGGATGGACGGCGCTGTTCCCGCGCCCGACGCTGGCCGACGTGCTGGCCGGCCTGCTGGCCGTTCCCCTCGCCCTGCTGCTGTCGGGCGCGGTCGCCCTGGTCTTCACCACGGCCGGCACGGTCGCCGTCAATCCGGTCGCGGGCCTGCTCGTGCGGCTGGACGGCTGGGAGCGCGTGCTCTTCATCGCCGGCACGGCGCCGCAGTTGCTGGGTGAGGAGCTGATCACCATCCTGCCGTTCCTGGCCCTGCTGGCCCTGTTCCATCGCCGGTTCGGCCTCGCGCTGCGCCCGTCTGTCGTGGCCGCCTGGATCCTGTCGGCCGCCGTCTTCGGCTTGCTGCACCTGTCGACCTACTGCTGGAACCTGGCCCAAGTGCTGCTGGTCATCGCCGTCTCGCGGCTGGCGCTGACGATTCCCTATCTGTTGACCCGAAGTGTCTGGTCCTCGTTCATCGCCCACATCACGCTGGACTGGTCGATCTTCGCCCTGGTGCTGCTGGGCGCGGCGAGAGGGTAGGGACCCAACCCCTTGCGCGGACTCAGCTTCCGCCGCTTTGCGCGGTTGACATCGACGGTCCCGTCGCTTATCCACCGCCCCTCACTCGCGGGACCGCAAGGTTTTCGCGCCCACGTTATTGTAATTCGGAGCCACGTCGTGAAGCGGACATTCCAGCCGTCGAAGCTCGTGCGAGCCCGCCGTCACGGCTACCGCACGCGTATGGCCACCAAGAACGGCCAAAAGATCGTCGCGCGTCGTCGCGCCAAGGGCCGTAAGCGCCTGACGGCCTAAGAGCGGGTCTCCCGCTCTTCTTTCCTGCTTCGGCGGGATCGTACGACATGACAAAAGCCGCCCCTTCCCAGAACCAGGCCTCAAGCCTGCGCCGGAAAGGGCGGCTTTTTTCATGACCGAATCCCAGGTGACCGCCGCCAAGGGTCCGAAGATCGAGCGCATCAAGGTGCGCGCCGACTTCCTGAAGGCCGCCAAGGCCCCCTCGCTGTCGCGCGGCGCCGTCTTCATGCAGCTGCGCCCGCGAGGCGACGACGACGCCCTGATCCGGGTCGGCTTCACCGCCTCCAAGAAGGTCGGCGGCTCGGTGGAGCGCAATCGCGCGAAAAGACGCCTGCGCGAGGCCGCGCGGCTGCTTCTCCCCCTTCATGGACGGCCCGGTTGCGACTATGTGTTCATCGCCCGCGGCGGTACGCGCTCGCGGCCCTGGGGGCGTTTGCTTGACGATGTAAAAGCCGCGCTG
Organism: Caulobacter hibisci; assembly: GCF_016135805.1. Taxonomy (GTDB): domain Bacteria; phylum Pseudomonadota; class Alphaproteobacteria; order Caulobacterales; family Caulobacteraceae; genus Caulobacter; species Caulobacter hibisci. Next base: position 93,433 of record NZ_JADWOX010000019.1, read on the forward strand.
ATAAGCCTCGCGGCCGATATAGACCGCGGGGGGAAACGTCCCGCGCCCGCCTCACCCAATTCGAACGCGCCTGCGTCCGAACCCTCCGATCCCGGTTAAGTCATCCATGCAGAACGACAACAAGAACACGCTGGTCTTCATCGTCAGCGCGTTCGCGATCCTGATCGGCTACCAGTTCTTCGTCCTGGGCCCGAACCAGAAGAAGCAGGAACAGGCCGCTCGCCAGAAGAAGGCCGCCGAGGCCCAGGTCGCCGCCGCCAACCCCGGCATGACCATTGGTCCGGACGGCAAGCCGGCGCCGATCAAGCTGTCGCGCGAGGCCGCCAAGGCCGCCAGCCCGCGGATCGCCGTCGACACCCCGGCCCTGGCCGGCTCGATCGCCCTGAAGGGCGCGCGGATCGACGACCTGTGGCTCAAGCGCTACGGCCAGACCACCAAGAAGAACGCCCCGCCCGTCGAGCTGCTGCGCCCGACCGGCGCCGAGAACGCCTTCTTCGCCGAATTCGGCTGGGCCGGCGCCAACCTGCCGGGCCTGCCCAACGCCAACACCGTCTGGACCGCCCCGGCCGGCGCGACCCTGCGCCCCGGCTCGCCGGTGGTGCTGACCTATGACAACGGCGCGGGCCTGATCTTCACCCGCACCCTGTCGGTCGACGCCGACGCGATGTTCACCATCGCCGACGCCGTCAAGAACCAGGGCGGCCAGACCCTGTCGCTGGCCCCCTACGCCTCGGTGCAGCGCTGGGGCATTCCGGCCGACCTGGGCAAGAACCACATCGTCCACGAGGGCGGCGTCGGCATCCTGGGCGACAAGGACCTGGAGCTGAAGCAGGCCAAGTACCAGAAGTGGAAGAAGGACAAGCCGATCCAGACCTTCAGCTCGAAGGGCGGCTGGACCGGCATCACCGACAAGTACTGGCTGGCGGCCCTGATCCCGAGCCAGGACGAGACCATCACCGCGCAATACAAGGTCACCCCGGTCGGCGGCGTCGACGTCTACGAGGCCAACTACCTGGCCGCGCCGCGCAACCTGGCCCCGGGCCAGACCCTGACCGAGACCACCCGCCTGTTCGCCGGCGCCAAGACCGTGCCGCTGCTGCGCAACTACGAATACAACGGCAACCCGCCCAGCGGCTGGGCCTTCTGGGACCGCCGCAAGGCCGACATCCCGCGCTTCGACGACGCCGTGGACTGGGGCATGTTCGCCCTGATCACCCGTCCGATCTTCAACGTGCTGGAGATCTTCTACAAGCTGGTCGGCAACTTCGGCATCGCCATCATGCTGCTGACCGTGACCCTGAAGCTCCTGCTCTATCCGCTGGCGGACAAGAGCTACGAGTCCATGGCCAAGATGAAGAAGATCGCCCCCGAGGTCGAGAAGCTGAAGGCCAAGAACAAGGAAGACCCTGCCAAGCTGCAGCAGGAAACCATGGCCCTGTACGCCAAGGAGAAGATCAACCCGTTCATGGGCTGCGTGCCGATGCTGATCCAGATCCCGGTGTTCTACTCGCTGTACAAGGTGCTGACGGTCACCATCGAGATGCGGCACGCGCCGTTCTTCGGCTGGATCCAGGACCTGTCGGCGCCGGATCCGACCACGATCTTCAACCTGTTCGGCCTGATCCCGTGGGATCCGGGCATGCTGCCCTTCGTCGGCGCGATGATCGCTCACCTGGGCGTCTGGCCGCTGCTCTACGGCTTCACCATGTGGCTGACCACGGCGATGAACCCGCCGGCCGGCGATCCGATGCAGCAGAAGATCTTCCAGCTGTTCCCGATCATCTTCACCTTCACCCTGTCGGGCTTCGCCGTGGGCCTGGTGATCTACTGGTGCTGGTCGAACGTCCTGACCATCATCCAGCAGTACATCATCATGCGCCGCTACAAGGTCGAGAACCCGATCGACAAGATCATCGCCCGCCTCAGCGGCAAGAAGACCGCGACGGCGACCTGATGACCGATCCCATCGACCCTATCGATCCGATCTTCAGCGAGGACGAGATCGAGGCGGCGCGCGTCCTGTTCGCCCAGCCGGTCTCGTTCATGATGGGGGCCGTCCGCATGGACGGCCTGCCGCCCTCCGACCTGCCGGAAGTGGCCTTCGCCGGCCGCTCCAACGTCGGCAAGTCGAGCCTGATCAACGGTCTGGTCGGTCAGAAGTACCTGGCCCGCGCCTCCAACGAGCCGGGCCGCACGCGGGAGATCAACTTCTTCCTGCTGGCCGAGAAGCTGCGCCTGGTCGACCTGCCCGGTTACGGCTTCGCCCGGGTCTCGCGCACGACGGCCAGCAAGTTCCAGGACCTGGGCCGCCAGTTCCTGCGCGGCCGGCCCAACCTCAAGCGCGTCTACCTGCTGATCGACGCCCGGCACGGCCTGAAGAAGGTCGACGCCGAGGCGCTCGACGCCCTCGACATCTCGGCGGTCTCCTACCAGATCGTCCTGACCAAGGCCGACAAGATCAAGCCGGCCGAGGTCGAGAAGGTCGTCGAGGAAACCAGCAAGGCCATCGCCAAGCGCCCCGCCGCCTTCCCGCGCGTGCTGGCTACCTCGTCCGAAAAGGGCCTGGGCCTGCCCGAACTGCGGGCGGAGATCCAGCGGACGTGTCTGGGCTAGCGTCCTTCTCCCCTTGCGGGAGAAGGTGTCGCCGAAAGGCGACGGATGAGGGGTCTCTCAAAAATCAGACGCCGCGACAGCTGATCGGCTGCCGCGGCGTTTCTGTTGGTGCGACCCCTCACCCGACCCCACTTCGTGCGGCCACCCTCTCCCGCAAGGGGAGAGGGATTATATGTTCCGAGCACGGATCATCCGCGCTCCTACATAAATCCGCAATAAAACTGTCGCCGAAACTTCTCTGGTCCCGGAGTTGTGGCGAAACTATGCCCAGCCCCGACAAAAACACGCGCGTCACCCGGTGTCATGCCCGGCCGCGACGTGGGGGATGTTTCGATGAAGAAGACCGCTCTGCTGGCGCTGTGCGCCCTCGCGCCCCTGGCCATGGCTGCTTCGGCGGCCGCCGCCGATCTCGCCGACGCCCCGATCGCCACCGCCGAAGAGCCGGTCACGGCCTCGGAAGTCGTCGTCCAGGCCCACATCGCCTACCGCAACCGCAGCGAGGAGACCGCGCCGGTCCTCCAGTACGACCTCGACTACTTCCAGCGCTTCGAGCCCCTGACCGCCGGCGACGCCCTCAAGCGCGTGCCCTCGGTGGCCTTCCTGTCGGACGTGCTGGAATCGGACGGCGTGCGCCTGCGCGGCCTCGATCCGGCCTACACCCAGATCCTGATCAACGGCGAGAAGGTGCCCGGCGCGGGCTCGGGCTCGGGCGCTTTCGGCGCCGGCGCCGACGGCGCGTTCTTCGTCGACCGCATCCCGGCCGAACTGATCGAGCGCATCGAGATCGTCCGCAGCGCCAGCGCCAACCGCAGCGGCGACGCGGTGGCCGGCGCCATCAACATCGTGCTGCGCGACGCCTACGCCCTGGACGGCGGCTTCATCCGCGCCGGCGCCCTGCGCTTCGACGACAGCAAGGTCCGCGGTACGCTGGGCGGCGTCTGGGGCGGCCAGGTTGGCCCCGGCCGCCTGCTGGTCGGCGCCAACGTCCAGGGCCGCCGCAATCCCAAGCAGAAGCTGTCGCTGCGCTACGACGAGCCGAACGGCGAGCTCGACAACAGCGAAGTCCAGACCGACACCCGCAACGGCACCGACTATTCGTTCAACGCCAGCTACCAGGTCCCCGTGGCCGGCGGCGACCTGGACCTGTCGGGCTTCTTCGTCCGCACCGACCGCTACCAGGACGAGGACTCTATCGAGTACGCCGAGGACATCCGCAACGCCGCCAACCTGCAGACGATCAACGACAACGACGTCAAGATCGACCAGGACAGCTGGTCGCTGGCGGGCAAGTACAAGCACGACATGTGGGGCGGCCGCACCACGGTGAAGCTGGGCTACGCCGGCTTCAAGGGCAAGGAAGCCGAATTCGAGGACGAGACCGAGTACCTGCGCGACGCCGCCCCGTATCCGGACGGCGACCGCATCACCCGCGACAAGTCCCGCTCGGAGATCGACGACACCGAGATCTCGGCCAAGCTGGCGCACGAGCGCGACCTGGGCGCGGCCAAGCTCGAGTTCGGCGTCCAGTACGAGAAGAAGGAGCGCGACGCGCTGCTGACCGAGGTCGATCGCAACCGCTACAGCCTGCCCAACGCCAGCCCGCCCGCCTTTAGCGCCTACAAGGTGATCGACGGCGGCGATACCGGCTTCGAGCAGACCCGTATCGACCCCTACGTGATGCTGTCGGGCAAGTCGGGCGCCCTGAAGTGGGAAGCCGGCCTGCGCTACGAGACCACCGACGTCAGCATCGAGGCCCGCAAGGAAGGCGAGACCTACGACAACGACTACGCCGTCCTGCTGCCCTCGGCCTCGCTGCGCTACAACCTTACCGACGACGACCAGGTTTACGGCGCGCTCTCGCGCACGGTCCGCCGCGCCGGCTTCGAGTATCTGTCGCCGGCCAAGCTGGAAGGCGAGATGGGCGACAACGACTTCCAGGGCGACCCGAACCTGAAGCCGGAAAAGGCCTGGGGCCTCGACGTGGGCTACGAGCGCCGCCTGGGCCGTTCGGGTGTGGCGGGCGTCAACGTCTTCTACCGCAAGATCTCGGACCTGATCGAACTCTACAACACCGGCGCCTATTCGCAGGCCGCGCAGGACGCCTATGAGGAGGCCATCGACGACGGCGTCACCCCGGCCGAGGCGGCCGAGGAGCTGACTTCGTTCCTGCTGGGCGCCCGCAACACCGGCGACGGCGAGGTCTGGGGGATCGAGTTCGACCTCTCGACGCCGCTGACCGTCATCGGCCTGGAAAACACCGGCGTGTTCCTGAACTACTCCTGGCTCGACAGCAGCGTCGACGACGAGTTCGGCTCGCGCAAGTTCAACAGCCAGTCGGACTACGTGCTCAACGTCGGCTTCATCCAGGACCTGCCGACCTGGGGCGCTTCGTTCGGCGTCACCTATCGCAAGCAGGGCGCGGCCTACAGCCGCGTGATCGGCGAGGAGGTGACCACCACCTACGGCGGCGACCTGGAGGCCTTCGTCGAGAAGCGCATCGGCAAGAATCTGACCATCCGCCTGACCGGTTCGAACCTGCTGGACGGCGAAAAGAAGGAAGCCTTCAACAAGTTCAACACCATCGGCGACCAGGTCGACCGCGACTTCGACGAATACGAACTCGAGCGCGAGCAGGCCGGCCCGGTGTTCCAGCTGATCGCCCGCATGGCGTTCTGATCAGGACCCTGATCCCTCTCCCCTTGCGGGAGAGGGTGGCCTGCGAAGCAGGTCGGGTGAGGGGTCGCCCATACGACAAACGCCGCGACAGCCGTTCAGCTGTCGCGGCGTTTTGCTTTTGAGAGACCCCTCATCCGTCGGCTTACGCCGACACCTTCTCCCGCAAGGGGAGAAGGGGAATTTTAAGCCGCCCGGCCGTTGCTGTCGTCGGTCATGAAGCCCATCAGCGTGTCGATGCGCTTGACAAGTTCGGCGCGCGACAGGGTTCCCGTCAGCTCGACCTGCATGCTGCTGGCCAGGGCCGCGGCGGCCTCGATCAGGCGCGGTTCCTTCACCGCTTCGCCGACGGCGCGCAGCTCGGCCGCCTGGGCGGCCAGGGCGCGGCGGGCCTGGGCCGGATCGCTGTCGAGCGCCTGGGCGGCCGACTTGACGATGCGCAGGGCCTGGGAGAGACGGGCGGCGGGCGTGCCGGCCGCGTCGGCCTTGCGCTTGCGCGGGCCCTTGTATTCGGCCGAGTTGAAGCGGCGGCGGTCGGGGCCGACATACTGGACGGCCTCCACCCAGTCGCGCGGCTTCAGGGTCACGGCCTCGAGGCGGCGTTCCAGATCCTTGATCGTGAACGGCTTGCGCATGAATTCGTGGATGCCGGCGTCGCGGGCCCCGAAGATGGCTTCGGCGGTGGCTTCGGCCGTGCACATGATGATCGGGTTCTGGCGGCAGGCCAGGTCGCTGCGGCGGATCTTGCGGGCCAGGGCCTGGCCGTCGAGGCCGGCGCTGGCGTGCTCGACGAAGATCATCTGCGGGTCGACCGTGCGCACCATGCCCCAGCCCTGCTCGATGGTCGGGGCCGCGAACACCTGCACATTGCCCACGTGCCGCAGCTGGTCGCCCAGCAGGCGGGTGGCGGCCGTACTCGGATCGACGACCAGCACGCGCTGCATTTTCGCGGCGATGCGCTGCAGGATGCGGGGGTTGTCGTCGAACACGGCGGACGGGCTCCTTGGTGCGCCAGGAAGATCGGATGCCGACTCTTAAGGGACGAGGGTAAAAATCCGCTTGACGATAAAGGTTCGCCCCTGCGTCAGATCGTCAACCCTGGATGGAGGCGCTCGCGCCTAGATCGAGAGGCTGGCCGAAAGGCCGGAGTCGAAGTCCTGCAGGATGTCGACCGCCTCTTCCACGTCGACGATGGCCGGCTGGCCGTCGGGGAAGCGATAGCGCCAGAAGCTGGCGATGTGGGCGATGACGCCGACCTTCTCGCCCAGGGACAGGAACATCTCCGGGGCGCGCAGCAGGAATTCGCGGAAGGCCTGCGGCTTGCCGTTGTCGATCAGGTCCTCGAAGGCGTCGTCATAGACCTTGATGGTGCGCAGGATCGAGGCGCGCTCGACCATCACCCCGTGCTGCAGGCGCTTGCGGGCGTCGTCGACATAGCGGGCGACGCCGGGCTCCTTGTTGCCGGTGATGACCATCTGGCCGATCTCGCTGGCCGTGGCGGTCAGCTGCGGCCACAGGCGAGTCAGGGTCCATTTGTAGTAGAGGAAGCCCTTCCAGCTGAAGACGCCTTCCTTGAAGCTCTCGCCTTCCAGCACCAGGGTCTGGCGCAGGGGCTCCAGCCGCTCGTCGACGTCGGTCGACAGCAGGGCCTCGACCAGGCGGGCGGCGGCCGCGCCGTTGACCCGGCCCTTGTCGCGGTAGGCCAGGTCGATCAGCCGCGAGATTTCGACGGTGACGAAACCCTGCATCTGCTCCAGGTCGCCGGGCGACAAGGCGAAGTAGCAGGGGGCCACGATCATGCCGTGGCGGCGCAGGTGCTCGCGCAGCAGGAACGGGTCCAGCGACGGCAGCATGTCGATCATGCGCAGCGTCGCAAGGTCGCGCGTCATGTCGGACGGGTCGTTGCAGGCCTCGCGCAGCAGGTCGATCCAGCCGCGCTGGCCGATGAAGAACGACTGGCCGCCCAGCGACAGGTCGCTGCGCTCGAACGGGATGATGATCTTGGTCGCGGTGGGGCGCGCCTCGTCGAACAGGAACAGGTCGTCGGCCCGCAGGCGGTGCTTGACGATCAGGGCGTTGTTCAGCGTGCGGTTGCGAAACAGCGGGTACTGCGAATATTCCGGCCGCTGGTGGCTGTCGGCGGCGATGGCCAGCAGGTTGAGGACGCGGCTCGTCGAGGCCGTGCGCTCCAGGGCGCGCAGGCTGCGCGTCAGGCGATCCGGCTTGCGGACCGGTGAGAGCTTTCGGCGCGCGGACAAGTTCAGGCGACCCCCTTGGTGATCCGGCGTTTGTACGACGCCCGACCTAAGCAATCGCTAACCGTCACCATAGGTAGTCCCCGGAATGGGGATTAGCGGGAGGCGGGAGTTCTTGCCGCAAAGGAACCTCCCCCTGTGGGGGAGGTGACCGCGAAGCGGTCGGTGGGGGGAGTGATTGCGATGGCGGCCAAGCGCGGTGGGGGCTGAAACCGTCCCCCCACCGGCCTTCGGCCGCCTCCCCCACGGGGGGAGGTTCATATTTCGCGACAGCTCCCCTTCAGAGGGATCAGATCGTCACCCCGCGAACGGATCGCGCATCAGGATGGTGTCGTCGCGCTCGGGGCTGGTGGACAGCAGGGCCACCGGGGCGCCGATCAGTTCCTCGACGCGGCGCACATACTTGATGGCGTTGGCGTTGAGATCCTTGAACGAGCGGGCGCCGGCGGTGCTTTCGCTCCAGCCTTCGATTTCCTCGTAGACCGGCTCGGCGGCCGCCTGGTCGCGCATGCCGGCCGGCAGGTAGTCGAGCACCCGGTCGCCGATCTTGTAGCCGACGCAGATCTTCAGGGTCTTCAGCCCGTCCAGCACGTCCAGCTTGGTCAGGGCGATGCCGTCGATGCCGTTGATGGCCACCGACTGGCGCACCAGCACCGCGTCGAACCAGCCGCAGCGGCGCGGACGGCCGGTATTGACCCCGACCTCGCGGCCGACGGTCGACAGGTGGGTCCCGACCTCGTCATTGAGCTCGCAGGCGAACGGGCCTTCGCCGACGCGGGTGGTGTAGGCCTTGACGATGCCCAGCACGTAGCCCGGACCCTTGGGGCCCATGCCCGAGCCGGCGGCGGCCTGGCCGGCGACGGTGTTGGACGAGGTGACGAACGGATAGGTGCCGTGGTCGACGTCGAGCAGCGAGCCCTGGGCGCCTTCGAACAGGATGCGCTTGCCGGCCTTGTGGGCCTGGTCCAGCACGCGCCAGGCGGGCTGGGCGTAGGCCAGGATCTTCGGCGCGATCTCCATCAGCTGGTCGAACAGCTCGGTGGCGTCGGCGTCCGGCAGGCCCAGGCCCCGGCGCAGGGCGCCGTGGTGGCTGAGCAGGCGCTCGATCTTCGGCTTCAGGGCGTCCGGATCGGCCAGGTCGGCGACGCGGATGGCGCGACGGCCGACCTTGTCCTCGTAGGCCGGGCCGATGCCGCGGCCGGTGGTGCCGATCTTCTGGCTGGAGGCGGCCTCGCGGGCCTGGTCCAGGTCGCGGTGCAGCGGCAGGATCAGGCAGGCGTTGTCGGCCAGGATCAGCACGTCCGGCGTGATGGCCACGCCCTGGTCGGCGATCTTGGCGATCTCGCCCAGCAGGTGCCACGGGTCGACGACGACGCCGTTGCCGATGACCGAGGTCTTGCCCTGCACGACGCCCGAGGGCAGCAGGGCCAGCTTGTAGACCTTGCCGTCCACCACCAGCGTATGGCCGGCGTTGTGGCCGCCCTGGAAGCGCACGACGACGTCGGCCCGGTTGGAGAGCCAGTCGACGATCTTGCCCTTGCCCTCGTCGCCCCATTGGGCGCCCACGACGGTCACGTTGGCCATGATAGAGATATGCCTTGTCACCTGCCCGGTAGCGCCCGCGGCCCTTCGACAGGACTCGGCGGCGGACGTTCTTCAGATTGTAAGGCGACAAACGGGGGCGGCCCCCCGCGAAGTCAGAAGGCGTAAAGCAGCCGCACGCCCAGATCGTCAAGCCCCTGGTTCTTGCCCTGGTGGAAGATCTGGCCGTTCGACAGGTGCACATAGGACAGCTCGGCCGCCCATTTGTCGTTGAAACGGTAGCCCAGCGACAGTTCCGGCTGGAACAGCACCTTCGAGCCGAAATCGATGCGGGTGTAGTAGAGCTTGATGCGGCGGGCGCGCTCTTCGTCGCTGATGCCGGCGGCGTTGGCCGGCGGCAGGCCGGTCTCGCCGTCGGTATAGGCCAGGCCCATGCCCGGGCGGAAATAGAAGCCGCCCTTGTCGCCCAGCTCGATCGGCCAGCTGAAGCCGGCGGCGACGAAGTTGGAGGTGTCCTCGCTGTTGAGCGACACGAAGGCGTGGACCTGCGGCTTGCCCAGCCAGGTCAGGTTTTCCAGTCGGTCGGTGCGGTAGCCGAGGTGCAGGTCGACCCCGTCCTCGCGGCCGGCCGCGCCCAGGCCGACGGCCTCGCCGATGAAGGTGACGTCGTGCTTGTAGGCGCCGACAAGCAGTTCGCCGGCGCTGGCCGAACCGGCGGCGAGCGTCAGGACGGCGCAGGCCGCGGCGGCCAGCATTGCGGATTTCATGTGTCTGACCCCTCAGCAGTCTCAAGCTCCCTTATGGCGCGAAGTTTCGGGGGGAGCTAGTAGCGGTGCGGTCGATTGTCGCGGTCCGCGGGCCGCAGCTTCAACGGATGCAGTCATGACCGTCTCGCTCGCCGACATCCAGGCCGCCGCCGATCGCCTCAAAGGCCAGGCCGTGGTCACGCCGCTGCTTGAGAGCGCGGCCCTGTCCGAGCGCCTGGGCGGGCGCATCTTCGTCAAGCCCGAGACCCTGCAACTGGCCGGGGCCTTTAAGTTCCGCGGCGCCTACAACCGCCTCTCGCAGCTGTCGGCCGAAGAGAAGGGCAGGGGCGTCGTCGCCTTCTCGTCGGGCAACCACGCCCAGGGCGTGGCGCTGGCCGCCCGCAAGCTCGGCATGCCGGCCCTGATCGTCATGCCGCTGGATGCGCCCAGCGTGAAGGTCGAGGCCACGCGGGGTTTCGGCGCCGAGATCCGCTTCTTCGACCGCTTCAAGGAAGACCGCGAGGCCATCGCCGCCGAAATCGCCGACCAGCGCGGGATGATCGTCGTGCCGTCCTACGACGACCCGCACATCATCGCCGGCCAGGGCACGGTGGGGCTGGAGATCATCGCCCAGGCCGAGGCCGCCGGCGCGACCCTCGACCGCGTGCTGTCGCCGGTCGGCGGCGGCGGCCTGATCGCCGGGACCTCGACCGCCGTCAAAGCCCTGTCGCCCTCCACCCAGGTCTGGGGCGCCGAGCCGGCCGGCTTCGACGACACCCGCCGCTCCCTGGCCAGCGGCGCCCGGGAAGTGGTCGATCCCGAGGCCCGCTCGTTCTGCGACGCCCTTCTGGCCCCCACCCCCGGCGCCCTGACCTGGCCGATCAACAGCCGCACGCTCACGGGGATAGCCGCCGTCACCGACGAGGAAGTGGCGGCCGCCATGCGCTGGGCGTTCATGAACCTGAAGCTGGTGGTCGAGCCCGGCGGCTGCGTGGCCCTGGCGGCGGCGCTGAGCGGCAAGATCGACCTGGCGGGGACGACGGCGGCGATCGTGCTGTCGGGCGGGAACGTGGATCCGGCGGTGTTTGCCTCGGTGTTGGCGGGCTGACAGGATCCTTCTCCCCTTGCGGGGGAAGGTGGCGGCCGAAGGCCGTCGGATGAGGGGTCTCTCAAAACTCAAAACCGCGAACGAGAGTCACCCCTCCCACCGCAACTTGAAATTGTTCCCTTTTCGTTCCATGTTCGCGACATGGCCGCCCTCGCCCAAGCCCGCCATATGCGCCGCGCGCCCGTCGCCACGGAACGCCTGTTGTGGACCCTCCTGCGCGACCGCCAACTCGACGGCCTGAAGTTTCGGCGACAGGTTCCGCTGGGTCGCTACATCGCTGACTTCGTCTGCTTCCGGCATCGCCTGATCATCGAAGCCGACGGGCCGCACCATGACGAGCGCGACCGGGATTTGATCCGCGATTCCTGGATGCGAGAGCAGGGTTTCCGGGTGATGCGTTTCCCCAACCACGTGGTTCACGGTGATCGGGAAGCCGTCCTCGCGGCCATATTGGCAGCCTGCGGTCGGTAGTTCGCGCCGTGCGCGGCGGCGCCGGCTTTCGACCCCTCATCCGACGTCCTTCGGACGTCACCTTCTCCCGCAAGGGGAGAAGGATCCTCTTTTTCTCAGCCCCCTAGCGGCGGGCAAAACCTCCCGCTAGGGTCCGCGACCTCGAAACGAACCGCTCGAAAAGAGTAGCGACGATGAAACGCCTTCTCCTCGCCACGGCCCTGATCGCCGCGCCCATGCTCGCCCATGCCGCCGATGCGCCCAAGATCGACCCGGCCCGCCTGTCGCAGCACATCAAGGTGCTCTCCTCCGACGAATTCGAAGGGCGCGGCCCGGCCACCGAGGGCGAGAAGAAGACCGTTGCCTACATCACCCAGCAGATGAAGGAGATCGGCCTGGAGCCGGCCGGCGACCTGCAAAAGGACGGCAAGCGCGCCTGGGCCCAGGACGTGCCGCTGGGCAAGTTCGAGATCAAGGGCCCGGTCGCGGCGGCCTTTTTCCGCAACGGCGGCCCGGCCGAGGGCGGCGAGGACACGCCGCTGACCCAGGGCGAGCAGATCGCCATCCGCGCCGCCATGACCAATGTCGACAAGGTGTCGATCAAGGGCGCCCCGGTGGTCTTCGCCGGCTATGGCGTCACCGCCCCCGAGCGCAACTGGGACGATTTCAAGGGCCTGGACGTCAAGGGCAAGATCGTCGTCGTGCTGATCAACGACCCGGACTTCGAGACCGGGAAGGGTGATTTCGGCGGCAAGGCCATGACCTATTACGGCCGCTGGACCTACAAGTACGAGGAAGCCGCCCGTCGCGGCGCCGCCGGCCTGCTGATCGTGCACGAGACCGCCCCGGCCTCCTACGGCTGGAACACAGTCAAGAACTCCAACACCAACACGATGTTCGACATCGTCCGCAAGGATCCGACCAAGTCGCACCCGGCCCTTGAGGGCTGGATCCAGCGCGACGTCGCCGTCGATCTCTTCAAGCAGGCGGGCCTCGACTTCGACGCCCTGAAGGCGCAGGCCCAGACCCGCGACTTCAAGCCGGTGGCCCTGAAGGGGATCACCTTCTCGGCCGACTACGCCGTCAAGCACGAGGTCATCGTCTCCAAGAACATCGCCGGCCGGGTGAAGGGCGTGAAGTTCCCCGACGAAAACATCATCTACAGCGGCCACTGGGACCACCTGGGCGTCGGTCTGCTGGACGCCAAGGGCGACAAGATCTACAATGGCGCGGTCGACAACGCGGATGGTATCGCGGCTTTGCTGGAACTGGCCCGGGCCTTCAAGAGCCAGCCGGCGCCGCAGCGCTCGGTGCTGTTCCTGGCCGTGACGGCGGAAGAAAAGGGCCTGCTGGGCTCGGAATACTACGCCGCCAACCCGCTGTTCCCGCTGGCCAAGACGGTCGCCGACCTCAACATCGACGCCCTGTCGGCCGCCGGCCCGGCCAAGGACGTCACCACCTCGGGCGACGGCAAGGTCGACCTGCAGGACCTGCTGGTCGCCAAGGCCAAGGAAGAGGGCCGCTACTTCACGCCCGATCCCACGCCGCAGGCCGGCCACTTCTACCGCTCGGACCACTTCCCCTTCGCCAAGCGCGGCGTGCCGGCCATCTCGGTGGGCTCGGGGAACGACCTCTACAAGGGCGGCAAGGAAGCCGGCGAGAAGGCCGAGGAAGACTACACCGCCAACCGCTACCACCAGCCGGCCGACGAATGGTCGCCCGACTGGGACCTGTCGGGCCAGGCCCTGGACATCGGCCTGTTCTACAAGGTCGGCGCTGATCTCGCCAATTCGCGCGTGTGGCCGGAGTGGCAGGCGGGGTCCGAGTTCAAGGACCTGCGCGACAAGACCAAGGCCGAACGGAAGTAAGAGCAATTAGCCCGATCACCCCCGCGAAGGCGGGGGCCCAAGCCGAGTCGACCGCGCGCCGTGGCCAGCTCAGCTTGGGTCCCCGCCTTCGCGGGGAAGAACGGTGAAGAATAAAAATGACCGCCTCCGTCTTCGACCTCTTCAAGCTGGGCGTCGGCCCTTCCAGCAGCCACACCATGGGGCCGATGACGGCGGGGGTGATGTTCGTCGAGCGGCTGCGCGCCGCCGGCAAGCTGCCCTCCACGGCCCGGGTCGAGACCCGGCTCTATGCGTCGCTCGCCCTGACCGGCAAGGGCCACGCCACCGACCGCGCCGTGATCCTGGGCCTGATGGGCTTTGCCCCCGCCGACCTCGATCCCGACGCCGGCGAGGCGGCCCTGGCCGAGACCAAGGCCAGCCAATGGCTGCTGCTCGGCGGCGAGGTCGGCATCGGCTTCGACGAGGCCCGCGACATCGTCTTCGCCGGCCACGAGCGCTTGCCCCAGCACCCCAATGCGCTGACCTTCACCGCCTATGACGCGGCCGGCGAGGTGCTGGCCGAGCGCACCTACTTCTCGATCGGCGGCGGCTTCGTGCGCGACGAGAGCGAGATGGGCCGCAACGCGCCGCCCGAGGCGGGGCCGGCCATCCCGTTCCCGTTCGAAAGCTCGGCCGACCTGCTGGAACGCGCCGACCAGGCCGGCCTGACCATCGCCGGGGTCATGGCCGCAAACGAGCTGGCCCGGATGAGCGAAGGCGAGATGAACGCCGGCCTCGACCGCATCTTCGGGGCCATGGAGGCCTGCATCGACCGGGGCATGCGCGAGGACGGCATCCTGCCCGGCGGCCTGTCGGTCAAGCGTCGCGCCCGCCAAATCCACCAGACCATCCTCGGCCGTATGGAGCGCCAGATGAGCGATCCCCTGGCGGCCATGGACTTCGTCAACCTGTGGGCCATGGCGGTCAACGAGGAGAACGCCGCCGGCGGCCGCGTCGTCACCGCCCCGACCAACGGCGCGGCCGGTCTGGTCCCGGCCGTGCTGCGGTTCTTCATGCGCTTCCACAAGGGCTCGCCGGAACAGGCGCGGGTGTTCCTGCTGACGGCGGCGGCGATCGGCGCGCTCTACAAGCGCAACGCCTCGATCTCGGGGGCCGAGGTCGGCTGCCAGGGCGAGGTGGGCGTCGCCTGCTCGATGGCGGCCGGCGGGCTGTGCGCCGCGCTGGGCGGCACCAACGCCCAGATCGAGAACGCCGCAGAGATCGGCATGGAGCACAACCTCGGCCTCACCTGCGACCCGATCGGCGGCCTCGTCCAGATCCCCTGCATCGAGCGCAACGCCATGGGCGCCATCAAGGCCATCGACGCCGCGCGTCTCGCCCTGCTGGGCGACGGCCAGCATTCGGTGTCGCTCGACAAGGTCATCGCCACGATGAAGCGCACCGGCGAGGACATGAACGAGATCTACAAGGAGACGTCCCTGGGCGGGCTGGCCGTGGGGCTGTCGGTGAACCGGGTTGAGTGCTGACGGCATCGCTGGCGACAGCTCCCGCCGATCAAGATCCTCCCCCTCTGGGGGAGGTG